>CAVTOL010000025.1:0-74740 GCA_963736375.1 uncultured Actinomycetota bacterium
CCGGCAAGTCCGGCCTGATGTGGAACCCGCTGCGCGCCCTCGGACCGATGATCCGCGACGGCTTGGTGCGGGTGTGGATGATCGATTTGAAGGGCGGGATGGAGACCGCGTCCGCGCGGCCGCTGTTTCACCGCTGGGCCCGCACCGGCCCGGACGCCGTCGGTGTGTTGACCGAGTTCCGCGACACCATGACCGCCCGCCAAGACGTGCTGCGCGCCGAGCGCAAGCGCCGCTCGGTCATCAGCCCGAGACGCCGTATGAGCTGCTGGTCATCGACGAACTCGCGATGGCCACCGCCTACGGCGACCGCTCCTGGTCCGCGAAGCGTTGCGGCTGCTGGCCGAGATCCTGACCCAGGGCCGGGCGGCGGACTGCTCGGTGATGGCGTTCGTGCAGGAACCCTCCAAGGACGTCGTCGAGGTCCGGGACCTGTTCACCACCAAGATCTGCCTCGGCGTCACCACCGCCGTGCACGTCGACATGGCATTGGGCGACGGCGCTCGCGACAAGGGCGCACTGGCCGACGAGATCCCCGGCGACGAAGCCCACGCCGGGATCGGGTTCGCCATCGCCCCCGGCTCCCGCCTCCCGGTCCGCCTCCGCGCCGGACTCGTCACCGACCGGGACATCGCCGAGTTGGTCACCACCTGCGCTCCCGGCACCCACTTCGGCGACGTCGACGAGCGCCAGCGTTGGGGCGGCACCGGGCGGGCCACCCACCTGATCGCGCTACCCACTCCACCCACCGCCGACAGCACCGACGGCACGACCGGCGCGAGCGGAGAGGAGAGCGCGTCATGACCACCACCCGCCACTACGCCATCGGCCGCGACCGAGAGGCCACCGCGATCACCGCCGTGCTCGCGCTGCCGTGCGGGCTGGCCTGCGCCGGATCCGTCATCCCCGGCTTCGACGGCGCCGTCACCATCGCTCTGGCCGTCCTCGCCGCCCTGGCCGTGCTCGTCGTCGGAGCGCGCTGGGCGGCCCGGTGGGTGCGGGAACGGCGGGAAGACGCCGCCGACGCGCTGACCGCCGCCCACTGGCGCGCCCTGCATGCGCCGTACCTGCTCACCGCAGCCGACCGTGCCCGCCTCGGCATCCACCCAGCGTCGGTCGGGTCTGATGTTCGGGCGGTGGCCTGATGTGGGGCGTCACCGGCTGGGTCCTGCGCACCTGGTTGCGCATCACCATCCTGCTCGGGCTCGGCGTCGGCGCCGTCTGGCTCTGGTGCCCACCCGGCTGGCTCAGCCTCGCCGTCATCGCCGCCGCGCTCATCGAGCTGTGGACAATCCGCCAACTCGTCCGCGAATGGTCCTACCAAGCTTCTGCCACCTGGTGGTGGACCCGATGAGCCCCCGCAACCACCCGGCTCAGGGCGGGCTGTGGGGCCGCCAAGAACACCTCCCCACCGAACGCGGGCCCGGCTACAGCCCGAGCAACGACCTGGGCCAGTTCGTGGCCGTAGCCCGCACCGCGATCGAACCCGGCTACGTGCTCATCGGACAAACCGAGCGCGTGTTCCGCCGCGACCCCGCCTGGAAGGGGCACGTCGAACCAGTCCCGAGCTACGAGACGGCGATGGTCGCCCAACTGCTCGACAGCGGTCACCTGACGACCGGCGGCACCCACCACGTCACCTCCGGCCGCCACGACGGACCCGCCCGCGCCGTCCTCGTACCGCGTGCCACCCGCGATCAGATCGACCGCTGGACCCACCTACACCGCCTGCCCCGCCGCACCGGAGCCGCTCCATGACCACCACCGCAGCACCCATCTCGGACTCCCGAACCGACTCGTCTGAGGCCCTGATCACCGCCCGGCTACGCGCTCCCGACTACCGCGAGTGGCGCACCCAAGTCCAAGCCACGGGCGGCTGCGCCCACCCATCCACCTGAACGGCAGCTCCCGGGTCCTGGACCGCGACGGCGCCGTGCTGCTCGAGCGCACCGGCACCGTGCTGGCCCCGTGCGGCAACCGCCGGGAGACCGTGTGCCCGGCGTGCTCGGACCGCTACGCCGCCGACGCCTTCCACCTGCTGCGCGCCGGGCTGGCCGGGGACGACACCAAGAACGTGCCCGACACCGTGACCGGGCACCCGCGGGCGTTCCTCACCCTCACCGCACCCTCCTTCGGCCCGGTGCACACCCGCACGCTGTCCGTCCGCGGGCACGTCATCCCGTGCCGCTGCGGGGATCGACACCAACCCGACGACCCCCGGATCGGCACTGCGCTCGACCCGGATACCTACGACTACGAGGGGGCGGTGCTCTGGCAGGCCCACGCCGGGGCGCTGTGGGCACGGTTCACCATCGCGCTTCGCCGCGCGCTGGCCGCCGCGCTCGGGGTGAAGGGTATCGAGTTCCGGGATCACGCCCGGCTGTCCTACGCCAAAGTCGCCGAATACCAGCGCCGCGGGCTGGTGCACTTCCACGCCGTCATCCGCCTCGACGGGCCCGATGGACCCACTGACCCGCCACCGGCCGCGCTCGACCTCGCCGCACTCCGCGCAGCTGTCACGACGGCCGCCAGGGCCGCGACCCTCACGACACACCGACCCGACGGGGCACCGCTGGTGCTCGGCTGGGGATCGCAGCTGGACTTCCGCGAAGTCACCGCGACCGCCGCGGCAGCAGATCGAGGACGAGACGGGGAGATCACCGACGCCGCCCTGGCCGGATACATCGCCAAGTACGCCACCAAGGGCACCGGCGCGCACGAGGGTGCCGACCGCCCGATCCGCGACATCGCCCACGTCGAGCACCTGCACATCAGCGACCACCACCGGCGCATGATCATTACCGCGTGGGAGCTGGGCGGCCTCGACCTACGACGGGCTCAACCTGCGCCGGTGGGCGCACATGCTGGGCTTCCGCGGGCACTTCCTCACGAAGTCGCAGCGCTACTCGGTGACCTTCAAGGCGTTGCGCGAGCAGCGCCGGACCTGGCGACTGCTCGCCGACCTGGCCCAGCTCGACGCCGAGACCGCCGACGACAACCAGATCGCGGTCGATCTGGACACGATCACCGTGATCAACGACTGGTGGCCCGTCCACTACGGCCACCGCGACAACGCCGAACGCGAACTCGCCGCCGCCATCGCGGAGAGACATCGAGCGCCCTGTCGGATCCCGGGCAACAGGCGACCAGCCCAGGCGGACAGAGGTGCGCCATGACGACGACCGACTACCTGACCGTCACGGAGGCGGCGATCTACCTCAACACGTCGGTGCGGTTCGTGCGCCGTCTCGTTGCCGAGCGACGCATCGCCTTCCACAAGCTCGGTTCCCACGTGCGGATCGCTCGTCCCGACCTGGAGGCGTTCCTCAAGGCGGGACGTGTGGAGCCGACCACGGTCAGCACCGTTCTTCGTGACCTGCATGGGGTGGCGTGAGATGGCGAACAAGCCTGGTCACCGGCGGTTCGGCAACGTGCGTCGACGTGAGTCCGGCCGTTGGCAAGCGCGCTACCCCGGTCCTGATGGGCGGCTTCGCTCGGCTCCGATGACGTTCGCGACGAAACGGGACGCCGAGCAGTGGCTCACGCTCGCCGAGGCGCGGATGATCCGCGGGGACTGGATCGACCCTGAGCGCGGATCGGTGCCGCTGGCCGCCTACGCCGAGAAGTGGATCAGAGAGCGTCCGGCGCTGCGGCCGCGGACGGTGGAGCTGTACCGATGGCTCTTCGGCAAGCACGTGGAGCCGAAGCTCGGTCCGGTCAAGCTCGCCGACATCACGACGGCCCTCGTGCGGGAGTGGCGTTCGGAGCTGCTGGCGGCAGGTGTCTCGCAGTCGATCGCGGCCAAGTCATACCGGCTGCTGCGCGCCATCCTGAACACGGCTGTAGAAGAGGACGGCCTCATCGGCCGGAATCCCTGCCGGGTGCGCGGCGCCGATCGGGAGAACCCTGCACAACGACCCGTCCTCACCGTCCAGCAGGTCTTCCAGCTCGCGGAGGCGATGCGGTATCCGCAGCACCGAGCGATGATCCTGGTTGCGGCATTCGCGACCTTGCGTTGGGGTGAGGTGACCGCGTTGCGACGGTGTGACATCGCTGCGGACGGAAGCTGGGTCCGCGTGAGCTTCGCGCACACCGAGGTCGTCGGCCGGGGGATCGTCGTCGGTCCGCCGAAGTCCCGAGCCGGAGTGCGGACTGTTGCCATGCCAGGTGCGATTCAAGGGGAGATCATCAAGCACCTGATGACGTACGTCGACGCCCGGCCCGACGCGCTCGTGTTCACCGGCCCCAAGGGTGGAGCGCTGCGCCGGGCGCACTTCAACAACCTCACGCACTGGGTGGAGACGGTCCGCAAATTGGGCGTTCCGGGTCTGCACTTCCACGACCTGCGCCATACGGGCAACCACTTCGCCGCGCAAACGGGGGCAAGTACCGCCGATCTGATGGCCCGAATGGGGCATGACGACATGCGTGCGGCGCTTATCTACCAGCGTGCGACGCGTGAGGCCGACCGGAGGATTGCCGACCGAATGAGTGACCTCGTCGACGGCGATCACCCGGATGGGGACAACCCCGAGGACGGCGACGAGGGACCGACGGTGCCCTGTTTCGGCTCCGGTAATGGCCCGTCAATGGCCCGTTGGCTCGACACGCCCGCGTACGACGAAGGTCCAGTGTCGGAGGATCATGCCTCTGACCTGCGGCTTTGATGGTGGAGCGGATGACGGGAATCGAACCCGCGTATTCAGCTTGGGAAGCTGATGTTCTACCATTGAACTACATCCGCAGCGAGCCGCGTCCCAGCGTAGCAGCTCACGCGGAGTCACCAGACTCCCCTCCTGCGTAGCCCGAACGAGTGTTCCTGCTCATTCCTTAAGGTAGGGCCTCGACTCTCCACCTCCCGCAGGCTCACACTTCTGTAGCCCGAAAGGCCAGCTCCCCCGGCTGTGAGGAACCCCCGTATGACGGAGTACGACCCGCCCCTGGGGTCGCTCCCGGACCAGGATCACGATCACGACGTACTCCTGGTTGCAGGCAGTAGACCCGAGGTCGCCCGGCTCGCCCCGGTTGCCACGGCGTTCAACGACGTCGACCGCATCCGGGCCCTGACCGTCGCGACCGGCCCCGACCCTATGGCCGTCCACGAGGCCTTCGAGGCGCTCGGCGTGCCCGTGGACGTCACCCAGCTGGTGAGTGAGCCGTTCGATCCCGTCAACCCGGCCTCGGTCGGCGCGATGCTCATGACCCGCCTCGACGAGTTGTTGGTGGATCTCGACCCGTCGGCGATCATGGTTTACGGCGGCGGGATGACGGCGGCGATCGCGGCCCAGGTCGCGTTCTGGCGACAGATCCCGATCGTCCACCTCCAGGCGGGCGTGGCGACCGACGACCTGCTCTGCCCGTTCCCCCAAGAGGCCAACCGCCGGATCATCGGCCAGCTGGCCTCGCTGTTCCTCACCACGGGCGGCGCCGCGATCGGCAGCCCCATCGGTCCGAACGCGATCCCCGTCGGCGACACGATCGCGGCCAACCCGCAGCCCGCCGACCTGCGCTTCGTCCATCTGCTCCGCAGGGTGCGGATCGACCGGCCGCGGATCGTGCTGGTCGCGCTCGACCGGCTCGACTCGCTGGGCGTGCTCGCCGGGCTCCCCGAGCTGCTCGACAACGAGCCCGACGTCGAGGTCGTGCTGTTCGGTGAGCTGGGCACCCACGGCGCCGCGGCGCCGATCGCGAGCCACCCGCGCGGCACGGTCGTGCGCAACGTGCCGCTGGCCGATCTCGTCGCGCTCCTCGGCGTGAGCGCGGTCCTCGTCTCCGACAACCCCGAGCTGGTCAGCGACGCGCCCGGCTTCGGCACACCTGCCGTGCTCGTCGACGGGCCCTACATCGCCGAGCCAGGTGACTCCATCCGCAGCATCCTGAGCCCCCGCGTCATGGTCGCGGTCGGCCAGCTGCTCGCAGCCCACCAGGTTGCGCCGGAGCCGTCCGACGGGCTCGAGGCCGTCCGCGTCGAGCAGGCGGTGGCCTGGATGTTCGGCCTCACGAGCTCGCCGGTGCTCGAGCTGCCGCACCAACGGCTGCCGCAGGACGAACAGGCCGAGGCGTCCGACCCGGTCCAGCGGGAGCCGTAGGGTAGGCCCGTGCTCCTCTCGGACGGCGACCTCACCAAGGAGCTGGCCAACGGCAGGCTCGTGCTCGACCCGTGGGACCCCGCGATGCTGCAGCCCTCCAGCGTCGACGTGCGGCTCGACCGCTACTTCCGGGTCTTCCAGAACTCCCGCTACACCCACATCGACCCGCGGAAGCAGCAGGACGAGCTGACGACGCCGGTCGAGCCCGACGGTGACGACCCGTTCGTGCTCCATCCGGGTGAGTTCGTGCTGGGTTCGACGTTCGAGGCCATCTCCCTGCCCGACGACCTGGCCGGGCGCCTGGAGGGCAAGAGCTCGCTCGGTCGCCTCGGCCTGCTCACCCACTCGACGGCCGGGTTCATCGACCCGGGGTTCAGCGGCCACATCACGTTGGAGCTGTCGAACGTCGCGAACCTGCCGATCACGCTCTGGCCGGGGATGAAGATCGGCCAGCTGTGCCTCTTCCGGCTGTCCAGCCCGGCCGAGCGGCCCTACGGCAGCGAGGGCGTCGGCTCCCGGTACCAAGGCCAGCGCGGCCCCACCCCGTCCCGTGCGCACCTGAACTTCCACCAGGTCGACACGCGCCGACCCTGACGGGCCCGGGTCGCCACGAGACCGACGTTGCCGGGATTCGATCCCCGGAAACGTCCGGCTCGCGGCGATGGATGAGCGCGTCGGCGGCCTCCGGAGCCGGTAGCCTCCTCCGACGATGGAACCGCGCCCCGATCCCCCGCCGTGGCTCCCGGCCGCCCGCACGCCGCCCGCGCATGCGGATCCGCGGCCGTCCTTCCGGTGGCAGCGGCTCACACGCACGCGCCGAGGAGCCGCAGGCCTCGCCATCGGGTCGGCCGCGCTGCTGCTGTGGCCGTTCTCGGGGTGGTCATGGATCCCGTGGTTGGTCGGGCTGGGTGTGCTGATCCTGCTCCGGCTGCTGCGCCTGGACGGGCTGCTGCGGGGTTGGGTGGGGCAGGTCGGCGGCGTCGTCGTCGTGGCCGGGCTGATGTACAGCACCGGCCCGTGGGCGTGGGCGCTCGCCGCGAGCATCGGCGTGCTGGTGGCGGGCCTGCTGCAGCTGCCGTGGTGGCGCCTGGCCGCGGTCGGGGTGGTGATGTGCGCGGCTTCCGGCGTCGGCTTCGGGATCTCGACCTACCAGGTCAACCGGCAACATGAAGCCGAGTACGCGCAGGGCGGCGACATCGTCCGGGCCGAGATCGCCGAGAAGCGCACGAACGTCCTGCCCGCCCTTCTCCAGTCGTTCAGCTCGAGCGCGCCGGATCCGCAGCCACTGTGCCGCGTCGTCGGCCCGGCGGCGTTGGCGCAGCTGCAAGGCCAGGTCGGCGGCCAGACCTGCAACGACGTGGTGGCGACGCTCTTCGCTCGCCGGAAAGCGGGTGCGCCGACCCCGGTCGACCCCGGCCGCCTGCCGAAGGCCGCGCCAGACCCGGACGTCAGCCGCATGGTGATCGACGCGTGCGGCACGCCGTGGGCCACCACCGCCGGATCCGCGGTGGGTCGGATCCACATCCGGCAGGTGTCGCCCAGCATGCAGACCTACGTCGTGGACGCCTTCTCGTCCTGCTGACCAGAACCCCGCCGCACGGCGGCCAGCAGCATCTGGGAGACGTCCTGGACCTGGACGTTCTCCCCCGCGCCTTGGCCTTGGGCCTGGGTGAGGCCGTCGGTGAGCATCGTGCGGCAGAAGGGGCAGCCCACGGCGATCGTGCCCGTCTGCCCGCCCACGTCGGTGAGGGTGTCCAGGGCTTCGGTGGTGCGGTTGATGTTGATGCGTTGGCCGATGCGTTCCTCCATCCACATGCGCGCCCCGCCCGCGCCGCAGCACATGGACCGGTCGGCGTGGCGCGGCATTTCCGAGAGGTGCGCGCCCGCGGCGCCGACCAGCGCGCGGGGATCTTCGTAGATCTCGTTGTGCCGCCCGAGGTAGCAGGGGTCGTGATAGGTGACGGCGGCACCGTCGTCGCGGGTGGCGACGGGGACGAGCTTGCCTTCGCGGACCAGCTTGTTCAGCAGCTGGGTGTGGTGCACGACCTCGTAGTGGCCGTCGAGCTGGGGGTATTCGCGGCCCAGGGTGTTGAGGCAGTGCGGACACGTCGTGACGATCTTGCGGGTGCCCGGTTCGCGGCCCTCGAACACCGTGTTGAGGACTTCCACGTTCTGCTGCGCCAGCATCTGGAACAGGAACTCGTTGCCCGAGCGGCGGGCGGGGTCGCCGGTGCAGGTCTCCTCGGGGCCCAACACCACGTAGTTGACGCCCGCGCGGTGCAGCAGCTCGGCCGTGGCCTGCACGGTCTTCTGCGCGCCGTCGTCGAACGCGCCCGCGCAGCCGATCCAGAACAGGTACTCCACCTCGGGCGCGAGCTCCCCCTCGAAGATCTGGACGTCGAAGCCGAGCTTCTTCGTCCAATCGAGGCGGTTGCGGGCGTTCTGGCCCCAGGGGTTGCCCTTGTTCTCCAGGTTGCGGAACAGCACCCCGAGCTCGGAAGGGAACTCCGACTCGATCAGCACCTGGTGGCGGCGCATGTCGACGATGTGGTCGACGTGCTCGATGTCGACGGGGCACTGCTCCACACACGCCCCGCACGTGGTGCAGGACCACAGCACGTCGGGGTCGATCACACCACCCTGCTCGGCGGTGCCCACCAACGGGCGGGTGGCCTGCTGCGGTCCGGACCCGGGCACGCGCGGGAAGCCTGCCTCAGGGACCGCGTGGCCCTTCTCCTCGTGCGCGAGCTCGATCGAGCCCCCTTCGGGCGCCTCCTTACCACCGATGATGTACGGAGCCTTCGCGAGGAGGTGGTCGCGCAGGTCCATCATGACCAGCTTGGGCGAAAGCGGCTTGCCGGTGTTCCACGCGGGGCACTGGGACTGGCAACGCCCGCACTCGGTGCAGGTCGCCATGTCCAGCATGCCTTTCCACGTGAAGTCCTCGATCTTGCCGCGGCCGAAGACGTCGTCCTCGCCGGGATCCTCGAAGTCGATGGGCTTGCCGCCCGAGGTCATCACCGGCAACGGGCCGAGTGCTTTCGGCAGCCGCTTGGCCGACACGTTGATCGGCGCCACGAAGATGTGCAGGTGCTTGCTGTAGGCGACGATGATCAGGAACGCCAGCATCACGCCGATGTGCATCAGCAACCCGACGCTCTCCACCACCGCCAGCGCGCCGGACGACAGGCCGGTGAAGAGGTGACCGAGCCCGATCGACGCCCACGCCCCCGACGTGTAGGGGAACGTGCCCGACGCCGAGGAGGCGGCGCGGAAGAAGAACAGCGTCCACAGCACGTTGAAGATCATGAACAGGATCAGCCACGCGCCGCCCGTGTGCGAGCCGTAGAACCGCGACGCCCGGTGCATGCGCTCCGGGGCGTTGCGGATCCGGATCACCGCGAACACGCCCAGCGACAGCAGGCACAGCACCGCGATCGTGTCCTGCACAAACCCGAGCACCGGGCTGTGCCCGATCAGCGGAATCGCGAAGTTCGGGTCGAACAGCGCGCCGTAGGCCTCGATATAGACGGTGAGCAGAATGACGAACGCCCAGAACGTGAAGAAATGCGCGAGCCCCGGCACCGACCACTTCAACAACCGCTTCTGGCCGAACACCTCCACCAACTGCGTGCGCAGCCTGCGCCCCAGGTCCTGTGACCGGTCAGGCGCCGGCTGGCCCGAGCGGATCAAGGTGGCGATCGTCCACGCTCGACGCCCCGCGAACCCCAACGCCACGACCGTCATCACCAGACCGATGACCAGCCTCACAACCACGAGCTGCCTCCCTGCGCTGCGCCGCGACGGTGGCCGCAGAGTAGTCCGCGATCACCCGGGCTACCCGTCGGTAACCGCGGAAAGATGCTGCGACGATAACCCGCCGCCGCCGCAGTGACCCTGCGCGTGGGATCGGACATCGGTCACATCATGTGTACCGCTCCCGCGTGTCGTCACCCACTGCGGTGCCCATCAAGGGGATCGTTTGCACGTGCAAAGCTCTGCGGCCCACGTGTACCGATCGCGAGGGCACCCCTCTACTCTCCCCAGAGGACGGCCGTGTCCGCATAGCGTGGTCGGATGTGCACGGAGCGTGCTCAAGGTCACGAGAGTCCGATTCGTGACGAGGAGGTCAGCATGATCACACCGGAGATCCTTGAGGTCTACGCCCAAGGGGTCTCGACGGGTGGTCTGCAGAAGTGGATCCAGGACAATGTGGTGCCGCTCGTGCTGCTCGGCATCGCGGTGATCCTGCTGTGGATCGGCGGTCGGGGCGACAACGCCGGCGTCGCGCGCCGCAGCGTCGGGCTCCTCGTCGGCCTCGTCGCGCTCGGCATCGCCGTGTCGGGGAAGGGTCCCGACGTCGGCAGCTTCCTCGCCCGTCTCATCACGGGGTGACGCCCGTGCTCGTGCGCACCGACGACGAGGTGTACCGCGTCGACTCCGTTTGGCTCGGCCCGCCGCGCGCCACTTTCCCCTGGCGCGCGCGATATGTCAGCTACGGGCTCGGCCTTCTGGTAATGATCGTGGTCATGTTTTTTCAGCGCCGGATCGGCATCGGGCTCGACTTCTTCTCGGTGGCCTGGGCGCTGATCATCACCGTTCTCGCCACGCGTTTCCTCGGGCAGCGCATCGACTACGAGCGTCCGCTCGGCCAGGTCCTCGCGCTGTTCCGGCACGAGCTGCGCGGGCCCCGGCGGCGCACGGCGGTCGCGGGTGGGCCGGTGCGTTCCGAGCATGTCGCGGTGCGTCCGGCCCGGGCGAAGACGTGGACAGGACGCACGGCGACACGGCCTGCCCGCGGCCGGAAGCGGGCGAAGGGACGGGCCCGTGCCGCGTGGTGACACGAAGCGGGAGAAACAACCGAAAAGCCGCGGGCGGCGCGCGCTCGCAGGCGAGGCCGGGTTGCCGAAGTACCGGCCCACCATCGCGCTGCGATCCATCGACGGGCACCTGACACGCACGTCCACGCAGGTGATGGCGTGGTACCGCCTGGCCGCGCAAGCGTGGAGCTTCCGCAGCGATTCCCAGCGCGAGGTGCTGATCCGGCAGATCGCGGCGCAACTGGGCGAGCTGCAGGGCCGCTGGGTGCACCTGCGGGTCACCACTCGGCCGTACCCCGTGCACATGTGGGCCGAGTCGTTCGACAACAACGCGCTCGGCCGCCTCCCCGACGTCGCGGGGTCGCTCGGCTGGGACGGGTTCCTCGAAGGCGAGCAGCGCCACCTCATGGGCTTGTCGATGTCGGACAAGGAGGTCTTCCTCGGCATCGAGGTCTCCGGGCGCAGCATGCTCGACCGCTGGGTGGACGCCGCGTCGCCGGTGCTGGGCAAGCTGGCGCCCGCCGCGGTGCGCGCCGAGCTGGCCGCGTTGACCTCCGAGGTGCGCCACCTCGACATGCTGGTCGCGGGCAGCGGCCTCGATGCCGTTCCCGCGGGCGCCGACGACGTCGCCTGGCTCATGCACCGCTCCTGCGCGCTGGGGCTGCCCGCGCCGCGGTCGCTCACGGTCGTGCCCGGTTCGGTCAACCGCTGGGAGACCGAGGACCTCGCGGCGTTCACCGACGGCGTCGACATGCACCAGGAGCCCTACGCGCCCACGGTGCGGATCGTGGGGCGGCTGCGCTCGCAGGCCGTCTCGCGCAACGTCGCCGTGCTCTCGCTCGGGTTGATGGACGGCCTGCGGATCCCCGAGGTCGACGACCCGTGGATGCAGCACTCCGACCGGCTGCCGTTCCCCGTGGAGTGGTCGGCCCGCATCTACATCCGCAAGCCGGAGGAGGTGGCGGGCGAGCTGCAGCGGCAGATGGGCAAGGTGCGCTCGCAGATCCGGCACTACACGCACGATCACGACCTCGACCCGCCGATGTCGCTCGCCCGGCAGGCCGATCGGGTGCTGGAGATCGAGGACGAGCTCACCAGCGGGCTCACCCAGATCAACACAAGGCTCTACGGGTGGTGGCGCATCGCCGTCGCGGGCAAGGACGAGGCCGAGGCGCTCACCCGCGCCCAGCAGGTGCTCGATCTCTATGGGCCGAAGGTGCAGGTCGAGCACCCCGAAGCGCAGTACCGCTATGCGCGCGAGTTCATCCCCGGCGAGCCGCTGGCGTCCACGGCCTATCGCCGTCGCGGGTCGGTGATGTGGGCGGCGTCGGCCGTGCCCGCGGCCACCGCGAGCGTCGGCGACCGGCGCGGCATCATGATCGGGGAGACGTGCACCGCCACCCGCCGTCCCGTGGCGTGGGACCCGTGGCTCGCCCAGGAGGTGCGGCGCGCGTCCGGCCTCACGGCGATCGTCGGCGGACTGGGCTCGGGCAAGTCGTTCCTCACCGGCCTCATCGTCTACAAGACCCTGCGGATGGGCGCGCGCTGGACCCTCCTCGACCCCTCCGGCCCGCTGGCCGAGCTCACCCGGCTCCCCGAGCTCGCCCCGTTTTCCCGGCACATCAACCTGCTGAGGGCCGATCCCGGCATCCTCAACCCGTACCGCGTGGTGGCCGAGCCGCGGGCGGAGCACTTCGCCGACGACGAGGACCCGGAGCGGGCGTGGCGGCGGGAGCGCTCCCTGGCCGCGGCCACCCGTCGCCGTCTCGTGCTCGACGTGCTCACCGGACTGCTCCCCTTCGACGTCGCCCGCCTGCCGCACACCCGGATCGTGTTGCTGCGCGCCGTGCGCGAGGTCGGCGGCGGCGCCGACCGGCATCCCGGCCTGGTCATCGACGTGCTCCGGCGTCACCAGCGCGACGGGGAGGACCACGCGGGCGTCGTCGCCGACTTCCTGGAGGAGCGCCGCGAGCTGCCGCAGGCGGCGCTGCTGTTCCCCGACACGTCCCGCGACGACCCCTGGCAGGACGAGCGCGACTACCGCCTCACCGTGCTCACGATGCAGGGGATGACGCTGCCGCGGCCGGGCAGCCCGCGGGAGGAGTGGACCGACGGCGAGTCGCTGGCCGTCGAGCTGCTCAACCTCGCGTCGTGGCTCACCCAGCGCACGATCTACGAGGTAGATCGCAACATCCGCAAGGGCGTCGCACTGGACGAGACGCACTTCCTGTCGCAGGTGCCCACCGGCAAGGTGCTCATCGACCGGCTCGCCCGCGATTCCCGGAAGTTCAACGTGCGTGCGCTCTTCGCGTCGCAGCTCGCGGGCGACCTGCTGCGCGTGTCGGGGTTCGCGTCGCTGGTCAACGCCGTGTTCGTGGGGCGCACCGACGACGGCGAGGCCCAGGCCGACGCGTTGCGGCTGCTCAAGGTGCCCATCGAGGTCGGCTACGAGCAGATGCTCGGCACCCTCTCTCCGCGGCCGCGCCACGACGACCGGGTCGACGACACACCCCGTCAGTTCATCTTCGCCGATGGGCACGGCGGCGTCGAGAAGATCCGCATCGACCTGGAGGCCCCGCACCTCGAGCACGTTCGCGACGCGTTGGACACCAACCCGGACGCCAGCCGGGTCGCCGTGCGCGGGGTCCCGGCACCCGCGCCTACGGCCGCCGTCCGCGCGCCCGACGAGCCCCCGCCGCGCCTGAGCTTCACCAAGGAGTCCCACGCGCACACGGTCGTCGACCTCGACGACGACGAGGGCGAGCTGGTCGATCCGACCTTCGACGATCTCGACGACCCGGACGGGTTGCTGCGCAACGGCCTGCGCAACGGACACCGAGCGGAGCTGTTCGACGACGAGGACCTCGACCTGCTCGGCGACATCGATGACGGGCCACTCGATGCGGCACACCCCGACGGGATCGCCGAGCGGGCTGCGGACCGAGCGGGCACGGCCGGGCGGACCGGGCGATGACCCCGGCCACCGCCTCCTCCGGGGCCGGGTGGCTGCCGGTCGTCATCGTGCTGGGGCTCGCGCTGTGGGCCGCGCGGCGACGGTCTCGCGATCACGCCACCTGGCCACCGCTCGCCACGGGCGGAGCTCGTCAGCGCCCTCCTCGGCGCGCGCTGGCGCTGCTCGTCGTCACGGGGCTGGTCGGGGGCTCGGTGCTGTTGGGCACGCCCGCGCTCGCGCAGCCGTTGAGCTGCAAGGAGTCGCCCGAGCCGGACCGGCCGGGCACCGGCCTCGTGGGTTCGCTCGACCCGCCCGCGGGCAGCCACGGCGAGCCCGGCAGCGTCTACCGCGAGGTCGGCTACGGCGGCACGGTCTGGTACACCTACGACCTGGGCTGCGTCGGCAGCGCCGTGTTCAACCCGGCGGTCAGCACCGACACCTGGCTCGGCAACCAGGCCCTCAACGTCGCCAAGTTCACCGTGGGCGGGGTCAACTGGGCCCACTACACGCTGGCGGGCGGCGGTGACCTCCTCCAGCCGCTCGACAACGTCATCGCGAGCGGGGCCCGCGGGATGTACAGCGCGGTCTTCACCACCTGGATCGGCCCCGTCCTCGCGATCTTCGCCGTGATCCTGCTGTTCCTGGCGTTGCGGGGCGATCTGGCCCAACAGGCGCAGCGCGTGGCGTTCGCCGTTGCCGCGCTCGCCATCGGCTCGGCGGCCTACCTCGCGCCGGTCAACTGGGCGAAGATCGCCGATCCGCTCCTGCTGCAGGGCGTCACCGACATGCAGAACGGCTTCCTGGGGCAGGTGGGCCTCGGCGACGTCAACACTCAGCCCACCGTGCTCGTCGACCAGGTCGTCTACCAGAACTGGCTGCGCGGGGAGTTCGGTTCACCCGACGTGGCGCAGGCCGGGCAGTTCGGCCGCGACCTGCTCCGAGCGCAGACCTTCACCATCGACGAGGTCAACGAGCACCGCGACACGCTCGAACTCGCAGGGCAGAAGAAGAACGACTTCGCCACGATCGCGGGCAAGGTCGGCGACCGCTACCCCTACCTGCAGGGCAAGTCCGGCAGCCGGATCGGGGCGGGGGTGCTCGCGGTCATCGAGGCCGTGTGTATCGCGCTCTTCCAGCTCCTGTCCAAAGTGCTGGTATTGGTCGCGATGCTCATCATCCGGCTGTTGGTCATGACCGCGCCCGCTGCGGCCGTCGTCGCGATCTTGAAACCGGACATCCTGCCCGCGCTGTTGCGGGTGGCGGGCGCGGCCATCGTCAACACGCTCGTCGTCGGGGCGTTGGCGGGCCTGCACTCCCTGCTCGTCGTCTCGCTGTTCCGGCCGGGCTCGGGTGTCGACCTGTGGCTGGCGCTGCTGGTCACCGGGGTGGTGACGGTCGTGCTGTGGGCGGTCGCTCGGCCGTTTCGCCGCCTGGTGTCGATGGTCTCGCTCACCCGTGAGCAGTTCGGCGGCATCGTGCCCGGCGCGGGCTCGGGTCCGATGTCGAAGGTGTGGCAGCGGCTGCGTGGCGGCGAGGACGAAGACCGCCAGACCCGGTGGTGGGAGGAGCGGCGCGGGGCCGCCACCGGCGCCGACGGCAGCGGCGGTGCGCGCCCCGAGACCGACACCCATGTGCGCGTTCCGGCGCAGGCTCGTCGGGTGGTTCCCCCCGCTCCCGCGGTCGAGGCGCCCCCGCAGCCAAGGCTCGTGCCCGCCGCCCGCCGTGCGGCCCTGCCCGCGGGTGCGGGCGGCGCCGGGGTGGGCGCGGGCCGCAGGCCGCCGCTGTGGGACGAGCCTGATGTCGTCGACGACCGCACGATCTACCGCAGGCCGGACGCCGTCCCGCTGCGACCCGGCGGTGCCCGCCCGGTCCAGGCGGAGATCGTCGACGGCGTGCCCGTCTACCGCATCTACCGGCCGCGCCCGGCGCGGACCGGGCCGGGCTGATGCCCATCAGGTCGCCGCGCGGGCGGTCCGCGGCATACCGGGCGCTGTGGCAGTGGCCACTGCGCTCGCCGACCCGGCTCGCCCTCACCGCGGTCGGGATCTTGGCGGTGGTGGTGGCCGTCACCGTGGGGGTCGGGTTCACGAACGGGTCCGTGCGCGTGCCGGGAAGCGCCGCACCGACGTCCAGCGCCGCGGCAGGCCCCGTCCCCTCTGCGGTCGCGCCGCTCCCGCCGGTCCCCGAGCTCGAGCCCACCACGCTCCCGGTGTCGGCGGCGCCCGCGGCAGCCCTGCAGGTGGCGTCACGGTGGGCGCGGGCGTGGGTACGGCCGCCGAACGGCACCACCCCGACGAAGTGGCTCGACGGCCTGCGCAGCACCACCACCGACGAGTACCTCGGCGTGCTCGCGGGCGTCGACCCTTCGAACGTCCCGGCCACGCGCGTCACCGGCGCCGCCAAGGCCATCTCCGTGGCGCCGCGGTCACTGCGCGTCCAGGTGCCTACGGATGCCCTCACGCTCGTGATCACCGTCGTCGACACCGACGCGGGCTGGCGCGTCTCCGGATATGACCGGACGTGACCAGATGTCGATGCTGCGCCCGCTGCGGATCCTGCTGCCGATCGTCGCCATCGGCGTGGCGTTGCTGGTGTTCCTCAGCCTGGCGTTCGTGGCGTTCAGTATCGGCGGGGGAGCGGGCTCCGGCGGCCCGATGGCGCTCGGCGGGTGCGACGCAGGCCTGAGCGGATCGCCGGGCGGAGCCCCCGTCACCGCAGCCGATCTCACGCCGGAGCAACGCCAGAACGCGGGCATCATCGTGTCGACGGCGCGCAGCCGTGGCGCCCCGCCGCGTGCGTGGGTCATCGCGCTCGCGACCGCGATGCAGGAGTCGAACCTGCGCAACATCCCCTACGGCGACCGGGACTCCGAGGGGCTGTTCCAGCAGCGGCCGTCACAGGGCTGGGGCACACCGGCCGAGGTCATCGATCCGGTCCACGCCACCAACACGTTCCTCCAACGGCTCCTGGCCGTTCCGGGCTGGGACGCCATGGCGCTCACCGACGCGGCGCAGATCGTGCAGCGGTCGGCGTTCCCCGACGCCTACCGCAAGTGGGAGGGCCTCGCGACGCAGCTGGTGACCCAGCTCGGGCAGATCCCCGACCCGGTGCGGTGCTCGGCCCCGGTGGCCGCGGCTGGGGTGGCCCAAACGGCGATCAACTTCGCCCTCGCCGCCCTCGGGAAGCCCTACGTGTGGGGCGCGACCGGCCCCGACACCTACGACTGCTCAGGCCTCATGCTCCGCGCGTTCCAGAACGCCGGGGTCAACCTTCCGCGGGTGTCGCGGGAGCAGTTCAACGCGGGCGGGCACCTGCCGGTCAAGCAGGCCCAGCCCGGTGACCTGTTGTTCCTCGCCACCGATCCGTCCGATCCCGCCACCATCCACCACGTCATGCTCTACATGGGCAACGACAAGATCGTCGAGGCGCCCTACACCGGAGCGTCGGTGCGGGTGGAGCCTGCGCCGTGGACCAGCCGGGAGCTGGTTCCGCTGGCCACGCGCCCCGGCACGCCGTCGAACTGGGCCTGATCATCCACCGCACCATCCCTATCCGTCGGCCCGACGATCGTTTGGTGGGTTGCGGCGTTACCGTGCGCTGTGCCTCCTGACTCGCACACGCCCGCGTCGACGACACCGGTGCAGGATTACCTCGATCGCGCCGTGCCGGGTGCCTCGGCCGACTACCTCGTCATCCCGCGCGCGCTGGCGCAGTCGATGCCGCTGCGCTGGCAGCAGGTGTTCATCGGCCTGCTGACCGATCTGCACGACGCGTACGGCCACCTGACCTGGCCCGAGTACCGGGTGGTGCCGAGCCGGTGGGAGATCGTGGCCGATCTCGACGAGGGGCAGCTCGCAGTCGCGGGCATCCACGCCGACCTCGGCCCCGAAGGCTTCCTTGAGTACCGGGACATCGACGAGCGCCTGATCACCGACCCCGAGCGACACCGGGTGCTCGCGCCCGTGGAGGACCCGCTGCCGCCCCCGTCGGCCGGACACGTCGAGGCGCGGCCCGCCAAACCGCTGTAGGTGCGTGCCTTCCTACCACCGGGCGGGCGGCGGCCCCCCAAAAACGCTGTAGATGCGCGCCCTCCTACCGCGCGGCGGGCGGCCCGCCAAACCGATGTAGGTGCGCGTCCGCCTACCGCGCGGCGGCCAGCAGCTCGTCGAGGTCGGCCGCGAGGCGCGCGCGGGTGGCGGGTTCCAGCGCGACGGTGGAAGGGCCGAGGCGCACGCTGCGGTAGTCGCCCGTGGCGGTGCGGTGGAAGCCGATCACACGCCTCATCCGAAGGGTCCGCACGCCGTCGCGGTCGAGCATCGAGGCGCCGAGCTGGCCGAACATGCGCACGTCGCGGCAGGCAGCGCGCACCTCGGGGGCCGTGGGGCTGTCGGCGAGGACGACCGTCGTCGGCCTGCCAGGCCCTGGGCGTACCGGGCCAAGCAGGTCGAGAACCGCGTCGACCGCTGCGCCCGCCGGGACGTCCACCAGCGCAATCTCGTCGGCGTGCCGGACCGCGAGCACCGCCAACGCGCCGCGCCCGGCCACGAGCCCTGCGACCAGATCGTCGGCCCGCAGCCGAACATCGACCGACCAGGCCGGGTGGGCCATGAGCCGCATCCACGCGGGAATCTCCGGTCGGGCGCCCCGCAGCTGCGCCGTCACCTCCGCGACGAATGCCTGCCGTGTCGCGGCCGTGAGCCCGTGCCGTGGTGGTTCGAGCTGCCAAGGGGTTTCGCCGAGCCCGAGGACATCCCAGCACGCCTCGAACGCCGGGGCGGCGAGGACCGTCGCGCGTGACCAGTTGAGGATCATGCGCCGCCACCGTGGATTACGCCGTCGCTGTGGGGCGGCAACGGGACGTCGAACGGCTCGGCGGAGCGGATCCAGTAGGTGTTGCGGTGCTCGGTGGAGTGCGCGCCCGCGCCGGCGCCCATGCCTCCGATGAACGGCATCCCGGCTCCTTCGACGGCCGCTCCGCCGATCGGGGCGCCGGACGGCAGGCGCGCGGCGAACTCGGGCCCCGCCACGGGACCGCGGGATATCAGCCCGGGCTCGGATGGGGGCCGGGCGACGACATCGCGCCATCCGCCCGCCGTGCCGCCGCCACCTCCGACGCCGAGTCGTCCGGCCTCGTCGCCGGGGAGCGGCGCGCCGGTCGGGAGGCGGAGCGGGCCCCCGTCGCGGGTGCCGACCGCGCCGCCCGGTCCTTCGAGGCCGCCGCGCAGCCGTGGGTCGGCGCCGGACACCTCGCCACCCGTGCCGCCTGGGTTTGCGCCGCCCAGACGGCCACCGGGATCAGCCCCAACCCGGCTGCCAGGGTCTGCGCGGCCGCCGGGCGTCGCGCCGCCGACACCGGCGCCGCCGCCCACCCCGGTGCCCCCGGGGATGAGGCCGCCGGGACCGACGCCCGAGCCGTTCTCACCCCCGCCTGCACCACCAGCCACGCCCGTGCCTCCGGCTGCACCACCGGCGCCTGCACCGCGCGCCTGCACCGCGCGCCTGCACCGCGCCGCCGCACGCCTGCTCCGCCTACGCCGCCGCCCGCGCCGAGTCCACCCGGGCCGCCGCCGGATCCGCCCACTCCTACGCCACCGCCCGCGCCTGCCTCGCCCACGACCACGGAGCCGGGGATGCTTGCACCGACCGGGAGGAGGCCTGCCGCGGCTCCACCGGCCGCCGCGCCGCCCCCGGCCGCCGGGCCAGGTGTGCTGGGCGGGTGGTCGGCGGGGTTGGGCGGGTCGGGTCTTGGGCCGATACCAGCCGGGGCGATGCTCGGGAAAGTGTCAACCGCGGTGCGCGTCTGCTTCTCGTGGGCCTGCAACGCGACGATCGCCGTCGCGTCGTTGGTGCGGTTCTGTTGGGCCGTCGTGAAGTAGTCGGTGGTGAGGTTGCCGAGGAAGGGGACCGGATTGAGGGTTGCGACCGAGGCCGCCGCGCTCGCGGTGTCGTTCCATCCCCACGCCCACGGGTCCTCCCAGTGGATGTGGCCCCGCACGGACTCGAACGACCGCCCGTAGCCTTCGACGGTCTCGCCGCCCGCCGCGTGACCTGCGCCCGCGTCCTTGCTCCAGTCGGCAGCGCGCTGCAGGGTGGCCCCGGCGTTGGTGGCCGCAGCGCCCGTCCAATCGGCGCCCAGACCGCGCATGGTGGCGCGCACCTGTGCGTCCGAGTCGGTGTACAGCGCCGCGGCGCCGGTCATGAACTGACGGGCGGGCTCGACCGCGGACAGGCCGGGCGCGTTGTGGAACCACGCGAGCTTCTGTTCGAGCGGCGTGCTCCGGTAGGCGTCGTCGTGGTTCCCGATCTGGGTCATGCGCGGAGGGTAGGTCGGCGCCGTGATCGTTCGTGGGCGTTTGAAAGAACTCGTCGCCACCGATCCGCCGAGAGGAACACGAGCGGGGTTCGATCATCGCGAAACCCCGCTCATGTTCCCCTCGACCGCCCGGGAACGCTGATCAGCCGCCGATGTTCGCCAAGATCGTCTGCATCGCCAGCTCGGCCGCGTTGCGCGCCTTCCGGCAGGCGATCTCGTGGTTCATGGGCACCGTCGAGCCGTTGTAGAAGTATCCGACCTGCACCGCCTGCCTGAACGGCGACGTCGATGTTGACGATGCAGTCGTGCTGCCCCGAGCTATATAGGCCGGGCGTTGTCACGGCTCCGAAACCGGCGACGGTGACTACATCGAGCTGAGGCTGACCGAACGCCAACTCGACGCCACCCCGGGTGTTGATATCGACGCTGTAGCTCTCGATCGGCTCGGACGGCGAGTGAATCCAGTCGCAGCCCGGCCCGCGTGTTCCGTTGGGCACGGTCTGTGGCGAAGTACTGCACTCGTAGCGAATTCAATTGGGCCGCAGTGAGTGTGTCTGCAGGGGTCGAGTCCATCGATGCGCGATCTCGCGCGGTCGCGGCGGAAGCTCGGGAGTGGCGAGTCGACCAGTGGAGTGCCGGTGACGGCGCTAGTGCAGGCCGCGCAGACCGCCACACAAGAGATGAGGGTCAAGCGCCATCGAGTCATGAGTGGGGACGAAACGACGCAGCTATCTCGTCCTCGGTGTAGCCGTATGCTCGGGCTGTCGCATCTAGTGCACGCCGCAGAAGTTCGTAGATCCCGGTTATAGGCGAAGCAGCTCTCGACAAGAGCGTCGATTCGCTCATTGAAGGCCGGGCGGCTTCCGGAGAGACGGGATCGCCGCCGCAGAGCCCGACGTCGTGTCCTCGATGCCGCTCTACCAGCAGGTCGTTGTCAAGGCGGTCGGCCTCGGCGAGCAGGGCGGCGCGGGCCTTCAGCACCGTGTCCCGGTTCACCTGCAGCGCCAAGCTCCGGACGGCGGCGTCGAGCTGAATCCGGTGGGCTCCGACCTCCGGTGCGGTCATGGCGACGAGGGTAGGGGCTCGGCCCACACCGTGGGGGCGTTTGGGAAAACCCGCGGGCCGGGGAACATCACCGCGGGCCCGCACGTTGACCCAGACGAACAAGTTGAGCGGACCAGGCTCAAGGGCGAGATCTGGCCCGTGGCAGACTTGAGCGGAATCAACTCAAGCAACTCCCCGGAGGAACACCATGGCTCGTGCGGTCGGCATCGACCTCGGGACCACCAACTCAGTCGTCGCCGTCCTCGAGGGCGGCGAGCCGACGGTCATCGCCAACTCCGAGGGCTCGCGCACGACGCCCTCGGTCGTCGCCTTCGCCCGCAACGGCGAGGTGCTCGTTGGCCAGTCCGCGAAGAACCAGGCCGTCACCAACGTGGACCGGACGATCCGTTCGGTCAAGCGGCACATGGGCAGCGACTGGAAGACCCCCGACATCGACGGCAAGCGCTACTCCGCCCAGGAGATCAGCGCCCGCGTGCTGCAGAAGCTGAAGCGCGACGCCGAGTCCTACCTCGGTGAGGAGATCGTCGACGCGGTGATCACCGTCCCCGCCTACTTCGAGGACGCCCAGCGCCAGGCCACCAAGGAGGCCGGGCAGATCGCGGGGCTGAACGTCCTGCGCATCGTCAACGAGCCCACCGCGGCCGCGCTGGCCTACGGCCTCGACAAGGGCGAGAAGGAGCAGACGATCCTCGTCTTCGACCTCGGCGGCGGCACGTTCGACGTGTCCCTGCTGGAGATCGGCGAGGGCGTCGTCGAGGTGAAGGCCACCAACGGCGACAACCACCTCGGCGGCGACGACTGGGACGAGCGGATCATCAGCTGGCTCGTCGACAAGTTCAAGGCTTCGCAGGGCATCGACCTGACCAGGGACAAGATGGCCATGCAGCGCCTGCGTGAGGCCGCGGAGAAGGCCAAGATCGAGCTGTCGTCGCAGAGCACGGCCACGATCAACCTGCCCTACATCACGGTCGACGCGGACAAGAACCCGCTGTTCCTCGACGAGACGCTCTCGCGCGCGGAGTTCCAGCGGATCACCGCCGACCTGCTCGACCGCACCCGCGCCCCGTTCAACCAGGTCGTGAAGGACGCGAGCATCTCCGTGGGCCAGATCGACCACGTGGTGCTCGTCGGCGGATCCACCCGTATGCCCGCCGTCACCGAGCTGGTCAAGGAGCTCACCGGCGGCAAGGAGCCCAACAAGGGCGTGAACCCTGACGAGGTCGTCGCCGTCGGCGCCGCACTGCAGGCCGGTGTGCTGCGCGGTGAGGTCAAGGACGTCCTGCTGCTCGACGTCACCCCGCTCTCCCTCGGCATCGAGACCAAGGGCGGCGTGATGACCAAGCTCATCGAGCGCAACACCACGATCCCCACCAAGCGGTCGGAGATCTTCACCACGGCCGACGACAACCAGCCGTCCGTGCAGATCCAGGTGTTCCAGGGCGAGCGTGAGATCGCGGCCTACAACAAGAAGCTCGGCATGTTCGAGCTCACCGGCCTGCCGCCCGCCCCGCGTGGCGTGCCGCAGATCGAGGTCGCGTTCGACATCGACGCCAACGGCATCGTCCACGTCTCCGCGAAGGACATGGGCACCGGCAAGAGCCAGGCCATGACGATCACCGGCGGCTCGGCGCTCGGCAAGGACGAGATCGACCGCATGATGCGCGAGGCCGAGCAGCACGCCGAGGAGGACAAGAAGCGCCGCGAGGAGGCCGAGGTCCGCAACCAGGCGGAGTCGCTCGTCTACCAGACGGAGAAGTTCGTCAAGGAGAACGACGAGAAGCTCCCCGCCGACGTGAAGGACAGCGTCAACGGCGCGCTCGGCGAGGCCCAGGAGGCCCTGAAGGGCACCAACACCGACGCCATCAAGGCGGCGATGGAGAAGCTCGCCACCGAGTCGCAGAAGATGGGCTCGGCGCTCTACCAGCAGCAGCCGACGCCCGAAGGTGCGCCGACGTCCGACGCAGGCAACCAGTCCCAGGCCGACGACGTGGTCGACGCCGAGATCGTGGACGAGGACAAGGACCAGAAGTGATCACTGACGCAATCCTTCCCGCGGAGGTGGCTGCGTGACCACGCCAACCAAGGCCGCCGGTCGGATACCGTCCGCGCCTCCGGTTGAGGAGTACTCGGCATGACTGAGCACAAGAAGGACGAGGAGCCGGTCGTCGTGCGCGACCGGCGCCGGATCGACCCGGAGACCGGCGAGGTGCGCACGCCCGACGGCGAGGCACCGCCCGCTCCGGGGCCGGTCGACCACGCCGCCGCCGAGCTCGCCGCCCAGGTCGCCGAGCGCACCGCCGATCTGCAGCGGATCACCGCGGAGTACGCCAACTACCGGCGCCGCGTTGACCGCGACCGCGAGGCCGTGCTGGTCACGGCCCGCACACAGTTCGTCGGCGAGCTGCTCACGGTGCTGGACGACTTCGACCGCGCCGAGGCGCACGGCGACCTCACCGGCCCGTTCAAGGCTGTGGCCGACAAGATCACCTCGGTGGTCCAGAAGCTCGGCCTCGAGTCGTTCGGGCTGGTCGGCGAGCCGTTCGACCCTTCGGTGCACGAGGCCGTCCAGCACGACATGGCCGAAGGCAACGGGCCGACGGTGGCCGTGCTCGCGGCGGTGCTCCGCAAGGGCTACCGCATGGCCGACCGGGTCCTGCGCCCGGCCATGGTGACGGTCGTCGACCGTCCGGACGACGGCACCACCGGCGAACCGGACACGGACTGAACGGGAAGGAGGCGGGATGACCCAGCGCGACTGGATCGAGAAGGACTTCTACCGTGAGCTGGGCGTCGCCTCCGGCGCGTCCAACGACGAGATCAAGAAGGCGTACCGGAAGCTCGCCCGTGAGCTGCACCCGGACGCCAACCCCGGCGACGCCAAGGCCGAGGCCCGCTTCAAGTCGGTGTCGGAGGCCTACGGCGTGCTCTCGGACGAGAAGAAGCGCAAGGAGTACGACGAGACCCGCGCGCTGTTCGCGGGCGGAGGCGGCGGCTTCGGCGGCGCCGGGTACCCCGGCGGCTTCGGCACCGGCGCGCCCGGCGGGCAGAGCTTCGACCTGAACGACCTGCTCCGCAATGCTGGCGCCGGGCAGGGCGGCGGCGCGGGCGGTCTCGGTGACATCTTCGGCGGCCTGTTCGGCGGCGGCGGCGGTCGTGGCACCACCACGGCGCCGCGCAGCCGTCGGGGCGCCGACGTCGAGTCCGAGCTGACGATCGACTTCGTCGACGCCGTCCGCGGCGCCGAGGTGCCGATCCGGCTGTCGTCGCCGGGCCGCTGCGACACCTGCGGCGGCTCCGGCGCGCGGCCGGGCACCAGCCCGCACGCCTGCCCGACGTGCTCGGGTTCGGGTTTCGTCAGCTCCAGCCAAGGGGCGTTCGCGTTCTCCGAGCCGTGCCGCGACTGCCGCGGCACCGGCCGGATCATCGACGACCCGTGCCCCGAGTGCGGTGGCGACGGCGTGAGCACCCGCACCCGTCCGCTCACCGTCCGCGTTCCCGCGGGCGTGGCGGACGGCAACAAGGTGCGGCTCAAGGGCCAAGGCCAGCCGGGCATGGGCGGGGCGCCCGCCGGTGACCTCTACGTCACCGTGCACGTCACCCCGCACCGCCTCTTCGGCCGGTCGACGAAGAACGCCGACGACCTCACGCTGACCGTCCCGGTCACGTTCCCCGAGCTGGCGCTGGGCTCCACGGTCACGGTGCCCACGCTGGAGGGGAGCACGGTGTCGCTGCGCGTGCCTGCGGGCACCCGCAGCGGGCGCACGTTCCGGGTGCGCGGGCGCGGGGTGCAGAAGCGCAACGCGACGGGCGACCTGCTCGTCACGGTGGAGGTGGCGGTGCCCGCCCGCCTCTCCGACGCCGCACAGGGCGCCCTGCAGTCCTACGCCGAGGCCACGAAGGGTGACGACCCACGGGCTGACCTGCTCGGCGGCAGGCGATGAAACCGCCGCTGCCGCCGGGCGCCGGGATGGACAGCCCGATCTTCGTGATCTCGGTGGCCGCCGAGCTGGCGGGGCTGCACGCCCAGACCCTGCGCAGCTACGACCGGCTGGGGCTGGTACGCCCCGGCCGGTCGGCAGGCGGCGGTCGACGCTACTCCGCCCGCGACATCGCGCTGCTCCGCGAGGTGCAGCGGCTGTCGCAGGAGGAGGGCGTCAACCTTGCGGGCATCAAGCGGATCATCGAGCTGGAGCAGACGGTCGACGAGCTGCGCGCCCGCCTTGAGGAGGCGGCCCAGGAGCTGATGGCCGCCCGCGCCGCCGCCGATCAGGCCGCGGCTTCGGTACACGCGTCCTACCGGCGTGATCTCGTGCCGGTCGACCGCAGCCAGGCCATCGTCGTCTGGCGCCCGCGGAAGCGCGACTAGACGGCCTAATCCATCGTGAACGGGTCGTACCGGATGCGGTCCAGCGGGGTGCCCGCCACCAGCATCCGGCTCACGGTGGCCCGGATCATGGCGGGTGAGCCGCAGACGAGCACGTCGTGGCCCGACCACGCCCCGTACCGGGTGACCACGTCGGCAAGCGTGCCGCGCTCGGCGCCCCCGCGCTCGACGTTGTCGTCCCGCTCGACCACCGGCACGACGTCGAGCCAGTCGTGGTCGTAGGAGAGCTTGCGCACCGCTTCGATGTCGTAGAGATCATCCCAGGTGCGGCCGCCGAGGAAGAGGTGCGTGGGCGGCGCGTCGGGCCTGCGGGAGAACTCCTCCAGCAACGCCTTGATCGGTGCCATGCCGGTGCCGCCCGCCACCATCAGCAGCGGGGTCTCGGAATCCACCTCGCTGCTCATCCGGCCCATCGGCGGCCCGATCCGCCAGGTGTCGCCGACGCGGGAGTGCGCCACGATCGCCCGGCTGACCCATCCGTTGGCGATGGCCCGGACGTGGAACTCCATGGCGCCGTCGGGCCGGGGCGCGTTGGCGGGCGAGAGATAGCGCCAGAGTCGGGGCCGCTGCGGCGTTTCGACGCTCACGTACTGGCCCGCGCGGTAGGGGATGGCCTCGCTGGCCTGCACGGTGATGCGGGCGAGGTCCCAGCCGATCCGCCGGTGGTCGACCACCCGGCCCAGCCACGAGACGGGCCCGCGCTCGGCGGCGGCCGCGGTGCGCATCGCGCTCGCGACCGTGCCGTACGCCTCCGTCCACGCGGCCTTGACCTTCGGCGTGAACGCGTCGCCCGCGAAGTGTTCGATGGCGGCGAGCAGCGCGGCGCCGACCGCGTCGTAGTGGTCGGCCAGCACGCCGAACTTGCGGTGGTCGCGGCCCAGCTGCTGGAGGAACGGGACGAGCTCGTCGGGCTGGTCCACCATCTGCACGACGTGCACGAGCGCCCGCAGCAGCCTGCTGCGCTGCACTTCCATGTTCACCGGGAAGAGGTCGCGCGTCGCGGGCGCTGCGCTGAACAGCGTGGCGTAGAAATGGCGGCCGAGGGCCTCGGCCTGCGGGGCGACGAGCTCGAAGCTGGACCGGATGATCTCGACCGTGCCGGACGGCCCGCTCGTGCGCCGCTCGGCGACATCGGCTGCGAGCAACTGTTCAGCGGTCATCGAGGTCGATCTTCCTGGTCGGGGAGCGCGTGTGGACACCGGGGCCAGCGCGTTAGCGTAGTCGCAACCTGCAGGTGGTGTGCGAGCGTGTTGCCTGCGGCACGTACGGTCACTCCGCGCAGAGTCGTCCAGCTTGAGCGGAACAGACTCAACTTTTGTGACGTTGGCTCTGAATGAGGCTGGTCAATTTCCTAGTAGGAGGACGTGAGGGATGGACTCCTTCAACCCCACCACCAAGGCGCAGCAGGCGATCTCCGCTGCCGTTCAGGCTGCGGCGCTGGCAGGCAACCCCGATGTCGGCCCGACCCACCTGCTCGGCGCGCTGCTGGCCCAGGGCGACGGCATCGCCGCGCCGCTGCTGGCCGCGGTCGGCGCCGACGCCGCGGCGGTGCGCGGCGAGCTGACGCAGCTGTCCAACCGGCTGCCCTCGGCGTCGGGTTCCACCGTGAGCGCGCCGCAGCTCTCCCGTGAGGCGCTCGCCGCCTTGAACGCCGCACAGCAGCTCGCCACGGAGATGGGCGACGATTACGTCTCCACCGAGCACCTGCTCGTCGGGCTGGCGTCCGCGGGCGGGCAGGCCGCCGCGCTGCTGCGCCGCCACGGCGCCACCCCCGAGGCGCTGCGCGACGCCTTCGCGAAGGTCCGCGGCTCCACCCGGATCACCAGCCCCGACCCCGAGGGCACCTACCAGGCACTGGAGAAGTACGGCGTCGACCTCACCGAGCGGGCCCGCAAGGGCGAGCTCGACCCTGTGATCGGCCGCGACACCGAGATCCGGCGGGTCGTACAGGTGCTCTCCCGCCGTACCAAGAACAACCCGGTGCTGATCGGCGAGCCCGGCGTCGGCAAGACCGCCATCGTCGAGGGCCTCGCCCAGCGGATCGTCGCTGGCGACGTGCCCGAGTCGCTGCGCGGCAAGCGGGTGATCTCGCTCGACCTCGGCTCGATGGTCGCGGGCGCCAAGTACCGCGGTGAGTTCGAGGAGCGGCTCAAGGCCGTCCTCAAGGAGATCACCGACTCCGCGGGCGAGATCATCACGTTCATCGACGAGCTGCACACGATCGTCGGCGCGGGCAACGCCGAGGGCGCGATGGACGCAGGCAACATGATCAAGCCGATGCTCGCCCGCGGCGAGCTGCGGCTGGTCGGCGCCACCACGCTCGACGAGTACCGCCAGCGCATCGAGAAGGACCCCGCGCTGGAGCGGCGCTTCCAGCAGGTGTTCGTCGGCGAGCCGTCCGTCGAGGACACCGTCGGCATCCTGCGTGGGCTCAAGGAGCGCTACGAGGTGCACCACGGCGTGCGGATCACCGACGCCGCGCTCGTCGCCGCCGCCGCGCTCTCGGACCGCTACATCACCGCGCGCTTCCTCCCCGACAAGGCGATCGACCTCGTCGACGAGGCCGCCTCCCGGCTCCGCATGGAGATCGACTCACGGCCGGTGGAGATCGATACGGTGGAGCGCGCCGTACGGCGGCTGGAGATCGAGGAGATGGCGCTGGAGAAGGAGTCCGACGCCGCCTCGCTCGACCGGCTGGCCGCCCTGCGTGCCGAGCTCGCCGAGAAGCGCGAGGAGCTGTCCGCGCTCACGGCGCGCTGGCAGAACGAGAAGGGCGCCATCGAGTCCACCCGCGAGCTCGCGGCACAGCTGGAGCAGCTGCGCGGCGAGTACGAGCGGGCCGACCGCGACGGCGACCTCGGCAAGGCGTCCGAGCTGCTGTACGGGCGCATCCCGGCGATTGAGAAGAAGCTCGCCGAGGCCACGGCCGTCACTCCGGACGCCGACCTGATGCTCAAGGAGGAGGTCGGCCCCGACGACGTCGCCGACGTCGTCTCCGCGTGGACCGGCATCCCCGCGGGCCGCATGCTCGAGGGCGAGACGGCCAAGCTCCTGCGCATGGAGGACGAGCTCGGTAAGCGCGTGGTCGGGCAGACCGAAGCGGTGCGGGTGGTGTCCGACGCCGTGCGGAGGGCCCGTTCGGGCATCGCCGACGAGAACCGGCCCACCGGCTCGTTCCTCTTCCTCGGGCCCACCGGCGTCGGCAAGACCGAGCTGGCCAAGGCGCTGGCCGAGTTCCTGTTCGACGACGAGCGGGCGATGGTCCGCATCGACATGAGCGAGTACTCCGAGAAGCACTCCGTGGCCCGGCTGGTCGGGGCGCCCCCCGGCTACGTCGGCTACGACCAGGGCGGCCAGCTCACCGAGGCCGTGCGGCGCCGCCCGTACACGGTCGTGCTGTTCGACGAGGTGGAGAAGGCCCACCAGGACGTGTTCGACATCCTGCTGCAGGTGCTCGACGACGGGCGGCTCACCGACGGCCAGGGCCGCACGGTGGACTTCCGCAACACGATCCTCGTGCTCACCTCGAACCTCGGCTCCACCGGTGGTCAGGTGCTCGACGACGCCGCGCGCAAGGAGGTCGTGTTGGCGGCCGTGCAGCGGCACTTCAAGCCGGAGTTCCTCAACCGGCTCGACGACATCGTCGTGTTCCACGCGCTGTCCACCGTGGAGCTCACGCGGATCGTCGACATCCAGCTCGACGTGCTGCGGCGGCGGCTGGCCAAGCGGCGGCTCACCCTGGACGTGTCCGACGCGGCCAGGGAGTGGCTGGCGCTCAACGGGTTCGACCCCGTGTACGGCGCGCGTCCGCTGCGGCGGCTGGTGCAGTCGGCGATCGGCGACCAGCTCGCCAAGGAACTGCTCGCGGGCGACGTGCGCGAGGGCGACATGGTGCGCGTCGACCTCGATCCGCATGCCGGTGGCGGCACCGGCGGCCTGATCGTCGGCAAGGCCCTCCCGCTGACCAAGGTGTGACGTGCGCGGTAACGGGTGCTGGAGCACTCGTTACCGCTCACGGGCGACGTCCGTGATCAGGTAGGGCGCGTCGTCGGACGCCATGACGGCGCAGGGCTACAGTCACCCTCCGTGGGCCTCTCGTCGACGACCTGGTTCGTTATCGCCGTGATCGTCATCCTGCTCGGGGTGGCGCTGCTCTTCGTCGACCGCAGGCAGAAGAGCGGCGGCGCGGCCGTCAAGGACCGGCGGCGGTGGGCGGCCCTGCGCGGGTGGGAGTTCCTCGACACCGATCCCGTCCTGCCCAGCCGATGGCGCTACGGCACCATCCACCAGGGCGGGCCGGGCGTGGCGAAGAACCTCATCAGCGGCGAGGTGCCGCTGCCCGACGGCAACCGGCAGGCCTACATCTTCGACCACGAGCAGGCCGGGCGGATCACCTCGGTGCTCGCCGCGATCCAGTCGCAGACCACGCTCAACGCGGCCGTCGAGCTCCGGTTGCCCACCGCCCCCGTGCCCGACGACGTCGCTCTGGAGTACCTGGAGCCGGTCGGTGAGCGCTACGCCTTCGTCTCCGACGCCGACGCCGTGCGTCCCCTCCTCACCCGCAGGCTGGCCCGCGCGGCGGACGCGGTGGGTGACGACGTCGAGCTGCTGTGGGCGGAGGAGTCCTGGGTGCTCGCCACCGCGCCGGTCGACTCCACCGCCGACCGCCTCCAGGAGCTCCTCGCCGACCTCGCCGAGGTGGCCACCGCGCTCGAACAGGGCCAGAACGCGCACACCTGAGCACCTCCGTAGGGTTCGGGCTGTGCCCACAGCTCTGGTCACCGGCGCCACGTCCGGCATCGGCGCCGCGTTCGTCCAACGCCTTGCCGCCGACGGCCGCGACCTGGTGATCGTCGCCCGCGATCGGGACCGCCTCGAGGTCACCGCGAGCAGGGCGCGCGCCCGCGGCGTCGCCGTCGAGGTGCTCCCCGCCGACCTAGCCCGGGCCGCCGACGTCGACCGGGTCGCCGACCGCGTCGCCTCGGTCGACCTCCTCATCAACAACGCGGGCTTCGCGTTGGCAGGCAACTTCCTCGACGCGGGCCCTGCCGACCTGCGCCGCCAGCTCGACGTCAACGTCACCGCCGTGCTTCTGCTCTCCCGCGCCGCGCTGCCGGGGATGATCGCGCGGGGCCACGGCGGTGTTGTCAACGTGTCCAGCGTCGCCGGTTTCCTGCCCGGCCGTGGCGGCACCTACGGTGCGGACAAGGCATGGGTCACCTCGTTCACCGAGGCCCTCGCCGGCTCGTTGACCGGCACGGGCGTGCGCGCGATGGCGCTGTGCCCCGGGTTCGTGCGCACCGAGTTCCACGAGCGGGCCCGGATCGACGTGGGGAGCCGCACCGGCCCGCTGTGGCTCACCGCCGAGCGGGTCGTCGAACAATGTCTGGCCGACCTGGCAAGGGGAAAGGTGGTGTCGGTGCCCACCGCGCAATATAAGGCACTGTCCACGCTGGCGGACGTGCTACCGCGGCCGCTGGTGCGCACGCTGGTCCGGCGGTTCGAGCGCCGGTGACCACGATCGAAGACGACCGGGGCAGGCTCGCCGCGCTCGTCCGTGAGCTCGGGGTGGTGCACGAGCGCGTCACGCTGTCGTCGGGCGCCCAGTCCGACTACTACGTCGACATGCGCCGCGTCACCCTCGACCACCGCGCCGCGCCCCTGATCGGACGGCTCATGCGCGTTCTGACGGCCGACTGGACGTACGCCGCGGTCGGCGGCCTGACGCTGGGCGCCGACCCGATCGCCGTCGCCGTCCTGCACGCCGCGGCGAGCGAGCTCGACGGGCCGCCGGTCGACGCGTTCGTCGTGCGCAAGGCCATCAAGCAGCACGGCATGCAGAAGCTGATCGAGGGTCCGGACGTCGCGGGCCGCGACGTGCTCGTCGTCGAAGACACGTCGACGACCGGCGGATCGGTGCTGACCGCCGTACGAGCGGTACGCGAGGCCGGGGCCACCGTCGTCGGCGTGGCGACCGTCGTTGATCGCGCCACAGGTGCCCAAAAGGCCATCGAGACCGAAGGGGTGCCCTACCGTGCGTTGCTCGGATTGGCTGATCTCGGACTGGGCTGAGCAGCGGATCGCCCCGGGGAAACATTCTCGCAACCGGTTCGGCTCATCCCTGGTTCACGGCCGTGGCGCATACTCGGTTGTCACAGCACGGTCACGAGGGGGCGGGCAGATGGCGATCGGGCGGAGCCCATGGCGTCGCCGCATGGCCCTCTGGGTCGGTGGGCTGGTCGGCGCGCTGGCGATGCTCGCGGGCTGCGCGGGGCCCGCGTACACCTACGTCACCAACTCGACCGACCACACGTACCTCAAGATCCCGAACACGTGGCGGCCGATCGATCCGAAGGCGATCGACGACGCGCTCGGCCTCGACACCACCGTCAAGGACTCCGAGCGCGGACTGTGGCTGGCGGGCTACGACGCCGACGCCACCCCGTCGCCCGACCATCTCTTCGGCGCATCGGCCAACGCCCCGGCCACGCTCATCGGCGTGCAGGACGTGCCGCAGACCGCGCGCGGGTCGTACTCGCTCGACAAGCTCCGCGACCTCTTCTACCCCGTCTCGCCTGCAGGCCAGCAGCAGGCCGCCACCGACCCGACGTCCGTGGTCAACGACATCAGCGTGATGAGCGACAACGTCATCACACCCGGTAACGGTCTCCGCGGCGTCCACACCGTCTTCCGCTATCGCGTCGCGGGCGGTCCACCGCAGGTGATGGACCAGACCCTCTACCTCAACGACGACGCGAGCAAGCTCTACCTGTTCTTCGTCCGGTGCTCCACGGAGTGCTACCAGCAGCGCCAAAAGGAGATCACCAGCGTGGTGTCATCGTTCACCGTCCGGGAGAAGCCATGACCGTGCCGGTCGCCGACGCCCCCGGGCCCGCTGCGCCTCCGCCGCCCATGGAGCCGGACCGCAAGCCCAAGGGCGCGACGCGCAAGCCGATGTCGCTGTGGGACCGCACCCGCTTGCTGCTGCTGTTCGTCCTCGCGTGGTTCATCATCGTGTGGGCGTCGATGGCGGACAATCCGCTGCTGCCGTTCTCCGACGCGGCGCTGATCCAGCTCCACGACTCGCAGTGGCTGCTCTGGCTGGCGGGCCTCGAGCTGCTCCGGCAGATCCACTTCTTCATCAGTGAGAAGTCGGCGGGCTACCACCGCTTCTGGTCGGAGCGGGTGTTCGGCGGGTTCAACCGCGCGATCCACCGCAAGTTCTCCGACTGGACCCGCTACCGCCTCTCCCGCCTGATCAAGCTCATCTTCCTGGTGGTGCTGCTCGCGGTCGTGGCCGGGCAGATCCTGGACACCTCGCCGATCCTGGCGATCTTCCAGGCGCCCGCGATCCTCTACCAGGCGCTGCCGCTGATCCTGCAGCTGCTGTTCGCGTTCTTCTTCATCGCGTTCCAGTTCATCGGGCTGTTCTGGCTGCTCTCGCGCGGCGGCGTGGACACCTACTACCCGGACGACATCACCACCCGTTTCTCCGACGTCTGGGGCCAGGACCACGTGGTCGAGCGGGTCAAGGAGAACATCGTCTTTCTGGAGGACCCCGACGCGATCGAGGACAAGGGCGGCTACGTGCCGTCCGGCATGCTCCTGTGGGGTCCGCCCGGCACCGGCAAGACGCTGATGGCCGAGGCCGTCGCGGGCGAGACCGGCAGGCCCTACGTCTTCGTCGACCCCGGCGCGTTCACCAACATGTTCATGGGCGTCGGCATCCTCAAGGTCAAGTCGCTGTTCCGGAAGCTGCGCAAGCTCGCGCTGCGCTACGGCGGCGTGATCGTCTTCTTCGACGAGGCCGACGCGCTGGGCAGCCGCGGCGCCCTGGCCCAGGTCGGGCCGGGCGGCGGCCGCACCGGGCACCGCCCGCCGTTCCAGAGCACGGGCTGCCACGGCATGACCTACCTGTCCGACGACACGCGCTGGCTGCTCGCCCGCGACGCGATGCACGAGACGCCGGAGCCCGCCGGGACCCGCAGCCGGTTCGTCATGGGCGGCATGAGCGGCATGGGCGGGGGCGCCGGGCAGGGCACCCTGCAGGCGCTGCTCACCGAGCTGTCCGGGCTGAAGAAGCCGCGCGGCCTGCTCAACCGCTGGGGCCGTCGGGCGCTGGGCATGCGGCCGAAGCCGCCGCCCAAGTACCGCATCCTCGTCATGATGGCCACGAACATGCCGGAGGCGCTCGACGAGGCGCTCCTGCGGCCCGGCCGCATCGACCGGATCTACCGGGTGGGCTACCCGAGCAAGGCCGGTCGGGTGCGCACGTACGAGGGGTACCTGAAGAAGGTCTCGCACGAGCTCACCCCCGAGCAGGTCGACAAGCTCGCAACGATCACGCCCTACGCCACCGGTGCCACGATCAAGGACCTCGTCAACGAGGCGCTGATCATCACGATCCGGGACGGCCGCGAGATCATCACGTGGAAGGACGTGATCCGGGCCAAGCAGCTCAAGGACCTCGGCCCGCCCGAGGACGTCGAGTACATCGAGCGCGAGCGGCACGCCGTCGCCGTGCACGAGGCCTGCCACGCGGTGGTCGCGTTCCGCACGCGGCAGCACATGGAGATCGACATCGCGACGATCGAGAAGGGCAGCGACTACCTCGGCATGGTCGCGAGCATCCCGCCGGAGGACCAGTTCACGCGCTGGCGCTCGGAGTACGAGAGCGACATCCTCGTCTCCCTCGCGTCGCTGGCGGGCGAGCGGATGTTCTTCGACGGCGACTCGTCATCGGGCGTGTCGGGCGACCTGGAGTCGGCCACGGCCGTGGCGTCGTTCATGGAGGGCTACTGGGGCATGGGCCACACCGTGTCCTCGTACTCCACGGCGAGGCGGCTCGAGGTCGGGAGCCCTGGCGGCGGCCGTGGCGGCCCACCGAAGGGCGAGAGCACCGAGAAGGTGCTGCGCGCCGCGCTGGCCGACCGCATCGAGGACCAGCTGGCCGAGCTGCTCACCAAGGCCGAGGAGATCCTGAAGGAGAACCGCCTCGGGGTGCTCGCGCTCGCCCACGCCCTTGAGACGCACAAGACCCTCTCGGGCGAGGACGTCGAGGCGGTGCTGGATCAGCGCACCGGCGTCACCGTCGACGGCACCGTGTACAGCGACCCCGAGTTCATCGCGCAGCTCGAGGCGTACCACGAGGCGGCGGCGGGCGCGCACGTCGGGCACACGCGGATCGACGCGACCATGCCCGAAGGTGGGCGGCTCGAGCCACCGCCGGTGCCCGAGATTCCCGAGCCCGTCGGTGCGGGCTACGGCTACGGCCAGCCCCAGGGCTATGGCGCGCCCGTGCCCGGCAACGGCCAGGGGCACCAGGGTCCGTGGCACGGCTCGCCGGGTTACGGCTATCCGCCACCCGGGGGCAACGGCAGCACGGGTGGCGGCGGCAGCGCCGGTTATGGCGGCGCGTCGGGTTACCCGCCGCCGCCGCCCGTCCCGGGCTGGGGTCGGCCTACCCTTGATCCCGACGCGCCCACCCAGGGCTACGGCCCGACCCAGCCGGGCAACGGCACCCCCCCATCGGACAACGGGCAGACCTCGCCCGCGGAGTGGTATCCGACCGAGCCGCTGTACCGCCAGCCCGAGACGGGTCCGGTGCAGGTCGTGGGCGAGCCGGCGGTCGACACCCCGCCGACGGGCGAGCCGCGGGTCGGAGAGGCCCAGGACGATCGGTCCCCCGGTGGTCCGGTCGACGGTGGTCCGGCCGGCGGTGGGCTGGCCAGCGGTGGGCCGGCCAGCGGTGGGCCGGCCAGCGGTGGTCCGGCCAGCGGTGGGGCCCGCGAAGCACGGCCGAGCCACCCGAACGGCCAAACCGACCACAGCGCGGCCGCCGAGTCCGAGCCGAGCGACGACGATCGGCCCGGCCCGTCGAAGGAGCCCGGCCAGGCCTGACCGGCAGTCCGCTCGCGCGCTGCGCTCGCCCGTTCGGCACCGCGAAGGCGAGCCGGTCGGGCGGGCGGCGCTGGCCCGGGGTTCGGCGGCGGCTGCTGTGAACGTGCACGTCGAGGTGAACACCAGCGGGGTTCGATCATGACCGAACCCCGCTGGTGTCTATCTCGCGCACAGATCGGCACGGGTGCGCTGGGATGGCCTGCGCTCGCGATGCGCTCGGGAGGGGCCTGCCGCTCGCGGTGCGCCGGGGTGGCCTGCGCCGCGGTGCGGCGGGGATGGGCCCGCGCAGGCGATGCCGCTAGGACGGCCTGCGCCGCGGTGCCTCCGCGGGCACCGGTGCTCGGCGTGCCTATCCTGCGGGCGTGGCAGGCCCTGACGACGAGCGCGGCGCGACCGAATGGGCCGTGCCAGGGCAGGTGGGCGTGGGGCCGTGGCCGGGCGACCCCACCGATTGGCCCACCGACGAGCGCTACGACCCTGAGCTGCTCGCCCACGGCGACGCGCGCAATGTCGTGGACGCCTACCGGTATTGGCGCCGCGACGCGGTGGCCGCCGACCTGGCCGCCCGGGCGCACCCCTTCCACGTGGCCATCGAGAACTTCGGGCACGACCACAACATCGGCACCGTGGTGCGCACGGCGAACGCGTTCGGCGCGGCGGGAGTGCACATCGTGGGCCGCCGCCGCTGGAATCGGCGCGGCGCGATGGTGACCGACCGCTACCTCACCGTGCACCACCACGCCGACGTGGCGGGCATGGCCGCCTTCGCCCACGACCACGACCTGGTCGTGGTGGCCGTCGACAACACCCCCGGCGCCCAACGGCTGGAGACCGCACCGCTGCCCCGCGCGTGCCTCCTGCTCTTCGGCGAGGAAGGCCCGGGGGTGACCGACGCGGCCCACGCGGCCGCGCAGATGACCGTGTCGATCGCCCAGTTCGGCTCGACCCGCTCGATCAACGCAGGCGTGGCGGCGGGTATCGCGATGCACGCGTGGATACGCCTGCACGCCGACCTCTCCCGCGCCTGGTAGCGCCTGCCGCCACCCGCGTGGCGCCGTCGCGGCCCGTCACGAGCAGAACGGGCACGGCTCGTCCTCGCCCGGAACGTCGGCCAGATCTCCGTCGGGCACGACGAGCAGCGCGGGCACCGGTGGGCCGCCCGGGGCGCGGTAGAGGTCGTTGGCCGCGAACAGCCAGTGCTCCGACTCCGGGAACGCCAGCAGGTGAACCGCGCCTGCGGAGAGCTCCACCCGCTCGAGGGCACCGAGCCACCGCCCCGCCCGCACGAGCTCGCCCAGCTCGTTGAGTACGGCGGCCGCGGTGGCCTGCGTGGTGGCGTACAGGATCAGCTCGGGATGCCGGAAACCCGCGAGCCCGACCGTGTAGACGAACGGCGGCGACTCCTCGTCGCCCAACACGGCCTGCAGCGCCCAGCCGTGGCGGCGGATCGTCTCGCGCTGCCACGCCTCGTACTGGTCGATCTGATGGGGGAGGCGCTCGGGGGTGTCCATGCCTGCACGCTACGACCGGGCACCGACAATTCTGGGCGTCTAGAGTCGCGGCTGTGGAGCGGCAGGCCCTCGTCTTCGACGCCGACGACACGCTGTGGGAGAACAACAAGCTGTTCGAGCGGGTCGTGGACGACTACCTCAACTGGCTCGCCCACCCGACCCTCGACCGCGCCGCCCTGCGCGCGCTGCTCGACGACGTCGAACGGGCCACGATCGCGGTCCACGGCTACGGCAGCGCGAGCTTCCTCCACAGCCTGCACGTCTGCTTCGAGCGGCTCGCCCAGCGCCCCGCGGACGACGCCGAGCGCGCCGAGATCACCCGCCTCGCCACGGCGCTCGTCGACCACGACGTGGAGCTCATGCCGGGGGTCGCGGATGCGCTCGCCCAGCTCGCCACCCGCCACGACCTGCTGCTGCTCACCAAGGGCCAGGCCGCCGAGCAGCAACGCAAGATCGACGCCTCGGGCATCGCGCACCACTTCCGCAGCACCCACATCGTGGCCGAGAAGGCGCCCGCCACGTACCGCGAGCTGCTCGCGGAGCATGGCCTGTCCGCCGAGGTGACGTGGATGATCGGCAACTCACCCCGCTCGGACATCGTCGCCGCCCGCGCCGCGGGCCTCCGCGCCGTGTTCATCCCGCACCCGTACACCTGGTCGTTGGAGGAGCAGGAGATCGACCCGGCCGACGGCGGCGTCCTGCACCTCGTGCGGTTCCCCGAGCTGCTCGAGCACTTCTGAGCGGAGCTTGCGAAGCGATCATCAGGCGCTGAGCGTTGTCCGCGCCGGCAGACTGTCGGGCGTGCACGACGCCGACGTGGACTGGGCCGCCCGTGCGGCCGTGGCCGAGCGGGCCGTCGTGCGCAGACACCTGCGACCGATCGCGGGCGTCCTGCCCGGCACGCGCATCGGCCGGGTGCGCTGGCCACGCCGGATGCCCACGCCGCCGTTCCCGTGGCACTACTGGTGGCAGGCGCACCTTCTCGATTGCCTGGTCGACGCCCAGCTGCGCGACCCGCGGGCCCGCCGCGCGGCCACGATCGCCACGCTCGCCCGCAGCGTCCGCCTCCGCAACGGTGGACGGTGGACCAACCCGTTCTACGACGATCTCGCCTGGCTCGGGCTCGCCGTCCAGCGCGCGGGCACCCTCACCCACAACAGCAGGGCGCTGGGCACCGTCACGCGGCAGCTGCATCGTGGCTGGACCGAGGACGGCGGCGGCGGCATCTGGTGGCGGCGCGGCGGCGGGGCCGACGGTCGCGTCAAGAACGCACCCGCGAACGGGCCTGCCGCGATCCTGCTGGCCCGCGCGGGCCAGATCGAGTTCGCCGCCGCCATCACCGACTGGGTGGCCGACACGCTCGTCGACCCCGACACCGGACTCGTCCGTGACGGCGTGCGGCTGGCCGCCGACGGCTCCGTCGCGACCGTCGACCCCCGCATCTTCACCTACTGCCAGGGCGTGCACCTCGGCGCCTGCGTCGAGCTGGCCGCCCGCGAGGGCCATCAGCGCTGGGGCGACCGGGCCGTGGCGCTCGTCGACGCCGTGACCCAGCGCCTCGCCCGCCCCGACGGCGTGCTGCCCGGCTGCGGCGGCGGCGACGGCGGCCTGTTCGCGGGCATCCTCGCGCGCTACCTCGTGGTGGCGGCGCTGCGCCGTCCCGAGCTCACCGACGCCGCCGCCCGCATCGTGCTGGCCAGCGCCGACGCCGCGTGGCGGGGCAGGCTGGAAGGCCGGTGCGGGCCCGTCTTCTCGGCGGAGTGGAGCCGTCCGGCCGCGGTGCCCCGGCGCGGCGTCGCCGAGGCCGACCTTTCCGTGCAGCTCTCCGGCTGGATGGTCCTAGAGGCGGCTGCGCGGCTGCCGCACTAGGCAACGACAGGCTTCATGATCGTCAGTTCGGTGCGCAGACCGGCCAGAACCGGCCGGAATCGCGCCGAAGCGGTGATCATGGACCCGGCTAGCGGGCGTGCGCGCCCTTGTTGCCGCGTCGCGCCCGCAGCAGCTCCACGATGATCGGGATGATCGACACGAAGACGACGAGGATGAGGATCAGCTCGATGTTGTTCTTCACGAACGCGAACTGGCCCAGCCACGCGCCAAGGAGTGTGACGCCCGCCGCCCAGAGCACGCCGCCGATCAGCGAGTACGTGAGGTAGCGCTTCGCGGGCATCTGGCCGACGCCCGCCATCACCGTGATGAACGTGCGCACGATCGGCACGAACCGGCCGAGGAGGATCGCCTTGTTGCCGTACTTCTCGAAGAACTCGTGCGTGCGGGCCACATGCTTGGGTTTGAACAGCTTCGACTGGGGCTTGTCGAAGATCGCGGGTCCGCTCACCCGGCCGATCCAGTAGCCGCAGACGTTGCCCGCCAGCGCGGCGACGACGAGCACCACGCACACCACCCACAGCGGCGCGCCCAGCCCGACGTCAGAGACGGCGAAGAGGCCAGCGGTAAACAGCAGCGAGTCACCCGGCAGGAAGAAGCCGATGAGCAAGCCGCATTCGGCGAAGATGATCGCCGCGACGCCGACGAGCGCCCAGGGGCCCAGCCAGGAGATGATCGTGTCGGGCGAAAGCCATGCGGGTCCGATCGCCGCGAGGGTGGTCACGACACCCGAGGGTACCGGCCGACCGGGATCACGCCGTGCCGGGCAGCACGCCGGGCAGCAGCAGCGACACCAGCGCGATGGCCGTGCCCAGGAGCGCCCCCGCCAGGAAGGCGATGGCCAGCGCGGTGGGCAGCGTCACACCGGACGACGGCGCGACCTCCGCACGGTGCCCGGTGCGCGGGGTCTGCCCTGCCCCGGTGGCCCTGGCGCGCAAGGCCTCGGCCAGGCGCTGCTCCGGTGGGGCGGCGGCCATCAGAGCCCGGCCCGTGGGTTCATCACGCGCCCTACGGCGTCGAGGGCGCGGCTGGCCGTCGACTTGACGGTGCCACGGGTGATGCCGGTGGCCTCGGCGATCTCCGCCTCGGACAGCCCGCCGTAGTAGCGCAGCACGAGCACCTCGCGCTGGCGCGGCGGCAATGTGGAAAGGGCGTCGACCACGGCCTGGTGCTCGGCCGAGAGCATCACGAGCGATTCGGCGGAGCGGGCGTTGACCTGGTGCGGAGGCACGTAGTCGCGCGCGGTGCGCCGCCGCCGCAGCACCGAGCGGGACCCGTTGACCACGGCGGTGCGCAGGTAGCCGAGCGCGGCGGCCTCGTCGCGCAGCTCGCCCCAGTGCCGGTGCAGCCCCGCGAACGCCTCCTGCACGACGTCCTCGGCGGTGTTGGGGTCGTCGACCAGCAGCGACGCCAAGCGCACCATGCGGGTGCGGTGCTCGCGGTAGAGGTCGGCGAGGGTGCGTGGCGCCCCTCCGGGTTCGGGCGCGGGCCAGGGCCGCGCGTCGAGCGCGCGGAGCCTGCTCAGCGTCTGCTCGACGGCGTTCCCACCCCAGGTGCCGTCCATATCCAGGATGGTAATGGTGGGGGATACTGGGCCCTCGACGAACCTGCCCAATCGGAAGGCGCCATCGTGCCCATCGCCACCCCGGAGATCTACAACGAGATGCTGGACAAGGCCAAGGCGGGCGAGTTCGCCTATCCGGCCATCAACGTCACCAGCACCGAGACCCTCAACGCGGCCCTGCGGGGCTTCGCGGAAGCGGAAAGCGACGGCATCGTCCAGATATCGACGGGCGGAGCGGAGTTCCTGTCCGGCACGAAGGTGAAGGACATGGTCACCGGCGCCGTGGGGCTCGCGGAGTTCGCCCACGTCGTCGCGGCCAAGTATTCGGTCAACGTCGCCCTGCACACCGACCACTGCCCCAAGGGCAAGCTCGACACCTACGTCCGGCCGCTGATCGCGATCAGCCAGGAGCGGGTCGACCGCGGCGAGCCCCCGCTGTTCCAGTCGCACATGTGGGACGGCTCGGCCACCGAGCTGCACGAGAACCTCGCGATCGCCGCCGAGCTGCTCGATCTCGCGGTCAAAGCGAAGATCATCCTCGAGGTGGAGATCGGCGTCGTCGGCGGCGAGGAGGACGGCGTCGTCGGCGAGATCAACGAGAAGCTGTACACCTCGGGGTCGGACTACGAGGCCACCGTCGACGCCCTCGGGGCGGGCGAGAAGGGCCGCTACCTGCTCGCCGCCACCTTCGGCAACGTGCACGGCGTCTACAAGCCTGGCAACGTCAAGCTGCGCCCCGAGATCCTCAAGCAGGGACAGGAGGTGGCCAGCGCCAAGCTCGGTCTCCCTGCCGGGTCGAAGCCGTTCGACCTGGTCTTCCACGGCGGCTCGGGCTCGCTGCCTTCGGAGATCGCCGAGGCGCTGAGCTACGGCGTCGTCAAGATGAACGTCGACACCGACACCCAGTACGCGTTCACCCGGCCGATCGCCGCGCACATGTTCACCCACTACGACGGGGTGCTCAAGGTCGACGGCGAGGTCGGCAACAAGAAGTTCTACGACCCACGCACGTACATGAAGGCCGCAGAAGGCGCCATGGCCGACCGCGTCGTCCAGGCCTGCGAGAACCTGCACTCCACCGGCACGGCGCTCGCCCGGTAGTGCGGTCGTGAGCGGAAAGTATCGCTATAGCGATGTTTTCCGCTCACGACCCGTCAGGTGTTCGACGCGGCGTAGATCTCGGCGATCGCCGCGTCGAGCACGGCGTGGAACTCCGCGTCGGTCTGCTGGGCGGACAGGCCTTCGGCGAGCGCCCGGGAGAAGCTCGCGACCACGCCGTGCTGGCGGACGAGGATCTCGTCGGCCTCCTCGCGGGTGTAGCCGCCGGACAGCGCGACCACGCGCAGCACCCGCGGGTGGGCCACGAGGTCGGCGTAGAAGTCGTCCACGCTGGGCAGGCTGAGCTTGAGCATCACGTGCCGGTCCTCGGGCAGCGCGTCCAGGTGCTGTCGTGATCCCGGCGTGCAGCAGCTTCTCGGCCTCGGCCTTCTGGGGGCTGCGGATGTCGACCTCGGGCTCCAGGATCGGCACGAGCCCGGCGTCGGCGATCTGCGCGCCGATCGTGAACTGCTGCTCGACGATCGCGGCCACGCCCTGCTCGTCCGCGAGCTTGATGACCGAGCGCATCTTCGTGCCGAAGACGCCCTTCTCGACCGCCCTGGCGAGGAGGGCGTCGAGGCCGTCGATGGGTTTCATCACCTGCACGCCGTCGGCCTCGGCCGCCAGGCCCTTGTCGACCTTGAGGAACGGCACCACCCCTTTGACGCCCCACAGGTAGGCGGGGGTGTCGCGGCCTTCGATCTGGCGTTCCATCGTGTCCTCGAACAGGATCGCGCCGAGGATGCGCTCGCCGGTGAACGCGGGATCGGTGATGATCCGCGTGCGCATGGCGTGCACGGCGTCGAACATCTCGGTATCGCCGGAGTAGGAGTCCTCGGGGACGCCGTACTGGGCGAGGGCCTTGGGGGTGCTGCCGCCGCTCTGGTCGAGCGCGGCGAGGAACCCACGGCCGGTGCGGATCTTCTCGAACTGGGCTGCGGTCATGGGTGCAGGATGGGCGGCATGACGCCGCACGGCAACCTCCTCGGACCGGAACCCACGCTGCTGCCGGAGGATCCGGCGGGCGCGCTGCTGGACGGCGGGGTCGAGCCCGCCGAGGTCGCCGCCGCCCACCCGACGTCCAGCATCGCCTGGGCCGTGCTCGCCGAGCGCGCCCTGCAGGACGGCATCGTCATCACCGGCTACGCCTACGCCCGCACCGGCTACCACCGCGGGCTGGACCAGCTGCGGCGCAGCGGGTGGAAGGGCTTCGGACCGGTGCCGTGGGCGCACGTGCCCAACCAGGGGTTCCTGCGTTCGCTCGCGGCGTTGCACCGCGCGGCCGTCGCGATCGGGGAGGACGACGAGGCGCGCCGCACGGCCGACTTCATCGCCGATGCCGACCCCGCCGCCCCGGCCGCACTCGGCCTCTGACGGCCCGACCCGCCCCGCCCCATCCGCAGGATCGCCGGTCCGGTGCGTAGAACGGCCACATCCGGCCGTAATCGCACCCAACCGGTGATCATGGCGGGGTGGGATGGGTCGGGCGGACGAGCAGCCAGTCGGCCGTGTGCCGGTACCACGCCCACCGGGTGACGGCGCGCGGGTGCGGCACTCCGTCCAGTACGGGCGTGAACGCCTCGCCGCCCACCTGCACTGCCCGCCCGACGGCGGACCCCCGGCCTGCGGGGGCCCGGGGCGGCACGGCCCGCGTGCGCCCGTCCGGTGGTCTGCCCGTGCGGCTCGCCCGCACCGCAACGCCGTTCGGCCCCGCCTCGACGACGACGTGCCCCGTGCCGCGCAGCACGAGCGTCTCGTCGCAGTAGACCTCGCCCCGCATCCGCCGCACGACGGCGCGGCCGACCAGCACGCCGCCCACGTCGTCGCGGATCAGCGGGACGGGTGCGGCGGCCCCGTCCAGCGCCAGCGCGACCGGGTTCCGCGGCAGCCCCCACGCCCGCGCCGCCGTCGACCGCCCGCGCGGCAGATAGGCGACCTCCACGTCCAGCCGCTCGCGGCGCAGGAGCCGCAGGAGCACGGCGGCGAGGTCCGCGTCGGTGCCCGCAACGACCAGGCGACGAGCGGCGAGATCGGCCAACACCGGGTCGAGCTCGGCCCGTCCGGGGCACGACGGGAGGACCACGGTAGGTAGCGCGGCGAGCGCGCGACTACCGTGGTGCGGGCTCGGATCGCCGCAGGTAAGCAGCACCGCCCCGGCGTCCAACGTGTTCATCAAGGGGAGTGTCACATGCCTGCGATCGTGCTGATCGGCGCCCAGTGGGGCGACGAGGGCAAGGGCAAGGCCACCGACATCCTCGGCGGCCAGGTGCAGTGGGTGGTGCGCTATCAGGGCGGCAACAACGCCGGTCACACGGTCGTGTTGCCCGACGGCCAGGACTTCGCGCTGCACCTCATCCCATCCGGCATCCTCACGCCGGGGGTCACGAACGTCATCGGCAACGGCGTGGTCGTCGACCCCGGTGTGCTCCTGGACGAGCTCGCGGGCCTTGAAAGCCGCGGCGTGGACACCAGCAAGCTCCTGATCAGCGCCGATGCGCACTTGATCATGCCGTACCACGTGGAGATGGACAAGGTCACCGAACGGTTCCTCGGCAAGGCCAAGATCGGCACAACGGGCCGCGGGATCGGACCGGCGTACCAGGACAAGGTGTCGCGCGTCGGGGTGCGCGTGGCCGACCTCCTCGACGAGAAGATCCTGCACGAGAAGGTGGAGGCGGCGCTGCACCTGAAGAACCAGGTGCTGGTGAAGGTCTACAACCGGCGGGCGCTGGACGTCGAGACCGTGGTGGACGACGTGCTCGCCCACGGGCGCCGCTTCGCCGACCGGATCGCCGACACCCGCCTGCTGCTCAACCAGGCCCTCGAACGCGGCGAGACCGTGCTGCTGGAGGGCTCGCAGGGCACGCTGCTGGACGTCGACCACGGCACCTACCCGTTCGTCACCAGCTCGAACCCGACGGCGGGCGGCGCAGCCGTGGGCTCGGGCATCGGGCCGACCAGGTTCGACCGGGTGATCGGCATCCTCAAGGCGTACACCACCCGCGTCGGCTCCGGGCCGTTCCCCACCGAGCTGCGCGACGCGATGGGCGAGCACCTGCGCAAGGTCGGCGGCGAGGTCGGGGTGACGACGGGTCGTCCGCGGCGCTGCGGCTGGTTCGACGCGGTGATCGGGCGCTACGCCGCGCGCGTCAACGGGATCACCGACTTCTTCCTCACCAAGCTCGACGTGCTCTCCGGCCTGGAGAAGGTGCCGATCTGCGTGGCCTACGAGATCGACGGGCGGCGCGTCGACGACATGCCGATGACCCAGAGCGACCTGCACCACGCCGTACCGGTGTACGAGGAGATGCCGGGCTGGTTCGAGGACCTCTCGCCGTTCCGATCGTTCGACGAGCTGCCTACGGCGGCCCGCGCGTACGTGGAGCGGATCGAGGAGCTCACCGGCGCGCCCGTGAGCGCGATCGGGGTGGGTCCCGGTCGCAACGAAACGGTCACGCGCTGACCCTCGTGAGCGGAAACGAGTGCTAGAACACCGTTATCCGCTCACGGGTCATTCAGCGCAGGGTCCGGTCTCGACGGCGGCGGTGCGGCTCGGCGCGGCCTGTGCGGCGGCCTGCACCTGCCCGACGGTGAGCACGAACCCGGTCTCGGGGTCGTCAAGGGCCGCGCCGAAGACCACGCCCGTGACCTGGCCCGCCGGGTCGATCATGGGGCCGCCGGAGTTGCCGGAGCGCACGGTCGCACGGACGGTGTAGACGTCGCGGCTGACCTCGCCGCTGTCGTAGATGTCCGGCCCCTTCAGGTTGATCTCCTGCCGGATCCGGCCGGGGGTGACCGTGAACCCCCCGTCGAGCGGGTAGCCGAGCACGATCGCGTCGTCGCCCGAGCGGCCGGGGTCCGTGGCGAAGGAGAGCGGTTTGGCCGTCAGGTTGGGCACGCGGAGCACAGCGACGTCGACTTTCGGGTCGTAGTAGACGACGCGGGCGGGCATGTCGGTGATGCGGTTCTTGCGGCCGGTCACCTCGACAGCGGTGCTGTCGGTGCCCGCCACGACGTGCGCGTTGGTCATCACGAGCTCGGGCGCGATGACGAAACCAGAGCCTTCGAGCTGCCGCTGGCACGACGGCGCCTTGCCGCGGATCTTGAGGACGCTCGGCTGGGCAGTGGCCACCGCCGCGTTGTGGACGAGCGCCGCGTCCGGCGGCCCCGTGGCGGTCACGGGGGTGCGGGCGAAGGGGCTCAGCACGTCGGGGAAGCCGGAGTTGTCCAGCAGCTGGCGGAGCTCGGCCGGGAGCTGTTTGGCCGCCGTCGGCATGACCGCGTCGACCGCGCTGAGCACCTGCGAACCGCGCACGCCTGCCGCGATCCCTGGCAGGCTGGCCGAGGCCAGTGGCAGCGCCACCAGCCAGGCGGCCACGACCACCGCGAGGGCCTGCAGGATGGAGCCGAGGGTCGAGTCGACGGCGAGGAAGTGCTCGCCGGTGATGCGGTCGCGGACCCGGCGGCCGAGGAACACGCCGGTGGTCTCGCCCAGCACCACCAGCATCACGACGACGGCGACGCTCACGATCACCCGCGTGTTCGGGTTGTTGATGTCCTCGGCCAGCAATGGGGCCACCCGCACGCCGATGATCGCGCCGCCGAGCACCCCGACGAACGACAGCAGCGCCACCGCCATGCCGTGTCGCCAACCCGAGATGGCCGCGAGCAGCGCGAGCGCGATGACGACGAGATCGACCCAGCTCATGGGCCCGCGACCTCCTGACGGTCCGTCCGGGCCGTGCTCCACGCCTGTTCCAGGTCGAGGATCCTGGCCGTATCCCAGGGGCGCGCCCAGCCGCCCCGATCCAACAGCGCAGACAATATGCCCGCCGTGAACCCCCAGACGAGCAGCCCCGAAACGATGAAGGCAGGCCCGATGTAGCCCGACGACGGGTGCTGGATGCGTAGCCGGTTGGCCGGATCGGCGAGATCGGAGAGCGGGACGCGCACGACCGTCGCGGTCTCGCCGGGGTCGACGGCGTGTACGCGGCTCGGGCGGGCCCAGTGCGCGAGCACCGGCGTGACCGCGAAGCCCGACGGCGGCAGGTACAGCTCCGGGAGCACAGCGAGCGGCACGACGCCCGCCGGGTCGAGGCCGGTCTCCTCCTCGGCTTCGCGGAGAGCGGTCGCGACGGCGCCGGAATCGCCGCACTCCGTGCCGCCGCCGGGGAACGCGACTTGGCCGGGGTGGGACCGCAGGGTGCTGGCCCGTTCGGCGAGCAGCACGTCGGGCCCGTGTCGGGAGGTCTCGCCGAAGAGCATGAGAACGGCGGCGCGGCGGGCGTCGGAGGGCGGCGGGCCCATGCGGTGGCGGAGCAGCTCGTCGCGGTCGACGTCGGGGAGCGCGTCGAGCAGCGGGCGCAGCCAGCGGGGCGCGGCCTCCGGATCGAGCGTGCTCACGATTCCACTTTGCCTGCCGCGTGTGGTTCTGTGCGCGTCGGGGCCCGGTGGAGTCAGGACAGGCGGGCAACCGCCGCGGCGACGTCTTGGGGGGTCGCGAAGGGGACCGGCGGGTCGACGAGGGCCGCGCTGCCGTCGGCGCGGATCACGTACGACAGCGGCAGGCCGGGCGGCAACCGCAAGGCCCGGTTGACGACACCGTCGGGGTCGGCGACCGCGGGCAGGCGCACGCGGAGGTCGGTGAGCAAGGCGAGTGCGGCCGCGGGGTCGTCGGCGGAGTCGACCGTGAGGACGGGCACCGCGCCGCGGCCTGCCGCGTACTGCGCGAGGACGGGCAGCTCGGCCCGGCAGGGGCCGCACCACGAGGCCCATACGTTGACGAGCGTGACCCGCCCCGTCAGCACCGCGCCGAGGTCGACCGTGCCCGGCGCGCCGAGGCAGGGCACGCCGACGCCCGCCAGCGGGCCTCGGGGCGGGGCGCCGGTCGGCGCGGGGCACGGGGCGAGCGCCGCGACTGCCCGAGGCGCGGCCAACCGCTCATCCGGCAGCCCGGCCACCCCGGCGCCACCCGATCCGGCGCCACCTACTCCACCGCCACCTACTCCACCGCCGCCGGATCCGGCGCTGCCCGAGCCGGCGCTGCCCGACCCGCGCGCTGCCCGACCCGGCGCTGCCCGACCCGGCGCTGCCCGACCCGCCGCCGGGACCGCCGGGCGCCGCAGCGATCCCAGGCGCAGCTTGCCCTCCGACACCTACCGCGGTGGCCGTCACCCCGTAGGCGCTGCTGCCGGTGGCGGCGGAGCGCGGCCACAGCGCATAAACGCCGGCAGCGGCAAGCAGCACCACGACGACGGTGGTGACGATCGCGGCCCGCCGCTCGGCGATCATCGCGCGCCCAGTGATTGCGTCGAGCGACACACCACGCCGCCGTCGACCTGCGTGTGGTGCCGCTCGCGCCGATCATGCCGGCGTTGGGCGGCGGCGGGTGCTGCGATCTGCGTGGGATCTCGCTCGCGCCGATCATGGGTAAGGGGTGGGGCGGCAAGGATCACGGCGCGTCGCGACCCTCGCTGCCTGTGGGGGCGGGCGTGTCGTCGTCGGCGATCCCGACCATCGCGAGGAGCCGCTCCCGTGACGGGCCCTTGACCAGCGCGGCGGCCTCCCGCAGGTCGGTGGGGCCGGTGCCGTAGGACGGGCAGTCGGCGGCCAGCGTGCACGCACCGCAGGCGGGTTTGCGGGCGTGGCACACGCGACGGCCGTGGAAGATCACCTCATGCGACACGATCGTCCAGTCGCGCTTGGGCACCAGCGCGCCGACGGCGTGCTCGACCTTGACCGGATCCTCCTCCGCCGTCCACCCCCAGCGACGCACGAGCCTGCCGAAGTGCGTGTCGACCGTGATCCCGGGGATGTCGAACGCGTTGCCGAGGATCACGTTGGCCGTCTTGCGGCCGATCCCCGGCAGCTTGACCAGCTCTTCGAGCGTGTGCGGCAGCTCGCCGCCGTGCCGCTCGACGACGGCCGCGCCGAGCCCGATCAACGAGTTGGCCTTGTTGCGGAAGAACCCGGTGGAGTGGATCATCTCCTCCAGCTCGGCCCGATCGGCCTTCGCGTAGTCGAGCGCCGTGGGGTAGCGGGCGAACAGCGCGGGTGTGACCGAGTTGACCAGCTTGTCGGTGCTCTGCGCGGACAGCACGGTGGCCACGGCGAGCTCCAGCGGCGTGGTGAAATCCAGCTCGCAGTGGGCGTCGGGATGGGTGGCGGCGAGCGTGCGCAGCATCCGCCCGATCCGCCGGGCCCGCCCCAGCGCGGGCTCACCGGCCCGGACACGGGCCGCGAGCCGGGCCGCGGCGCGCGCGCGGGCCTCGCGGGGGGCGCTGACGTGGGGTGCCGAGGTCACGCCGACGAGGGTACGGCGCCCCACCGACAGTCCGACGCGCCGCGGCCACATCACGAATCGGTATCGGGACGGTAGACGCTTGCCCCCCGGCGGAGCCTCCGGCCGCGAGGTGCGAGACGATGCGCCGCGACATGACTGCTTGGTTGTCCGTCCTCGTGCCGCTGCTGGTGATGTTCTTCGCGTTGGGCATGGAGCGCGTGGAGTCCCGGCTGCGGGAGTCCACCGTGCGCCCGGAGGAGCTGGAAGAGCTGCTGGAACGGCCCCGTCCGGACGAGGTCCGCGCGCTGTTCCGGCAGGGCACCGGCCGGGCGTTGGAGCTGTTCCGGCTTCGGGGCAAAGCGCCGCGGCGCAGTCGTCCGGCCCGGAACAAGCGCGCTGCCTGACCGGCTCGCCCATCCGGGTGTAGAAATTGACCATCGCGACGTCACGCAGGGTGGGCTGACCCCCTACACTGGCGCGCCGATGATCCGCCGAGGGGCAAAGCGTCGGGGACGAGGAGCGGTGCAGTGGACGAGGTTCTGATCCGCGCAGGAATCTTCCAGGGCGTGGAGCCCTACGCGGCCGAGGCGCTGGCGCAGACGTTGGAGATCGCGGAGTTCGCCCGCGGTGCCACCTTGTTCTCCGAAGGTGAGCCCGGCGACCGCCTGTACATCGTCTCCTCCGGCAAGGTCAAGATCGGCCGCAAGTCGCCCGACGGCCGTGAGAACCTGCTCATGGTGGCGGGCCCTTCCGACATGTTCGGCGAGCTGTCGATCTTCGATCCGGGTCCGCGCACGTCGTCGGCGACCGCGGTCACCGAGGTACGCGCCTACACCATGGACCGCTCCGCCCTGCGCGAATGGATAGGCAAGCGTCCCGAGATCGCCGAACAGCTCTTGCGCGTGCTCGCCCGACGGCTGCGCCGCACCAACAACATGCTCGCCGACCTGATCTTCACCGACGTCCCTGGCCGCGTCGCGAAGTCCCTGTTGCAGCTCGCCCGGCAGTTCGGGTCGCAGGAGTCGGGGTTGCTGCGGGTGACGCACGACCTGACACAGGAAGAGATCGCCCAGCTCGTCGGCGCGAGCCGCGAGACGGTGAACAAGGCGCTGGCCGACTTCGCCCACCGCGGCTGGCTGCGCCTCGAGGGCAAGAGCGTCCTGATCCTGGAGCCCGAGCGCCTGGCCCGCCGCGCCCGCTGACCGGGGCCGCAACCCATCGCGGCAGGGGCCCCTTCCTCCGATTGAGTCGCAGGAAGGGGCCCCTGCTGCTACCCGGGGGCGGCGGCGAAATTAACTGGTACGGCCGTACCAAATTGTGCGACCCTGGTCGGCATGTCCAGCTCGTCGTCCCTCGCCGACTACCGCGCCGCGCTCACCGCACCCGGTGCGGCGCTGCCCGCGTTCGCGTCGGCCGTGGCCCGGCTGCCCATGGCGATGATCGGGCTGGCCACGCTGCTCTACGTCCAGCGCACGACGGGCTCGTTCGCCGTGGCCGGGCTGGTGTCCGCGGGCTTGCTCATCGGCGTCTCATGCGGGTCGGTGGCGCAGGGCCGCATCATTGACCGCGTCGGCCCCACCCGTCCGCTGCTCGCCGTCACCGCCGCACAGGCCGCCGCCGGAGCCGCGCTGATCGTCGCCATCGAGTCGCGCGCGGCCGTCGTGACGCTGCTGGCGTGCGCCGTCGTCGTCGGCATCACCCAACCCGCGATGCCCGGCGCGAGCAGGGCGCTGTGGGCGCGGCTCGTGCCGCCAGGGCCCCGTCGCGACGCGGCGTACAGCTACGAGGCGATCAGCCTGGAGGTGTTCTTCATCCTCGGGCCGTCGTTGGCTGCGCTGCTGGTGGCGTTGCCGTGGCCGGGGACGGGCACCGCGGTCGCGCTCGCACTGACCGTGACGGGCTCGGTCGGGTTCGCGCTCACGCACGCGGTCCGGACGCACCGACCCGTGCCCGGTCGGCCCGCGGGCCTCATCGGCGCGCTCGCTGTGCCGGGGCTGCGCACGGTCGTGCTCGCGTCGCTGGGGTTCGGGCTGGTCATCGGCACCGTTGAGGTCGGCGTGCCCGCGGTGACGGCCGCTGCGGGCTCCGCAGCGCTCGGTGGCGTGCTGCTGTCGGCGTGGTCGGTCGCGTCGGTGCTGGCGGGCGTCGGCTACTCGCTGCGGCCCTGGCCGCGTCCGCTGCACCTGCGGCTGCCGGTGCTGCTGCTGGCGTTCGCGGTGTGCGTCGGGGCGATGTCCGTGGCGGGCCCGCTGCCCGCGCTGGTCGTCGCGATGCTGCTGGCGGGCGCCACCATCACGCCCCAGGTCACCGCCCACTCCCTCGGCGTCGAGGCGACCGCGCCCGCGGGTACGGCGACGGAGGCGTTCGGCTGGGTGGTCACGGCGGCCACGTTGGGGCTGTCGTCAGGACAGTCGGCGTCCGGGATCGTGGTGGAGGCGTTCGGGCCGCACGCGGCGTTCCTCGTCGGCGGTGCGGCGGGCGTGCTGGTCGCGGGCCTGCTCTGGGTCCGTCGGGCTTCGCTGCTACCCGCGCAGGTACTCCAGCTGAGCGCGCACCGATAGCTCGGCGGCGGGCCAGAGGGCGCGGTCGACGTCGACGTACACGTCCTCGACGACCGCGCGCGGCGTCGCCTTCCGGCCGAGCCGCGCCAGTGCGGCGCGCACCTGGTCGAGGCGCTCCTCGCGGTGGGCGAGGTAGTCGGCGGCTACGGCGGCGACGTCAGGCAGCTCCGGGCCGTGCCCGGTGAGCACCGTCGTGCCGGGGGCGAGGTCGGCCAACATGCGCAGCGATTCGAGGTACGGCCCGAGCGTGCCGTCCGGATGGGCGATCACGGTGGTGCCGCGGCCGAGCACGGTGTCGCCGGTGAGCACGGCGGAATCGGCGCTGAGCAGGAACGACAGCGAGTCCGACGTGTGCCCCGGCGTCGCCACCACCCGCAGCTCGACGCCCGCCGCGGTGACGACGTCGCCGTCGGCCAACCCCTCCGAGCCCAGCACCAGCGACGGGTCGAGCGCCCGCACCGGCGCCCCCGTCAGCTCCGCGAAACGCCGCGCGCCGCCTGCGTGGTCGTGATGGCGGTGGGTGAGCAGCACCAACGCCACCGGGCCGTGCGCGGAGACCGCGCGCAGGTGCCGTTCGTCGTCCTCACCGGGATCGATCACGATGCAGTCGGGCGCATCGGGCGCACGCAGCACCCATGAGTTGGTGCCGTCCAAGGTCATCGGGGACGCGTTGTCGGCGAGCACGACGCCCGCGTGCGTGGTGACCGGACGCAGCTCCTCGTACCTCACGACACATCCCCGGGGAGCAGGACGTCGACCCCGTTGTGCAGATGCAGCTCGGGGCGCACCGGCTTGATCTCGCGGCGGTCGGCGGCGGCGAGCACGGCGGCGCAGTCGGGATGGTGGTCGATCTCGCGCAGCGTCGTCTGCGTCGGGAGCATCAGCTGCAGCTCGCCCCGCTCCCAGCGTTCGAGCGCCTCGGCGGGGTGCCACCAGCGCGCCTCGACGGCTTCTGTCGTGTGCGCGTCGGCGTCCTGGCCATGGGGGAGCCGAGCGACGAGGAACGCCGTGTCGTAGCGCCTCGGCGACGACGGCGGGGTGATCCATCGGGACCAGGCACGGAGGAGGTCGGCGCGCAGCGGGCGGTCACCGAGGACGCTCGTGAGGGTGGTGCGGCGGCCGACGAGGTCGGCGCGGACGTCGTCGGCGAGGGCCACGGGTCCGTCGCCCGCGAGGAGGACGCCGCACTCTTCGTAGGTCTCGCGGACGGCGGCCTTGACGAGGGCGCCCGCGAGCTCGGCCGAAAGGCCAAGGCGCTCGCCCCATGCGGCGGGATCGGGGCCGATCCAGCCCGTGACGTCGAGGTGGTCAGACCGGTCGACGCTGCCGCCGGGGAACACGGTCATCCCGCCCGCGAAGGCCATGCCCGCGACCCGTCGTTGGAGGAACACCTGCAGCGGGGTGCGGCCGTCGGGAGGGGCCGGGGCGTCGCGGATGAGCACGACGGTCGCCGCGGGTTTCGGGACGAAGGGCGCGCTGGTCACCCTCGGACCATAACTCCGCTCTCGATGGCCTGCCCCCGGTGACGATCACCGGCCCTATCCCGGCGCGCTCCGGTTCGAACCGCCGTCAGCGGTGCCGTTGCTCCCGTTCGGACCGCCGGGGAAGGGCGCGCCCGCGCCGCCAGCCAACTCGGCCTGTAGCCGGGTGAGCAGCTCGCGGTCCTCATCGCTGAGCCTCGCCAATGCCTCGGGCCTGAGCAGGGCCTCGGCCGTCGAGGGCTCCGCGATCGGGGCTCCGAGCGGGCCGGTCGGGGGCTCGGCGAGCGCGTGCGCGGGACCGCCCGACGCCCGTTGCCCGACCACGGGTGTGCCGGGGTTCGTCGGCTCGTCGGGCGCCCCTGCGGCGGCGAGGTCGAGCGGGGCTGGGGTGGCGTCGGGCTGGTCCGCTGCTGTGCCGGGCGCCTCGGCGGCGTGTGGTCCGACGTGGCTGCCCGCCTGGGGCCCGACATCGTCGGGTTCCGAGAAGAGGGTGTGGGCACCGCCGGTCGACGCGCGCGGGGTTATGGCCTCCGGGTCCGCGCTGTGGGGGTCGGCGAGGTGTGGCCCTGTGGTGTGCGGGGCCGCGTTGTGGGGGCGTGCGTTGTGCGAGCCCGTGGTGTGGAGTAAAGCGTTCTGCGGGTCTGCGGCCTGGCTGGCTGCAGCGTGCGGCCCGGCGTCGTACGGGGCGGCGGCCGGAGCGCCTGCGGCGGCTGACCCGCAGGCGCCACCGTTCTGCGGGCTTGCGGCGGCGGACCCACGTGCGGGGGTGCCGTGCGGTCCTTCCGCGCCTTGCGGTCCCGCCGGGCTGTCTGGCCCCGACGCGCCTGCGTGTAGCTCCCCGGGGGCGCCCGGCACGTCGCCGTGGGGAGCGGCCGGGTTGCCGTCGGGACCTGCCGAGTAGCCGTTCCGGTCTGCCGGATAGCCGTCGGGCCCTGTTTGGGGTCCGGTAGCGGTCTCGTGGTGCCCAGCCATGGCCTGGCCACCAGCCACGGCGTGGAGGGCAGGGGGTACGCCGGTGCTGGGCGGACCAGCCGCCTCCTCCGCAAGAGCCCAGTCTCCTGACGCCCACTCGTCGGTCCAGGCGCCTTCCTCCGTGGCCGGGGTCGGGTCGAGCAGCGGGTCCATGAGTGGCTGGTTCAGGGGCCCGGCCAGCGGGTCCCCCGCGGTGGCCTGCTCCGACTCGCCGACCGCTCGCGGCCGGGTCCGACGGGCCAGCGGCACCGGGCTGGGCAGCGGGGCGTGGTCGGTCACTGCGGCGGTGTCCTGGTCGGGGTCGACCTCGGCTGCCTGCTCGCCGAACCCGCGGCGCCTGCGCCCGCTCTGCCACGCCTGCAACGGGACAGGCCGCGGCGCCGGATCGTCGTCGACGGCGAACAGGTCGACCGGCCGCTCCTCGGGTGCGGCGACCCGGTGGCTCGCCGTCACCTCCTCGACGACCTCCGCCACCACCGATTCCACCTTCTCCGGCGGCGATGACTGCCGGGGTGGCGCCTCGGGAGAAAGCGGGGTGGAGTCGCGAAGCGCTGCGGCGTGATAGCTGGTGAGCGGCTTGCCCGGCGTCAGCACCTCCACCGCGACGTGCACGTCCGACCGGGCCATCGCCGCCCCCATCTGGTAGGCGAGCACCTCGCCAGGCCTTCCGTCCGCGGGCGACTCGACGAGCAGCACCGGGTACGGCAGCGATGTGGGTGCCGGGCCTGCAGGCGTCTGCCGCCAGGCCAGCCGCAGCCTGATCCCGTCACGGAGCCGGTCCGGCAGCGCCCGCGCCGCGGCGATGACGGGCACGTCCGCGGCGGCGGAGGCACTGAACCGGTGTGCGGTGGTGTCGGGCGCGGCCGGGGGGAGGGCGGCGTCGGCGTCCAGGTCGATGCGGGCGGTGTCGGCGGCGGTCACCAGCTCGGCGCGCACCGCAGGCGGCAGCGCGGTGCCATCGGCCGCCAGCGCCGCGGTGACGAGCTCGAGCGCGTGCCCGTCCTCTCCCACGGCGACGAGCTCGCGGGCGTCGGCCAGCAGGTCGTCGTCAACGCGACCCGCGAGACGCAACAACAAATCGTGCGGCGACCCGGGTGCGTTCGTGTCGTCCATTCCGGCCTCCTCGTGCGGGTCAGGACGCGGCCGTGGCCAATCGGGGGGAACGCCACAGCGCGGCCGACCCGCTGACGGCAGCGCGGTGGTAGGCGGTACGGGGGTCGGGATCGGGCAGCACCTCGATGCACGGGGTGCGGTCGCCGTGTGCACGCAGGATCTTCTGCACCGTGCCGGTGAGCAGCCACGGAGCGTCGCCGCCGAACACGATGAGCACCCGCTGCCCGCCGCGGCGGGCCTGGTGGAGCTCGGTGGTTCCCGGATGGCTCCGTACGACGGCCAGCACGCTCAACGCGACCGCGTCGAGCGCAGGATCGGGCGCGAACAAGACGGGCGCCTCCTCGGGCGCGGGCAGGGGCAGCACGGCGTCCAGCAGCCGCGGCTTGGCCCCCCATGCGCCCGCCGACCCGATCAGGAGCTCGCGTTCCTCGTCGGTGAGCCCCACCCGTCGCCGCAACAGCTCACGGGGCAGGACGGCGGCGACGGATGCGTGGCCGCCCGCGGCGAGCCAGTCGCGCAGCCGCCAGAGCAGGGTGCCCGGCAGCCGACCCGCGAGCCGCAGCAGCAGCTCGTGGGCCATTGACTCGGCCGGGGCCGCGCTCACGCCGTCTCCTCGCCGCACTCGTCGACGGCGTTCGCCAAGGCCGCTGCGTCCAATGGGTCGCTCGCAAGCTCGCTCACGTCGCCACCTCGACGACCAACTCCACCTCGACCGGCGCGTCCAGCGGCAGCTCCGCGACCCCGACGGCGGAACGCGCGTGCTTCCCGGCGTCACCGAAGATCTGGGCGAGCAGGTCGGACGCGCCGTTGGCCACCCCGGGCTGGCCACCGAACCCGGGCGCCGACGCCACGAACACGACGACCTTGACGACCCCGACCACGGCGTCGATCCCGACCAACGCGTCGACGGCGGCGAGGGCGTTGAGCGCGCAGATGCCCGCCAAACCCTGGGCCTCCTCGGCGCTCACCATGGCGCCGACCTTGCCGGTGGCGGCGAGCGACCCGTCCACGAACGGCACCTGCCCGGCCGTGAACACCAGCGACCCGGTGCGGCGTGCAGGCACGTACGAGCCCGCGGGCGGCGCGACGGCGGGCAGTGCGATGCCCAGCTCGTCGAGCCTCCTGCTCGGGGAGGTCGGCAACGTCATTGCTGCTGCTTCGGGCGCTTGAACCAGGCGACGAGCTGCTCGCCCGTGGCGCCGGACGTGACCGTCACCAGCTCCCAGCCGTCACGGCCGAAGTTGTTGAGGATGGCCTGGGTGTTGTGGATCAGCACGGGCGCGGTGAGGTATTCCCACGTCGTACCGGGTGCGGCCGGGGAGCTCATGGCCGACAACTGTAGCCGGCGCCGCATCCTCCCCGAGACCCGGTGCTCGTAACCTGGGCGCGTGGAGACATCCGGGTGGCCTGCCGCGCTGTCGAGAGCGCGGCTGCACGTGGTCACGGGCAAGGGCGGCACGGGGAAGACGACCGTCGCCGCCGCCCTCGCCCTGGCCCTCGCCACCGGGGGCCGACGCACGCTGTTGATCGAGGTCGAGGGCCGTCAGGGGATCGCGCAGCTGTTCGACACCCCGCCCCTGCCGTACGAGGAGCGCCGTATCGCGGTGGCGCCCGGCGGCGGGGAGGTGCGCGCGCTGGCCGTCGACGTCGAGGCCGCGCTCCTGGAGTACTTCGAGATGTTCTACCGGCTCGGCATGGCCGGGCGCACGCTGCGGCGGATGGGGGCGATCGAGTTCGCCACCACGCTCGCCCCCGGCCTGCGCGACGTCCTGCTCACCGGCAAGGCGAAGGAGACCGTCAACCGCACCGACGCGTATGGCCGTTACGCCTACGACGCCGTGATCCTCGACGCGCCGCCGACCGGCCGGATCGTCACGTTCCTCGACGTCACGCGCGCGATGGCCGAGCTCGCCCGCAGCGGCCCCATCCACGGCCAGGCCCAGGGCGTGGTCAAGGTGTTGCACTCGGACTGGACGGCCGTGCACGTCGTCACGTTGCTGGAGGACCTGCCGGTCACCGAGACCCTCGAGGTGCTCGATGAGCTGCGCGCCGTAGGCCTTCGCCCCGGCGCCGTGATCGCCAACCAAGTGCGGCCGCAGTGGCTGCCCGACCGTTCGGTGGTCGCCGCCGCGGGCGGGCGCGTCGACGCCGAGCGGATCCGTAACGGGCTCGCCGCTGCCGGGCTCGACCTGCCCGCCGACGTGATCGACGGCCTGGTCGCCGAGACCGTCGAGCACGCGCGGCAAGTGCATGGGGAGTCGCTCGCGCTCGCGCGGTTGACCGAGGCGCCGGGGCCGCCGCCGCTGCTGGAGTTGCCGCGGCTGATCGACGGTGTCGACCTCGGCTCGCTCTACGAGCTGGCCGAGGTGTTGCGCACCCAGGGCGTCGGTCTCATGGCGGGCGTCCGATGAGCATCGACGATCTGCTCGACAACCCGGCCACCCGCGTGATCGTCTGCTGTGGCTCGGGCGGGGTCGGCAAGACCACCACCTCCGCGGCGCTGGCCATCCGCGCCGCGGAGCGGGGGCGCACGGTCGTGGTGCTCACCATCGACCCGGCGAAGCGGCTGGCCCAGGCGTTGGGCCTGACGATCCTCGGCAACGAGCCGGAGCTCGTCGCCGGAGTGGGGGCGGAGCCGGGATCGGGCGGCAGCCTGCACGCGATGATGCTGGACATGCGGCGCACGTTCGACGAGATGGTGGAGGCGCACGCCGAGCCGGGCCGCGCGGAGAAGATCCTGGCCAACCCCTTCTATCAGACGATCTCCACGTCGTTCTCCGGCACGCAGGAGTACATGGCGATGGAGAAGCTCGGCCAGCTCGCGGCGACGCGCCGGTGGGACCTGATCGTGGTCGATACGCCGCCATCGCGCTCCGCGCTGGACTTCCTCGACGCGCCCCAACGCATGTCCACTTTCCTCGACGGCCGCATGATCCGGCTCCTGACCTCGCCCGCGCGGGCGGGTGGTCGGGGGCTGCGCAAACTCGTGGGGGCCGGGTTCACCCTGTTCGCCAAGGCCGTGTCGACGATCCTCGGCGGCCAGATGCTGGCCGACGCGTCGGCGTTCGTGCAGGCGTTCGACACGATGTTCGGCGGCTTCCGCGAGCGGGCCACGGCCACCTACGAGCTGCTGCGCTCGCCCGGCACCGCGTTCCTCGTCGTGGCGGCGCCCGAGCCGGACGCGCTGCGCGAGGCGGCCTACTTCGTGGACCGGCTCTCGACCGAGGAGATGCCGCTGGCCGGGATGGTGCTGAACCGCACGCACCCGGTGCTGGCGAACCTGTCGGCAGGCCAGGCCAGGGCGGCCGCCGACGGGCTGCGCGGGGCGCCGCTCGCCGCCGCCGTTCTGCGCCTGCACGCCGACCGCGTCGACCTTGCCGCCCGCGAGGACCGCCTGCTCGCGCGGTTCACCAGCGCGCACGGGTCGGTGCCGGTGACCCGGGTGCCGGTGGTGCCCTCCGTCGGTGACCTGGACGGATTGCGCGAGATCGGCCGCCATCTCGCCGCCGCACCGACCTTGCGCGTGGACCGCTCCACCACGGCGAGCTGACCGGGCCGCTGCGCCCGCACCCAAGATCGCCGGTTTGGTGCAAAGACGGCCGAATTTGGCCGCCCTACGCACCAAACTGGCGATCAAGCCGCTCGCGGATCGCCATCTCCGTGGCATGTCAGCCGCCCGTCTCGTCGGCCTGCGGACGGCGACGCGCCGCGCTGCAGGTCCGCGGATGGCCGCGCCACGGGCCTGCGGGCCGATCGTGGTGCCCCCGGCGTTCCGCGAGCCGCCCGACCGCCGGAAGGTCGGACCGCGCCGGGCCCGGTTGCCGTTCACCCCTCGACACGTGGTGTTCGCGGCAACAGCACCCCGGTACCTCCTTCGGACGGCGCAGCGCCCCGAGCACCGCCGTGACCAGGGCCACCACCCCACCGCACGACCGGCTCATGCCGTGTGGTGGAGCTGCGGCTCGGCCAGATCGAGGAGTGTGGCGTCGTGCGCGGCACGGGCGTCGGCCAAGAGCTCGGCCCATGACTCGACGTCGGGCCGCCGCCGCAGCAGCGCGCGCCGCTCCCGCTCGGTCATGCCGCCCCAGACGCCGAACTCGATCCGGTGGTCGAGCGCGTGCGCGAGGCACTCGGTGCGCACCGGGCAGACCCGGCAGAAGCGCCGGGCCTCCCGCTGTTTGCGCCCCGTGACGAAGAGGTCCTCGGCATCGGACGTGCGGCAACGCGACGCACTTCGCCAGTTCCACCGTGTCTCCATGACCCGCTCCCCGGTCAGTCGACGAAAAGTGCTCCCGATCAGCACAGACGAAATCCAGCGCGACTCGGTTCATTCGCAGACGGGGGAATTGCGCCATCCCGGTCGCACGCCCGTACTCTTCGACGTCGTGACGTCTCGCCACCGACTCGTGCGACCGATCGCCCTGTTGCTCGGTTTGTGCGTGGTGGCGGGCGTGCTGACCGCCGGGATCGCGTTCCCCGCCGTCGCGGGGCTCGGGCTCGTGTCCAACGACGCGGGTGACACGGTCACCACGGTCTCCACCGACGTCGTCGACGGCCCGTTGCCGCTCACCACCACCGTCACCGACGCCGCGGGCAATCCGATCGCCCGGTTCTTCGAGCCCAACCAGAACCGGCAGGCCGTCACGTCCGATCACATCTCGCCCGCGATGAAGGCCGCCATCATCGCGATCGAGGATCGTCGCTTCTACCAGCACAACGGCGTCGACTGGCAGGGCACGATCCGCGCGGTCATCGCCAACTCCGCGTCGGGCGACGTCGTGCAGGGCGCCTCGACGCTCACCCAGCAGTACGTCAAGAACTACTTCCTCTACGTCACGGCGAAGACCGAGACCCAGCGGCTCAAGGCCACCGAACAGACCTCCGCGCGCAAGCTCAAAGAGGCGCAGATCGCGCTGCAGATGGAGCGGGCGCTGTCGAAGGAGGAGATCCTCACCCGATACCTGAACATCGTCTCGTTCGGCAACGGGGCTGCAGGCGTCGCCGCGGCCGCCCGCACGTACTTCAACACCACGCCCGACAAGCTCACGGTCGCGCAGGCCGCCGTGCTCGCTGGCATGGTTCGCAACATCGCCGCCACCGACCCGGTCACGAAGCCGCAGGCCGCGCTCGACCGCCGCAACCTCGTCATCCAGCAGATGCGCGAGCAGCAGATGATCGACGACGCGCAGGCCAAGTCCGCGCTGGCCAGCCCGCTCGGCATCGCGAACCCCCTGGTCACCCAGCCCGCAGGGTGTGTCGGTGCCGGGGATGCCGGGTTCTTCTGCAAGTACGTCCAGAGCTACCTGCTCGGCGCGGGCTTCACCATCGACCAGCTCAACCGCGGCGGCTACACGATCAAGACGACGCTCGACCCGAACGTCTTCGCCAAGGTGAAGGCCTCGGTGAGCCAGCAGGTGCCGCCGACGCAGCCCAACGTCGCGGACGTGATGTCGGTGGTGGCGCCGGGCCCCGACAAGCACCGGGTGCTCGCGATGGCGGCCAACCGCACGTTCGGGCTCGACGGAAGCAGGCTGGAGACCAGTTACGGGCTGCCGTACGAGCCGGTCAATCTCGGCGCGGGCTCGACCTACAAGATCTTCACCTCGGCGACGGCCCTGGAGAAGGGCCTCGGCATCAACTACGTCCTCACGGTGCCGCCGAGCGGCTACGCCTCCCCGATCTACGTCGACGGCGGCGGCAGGCCGATCCCGGTGCAGAACGCGGGCAACTACGCCGATCACATGTCGCTGGAAGAGGCGCTCGCGACGTCGCCGAACACCGCGTTCGTCAAGCTGGAGGAGTTCACCGGGGTGCCGGACGTGGTGGACATGGCGGTGCGGCTGGGCATGAAGTCGCTGGCCAGCACGCCGTTCGTGGACCCCAACACGCGCAGGCGCACCGACCGTTCGATCGCGCAGGTCACGAAGGACCAGCGGCAGGCCTCGTTCACGCTCGGCGTCAGCCCGACGAGCGTGCTCGAGCTGGCCAATGTCGGCGCCACGCTCGCCAGTGCAGGCCGCTGGTGCCCGCCGAGCCCGATCGAGTCGGTGGTCGGGCAGGACGGCAAGCCGGTGCCGGTCAAGGAGGCGCCGTGCGAGCAGGCCGTCGACCCCGGCCTGGCGAACACGCTCATGACCGGACTCAGCCAGGACTCTATCGGCGGCACCGCGGCCGGTGCGGCCCGCCAGGTGGGTTGGGACCGGCCGATGGCGGGCAAGACCGGCACGACGCAGCAGCACAAGTCGGCCGCGTTCGTCGGCGTGGTGCCGCAGATGGCGGGCGCCGTGATCACGTTCGACGACTCCAACTCCCCGCGGCCGCTGTGCGACGGCGCAGGCTCGCCGTTCGCCTGTGGCACCGGCAACATCTTCGGTGGGAAGACCCCGGCGCAGACATGGTTCGGGGCGATGAAGCCGCTGCTGGACGGACAGCCGGTGCTGCCGCTTCCGCCCACCGACCCGCGTTATCTCGACGGCGCGCCGGTCGCGCAGATCCCGGACGTCGTCGGGAAGCCGCTGAACGAGGCCAGGGCGATCCTGCAGACCGAAGGCCGGACCACCTCGGTGGAAACGGCGGACAACAACGCCGAACGCGGCACGGTCGTCGGCCAGAACCCGCAGGGCCAGGCGCTGCCCGGCGAGACGGTGCTGCTCACGGTGAGCAGCGGCCACGCCCCCGACGCGCCCGAGGCACCCGGGGGCGGCAACGACAACTGAGCGGCCGCCACGCGGCCGAGTGACGTTGCGGGTTTCCGGGGGTCCGGCGTTCTAACATCGATGGCCGTGACGCCAAGGCCGACCGACGCGGAGGTCGACCGCGTTTACCGGGTCGCCGATCTCGTGGCCGACCTGGCCGCGGGGCGGGCGGCCGGACGCACGGACGCCCGGTCGCATGCGCGCGCGCCCACCCCGTCGCCTCGACGGGCAGTCGACGCCATGCCGCGTGGCTCGAACACGCGGGCCGCCGAGCCACAGCGCCCCGCCGCGTCGACCGAACCCACGCCGCCAGGCTTGGTCTCGCGGTCCGCCGCGCCACCACAGCCGCGCCCCGACGCGTCGACCGATGCCACGTCGTCCGGCTTGGTCTCGTCGCCCGAGCCGCCGTGGCCCTACGCGGCCACCGACGCCACGTCGCCCGGCTTGGTCTCGCGGCCCGAGCAACAGCGGCCCCACGCGGAGACCGATGCCGCGCCGCCCGGCTTGGTCTCGCGGCCCGAGCCGCAGCGTCTCCACGCGGCCACCGAGTCCGCGCCGCCCGACTTGGTCTCGCGGCCCGAGCCGCAGCTTCTCCACGCGGCCATCGAGTCCGCGCCGCCCGGCCCGAGCCAGCGGGCGGCCGAGGCGACGCCATCGCCTGCTCCTGCGCCTCCGCCGCCGGGTGCGGCGCAGGTCACACCGCCTGCCGCGGCACCCGCTGTGCCATGCGACCCGTCCCCCACTCCGGCGCCCGCGCAGGCCTCCGCACATTCCGTCACCCCCGCGTCTTCGGCCGCACACCCCCCGTCCCCGCCTCGCCCCGACGCCCGTCCCCGCATCGTCCAGGACCCGGTCATCCTCGGGCTCACCCGACATTCCCGCAGCAAGCTGGGCTCGCGGCTCTTCGCCTTGTTCTTCGTCTTCGTCTACGTGCTGATCCTCGTCCAGCTGATCTGGTCGCTCCTGCAGGCCTGAACCGGGTTTTGTCGGGGCCCCCGCCTACGCTGGCGAGCGACACCGAGGGAGGTGAGCCGTCATCAGCACGCCCGTGCCACCGCCATCCGCGCCCACCGCGCACCGGGTGCGCGCGGTCCTCGCCATCCCGGCGTTCCGCAGGCTGTGGCTCGTCACCTCGGTCGCGGGCGTGTGCGACTGGATGAGCCTGCTCGCCCTCTCCGCCCTCGCCACGCAGCTCACCAGCGGTTACCAGGCGCAGAGCTTCGCGCTCGGCGGCGTGGTGGCCACCAAGCTGCTGCCGCCGTTGCTGCTCGGGCCGCTCGCAGGCGCGCTGGCCGACAAGTTCGACCGGCGCCGCGTCATGGTCGTCTGCGATCTTCTGCGTTGTGGGCTGTTCGTCTCAATCCCGCTGGTCGGCACCCTGTGGTGGCTGCTCGGCGCCACTCTCTTGATCGAGATGTGCGCGCTGTTCTGGATCCCGGCCAAAGACGCCGCGGTGCCGAACCTGCTCCGAAGACCCGATCAGATGGAGACGGCCAGCCAGCTCGCGTTGGTGATGACCTACGGCGTCTCGGTCATCACCGCCTCGGGGTTGTTCGCGCTGCTCTCCCGCGGTGGCGCGATCCTGGGCGCGTCCGCGCTCGACACCGTGTACGTCGCCGTGCTCCTTTCCGGGTCGGCCTACCTGGTCATCGCGCTCACCGTCCTGCTGCGCATCCCCGAGATCTCCGGCCGCTCCGGCCCACGGCCCGCCACACCGGGCGTGCTCGCGCTGATCCGCGACGGAGCGGCCTTCGTCGCGCGCACCCCGCTCGTCCGCGGCCTCGTCACCGGCATCATCGGCGCGTTCGCGGCGGGTGGCATCGTCATCGGCTCGGCCACGCTCTACGCCCAGAGTCTCGGCGGCGGCAACGCCGCCTACGGCGTCCTGTTCGCCTCGGTCTTCATCGGGTTGGCCCTCGGGATGGGCGCCGCGCCGCGGATGGCGCGGCGGATCCCGCACAACCGCCTGTTCGGCGCGGGCATCGTCGCCGCGGGCCTGGCGCTGGTCCTCGTGGCGCTGGCGCCGCACCTGTTCCTCGCCATTGCCGCGGTGATGCTGGTGGGCGCGTTCGCGGGCATCGCGTTCCTCACCGGGCTCACGATCATCGGCACCGAGGTGGCCGACGAGATCCGCGGCCGGGTCAACGCGTTCGTCCAGACGATCGTGCGGCTCACCCTGCTCGGATCGCTCTCGCTCGTGCCCGTGATCGTCGGGTTGGTCGCCACCCGCACGATCGGCCCCATCACGATCGACGGCACCCGGGTCGTCATGTTCGCGGGTGGTCTCATCGCGGCGGCGATCGGATCGGTTGCCTACCGCCAGATGGACGATCGTCGCACTGCTCCGATGCTGCCCGACCTGCTCGCCGCGCTGCGCCGGGGCGAGCCCCGCGAAGGCACCGGGATGCTGCTGGCGGTCGAGGGCATCAGGGCTGACGAGGCCGCCGAGCAAGCCACTCGCCTGGCGGCTCGACTGCGCACCGCAGGCCACACCGTCGTCGTGCTCGAAGGCGGCGCGGCGGATCGTGAGCGCTGGAGCGCCGCGTTGCGGGAAGCGTCGCTCTCCGGGCCGCGCGCACGAGCTTTGGCCGCCGCGGCGATCCTGGCCGATGAGGTCGAACGCGTGGTCCGGCCTGCGCTCGCGGCCGGGGCGCTGGTCGTCGCCGATCGATTCCTGGCCGTCCCGCTGGCCCATTTCGGGGTCGCGACGGACGGGCTGGATCCCGGTGAACTGGAAGATCTTGCGGTGTGGGCCACCGGGCGGCTGCGGCCGGACGTGTCGGTGCTGCTCGACCGCGCCCCCACCGGCGACGTCCCTGCCTCGTCCCAGCTCGCAGGCGAGGAGCACGTGCGCGTCCGGCGGCTGCTCACCCACATGGCGGCGGCCGAGCCGCACCGCTACGTGGTCGTGGACGCCGACGGCTCGGCCGACGAGGTGGCCGAGCGCATCGCAGGCGGCCTGGCCCCGGTGCTGCCGTTGGGCCCGGCCACCGAGGCCGCCACCGTGCCGAATCCGCTGGTCCCCGCGGCAGAGCCCGCTCCGGTCGGCGCCGCGACGCCCGGGCTGTCGCGTCCGTCCGCCGACACCGACTGCCTCCGTCGTGCGGAGCCGCCGCCGGTCGGGGTTGTGCGTTCGGCTGCCGACACCGACCGCCTGCGTCGTGCGGAGCCGCCGCCGGTCGGGGTTGTGCGTTCGGCTGCCGACACCGACCGCGTCCGTCGTGCGGAGCCGCCGCCGGTCGGGGTTGTGCGTTCGGCTGCCAACATCAACCGCCTCCGTCGTGCGGAGCCGCCGCCGGTCGGCGTTGCGCGCTCGGCTGCCGACACCGACCGCCTCCGCCGAGCGAAGCCGCCGTCCGCCGAGGCTGAACGCAATTCCGTCGACACCGGTCGCGGGCACCTCCCTGGGCCGCCGCGCCCGTCCAGCGGCCTCGCCGCGGCCCCCGTTGGTGACCCACCCCCCGCACCACATTCAGGGCCAACGAGGCGTGCCGACCGGGGCGTCGCGCCGTGAGCGTCTGGGACGAGGTCGTCGGCCAGCCCGCGGCAGTCGTCGAGCTGCGCCGAGCGGCCGAGAGCCCTGCGGCGATGACCCATGCCTGGCTCTTCACCGGGCCGCCCGGCTCGGGCCGCTCGGTGGCCGCACGGGCGTTCGCGGCCGCGCTGCAATGTCCCCGCCACGGCTGCGGTGACTGCGTCGCCTGCCACACCGTCATGGCGGGCACCCACGCCGATGTACGGGAGATCGTGCCCGAAGGTCTGTCGATCTCGGTGAAGTCAATGCGCACCCTCGTCCACTCGGCCGCCCGGCGCCCCGCGACCGGCCGCTACCAGGTGCTCATCGTCACCGACGCCGACCGGCTCACGGAGAATGCCGCCAACGCGCTCCTCAAGTTCATCGAGGAGCCGCCGGATCAGACGATCTTCCTGCTGTGCGCCCCATCCGACCATCCCGACGACGTCGCCATCACCATCCGCTCGCGCTGCAGGCTGGTGGCACTGCGCACGCCTTGCGCGGAGGCCATCGCCGACGTCCTGGTGCGCCGCGACGGCGTCGATCCCGCCCAGGCCGCCTGGGCCGCATCGGTATCGGGCGGCCATGTCGGACGAGCGCGGCGGCTGGCCCGTGATCCCGAGGCCCGCAGCCACCGTGACATCGTCCTCAGTCTCCCCTCTCGCCTGCGCGGCATCGGCGACGCGTTCGCGTTCGCGGGCGATCTCGTGCGATCCGCCCGGGAGGAGGCCGCCGAGCTGTCCGAGACGCGCGACGCAGCCGAACGTGAGGAGTTGGCCGTCGCGATGGGCGCGGGCGGTGTCGGCAAAGGGGTCGCAGCCGCCGCACGCGGCGCGAAGGCCGCCGAGCGCGAGCTGGAGAAGCTGCAGCGCTCCCGCAACACCCGCACCCAGCGCGACGCGATCGATCGCGCGCTCGTCGATCTCGCGGGCTTCTACCGCGACACGCTCGTCGTCGGCGCCGCCGCCGATGTGCCGCTCACCCATCCCGACCGCGAGGGCGAGATCCGGCGCGCAGCCGCAGAATGGGTCGCCGAGTCGGTGCTGCGCAGACTGGAGGCCGTTCTCTCCTGTCGCGCCGCCATGGACCAGAACGTCAAACCGGAGATCGCGGTCGAGGCGATGATGACGGTGTTGGTGCACGGCTGAGCGCGGCGAGGTGCGGCAGGCTCCGCACGCCGTCGGCCGCGCACCGCACGCAGCGGGACGGCGTCGAGGCACCAGGCTGCTGCCGCGACGCCCGTGGACGCGCCGTCGCCGCGACGCTGGCGTGGTGGCCGGTGTTGCGCCTGCTCGTCGGTGGCCGAGTGCGCTGGCGTGAGCTGCTCGGTGGCGCCGTCGTCGCGGGGGTGGGACAGGCGGCGGTGATGGCGTTGGGATGACTCGTCCTGCGGCCGGTGGTGGTCTCGCAGGCGCAGCGGTTCGGGGGCCATCGGCGTGGCCTTTGCCGTCGTCACCACCCTGACGGTGCTCGGCGTGCTACTCGTGATCGGGCCGTGCTGGGCACCGTCGTCGCGGGCAGGGTCACACCGGAACCACGGCCAACCACTGCGTGAAACCCGGGCTCTCGGTGGCCACACCCACGCCGTCACCGGACGGCGGCCCGCGCGTAGCCCGTCTCGCGGCCGTTCCTGCGTGGTCGACATCAGTGCCACGGCGAACATCGACGCCACTCTCGGGCGGGAGCATCGACGACGCGACGAAGAGCGCGTGAGGTGGTGGTGTGCAGGGGACGTCAGCGGCGCACCGCCGATGAACGGCGAGAGCGCTCCAGGAGCTCATCGCGGCCTGCACGCAGACCAGTTGGTCGCCGCCGCGACGGGAGGCGATCACGCCTTCTTGAGGTGGTCGGCGTCGGGCTGGTCTTCGGCGTTGTAGATCACCAGGTGCTCGCCGTGGCCAGGAACGGCCGACGTCGCAGGCCTTCGCCTCGTCAGCGGCTTGCCCGGTGGTATGACCAGGGAAGAAGGCCCACACTGCCTCGATCGTCTCGCTGTCGCCTCCTCACGGCCCCGCGCCCCCGATCCCCGCGATTCGATACGAAAGGATGACGACAGGCCCCCGACTGTGGGCGCCGGTCCGGTCGCTAGACTGCGACCCGTACCACTTGCCGCCTTAGCTCAGTCGGTTAGAGCGACGCACTCGTAATGCGTAGGTCTGGGGTTCGACTCCCCAAGGCGGCTCCGTTTACCCAGTTCAGAACCTATGTTGGTCTTGACTGATGATCGCGCTCATCTGAGCGTGGAACCAGTGGTGCGTCGCTCATCTGCTCCGGATTCCTCATCGGCCTGCAGGTTTGCTGCTTCCTGCACACTCGGTTGACCGCCCGTGGCGGATCGGCGCTAGGCTCGAATGCCGCTGCGGCGTGGTTCTCCGCCCGGAGCGCGGCACCAGGCGGGCAGTTGTGCTCGGTGGCGAAGCGGCCAATTCCGCGCGTTGCCGCTGATAGCTGTCGTCGAAAGGGTCGGCGCGGCGGCGGGCGGCCGTGGTGCGGCCGTGTAGGCGCACCCGAAAAAGATCACGCCACTGCGGGTTGGATGCCACGGGAGGAGCTACGACGCTGATCCCCGGCTGGCCGAGGGAACCCGTCCGCTCTGAGCTTGCGACCTTCGCCACTATAGAGGCTAACTTCAGCTAACTTCAGTTGTGTCATGCAGCCTACACGCGATCCTCGTACGTCCTGCCTCCCTATCCCACTCGACGTGCACCGCGGCCGGTCCGCGGAATCCGATGATCGGCATGAACCGGAATTCCTGCGCCGGCGCGAGGCGCACGCCGGGCATCGCGGACGTCAGCTCCTCCAGCACCACCCGCGCCTCCAGCCGGGCCAGCGGGGAGCCAGTAGTGCGGGCCGTTGCCGAACGAGAGGTGGTCGGCCGCGTTAGGCCGCCGGATGTCGAAGCGGTCGGGGTCACGGGGAACACCGCCGGGTCCCGGTTGCGGCGCCGAACGGTCTGGATGCCGCGCGGCGGGTGGTCCCCGCCTCGGACCTGCGTCAACCCGACGCCCGATCCGCCGACCGTCCGCACGCCCGCGCCCGCAGGTGGCGCGGGAACCACCGGGCTGCGCGCCGCGGCGCTGCTGATCCTGGTCAGTGTCGGGCTCGGCGTGTACGGTCGCACCCACCAGGCGACATTCTTCGCGTTCAACCTCGCCGGCTTCTCCTCCAGCACCGCGGCCAAGGCCTGGGTCGTGACCGTCGCGTTCGTGTTCGCGCTCGTGCAGCTCGGCTCAGCGCTCGTGATCTATGGCAAGCGCCGCGTGGCAGCTCCGCCCTCGATCGGCGGCCTGCACCGCTGGTCGGGCCGCATCGCCGTGGTGGTGTCCGTCCCCGTCGCCGTGACAGCCTCTACGCGCTGGGCTTCCAGGCCGTGCAGACCCGCGTGCTCGTGCACTCCGTCGTCGGCTGCCTGTTCTACGGCGCGTTCGTCACCAAAGATGCTCGTGCTCAGCCGCAAGGCGTCGCCGTCGTGGCTGCTGCCGGTGCTCGGGGCCTGGTCTTCGCGGGCCTGACCGTCCTGTGGCTCACCGCCGCGGCCTGGTTCTTCACCACCCGCGTCGTCGCGTTCTGACCCGTTGCGACGCCAGCGGCGAGCCCTCGCCGGGGCTGGCTCCGGCCGCGACATCGGCCCGTAGTTCAATAGTCCCGGTGAACCTGAGGGCGATCGAGGCTGTTCCTGAGCGGGAGCGCCTCCCGGCGAGCGTCCGGATCCTCGTCGGGACGGGATTCCTCGTGGCGATCGGCTACGGGGTCGTCGCACCAGTGCTGCCGACCTACGCCGCCAGTTTCGGCGTCGGGGTCGCCGCGGCGTCCGCCGTCGTGAGCGCGTTCGCGGTGTTCCGGCTCCTCTTCGCCCCCCCCACCGGTGTTCTGCTCCGCCGCATGGGAGAGCTCAAGGTCTTTTGCGTCGGGCTGCTGATCGTCGGGCTGTCGAGCTTCGCCTGCGCGTTCGCGACCGACTACGTCCAGCTCCTGATCTTCCGCGCCCTCGGGGGCATCGGCTCGACGATGTTCACGGTCTCGGCGGCCGCGCTGCTCATCCGGATCTCGCCGGAGCGGATGCGTGGACGGGCCGCCGGCGCGTGGGCGACCGGGTTCCTCCTGGGCAGCGTCACCGGGCCGCTCGTCGGTGGCGGGCTGGCCGAGTTCGGGCCGCGCGCGCCATTCGTGATCTACGCCGTGGTGCTCGCCTGCGTCATCGTGATGGCCGCCGTCGCGTTGCCGAGCCACACCAGAGCCCAGCGCGGACTGGAGCAGGAACCCGGCGCCGCCCTGCCCGTCGTCGAGGCGCTGCGAAATCCGGCGTTCCGTGCCGCGCTGTCGGCGAACTTCCTCAACGGGTGGAACACCTACGGCGTGCGTGTCGCCCTGGTGCCGCTGTTCATCGTCGGCCATCTGGGCTGGTCGAGCGGCTGGGCGGGCGCGTCGCTCACCGCGTTCGCGGCCGGCACCGCAGCCACGTCCACCATCGGCGGGCAGCTGGCCGATCGGCGCGGGAGGCGGCCGGTCGCCATGGCCGGGCTGGCCACGGTCGCGGTCACGATGATCTGGCTGGGCCTCAGCACGACGCCCTTTATGGTCATGACGGCAGCCCTGCTCTCCGGCGTCGGCACCGGGCTAGTGAACCCGCCGGCCAACGCGGCCGTGGCCGACGTGGTCACGATGCACGGCGGGGCCGCCGGGGCCGGAGCCGCCCTGGCCGCTTGCCAGATGGTCGGGGACGTCGGAGCCATCATCGGGCCGGTGATCGCCGGCTTCGTCGTCGAGTGGTGGGGCTACCCGTCCGCGTTCGTCCTCACGGCCGTGGTTGCCGCAGCGGCGTTCGTGAGCTGGCGCCGGGCGCCGGAGACAATGAGCCGCCACCGGGTGAAACAGTGGACCGACCGTTACGGCATGACCGCTCCTTGTTAGCCGGGCTGATCGCGTTACACCCGGGGGGACAGCAGACCCCTTACCACAGGTCACGATTGTGTATCCAAAAGTTAGTTGGTCCATCCACCAGTCACCTGCATTATTGTCCGGCGACGAACTTGCGACGGGAGTCGACGATGACGGTAGACGCGCCCTCGATCGTCGAGGTCTCGGAGCTCGAACAAGACCAATGGCGGATGCTCCAGTCGATGCGCCTCGCTGCGCTGGAAAACGCGCCAGATGCCTTCATCACGCCCGCGGCGGCCGAACAGCGGATGTCGGACGCGGACTGGCGCTCCCGGTTCACCGCGAGCACCTGGCTCGTAGCGCGGGACGGCGGGGAGCCCGTCGGGATCGCCTGCCTCGCTCCGCCCGAGCCCGATGCTCCGGATGTCCACTATGTCGAGTCGGTCTGGGTCAGGCCGGGATATCGCGGGCGCGGCGTGCTGCGGCAGATGGTCGACGAGTTGGAGCATCGCGCCCGCGGCGCCGGCGCCACGACGTTGCGGCTCTGGGTGCTCGACACTAACGAGGGGGCATCACTGGCCTACCACAAGCTCGGTTTCAGCCCCGAGCTAGATGTGGAGCAGGACACGGTCAAGCCGATAGGGCGCGGGACGTTCGTGAAGGAACGGCCCATGTCGAAGCCGCTCTTCAGACCATGATCTGATCGCCGAGACAGTGCCACTGCCGGAGCGCGAGGTGGTCCATCGCCTCGGCGGTGTCGCGGGCCACCCTGAGGCGCTGCGTGGCTCGTTCCCACTCGGCGAGGTCGTCGATCCAGGCGTCGAGGTAGTCGACGCAGAGGTCGGGCGAGACGCGGGCCAGCTGGTCGGCAGCGGCGTCGAGGGAGCGTAGGGCGGCCGTCAACCTGGCGGCATCGCCCGTTCCATCGTCCAGCGCCACTTCCAGTTCCATTCCGACGACACTCAAGTTGTTTCGTCGGTACTCGATGAACCGGTACCAGTAAGGCGCGCTGGCCGCCGAGAGCCGGCTCAGGTAGTCCATTTCCGTGGACTGCTCCTCGAAAAGCGAGAACAAACCCTCGGCCAACACGTCGCCGAACTCCTCCTCCCGAGCGCGCTCGGGCGTCGCGAACGGGTCGTAGCGCGCCTGGCTCGCGTACCCGCAATGGCCGACCTCTCCCGCTGCAGCTCTTTTCGAGACGAAGAACCAGTCCTCGTTGTAGAGGTCGGGGAAGAACGGCAGCGGGCGGTCGTTGCAGTTGACGCCCAGCACCGCCCCCGACACGAAGGTGCCCTGCTCGAATCCGGCCAGCCTGCGGGCATGGCACAGGACGGAATTGTCCGGGAAGTCGTCGCAGGCCAATCCGGCGATCTGGTGGGTGTCCAGTGTGGCGGTCACCCGATGTACCGCGTCGACGGGCAGCCCGATTCCGACGTCGCCGATGTCGTCGTCGAGGAAGAAGACCTTCCCCAGTCGTGGAGCCGAGCCAGCAGCAGACCGAGGTTGCGCTTGCGGCTCAGGTCGCTCCTGCGGTCGCCGCCGGCCCGGTGGAATCGTTCGGCGACCGTCCGTCGCGGCATTAGGTCGTGCCCGTACCCCTCGGGTACGTCGACCACCACGAGGCGACAGCGTGCGTCGGCGAACCGCGCCAGCACCTCGGACCCGGCCGTCTGCTGGCTGCACAGCGCGACCAGGGTGGTGCTGCCCAACCGGGACGCGAGGTGCACCGCCCCATCGAGCGCGGCGGCACCCCGTGACGCCGGGACGATCACGGCGTCGACCGGCGTCGTGACGGATGTCGTGACGCCCCGGCCGGGCCGGGTCAGGGGCCTATGTGATCTGGCCGATCGGGCACGCGCGAGCGACATCGTGATCGTGGGCATGTTCGCGATCACTCGCCTGCCACTGCTGGCGGCAACCACTCGAAGATGCGCCGTACGGGATTCTTGAGGTCCGGCGCAAGTGCATGGTCGCCCACCACGAGAACCTTGAAGAGCATGGCGAACTCGCCCTGCGGGTACCGGTCCGCCAGATAGCGCTCGTTGGCCGGTCTCACCCTCTCGTCGGTCAGTGCCAGCACCGCTCCGTGAACGCCCTTGCTATGCACGCCGTTGCAGATGGTGAGCGTCCGATTCGAGTTGAAGGGGTTCTCCAGACGAGCGACCATGCCGACGTCTTCGACGAGCTGTCTTTCGCCATTGAACTCGTCGTACACGGGGAGGTGTAATTCGTCTTCTCCGCCTTCTCTGCGGACCCGAAATACCTCACCCGTGACGATGCGGTCGTCAGCCACCTGCTCGATGGGCAGCTTATCCGACAACTGCTTCTGGATGCGGAGCAGCATCGGATTCCAGCCGATACCGCCCAGGATGACGAGATGCCCCTGTAGATCGGATTGCCGGAGATCGGTGGGAAGCCGGTGCAGAACATGCCGCTCGGGATTGAGCGCGCGGATGTGGCCGAAGATCTCGAGCAACGCGTCGGCGTCGGCGAACCGGTGCAGGCGGGTGTAGTTGACGTGCGACTCCTCGGCCAGGGGTCCACGCGAGTCCTTCGGTGCCTCCGGGCAGAGGATGACGATCGGCCCGGGGTCCGGCTCAATGTCCTCGAACTTCAGTGGCAGGCGACGCTCGGGTTGTGTCGCCGCCGGGCCGTCTAGCGCCGCGTACAACCTGAGCAGTTCCTTCTCGAGGTGTTCGAACCGCTCCCGCTCATCCTCGTCGAGGTCGTCGACGGCAACCAGGTGCGCCTTGCCCTCGAGTGATCGTCGCGTCGCGAAGAACCTGGCGTAGGCGCTCAAGCGGGACGTCATCGGCGTCTTCGGGTTGTTGACGTTCTCCCAGGAACTGAGGGTGGCGGGAGCAACCCTCTTCTCCTCGCTCAGCGCTTCCGCCAGGTGAGCCTGAGTGAGATCGGTGTCGGGCCACTCGCGCTCGCGAAGATCGCGTAATCGCTGAGCGAGACGCACGGCGGCCTCGCCGTTCACCGTACTCATGGCGTGCCCCTCCACGTCAGCCGGCGAGCGGGAGCGTTGTGCGCGACCCAACCCGAGCCGACTCTACATCGCAACACCCATCACTGGGGAGACTCGGGCGACTTGGGTGTTCTCGATCAGCGAAAAGCGTACCTGGATCAAGCCCGGGTGGCCGAGTTGATCTCGTGACGCCGAGCACCCGGCTCCAGCCAAGATGGATCGCTCTCGACAATCCGCTACCCGAGCACAATTCTGCACAATGCAGCGCGGTGTCATCAATGCCCGTCTACCGTCAAAGAATAAGCGTTCGTGGGCCCGCCGATCGGGGCCAATTCCGCGCTTTGTCCGACAATCCGCAGCGGCCGCCCTATATTTGTTCGGCGTTCTGGGGAATCCGCGACTCCGACGGGCGCCGCTCGAGGAGGTCAGCCCACGCCACCGCCAGGCGGTCCATCATGCCCGAAAGCCCCGAGCTGTACATCGATCTGCTCGACGATGTCGCCGACCGTCTCTTCCGCGGCGACTGGCGCTCGGCGACGCTCCTGCTCGCCGACGGGGGTGACGCCGGCACTCCACCGGGGGCTGATCGACCTCGCCTTCTGCCTGGCCCGGGTCGTCCGCAACCTGCAACTTCAGAGCGTCCTGGGCGACGTCGAGGCCGCGCTGGAGCAGCTCGACGCGGCGGCGGCGCGGCTGAGGAAGGGCGGCCCGCTGCCGCTCGGAAGCGAACCGCCCCCGCACCTGCGGATCACCCACCTTCGGTGGACGACCACCCGGCTGGTGCAGCGGGAGCTCGCCGACCTGATGGCGCTGCGCCTGCTCGTCGAGGAACTCCGGCGCGGCATTCAGGAGCTCGTCTGCGCCTGCGTCGAGTACCTGACGTTGGTCGAGTTCGACCCGTGGACGGTGCTGGCGCATCGGCGGCTGGACCGCGAGCTGACCGGGCTCAAGCCCGCGCCCTACGCGCGGTGGCGCTCGGGCAACCGCCTCGACATCTGCGGGGGCGGGCGACCCGCCTGCGTCAGTTCGCCGACGTGCGCAACGGATCGGTGAGCGAGAAGACCTGGCAGCGAACGGGCGGCTACCCTGTGCCTCCGCGAGCTCGCCCTGCGGGTGCTGGCGGAGGAACCGGTCACGCGGGGCCGCGCAGACCTGCCGGTGCGACTCGGGCGTCGGCGCGCATGGGAGTACGCGCAGATCTGGACGGACGACACCGCTGCCTGAGAACCGCTCTGGTTGGCCACTATGCCTGACGAAACACTGTCGGTGGTATGCGCGGTTGGCCGGATTGCGGCCAACTTGGCTGTTGCACGCTCGGCCCTCATGTCGTCAGGACCACCGGAGGCGAGGCCGCGCATGACCCGGACACGTCACGGTGAGCTCCAGCATCCCGTCGAGGTGACGCCTGGGGTGACCGTGACGTGGGATCCGGCCCATCCTCACCGATGCGTCGACGTCACCGTCGACCATGGCGACGCCGGAGCTCGGGTCCAAGGGGTCGACCGCGCCCAGTGGCTGCGCCTGGCCGCCGTCGCCGTGCTCGATCACCGGCTCTACCTGCCGCTCGACCGGGACCTGCTCGACGCCGAGCTCGCCGCGGCCCAGCTCGCCGCGGCCCGCACGCTGGACGCGGCCGAGCCGGCGCGGGAGGTCCTCACCGGCCGCGCGCTGGTCGGTGCCCGACGCGCC
>CAVTOL010000026.1:0-172662 GCA_963736375.1 uncultured Actinomycetota bacterium
GACGGGAAGCCTGGTCGGAGGTGGCGGCCTCGGATCGCCGCACCGCCCGGCAGATCCGGGTCGCCGACCCGGACGTGCGCCTGATGCGGCCCGAGGAGGGACGCGCCTTCGACGCGGCCGTGGCCCGCCCCGGCGGTGTCGAAGTGCGCCGCGTCACGAGTCCCGACGGCGAGGTCGAGGTCGAGGTCGGCGTCGCGCCGCTCGGCCCGGACGGGGCGTGGGGGTTGCGGGCCCGCACTTTCTCAACGGCTTCCGCGGCGGCTTCGTCAGCGGGGGCGCGACCTCGACCGGGGGCGTGATGGTGTCGGTGCGGTGCGTGGATGAAGTCACCGCGCAACGCCTGGCGCACGACATCGCGCGTCGTGGCCCGGAGGGTGTCGGCGCGCTGGAGCGTTACGCGCGAGAGGCCAGCCGGCGGGCGGTGCAGGCCGCAGCGGAGCTGGCCGAGCCCGAACGGGAGCGGCTGCAGCGCGCGGCGGCGGTGGTGCGGCAGACCTGGTCGGATCGGCCCGGGCTGGCCGAGCGCGTGATCACGCCCAGTCCGGCGCAGGCCGCTGCGGGGGCCGGTCTACAACCCGGCGTTCGGGGCGCTGGCGTACCGGTTGGCGCAACTGGAAGAACGCGGCTTCCCGATGGGTGATGTGTTGTCGAGACTGGACGTGGACTCGCTGTCGCGATTCGGGTATCCGCAACCCGGCCGCGTTCGCCGAGTACCTGGTGCAGGGATTGGCGGCGCGGCTACCGGTGATCAATCTCGGTCCCGAGGTCGGCGTCTGCACGCCGGCGCGGTCGGACCCGGCGGGCGGGCCGACGATGCGGCCGCGGTGCGCGCACCGGCTGCCGTGCAACCCACGGCGTCACGCCCACGGCGTCCGCGCCACGGCGCAGGAACGGGCCGCGGCGATGGTGCTGCAGCACGCCCTGCCGGAGGAGGTGTGGCAGCGGGTGCGGAACGCCCGCGGCTTTGCGCGGCTACGCGAGGACCTCGGACGCCGCATCGGGCGCGGGCACGACGTCGACGCGCTCGTGCAGCACCTGCCCACAGAACACATCGTTCGCGCCCACGATCCGGCCGGCTATCTCCGCGCGGTCATCCAGCGAGCCGGACGCGACACCGCCCCGCCGAACGACACCGCCCCGCCGCGCGGCAGCCTCGACCGGACAGCTTTGGCCGAGCTCGTGCTGCGCGGCCTGGGCGCGGACCTGGGCGGCGAGGTGCTCGCCTGCCGAGCGTGGCCGGGGCTGGCCGCACGCCTGGCCCAGTGGCAGACCCGCGGGCTGCCGCTGGCCGAGTTGATCGCCGACCTGCCCGCGGGACGGCTGGCCACGGCACGTTTCCCCGCCGCGTACGCCAGGTCGGTGCTCGCGGCCACGATCGCCGCCCGGGAGGAAGACCCTGGATCGACGGAGCGCACCGACAACGGGCCCACCCCGCAGCGGCGTTCCTCGCCCCCGCCTGGCCCCCGATCGGCGAGTCTCAGAAGAGACACCAGCCGCGGCGACGGTGCGGCGGATGGGGTAGGCGAAGCATCGGGCGTCGACGCAGGACCCGACGCGGCTTGACCCCGCCTCCGCGGTCGACCGGGTGGGTATCGCCGCGCGGCTAGGCACCGGATCAGTCGCCGACGACGAAGCCAGGGAAGCGCTGCTCGACCTGGCCGCGGCACCGGGCAACGGGGACGCAGGACAACCGGCCGCAGCCGCAGCAAGCGCAGAAGCGGGTGTGTACCGCGTGGCCGCCGCGGTGCCCGAGCGGAACACCGCCGCCCCGGCCACCGGCGCTCGAAACAACCCGGACGGCGCCGCAACCGGCCGGCTCGACGAGCATCGCAGCGCCGCGGAACGGGCCACGGCCGCGGAAGCCGCCCACGGTGTCGGTTCGGCCGCCGCCCGGGCCGCGGTCACGCTCACCCCGCCCTCGACGCCCGCACCGACGCCCGACCCGACGCCGTCACCGGGGCATCCGCAGGTGACGCGCCGCCCCGACCACCCGGTCACAGACCCACCCCGACGCCGCGCCGGCGGCCGAGTTGAGCACGCCGAGCCCACACCTTGTGATCCCGGCGACGCGGATGCTGGAGCTGCTCAGATCCGGTGACGCGCAGCCACTGCTGCCCGGGCACTTCCCGGTGCCGGTGTGGTGGAGCCAACGCTGGTGGTATGTCCCCGACGATCCATCAGCAGACCCGGCGGGCGAGGCGGCGTTTCATCCCGCACCCATGGTGCTCGCGGCGCGGTTCACCCAGCTCGCGGCGCGCGTCGCTGCCGCAGCGCGGCCGCAATGAACCCACCACCCGACGACGACGCCGGCGGCGCCGGAGAACTTGCCGAGCAGGCGCTGCTCGGGGCGCTGCTCTGGGAACCGGCGCGGGTGGCCGACATCGCCGATTGGCTCGCCGCCGATGATTTCTACCGGCCCGCCCACGCGGCGATCTACCGCACCATCACCGGCTTATGGGCGAGTGTGCAGCGCGGTGATCCGCGCACCGTGTTCGACCATCGCACCGTGTTCGACCACCGCGCCGTGCTCGACTACCGCATGGTGCTTGAGTCGCTGGCCGGCGGCGAGTTCCACGACCTGCCCGTGCCCCGCGACGGTTCCGGTCTGCTGCGCGCGGCACACCTGCACACCCTGATGGCCATGACCCCGGCTGCTGATCCCAGCCACCGCACCGAGCACGTGCTGTATGCCCGCCTCGTGCTGGAGGCCTCGATTCGTCGCCAGGTCGCCCAGCTGGGAGCCCGCATCAACCAATGGGTACCGGTGATCGCGGCGGGCCGGGTCGACACCACCGACGCCGCCGCAGCGTTGCACCGCACCCTCGCCGAGCTCACCCACCGCATGAGGACGCTGGCGGCCCGCGCCTGGGCCGCGGCCATCGAAGCGCCCCCCACCGCGGCGTTGGGATCCGAGAACGTGCCGAGCGCCGGATTCGCCGCGGGCGTGGATGTGCAGGCGCATGAACAGGTGCTGATCGGGGCGTGTCTGTCTGTGGCCTCGGTCCGCATCGAGGCACTGGCACGGTTGGTCGCAGCAGATTTCGTCTCGCCCGGGGCGGCCGCCACTTGGACGGCGATCGCCACCCTCGCCGCCGACTGCGGCCCGATCGACTTCGTTCTGGTCGCAGCCCAACTCGAACGCACCGCCACCACGAACGGCCCGGGCCTGCCTGCCGAGGCGTTGATGCGCCTGGCTCGCGACAACCATAGCCCTGTCACCGGCTACCGCGCCCTGGACGTCGTGACCCGGTCCGCGCTGGTGCGCATCGCCACCCATGCCGCCGCGCTGTTGGACCAGGTCGGCGACGATCGGACCCGCGCCCTTCCCGTAGTGGTAGCGGCAGCGCGCGACGCGTTGGCGTCCGCCGTGGCCGCAACCCGTCGCGCCGCCGGCGCCGAGCCGCAGATCCTGCAAGGGTCGGGCGCCGCCGCGGCAACTGCGGCTCGTGCGCTGACCCCGCCCGACGGCCGCGCCGCGGACCGCCCGATCGGTTCTCCGGCGCCGGCGTCGCGCCCTGATGCGCCGGGCGTGATTGCCGCAGTTCACTCGCCCACGCCCGGTTCGCGGCGCGTCCGCTAGGACGGGTTCCCCGCTCCGCTCCTCCATCACATAGTTACTGAAGGACGATGCGACGGCGAGCTTCCGCCCTACGGATGCCTTCCCGAGCGTCCTACGTGCGCGGCGGCGTGCCATGCGCTCGTCTGACTCCGGGTACCGGTGTAGGAGTCGCTGTGCTGTCGCCGGACGGCGTCGAAGGCCCGATCGTCGGATCTGGCTCCCGGATCCGTTACCCGAGGAGGGGCCAAGCGGGCGCCGAGAGCCAGATCATCGCGCCCGGCCGGGGTGACCCCGAATCCGCATTCCGAGAGGCCGGCGAAGCGGGGGTGCCACCGCCCGGCCCCGCCAAACGCCCGCGTGTAAGGAATTTCGCCGATCCGTCGCCGCCACCAAGCAGACCCGACCCCCACGTCCTGGGCTCGCCGGTGGCCGGTCTAGCGCCGTCGCTGCACGAGCCCTGGCCACGACCCGCGGGGTCTCGACCGTCCAACACATCGATCTTCCGGCGGTCTCGGCGCCGCGGGGGACGCGCAGGTTCGCCCGGGGGCCGTGCGCTGCGGGCGTGGACCTCCGCCCGCGGGTGGGTGGGATTTCGCCGGTGGTCGTCGCATCGACGGGGCTGCTACCCGTCCGGGTGACGCTCGGCCCATGCTTGGGCTCGGTCGATGAGCCGTTCGGCGGCAGCGCCGCGGGCGAGCGGCCCTTCTTGCTCGCCTGCCCAGCGGTGTCCGGCCAGCTGGGTGCGGCGTTTGTCGCGGCGCCGGTTGAGCGCGTCCCGGTCACGCGGTAGCAGCTCGCGGGGGGCGATGAGGTCGTCGGCGTGAACGTCACAGGCGAACGCCAGCCACACGGTCTGGCCTTGTCGGGCGAACCACAGCCCGGCCACGGTGGGTTCGGCGCCACAGTGGACAGGGCCTTGACCGCCGCGGTAGACCATGCCGCCGCAGCCGGCGGCCATGACATGGAAGGACACGTGTGCCTCCCCGGTAGCTCGACGAGCGGGCCCGTGGGGGAAGCACGGCAGCGCTGACGGTATCGCGTGGGCCGACCATCGCGGGCGGCCCTAGACATGCGATCTACCAACTGACCGGCACGGCCATAACGAAGGGCAGCATCGGCGGCACTGTCAGCGTGACCGACTTCGTTCAATACGCGCTGACGAGAGGCGGACTACCTCATCCTCGTCCAGGAAGCTCGGGTCACGTGCTCAATGCTGCCCGGCGCCTTGGCCGTGATCCCGAAGGGCTTCCACCAGCCGCTGACCGCCGTCCGCGCCGACGCCCAGATCGGCGCGACCCTCCTACGTGAGATGGAGGAAGAACTCTTCGGCCGCAGCGACCTCGACAACACCCTCCGAGCTGCGCCACGCCGACCCGATGCACCCCAGCCGCCTGTCCGAACCCCTGCGCTACCTCCTGGCACAGGCCGGCCGCCTGCGCATGGAGTGCACCGCGCTCGGCCTCAACCTGATCAGCGGCAACTACGAATTCGCCAGCCTGATCGTCATCGACGACGAAGATTTCTGGGCGCGCTACGGTGGCGTCATCGAGGCCAACTGGGAGTCCTCGGCGCTGTGCCGCTACTCCTACACCGACGATGAGTTGCTGGCCGACCTCATCGCCGACGAGGCATGGAGCAATGAAGGGCTGTTCGCAATGACCCAGGGGCTGTACCGCCTCGCTGAAATCGGTGGACCGCGCGTGTGTCTCCCGCCGATGGCGTGGGAGATCGCCTGATGGCCGACAACTGGACGTTCGGCAATCCAATGATGATGCCGCCGATACCGTGGATGGCTCGTCGGCCACTTCCTCCCACCGTCCGCTGGTGTGCGGCTGACGAGGCCGTCGAGGTGAAGTGGGCGAACCACCCGGTCGGCGACACCCGGGAGGAATAGACGGCCGACGACCAGCGGACGACGCTCGTCATGTTGGTCCGCGCGAGTTTCGCGTCAACCTCACCACCGGGTCTCGTAGTGCTCGGGGGGAAGTCCGCCGGGCCTCAACAATGCGCCAGCCAGGTGACTACGTTATGTGGGGCTCCGGCATTGACCACAGCTGGACGGCTCTCGCCGACTCGACCATGTTGACGGTGCGGTGGCCGTCGGCCCCGATCACGCAGGGATAATGACGGCGCCGCCTTCTGCACGCCCGCCCCTGCTCAGGCGGGTCACGGCACCGTTTCTGTCCGATGTGTCACCGTCGGTTTCTATGACCTTGAGCCATTGCCCGTCACACCATCCGTCGGGTAGTACGGGCCGGGTCGGGCCGCCCTCGGGTGCTGCTCTTCACCAGACCGGTACCACGCGACCGGGTGCCGCGTTCCCAGCTCGCCCAGGACGTAACTGGTGACGCTTACCGCGAGCACGCGGTAGTCGGCGCTGCGGGACCGCGCGTAGTCGCGGGCTTCGTACTCATCCTCGAACACGATCTCCACCGCACCTACCTCGTCCGGGCGCGTGGTGTGGACGGCGTAGACACGGTCGGTCGCCATGCCGCAAGCATAGAGGCTCAAACAGGTTCATATAGGTTCAAACGGGTTCAGATAGATCACATACGCTTCTACCTGGGCATACGTTCGTTCGGTGACCGACGAGGAGTTGCTGACCACCTCGCAGCTCGCTCGCGCGCTCGGACTGTCCCTCAGCTCGATCAAGCGCTACATCTCGGCAGGTCAGATCAAGCCGGACCTGACCACTCCAGGCGGCCACTACCGCTGGAACGTCGAGAGTGTCCGGCGGCAGCTGCGTGAGCTTCAAGAGCAACGACGCGACTCACGATAGATGCTCGGCTAGCTAACCGTCGACGTTCTGTAGGCCGGTGGTGACCATCCGCTCGCGTTTGCTGCGGATCACTGCGTTCTTGCGCAGCCCACGCTGCTCAGCGCACGAACCGGGTCGCTTCGTCAAGCACGGTCGCGGCGCCGTCGCGGTCAGCCAACCGGGCGGCGAGCGTCGCCTCCGCCAACCGGCGCGGCAGCGCCGCGGAGAACAATGGCGCCCGGCGGGACAGCCCGGACCGGTCAAGGTCCACGACTTCATCGACCCCGCCTGGGCGAGGCCAACCCTACGGCGTCTACGACCTGGCCACCGACACCGGTTGGGTCAGTCAGCGTCGGCACCGACCACGACACCGCAGCGTTCGCCGTCGAAACGATCCGCCGCTGGTGGCAGTCCGCCGCCACCACGGCCTAATCGCACGCGACACGACTGCTGATCACCGCCGACGGCGGCGGCTCCGACGGCTACCGCACCCGGCTCTGGAAGACCGAACTCGCCGCACTCTCCGCACTCGCCGCGCACACGGCTTGGCCATCACCGTGTGCCACCTGCCGCCTGGCACCAGCAAATGGAACAAGATCGAGTACCGGCTGTCTCACACATCTCCATGAACTCGCGCGGACGCCCCCTGACCAGCCACGACGTCATCGTGCAATCCATCGCCGCGACCACCACCCGCACCGGCCTGACCGTGCACGCCGAACTCGACACCGACACCTACCCGACCGGCCTCAAGATCCCCGACGCGCAGGTCAAAGCGGCTCCATGACACCGGCGCCCTACACCCGCACGACTGGCACCCGGAATGGAACGACACACTCCGCCCACCCCAGAAATGAGCGTGTTGATCATCGGCAAGCCCTTAGTCGGGAACGTCGCCGTTGGTTGGCTTCACGTCTGCCGGTATCGGCTCTGGGCTCGGGGCTGCGGGCGCTGCTCGTCACCGATTGCGGGCCTGTGAGCGGAGTGTCGGTGGACGAGCACTGACCGGGGCCTGCGGCGGGGTTGACACGGTACCGGCTGTTCGCGGGGAGTCTGCTGGTCCTCGTTCGCCGCCGACGGCGCGGCGGGCGGCCTGCACCGGTGCGGCCTCGCCTGCGCCGGTGTCGGCGGCTGCAAGCCCGGGATTGTTCACGGTGTCTGCGGGATGTGTGTTGTCGGTGGCGTATCGGCGTCGGGCGTAGTCCGCGGCGTTTTGTGCCTGGGTGGCCAGGACTGTTTCGCGTAACTCGGCGACGGATGTGACGCCGACCGACTCGGCCAGGGCGGGGGTGGGGTTGAGCCACAGGCTCCAGCCTGGTTCACGGCCCGCCGCGGCGAGCCGTTCTGCGACCGCTTCGGCCTTTGCCACGGCCGCGTCGCTGTGTTGCTCCCGGCGTAGTTCGTGGGTGAGTTGTTCCAGCTCGAGTCGGGTGGCGTCGAGGTCGGTGGAGTGTTCGAACGGGGTTTCGCCGAGTCCTTCCAGGTCGTGCAGGTCGGTCTGGGCGAGGTCTTTGCGCTCGTGCAGGCCCGCGCGCACACCGGGGAGTTCCTTGTAGAGGTTTTCCGCGCGCTGCAGGATGCCCCGCGCCCGGCTGAGCGGAGCGTCGGGTGCGTCCTGGGCCGGCGTGTCGTCGCCGAACAGGGCCGCCCGCTTGACCTGTCGGACGTTGGACGGGACCGCGAGGGTGAGGACGAGGTCGCCGGTGAACAGGTCGTGGGCGGCGAGCACGTGGACGCCGTTGATGGCGCCGACCGGGAACGCTCGACTGGCCCCGGCCTTGCGCGTCCAAGCCTGGCGGCAGGCGTCGGCGAACGGCAGGGCCGCATGGCCGCGTTCGGTGTAGCGGTGCGCGGGGCCGTCCGGGTTGAGCTGCGGGTAGACGGTGTAGGAGATCTGGTCGGGGTTGTGCACCTCGAGGGTGGCGTCGAGCACGGCCAGCTGCTCGGTGAGTTCGGCGATCGAGCGGCGCAGGCCTGAGAGCCGCAGCCGCCCGGCGTGGGTGGCTTCGTGGTGGGCTTGGGCGAGTGCGGTCAGCCGGCGGAGGGTGTCCTCGAGTTCGACCTGGCGTAGATAGCGCGGGTCGCCGGTGGCGATGGCCTTGGTCGCGGCCGCGGACTCGCCGATGTCGCCGCCGCCGAGGTCCTCGACCTCGCGGACGTCGACCTCGTTGCGTTTGGCCTGCTGGATGAACACGGCCTTGCGCTGCACGGTTTGCCACATCACGGTGTCGTAGGTGGCTTCGGCGACGTAGTTGAGCACCTCCACCTCATCGTTTTGGTTGCCTTGGCGGATGATCCGGCCTTCGCGTTGTTCGAGGTCGGCCGGGCGCCAGGGCACGTCGACGTGGTGCAGGGCGATGGCCCGGGTTTGCACGTTGGTTCCGGTGCCCATCTTCTCCGTCGAGCCCATCAACACCGCTACGGCGCCGTTGCGGGCGTCGGCCTGCAGCTGCAACCTTTCGGCGGCGGTGCGGGCTTCGTGGATGAACCGGATCGTGCCCGGGTCCATGCCGCGGGCGATCAACTCGTCGCGCAGCGCCGCGTAAAAGCTGAATTCGTCGGGGTCGGCTTTGGGGGTGCCGCGGTCGCAGAACACGATCTGCAGCGCGCCCGGGTCGGGGTGGGGGTGGCCGAACTCGTCGAGGTAGCGGTTGTCCCGGGAGTAGTCGTGGATGCGCAGGATTTCCCGGGCGACGGCGGCGGCGCGGCCTTCCTCGCCGGGCGGTGGAAGGTGGGCCAGGCGGGGGTCGAGGGACACGTTGCGGCCGTCGTTGGCGATCTTCAGGGGGTTGTCGATGCGGGGTGTGCGCGGGTCCAGGCGGTCGTGGCGGTAGCCGAGGTCGGTGATGAAGTCGGCGACCTCGTGGCCGGGGGTGGTGGTGATGATGCGCCGGTGCCCGCCGACGAGGCGGGGCAGCTGTACCGGCACCTGGTCGCGGGTGACGACGTCGCTGAACACCGCGGACAGCGCCAGCAGCTCGGGCAGGTTGACGAACTTCCCGACCCGGGTGACCGGTACCAGTTTGGATCCGGTGGCGTTCATTTCGATGCGGCTGACGGTGCCGGTGAACGCCGCACCCCAGGCGTCGATGTAGTCGACGCCGGCGTCGGACAGCAGATCCGGGCGCAGGTAGTGCTGCATCACCCACAGCTCGCCCAAACTGTTCGCGACGGGGGTGCCGGTGGCGAAGGTGGCGACCCGGTCGACCTGGCGGCCGGGTCGTGCGGCGGCGAGGGCTTCGTGGCGGCGTCGTTGGCGCAGCACGCGCAGTTTGAGGTCCAGGTCCTGGGGGCGGATGTTGATTCCGGTACAGGCCAGCTCGGCGACGTTGGACACGCGGGGCAGGTTTTTCATCATGTGCGCTTCGTCGATGAACAGGTAGTCGCAGCCGCTGTGTTCGAAGCGCAGCCCGGTGTCTTTGCGGGCTTGGTCGGTGAGTTGTTCCAGGCGGGCTTTCGCCGTCTTCACCGCGCGTTCGATCATCTTCTTGGTAGCGCGGGTGGTCGCCGATGCCTCTTCGAGCTGGGATCGGAGGGCGTCGAGGGTTTCCTGCACGTACTGCTTCTGTAGTTCGGGTGAGACGCCGATCAGGGTGAACGCGCTGAGTGGCACGATCACCATGTCCCATTCGCTCGCGGCGGATTGGGCGATGAGTCGGCGGCGTCCTTCGGCGTCGGTGCCCGCGCTGCCCATCAGCACGCGCGCACCCGGATACCATTGTTTGGCTTCCCGGCCGACCTGGTCGATGATGTGGTTGGGCACCACGATCCAGGGTTGGCGCACCAGGCCGAGGCGTTTGAGTTCCATGGCGGCCAGGAACATGGTGCCGGATTTGCCGGCGCCGACGACGTGGTCGAGCAGCACGGTGGGTTCGTGCAGGATCCGCGCCACCGCGTCGCGCTGGTAGGGGTGCGGCTCGAACACGTCGGACTTGCCGGGGAATTGCAGGTACCGCCCGTCGTAGCGGGGGGCGCGTAGCCCGTTGAAGCGGCGGTTGTACTCGGCGACCAGCCGGTCACGGCGGGCGTCGTCGCTAAACAGCCACTCCCGGAACGCCTCCTGGATTTTGTCGGCCTTGGCCCGGGCCCGGAAGGTGGCTTTGAGGTCGATTTCCTCCTTCGGGTGGTCGGCCACGTGTTCGGGCGGGTTCATGACCTCGACCGACGTGGAGTTGCACAGTTTCTCCAGGAGGCCGATCGCGTCGCAGTCTTTGTCGGTGGTGCCGTAGTCCTCGGTCATGACCACGCTGCCGCGTTGCCAGGTCGGCACGTCGATGACCCATTGGCCGAGCGTGTACTCGATCTGGACCTGATCGGCGTGCAAGACCTCCCGCACGAACGCGGTGAGATCGGTGATCGGCACCCAGGTGACCCCGGGCCGCACCGTGATCTGGGCGGCCTGCACGTCGGGCGGGATGACCGCCCGCAGCGCCCGCACGTTCTCCAACAACCCGGGCTGCTCGGGCACCGCGGCTTCGGCGACCTCGAGTTTCACGCGCACGTTGCCCGACAGGTAGGTCGGCGCCGGGATCAGGTGGTCGGGGTGGTCGGGGTCGGCGAAGACCAGGCCGCGCAGTTCCTCGCGGGCCTGGGCGGCGGTGCGGCCGCGCAGCTGGCCGATGCGGGCCAGGTCGATGCCGCGGCCCTCGCCCAGGCAGATGGCCATCGCTTCCTGCGGGTTGTCCGCGGTGGCGCGCAGCGGTGGTGGGGTGACGACGTCGACGGAGAAGATGGCGGCCTTGCGGGTGGCCTGGGTGCGCTCGTCGAAGTTCTCCAGCGCGGACACCATCGCCCACCCGGGGTCGTGGCGCACCCCGCCGGCCAGGTGCGCCCGCCGCTTCTGCGGCGCGGCCGGTTCCCACGCTTCCACGTCCCACCGGTCGCGAAGCTCGTCGGGAACGGGCCCGGTGTGCGGGCCGTCGGCGTCGCCGTTGCGGCGCCGCCAGTCCCGTTCGAACGCCCGCACCTTGTCGTCGTGCCGCGGCTCGTGTCACCGGGGTCGGTTCGGTCCAGGTGAAGCGGTTGATCGGGCCGTGCGCGGCGACGTAGTCGTCGTAGCGCCGGTTCAACAGGGCGCGTAGCTGATCGCGGTGCGCGGTGGGGGCGGCGTCGAGTTGGGCGTGGATGAGGCTGGTGGCGATGTCGCGCAGCTCGATGAGTTCGCGGGTTTCGCCGATCCGGGCCTTGGCGGTGTTGTTGTCGACCCACTCGATGCCCGACCAACGCTCGATCCGACCGAGATCCTCGTGGTAGCGCAAGGTGTCGAGGGGGATCACGGCGGCGGCGTCGGCGGCGGTCACCAGGCCTGCCGCGAACACCGGGGACTCGGCCATCGCCACGTCCGCGGCCGTCGCGGTCAAAGCCGCATCCGGCGGCGCGGGCCGTGTCGATGATCTCGGTGAGCTGGTGGCCGACCAGGGCCGGGCCGTAGCGGGTGGGGTCGGCGGTCACACGCAGCGTGGACGCTCCGTGTTGGCCGTGGCCGACGCTGAGGGTGCCCAGCACCCGGTCGGGGTTGTCGACGAAGTACCGGTTGATCGACACCGGCACCTCGCGCGGCTGCCGGTCGTTGATCGTCGGATCGGCGGGCAGCGCCACCTCGTGCACGTCGAGCCACTCCGGCGTCTGCGGGGCGTCGGCTGCGTCGTCGCGTTTGCGGAACAGCAGGATGTCGGTCACCACGGTGGTGGCGGCGACGGCGGTGAATGCCGAATCCGGCAGCCGCACCCCGCCGAGGAAATCTGCTGTGGCCGCCATCGCCGCCCGCGCCCGGGGGTCGAGGGTGTCCATGGTGTAGCGGCTGGTGATGACCGCGACGTAGCCGCCGGGTGCGGTGAGCGCGAGGCTTTTCAGGATGAAGTAGTTGTGGATGGAATGCCGGTCCGGGTTGTGGGCGGGGTCGTAGACGGGGAAGTCACCGAAGGGCACGTTGCCGATGGTGGCGACGAACGCGTTCTGCGGGACGCGGGTGGTTTCGAAGCCCTCGCTGCGGATCTGCGCGTCGGGGTAGAGCGCCGCGGCGATCCGCGCCGATAGGGGGTCGGCCTCGACACCGACCATGACCGCGTCCGTGGGGGCCAGGCCGATGAAGGTGCCGCAGCCGCAACCGGGTTCGAGCACCCGGCCGCCGCCGAATCCGGCGTGGCGCAGCGCCGCCCACATCTGCGCCGCGATCCCCGGGTCGGTGTAGTGGGCGTTGAGGATGCTGGCCTCGGCCTGCCGGTAGTCGTGCTCGGTGAGCAGCCGCCGCAGTTCGGCGCGGAAGTCGGCGAACTCGTCATGGTTGTTGTCGAAGACCTGCGGCACCGCGCCCCAACCCGACCAGCGGGCCAGGACCTCCTGCTCGGCCACGGTCGCGGCCCGGTGTTCGGCGTCGAGCAGGTGCAGCACGCGGATGGCGGCGATGTTGGCCTGCACGCGGCTCTTGGCGCCCGAGGGCACCCGGATCCGCTCGCCGAGCTCGAAGTGCCCCGGACCCGGCCCAACGGGCACGTCGTGGTCGCGTCCCGTCGCCGCCCCTGGCTGTGCGGGGTCGGGGACGGCGGAGGCGGTGGGCTCATCGCCGCGGTGTCCCGCACGGTGTCCCGCGCGGGGGCCGTCGCCGAGAACGGCGCCGTCGTCACCCGTCGTCTGAAGGGCCGGCGCCGGGTTCCGCCGAGTCTGGGGTGTCTGCGACGCCCGGGTTTGCCGAGTCGGCGGCGGCGGGCAGCGTCGGCGGTGGCAGCGTCGTCGATCAGCAGCGGCACGGGTGGGTGCGGCGTCGGTACCGCGCTCGAGTTCGGCGATCTGGGCAAGCGCCGTGTCGAGCTGCTCGGGCAGGCTCGAGCGGTAGCTTCGTGCCCAACTCGGGGTCCCGTCCGGCTGCGGCGATGCCGGATACAGATCGATCTGCAGGCGGAGCCTGTCGGCGCGTTCGCGCAGATAGGTCAGCTGCGCGGCCGCGGCTTCCGGGGTCGACCGGTCGGTGTCGCGCGTGTGGCGGAGTTGCTCCCACGCGCGGTCCTCCGCCGCCGCGGCCTCCCGGATCGGGTTCTGACCGTCCCAGCCGGCCTCGAGGGCAGCATCGGTGAACTGGTCGAGCAACTCGCCGCGGCGCTGCGGTCGGTGTCCAGACCCAGCAGCGCGGCCGCGAGCTGCTCCGGCTCGTCGGCATGGTTGTCGAGCAGGTCGCGGCGCAGGTCCTCCAACGCGGCCACCAGGAACGTGATCCGCACAACCCGGTCGGGCGGGCGGGTGGCCGAGGTGATCGAGCCGGCGAGCTGATCGACGACCTCCCGCCGGCGCTGGGCGGCACCGTCCACCAACGACGCGTCCACCTGCGACGCGTCCACCTGCGACCCGTCCACCAGCGGTGCCGCAGCCGCCGCGCGGGGCGCGGCCGGGGGAGTCGGATGGGCGGGGTCGGGTCCTGGGCCGGGCGCGGCGTCTGCCGCAGCTGCGGCCGTGGCGGCGCGCGATGGCGCGGCGGAACGCTTCGGCGGGGCGGGAGGCGCCGCCCCTGCGGCGCGGCGGCGGGCGGGTTGGCCGGGCGGCAGCGGGGTACCGCCGGGATCAATGACCCGCGGATCGGTGGGCTGGTCGGTGACGTCGAACAGCGCGAACTGGGTCTGGTCTACCCGGTCGGTAGCCCGTCGTCGGCGAGATCGGCCTCGACCAGGCTCGCCAGCTCGCGCGCCAGCGGGCTGTGCGGGCTGCTGGGCAGCTCGTGGCCGTCCTCGCTGCGGGCCTGCAGCAGATACTCCGCTTTGATCGCGAACCAGTCCGACCGATCCGGCCACAGCCGCGCCACCAGCGTCTGGATCGCCTCGGTCGGCTCCGAGCGTCGCGGCGTCCGCCACCGGTCCGGGTTGCCCCAGTCCACCGTCTGCCCCGGTGGTGCTGCGCTGGGCTTGGTTCGTCGTGCGGGTCCTGCGGGACCAGCGCGTAGAGCTCCTCGGTCAGGACCTGCTCGCGTGCCTGCGCCGTGGCGTTGTTGCGCAGGCCCACGCTCGTCAGGTAGTCCGGCGCCTGGCCCATCCGTCGGGCCCACTCCGCGGTCGCCGCCTCGCCCAGTTCCGCCGCCAGCGCGGCGCTGCGATGGCTCAGCCGCGCCGCCTCCCGATCCAGGAACAGCCGTTGTTGCTCCGGGCTCCACTCGGTCGGTAGGCCGATGTGCGAGCGGTAGGTGCGCTCCACGATCTGCCGGATCAGTTCGCTCATGCGCAGGCTCCTCCACGCCGTCGAGCAGACCCGCCCCCTCAGGCGGGTCGGCGCGGGCCACACTGTCCGCCCGGCTGTCATTCTCGGCTCCTCGTGCTGGGTGGTCACCGGCTCCGGTCGGAGCGGCCGCCGACGGTGTGGACATCGGGGAAGCTACTCGCCCCGGACCGCGGTGAGCTGCTCGTCGCCGCGGGAAAGCGGCGACGGCGGCAGGTGCTGGTGACAAGGATGGGTCTGCTCGGGCGTCGATGCGGCTGCGGATCCACTGCCACCGCGGCCCGCGGGCCGGGTCCTCGCGGTTCGCGGCGTCGATCAACTCCCGCGCGTCGTCGAGCCGGTTTTGCTCGAACGCGGCGAAGGCCTGCCGAGCCAGTTCGTCGGCCCAGCAGGACTGACAGCGCCAGGATTGAAAGCGGCAGGATTGGTGAGGAGACGGCGAGGGTGGGAAGCGGCGGGGTGGGAAGCGGCGTCGGGGCGGGGGGCGTCGAGAGCGCGGCCGGGCTGCGCTGATCCGGCCGTGGAGTGGCCCGGCCGCGGCTCTCCGGCCAGGGCGGCGGTCGCTCCCTGCACGTAGGCGCGCAGGGCATCGGGAAGTCGGATGCGATCGTCGCGCACGAGGGTGGGGTGCACGGCGAGCGCGTCCAGGGTGTCGGCCATCGCCTCGGCCAGCTCCAGGCGGTGACGGATGTCGCGGCGGGTGACACCCGCCAGGGCGGCGCCGGGTGGGGGTACGGCATCCCAGCCGGTCATCGCCGGTGTGTTGCGGCTGTTGGTGAGGAGCAGGGCCTGCCCGATCCGTCCGACCAGCCGCATCGCTGGATCGCCGCAGGCCTGCGCGATGGCGTGCATCACCATCCACGCCTGCTGCGGCCCGGGCACGGGGGCTGCGGCAAGCGCGGGACGCGCCGCCGCCGCCCACCGGGCAATCCGCCGGGCAGCGGCGGTGGAGTCGGCGCCAGGGGCGGTGTTTCGGTCGGGCATCGCTCCTGCTGTCCTCCTCTGGCCTCACCGGTGCTGTGGCGGCGCGCCGTACCCGTTGCGGCGCGTCCCGTTCAGCGGCGCGGGACGCGCACCCGAAATCGAGCCCGGGCGGGCATAGCCGCCCCCGGACGGAGTTGCCGGATGCGGCGGCGGTGCGGCCGCCGGCCGTGGCGGCGGGTCGGGCGGCGGCGTTGGCCGGGTGTCGGAGGCGGTCGCCGCCTGCACCTCGAGGTAGTAGGCCTCGTCGGGTTCGAACTGGCCGAGGCGGTGGGCGGGGCCGGCCGGGTTGTGGCGGCCGAGGCATCCGGAGAACGGCCCGTTGTCCCCGCACAGGGTGGCCAGCTGCAGGTCGACGTGTTCGAAGTAGACGACCAGTCCGGTTCCGCCGGCGTGTGTGGTGGCGTCTAGCCAGGCGCGGCGCAGCGCTTCGAAGCGGGCGATCGCCTCGGGATGCAGCCACCACATCGGGCACCAGTGCGGCCAGCCGCCGCTTTGCGGCATTTTCCGTTCGATCAGCAGGGCGATGTTGTCGCGCACCCACGCGACCAGGGCGCGCATGTCGAGACCACCGGCGCCGTCCCGGCCACCTGGGCCGTCTGGGCCGTCGGGTCGTCGGGGTCGGCGGGGTCGTCGTGGTCGTTTTGGTCGTTCCGACCGGCGGGGGGCGCGGCGGCGTCGGGGTCTGCTGTGTGGGGGGCCGCGGTGTCGGGGGTCTGCGGTGTCGGGGACTGCGGCTGGTGGATCGGTCGGTGCGGCGGGGGTTGATGCGGTGAGCAGAAGCTGCTGGAGCAGCCCTTCCAGCCCGTCGAGCGCGCGGGCCATGTCGTCAACTCGTTGCTCGAGGGCGTCGAGTCGCTGCATCTGCTCGCGACGGCCTGCCCGCGACCGGTCTTCGCCGCCTGTCCGCTCGGTGCCGGCGTCGTCGGTCATGTCGTTCTCGCGCTGGTGCTCGTGGTCGCGGTGAGGATGCGGCTGAGCGGGTTGTGCGGGCCGAGTGCGGCGGTGGCGGCTTCGCGGACCTGGGCGGTGGCTTCGGCGGCGTGGTCTTTGATCGCCTGCGCGTTGTGGTCGGGTTCGGTGTACCAGGGCAGCAGCCGGATCAGTCCGGCCTTGCGGCCTGCCGAGAGGAGGACGGCCTGGGTTTTGGTCAGGCGGGCGATGTCGGCGGCGGACAGGATGCGTTGTGGGCGGGTGGCGGTGCTGGTGTGGCCGTGGCGGCCGTGTTGGTGGGTCCAGGTGGTGATGTCGTGGTCGCCGATCAGGCGGGACAGGTCTTCGCAGAAGGCGGGATCGTGCACGCCGGCGCCGATGAGTTTGACGGTGGCCGCGGACCAGAGCTTGTCCATCCCGGCCCGGCCCCAGATGTGGACCCCTTGTTGGTAGGACTGCAGGAAGACAGGACCTGGATGCTCATGGATCCGAAGTAGCTGTACAGGTCGGGCAGGTTGCGGATGGGGCAGATGTTCGCGGCTTCGTCGAGCACGGCGCGCACCGGCGGGTCGACCCGGCCGCCGCAGGCGGTGGCCGCGGTGGCGGTGGTGCGCAGCAGGTGATCGACCAGGGCGGCGACGACCGGTGCGGCGCTGCCGGCGCCCTCGCGGGTCAGCAGGTAGAGGCTGTCGTGCGGGGCGGGCCGGCCGTGTCCGTCGAGGTAGTAGCCGGTCAAGAACTGCCAGGGATCGAATTGGTCGATCCGCCCGACGCGGGGGCCGGGTCTGCCAGGTTGCGGGTGGGGTGACGTAGCGCAGCACGGCCTCGGATTCGAGGCAGGCGATCGCGGTGAGCGCGGTCTCATACAGCCCGCCGCGCTGATCCGGCGGCGCCTCGAGGGTGCCCAACAGCGCGGCTGGCGACCCGATGCTGGCCCGCGTCGCGCAGCAGTTGCACGGGGGTGTCGGAGCGGGTGGCCAGCCAGTGCTGCACGTGGCGCAGGTGGTGGCCGCTGACCGCGGCGGCCAGGCACAGCTGGGCGAGCAGGCGTTCGGCGCCTTTGGTGAAGTAGGGGTCGGCGCGTTCGTGGCCGGCGCCGACGGTGTGGGAGAAGTGCGCGACCAGGTGGTGGGCATCGGAGACGTCGCGGATGGCGGCGAGCGGGTTCCACCACCAGGTCTGCGCCACGCCGGCGATGTGTTGCGGGTCGAAGATGAACACCCGGCCGACCTGGGCGCGCAGCCCGCAGGTGAGGATGTGCAGGTCGACCTTGTTGCTGGTGGCGATGAGCGGGCCGGGCGCGGACAGCACCGCGGGCACGACCAGGGCGGAGGTTTTGTTCGAGCGCGGCCCGGCGATGTGCAGCAGGACGTCTTCTTCGGCGGCGAACAGGTCGTGACGCCCGAGCCGCCCCAGCCGCAGCCCGATGTCGTCGCGGGCCACCGCCGGTTGCGCGGCCAGCGAGGGCCGCAGGGACACCGCCCGGCGCCGGGCACCCGTGCCGCGCATGTCGCGGTAGTCGCGGGCACGCCCGAGGGAGCGGGCCACGTTGCCGAAGCGGTCCAGGCGCCGGGTGGCCCACCAGACCAGCACGCCGCCCCCGGCGAGGATCGTCAGCGCCAGGATTGTGGTCGTCGTCCAGAAGATCGGTCGGGAACCGGCGGGACCGATCAGCGGCTCGAGGCTGCCCGCCGCCGCGGCCTGGGTGATCGCCCGCAGGATCGGCCACACCGGGGCGGGCACCACGGTGTGGGTGTCGGCGGCGAGCACGCCGGCCAGCCACCCCACCGCCGCCACGGCGGTGGCGGCGGCCCCGGTGCCGAGCATGACCAGGGGGATGGCGATGTCGGCGAAGCGGAAGGGCGGGCGGCCCGGGCCGTCACTCATGACGCCGTCACCGCCTGTGCCGTCACCCCGTGCGCCCAGTGCGCCGTCGTCGCTGGTGGCCGCCAGGCGCGGTCGGTGTCGTAGAGGCGTCGTTCGGTGCCGGTCAGCGCCAATTCCACCGGCAGCCCGGTGCGGTCCCCGGATTTGATCAGGTATTTGCCGCGGCCGGGGTGGACGCTGCCGGGAATCCAGGTCGGTGGGGCGGCCCAGCCCCGCACCATGGCGCGTTCCGCCCCGGACAGCGGGGTGATGCGGCTGACCCGGTCGAGTTCGTGATCGTCGAGGCCGCCGAGCACGACCACGCCGTTGCGGGCGGCCATGCCGCGCGCTTTGGCCCGGTCGGCCTCGGTGGGCAGCGCCTCCAGGTCCTGCAAGGAGTGGGTGACCTGAATCGAGACCTCGCCGCGGTGCCGGCCCAATCGGGTGACCCGATCGGAGCGTTCCACCAGCCCCGGCGCCACCCGCAGCGCCTTCCACAACTCGTCCTGGACGCGCACGACGTTGCGGCGCCGCCCGAGCGCCGCGGAGCCGTCGATCAGGGCGGCGGCCCAGGTCCACGAGCACAGCATCGCCGCGGCCACGAGCTCGTCGTCGTCCTCGTCGAGCGCGGAGATATCCAGCGAGGGCTGGGGTGTCCAGTTCGGCGGTCACCGACGATGCGCGGTCGAACAGGCCGCGGATGGACCCGGCGCACAGCAGACCCAGCGTGTTGAGCAGGTCGCGGGTGCCGCGCCGGTACTCGGGGGCGGTGTCGCAGGCGGCCACCGACAAAAGGTGGGCGGTGGGGTTGGTGAGGATGCGCACGATGTCGGGGATCAGCGGCTCCCGGGTGGGATCGGCGTCGACGATGAGGTCGAGCGCGACACCGAGCAGGCGCCGCTCGGTCACGTCCACGTCGGCGCGGCGCACGATCACCACCAGCGCCTCGAGCAACGAGAGGCGGCGGGCGCGGATCGTCTCGGCCAGCCGATGCCCCTCGGCGCCGCCGCTCTGTGCCAGGGCGTGGCGCAGCGGGCCGGCGTCCAGGGGGTTGAGGCAGTGCAGGCCGCGGCCGATGCGCCAGACCCGCCCGCCGAGATGGGTGACGAGTTCGGAGTATTCGCCCTTGACATCGCCGGGGACCACGGCGTGGAACCCGAACGCCACCAAGCCCGTCATCAGCCGTTTGACGATGGTGGATTTCCCGACGCCGGGCTGGCCCTGCACCCAGGTTCCGGTGTTGGTGACCAGCCCGGCGTGCAGCCACGCGGCCGGGTCGAACCCGATCGCCTCCGCGGTGAACAGGTGCTGGCCGATCGGCACCCCCGGCGGGGTGGCCCCGGAGGACGCGGCGAACGGGAACAGCCCGCACACCTGCGTGGTGGTGCCCTGGTAGGGGGTGCCCGCCGCGACATCGGCCGCCCGGCCGCCCCCGGCGATCGGCCAACCCCAGGGGCGGGGCACCGGTCGTGCCCGTACCGCCGCACCGGGATCGGCGCCGCCGCCAGGCTCGACGGTGGGGAGCTCTCGCACAACGGTTCCGATGGTGCTGTCGCGGTTCATCGCCGGGTCCGGTGGGCGAGTTCGGTGGGGTCGAGGCCGAGGCCGAGCGCGGCGGCGAACCCGCCGGCGTGGGCGCCGTTGAGCCGGCGCAGCCGCAGTTTCGCCATGCCGGCGCGTTGCTCGACGTCGGCGGCCGCGGCGGGCAGGTAGCGCTCGGCCCCGGCGGCCAGGGTGGTGCTGACGTAGAGGCAGAACCGGCCCACGCCGGCGCCTTCGGCCTCCTCGCGGGCGCTTTGCTGGGCGCGTTGGGCCGGTCGCGGTCGCGTTGGGTCTCGTCGCGGCGGGTGCGGGCGGCCCAGGACCGGCGCACCTGGGTGTTGGTGATCTCGCGTTCGACGTGTTCGGCGGCCCGCCCGGCCGGGAACGGCTCATAGAGGAAGGTGACCCGGCGCGGGAACGGGCCGGGGGCCAGCAGCGGGGTCAGCACCCGGGCGACGACCGCCTGGCGGGGCGCCTCGACCATCGCCCACGCCACCGAGATCCCCGAGTCGTGACGCCAGTGTTCCCAGCTTTCCCGCGCGCGGATCGGCCCGGCCTCGCTCCACAACAGCAACTCCGGATGCGCGTGGTCGACCCGGTCGGTGAGGCGGGTGACGTCGGCGCGGCCGGCCGGGTCGTAGGCCAGCCGCAGCCGCCCGGTCAACCAGTCGACCCCGGCCCGGCCTTGCAGGGCGACACCGCAGCCGGCCAGGGAGGCCTCGATCCCGGGCAGCCAGCGCACCACCTCGGCGACCGCGGCGAGCAGGTCGGCCGGTTTGGGGGTGGCGCGGGCCGGGTCGAAGGTCACCGCCACCCGGGTGTCCACGTCGGCGCTGACGGCGGGGGTCGCGGCGAGCAGTTCGTGCAGCACGGCCCGGGCGGGCGCGGGCGCGGCGGGGTCGATGCGGGCGGTGACGTAGTCGCGCAGGGTGGTGCCGCCCGCCGGGCAGGTGTCGACGGTGACCGCGATATGGCGCACCAGCGGCAGGAACCCGAGGTTGGCCAACAGGGCAGCCCAGCCGGCGACCCACGCGTCGGCCTGCGCCGCATCGGCGAGATCCAGCCCGACCGGGCTGACCCGCAGGATCGCGGTGAGCCAGCCGGTGTGGCGATCCCACAGCAGGCCTTGCTTGCCGCCGCGCCCGTCATCGGCCGACAGCGCTACCAGCGGTGCCATCGGCCCGGGCAGGTCGTGCCCGCGGGGATGGTCGGCCAGGATGCCGCCCGACAGCTCGGTCCAGCCCGCCGCGCGGGCCCGGGTGAACCGCACCCGCCGCACCGCCACGTCCGCGAAACTCCGGCCGTCGATCCGGATGACCGTGCCGGCGATCACCACCAGCGCGGCGCCGCCGGCGACGAGCGCGGCGCGCCCGGACACATAGGCCACCGCGATCGGCACGAGCAGCGCCAAGAACAGCGTGATGGTCTGTCCCGCGCCGAGCTGGCCGATCCCGAACCCTCTGGCCTTGTACCAGTTGCCGTACGTGCGCGGCGTGACCGAGCGGTCGGTCGCGGTGGTCATGAGCTGTCTCCGGTGAACGTGTTCGTCGCCCCGCGTGCGGCGGCCATGGCGGCTCCGGCCGCCGCGGCGGCGGCGCCTGCGGGGCCCGCGGCAGCGCCGGTGGCCGCGGTGGCCGCCGACCCGGCGGCGCCGGTGGGAGCCGCGGCAGCCGCGCCCGATCCGGCGGCGGGTGCCCCCGCGCCGGCACCGGCCGGGCTCGGCGTCGGCGGTGGGGTGGGGGTCGGACCCGGGCCGGGCAGGGCGCCCCCGGGAGCGGCACCGGGTGGTCCACCCGGGGCAGGCGCCGCCGGCGACCGGGCCGCCGGGGGTGGCGCCCGGCGGCGCCGTGCCAGGTCCGGTGGTGGTCATCGATCCACCCGCGGCGCCGCGCAGCATGGCCAGCGACGCGGCCCCGGTGGCCCCGGCGGCGAGCGCCCCGGACACCCCGGAGCCGTTGCTCATCTGTACCTGGGTGAACGCGAAGAACCGCATCATCGCCGGCATGGCGATGCTCGCCAGTACCAGGACGACGAGGCCGGTGAAAATCGTGCTGAGGTCTTGGCCGGTGCCGATCAGTTCGAACCCGATGGTGTAGATGATCGCGGCGATCGGCTTGTAGAAGACCAACGCGGCGAGCGGGGAGATGATGCGGGGCAGCATCGGTTTGGTGGCCTCGTTCATGCCACCGGCCGCGGCGAGCGGGAGGACGGCGGCGAAGACCAGGATGCCGCCCTCGCGCAGCAGCCCCAACAGCCATTGCACGGCGCCCAGCAGCAGCGCCCACCCGGCCAGGACGATCTGCAGGAACGGGTTGGTGGCGAGCAGTTGCGAGGTCAGCAGGCCTTTCATGCGCTCGGCGAAGTGGCCGACGGCGTCCTGGGCCAGCCAGGCGGCGAAGTCGTCGCCGGCCTTGAGCACGACCGCGAGCAGGCTCAGCGCGACCGCGGTGGTGACGACGTAGCGCAGCAGGCCCAGCCCGATGTTCAGCGCCGGGTCCTTCTTGCGGGTCAGGACCATCCGCAAGCACTGGGTGAGGATCGAGGCGACCAGGATGAGCGCGGCGATCGGGGCGAGATAGTGCTGCAGGTGGTGGATGGCGGCGCTGTCCGGGTCCACCGACGGGGTCTGCAACCACCAGGTCATCGCGGATCCGATGACGGTGACTGCCGCCTGCGCGGCCGCCTGGGCGATCTGCTCGAACACCGAGGTGGCGGCGTTCCCGGCGCGGCAGGTCAAGTCGAGGAGTCCGCAGTCAGCCATGGATCGTCCCCAATGTGGTGTAGCCGTCGACGGAGTCGGTCAGGTGGGGCGGCGTTGCGGGGAGCTGTATTCGCCAGTCCCGGTGGATCCAGTGCACGGTGCGCTCGAGTTCGGCGTAGCCGCCCTGGGCGGTGGCCTGGGGTGAGCGGGCGGCCAGCGCGATGGTGGCGGTGTCGCCATGTGGGTCGCCGCCGGTGATGCGGTAGAGGAACTCGCTCGGCGTCGCAGCGCCCGGTGTCGCGGTGCCGGTCTGCACGGCGATCGTGGCCAACGCGGCTGGGATGTCGCCGACGCACTGGTGGCGGGCGGTGGGCTCATACACGTCCGGTCCGGCCGACCCGGTCAGCCGGGTGCTGATGTTGATCGCGGCGATGACGGCGCCGAGCTCGTCATGGGCGAAGCCCGCGGCCAGCCCGCCGTGCCGCATCCGCGGCCCGTGCGCCGCCGACACCGGGACCGGCTGGTCGGCGACGCGCACCCACGTCATGGTGTCCTCGGCGGCGGGTGCGGCAGGTAGTGTCGGGGTCTCGTCGGTGCTCCCGACGCCGGCGCGGGCAACACCGAGCAGCGCCGCGGCGAGTACCACCAACACCGCCAGGAGTGCTCCCACGGCCCACCACGGGCCTCGGCCGAGCCGGGGCGGGCGGGGGCCGGGATCATCGGCGATGTAGGACATGCCGGGCCCCTTCCACTGGGTGGCGTGGACGGGTCGCGGTCACAGCACGAAGACGCCGACGAGGCCGGACGCGGCGGAGGCCATGGCCAGGGCGAGCAGCACCCAGGCGGCGCCGGCGACACCTTCGGTGGCCATCGCGTTGCGGTTGCGCCGCCCGACGGCGATCATGAAGGCGCAGGCGAGCAGGCCCGCGACCCCGGCGGCGGTCAGCCCCCACTTCATCCAGCCGATGATGATGTCGGCCGCCTTGCCCAGCCCCGGCGGCGGCGCCGGGGGTGGGTTCGGAACCTGCATCACCACGGCCAGCAGAGCGTGTCCCCACATGGTCGATCTCCCTTCCTAACGTCGTCGCGCGGGTTGCTGCGGTTGGAGTCGCTGGGGTGGTCCCGCCGGCGCGAGGGCGGCAGGAGTCGCCGGTCGGTGCGATCCGACGCCGGCAACCGGCGGCGCGCCGCGGCCGGCCGTGACGGTTCGGGCGGCAGCAGCGGCGACACCGGCAGCGACACTGTCGGCAACACCGCCGGCCACGCCGGCGGCAACCCCGGCGGCAACACCGTGTGTGCTCGGCTGCGGCGCCGCCGGGTCGAGGCGCACGGTCAGCGCGCGCACCAGGCGGGCGGTCGTGTCGGCGAAGCCGCGGGCCGCGCGCGAGGGAATCTGCCTGGTCAGGCCGCCGGTCAGGGCGTGGAAGGCCGAGGCGATCGGCTGGTCGAGATGGCGCCAGGCCTCGACGTAGGGCACGTGCAGGATCCCGGCCGTGTAGGCCTCGCTCATCCGCAGCCGGTGCGCGGCGTTGTCGGGCAGCCTGCCGCGGGCCTGATCGGCCACCACCACCAACACCGGCCGCGGCTCCGGGCAGGTCGCCAATGCCCGCTGCGCGGCCCCCAGCGACACCATGCTGGCGCGGGCGACCAAAACGTCGACCAGGTCCCCGGGCCGGTAGATCCCCCGGTCCTGGCCGCGGACCGCCGCCGCCATGGTGGAGGTGCCGACCCCACCGCCGACGCCCGCGACCAGCGGTATGCGCGTGACCACCCTGACTCACCTCCACAGATCCAACACGACAAGAGTACCGCACAGCGTCCATAGCATGGATACAATTGGCTCTATTGATGAGATTGACATGGATACTGGTGGTGGCGGGTTGGGAGGTGTGCGATGGCCGGGGTTCAGCGGGCGCCCGGTGCGTCGCAGCGGCCTGATCGGCCTGTCCTGTCTGATGGCGACCGTGCTGGTGACGGCGGCCGTCGACGGCCTCTCGACCGTCACTGGCTTGTCGGCGCCGGTCGGGGCGGATCCGTCCAGCTCGGGTTCATTCGCCCGGGTCGAACAACCCGCCGTCCGCTGCTGCCGCCGCCGGCTGCCCCCGGCGCCGACCCAACCCAGGTGGCCATCGCCTGGCTGCAGGCCTACCGGACGCTGCGCTACGACGAGCCGGTGGATGCCTGGGTGGATCGGGTGCGTCCCGTGGTCACGCCCGGCCTGGCCGCGACCGACGAACACGGCCGCGCGGCCGGCCCGGGTCAGGACTGGCAGCGCTGGGTGGCGCTGCGATGGCGCCGTCGAGGACGGCGTGGACCTCGTGCGCGTCGCGCGGATGTGTGGCCTGGTAGGCAGCGGGTGGGAGAGCAACCGGCCCGGACGGGCCCGGTTCGGGCCACGACGGGGTTGCCGACCCGCGCAACGGTGCACCGGCCTCACGCTCACCTGTCGACCAGGTCGGGTAAGCCCGTTGCGTCACCGCCGGAGGTGGCGTGCCGGCGGCGCTCCCGGCCGCAGGCCGTGGCGGGGAAGGAGGAACAAGGCCCGTCGGCGTGCCGACGGCCCACGGCGGGAGATCGTCGGACAGCTCGTCCCGGTGACGCGTCATCAACGCCTCCTTCGGGTCCGGGACGTCGATCGCGCCCCGGGTCGCGGCCGCCGCAGCGGATGCAAGCTCCGGTGTGCGCGCAGAGCAGCGGCAGTATCGGAGATATAGGTGTGCGAAAGATCGTTGGTACCGGATTCGGTAAGATTGCGGATACCACGCTGGAGGTCATGCTCGCGGGCGGACCACCACCCGGCTACCGTGTCCGCGCACGCTCGCAGCAGAAACGGCGACGAGATCGGTGATGGCGCCCTCCAAGAACACCGGAGTCAACAACGGGGGAGTCCCCGCCCACCGTGCCGGCACGGTCAACGAGCGCCTGGCCTATCTGTTTGCCACCGTGCATGCGCCGGACGCGCGGCCCTACAGCTGCCCGGAGGTTGCGCGCGGCGTCGCCGCGGTGGGCGGCAGCGTGTCGGCGGTCTATCTGAAGAAGCTGCTCAGCGGCGAACGGGGCGAACCCACCCTGCGGGTGCTGCGCGGGCTGGCGGACTTCTTCGCGGTGCCGCTGTCGTTCTTCCTCGACGAAGACCCCGAGCCGATCGACGGGGTAGCGCTGGACCGGCAGATCCGCGTGCGCGCCGAGCCATTGCCGGCCCTGCTGGCCGCGGCCCGGCAGCTGACCGACGCGGCGCAAGCCGCGCTGGCGGAGATCATCGCCGGGCTGTTGCGCGCCGAGGGCCGACAACCCACAACGATCAACGACCCCGACCCGCTGGACCCACTGCCGGGGATGATCGCCGACGCCGGCCGCTTGTCGCCCGGCTCCCGGGACGCCCTCGCCGGCATCATCGCCAAGCTCGACACGCGACCGCCCGATTCCCGCGGCGTGCGCTCGCAGGCCTCCTGAACGTGTGCCTACCCCGCCGGCGGTGACATCGGCGGCGCATCGTCCGTCGTGCGGCCGGTCATTGCGCTGACCATCGCCGCCCCGCGGCACGCCGGGCCCGTTCCAACGCCTCGACGGCTGCGGTGAGCCGATCGTCGGCCACCGGATCGTCGGGGTCGCAGCACATCGCCTGGACGATCTGCACCGCCGCCGCGGTCAGCTCTGCACGGAAGGCCCCGTCTTCACGGAATATCCCGTTCGCCGCGCCGATCGGCGCCGAAGGGTGGTGAATCCCCGTTCTGTCGTCGCGGTCGTGGCCGGTCCCCGTCGTCAACTCGTCCACCGCCTGTTGTCCCCTTTGCCCGTCGCAGAGCCGGGGCGGCAGATCAGCCCCCAGCTGGTCGGCCGCACATCAAGACGGACGGATGAACCCGCGCCACGGTTCATCCGGTGGCAAAGATTCTTCAGAGGTTTGCACGGCGCGAAGGATCGGATCGTGACGGCTCGACATGCAGGACGGCGGGTACCGAGATCAGGCTGAACTGAAGGCACATCCATGGCGGCCACAGAGCAACCGAGAACGACGCTCAGGGTGAGCTGAGGGAGGCTTGCGACTGCGGCCGGCTTGCTCAGCAGGGAGGGCGTGCTCGCCCGAAGGCTGGAGGTCGACGCTGCATGGTCCGGCCCCGGGCGCGGCCGGAAACCAACAACCGAACGTGTGGCCCGGAACCGTCCTGGACGGAGAGCTCATCATGGTCCGTGACCGGAGGAATCACCGACACCGCGGCCGCGGAGGTTCCGGAGTCGCCGGGACAACTGGACGAGGCGCTTATCGTAGCTACCGTGCAGCAAAGGCCTGACGCGGTGATTTGTAGAAGCGTGGTAACCGCGCCCAGCTCGTCGACCACGGCCACATCAACGGGGGCGACAGGCAGACACGGCGTCACGACCTTCCACAGGATGCTGAATCGCGGCGGCTCGGTACGCCGGATCCGAGCGAGCAAGGCAGCGTCGGTGAACGTCAAGCCGTTCGCCGTTCGGCGCGCAGGGTCAAGCCGGCGCGCGCCGAGGAAGTGGACGAGACCTCGTCGAACCACACGAAAATCCGGTACGTCCCGGTCTTTTCGCTCGGGAGCTCGAAGGGAGCAGTAATCCGCGCGTTATTCCTCAACTGCTCACCGGCAGCTCACTTTTTCGGCAGGCGACATGGTGGCGGGATACTGGACGGGCGAAAGCTAGGGTTCTATCCGGAGCGAATCGAACCAGGATAAGACCTCGCTTCGCCTCCATCTGTTGTGGCGGCCGACGCGGTAGAACGGCGGGCCGGTGCCGTTGCTGGTCCGCTTGTAGAGCGTTTGTTTCCGCATCTTCAGCAGTGCGCACACCTCGTCGGTGGTCAAGATCTCGTCGTCGATCACCGGTGATCGTTGCGGGTGGACATTCGTCATCGGTCGCGCTCCTGGTCTCGATCGTGCCGATGGGGGTCAGGCGCGACCGCGACCGGTCGCCTGTCGGGTGGGCGTCGAGAGGGCGATCCGCATCGGGCGGGAGGGGTGTGGCCGCCGCCGCGCGGTGGTGCTTCTGGTTGGGCGCGTGGGGTGGTTCATCGGGTCATCGCCGGGGGCGGATGTCGATGATGCGGGGGGAGCGGCGCCCGTAGGCCAGGCCGTCGGTGACGGTGCGTTCGATCTCTCGGCGGGTGCAGCCGTGCACGCCGACGTGGTGGGCGGTGGCGGCGTACAGCGCGGCCACCGCCGCGCGCTCCTCGAGCGCGCCGCCGCCGACGAGTTGTCCGCAGATCCGGGCGGCGGTCAGCAGTTCGGCGTGGCGTCGGCCTGGTTGTGCGGCACCGGCCCGGGCGCAGGCGGCGGCGACGATCCCGTGCACCCGCCGGGTGACCGCGTCGTGGGAGGCCAGCAGTAGTGGGGGTGGGGGTGGGGCGGGCGGGTCGGGGGTCAGCAGGCGGGCGATCCATCGTGGTAGCGGCGCGATGGGTGCCTCGGTGACGACCCGGTAGCGGCGGCCATCGGATCGGCGGGAGCCGGCCGCGACGACGAACCCGCCCTCGCCGCGGGTGTCGATGCACCAGCCCAGCGTGCCCTGCGTGTTGCGCAGCAACGGCTGCTGCGCGGGCTGGCGGAAGTACAGGTGCAGTCCGGACCCGGACGGGGTGGCCACGGTGTAGGTGGTCGGGATCGGTTCACCGGCCTCGGCGGCGAGCCGGGTGAACACGTCGCGTCCGTGCCGGGCCGAGCGCCACCGCGGCGGCGGGGCGTGGCCGTGGCCGTCGTCGAGGTCGATCACCAGCAGCCCGGAGGGGCCGGTGGCGATCCCGATGTTGCAGCGCTGCTGGTTGTAGCGCTGCTCGCGGAACCAGCGCCGCAGCTGCGCCCGGTCTTGGGTCGCCACGTGCTGCCAGCCGCGCACGGCGGGCGTCTTGCCCCCGCTGCGCACCGGGAAGATGACCAGGTCGTGCACGTTGACCGCGCGCAGCGCCCACCACAGCAACTCACCCGCGCCGTCGCCGCCACGGTCGCCGCCGGGGTTGCCGCCGGTGCGACTGCCCGGCCGGGCGTGGACCGGCAGCGGCCGTTCAGGTGGTGTCATCGAGCTCCTCCTCCTGCGCGTTCCCCGCGCACCGAGCCATCCGCGAGACCGATCAAAGGCGTACCCCTCAGATACGGTCGTACTTGACGATCTCGAACTGCCACCATCGATTGTATCCATATAAGTCTCAGATTTCGGTACAGTTGGGTAGATGCGGGCAGCTTGGATGGTCATCGCGGGCGCTCTGCTCGGCGTGTGGCTGTGCGTGTTCGGCGTGCTGGTCGCGGTCGTCGCCAGCCTCGGGCAGGGGCCGGGACCAGCCGGGGCCGCCTGTGCACCCGCCGGTGGGGCCGCCTCGGCCACCAGCACCCTGTCGGGCCGGCAGTGGGCGAACGCGGCCGCGATCGTCGCCACCGGCGTACGGCTGGGGGTGCCGGTGCGCGGGCAGGTCATCGCCGTCGCCGCGGCGTTGCAGGAGTCGAGCCTGTGGCGCTACGCGAACGCGACCATCCCGGCCTCGTTCACCCAGCCCCACGATCGGGTCGGCCACGACCACGACTCGGTGGGGCTGTTTCAGCAGCGCGGCGGGTGGGGCCCGGTCGCGGCCCGGATGGATCCCGCCGCCTCGGCGACACTGTTCTACACCGCGCTGCTCGCGGTGCCGCACTGGCAGGACCTGCCGCTCACCCTCGCCGCGGACCTCGTCCAGCACAGCGCGCTGCCCGACGCCTACGCCAAGTGGGAAACCCCGGCCAACCAGATCGTCGGCGCGGTCACCGGGGTCAGCTGCCCGACAGCCGGCGGCGGGGCTGCGCCGCCGGCCAACCCGCGCGCCCGGGAGGTGATCACCCGGGCGCTGCGGCAGGTCGGGGTTCCCTACGTGTGGGGCGGCGGCGGCCCGCAGGGACCGACCCGCGGCGGTTTCGACTGCTCGGGCCTGATGGTGTACGCCTACGCCGGGATCGGCGTGACCGTGCCCCACCAGACGCAGCAGATCTGGCGGGCGTTCCCGCCGGCGATCCACCGGCAGGCGGATCTGCAGCCCGGCGACATGCTGCTCTTCGGCGCCGGTGGACAACCCGCCAACATCGAGCACGTCGGGCTCTACCTCGGCGAGGGGCGCATGGTGCACGCCCCGCAGACCGGCCAGACCGTCACCATCACCGCGAACCTGTGGCAGCCCGGCGGCTACTGGGCCAGCCGGTTCGTGGGCGGCGTGCGCGGGCTACCCGCCGACGCGCCCACGCCGTCGCCTGCGTGAGTACCGCCGTCGGGGCCAGCCCGGCCACCACCCCGATCCCTGTTCGGCCCAAGGAACGTTCACGGTGGTCATGGTGGTATCGCTCTACCTGCCCACCGGACGGCGAGCATCGGCCACGCCCAGACGGTCGTCACAACCCATCCGGAGCTCCGGACGTCGGCGGTGGAACGAGGGCGCCGCAGGGTCCGGGACCGGGCGGTCAGGACGGCGGATCGCCCGCGGTGGCGGCGGCACCGAGTTTGTCGATGATGGCGCCCACCGCGGCAACCGACTCCGGGGACAGCCGTGCCGCCGCGGCGATCAACGCCGGCAGGGCGTTGTCAGGATCGTCGGGATCGGCGGGCTCGACAGCGGGTTCGCGGCCCTCGGCGCGCAGCAGGCTGGCGACGATGTCGCCCAGCGCGGACTGCGCCGATTCGGGCAACCGCCCTGCCGCGGCCAGCATGGCCTGAACCTGCGGTGAGCGCAGGCGGATCTGCAGATCCAAGCCCGGGCCGTCGATCGGCGGCGGGTCGTCGTCGAGGAAGAACGTCAGCGGCACCCCGAAGAACCCGGCCAGCATCCGCAGATAGCGCAGGCTGGGCTCCCCGCGCTGCCCGTTGAGCAGCTTGTTGATGTAGACATCGGAGATGCTGCCGCCCGCGGCCCGCACCCCGCGCGCCACCTCCGCCGCGGTGTAGCCGCGGATGCCGGGCGCATGGACCACATCGAACAGGTAGGCCAGCCGTTCGGCGATACTGCCGGTGCGCCGCGGCGCCAGCCGGGTCCGCCGCGCGGCCGAGACGTCCGCGTGCCGCGCCATCACCGCCACCCCCTCCGTCCTTGCATTATGGGAGCCACCCGAAACCGTACTCCGGTACGTGTCCAACTGGCACATCGACCCGCACACGGACACCCCGATATGGAGACCCTGGCGTACCCCTGTTCGAGATCCTGCCGATCTGTCCGATACAGACTGCAAATCCGACAGGCCGGGACCTGCCCATTAGCGCCGCAACACCGTTGCAGAAGGGGCCGCCGATGGCTGATCGCGAGCACGCGGACCGTGTCTGGCCACCCTGCGCGAGATGGTCGTATCCGAACCGAAGATCCTCGTCATCCCTGCCCGACGGCCAGGTCGTGCGCTGCGGTCGTGAACCTGCTCGATGACGGCGCGGCGCGGGTCGTGCCCGAACGCGAGGTCGTGATCGGCTGACCGGGAAGATCGGGCACTACGGCGAGTCCGCCACCGGTCGGCTCACCGTGCTCTGTCACGGTCGGAGTCTGTGAACGCTCCGCCCGTCGATTTGCGGCCGCCGCTGGCAACGATGACCGCTCGAGCTGCCGCGGAACTACCGGACGAGCAGCACAGCGCCCGGCTGATGTTCGAGCCGAAGCTGGATGGCTGGCGGTGCCTCGCGTTTCACCAGGCCAACGGCCATGCCGTCCTGCAGTCGCGGCAGCATAAGGCCTTGACCCGGTACTTTCCCGAGATCGTCGTGGCCATCGTCGAGCAGGTTCCGGCCGCGACGGTGCTCGATGGCGAGCTCGTCGTGTACCGCGATGGCCGGTGTGACTTCGGCGCGCTACAGCGGCGCGTCGGTGGCCGTCCCGGCGCGGCGGCCGCGGCGTCGTTCGTCGCGTTCGACGTCCTCGCCGTGGCGGGTCGAGACCTACGCGGTATGCCCTACCGCAAGCGACGCAAGCGGCTCCGGAAGCTCCTGGCAGACGCCAAGCCTCCGCTTGCACTCATGCCCGCCACGCGCGAGCTCGCGGGCGCCCGGGCATGGATACGCGACCATATCGAGGCGGGCGTCGAGGGCGTGGTCATCAAGCATCGCGAGCACGGCTACTGGCCGCGCCGCCGCTGCTGGTGGAAGGTCCGCACCCGGACCACCGCGGACGCCGTCGTGGGCGGAGTGATCGGGCCCCTGAACGCTCCCGAGGCCCTGCTACTGGGCCTGCCCGACCGTCGGGGCCGCCTGCGCGTGGCGGGCCGCACCGGGCCGTTGACGCTGCCCGCGCGGCGCGAACTCGGCACGCTACTGATGCCGCCGCGGCAGGGGCATCCCTGGCCCGAGCAGATCCCGTCCAGCCGATTCGGCCAACTGCCCGGCGACCTCGTCGACTACACCCCGACCGAGCCCCTGCTCGTCGTCGAGGTCGACGCCGACGTGTGCTTCGAACATGATCGATGGAGACATCCGACCGGATTCCGCAGGATACGCGGTGACCTCCAGCCAGCGGATCTGGGCTGAACGTGCCCCGCGGAGCAGCATCGAAACGAATTTGATCTTGATGGTGGCAGGTCACAGGAGGTGCGCCTGGTCGCTGGCGGCAACCGGCGACTTCGTCGCCTGGTCGAGCTGGTCGGACCGTTTGCAATCTATGACTCGGTCGATGACCATGTGTCAGGCGGGCGGCTGTCGCTTGTTCGTTGGGTGCCGCGTTTCTCGAGGATCCGCCAGACGAAGTGTGCCGTCTGGGCGCTTGAACCCATGCCGCCGTCGTTGCTGTTCGACGCCCACGTCGGCCGACCAGTCCCTGCCCGCGAGATCCCGGCCCGGACCGCTACCCATCGGGGTGTCGCTCCGCCCAGGCCTTGGCGCGTTCGACGAGCCGTTCAGCTGCGGCGCCGCGGGCGAGCGGTCCTTCTTGTTCGCCCGCCCACCGGTTTCCGGCGAGTTGGGCGCGGCGTTTGTCGCGTCGCCGGTTGAGCGCGTCCCGATCGCGCGGCGGCAGCTCGCGGAGGTCCCTGCTGTGCTGGTCGCAGGCGAACGCGAGACATGCGGTGCGGCCTTATCGGGAGTACCAGAGCCCGACCCTGGTGGGTTCGGCGCCGCAGTGGGCGGGGCCCTGGCCGCCGCGATAGACAATGCCGCCGCACCCGGCTGCGAACACATAGAAGGACACGCATCTCTCCCCGCGGCTCCGTGATGGGGGCCGCGGGGGAAGCGCGACGAGATCGACGATACCGCGAGCGCCCGACAATCTTCGCGGATCCGACCGCGGCTATCGCGTCGACAGGTAAATGCCCGTCACCAGCGCCGCGATGAACCATGTGACGCCAACGATGGCCATTTCTGAGCCTCCGGGTCGCCCGGTTCGTGGATCGATACCACCGACCCTCCTCCTCAATGGGAGCACCAGCAGATATCCGATAGTGCCGAGGACCATCCACAGCAGAACGACATGCTCCATGTGCGCGTCAGAGACAGTGGCCGCGAGCGCATCGCCGAGGGCAGGCACGATGGCCCCCGTTATCAGTGATCTACAGTGGAGTAACTGGTGGCAGCTTCGGCGCGGGTGTGGCCCAGGACCAGCCGATGCCGTTGCAGGTGGGCCATCCTGCGGCCTCGTGCGGGCCGTCCCGTTCGCCGACACCAAAAATGGCACCGGAACAGGTCGTAGGCGAGGATGTCGTGGGCCAGCGCGCATAGAAGCTGCGTCCAGGTCGGTCCTGCCCGCCGACGGCGCGTCGATTAATCCGGGCCGCACGAAGAAGGTTCGAGACGGTGGAGGCGCCGATCTGGTAGCCGTGTCCGGAGAGTTCGCCGTGGATGCGGCGGCACCCGAGGCAGGGTTCTCGGTGGGCCAGACGCACGTTCAAGGCGCGGACCTCGACGGGGAACGGCGGGGGCTGGGGTGGTCCATCGCGGATGAGGAGTCCGCCAGTTCCCAGTGCATGATCGGGCTACCAGGCCTGGCCTCCGGATGCGCGAGCAGGCTGACATGAGGCAGGACGTTCGGCGGGCGGCAGGTCGCCGCCGAGCGCCGCCGCTGGTGGGTGTCCGCACACCTGCGCGACGGCTGCCCGACGGGGCCGCAGCCGTTGGCAAGCAGGCGCTGAGCGTGCACTCACTCGACGCTAGACCTGAGAACGGACGGACGCGATGCACAGAGCGCAAGACTTCCCTGGCTGTGCGTTCATGGCCGCTGCAGGAACGAGCCGTCCGCACACGGCGAAGTACTTGCCGGCGCCAGCGGCGAGACATTCGTCGTACACCTGCTGCGCTACTCGGTGGGAGAGTCCGTCGTCGGCTCCGGTCACTTCGACGAACAGTAGCCGAGTCCACACGGCTATCCCCGAGGGTGATGAGTGTCAAAGCCAGCGAGATGCTGGCTGTGCTGGGCAACCAGCTTCTCGGCTGTGCTCAACATGATCTGTGGCGCTCGGCCGCTCATCGCACAGGATTCGCAGACGGTGAGGCACATCGACGCTCCCAGGATGTTGTAGATCTTGATCCTCAGGTCGCCGTTGGCGTTCCCGCAGGACTCGCATCTCACACCGAGACCGCAGCGCTCCGTCACACCCTCGTCTGCCATCACGCCTCCGTGTCGCTGGACGCAGGACCGGCGACCCCTCACACGTCGCTCAATGGCCCTGCGAGCGCGAGGGTATCGAAAAGTACGCATCCCGGCCATCACGCTCATCATGCGGATCGTGCGCATCGCCCTCGTCATGCGCGTCTACGCCGCGTAACTTGATCGACATGGGCGACGAGGAGCTGTTGACCAGCACCGATGTCGCCAAGAGGCTGGGAGTGAGCAACCGGACCGTGGCTCGATGGGTGCGTGAGGGGAAGTTGAAGCCCACCTGGACCACGGTCGGGGGCCAGAGTCGATTCAGGTGGTCAGAGGTCGAGGAACAGTTTCGGCGGATGCGTTCGTAAGATGATCAGTAGTTGATCAAGCCGCTAGGCGGCAGATGTCGCTGAGGTACTCCGGCAGTGAGGGCGGTGATCTTCGCCAGTCCGGGTTTCGGTCCGGGTGCTCACGACCGTTGACGCCTACCGTCGCCAAGCAATGCCGGTTTACAGTAGGCGCATCGTTGCAGGTCAGGGCGACCGTTGACCGTTACTGACTAACAACGCCAAACTTCGCAAACCGGGCGGATCTGTTCACGACGCACAGGTGCCCGACCGTGGCGCCCTGGCCGACCTCGGTGATCGGGTCGTCGCCGCCGTGCAGCACGCATCCGTCCTGGATGTTCGCGCCCGCGCGGATGATGATCGCCCCGAAGTCGGCCCTGAGTACGGCGTTGTACCAGACGGAGGCGTTGGCCTCGACGCGCACGTCGCCGACGAGGGTCGCGGTGGGCGCGATGAACGCCGTCGGGTGCACGGTAGGGGCCTGGCCTTCGAAGGAGAACAGCGGCATGCGGGCAGCGTCTCATCCGGGCACGCCCCTGATCACCCGTTGGGTGCGAGAACGGCCGGATCTGGCCGGTTTCCGCACCGAATCGGCGATCATGCCCCGGGCTGCGGAGGGAGGACCGGGATGACGCACCGGATCGGGCGGGCGGTCGCGGTCGCCGGGGTGGCGGTAGCGGTCGTGGCGGGGTGCGGGCGCGCCGAGCCGAAGCCAGGCCCCGGCGCGGGCAGCGCGGCACCGGGCAGCGCGGCACCGGGCCCCGGCGCGGGCAGCGCGGCACCGGGGCCCGGCACAGGCAGCGCGGCACCAGGCCCCGGCGCGGGCAGCGCGGCATCGGCAGGCGCGGCACCGGCAGGCGCCGCACCGGGCAGCGCGGCACCGAACAGCGCCGTCGCCGCACTCCCCGTCTACTACGTCGCGCAGACGGCGGCGGGCCCCCGCCTGCAACGCGAGTTCCACCGCTTGCCCGCCGCCGACCCCGGCAGCGCGGCCGTCCGCGAGATGCTCGCCTACCCCACCGGTCTCGACCCCGACTACCGCAACCCGTGGCCCCCCGGCACCAGCCTCCGCCTTCCCGTCACGAGCGCCGCCGACGCCATCACCGTCGACCTCACCGCGGCCCCGCCGTCCGACCTCGCCGCCCAAGAGCTCGTCTTCACCGTCCAGGGCGCCCTCGGCTCGACGGCCCCGGTCCACCTCCTCCACGACGGCACGCCCACCGGTCCCCCGATCCCGCGCGGCGACCCCTACGCCCTGCGCTCCCTCGTCCAGATCGACGCGCCCGCCGAGGGGACGAGCACCACCTCACCCGTCACCGTCACCGGCGAAGCGGCGGTGTTCGAAGCGACCCTGCACTGGGCCGTCCTCTCCGGCGCGACGACGATCCGCACCGGCGTCGCGTCGACCGCGGAAGGCCAGGTCTTCGCCCCTTTCCGGTTCGCCATCGACCTCCCGCCCGGCCGCTACACCGTCCGGATCAGCGAGGACGATCCGTCCGACGGCGCGGGACGGCCCGTCATGACCGACGACCGGACGGTCACGGTCACCTGACCGGGGTTGCCGGACGGTCAGGTTTCCCTGCCGCGCGGGCTGGGCGCGTCTTACCCCGCGGTGATGGTGAGGGCATCGGCCGGTCGCCATCCTCGTGAGATGCAGGGGTCTTCCCGTTTTCGCACCCGCTTCTCCGCGGACGGTGCGCTCGCGGCGTGCCTGGCGGCCGACCACGCCGAGCTCTGGGACTTCACCGGCCCACCCCGACCGCAGCTGCTCCCGACCCCGCCCGGAGCCACCCAGCTCCTCCCGCTGGCACGCCGCGCCGCGCTGCTGGCCCGTCCCGGCGACGGTGGCCACGACGTCGTCCGCCTCGCCGCGGGGACGGTCGAGCAGCGGTTGCGCACTATCGGGACGACGGGCTTCCGGCTCGTCGCGACCCCCGGCCGCACCGCGCTGGCGCTGAGTTGGGACACCCCCGGCCACACCACCGTCTGGCGCGTCCTCGACCGCGAGCCGTGGTTGGAACGGATCGGCGAGCACGCCGGTCAGCTGCGCGGCGGGGCGCCCCTCGACGCGCGTTCCATGGCGTTCTCCGACGACCGCGGCGCGGTGCGGCTCGACCTCGCCGACGGCACCGTCGCGCCGCTTCTGCCTGGCCGCGTGTTGGTCGCCGACCCGCAGTCCGGCCTGGTCGTGCTGGTGGTTGACGACCGCATGGCCTACCACCACCAGCGCACCGGCCGGACGGTGTTCCCCGCGGCGGTGCGGGCCATCGACGGCGCGGTGCTCCCACTGGCCGTGGCGCCGGGCGGTGGGGCGGTCGCGCTGCAGGTGCGTCGGGGTGCGCGCACCCACCTGCTGCGGCACCGGGTGGCGGACGACCGGCTCACCGAGGTCGACGTGCCCGTCGGGATCATCGGCGACGTCGGCGCCTGGTCGGCGACCGGCCTGCGCTTCCCGTACAGCTCGCCGGTCTGCCCTGGCGCGATCGCGACCGTCGGCAAGGATTGGCACCTCGCCGGGGCCGACGAAAGACCCGACCGGGTGCCCGCACATCTGGAATGGTTTCCCGGACGGACGGGCGACATCGAGGCCGTCGTCTACGGCGACTGGCGGACCGCCGAGCGGGTCGTCGTCGCGCTGCACCGGGGTTTCGCGACGGCGTGGGACATGGGCTGGCAGCCGACGCTGCAGTGGCTCGCGGCGACGGGCTGTGCGGTCGTCGCGCCCAACCCGCGCGGCAGCACCGGCTACGGCGCCGCCCACGCCGACGCGATCCGGGACGACTGGGGCGGGCCCGACCGCATCGACGTCTGCCGCGTCGGGCGTCTGCTGCACCGCGGGCGGCCCGCCGGTGCGCGGGCCCCGGTCCTGTTCGGCGAGAGCTACGGCGCGTACCTGGCGCTGCTGGCCGCGGGGCACCGGCCCGACCTGTGGTCCGGATGCGCAGCCGTCGCGCCGTTCCTGTCGGGCGACCGGCTGCACGCGGAGGCGTCGCCGACCGTGCGGGGGCAGGTCGACCGCCTCGGCGGCCGCGGTGGGGCCGACGTGCTCGCGGTCGCGCGGCGCATCCACGGCCCGCTGCTCGTGGTCCACGGGGATCGGGACCCGGTCGTCCCGTTGAGCCAGTCCCACGCGCTGCGCCACCACCTGCGCAAGCCCGGCCACACCCGGCTGGAGTACGTCGAGGTCGCGGGTGTGGGCCACGACCCGCTCACCGCCTCGGCCGACGCCCGCGCCGCCCTCGCCCGCTTCCTCGACCGGTTCGCGCGCACGCCACCGCCACGGTGAGTCGTGCGATGCCGAGTACCGGGAGCAGCTCGTCGCCCACGGCGTGCCCGAGTCCGCAGGCCTCCGCCGCCTGCAGGCAGGGCGGGTTCGCCGCCGTGGATCCGACCCTCGAAGAGCTGCTCGGCAGGCCCCCGCAGACGGTCCGGGAGGTGCAGGCGAAAGGGTGATCAGCGCCGGGGCGGCCGCAGCCCCAACGCCCGCAGCTCGAGGGCCGCGAGATCGTTGACGACGCCGGGGTCGTCGCGCCGCCAGGCCCCCGCGGGGTCGCCCGACACCTGCAGCAGCTGCCGGGTCGGCTGGTGGGTCAGCGCGCGGAGCGCGAGGAGGTCGATGTCGCGCGCGCGGGCCACCACCGCCGACCCCGCGGCACGGGCGTAGCGGAGGCGCACGTACAGCCACAGCAGCACGACCGGCACCGCGGCGAACGCGACGATCGCGATCGCCGCCCACAGCCCCACGGTGTCGAGGATCTGCTCCTGCCGCTGCCCCGCCGCGGCGAGCGACTCCCCGGCTCCCGTGCCGAGGCCCAGCGCTCTCGCCAGATCCTCGCCGACGAGCGGGATCTGCGACGCCGTCTTCGCGGCTCCGGCGAACGTGTCCCGCACCGACTGCCCGGCCGACGTCAGCGCATCCGCGGGCCCCTGGAGCTGTTCGATGAGGCTCCGCCCGGCCTTCGCGATCGTCACGACAAGCCACACCCAGGCGATCACCAGGACGTCCGCGAGCAGCTGTCGGGCCGCCCGCGCGGGGCGTTCCGCGTAGAAGCGCATGGGTGGGGTCTACAGCAGTCCGAGCTTCGTCGCCGCGTACACCGCCTCCGCGCGCCGCGACACCATCAGCTTCCGCATGAGGTTGCCCACGTGGAACTTCACGGTGGTCTCGGAGATGAACAGCTCCCCGCCGATCGCGCGGTTGGACAGCCCGTGCGCGAGCAGCCGCAGCACGTCCAGCTCACGCTCGGTGAGCCGCTCCCGCTCCGGCACCCCGCCCGACAGCGACCGCACCATCGCCGACGCGCTGCGGGCGTCGAACGCGCTCTCCCCACGGGACACGGCCCGGATGGCCCGCACCAGCTCGGTGGTGTCGACGTCCTTGACGACGTACCCGCGCGCCCCCGCCTGCACGGATTCGACGACGAGCCGGTCCTCGGCGAACGTCGTGAGCACCAGCACGCCCAGCCCGGGATGCGCGGCGGTGAGGCGGCGGCAGACGTCGAGGCCGTCGGTCTGCGGGCCCGCGGTGAGCTTGAGGTCGAGGAGCACGATGTGCGGGCGGGACGCGGCGACCGTCGCCACCGCATCGGCCGGGGTGCCCGCCTCGCCGACGATGCGCAGGTCGTCCTCGCGCTCCAGCACGGCCTTGAGCCCCTGCCGCATGATCGCGTGGTCGTCGACGAGCACGATCCGCGTTGGGCCGCTTCTCATGCGGGCACCGGGATCTCGACCTGCACCTGCAGCCCGCCGAGCCGGGCCCGGCGGAACGCCACCGTGCCGCCCAGCTCACGGGCTCTGGCCTGCATGTTCACCAGCCCGCGGTGCTCGCCGGACGGGGTGGCGCTCGCCGCGCGCAGGCTGCGGCGCACCTCCTCGGGCCGGCCGACGCCGTCGTCGGAGATCGTGAGCCGCACGGTGTGGCACGAGTAGGCCAGCCGCACGACCGCCCGGCTCGCCTCCCCGTGCACGGCCGTGTTGAACAGGGCCTCGCCCGCGATCCGGAAGAGCGACTGCTCGCACTCGGGGGACAACGCCACCGGCTTGCCGCCGATGCGCACCTCGACCGACAGCTCGTCGGGCATGTGCACCCCCGACAGCCTGCGGAGCATGGAGGGCAGGTCCTCGCCATCGGCGTGCTCGTCGCTGAGGGCGTAGATCGCCGAGCGGAGCTGCTCGACCGCACGCCGGGTGAGGTCTTTGGCCGTGTCGAGCTGGGCGCGCAGCCGGTCGTCGCCGATCTCGGAACGCACCAGCTCGATGTGCATCCCGGCGGACAACGCGTACTGGGTGACGCTGTCGTGCAGCTCGCGGGCGATGCGGTGGCGCTCGTCGTCGAGCACCGCGCGCTGCCGCGCCGCGCCCAGCTCGGCCTGGGTGGCGACGAGCTCGTTGTTGCGGGCTTTGAGGTCCGCGGCCTGGCGGGCGGTGCGCGTGTGCAGGCGGGCGGCGTGGTCGAGCAGCGCGCAGTTCTGCAGCGCAGCGGCGGTCTGACCGGCGAGGATGTGCAGCACGGAGTGGTCGGTGTCCTCGATCTCCCGCTCGGTCGGGGTCCACGCGGCGAACCCGCCGACGACGCGCCCGTCGAGCCGGATGGGCACGTGCAGGTGGTGCCGCCGTTGGTGGTCGGCGTGGGTGCCGTCGGGGAGGCCGGTGCGGACCTGCTCGACGTGGTGGCTGATGTGCTGCGGCGGCTCGGCCTCGGGGCCGCGCACGAGATGACGCGGCCTTACGTCCGGCAGCTCGCCCTCGACCAGCGCGAACACCACCCACTCCGCGGAGAGGTGCTCGGCGGCGGCGTCCACGACGGCGCGCACGAGCGCCTCGGAGCCCTCCATCGTGCGCACCAGCGCGCCGGAGATCCGCTCCAGCGCCGAGATGACGCGCCGCAGCCGTTCGGCGGAGATCCGGTACTCCGGGTAGTAGTGCGGCTTGCCGGAGCGCAGGCCGGTGAGCGCCTCCAGGTCGGGACGCCGGGCTGCCCTCGGGCCGCCGCGCCTCGGCCACTGTGCGGCAGCCGTCATGGGGCGGCCCTTCGGGCTCGTGAGCGGAAACGAGTGTCCCGGCACTCGTTTCCGCTCACAGGGCTGCCCGGAACATCGCCATGACGTCGTCGACCGACGTCTGCCGTGGGTTGGTGGTGAGGCACGCGTCGGAGAGGGTGAGCTCCGACAGGCGAGGAAGGTCCTCCGCGCGCACGCCGAGGGCGCCGAGCCCGCGCGGGACACCGACCTCGTCGCCGAGCGCGCGCACGGCCTCGGCCACCCGCTCGACGGCCTCCTCGGGCGGCGCGCCCGCCACGTCCAGGCCCATGGCCTGCGCGATCGGCACGAACCGCTGCGGCAGCTCTGCCCCGTTGAACCGGATGACGTGCGGTAGGAGCACCCCGTTGACGACGCCGTGCGGCAGGTCCAGCATGCCGCCGACCTGGTGGCTCATCGCGTGCGTTGCCCCGAGGATCGCGTTGGTGAACGCCAGGCCCGCCTCCAGCGCGGCTTGGGCCATGCACGCGTGGGCGGCGGCGTCGTCGGGACGGTGGATCGTGCGGGCCAGGTTGCCGTTGACCATCGCGATCGCCTGCAGGGCGTGGTGGTCGGTGAGCGGGCCGTGGGCGAGCGAGACGAAGGCCTCGATTCCGTGCGTGAGCGCGTCGAGGCCGGTGGCGGCGCCCAGTGCGGCTGGCATCGTGGTGAGCAGGCGCGGGTCGATCACCGAGACGTCCGGCACCAGCGCCCGGCCCATGATGGTGATCTTGGTGTGCCGGACCGTGTCGGTGACGATGCAGAACTGGGAGACGTCGGCGCCGGTGCCCGACGTCGACGGCATCATGATCAGCGGTGGGATGGGGTGCTCGATGCGGTCGATGCCCTCGTAGTCGAGGATGCCCCCGCCGTTGGCCGCGAGCAGCGCCACGCCCTTCGCGGCGTCGATCACCGAGCCGCCACCGATGCCGAGCACGACGTCGCAGCCCGCCTCGCGGTAGCGCTCGTGCCCGGCCTCGATCTCGTGGTCCTTGGGGTTGGGCGTGACGTCGTTCCAGACCACCGGCGTGAGCCCGGCCGCGCGGAGCTGGGCGATCAGCTCGGCGGGCCAGGCCGCCTCGAGCAGGCCGGGGTCGGTGACGACGAACGGACGACGCGCGCCCAGCCGGACGGCGGCGTGCGCGGCCTCCGATAGCGAGCCGTGGCCGAAGAGGATCTCCGGCGCGTGGAACTTGGAGAGGCGCAGCTCGGCCGGTGGCTCGCCTGCGGGATGCTGCGAGAGCAGCACCGTGTCGCCCGCTCTACGGGCTTCCTCGACGAGGACCACACCGCCCTCCCGACGTCAACTGGCGGATTTCACGGTACCCCGGCGAGATGGTGGCGGCAGCGTTACAGAGTGCAGGTCGCCCGAAATGGCTGGCTTTGATGGCAATTCCCGACCTGGCTCGACGGTCAGGCCGCAGCCCGGCCGCCCGCACGGTGAGTCGGCCGTTTCGGCGCGAGGAGCGTGCCGTCTAGTGGGCCTGGTGGATCGGGCCCTCGCGTTCGGCGAGCCGGACGCCCGCGCCGCCCCAGTGCTGCGCGATCATCTCCGCGGCGATCGAGACGGCCGTCTCCTCCGGGGTGCGTGCGCCGAGGTCGAGCCCGATCGGCGACGACATCCGCGCGATCTCCGCATCGGTGACGCCGCGCTCGCGCAGCCGCGCCAGCCGGTCGTCGTGCGTGCGGCGCGACCCCATCGCCCCGATGTACGCCACCTCGGGCAGGCGCAATGCCACCTCCAGCAACGGCACGTCGAACTTCGGGTCGTGGGTGAGGATGCACAGCACCGTGCGCTTGTCGACGCGCCCGGCCTCGGCCTCGGCGGCGAGGTAGCGGTGCGGCCATTCGACGACGACCTCGTTGGCCCCCGGGAACCGCGACGCCGTGGCGAACACCGGCCGCGCGTCACACACCGTGACCCGGTAGCCGAGGAACGAGCCGATCTTCGCGCAGGCCGCTGCGAAGTCGATGGCCCCGAAGACGATCATGCGTGGCGGCGGCGCGAACGACTCGACGAACACCGAAAGGCCCTCGCCGCGCCGCTGCCCGTCGACGCCGTAGGTGACCATCGCGTTGCGGCCCACGTCGAGCAGGCCGCGGGCGTCGTCGCGGATGGCGTCGTCGAGGCGCTGCGACCCGGTGCCGCCCTCGACGTGGTCGGGCCAGACGATCAGCCGCTTGCCGAGTCGTTCCGCCGGACCCGCCACCACCGTGGCCACCGCGACCGGCGACTCCGTGCGCACCGCGTCGGCCACCGCCGAGAGCTGGGCGTAGGTCTCGGGGTTCACCTTCTCGACGAAGATGTCGAGGATCCCGCCGCAGGTGAGGCCGACGGCGAAGGCGTCGTCGTCGGAGACGCCGTAGCGCTGCAGCACGGGCCGCCCGTCGCGCAGCACCTGCTCGCCCAGCTCGTAGACCGCGCCCTCGACGCAGCCGCCCGACACGCTGCCGACGGCCTCGCCTGCGGGCCCGACCAGCATCGACGCGCCGGGTTGCCGTGGCGCCGACCGGAACGTGCCGACGACCGTGGCGAGCGCGGCCGTATCACCGTTCTTCCACCAGCCCTCAAGCCGGTCGATCACGTCACGCATCCCGCATCACCCTCAGTAGCTCCTCCAGCGTAGCGAGGCTGTGCCCGGCCAACAGCTCGTCCAAGTACGGCAGCGCGGCAACTATTCCGCCCTGCACCGGCGCATAGCCGTCCTTCCCGGCGTGCGGGTTCACCCAGATGATCTTGTGGGCCAACCGTCGCAGTCGGGCCATCTGGTCGCCGAGCAGGACGGGCTCGCCGCGCTCCCAGCCGTCGGAGAACACGACGACGACCGCCCGCCGCGCCGCGCCCCGCTGCCCCCAACGATCGATGAACGCCCGCAGCACTTCACCCAGACGGGTGCCGCCCGACCAGTCGGGGATGGCCTTGCCCGCAGCGTGCAGCGCGTGGTCGGTGTCGCGCAGCCGCAGCTCGCGGGTGACCCGCGAGAGCCGGGTGCCGAGGGTGAACGTCTCGACCGATGCGGGGGAGCGCCGCGTCACGACGTGCGCGAACCGCAGCAGCGCGTCGGCGTAGGGCTCCATCGACCCGGACACGTCGACCAGAAGCACGATCTTGCGCGGCCGTCGGGAGTGGTCGCGGCGCAGCAACGCACGCACCTCGCCGCCGTTGCGCAGGGCCGCGCGCAGAGTGCGGCCGGGGTCGGGGCTGCCGTGCCGGGCCGCTCGCCTGCGGCGCGACGGCCGCGTCGGGGGATCCGGGCGCAGCAGCGCGAGCAGCTTGCGGAGGTGTTCGCGCTCGGCGGCGGTGAGCTCGGCGAGGTCGTGGTGGCGCAGCGTCTCGGCACCCGAGGCGCGCGCCCTGATCGTGGTGGCGTCGTCCCCGCCGTCCTCGCCGTCCTGGCCGGTGGACGGGTCGAGCGAGGCGAGCTTCGGCGGCGGCGGTTTGCGCTCGTCCGTGACCTTTGTGCCCCCGCTGCGGCGCTCCGCGAACCACTCCTCGAAGGCCTGGTCGTAGCGGTGGAGGTCGTCGGGGTCGGCGCACAGCGTGAGCCGACCGGCCCAGTACGTCTGCCACCGGCTCGTGACGTCCAGCTCGTCGAGCGCCGCCAGGAACGCGGCCACGCGGTCGGTGGTGACGGGGACGCCCGCGCCCCGCAGCACCGCGGTGAAACCGACGAGCCCGGTGATCGGGTCGCCCGCCTCGTCGGACGTCACGAGGCCATGAGCACGTCGAGCCGGTCACGGACACGGTCGGCGTCCTCGCGGTACTTGAGCACGGCGCCCAGGGTGGCGGCAGCGCTGTCGACGTCGAGCTGGGTGGCCCCCACGAGCTGCAGCGCGCGCGCCCAGTCGAGGGTCTCGGCGACGCCGGGCGGCTTGAGCAGCTCGGCCTGGCGCAGCTTGTGCACCGCGCCCGCGACCTGCGTGGCCAGCCGATCGGGCAGCCCTGGCAGCCGCGCGTGCAGGATTTCGATCTCGCGGGCGATGTCGGGATGGTCGAGCCAGAGGTAGAGGCAGCGGCGCTTGAGCGCGTCGTGCACCTCGCGCGTGCGGTTGGAGGTGAGCACCACCAGCGGCGGTTCCTTCGCGCGCACCTCGCCGATCTCCGGGATCGTCACGGCGTGCTCGGTGAGCACCTCGAGGAGAAAGGCCTCGAACTCGTCGTCGGCGCGGTCGATCTCGTCGACGAGCAGCACAGCAGGCGTCGTCTGCAGCGCGCGCAGGATCGGGCGCGCGAGCAGGAACTTGGGGTCGTAGAGGGAGGCCTCGACGGCGTCGACGTCCAGCCGGTCGCCCGCGGCCGCCGCCTCCAAGGCGCGCAGGTGCAGCAGCTGGCGGGGGAAGTCCCAGTCGTAGAGGGCCTGTGCGGCGTCGATCCCGTCGTGGCACTGCAGGCGGATCAGCTCGGCGCCCAGCACCTCGGCGAGCGCCTGGGCGAGCGCGGTCTTGCCGGTGCCGGGCTCGCCTTCGCAGAAGAGCGGCCTGCTCATGCGGAGAGCGAGGTAGGCCGCGGTGGCGACACCGTCGTCGGCGAGATAGCCGGTGGAGCGGAGGGCGGCGGCCAGCGCGGTGGGCGACTCGGGCACGTTCACCTGTCCAGCATGACGCAGCGGCGACCCACCGGGCCACCTGCGGCGCCGGTCACAGCGCCGGTGTGAGCAATTCGCAAACACTTTCGTTTTGGAGATATTCCATTGCTGCACATCACGGTTCGATCTCGCTGGCCTGACCAGCGGTTATCCGACGGTGCTCGCAAATTGCAGCCGTTACGTGACTATGCTCACCCGAACCAAATTGGACGTTCTCCGCAGTCCTATCCGTAGCGTCTTCGTTCGGTCGTCCATCTCGGACGGCCAGACCGACATCCGGACCGCCACACCAGGCCTGTCCTCGCGGTTCCGGACCGTTGAGCTGGAGAAGTGGGACAGGGACGAGGGTTGAATTGCATGGATGTGATCTGTCCGTGATCCCTCGGCGGTGCGCTTAGGAGAACAAACTTCATGACATCTCGACCTGCATATCTCACGGGCCGGGGCCTGCTGCGTCTGGCCATTGCGGGCGCCGTAGCCGTCGGTACGCCGATCGCGTTGGCCGGGAACGCCGATGCGGCGCCCTCCTCGGTTTGGGACCGGGTTGCGCAGTGCGAGAGCGGCGGCAACTGGGGCACCAACACCGGCAACGGCTACTACGGCGGCCTGCAGTTCAGCCCCAGCACCTGGCGCGCCTATGGCGGCCGCGGCTCCGCGTCCGGCGCGAGCCGCGAGGAGCAGATCGCCGTGGCCGAGCGGGTGCTCTCCGCCCAGGGCTGGGGTGCCTGGCCGGTCTGCTCGCGCAAGGCCGGGGCGACCGGCTAGTCGTCGTCGCCGTCGAAGCCCGCGCCCAGAGGCGCTGCGGCCCCGAAGCCTGCTCCGCAAGGCGCGCCCCCGATGCCTGCTCCGCAGGCCGCGGCGCCGGTGACGGGCAGCTACACCGTCCAGGCGGGCGACACGCTCAGCAGCATCGCCGCCGCGAAGAACGCCGCGGGTGGGTGGGAGTCGCTGTCCACGATGAACGGGCTCCCGAACGCCAACGTGATCCACCCGGGACAGGTTCTGCGCCTGAGCTGAGGCCGCCCCCCGGGTTGCAGCAGGGTGACATTCCTGAAACTGAGTGGCAGGAATGTCACCCTGCTGCAACTGGGCGCACCTCTCAGGCCGAGTTGACCCACTCGTCCGTGCCGTCGGCGAACGCCTGGTGCTTCCACACCGGCAGCCGCCGCTTGACCTCGTCGACGAGCTCGGCGCACGTCGTGAACGCCTCCCGGCGGTGGTCGGCGGCCACGGCGCAGGCCAGCGCGACGTCGCCGACGCCGAGCGGGCCGATCCGGTGGCTCACCGCGACCGCTCGCACCCCCTCGGCGCGCCCGGCAACGTCGGCCGCCACCTCCGCCACGATGGCCGCGGCCGTCGGGTGCGCGCTGTAGGTGAGCCCGGCCACCGCTCGGCCGCCGTCGTGGTCGCGCACGACCCCCGCGAACGTCACGACCGCGCCCGCTCCGGCGTGCTCCACGAGCGCGGCGTGCTCGGCGACGTCCAACGCCTCCTCGCCGACCGCGGCCCGTACGACCTCTGCACCCATCAGTGGTCCCCTCCTCGGAGCTGGTCGATCGCGTGGTCGAGGACACCTTCGAGGACGGCGAGCCCGTCGCGCACCCCGCCAGTGGACCCGGGCAGGTTGACCACCAGCGTCCGGCCCGCCACCCCGGCCAGCCCGCGCGACAGCACGGCCGTCGGCACCTTCGGTGCGCCCGCCGCCCGGATAGCGTCGGCGAGGCCGGGGATCTCGTAGTCGAGCAGCTCGCGCGTGACCTCGGGTGTGGCGTCGGTGGGCGAGATGCCGGTGCCGCCGGTCGTCACGACGACGTCCACGCCGTCAGCCACCGCCGCCCGCATGGCCTCGCCGACCGGTGGGCCGTCGCGCGCGACCGTCGGTTCCGGCACGTCGTAGCCGTGCTCCCGCAGCCAGGCGACGATCAGCGGGCCGCCGCGGTCGGGATACACGCCCGCCGCCGCCCGGTTGGACGCCGTGATGACGTGCGCACGCCGCGCGCTCACCGGACCACCGCCGTGGCCGCGATGAGGCGAGTCGTGATGACGTGCGCACGCCGCGCGCTCACCGGAGCATCGCCGTGGCCGCGATGAGGCGAGTCGTGATGACGTGCGCACGCCGCGCGCTCACCGGATCATCTCCGTCGCCGCGATGCGACGAGCGGTGATGCCGTGCACGCGCCTCACGGGCGATCCTCCGGCCGCGTCCAGGTGCCGGTCTTGCCGCCCTCCTTGCGCTCGACCTTCACCCCGTCGAGCACCGCCGCCGGGTCGACGGCCTTCACCATGTCGTGCAGGGTCAGCCCGGCCACCGCGACCGCCGTGAGCGCCTCCATCTCGACGCCCGTTCGGTCGGTCGTGCGCACCGTCGCCCGCACCCGGACCTCGGCCCCCTCGGCCTCCAGCTCGACGACGACGCCCGACAGCGCGATCGGATGGCACAGCGGCACGAGGTCCGGCGTGCGCTTGGCGCCCATGATCCCCGCGATGCGGGCGGTGGCCAGCGCGTCGCCCTTGGGGAGGCCGTCGCGGCGGAGCAGCTCCACGACCTCGGCCGTGGTGCGGAGCACGCCGCTCGCGACGGCGGTGCGCGCCGTCGGTTCCTTCGCGGTGACGTCGACCATGCGCGCGGCCCCCGCAGCGTCGACGTGGGTCAGGTCCACGGAACGACCCTACGGCACCGCCGATCATGTGATGTGCGTCACTTTAACGCAACGTGCAACTGATCGAGATCGCGGCGTGATTGGTTGCGGTGAGCAGCCACGACGTCACCCGATTGAGCTGTTCGGACTAGAGATCTCTCGGAAATCGGGGTGTTTGCCCGGCGCTTCGACGCACGTAGCGTGCTCCTCGGCCATCCCGGACGCCCCAGGTCGGGGACGGCCCCGGCTCCGCAGCGCTCCCCTGTCCGGCGGACCGGCACCCCCGTCGCCTCACGAACTTCGCGCGGACAGGAACGCGCCTCGGGTGACCCCAGCCACCCGCGACGCCGACGCGCAGCGCTCCGGAGTCATGTCATGGCTCGTTACCGCGGTCGTCACCGTGCTCCCAGCACCACCGGCAGAACCATCGCTCGCACGGCCATCGCGGGCGCGGTCGCCGGAGCCCCGCTGCTGGCCGTCGCCCCCGCGGCCAACGCAGCGCCCGATTCCGTGTGGGACCGCGTCGCCCAGTGCGAGAGCAGCGGCAACTGGAACATCAACACCGGCAACGGGTTCTTCGGCGGGCTCCAGTTCACCGCCTCGACCTGGCGGTCCTTCGGCGGCAACGTGTTCGCCGACACCGCCAACCACGCCTCACGCGAGCAGCAGATCGTCGTGGCCGAGCGGGTGCTCGCGGGCCAGGGCTGGGGGGCGTGGCCGGTCTGCTCCCGCAAGGCCAGGGCCACCGGCGAAGCCGTCACCGTGCGCAGCATCCCCGACGCCACTCCCAAGCCGCAGCCTGCGGCGCCCAAGCCCGCCGTCGCGCCGCCGGTCGCCCCAGGGGCCATCACCATCGGCGGCTACGTCATCCAGCGCGGCGACACGCTCTCCTCCATCGCCGCGCGCCTGCACGTCGCGGGTGGCTACCAGGCGCTCCTGACCAAGAACCCGGCGTTGACGAACCCCAACCGCATCTTCCCTGGCCAGCACCTAACGGTTTGATCGAAGACGGCCCGCGCCCAGCCAGGGTCGACACCCCGCTGTCGCCGGACTGCGCACCCGATGCGAGCACTTCGCACCCCATCGACGGGTCCGAGGTGGGCTCGCGGGGTGCGCAGTCGGGTCGGGCGCGCCCATCCGGGCCGCAGGGCCGGGGTGGCCGGGCTCGCTCGGCCAGGACGTCATCGGCCGGGCCAACCCCACCGTGGCCGGACGACGTGCAGCTCGGCGCGGTCGTTGCGGCCGCCGTGCTGCTCGACCTCGACGGCTGCCGCCCCGCACGCCCGTGTCGCCGGGTCGGATGGCACCGTAGCGGAGTTCGACCACCTCGTCAGCTGATCCAGCGGGCCAAGGCCTCGGGTGTGTCGACGTCGTCGGGGGTGGCGACGTCGGCGCATTCCACCAGTTCCAGATCGGGATGGCCCTTGAGGTAGTCCCGGGCCCCGGCGTCGCCGGTCGCGACGGCTGCCGCCCCGGCCCAATGCTCCCGCCCCAGAACGACGGGATGGGCCGGGCGACCGTGGTAGGTCGCGCGGCGCAGGGTGGCGGGGCCTGCATCGGCGGCGAGGCGGGCGACCGCGGCCGTCGTCACGCCGGGCAGGTCCACGAGGTGCACGAGCACGGCGTCGACGTCGAGCAGCGCGGCAAGGCCAGCACGGAGCGACGCGCCCATGCCTTCGGCCCAGTCGCCCGCCTCCACGACGGCGACGTCCCCTGGGAGGACCGCGCGCACAGCGTCGGCCGCCGCGCCCACGACGACGACGAGCGGCCCGCAGCCGCCGTCCGCGAGCACCCGCAGCGCCCGGCGCACCAGGGGCTCACCGTCCAGCTCGACGAGCGCCTTGGGGCCGCCCATGCGCCGCCCGGCGCCCGCGGCGAGCAGCAGTCCCGCGGCTATCGGTTGATCACCGTGTGCGGGTGCTCGTAGGGCACCTCGTCCAGCGGGAACTCAAGGTCGCCGAACGGCGAGTACGAGCCCTGCATCGAAGCGGCGAACTCGCTGATCGGGTGCTCGCCGTCGGGCAGGTCCGGCCAGGTGGGGTCCACACGACCCGGGCGGGCGGGCTTGGCCACGCGATCCTCCTCTTCGACGCCACTGGTGCCGCAGAGACTACCGTGGATCTGATGTCCACCCCGCTGGTCGACTGGTTGCGCGCCCAGGACGACGCGACGCTCGCCGCGCTCATCCGGCTGCGCCCCGACCTGACGGTGCCCCCGCCAGCGGACCTGACCGTGCTCGCCACCCGTGCGGGCGTGCGGGCGTCGGTGCACCGCGCCTGTGACGACCTCGACACGCCCACCCTCGCCACCCTGGAGGCCCTCGTCGTCGCCGACGCCGACCAGGCGCCCGTCTCCGCGCTCCGAGGTGGCCCGGCTGCTCGGTCCCGACATGCCCGCCGTCGTCCTCGACGCCGCCTTGGCTGCCCTGCGCGCCCGCGCGTTGGTGTGGGAGACCGACGGGGCGGCCCGCGCGACACCTGATGCGGCCGAGCTCGCAGGCGGCAGTGGGGTCTTGGCCAACGTCGAGCCCGCGCGCGGGGATGGGCAGGTCGCGGGTGACGTCGGGTCACGAACGGCGGTCAAGCGCGCAGGCCGCGCAGGCGGGCGGGAGCCGTCGTTCTCGCTGGTTCCCGCCGCGCGCGACGTCGTTCCGCGGTTCCCGGGCGGCCTGGGCCGCCCGGCGGCGGGGGTGGCCGGGTCGTCGGCGCTTCCGCAGGTGCTCGCCGAGGTCGATCCGGACGAACGTCGGGTGCTCGACGCGCTGGCCGCCGGTCCGCCGATCGGTCGCAGCCGCGCGGCCGATCCGAGCGGGCCGGTCGGGCGCCTGCTCGGCAAGGGGCTCCTGCTGCGCGTCGATCAGGAGACCGTCGAGCTGCCGCGCCAGGTCGGCCTCGCGCTGCGCGGCGACCGGCCGCTCGGCCCGGTCGCGGCCCGGCCGCCATCGCTGGCCGTCCGCGACCGCGGCGCCGACACCGTCGACCGCACCGCGGGCGGAGCCGCGCTCGACCTCCTGCGCCGCGTCGAGACCCTGATCGCGTTTTGGGGCGCCACCCCGCCTGCCCTGCTCCGGTCGGGCGGCCTCGGCGTGCGCGACCTCCGTCGGGCCGCCCGCGAGATCGACACCGACGAGTCCACCGCCGCGTTCCTCGTCGAGCTGGCCGCGGGCGCCGACCTCGTCGCGCCGTCCGACGGCGTCACGCCCGACTGGGTGCCCACCACGCAGGCCGACGTGTGGCTGGCGGGCGGCCCGGAGACGCGTTGGTCGCTCCTGGCCCGCACCTGGCTGGAGCTTCCCCGGCTACCGGGCCTGGTCGGGCGCAAGGACGACACCGGCAAGCCCATCAACGCCCTGTCCGACGGCGTCCGCCGCCCGCTGGCCCCGCGCGACCGCCGCCGCGTCCTCGACGGCCTCGCCGAGCTCCTGCCCGGCCACGCCGCTGCCACCCCCACCCAGCTGGCCGACGTCCTGGCCTGGCGGGCGCCCCGTCGCGGCGGCCGGCTGCGCGACGAGGTGGTCACCTGGACCCTCGCCGAGGGGACGACGCTCGGGGTCGTCGCGCTCGACGCCCTCAGCGACCCCGGGCGGGCGCTCCTCACCGCGCCCGACCGGGTCGTCGCCGCGCTGCGCGCCACCCTCCCCGCCCCCATCGACCACGTGCTGCTGCAGGCCGATCTCACCGCGGTCGCGCCCGGGCCGTTGGAAGCGGCCTTGGCGCGCGAGCTGAATCTGGCTGCGGACGTCGAGTCGGCCGGGAGCGCCACCGTCTACCGGTTCTCCGAGGCCTCGATCCGGCGCGCGCTCGACGCGGGCCGCAGCGCCGCCGACCTGCACGACCTGTTCGCGAGTCGCTCGGCCACCCCGGTGCCCCAGGGGCTGACCTACCTCGTCGACGACGTCGCCCGCCGCCACGGACGGCTCCGCGGCGGTGCGGCGGCGGCGTTCCTGCGCTCCGACGACGAGGTGCTGCTCACCGAGGTGCTCTCCCACCCCGACGCGCCCGGATGGGAGCTGCGGCGGATTGCGCCGACCGTGCTGGTGAGCGCGCTTCCGCTGGTCGAGCTCATGGCGGCGCTGCGGACGGCCGGGTTCAGCCCGGCTGCCGAGGGCACCGCGGGCGAGGTGCTGGACCTGACCGACCGCGGTCGGCGCACCGCGCCCCGGCGCCGCGCCACCCGCACCGGGCCGCCCGAGCTGGACGCCGCGCAGGTGGCCGCGCTGGTGACGCGCATGCGTTCCGGCGAGACGGTGGCGGGGCTGCGGCGCGGGGCCGAGGCGTTCGCCAACGGGTCGACCGTCGACCTGCTGCGGTCGGCCGTCGTCGAGGGGCGCACGGTGTGGATCGGGTTCGTCGACCGGCACGGGGTGCGGGGGGAGCGGGTGCTGGCGCCGGTGAGTGTGGGCGGTGGTGTGGTCGAGGGCCGCGGGAACGACGGCGCCGTGCACCGCTTCCCGCTGAGCCACATCACGAGCATCGCGCTCGTGGACGGTTAGGACGCCCCGTTGTTGCCTAACGCGCGCCTGCGGCCATGCGGTGGTGCATGGCGTGCTCGACGAGCGCGATCAACGTCTGCTTCGTGGACTCGCGGTGGCGGGCGTCGCAGCTGACGATCGGGATGGCGTCGTCGATCGACATCGCCTCCCGGACGTCTTCGATGCGATGCGCCAGCACTCCGTCGAAGCAGTTGATGCCGACGACGTACGGGAGCCCGCGATCCTCGAAGAAGTCGATCGCGGCGAACGAATCGGCCAGCCTGCGCGTGTCGACCAGCACGACGGCGCCGATCGCGCCGCGCACCAGGTCGTCCCACATGAACCAGAAGCGGTGCTGACCAGGGGTGCCGAACAGGTAGAGGATCAGCTCGGCGTCCAGCGAGACGCGCCCGAAGTCCATCGCCACCGTGGTGGTGGTCTTGTTCGGCGTGTTCGCCAGGTCGTCGAGACCCGAGCTGGCCTCCGTCATCACCGCCTCGGTGGTGAGCGGGACGATCTCGGACACGGATCCCACGAACGTCGTCTTGCCAACGCCGAACCCACCCGCCACGACGATCTTGGCCGAGATCGTGGCGGACCTGGCGATGTTGCGGGAGCCGCCACCCGGGCTCGGGGAGCCGGGCCGGGGCGACGACATTCCGCCCGCGGGGTAGCTAGAGGCGACGGAGTCCACTCAACACCCTTTCCATCAGGGCGAGGTCCGGCGCGTTGCCGGCGCTGCTCGCGGTCTGGTGCACGGTCACGAGGCCCAGGCCCGCCATGTCCCCCAGCAGCACTCGGGCCACCCCGAGCGGTAGGGACAGGAGAGCGGCGACCTCGGCCACCGACCGCGCCTCGCCGCACAACTCGGCGACGGCGCGGTGCTCGACCTGCAACATGCCCATCTGTTCCCGGCCCCGCCTGCTCGTCGAGAGCAGGGTCTCGATCGCCAGGTCGAAGCCGGATTTCGTGCGTCCACGTGTCCATGTGTACGGCCGGACGGCCGACGCGCCGGTGTCTTGATCCGCCTGCTCGGGCTCGAACGGTGGTGCGTCGGTTGAGCCGGACGGCGGAAGTATGCCGTAGGGCTGTGCGTACGAATCGGCGGGCGCCGCGGTGGCCGGAACCGGGGCGTACGTCTCGGGCTCGAGCTGCTCGTTGTTCTGGCGGCGGCCCCACCGGCGTCGCCGGGGCGACCGGCTCGCGTCGAAGCTGAACCCGTTCATCACGTCGGCGAAGGTCGGCTCCGCGGGCAGCCTGGGGTCAGGACCCGATGACATCGGAGGTCTCACCTGCTTTCGGCCGTCGTGGTGTCCACCGTGAGGCGGGGGTGGGTCAGTGTCGATGTTCGCTTCGCAAGCTCCGCTCAGTGCCCGAACGAGCCCTGCAGCTCGGCGCGCAACTCGGGGGTCAGCAGCTGGCCCACGCGGTCGACCAGGAGCGTCATCTCATAGCCGATGAGGCCGATGTCGCAGCTCGGGGAGGCGAGCACGGCGAGGCAGGAGCCGTCGCTGATGCTCATCAGCAGCACGATCCCACGGTCCATCTCGACGACGGTCTGCACCACGCCACCCGCGTCGAAGCACCGCGCGGCGCCCTGGGTGAGGCTGACGAGGCCGGACGCGACCGCGGCGAGCTGGTCGGCCCGGTCGCGGGGCAGTCGGTCGGAGCCGGTGAGGAGCAGGCCGTCGGCCGACACCACGATCGCGTGCGCGACACCCGGCACGCGCTCCGCGAAGTTGGTGACGAGCCAGCCGAAGCGGCTCGGCTGGGCCTGGGGTGTGGTCATGACGAGTGCTCCTCGAACAGTGGTGCGGCGGGGACTGAGGCCGTGGTCTTGGTCGGCGAGGTCATGGAGACTCCTCGTCGTGATCGGCGCCCGGGGCTGCGGGTGACGCGGGTTGGTCGGAGCCAAGGCCGCGCAGGCGGGTCTCGCGACCCTGCCGGACGCCCTGCTGGTAGCTCGCCAGCCGCCCCCTGATGTTCTCGGCACTGCGCGCGGCGGTGACAGCCGGGGCCAGTACCGCCGATCCGGCGCTGCCGGGGATGAGCCGGGCTCGGGGCCTGCGCTTGGGCAGACCTGCTGCGGTGAGCTCGTCGGGCGGGTCGGTGACCGCCTCGTTCGCGGCGAGCCATCCCTCGTCGGCCTCGGTGGAGAAGTCGGCTGGGGTGGGCTCGGGCACGCGGGGCTGCGGCGGGTCGAATGTCGTCCGTGCGGCAGGGATGCCCGGCGGCATGGCCGTGGGCGGCACCGCCGCCGGGGCGGGCGACGGGACGGTCGGCGCCGCCGGGGGCGCGGGCGGCTGGGTGTGCGGGCGGGGCGACGGCGGGGTGTCCGCGCCCGCATCGGCCAGTACGTCGGCAGGGCCCGGGGTGGATGGACCGATCGACGGCCATCCGTCGGCAGGCGTGCCGATCGGGGACCGGCCGACGTCCTGGCCCCAACCGTCGCCTGCGGCCGTGCTGCTCGCGCGGCTCTCGGACGGCGTGGGGGCGTCTTGGCGGGCGATCCCGTTCGGGTCGGTGTCGTCCGAATCCGCCGTGTTCGGCGGCACCGTCGGGTGCGACCCGGTGTCGGACTCCCAGGAGACGGGCACCGGTCGGTTGGACCGGAACCAGGCCGAGGCGATCTCCTCGAAGATCGGCGTGGTTTCGCCTCGGTCGAACGCGCTGGAGTTCGGGTCGTGGCCGGGCAGTTGGCCGTCCGGGTCGAGCGTCGGCACGCGAGGCGCGAACAGCTCGTCCGTCGGGTCGGGTGGCGGCGTTGGAACGCGGCTGGGCGCGAGCGAGGCGCCGGGGGGCAGCGCGGAGGGGAACCCGCCGGCGCTGCCGGACCGGTACTGCTCCGGTGGCCGGGCCTGCTGGTCGGTGCGGAACTGCCCGCTCTGGGACGGGCCGCCCGGCCACGGCGTCGAACCGGCCGCTCTCGGCGGCCCGGCGACCCGGCGCGGCAGCGGATCGGTGCTCACGCCCGTGGTCGGCGTGTCCGTGTCGTCACCCGGGGTGTCGGTGAAGGCGCGAGCCGCGTACGGGCTGGGGTCTGCCGGGTGTGGATCTGCGGATCGGGCCGCTGCGGGGGCGCCCGTGCCGCGGGCCGGGTCGTGGCCGCCGGTGCTTTGGACATCGGCTGCCGCTCCGCCGGGGCCTCGGCCTGGCGTGCCAGGACCCCCGACGCTCGTGGTCGCCGGGCCCGTGGTGCCCGGACCGGCGGTGGGGGCGCCTGCGGGGATCGTGCCGTGGGGTGCGCCGCCGGGCGCGGGTCGCTCACCGGGTGTGGGTCGTTCGGCTGGTGCGCCTGCCCCAGGACGGGCGCCGCCCGACGGGGTGCCCGAGCCCGTGGCCGGGTCGGCATCGGTCGGTGCGTCAGGGTCCGCGGTCGCGTCTTGGCGGCCCGCGAGCGCGCCCGCGGCCGCCGCGGCACCAGCTGCGGCGAAACCGGCTGCGGCAGGCCCCACGAGGCCATCCGGACGGCGTGTGGCGCCCGCTGTCGAGTCGCGGCGGTCCGTTGAGTCGCGGTCGTCCAGCGGCTCGCGGCCGTCCGCCGAGTCGTGGCCTGCTGCCGCGCCCGCCTCGGCCGCTACGGGCCTGCCGCCGTCCGGCCTGGCGCTGTCGGGCCTGGCGCTGTCGGGCCTGGCGCTGTCGGGCCTGGCGCTGTCGGGCCTGGCGCTGTCGGGCCTGGCGCTGTCGGGCCTGGCGCTGTCGGGCCTGGCGCTGTCGGGCCTGGCGCTGTCGGGCCTGGCGCTGTCGGGCCTGGCGCTGTCGGGCCTGGCGCTGTCGGGCCTGCCGTCGTCGGGCCTGCCGTCGTCCGACCCGGTCCCGCCGTCGGGGCCGATGCCCGTGGCGCCGCCCGATCCGGCGAAGGCGCTCGGCCCGCCTGACCCGCGGCCCGGCGCGGTGCCGCGGGTGGGGGCGCCCGACAGGGGGTCGGCCAAGCCCGTGGGGCCAGGGAGGCCACGCGGACCCGCGGGGTGGATCTCCTGCGGGCCCTCCGGGCCCAACACGTCGAAGGGCTGCTCGCCGGGATCGGCGAAGTCCTCCGCGAGCTGTGGACCGTCCGTTGGCCCCTTATCCCAAGGCGACCGCTCGTCGTCGGAAACCGACCGTTCGTCGCCACGACTCTGCGGCGGGTGATCGGTGAGCGGTGGCACGGCACTCAGGTCTGCTGTTCCGACCATCCGGTCGCGCCGGGCAGCGGCTTCTTGGTCGAGCCGGGCCTGCTCGCCCGGCGGACGGCCGTCCTCGGAGGGGCCGTCCTCGCCGCGGCCGCCGTCGTCGAAGAATCCGCCGGGCGGCGCTTCGGTGGGCGGCGGGCCCTCGGGGCGCAGCGAAGAGCCGGGTCTGCGGCTGGGCAGCCCGTGCGCGGTGGTGCCGTTGACCGGCGGTTTGCCCGCGAAGAGGGTGCTCTGGCCACCGCTCGCCGCTGAGGTGTCGCGTGTGGGCGGCGGTGCGCTGCCTGCCGCGTCTGCCCCCGAGGCCAGGGCAGACAGTGAACTCGGGCGTGCGCCGTTGGCCTCTGGACGCTGCGGCCGCGCCTCCGGGCTGCGGCCGCCCTGCGCCGGGACACCGGCGGGCATCGGGACGCCGACCGGCCGCGGAGCGTTGGCGGGCACGCCGGTGGGGATGAGCGAGGGCGGCACGCTGACCGACGCCGTGACCCCCGAGCCCGGCCCGGCCGCGGCGCTGGACAGCCGTACACCGACGCCGTGGCGCGCCGCCAACCGACCGACGACGAACAGGCCCATGCGCCGCGAGGCGGAGACGTCGACGCTCGCCGAGCCGCCGAGGCGCATGTTGGCGTCGGCGAGCTCATCGTCGGCCATTCCGACGCCCCGGTCGGCGATCTCGATGACGATCGCGCCGTCCGGCGAGCGGGTGGTGCTCATGACCACCTGTGACTCCGGCGGGGAGAACGCCGTGGCGTTGTCCAACAGCTCGGCCAGCAGGTGGACGAGGTCGGAGCCTGCGCGACCGGCGATGGACGCCGTAGGCGGCGCCTGCACGACGACGCGCTGGTACTGCTCGACCTCGGAAACGGCGGCGCGCAGGACGTCGACGACCGGCACTGGCGCCATGTTGCGCTTGGCGAGGTCGGTGCCCGCGAGGACCAGCAGGTTCTCGCTGTTGCGGCGCATGCGGGTGGCGAGGTGGTCGAGCTGGAAGAGGTTGGACAGCTGGTCGGCATCCTGCTCGTTGCTCTCCAGCGCCTCGATGAGCTGCAGCTGGCGTTCGACGAGGGCCTGGCTGCGCCGCGAGAGGTTGATGAACATGGCGCTGACGTTCGCCTGCAGCGCGGCCTGCTCGGCCGCGAGCCGAACGGCCTGCCCGTGTACCGCGTCGAATGCGCGGGCCACCTGGCCGACCTCGTCGCGGGTGCCGATCGGGACAGGCTCGACCGTGACATCAGGCGCCTCACCTGCGCGCATGCTCTCGACCGCCTGCGGGAGCCGCCGCTCGGCGACATCGAGCGCGGAGCTGCGCAGCAGCCGCAGCGATCGGATCAGCGACCGCGCCACCAGCACCGCGATGGTGATGCCGATGAGCAAGCCGAGCATGAGGATGACCGAGTTGATCCCCGCGAGGTTGCTGGCGCGCTGCGCGGCGGCGGCGGCCACGGCGGAGAGCTCGGTGCTGATCAGGCCCGCGGTGCGTTCGGTGCTCTCCCTGGCCTGGTCGTACGCCGCGTCCCAGTCTCTGGCCAGCGGGCCCAGCTGGAACGGCGCCGAGAGGATGCCCGAACGCAGCTGATCCATCCGGCTGGTGGCCGACGTGTCCGGCAGGTTGCCGAACTTCGCCAGCTGCTCGGGGGTGAGCGCGGCCTGGTAGTCGCGGTAGTCGTTGACGAGCTGTGCGGTGGCCGCGTTGACGACCGCGGGGTCGCCGGGAAGCGGCTTACCTGCGCGGATGGCGCCCGCGATGATCGCGTGCTGGATCGAGAGCTGCTCCAGCGCGCCCGCGACCGCGCTCGATGCGTCGGCGAGGCCCGCCGTCTCCGGGGTGCGCTGCTGGCGCAGGATCGAGCGGTCCAGCACGTCGATGGTGCCGATGACGTTCGTGTAGCGATTGACGACCTGGTCGTATGGGGCAGCGGGCGTCGCCGTGACCGTCTGGCGCAACGACGGGATGAGGTCGAGCGAGTCCTGCGTGCGCTGCAGCGCGGCCTGGGTTGACGGCTCGAGGTCGGTGTTTGCGCTGGTGAGGTCGCTTTGCATCACCTTGAGCGCGTCGTCGGCGCGCTGGCGGCTGCTGTCGAGGGCGGCGCGATCGCCGTTGCCGTTGCCTGCCGCGAAGAGGGTGGCCTGGTCGCGCTCGATGCGCAGAGCCGACGAGGCGACGACGATCTGGTTGCGCGCTTCGAGCAGGCGCCCGCTGCGGCCGAGATCCGCCGCCGACCCGGCCTGATCGGCGATGCGCAGCACACCGAGCGTGAGTGCGAGCAGCGCAGGCACGAGCCCGACGATCACCAGCTTCCACACCAGCGTCCAGTGGCGCGGGTTCAGCCGCTCCACCCATGAAGGACCGGTTTCGATGCTGGTCACGTCAACGTCCCCCTGACAATTGGCGGCGACGATCCGCCGAACTGTGACACGTTGGACCGACAATCTGCGATACCGAAGGGGTTGAGCTGCGGTCCACGGGCGGTGGGTGGCCTCACGGCCGGGAATCGCGCTGCGTGCGTGGACATTTGGGAAGCCGATGCGCCTTCTGTCGGGAGCGGCCCGATCGGCGCGACACGCGCCCACTGGGGACGGGCGGTTGCCGTCGGGAACCGGTAAGGTCTCGGCAGCACGCGTGCGCTCTTCGGACTGTGCCGTCGGAGTATAGCCGCCGAAGGTAGCGCCTTGTCGTCGTGCACTCCCGCTCCGCATCGGGACCTTCGAGGAAGTGAGACCGCATGGCCGACGGGCCGCTCATCGTCCAGTCGGACAAGACACTGCTGCTGGAGGTCGACCACCCCGACGCCGCGGCCGCCCGCGCCGCGGTCGCCCCGTTCGCCGAGCTGGAGCGCGCACCCGAGCACGTCCACACCTACCGGGTCACCCCGTTGGCGCTGTGGAACGCCCGCGCCGCAGGTCACGACGCCGAACAGGTCGTCGACGCGCTCGTCCGCTTCTCCCGCTACGCCGTGCCGCAGCCGCTGCTGGTCGACATCGTCGACACGATGGGCCGCTACGGCCGCCTGCAGCTGACCAACTCCCCGCTCCACGGCCTGGTCATGATCGCGCTGGACCGGGCGGTGCTGGAGGAGGTGCTGCGCCAGAAGAAGATCATCCCGTTACTCGGTGAGCGGGTCGACGAGGACACGGTCGTCGTCCACCCGTCCGAGCGGGGCCGTCTCAAGCAGGCGCTGCTCAAGATCGGCTGGCCCGCGGAGGACCTCGCGGGCTACGTCGACGGCGAGGCGCACTCCATCGCGCTCCGGGAGGAGGGCTGGAGCCTGCGTGGCTACCAGCGCGAGGCCGCCGAGGGCTTCTGGGCGGGTGGCTCTGGGGTGATCGTGCTGCCGTGCGGCGCAGGAAAGACGCTGGTCGGGGCGGCCGCGATGGCGCAGGCGCAGGCCACCACGCTGATACTGGTCACCAACACCGTCGCGGGTCGCCAGTGGAAGCGGGAGCTGATCGCACGCACGTCGCTCACCGCGGACGAGATCGGCGAGTACTCAGGAGAGCGCAAGGAGATCCGGCCCGTCACGATCGCCACGTACCAGGTGATCACCCGCAAGACCAAGGGCGTGTACCGCCACCTGGAGCTGTTCGATTCCCGCGACTGGGGGCTCGTCATCTACGACGAGGTGCACCTGCTGCCCGCGCCGGTGTTCCGCATGACGGCGGACCTGCAGTCTCGACGGCGTCTCGGACTCACCGCCACCCTCGTGCGTGAAGACGGGCGCGAGGGCGACGTCTTCTCCCTGATCGGCCCCAAGCGCTACGACGCCCCGTGGCGCGACATCGAGCAGCAGGGCTGGATCGCGCCCGCCGAGTGCGTCGAGGTGCGCGTGACGCTCACCGACGCCGAGCGGATGGCCTACGCCGTGGCCGACCCGGAGGAGCGCTACAAGATGGCCTCAACGGCGCACACGAAGAACGCGGTCGTCCGCTCGCTGCTGGAGCGCCACCCCGGCGAGCCCGCCCTGGTCATCGGCGCCTACCTCGACCAGCTCGACGAGCTCGGCGTCGCGTTGGACGCGCCGGTCATCCAGGGTTCGACGCGCAACCGGGAGCGCGAGGCACTGTTCGACCGGTTCCGCGCGGGCCAAGTGCCCGTCCTGGTCGTCTCCAAGGTCGCCAACTTCTCCATCGACCTCCCCGAGGCGAGCGTTGCGATACAGGTTTCGGGCACATTCGGATCGCGGCAGGAGGAAGCGCAGCGGCTCGGCAGGCTCTTGCGCCCGAAGGGCGACGGTCGGCAGGCGCACTTCTACTCGGTGGTCGCCCGCGACACGCTCGACACCGACTACGCGGCCCACCGGCAGCGGTTCCTCGCCGAACAGGGTTACGCCTATCGCATCGTCGACGCCGACGACCTCCTCGGCCCGGCCCTTCCCGGCGACGGCCCTCGTTTGTGACGTCGCTCACGTCGCGTTAGCATGACTGAACCGATTGGGCGACTGTCGATACGCCGAGGAATGGGGGGACACTGTTCATAGCCGACGCCGGAAGGACTAACGGATATCTCCGCCCTCACCTGGATAGCCATCGTGGCTGGAGGCTGGCTATGCCTCGCGGCCGTGGTGGGCGTTGTCGTGGGTCGGGTCATCCGCAATCGCGATCGGCAGGTGCCGTCCGATTCCGAGCCGTCCGCCACCCCTCCGAAACCCGGGGTTGATCGCAAGTCGAGCCGACGGGGTAATTGAGGGTTCACTCCGGGTCGGGTCCAGGGTGGACCCGGATGTGCCGCGCGTCGGCGCGACGCAGGCTTGGCGCATGGACAACGACACCCCCACCACCACCAAGCCCCCTTTCCGCATGCACCGCAGCCGCACCGAGAAGATGCTCGGCGGCGTGTGCGGCGGCCTCGCCCAGAGCCTCGACGTGGACGCCACCCTCCTGCGCATCGCCTTCGTCGTGCTGACCCTGCTCGGCGGCGGGATCGGCATCCCGCTCTACCTGGCGGTGTGGATCGTGGCGCCCGAGAGCTGAGAGCCGTGAGCGGTCAGTCGTGCTGCTCGCCGTGCCGAATGGCGTGGCGCAGCTCGCGGTAGCGATGGGTCTCGATCCCGACCAGCGCCATCACGACCACGGCGAGCACGGTCAGGCTCACCAGCGCGGGTACCAGCGCCATCACCGGCGTCAGCGCCACGAGCAGCACGGCGACGACAATCCGCAGCACCGACAAGTTGCCCGTCATGAAGTACTTGAACCCGACGTGCGCGAGCAGGTAGAGCGCCGTGCCGCCGTAGAGCACGGCCATCGGTACGCCGTAGAGCGGGTCGGCGAGCGTGTGCTCGTCGACCCCCGCGATGTACCCGATGGCCTTCTTCAACCCCAACGACAACAGCACCACACCGATGATCATCGGTAGGTGCAGGAACGTGTAGCCGCCACGGGCCAGGCGGATCTGCCGCTCGCCCGTGGCCGCGGCCAGCGCTTGCTCGGTGAGCAGCGCCGTGACGTCGAAGTAGGCCCACCACAGCGCGCCCGATACCGCGAGCCCGAGCAGCACGGCCGCGACGATCGGCAGGCTCACCGGCACCTTGGCGATCCCGATGCCGGTCGCGACGATCGACTCGCCCAGCGCGACCAGGATGATCAGGCCGTGCCGCTCGGCGAAATGGCTCGGCGACGTCAGCCGCCACCGGGTGCCCGAGAGATAGGTGCCGAGGTAGTCGCCGACCAGCGCGCCGAGCCAGAGGAGCGTCTGCGTCGTCCCGGTCGTCTGCGCGGCGATGAGCAGCAGCACCGTGGCGATCGTCAACGACGGCACGAACCGCAGGACCTGGCCGCGCAGCTCGGGGTCCTCCCGGCTCACGAGCCAGAACATGAAAAGGTGCACCAGCCGCGCCGCGAGGTAGCACACCGCGAAGACGGTGGGCCCGTGCAGGCCGCCCGGCCCGTCGTCGAAGGCCTCGGGGATCGTGATCGCGATGACGAACACCGCGCCCATCGTGACGAACAGCGCCACCCGGATGATGCCCTCGTCGGCACGGACGATGTTGCCGAGCCAGGCGTACCCGACCCAGCACCACCACAGCACACCGATCACCAGCACGCCGCGGATGACCTGCCCGACCGTCGCGTCCTCGGCCATCAGGTCGGTGATCTGGGTGAGCGCGAACACGAACACCAGGTCGAAGAACAGCTCCAACGGGGTGACGGCGGCACGCTCGCCGGTCGTCTCCACGCGCGAGCGCCGGGGTGTCGCCATGTCTGAATCGTGCCGTATCGCTCGCGCGCTCGACAGGACGCGATCGCCACGAGCCGTACGTCACGCAGGTGCCGATCGCCGTGGTGTGCCGTTCGCGGCGATCACCGCCGCGATCGCCGACGCCGGAACGCCGCAGGGGCGGCACCCGGATCGGGTGCCGCCCCCGCGGGACGTGCGGAGCTTGCGGACTTGGGTCAGAAGTCCATGCCGCCCATGCCGCCGGACGGGTCGCCGCCCGCCGGGGCCGGGTGCTTCTCCGGCTTGTCGGCGATGACCGCCTCGGTGGTGAGGAACAGGGCCGCGATCGAGGCCGCGTTCTGCAGCGCCGAGCGGGTGACCTTGGCCGGGTCGATGATGCCCGCCTTGATCAGGTCCTTGTACTCACCGGTGGCCGCGTCGAGGCCCTCGCCTGCGCCGAGGCCGCGCACCTTCTCCGCGACGACACCGCCTTCGAGGCCCGCGTTGATCGCGATCTGCTTGAGCGGGGCTTCCAGCGCGACCCGGACGATGTTGGCGCCGGTCGCCTCGTCACCATCCAGACCAAGCCCCTCGAACAGGCCCGCGCCCGCCTGGATGAGCGCCACGCCGCCACCGGCGACGATGCCCTCCTCCACGGCCGCCTTCGCGTTGCGCACCGCGTCCTCGATGCGGTGCTTACGCTCCTTGAGCTCCACCTCGGTGGCCGCCCCTGCCTTGATCACCGCAACCCCACCAGCCAGCTTGGCCAGCCGCTCCTGCAGCTTCTCGCGGTCGTAGTCGGAGTCGGTCTTCTCGATCTCGTTGCGGATCTGGTTGACCCGCCCGGAGATCTGGTCGACCTTGCCCGCACCGTCGACGATGGTGGTCTCGTCCTTGGTCACCACGACCTTGCGGGCCTGGCCCAGCAGCGAGATGTCGGCGTTCTCCAGCTTCAACCCGACCTTCTCCGAGATCACCTCACCACCGGTGAGGATCGCCATGTCGGTGAGCATGGCCTCGCGGCGGTCGCCGAAGCCCGGGGCCTTGACCGCGACGGACTTGAACGTGCCACGGATCTTGTTGACCACCAGCGTGGCCAGGGCCTCGCCCTCGACGTCCTCGGCGATGATCGCCAGCGGCTTGCTGGTCTGCATCACCTTCTCCAACAGCGGCAGCAGGTCCTTGACCGTGGAGATCTTGGAGGAGACCAGGAGGATGTAGGGGTCCTCCAGCTCGGCCTCCATCCGCTCGGCGTCGGTCACGAAGTAGGGCGAGATGTAGCCCTTGTCAAACCGCATGCCCTCGGTGAGCTCCAGCTCCAGCCCGAAGGTCTGCGACTCCTCGACGGTGATGACGCCTTCCTTGCCGACCTTGTCCATCGCCTCGGCGATCAGCTCACCGATCGAGGTATCAGCCGCCGAGATCGAAGCGGTGGCCGCGATCTGGTCCTTGGTCTCGACCTCCTTGGCCGTCTTCAGCAACTGCTGCGAAACGGCCTCGACGGCCTTCTCGATGCCGCGCTTGAGCGCCATCGGGTTCGCACCCGCCGCCACATTGCGCAGGCCCTCACGGACCAGCGCCTGAGCCAACACGGTCGCGGTGGTGGTGCCGTCACCCGCGATGTCGTCGGTCTTCTTGGCCACCTCCTTGACCAGCTCGGCCCCGATCTTCTCCCACGGGTCCTCGAGCTCGATCTCCTTGGCGATCGACACACCATCGTTGGTGATGGTGGGCGCGCCCCACTTCTTCTCCAGCACGACGTTGCGGCCCCTCGGGCCGAGCGTCACCTTGACGGCGTCGGCGAGGGTGTTCATGCCGCGCTCGAGCCCGCGGCGCGCCTCCTCGTCGAACGCGATCATCTTCGCCATGGGTGTGTGGTCCTCCGATGGGAGAGTCTCAGCGTCGGACGCGGCGCCCGCGACGGCCGAACGGCAACCCTGCGCCGATCTCACCGGCCCGACAATTGGCACTCTACCGTGTCGAGTGCCAGGCCGGTTCTAGCACTCGCCCGTGCCGAGTGCAAGGCGCCGGGTTCGGGCACGAGACGAGTGCTCCCTCCCGCAGGCCCGGGGGCCGAGCGTAGGTCGTGATGCTGGTGACCGGAGAGGACGAGTGCTCCCTCCCGCAGGCCCGGGAGCCGAACGTGGGTTGCTGGTGACCGGAGAGAATGACCCCATGACGTCGGTCGAAGAGCACCGTGCCCGGGTCGCGTCCCTGCTGGACCCGATGCCTGCGGAGGAAGTGGGGCTGGCAGCGGCCAGGGGTCGCGTGCTCGCGTCGGACATCGTGGCGGCCACCGCGCTCCCGCCGTTCGACAACTCCGCCATGGACGGCTACGCGGTGCGCGCAGCGGAAGTGACCGGAGCGGTGGCAGGCGCGCCGGTCACGCTGCCCGTCGCGTTCGACATCCCCGCCGGTCGCACCGACGTCCCGCCGCTGCCGGACGGCGCCGCCGCGCGGATCATGACGGGAGCGCCGGTGCCCGCGGGTGCCGACGCGATCGTGCCGGTCGAGCAGACCGACGGCGGCACGGAGACCGTCGCGATCAAGGCTGTGCCCTTCGTCGGCGCGCACGTTCGGCGCACCGCGGAAGACGTACAGGTCGGCGACGTCGTCCTCACCGCGGGCACCGTGCTCGGGCCCGCGCAGATCGGCGTCGCAGCGGCGGTCGGGCAGGCGCGGCTTCCGGTGCGCCGCCGTCCGGTGGTGCTGGTGCTGTCCACCGGGTCCGAGCTGGTCGCGCCGGGAGCGCCGCTCGCGCCGGGCCAGATCTACGAGTCCAACGGGCCGATGCTCGCCGCGGCCGTCGAGGAGGCGGGTGCGCAAGCGGAGCTCCTGCGGTTCGTCCCCGACGACGTTGCGCAGTTCCTCGCCGTGCTCGGCGAGCGGACGGCGGGCGTGGATCTCGTGGTGACCTCGGGTGGGGTGAGCGCGGGCGCGTACGAGGTGGTCAAGGACGCGCTGGCCGACCGCGGGGTCACGTTCGGGAAGGTCGCGATGCAGCCGGGCGGGCCGCAGGGCGCGGGGCGGTTGGACGGCGGCGTGCCCGTCGTCACACTTCCCGGCAACCCGGTGAGCGCGCTGGTGTCGTTCGAGGTGTTCGTGCGGCCGGTGCTGCGCAGCGCCTTCGGCCACCCGTATCCCGAGCGGCCGGTCGTCGTCGCCCGACTGGCTCAGACCGTGACGTCGCCGTCCGGACGCAGGCAGTTCCGACGCGGGGTGCTCGACGCGCGGAACGGCACGGTGGCCGAAGTCGGGGGCCCGCCGTCGCACCTGCTCGGCTCGTTGGCCAAGGCGGACTGCCTCTTCGTCGTCCCGGAAGAGACAACGGAGCTGGTAGCAGGTGCTGAGGTGTCCGTCTGGCTGCTGGACGGGTGACACCCAACAGGGTAACGTGAGCCACGTCACACCGGTGAGTTGCAACATCGGGAGCTCGGGGAACGTCTTACTGGTGAGTGTTCCGCCGATCAGGGCAGATCATGGTGTTCCCCACGCTATGACCTGGACGATCTCGGGATCGCTCGGCGATACTTTCCGCGCGGGTCGGGTAACCGATCGCAGCAAAGACCTACCGCCCGTCGCTGGGGAGCGGACGAGCGGTTCCACGGCCGGGGTCGTCGTCTCGGGGGATGACGGCCCCGGCCCTTTGCTGTCCCGGCCGCGCCGCCGGGCCGCGAGCGGGCCTCGCGTACGGTAGCTCCGCCCCCGCGGCCCGACCGGGCCGCCACGCCGAGGAGCCATCCGCCGCAATGCCCGAGACGCACCCGTCCGGATTCTCTGTGCCGCACGTCGTAGGGCTGATCCGGGCCGCGATACCGCCGATGCACCCGGGCGGGCGCCCGATCGTCGCGGGGGTCGCGGTCGCCGCGGGCCTGCTACGCGCGGTCACCGGCCGCGGCGCGCTGCCCGGCGTGCTCGCCACCGCCGCCACCGCTGCGTTCTTCCGCGCGCCGCGACGGGTGGCGCCGCCGTTGACCGGCGTGGTGCTCGCCGCGGCCGACGGCACGGTCGCGATGGTCGGGGAGGTATCGCCGCCCGCCGAGCTCGACCTGCCCCGTGCGCCCGTGCCGCGGGTGAGCGTGTTCCTGTCCGTGCTGGACGTGCACGTCCAGCGCATTCCGGTCGAGGGACGGGTCGTGTCCGTGGCGTACCGGCAGGGGACGTTCCTGTCCGCCGACCTCGACAAGGCCAGCGAGGACAACGAACGCAACGCCGTGCTGATCGAGACGGCGGACGGCCTGCGCGTGGGCGTCGTGCAGATCGCGGGGCTCTTGGCGCGGCGGATCCTGTGCGACGTCGCCGTCGGCAGCGAGGTGGCGGCGGGTGAGACCTACGGGTTGATCCGGTTCGGGTCGCGTGTGGACGTGTACCTGCCGGTGGGGTCGCGCGTCGTCGTCGCACCGGGGCAGCGGACGATTGGCGGCGAGACCGTCCTTGCGATGCTGCCGGGGGAGTCCTGATGCCTGTCGGGGTGCGGCTGTTGCCCAACGCCGTCACGGTCATCGCGCTGTGCTCCGGCCTGTCCGCGGTGTACTTCGCGTTGTCGGGGCGGTTCGAGCTGTGCGTCGCCGCCGGGGGGATCGCCGCGCTCTGCGACGCGCTCGACGGCAGGCTGGCCCGGATGCTCGACGCCAGCAGCCGGATCGGCGCCGAGCTGGACTCGCTGTCGGACCTCGTGTCGTTCGGCGTCGCGCCCGCGCTCGTCCTCTACATCTGGGCGCTGCAGGGCACACGGCTGGGCTGGACCGTCACGCTGGTGTTCGCGGTATGCATGGCGCTGCGGCTTGCGCGGTTCAACACGCTGCTCGACGCGGAGGACCAGCCGCCGTACGCCAAGGAGTTCTTCGTCGGGGTGCCCGCGCCCGCCGCGGCGCTGGTTTCGGGCCTTCCGCTGTACGCAACGTTGCACTTCGGGCCCGGCTGGTGGTCGGCGGCGGTGCCGGTGGGGGTGTGGGCGGTGGTCGTCGCGGCGCTGATGGTGAGCCGCCTGCCTACGCTGTCGTTCAAGACGATGCGGGTGCCGTCGCGGCTGGTCGCGCCGCTGCTGGTGCTGGTGGGGCTCGCGACCGCGGTGCTGGTGACGGTGCCGTTCCTGGGGCTGGGCATCGTCGCGCTGGTGTACCTGGGGACCATCCCGTACACGATGTACCGCCACCGCTGGCTCGCCCGGCATCCGGAGGCGTGGAACGTGCCGGTGCGGGAGCGACGGGCGGTGGCGCGCGCCGCCCGATCGGCGCGGCGGCTGGGGCTGCGTCCGCCGCTGCCGCGGCGGGTGGCGGGGCGCGCGAGCGCCATGGCCCGTGCCGTCCGGCGGTTCGGTGACGACGGCGGAATGGGGCGGGCGGGGGTTGGCCGGGCGACCAACGGCCTGAGCGGCCCCGGCCCGGCCGCCCAACCCCGCAACCCCCTGCGCCTTGGCCTGCGGCGCGCCCGCCGCCGCTGACCCCACCATGATCGCCGAGTTCGGTGCGCGTGGTGCACAAACGCACCGGATGCACCGGACTCGGCGATCACCGGCAGGCCCGTGCCTCTAGGTTGGTCGGGTGGCTCCCGAGATCACGCTCGTCGCCCGGCTCGCGGCAGCGGCCATCGACGCCCGGCGCGGGGTCGTCAGGCTGCATCCCGAGGTCATCGACGCGCTGGGACTGCAGACATGGGACGCGGTGGCGCTCACGGGGGCGCGGGTCACGACCGCGCTCGTCGCTCCCGCAGATGGGCCTGCAGGCCAGGCCACGCTGGACGACATCACGCTGTCCAACGCCGGGCTCACCGACGGCGCGACGGTGGTCGTGGCGCCCGGTGGGGTCGCACCCGCGCGGGTCGTGCGGCTCACGGGCTCGGCACTGGCGAGGGCCGCGCTCACGCCGGAGACGGTCCGGGTCGCGCTGCTCGGCAAGATCGTCACGCGGGGGGACGCCGTGTCGCTGCTGCCCCGCGACATCGAGCCCGTGCCGGGGGCGGACCCTGTCGCCGTGCGGCAGCGGGTCGCGGGCGCGTTGGGCGCGGGCTGGACGAGTGAGCTGCTCACGGTGGCCGCGGTTGAGCCCGCCGGTGCGGTGGCGGTGCGGCCGAGCACGGTCGTCGGGTGGGAGGGAGGCACCGCGACCGGCGACGCGGTGCCGCCGACCGAGGCGACCAGCGCCGCAGGACGACCGCGGACCTCCATGCAGGGCGGGTCGGCCACAGCAGGCGAGCCGGTTGGCCACGCCCAAGTTGAGGCGAGCGGTGCGGCGGAGACCGGCATGCGCGGTGCCCTACCCCCGAACGCGGCGCAGCGCACGCAGGCTGGGCCGCCCGTCGTCGCCATCGAAGACCTCGTCGGCAACGCGACCGCCGCGCACCGCCTCGTCGAGTGGCTCGAGCTCACCTTCGACCGCCCTGAGCTGCTGGAACGGCTCGGCGGCTCGGCGCGGTTGGGCGTGCTGGTCGTGGGGCCGGAGGGGGTCGGCAAGCTCACCCTCGCGAGGAGCGCGGCCGCCGCAGCGAGCGCGGGCTGCGTCGAGCTGGCCGCGCCCGGCGCCGCCGCGCTGGAGGCGGGCGCGGCCTCCCAACGGGTCCACGACGCGATCATGAGCGCCCGCGCGCAGGCCCGGTCCGGCGCGCGCACGCTGCTCGTCGTCACCGACGTCGAGGCGCTCCTCCCGGCCGCGTCCCCGCCGCCGCTGGCCACGCTCGTCCTCGACGCCTTGCGCGACGCCGTCGCCACGCCCGGCCTCGCGCTCATCGCCACGACAGCGGCGCCGGAGGCCGTCGATCCGCGCCTGCGCGTCCCGGAGCTCGTCGACCGCGAGCTGCGCCTCGCCCTTCCCGACCTGCGCACCCGCGTCGAGCTGCTACACCGCCTGCTCACCGGGGTGCCGCTGGCCGACGACGTCGACCTGCGCGCGGTCGCCGAGCGCGCCCCCGGATTCGTCGCGGCCGACCTCGTCGCCGTACGCAGGGAGGCCGCCGTGTCCGCCGCGTTGCGCCAAGACAGCGACGTCACCCAACTCGACCTCCTCGATGCCGTTGGCTCGATCCGGCCGATCTCCATGTCGTCCTCCGAGACGCTGCAGACCGGCGGCATCACCCTCGACCAGGTCGGCGACATGGCCGAGGTCAAGCAGGCGCTCACCGAGGCCGTGCTGTGGCCGCTGCAGTACCCGGACTCGTTCGCCCGCCTCGGCGTCGCGGCGCCGCGGGGGGTGCTCGTCTACGGGCCACCGGGCTGCGGCAAGACGTTCCTGCTCCGCGCGCTCGCGGGAACCGGCCAGCTCAACGTTCTCGCCGTCAAGGGCGCCGAGCTGCTCGACAAGTACGTCGGCGAGTCCGAGCGCGCCGTCCGCGAGCTGTTCCGCCGCGCCTCCGACGCCGCGCCCGCCCTCGTCTTCCTCGACGAGATCGATGCGCTGGCCCCACGCCGCGGCCAGTCGAGCGACTCCGGCGTGGCCGACCGCGTCGTCGCCGCCCTGCTCACCGAGCTGGACGGGGCCCAGCCGCTGCGGGACGTGATCGTCGTGGGCGCGACGAACCGGCCCGAGCTGATCGACCCCGCCCTGCTGCGCCCCGGCCGCCTGGAGCGGCTGATCTACGTGCCCCCGCCCGACGCCGCGGCGCGCGCCGACATTCTGCGCGCGGCGGGCCGCAACACCCCGCTCGCCCCCGACGTCGACCTGGCCGCGCTCGGCGCCGACCTGGAGGGCTACTCGGCGGCCGACTGCGCTGCCGTGCTACGCGAAGCCGCGCTGACGGCCATGCGCGAGTCGTTGACGGCGACGGAGGTGACGGCCGCGCACATCGCCGTCGCCCGCGCGGCCGTTCCTCCGTCGCTGGACCCCGCGCAGCTGGCCACGCTGGCGGCCTACGCGCAGGCCAGGACTACTTCCGCTTCTGGTAGTCGTTCGTGACGATCACGATGAGGCCGGGCGCGGCGTCGTCGATCCCGGTGAAGCGCGGCTCCGCCCGCAAGCCGAACGCCGAGGCGAGGGACGAAGCCGCCGACTGCTCCGCGGTGCCGGGCCGGTAGTAGACCGTGCTCGTCGCGATGATTCCGGACGGGTAGTTGGCCACCTGCGAGACCTGCCAGCCGTTGGCGCGGAAGTCGTCGGCGGCGCGGGCAGCGAGACCGGTGATCGTGCTGTTGTTGTAGACGCGGACGGGCCCGTGCGCGACCGCGGGTCCCGCGCCGCCTGCCGCGGGATTGAGCGGCGCCGGATTGACCGGCGCGGGGTTGACGGGTGCCGGATTGAGCGGCGCCGGATTGAGCGGTGCCGGATTGAGCGGCGCCGGACTGACCGGAATCACCGGAGGCGGGGTGGGTGCGGCGATAGCGTTCGTCGCGGTCGGTCCGACCGTCGGCACCACAGCGGGGGCGCTGGTCGCGACGGGGGCGGCCGTGGGCGGTGGGGCTTCGGTGGTCGGGGCGGTGCCGCCTCCGCCACCGGGGAGGAGGGTGGCCAACCCGATCAGGGCCGCCACCGCGCCTGCGCCGAGCAACGCCAGCCCCCCGACGCGCAGCGGGGAGGGCCCTCCGGACGGGGCGGGCTCGGTCACGGCAACCTCCGGATGATCGCTTGTCTACAACCTGGTCATCGTGGCCTCACCAGGGCTCGAAACCCAGGCGACGCGCCGCACGGGTGCGTTGGCGACTCGTGCGGAGCCTGCGCAGGCGCTTGATCAGCAGCGGATCGGCCGCCATCGCCTCCGGCTTGTCGAGCAGGGCGTTGAGCACCTGGTAGTAGCGGGTGGGCGACATGTCGAACAGTTCGCGGATGGCCTGTTCCTTGGCCCCGGCGTACTTCCACCACTGCCGTTCGAACGCGAGGATCTCGCGGTCGCGACGATCCAGCTGGTCGAACGGCACGCTGATCTGGGTGGCGGACTCCATCACGCTCCTCGCGGCCTGCCCAACGAATCACACGTCTGTCATTCGCAGCGGCATTGAACCACGGGGCGCCGACGATACCGGGCGGGACACGGCGGGCCGTCGCCCGATGCAGCCGTAAGCTCGACGAGTGGCTGTGCGCCCCATCCGCATCGTCGGTGATCCCGTCCTCTCCACCCCCACCCGTCGGGTCGAGGCCGTCGACGACGATCTCCGCACGCTCGTCGCGGACATGTTCGACACGATGGCCGCGGCCCACGGTGTGGGGCTCGCGGCCAACCAGGTCGGGGTCGACCTGCGCGTGTTCGTCTACGACTGCCCCGACGAGACCGGGCGACGGGCGCGCGGCGTCGTCGTCAACCCGGTGCTCGAGACCTCGGCGCGGCCGGAGACCATGCCCGATCCCGACGACGACGAGGAGGGCTGCCTTTCGGTGCCCGCCGAGCAGTTCCCGACCGGGCGGGCGGAGTGGGCGCGGGTGACCGGCACCGACCTCGACGGTGCGGCCGTCATCGTCGAAGGCACCGGGTTCCTGGCCCGCTGCCTTCAGCACGAGACCGACCACCTCGACGGGTTCCTCTACCTGGATCGCCTCGTCGGCCGCAACCAGCGGGCCGCGCGCCGGGCCATGAAGCGCAACGGCTGGGGAGTACCGGGGCTCGCGTGGGACCCGGCGCGCGTCGCGGCGGAGGCCGTGCCTCGCTGAGCGAACATCGGCGCTGAGCGGAGCTTGCGGAGCGAACATCGACGCTGAGCGGAGCTTGCGGAGCGAACATCGACGCTGAGCGGAGCTTGCGGAGCGAACATCGGCGCTGCTCCGGCGTACCGTGGTTGCAAGGGTGTAATCACGGGAGGTTGCCGTGGACGAGCTGGATGCCTACTCGCGGACGGTCAGCGCGGTGGCGGCCGAGTTGACGCGCAAGGTCGCGGCGGTGCGGACGGGCCGGGGCAGCGGATCGGCCGTCGTCACCGGCGACGGGATCCTCGTGACGAACGCGCACGTCGTCGGGCAGGCCCGGCGCGGACGAGCGGACTTCGTGGACGGGGCGCAGGTGGACGTGGCCGTCGTGGGCACCGACCCCTTGTCGGACCTCGCGGTGCTGCGGGCCGTGTCGGGCGCGTTGCCGCCGCCGGTGACGCTCGGCGACGCCGACGGGCTCGTCGTTGGCCAGCTGGTCGTCGCGGTGGGCAACCCGCTCGGCCTCGCGGGATCGGTCACGGCCGGGGTAGTCAGCGCGCTCGGGCGGGCGCTGCCGACCCGCAGCGGCACAGCCGGACGCGTGGTCGAGGACGTGATCCAGACCGACGCGGCGCTCAACCCCGGCAACTCCGGCGGCGCGCTCGCCGACGCGCGGGCCCACGTGGTGGGCATCAACACGGCGGTCGCGGGCGTGGGGTTGGGGCTCGCGGTGCCCGTGAACGCGACGACGCGGCGGATCGTCGCCACGCTGCTGGCGGACGGGCGGGTGCGGCGTGCCTATCTCGGGGTGGTCGGGAGCCCGGCGCCGGTGCCCGCGGCCGTTGCCGACCGCTACGGGCGGCGCAATGGCCTGCGGTTGGTGGAGGTGATCGGCGGCAGCCCGGCCGCCCGCGCGGGCCTGCGCGCCGGTGACCTGGTGCTGGACGTCGGCCGTCGGCCCGTCGAGGACGCTCAGGGCATCCAGCGGCAGCTCTTCGGCGACGCGATCGGCGTGCCGCTGCCGGTGACGGTGCTGCGCAACGGCGCGATGGTCGACGTCGTCGCGGTGCCCACCGAGCTGCCCTAACGCTGTCTTAAGAGCGACCGGCAAATGATGGTGTGGGGCGGCCGCAGGTAGGGGTGATCGGTCTGGCCCCGCTGCGCCCCCTCGGGGTCGCCGCGCGGCCGACGAAACGTCAGTCCCCTGCGCTCGAACGGAACACCAGCGGGGTTTCACCGCGCCGAAACCCCGCTGAGGTTCCTCTCGAGCGTCGTCCGACACCGACGGACCGCATCTCTGCCACCCACACCCGCCGCTCACGCCACCATCAATTGCCGGACGTTCTTAACCGAGGGCGCCGAGGTCGAGCCGTACCGGGAAGGGCTCGGTGGTGGTGAAGACGCCCGTGCTCGCTCCGCCGTCGACGTAGCCCAACTCGCCCGCGAGATGGCAGGCGATCAGGGACACCGGTTCGTCCAGGTCGACGATCCAGTAGTGCGGGATGCCCGCATCGGCGTAGTCGGCTCGCTTGGCCACGTGATCGGTGCGCCGCGACCCTGGCGACACGAGCTCGGCCACGACCACGACCTCGGCCGCCCGGATGATCCCACCCTCCCGGCGCACCCGCTCCCGCGCCGCCCGCCGGACCACGATGAGGTCGGGACGGCGGGTGAAGCCAGGTGCATCGGGCGGAGCGAGCTGCAAGTCGATGTCGAGGTTGGGCAGCACCTCCACATCGGGCGGCAACTGTGGGGTCAGCTGCAGCGCAGTGGCGAGCAGCGCGCTGGCATGACGGGGATCCGGAGTCGGCGACAACACCACCCGACCCTCCACGAGCTCGTCGTAGCCGGGCTCGGTGTCGCCGAGACTGTGATACTCGGCCACGGTCAGGAGGCGCGGCCATGGCCCCGGTGCAGTGGACATGCGACCAAGGCTGCCACCGAGCCCCGACAGAATCAGGTGGCGCGCGGCTCCAGCACGAACACCGGGATCTGCCGGTCGGTCTTGCGCTGGTAGTCGGCGTAGTCGGCGTAGGTCGCGACGGCCCGATCCCACCAGACCGCCTTCTCATCGCCGGTGAGCTCGCGCGCCGTGTAGTCCCCGGTCACGGTGCCGTCCTGCAGTTCGACATCCGGGTTGGCCTTGACGTTCGCGTACCAGGTCGGGTTCTTCGGCGCACCGCCCATCGACGCGACGATCGCGTAGACGCCGTCGTGCTCCACTCGCATCAACGGCACCTTGCGCAGCTTCCCCGACTTCACGCCGCGCATCGTCACGAGGACCACCGGGCGGCCCTTGATGTCGACGCTGTCGGTCGTCCCGGTCTCGAAGATCTTCTCGGTCTGCTCGCGCACCCAGGCCGCGGGGCTCAGCTCGTACTCTCCGGTCAATGGCATGTGATTGCCAACAATCGGCGGCCAGGAAGTATTGCGTGCATGGATGTCGGAGAGCTGCGTAAGGCGCTGACCGCGGCCCTCAAGGCCCGCGACTCCGTGGCTGTCGCGGCGCTGCGTTCGACGCTGGCCGCGATCGACAACGCCAGGGCGGTGGATCCGACGCAGGCCCCGCGGCCCGACGCAGCCCGATCGCCGGGGCGGCCGGTTTACCGTCCACCGACGCGGGAGGACCGATGACGACCAAGACCCCGCCGCGGGTCATGACGATCGCGGGCACCGACTCGGGCGGCGGCGCGGGCATCGCCGCCGACCTGCGGGCGCTGACGGCGTGCGGGGTGCACGGATGCCTGGCCGTCACGGCGGTCACCGTGCAGAACACGCTCGGCGTCACCGGTGTGCACGCGCTGCCGCCGGAGACGGTGGCGGCGCAGATCGAGGCGGTTGCCACCGACATCGGCCTGGACGCGGCGAAGACCGGCATGCTCGCCACGTCCGCGATCATCAGGGCGATCGCCGACGCCTGCGACCGCGTCGGGATCGGCGCCGACGGGCCCACCCCGTTCGTCGTGGACCCCGTGGCCGCGTCCATGCACGGCGATCAACTGCTGGCCGACGATGCGCTCGACGCGTTCCGCTCGCTGCTCTTCCCCCGCGCCACCGTGGTGACGCCCAACCTGGACGAAGTGCGGTTGCTCGTGGGCGTCGACGTGCATGATCGGCCCGCCCAGTACGAGGCGGCCAAGCTGCTGCACGCCCTCGGCCCGCGGTTCGTCCTCGTCAAGGGCGGGCACCTGGCCGAGGACACCGACGTGTGCGTCGACCTGCTCTACGACGGCCACACGTTCACCGAGCTGCCAGGGCCGCGGTTCGCCACCCGCGACACGCACGGCGGCGGCGACAGCATGGCGTCGGCCATCGCCGCGGGCTTGGCGCGCGGGATGGCCGTGCCCGCGGCGGTGGCCTTCGGCAAGCGGTACGTCACCGAGGCGGTCCGGCACGCCTACCCGCTCGGCGCGGGCCACGGCCCGGTGTCGCCGCTGTGGGCGATCGATCCGTGGTGGCAGCGGTGATCGGGGCGCGGGGTTAGGCTCGGATCCGATGAGCATCATGGGCACGCGCGTCGTGCGCGTCGAGGACCCGGCCTTCCTCTCGCGCGGCGCCCGCTACACCGACGACCTCGATCTGGTTGGAGCGTTGTACCTCACGCTCGTCCGGTCACCGCTCGCGCACGGCAGGATCGAGGCGATCGACGTCGAGGCGGCCCGCGCCGCACCCGGCGTCGTCGCCGTGTTCACAGGAGCCGACGTCGACCTGGCGCCCGCGCTGCTGTTCGCCGGGGCCAACGAGGCGATGGTGCGGCCCTTCCTGGCCGTCGACGTGGTGCGGTTCGTCGGCGAGCCGGTCGCCGCCGTCCTCACCGAGGACGCCTACCAGGGCCAGGACGCCGCCGACCTCGTCGAGGTCGACTACGACCCCCTGCCCGTCGTCCTCGACCTCAAAGCCGCAGCCACCGACGAGGTGCTCCTCTTTCCCGACGCGGGCACCAACACGTCCAACGGCTTCGACCACGACAAGGACTTCGACCCCGACCTTTTCGACGGCTGCGAGGTGGTCGTCACCCGCGAGATCGTCAACCAGCGCCTCGCCGCGGCCCCCCTCGAAACGCGCGCCGCGGCCGCGGAATGGGGCGAGGACGGCCGCGTCACGCTCTGGGCCTCCACCCAGAACGCCCAGTCCGCCCGCGACGAGGTCGTCGGATGGCTCGGCATCGACGCCAAACAGATGCGCCTGATCACGCCCGACGTCGGCGGCGGCTTCGGGGCGAAGATCGGCGCCGACCCGGAGTTCGCGCTGGTCGCGTGGCTCGCGAAGCAGGTCGGCCGCCCGGTGCGCTGGAGCGAGACCCGCTCGGAGAACATGACCGGGATGGTGCAGGGCCGCGGCCAGCTCCAGACGGTCACGATCGGCGGCGACCGCGACGGCACCGTCCGCGCCTACCGCCTCGACGTCCTCCAGGACGCGGGCGCCTACCCCCGGCTCGGCGCCGTCCTGCCGATGTTCACGCGCATGATGGCGCCCGCCGTGTACGACATCGAACGGGTGGAGTCGCGGGCCCGCGTGCTCGTCACGAACACGACGTCGATCGCGGCCTACCGCGGCGCCGGACGCCCCGAGGCCACGGCGGCGATCGAGCGCGCGATGGACCTGTTCGCAGCCGAGATCGGCATGGACCCGGCCGAGGTGCGCCGCCGCAACCTGCTGCGGCCCGACCAGTTCCCGCTCACCACCAAGGGCGGCGCCCCCTACGACTCCGGCGAGTACGAGAAGGCGCTCGACGCCGTGCTCGATGCGTCCGACTACACCGGGCTGCGCGCCGAGCAGGCCGCCCGCCGCGAGCGGGGCGACGCCGTGCAGATCGGCATCGGCATCTCCGTGTTCGTCGAGATCACGGGCGGCGCCGCGTTCAAGGAGAGCGCCGCGATCGAGGTGCATCCCGACGGCACGGTCACGGTGCTCACCGGCACCTCCCCACACGGGCAGGGGCACGCGACGGCATGGGCGATGCTCGCGAGCGAGCACCTGGACATCCCGGTCGAGAAGATCACCGTCAAGCACGGCGACACCGACCTCATCCCGCGCGGCGCGGGCACGATGGGCTCGCGCAGCCTGCAGACCGGCGGGGTCGCCGTCTACCAGGCGGCGGGCGAGCTGGTGGAGCTGGCCAAGCGGCGGGCGGCCGACCTGTTGGAGGCGAGCGTCGACGACCTCGTCGTCGAGAAGGGCGCCGTCGTCGTGCGCGGCACGGACACGGCCGTGTCGCTGGCCGACCTGGCCGAGCGCGAGAAGCTGCGCGTCGACACCCGGTTCGACTCGGGCGCGCCGTCCTTCCCCTTCGGCGCGCACGTCGCCGTCGCCCTCGTGGACACGGAGTCGGGGAAGGCGGTCGTCGACAAGATCGTCACCGTCGACGACGCGGGCCCCGTGCTCAACCCGCTCCTCGCCGAGGGCCAGCGGCACGGCGGCATCGCGCAGGGGATCGCGCAGGCGTTGCTGGAGGAGGTCGTCTACGACGAGGACGGCAACCCGCTCACCGCCACCTTCGCCGACTACGGCATCCCGTCCGCGGCGGAGCTGCCCAGCTTCACGCTGCTCGACATGGCCACGCCCACCCACCTCAACCCGTTGGGGGTCAAGGGCATCGGTGAGGCGGGCACCATCGGCGCCACCCCGGCGGTGCAGAGCGCGGTGATCGATGCGCTCGCGCACCTCGGCGTGCGCCACATCGACATGCCGCTGACCCCCCTGCGGGTGTGGGAAGCGATCGAGGCCGCGCCGAGCGCAGGCGGAGCGGGCAACGAAAGTGCGCCGAGCGCAGGCGGACCGCGAAGAGATGGAGCGAAGTGAAGGTCGAGATCACCGTCAACGGGGCGTCGAGCAGCGCCGACGTCGAGCCGCGGCTGCTGCTCGCGCACTATCTGCGCGACGTCCTCGGCCTCAAGGCCACCAACATCGGCTGCGACACCACGTCCTGCGGTGCGTGCACGGTGTTGCTCGACGGCGAGTCGGTGAAGTCGTGCACGCTGCTGGCCGCGCAGGCCGACGGCGGGTCGATCACCACGTTGGAGGGGCTGTCGCCGAACGGTTCGGACTTGCACCCCGTCGCGGCCGCGTTCCGCGCCGAGCACGGCCTGCAGTGCGGCTTCTGCACGCCGGGCATGGTGTTGGCGGCGGTCAGCCTGCTCGCCGAGAACCCGACGCCGACCGAGCGGGAGGTCCGTGAGGGCCTGGAGGGCAACCTCTGCCGGTGCACGGGCTACCACAACATCGTCCGCGCGGTGGTCGCGGCGTCCGGGCAGGATCCGGACGCCGTGCAGGGTGCGGCGATCCACCGCGTCACGGCAGGCGGGGGCGTCGAGGCGGCGCCGGGCTTCTCGACGTCGGGGGCGGAGGGCGCATGATCCCCGTCGGCTTCGCCTACGAACGGCCCGACACCCTCGACGGCGCGCTCGCGCTACTGGCCGAGCACGGCGACGACGCCAAGGTGTTGGCCGGTGGCCACTCCCTGCTTCCGGTCATGAAGCTGCGCCTCGCCGCGCCCGAGCTGCTGATCGACATCGGGCGGCTGGCCGAGCTGCGGTACGTCCGGGTCGACGGCCACGAGCTGGCCATCGGCGCGGGCACCCGCCACCACGAGCTGGCGACGTCGGATCTCGTGGCCGCTGAGGCACCGCTGCTGGGGGCCGTAGCGCGCACGGTCGGTGACCCGCAGGTGCGCCACCGCGGCACGCTCGGCGGCTCGCTCGTCCACGCCGATCCGGCCTCCGACCTGCCCGCCGCCGTACTGGCCTTCGGCGGCACGGTCGTGGTGCGCGGGCCGCGGGGGGAGCGGCGGGTGCCGGTCACGGAGTTCTTCACCGGACTGTTCGCCACGGCCGTCGAGCCCGACGAGCTGCTCGTCGAGATCCGGGTGCCGCGGAGCGGCGCCTCGGAGAAGAGTGCGGCGGCCGCCGGGTGGGCGTACGAGAAGTTCACGCGGCGCGCGAACGACTGGGCGATCGTGGGGGTCGCGGTCGTCGACGGGCGCGTGGGGCTGGTGAACATGGGCTCGACCTCGTTGCGGGCGTCGGCCACCGAGGCCGCGCTGGCCTCCGGCGCGTCGATCGCGGACGCCGCCGCGCTGGCCGACCAGGACACCGACCCGCCCGGCGACCTCGCCGCCACCCCCGCCTACCGCCGCCACCTGGTCCGCGTCCTTAGCCGCCGGGCCCTGACCACGGCGGCAGGCTGACCCTCCCGCAAACCACCGCAGCGCGGCTCAGGGGGTGAGTGGGCGCAGCAGCGCGACCGTCGCCTCCTGGTGGTTGTGCTCGGCCCAGCCCAGGGATGTGGCGTCGAACGAGCGGTCGCGGCGGGTGGGGTCCGCGCCCAGGTCCAGCAGCAGCCCGGCCAGCTCGGCGTTGCCGTCGTAGGCCGCCTGGTGCAACGGCGTCATCCGATGCCCGGCGTGCACGTCGAACCCCAGCTCCATGAGCAGGCGCACCGCCGCTCCGCGCCCGAGCTCGGTGGCCGCCAGCACCGCGTCCGGACGCCGTGCCCGCGCCTGCGCAACGATGTCCGGATCCGCCGCCCGGCGCTCCCGCACCGCGTCCCGATCGCCCGCGAGACAGAGCGAAAGGACCTCGTCCACCGCGGAGGCTGGGGCTTTCCGGGAGGTTCGACATGGCGGTCTCCGGTCCGGTGTGCCTGGTGTCCGCATGCGCAGGCCGGACGGAGTCGGCCGGGGTGGAGCAAGGTCGTGCGCGGGTGGGCTTGTGCCCTTCCCGCGGACCGGAGGCGCCCCGTGCACCACCGTCGACGGTAGCTCAGGCGTCGATCACGAGCCAGCCGCCGTGGTGTTCGTCCACGGTGTACGCGCGGCCGGTCGCGGCCCCGAGCGCGTCGAGGGCGTCGCCGTCGAACGTGCGGACATGTCCCCATGTCGGGTTCGGCGCGTCTTCGAACGGCACGGCGACCACCACACGCTGCCGTGCCACCCGCAGCATCTCGCCGACGACCTGGGGCGCGAGCGCGGGCGGGAGGTGCTCCAAGAGGTGTACGGCGAGCACGGTGTCGGCGCGGCCGTCGGCCAACGGCACGGCGGCGGCGTCGCCGACGAGCGCCTGCAACGGCGCATCCAACGCCGCAGCGACGGACGCGAGGAGCGCGACGGTGCCCTGCGAGAGGTCGACGGCCGTCACCGGGTGGCCGTCGCGGGCCAGGCGTAGGGAGAGGAACCCGAAGCAGCACCCGAGCTCCACGACCGAGCCGAGCGCCAGTTCGGCGGCGCGGTCGTGCACCGGGGCCATGCCCGCGTTCGTCCCGCCGGGCGCTCCGCCGCGGGCGAGCTCGCGGAGGGTGTTGCGGTAGAACGGCAGCCACGCCGCGCCGACCACGGACACGAACGTGCGCTCGAAGGCGCCGGGCGGGATCAGGCCGGGCGCGACGAGGTCGTCGGCGATCCACCCGGCGAGGTCGTTGCTGAGCTCGACGGCGGGGATGCCGTGGCGCACGTGCCCGTCGGCGTCGAGCTTCAGTCGGGCGGCGCGGGTCATCCCCGCAGCGTAGGCACGGGAACGCCGCGTGCGCGCCTGGCTGGACGGACGGGCGGGCGCTGGTCCGATCGGGTGTGGCGGTGCGGTTCGGCCACGGCCTGCAGCCCGACCGGGAACGCTGGCCGGGTGCTCACCATGGCCGCGGGATTCTCGGTGCAGATCGACGATCTGCGCGCCGCGGCCACGGCGTTCGCCCAGCTGCGTACGGACGCCGAGGGCGTCCTCGGCGCGGGCGGCCTCGGCGGCACCGGCGGGATGGCGGGCCACGATCCCGTGCTCGCCGAGTGGCGGGCGCGCTACGACGCGACGGCCGCCGCGCAGTGGGCCGCTTCGACCACCGCTGTGTCGACGCTCGGCGCGATCGCGACGAAGCTGTCGAACACCGCCGACACCTACCTCGATGCCGAGCACGACGCTACGGCCCGCTTCGGCCGCCACCCCGCTACGTCGCCCGAAGGCGCGGCAGGCGACGCGCCGGGCCGCCGAGTCGGCGCGCCCGAGGCGGGAGCGCCATCGGCCGCATCGGGGTCCGGCGGGCCGCAACTGGGCGCGGCGACCGGGCCGCCGTCGAGCACCGGGCCCGGCGGGCGGCACGTGAGCGCAACGGCCGGGCCGCCGCCCAGCACCCGGCCCGGCGGGCCGCACGTGAGTGCAACGGCCGGGCCGCCACCTAGTAGCACCGGGCCCGGCGGGCCGGACGTGCCCGACGTCCTCGCCGAGTACTACCCCGGTGGCGACCCGGAGCGGTTGCGCGCGGCGGCGGCGTACTGGTCCGCGCTGGCGGACGGGATGGGCCGCATCGCGAGCACCGGCGATGCCGCCTTCCGCCGTCTCACCGACTCCGGCGACGGGGCCGCGTTCAGCGCCATGCGCACGTTCTGGGCCACGCGGTTCACCCCGTGCGCCACCGACCCGCTCTTCAACGCGGTCGTGAACGGGGCGGGCACGCTCCGCGACACCTGCGCGGCACTGGCCGACCTCATCGAGCACACCCGCGCGGCCGTCCGGCGTGCCGCCGCCGAGGCCGTCGAGGACATGGCGCCGCTCGAGCTGCCCGCCAAGCTGCTGGGCAAGCTCGCGTGGAGCATCCCCGAGCTGGAGCTGCTGATCGGCGAGGGCGCGCTCGCCATCGCGTACCTCAACGACGCGCGCAACGCCTACCGCTTCGCCCTCGACCGGCTCGTCGAGCGCCTGCGCCCCGAGGACGAGCTGCACCTCCGACGGGTGGCCGTGCCGCCCGCCCCGGACGCGCCGGTCGGGGTGGGCCTCACCGACGTCGGCCAGATCGCGCGGCTCGACCTCACCGGCACCGCGTGGGACACGGCGGCAGGCCCCCACCCCACGCCCGACGCGATCCACGTCGACCCGCAGCAGGTCACCCATATCATCACCGGCGACAGATCAGGAGGCGGTCATGCCCCCGGCACCGGGATCCCCGGAAAGACCGAGTTCCCCCGCGGTTGGACCGACGACGCGATCGTCACCGCAGCGTTGTCGGTCGCCCGCGATCCCACGGTCGTGCAGCGCAGCGTTGTCCCGGGACGGTGGGTGGCCACCGGCGACCACGACGGGGTCCGGATCAGGGTGATCGTCGCCGATAGCGGTTCACTGGTGACGGCCGTTCCCCTCGCGGGGCCGGGCGTCGTCCGCAACCCGAGGTAGGAGCTCAGCCATGGATCCCGTTCGGTTCGAGGCCGCAGCGACGGAGCTGCTCGACAGCCTGGGTGACCGGCTGTCGGACGCAACCCGGGACGTCGTGCGCAGCATGCTGTGGGGTGGTGAGGAATGGCTTGCGGCCGACGAGCTGGCGGGTGCTCTCGTCACCGACCGAACGCCGATCGACGAACGGGAGCGGGGGCTCCTGCGCGAGCTGCTCTACTCCCTCGACCTCGACGACCACGACGAGGACGCCCGCGACTATCCGGCGTTGTACGACCGGGAGCGGGCGTTGGCCGCGCTGAACGTCGTCGACGCCGCACCCGGCCCCACCTCGCACCCCGACGGGTGACCTCGCACCACATCGGACGGGTGCGAAGTGGGCCGGTGGGGTGCGCAGGCGGGGCGGACGAGCGGTGTGGGCGGGACCGGCGGGTCGTCAGCGCCCCACCAGCTCCGTCGCCATCTCCTGCGCCGCGCTCTCCAGGCCGGTGAGGTCGCGCACCACCCGCACGCGCGAGCAGTACTCCGCGTACACCGGCAGGTCGCAGCCGCCGAGACCCCACGAATAGCGGGGCTCGGGGGTGAGCCAGATCGTCTCGCGGGCGCGCCGGGTGATCTCGGCGAACGCCTCGACGTTGGGGTCGTTGCCGTTGCCGCGCCCGTCGCCGAGGACGAGCACGGTGGAGCGGCGGTTGACGGCGGAGCCGAAGTCCTCGTGGAACCGGCCGAACGCGGCGCCGTAGTCGGAGTTCGCGTCGACGTCGAGCACCTCGCCGCCGAAGATCAGCCCGAGCGCCTGCTCGACGGGGTGATCGGCGAACAGGTCGGTGACCTCCGCCAGCTCGGCCACGAACGCGAACGTCCGCACCTGGCCGAACAGGCTCTGCAGGCCGTGCACCAGGTGCAACGTGAACCGGGCCGTGGCGCGCACCGACAGCGACACGTCCGTGAGGATCACCAGCCGCGGCTTGTCCTCGGCGCGCCGCACCGTGACCGGCGCGAACGGGATGCCGTCGAAGCGCATGTTGCGGCGCATCGTGCGTCCGGAGTCGATGCGCCCGCGCGCGGACACCTTGCGCTTGTGGGTGAGCCCGCCGTGCAACGAGCGCGCGAGCCGCCGCAGCGACTCCTCCAGCTCCATCCGCTCGTGCTCGCCAACGGCGTCGACCTCGGCGACCTTCCGCTCGTGCCCCTCGACGACCCGGTTCTCCAACGCCAGCAGCGCCTCGAGGTGCCTCTTGATCGCCTCGGGCAGCCCGTTGAGCACGCCGGTGAGCCTGCGGCGCAGCGCGGCGGCGTCGTCCTCGGTGCCCTCCTGCGACTCGCCGTCGACGTCGTTCAGCCACCCCAGCAGCGCCTCCTGCTGCGCGACGGACAGGTCAGCGTCCACCTTCGTGCCCTGCTGCTGGCTGATCTGACCGGGGATGCCCGCGTGGTGCAGCGACGCCGTCTCGATCTGCACCCGGTTGCCCTCGCCCATGAGCCCCTGGTTGTCCTTGGAGAGCACGATCTCCTCGGTCATGGCGGCGAGGTCGATCTTGTTGGCCTCCTGGTGCAGGTTGTACTGCTGGGCGAGGTCCTCGGGCTTGAAGAAGTCGCGGATGTCGACGGGCTTGCCGTGCGTATGGCCCTGCTGCGGGGTGTCGCTTGGGGTGTCGCTGAGCGTGAAGTCGTCGAGCCCGCCCTGGTCGGACAGGTCGTCGTGGCCGTGTCCGTGGCCGTGGCCGACGTCGGGGCCGCCCACCTTCACCAAGGCGAAGAACTGGTCGAAGATCTCGTCAAACACCTCCTCGTCGCGGCGGTCCTTGACGAGGGCGACGCGCAGCGCCGCGCGCAGCTGCTCCCTGTCGCGCAGCATCCCCGGCTCACGGGCGCAGACCATCGCGTCGAGCGCCTCAGGAGTGGAGATGCGCACGCCGCGCAGCCGGAGCAGGCGCACGAACCGGTGTATCGCGTTCTCCATCAGCAGGCCCGCTGGCCTCGTGAGTGGAAACGAGTGCTCCAACACTCGTTTCCGCGCACGGTCACAGGGCGCGCTTTCGGCCCAGGCCCGCGCCGAAGCTGCGCGAACCCCGCTCGGCAGGCACCTTCGGCGGCTTGCCGGGCTCGCCGCCCAGCGGGTTGCTGCCGTACGTGTTCCCGAACCGGCCCGGGGTGTCCTTCGCCGCCCGCACCGCGCGCCCGTCGATCTCGTCGGCGTCCTCGTCGCGCGCGGAGCCCCGGCGCGGCGGGTCGTTGTCGTGGCCATGCCCGTGGCCATGGCCGTGCCCGTGGCCGTGCTCCGGCACCACCGCGTTGGGGTCGACCAGCCGCGGCATCGCCCCGATCGCCTTCCGCACGTCCTTGTCGTACTTCACCACCACCGACGCCGTGTCCGACAGCACCGACGCCGTGAGCTCCTCCACCCCGAGCACGGCCAGGGTGCGCGCCCAGTCGATCGTCTCCGAGATCGACGGCGCCTTGCGCAGCTCCAGCTCGCGCAGCCCGCGCACGATGCCGACGAGCTGGGTGGCGACCGCGTCGGGCAGCCCCGTCTCCTTCGACCGGACGATCTCCAGCTCACGCTCCGCTGACGGGTAGTCCAGGAACAGGTGCAGGCAGCGGCGCTTGAGCGCGGCGGAGAGGTCGCGCGTGTTGTTGGAGGTGAGGATCACGTAGGGCGGCGTCTTCGTGGTGAACGTGCCCACCTCGGGCACCGACACCTGGAACTCGGCGAGCGTCTCCAGCAGCACGGCCTCGAGGGCCTCGTCGGCGCGGTCGACCTCGTCGATCAGCAGGACGCACGGCTCCTCGGAGCGGATCGACTCCAGCAGCGGCCGCGACGCGAGGAAGCGCTCGGAGAAGAACACGCTCTCCTGGGCGCCGATCCGCTCGACGGCCTCGTGGAGGTCCGGTGCGTCCGCGACGACCTGGCCGATCTTCTCGCGCAGGATCTGGGTGTAAAGCAGCTGCTTGCCGTAGTCCCACTCGTAGAGGGCCTTGGTCTCGTCCTGGCCCTCGTAGCACTGGAGGCGGAGCAGCCGCCGCCCGGTGATGCCCGCCAGCGCCTTCGCCAGCTCGGTCTTGCCCACGCCCGCAGGCCCCTCGATGAGCAGCGGCTTGTCCAGCCGGGTGACGAGGAAGACGGTGGTCGCGAGGCGGGTGTCGGCGATGTAGCCCTGCTGGGCCAACGCCTCGACGACCTCGTCGACGGATTCGAACTGCGACACGCGCGTGCTCCTCATCACCGAGGGGGCGCCCGTGGCGAGGCGCCCCCTCAGGGTAGATCCGATAGTGCCGATGCCGCCTCCGCGGAGGCAATCGCGTCGGCGGGTCAGGTCAGCAGGTCGTCGAGGTCGCCGTTCATGCAGTGGTCGACGACCGGGCGCACCGTCTCGAAGGTGCACTCCTTGGCGTTGCCAGGGGTGCAGGCGTCGCCGAGGACGTGGTTGGTGATGCGGTCGACGTCCGGCCCGTCACCCTTGATCACCGAGGCGTTCTCGTAGAACTTGGTCGGGCCCTGGCCCAGCCGGTTCTTCGAGTAGGAGTCCTGCGTGACGTCGACGAACCGCTCCGGGATACCGACGTCGCGCAGCAGCCGGATGGACGCGGCGAGCGCGGCCTCGGCGGCCTGGATGTCGGTCATGCCGTGGGTGTCGAGGCCCATCGCGCGGGCGATGTCGGCGAAGCGCTTGTAGGCCACCGGCATGTTGAACGCCCACACGCGCGGCAGCGCGACCGCGTTGTTGAGGCCGTGGTGGGTGTCGTAGAAGGCGCTGACGGCGTGGCTGATCGAGTGGATGATGCCGAGACCGCCGGAGTTGAACGCCTGCGCGGCGATGTACTGCGCGTACATCATGCCCTCGCGGCCCGCGAGGCTCTGCGGGTTCCACACGGCCTCGCGCAGGTTCTCCGAGGTCAGCTTGATGGCGTGCAGGGCGTTGCCGAGCGAGGTCTGGAAGTTGATCCGCGAGACATAGGGCTCGGAGGCGTGCGCGAGCACGTCGAAGCCGCACTGCGCGGTGTAGTCGATCGGGCAGCTGTAGTAGAGGACCGGGTCGTCGATGGCCAGCGAGGTGACGCTCGCGTCGTCGAACGCCACGTACTTGTGCGGGTTGTCCGGGTCGGTCGTGGTGTCGGTGATGACGTAGGCCCAGGACGTCTCCGAGCCGGTGCCCGCGGTGGTGGAGATGGCGATGTGCGGCGGGTTCTTGGGGTTCTCCGACTTGTTGAAGCCCTCGAACTCGTTGACGTTGCGGCCGTCGTGGGCCACGGAGATGCGGGCGCCCTTACAGGCGTCGTGCGAGGAGCCGCCGCCGATGGAGACGAAGCTGTCGCACTCGTTCTGCTGGTAGAGGCCCACCGCGTCCATGACGTTGTAGTCCTTGGGGTTGGACTCCACCTTGTCGTAGAGCACAACCTCGAGCCCGTGGTACTTCAGCGACTCGGTGATCTTGTGGACGATGTCGGAGCCGCGCAGGCCGGACGTCATGACGAGCGTCTTCTTGAAGCCGAGCTTGAGGGCCTCCGGCCCGACGATCTCATGTGCACCGGGGCCCATGAGGCCACGCGGGAAGGGGTGGAACTCCTTGATCGGGAACTGCGGAAGCATCTCTTCGACCTGCATGGCAGACCTTTCTGGCGCAGGTGTGGGTCGAAGGCGACGCTATGGCGAGGAGGCGGTTCCGTAACACCTGAGGGCGGACGGGGGTGGGTCCTACCTGATCGGGCAGGGGTCAGCTGTGCTGGGCGCCCATCGCAAATCAGAGGTTGCGATAGGCGAACCAGCTGCGGCTCGTCTCGACGAAGCCGCGCCGGGCGTACCAGCGACGCGGCCAGTCGTCGACGGAGGCGTCGAGCCCGAGCACGTCGCAGCCCGCCGCGGCCGTGAGCGCCAGCGCCTCGGTGACGAGCGCGTCGCCGTGGCCGCGGCCGCGGTGGGCGGGGTCGGTGCCGACGCCGTCGAGGCCTGCCGTCGCCCCGTCGATCCGCAGCACGGCCGCCGCCACCACCGGGCCGCCGTCGCGCACGGCGAGGTAGCGCAGGTCGATGACCCGCTCCTCCAGCACGTAGCGGTCGGACAGCTGCGCGATCACCGCGTCGGCGACCCCCGGCAGGTCCCGGCGCCACGTGGCGTCCCACAGCGGGCGGACCGCGGCGAGGTCGACCTGCTCGACCCGACCCGTCGGGGTGCCGCCCGTGCGCGCGGTCATCCCGGCCTGCGCGTGGACCGTCCAGCCTCGCCGGCCCAGCTCGATCGCCGTCTCGGCGAGGCCGTTGCCCAGCAGCACCGCGGCCCGGTGGTCGAGCCCGACGAGCGCCCGATCGGCCTCGGCGACGACGGTTGCGGCGTCCACCGGCTCGTCGAGGAACAGGGCGTTGTGCTGGTAGGAGAACGGCACGGGCGCGGTGCGCAGCGCCACCCCGCCCGCGACCGGCACCTCGGCGGTCGCCATCCGCCGCGCGATCGAGACGGGCTGGCGCGCGGCTCGCCCCGCCGGATCCATCGGCGGGAGCGCAGGCGTGCCGAACGTGCCGTCCGGGCCCGGCCGGTAGCGGAGGACGTCGAGCACCGCGGCCGTCGGCACCGGCCCGTAGGCGTGCGGGAAGCGCATCGGCGGCTCGCTCTCCTCCCACCTGATCTCGACCGGAACCCGCGCGGCGTCGAGGACCAGCAGGTAGAGGTCCTCGCGGCCGGGGTAGTGGCCGTTCGCCGCGACGGCCACCTGCTCGGGCGCCGACAGGTGCACGAACTTGGCGACGGTCGGGTGGATCGCCCCGGCGGCGAGCGCCGTCCGCCACTCGGCCGGGGTGACGATGTGCAGGAGGGTCACGCGCCAAGCCTCTCCGATCGGCCGGGTGCGGCACCCGTCGGCCGGAGGTGCACCTCTTGTAAGCCGCAGCGGGCCGCAATAGCGTCGCTTCGTCCGTCCGCGACGATCGGAGCGCCGAGTGAACGAGCACGAGTCCGAGGAGCCGGTGGTCGAGGAGACCCTCGTTGAGGAGGTCTCCATCGATGGCATGTGCGGTGTCTACTAGCACCGATCAGGACGCCGGGCCTGTCACCGCGGGCCCGGCGTTCGACCCCGACCGTCCGTACCGGTGCAGCCCGAGCGTCGCGCTGCGGCCCGAGCCCTTCGGCGCGCTCGTCTACCACTTCGGCACCCGGAAGCTCTCGTTCCTCAAGACGCCCCAGCTGCTGACGACCGTGCAGTTGCTCGTCGAACATCCCGACGTCCACGCCGCCCTCGGCGCGGCGGGCGTCGCCGAAGCGCAGCGGCCCGCCTACCTGCGCGCGCTGGCGGGGCTCGCCGCAAGCGGAACCATCGAGGAGCGCACGTGAAGCTGGTCGAGCACTTCCAGTACGGCCTCAACTCCCCGATCTGCCTGACGTGGGAGCTGACCTACGCGTGCAACCTGGCGTGCGTGCACTGCCTGTCGTCGTCGGGGCGACGGGACCCGCGGGAGCTCACGACCGCCGAGGCCAAGGGCGTGGTCGACGAGCTGCAGCAGATGCAGGTGTTCTACGTCAACATCGGCGGCGGCGAGCCCACCGTGCGGCCCGATTTCTGGGAGCTGCTCGACTACGCCATCGACCACCAGGTCGGCGTCAAGTTCTCCACCAACGGCGTCCGGCTGGACGCTTCACGGGCCCGTCAGCTCGCTAACACCGACTACGTCGACGTGCAGATCTCCCTCGACGGCGCCACCGCGGCCGTCAACGACGAGGTCCGCGGGCCGGGGTCGTACGCGATGGCGATGCGCGCCCTTTCGAACCTGGCCGCCGCGGGCTTCGTCAAGCCGAAGATCTCCGTCGTGATGACGCGGCAGAACGTCGACCAGCTCGACGAGTTCGCCGCGATCGCCGACAAGTTCGGCGCCCAGCTGCGGATCACCCGGCTGCGGCCGTCCGGGCGCGGTGCGGACGTGTGGGACGAGCTGCACCCGACGGCCGCGCAGCAGCGGCAGATGTACGACTGGCTGGTCGATCGTGCGGCGGCAGCCGACAACCCTGTGTTGACGGGCGACTCGTTCTTCCACCTTTCCGCCTACGGCGAGGCGCTGCCGGGGCTCAACCTGTGCGGCGCCGGGCGGGTGGTGTGCCTGATCGACCCGGTCGGCGACGTCTACGCCTGCCCGTTCGCCATCCACGAGAACTTCCTGGCTGGCAACGTGCGCTCGCCGGGCGGCTTCGAGACGGTCTGGCGGGAGTCGGCGCTCTTCCTGTCGCTTCGTGAGCCGCAGTCGGGTGGCGCGTGCCGCTCGTGCGGGCACTACGACTCGTGTCAGGGCGGGTGCATGGCGGCGAAGTTCTTCACCGGGCTCCCGCTGGATGGGCCGGACCCGGAGTGCGTGCGCGGGTTCGGCGAGCAGGCCCTGGCGGCGCGGGCGGCGGACGCGGCGGTGCCGCGCTCGGACGTCGACCACTCCCGCAGGCGCCCGGTGGCGCTCACGCTCTCCCGGCGGCCGGCCAAGGCGTGCGAGGCCAGCCCGCTGGTGGGTGATGGCGCTGATCAACGGCTGGGCGCGGCGAGCGGCGCGCGTGTGACGTCGTGCGCGGATAACAGTGTTCAAGCGCTCTTTTCCGCTCACGACCCCTGGGGCGCGCCGGTGAGGCTGGGCGAGCGCACCTGGCGTGAGGTCGAGCATGCCACGGTGCTCGTGCCCGTCGGATCGCTGGAGCAGCACGGCCCGCACCTGCCGCTGGACACCGACGCCCGCATCGCCGCGGCCGTCGCCCGCCGCGCCGCCGACCCGACGATGCTGCTCGCCCCGCCGCTGGCCTACGGCGCGTCCGGGGAGCACGAGGGGTTCGCGGGCACGCTGTCGATCGGGCACGCGGCGCTGCGGGCGGTGCTCGTCGAGCTGGGGCGCTCGGCGGGGGCGTGGGCGTCGCGGACGGTGTTCGTCAACGGGCACGGCGGCAACCTGCCCACCGTCGCCGAAGCCGTCGTCCAGCTCCGCGGGGAGGGCCGCGACGTCGCCTGGTCGGGCTGCACCGTGCCCGGTGGCGACGCGCACGCAGGCCGCACCGAGACGTCGATCCTGCTCGCGCTCGACCCGTCGCTCGTTCGCCTCGACGCGGCCGAGGTCGGCAACACGGCCGAGCTGCGCGCGCTGATGCCCGTGCTGACCTCGGGCGGGGTACGGGCGGCGTCCCCCAACGGCGTGCTCGGCGATCCCCGTGAGGCGACAGCGGCCGAAGGCGAAGCGTTGCTCGCGGGCCTCGTCGAGCACCTGCGCGCCTGTCTCGACCGGTGGGCACCCGACGAGCGCGGCCGCCTGCGATGAGTTGGCCTGCCCGCGGCAGTCTAAGCGGCATGGGCATCGTGAAGAGCAACCTCGCCATCTCCCTCGACGGCTTCAGCTCGGCACCGGGCCAGAGTCGCGAGGAGCCGTTCGGGCAGGGCGGGGGACGGCTGACGGAGTGGATGTTCGAGACCGACCTGCCCGGCCGCGAGGCCGACGCGAAGATCCGCGGGGGCATCAACGCCGACGTCGGCGCCTACATCATGGGGCGGCACATGTTCGGCGGCTACGCAGGCGACTGGGACCTGTCCTGGCGGGGGTGGTGGGGTGAGGACCCGCCGTACCACACCCCGGTGTTCGTCCTCACCCACCACGAGCGGGCGCCGCTGCCGATGCAGGGCGGCACGACGTTCCACTTCGTCACCGACGGCATCGAGTCGGCGCTCAAACAGGCGCAGGCCTCGGCCGGGGACAAGCCGGTGGCGATCGCGGGCGGCGCGACGACTGTGCGGCAGTACCTCGCGGCGGGCCTCGTCGACGAGCTGGTGCTGCACGTCGTACCCGTGGTGCTCGGCGGCGGCGAGCGGCTCTGGGACGGGCTGGGCGGGCTGGCGGCGGAGCCGGTCGAGGTGATCGCGTCCCCGACCGTCACCCACGTGCGCTACCGCGTCGCCCCCTGAGCCCCGTGAGTTGGCCGTTTCGGCCCGGTCTGCGGCCACGAGACGCGCGCCGGATCACCCGCCGGTAGCGTGGACCAACAGCGGTACCAGCTGCTCCTCCGCCGACAGCGACCCGTGCTGGCCGGGCAGGCCGGAGATCACCGGCTCGGCCACGGTCCGGGTGACGGCCGCCGTACCGCGCGCGGCCACCACGACGTCGCCGATCCGGTCGACGACGTGCGGGCCGAGCGGGCCGAACCAGCCGTCCGCGATGGCCTGCTCGCCCGGCACCACCCACCCGGCGTCGCCCAGCACCGACTGCCAGGTCGCGAGCACGTCTGCCGCCGCTCCGGAGCGGGCGTAGACGTGCCGGGCGCGCCCGTCCCCGCCGACCGCGGCCACGTTCCGGCGCAGGTCGGGATGGGTATCGGCATCGAACGTGCTGTCGACGGTCACCATGCCGTGGTCGGCGGTCACCAGCAGCAGCGCGTCCGACGGCAGCGCCTCGGCGATGAGCGCCGCGAGCCCGTCGATCTGCCGCAGCTGCAGCCGCCAGGGCAGCGAGCCGGGGCCGTGCTGGTGGCCGAGCCCGTCGAGGTCGCCGTGGTAGCCGTAGACGAGCTGCTGCCCCGGCCGTTGCGCAGCGATGATCATCTCCGCGGCGAGGTCGCCCAGCGCGTACACGCCGCGGTACACACCGCCCCGCAGGGCCGCCCTGGTGAGGCCGGACCCGCGGAAGGCGGCGCCGCTGACCGTCGTCACGCCGATGCACGCCGCCGCGGCCTGCTCCAGCGCGGTCGGGTACGGCTGGATGTCCTCGGGGATAAGGACGGCCCGCAGGTCGCGGCCTCTCGGGGCGTGCCTGCGCCAGTGCAGGACGTCGAGCACGTCGCGACCGACCCGCATCGACGTGCCGACGAGCCCGTGCGCGCCCGGCGGGAGCCCGGTGCCGAGCGAGGCGAGGCTGACGACCGTGCTCGAAGGAAACCCGACCGTCAACGGCCCGACGTCGGCGAGGCTCGTCAAGAACGGCGCGTCGGCGGCGTGGGCGCGGAGGAGCTCGTGGCCGAGCCCGTCGATGAGCAGGAGCGCCACCGCCCGCGAGCGCGGCAAGGACAGGCCGCTCGGGGATGCGGCCGGACCGCCGAGCGCGGCGATGGCGGCGGGCAGCACCTCGGCAAACGAGCGGCGCCCGTACTCGGGCACGACGGGACGGTCCACCCCAGCAGTCTGCCTCGTCGGACCGTCCGGCCGCGCAGTCCGCTGCGCCTACTGTGCCCGCTGTGAGCGCTGGACCCGCCCGGACCGCCGTCGCGCGGGGGACGACCGTCGTCTTGGAACGGCGGGCCCGCGTCCTCGACGACGGCGCGGTGCTGCTGGGCGGGTCACCGCCGCGGATGCTGCACCTCTCGCCCACCGCAGCCGCCCGGCTGCTCGACCGGCGGCTCACCGTCACCGACGCGACCTCGGCCGCGCTCGCCCGCCGCCTGCTCGACGCGGGGATCGCGCACCCGGTATCGGAGCCGTCCGCCGTTGTGCCGCCGCCGTCGGACGTCACGGTCGTGATCCCGGTGAAGGACCGCACCGACGGTCTGGTCCGCCTCTTGACCGCGCTCGAGATCGACGCTATCGGGGTTTGCCGCGATCGAAACCCCGCTCACGTTCATCTCGGCCGTGCCTGCGGAGGGCCGGGGCTTCGGGTGATCGTCGTCGACGACGGGTCCGCCGACCCCGCCGCGGTCAGGGCGGTCGCCGGGCAGGCCACGGTCCTGCGGCATCCCGTCTCCCGCGGCCCGGCAGCGGCCCGCAATGCCGGGCTGGCCGCGGCCACCACGCCGCTGGTCGCCTTCCTCGACTCCGACGTCGTACCCGAGCCCGGCTGGCTCGCGCCGCTGCTGGCGCGCCTGGCCGATCCTGCGGTCGGGCTGGTCGCGCCGCGCATCGTCGCGCTGCCGCCGATCACCGGCTGGCTCGGCCGCTACGAGGCCGTCCGCTCCTCGCTCGACCTCGGGCAGGACCCGGCGCTGGTCGTGCCGCGCTCTCGCGTCGCGTACGTGCCGAGCGCGGCGATGCTCGTGCGCCGCGCCGCCGTGGGGGCGGGGTTCGACGCCGGGATGCACGTCGCGGAGGACGTCGACCTCGTCCTGCGCCTGCACGCTTCGGGCTGGCGGCTGCGCTACGAGCCCGCCGCCCGCGTGGCCCACGACCACCGCACATCGCTGCGCGCCTGGTGGCTGCGCAAGGCGTTCTACGGGACGGGGGCGGCCCCGCTCGCCCTGCGCCACCGGGGCGCGGTGCCGCCGATGGTGGTGAGCCCCTGGTCGGCGGCGACGAGCGCGCTGCTCCTCCTCGGCCGCCCCGGCGCAGCGGTGACGGTCTCGGCCGTCGCCGCCTACCGCCTGTCCGGCAAGCTCCGCCGCCTGCGGCACCCCCGGACGACCGCGGTCCGGCTGATCGCGCTCGGTGCGGTCGGGGCCGCTGCGCAGACCGCCGACGCCGTCACCCGCCACTACTGGCCACTCGCCGTGCTCGCCGCGCTCGTGTCCCGACGGGCCAGGCGCACCGTCGTGGCCGTCGCGGTGGGCAGCGGCGTCGTCGACTGGCTGCGCGCGGGGCCCGAGCGGGGCGCCCTGCCCGCGTTCCTCCTCGCCCGCCGATTGGACGACCTCGCCTACGGCGTCGGCCTGTGGTGGGGTGCCGCCGCACACCGGACGGTCGAGCCGCTGCGGCCCGTTGCACCCACCGAGAGGGCTACTCCGAAAGAATGAAACCCCGGGTCCACGTGATCCGCTTCTGCGGCGCCCGGACGGTCGGGGATCCGCGATCGCGGGGCCGTTCCCCTTCCGTGTTGGCCGTGCGTGAGGTGGCCGAACGACCGTCGTTGCACCCGCAAATGATCGGCGGTGTGATGTGCTCGCCACCACAGTGTTGCGGCCGAGAGGAAGTCACATGGCACAGGTTCGGGTCACCGTCGACGGCGTGAACTACGCCGACGACGTCGAGCCCCGCACATTGCTCGTCTACTACCTGAGGGAACGCCTCGGAAAGACCGGTACCGTCGTCGGCTGCGACACCAGCAACTGCGGCGCGTGCACCGTGCACCTGAACGGCCGCAGCGTGAAGTCCTGCTCCGTGCTGGCCGTGCAGGCCGACGGCGGCGAGGTGACGACGATCGAGGGCGTCGCCCGCGACGGCAATCTGCACCCCGTCCAGGAGGCGTTCAACGAGTACCACGCCCTGCAGTGCGGCTACTGCACCCCCGGCATGATCATGCAGGCGATCGACTTCCTCGGGGACAACCCCGACCCCACCGAGGAAGAGGTCCGTGAGGGCATCGAGGGCAACCTCTGCCGCTGCACGGGCTACCAGAACATCGTGCGCGCGGTGCAGGGTGCGGCGCAGAAGATGAAGCCCGGCGCCCCCGCCGAGACCCCCGCCACGGCAGGAGTGGGCCAGTGACCGCCGTCGCCGAGCCGGAGGTCGGCCAGCGCCCGCGTCCGCAAGGAAGACGCCCGCCTGATCACCGGCCGCAGCCGCTACACCGACGCGATCACGCCGCCCGGCACGCTGCACCTGCAACGTCGTGCGGTCGGCGCTCGCGCACGCCACGATCGCAGGCATCGACGCTTCCGCGGCTCGCCAGGCGCCGGGCGTCGTCGGCGTCTACACGGCCGCCGACCTGGGCGTCGAGGCCGTCGGCCTGCCCTGTGCGTGGCCGATCACCCCGGACATGAGGTCGCCGCAGCGGCCGCTCCTCGCCGCGTCCACCGTGCACTTCGCAGGCGAGGGCGTGGCCGTCGTCATCGCCCGCAGCGCGGCAGAGGCCCGCGACGCCACGTGACCTGGTCGAGGTCGACGTACGACCCGCTCCCGCCCGTGCTCGACATGGAGGCGGCCCTCGCCGACGGCGCCACCCTCGTCCACCCCGACCTCGGCACCAACGAGAACGCCACGTGGGTGTTCGACTCGGGCGCCGCGGGCACGGGCGCGAGCGTCGACGAGGCCATCGCCGCCGCCGAGGCCGACCCCGACTCGGTCGTCGTCCGTCGCCGGTTCCGCCAGCAGCGGCTGATCCCGGCCTTCATGGAGCCGCGCTCCTGCGTGGTCGACCCCACCGGCGAGCAGATGACGATCTACGCCGCCACCCAGATCCCGCACATCCTGCGCACCATGACGACGGTGACGATGGGCGTGCCCGAGTCGAAGGTGCGCGTGATCGCACCCGACGTCGGCGGCGGGTTCGGCGGCAAGATCGGGGTGTTGCCCGAGGAGATGCTCTGCGTCGCCGGTCGCCCGGAAGCTCGGCAAGCCGGTCAAGTGGACCGAGACCCGCTCCGAGTCACTGTTGGCCGCCCACCACGGTCGGGACCAGATCCAGGACCTCGTGCTGACGGCGAAGAAGGACGGCACCCTCACCGGCTTCGACGTCCACCTCCTCGCCGACATGGGCGCCTACCTCGGCCTTGTCGGCCCCGGCGTGCCGATCCTCGGCGCCTTCATGTACAACGCGATCTACAAGATCCCGGCGCTGAAGTTCACCTGCACCAACGTCTTCACCACGAAGACGCCTCACCGACGCCTACCGCGGCGCGGGCCGCCCCGAGGCGACGTTCGCCATCGAGCGGATGATGGACGAGCTCGCCGTCGAGCTCGGCCGTGACCCGATGGAGCTGCGCCGCCAGAACTGGATCAAGCACGAGGAGTTCCCGTTCACGACCGTCGTGCGGCCTGACCTACGACACGGGCAACTACGAGCAGTGCACCGACCAGGCCATGGCCACGTTCGACTACGCGGGGCTGCGCCGCGAGCAGGAGGAGCGGCGGCGCAACGGCGATCCGGTCCAGCTCGGCATCGGCATCTCGACGTTCACCGAGATGTGCGGCATCGCGCCCTCGCGGCTGCTGGGGTCGCTGGCCTACGGCGCAGGCGGCTGGGAGGCCGCGAGCATCCGGATGCTGGCCACCGGCAAGGTCGAGGTGATCACCGGCGCGTCCGGGCACGGGCAAGGACACGAGACGGCCTTCAGCCAGATCGTCGCCGACCAGCTCGGCGTGCCGTTCGAGGACGTCGAGATCCTGCACGGCGACACCCACACCTCGCCGAAGGGCCTGGACACCTACGGGTCGCGGTCCCTGGTGGTCGGCGGCATCGCGATCGTCAACGCGGCACAGAAGGTCGTGACGAAGGCCAAGAAGCTCGCGGCGCACCTGCTCGAGGCGTCGGAGGACGACATCGAGTTCGCGAACGGCACGTTCAGCGTCCGCGGCACCGACAAGGGCAAGGCGATCCAGGAGCTCGCGTTCGCCGCGTTCATGGCGCACGACTACCCGGAGGACATGGAACCCAGCCTCGACGCCGACGCTGTCGTTCGACCCGGAGAACTTCTCGTTCCCGCACGGCACGCACCTCGCCGCCGTCGAGATCGACACCGAGACCGGGCACGTCGACCTGCGCAAGTACGTCTGCGTGGACGACGTCGGCAACGTCGTCAACCCGCTGATCGTCGAGGGCCAGGTGCACGGCGGGCTCGCGCAGGGCATCGCGCAGGCCCTGTTCGAGGAGGCCAACTACGACGACCAGGGCACGCTGGTCACCGGCACGTTCGTCGACTACACCCTGCCGTCGGCCGCCGACCTGCCCAGCTTCGACACCGCAACGGTCTCGACCCCGGCGACGTCGAACCCGCTGGGCGTCAAGGGCGTCGGCGAGGCGGGCACGATCGCGTCGACCCCGGCGATCGTCAACGCCGTGCTCGACGCGGTGCGCCACCTCGGCGTCAAGGACATCGAGATGCCGACGACGTCGCAACGCGTGTGGCGGGCCATCCAGGAGGCCAAGGGCCACGCGACGCAGGAGACCCCGGTCGACACCCACTCTCCGGGTGCCGGGCTGGGCTCGATCGACCCGAACAACCCTCAGGGAGAGGTCCAGTGATCCCCGCCAAGTTCGACTACGTCAAGCCCTCGTCGGTCCAGGAGGCCGTCGCGGCGCTGGCCGAGGGCGGCGAAGACGCCAAGATCATCGCTGGTGGGCAGAGCCTCATGCCGGTGCTCCGGCTGCGGCTCGCGGCCCCTTCGCTGCTCGTCGACCTCGGCGGGATCGCCGAGCTGCGGGGCATCCGTGACGACGGCGACGCGATCGTCATCGGTGCCATGACCCCCTACTTCGAGATCATCACCGACAACCTCGTCCAGGAGCACATCGCGCTGCTGGGCCAGGCCACGCAGACCGTGGCCGACAACCAGGTGCGCCACCGCGGCACCCTGGGCGGTGCGCTCGCGCACGCCGACCCCGCAGGGGATCTCGGCGCGCCCGCGCTCGCGCTGGACGCCCAGATGGTGATCGCGGGGGCGTCGGGCAGCCGGACCGTGTCCGCGGCGGAGTTCTTCGTGGACTACTTCACCACCGCCATCGGCGAGGACGAGATCCTCACCGAGATCCGGTTCCCGAAGTACACCGGCTGGGGCAGCCACTACGAGAAGTTCAACCGCACCGCGCAGGCGTGGTCGATGTGCGCGGTCGCGGCGGCGGTGCGGGTCGAAGGCGGCACGATCGCCGAGGCGCGCGTGGGGCTCACCAACATGGGCACGACGCCGATCCGCGCCACCGGCGTGGAGCAGGCGCTCGTCGGGCAACCGGCGACGGCCGACGCCATCCGGGCGGCGGCCGAGCACGCGACGGAAGGCACGGCCGCCCCGAGTGACGCCGACGCGGCTTCCGACTACCGTGAACACTTGGCCAAGGTGCTGACCGGCCGCGCGGTGCTGGCCGCGGCCGGCTGACGCTTCTTCTACGCGGACGCCTGCCCCGGGCAGCCGGGGCAGGCGTCCGCCGTTCCGGGAGGTTTGACAGGACCATGCAGTTGGAGAACTCGTTCACGATCGACGCGCCGATCGAGAAGGCGTGGAAGGCGCTGAACACCCCGGAGACGGTCGCGCCGTGCTTCCCCGGCGCCACGCTCACCGAGTACGAAGGCGACAGCTTCACGGGCACGGTGAAGGTCAAGCTCGGCCCGATCTCGCTGACCTACAAGGGGAAGGGCGTCTACAAGGAACGCGACGACGCGGCCCATCGCGTGGTCATCGACGCCACCGGGCGCGACTCGCGCGGCAACGGCACCGCGGAGGCCACCGTCGTCGGCACGATGGTCGCCGAAGGACCGGACAAGACGTCGGTCACGATGATCACCGACATGAAGATCACGGGGCGGCCCGCGCAGTTCGGCCGTGGCGTGATCTCGGACGTCGCCGACAAGATCATCGGCCAGTTCGCGGCGTGCGTGGCGTCGAAGCTGCAGGCAGGCGAGCCTGCGGAGGTCGAGGCGGGAAGCGGCGCGGGCGCGGTCCCCGCGACAAGCGCGGATGCGGGAGCCGGGATCGGCACCGGGTCGGGCAGCGGATCAGCGGCCGCGGAGCCCGCTGCCGTGGCGGCGCCCGCCGCGCCCACGACCACGTCCGCGAACGGCGCGACGGCCGCCCGCCCCACGGTTGCCGAGGCGAAGCCGACAGTGGCCTCGACACCGGCGTCGACGGCGCCGATGAAGAGCGACATCGACGCGATCGACCTGCTCGACACGGCGGGTCCCCCGGTGCTCAAGCGGCTGGCACCGGTGGTCGGTGGCGTGCTGGCGCTGCTGCTGGTCATCCTCCTGGTCCGGCGCATCCGTTCGAACTGATGCGCGTCAAAGCCGTGACTGGATGACCTTGGCCAGCGCGGCTGCTCGCTGCTCGTCGTCTTTCGACGCGGGGTCGGTGACGACCTGCACCGAGCAGTCGCGCGTGCCTGCGACGAACTCGACCTGACCGCCGCCAAGCGAACGCATGCCGCCTGCGAGCGGGCGCTCGGGGCCGAGCGCGGGATCCCAGGCGGGGAGCCCGTTCACGGCCGTGCCGGGCTGGGCGACGTCGACCGTCACCGAAAGCTCGTCGGCGGTCGTCCAGGTGCAGATGCTGTGCTCGCCCGGCGCGCCCTTGCCGCCGTCGTTGGCGCCGATGAGCCCCTGCACCTCGTCCGGTTTCAGCAGGGAGCACGCGTTGACGGGCGCGGCGCCTCCGCCACTCGCCGCGGCGGCGCCCGCGGGGGCCGGGGTGCCGGAAACGGACGTCGAGCAGGAGGAAACGACGACCGCGACGGCGAGGACTGCCGCGACGCGGCCAACGATCATCACCGATCCACTGTGACCCATGGCTTGCCCAACGGGAAGATCGACCTTACCGACGCGCACCGAGTTGTAGCCGGACCGCTGCTCGTCCGATGTGATCGCGGTGGGTGAAGATTCTCGCCATGGGCGCTCTGATCCCCTTCACCAGCAACTACACCGACGTCAGCACGTACGAGGGCTACCAGTTCGAGTTCTGTTGCCAGCGGTGCGGCAACGGCTACCGGTCCGCGTTCCGGCATTCGGTCACGGGCTTCGGCGGCCGGATCGCCGCGCTGGGCGGCGGGCTGCTGGGTGGCGAGATCGGGTCGCGGGTGCAGGAGGTCGGGTTGCTCGCGCAGTGGGACCGCAGCAGCACCCGCGGCAGCACCAACGACAAGCGGCTCGTCGAGGCCGCGCAGGACGTTGCGGGGCACTTCATGCAGTGCCGCGGATGTGCGGAGTGGGTCTGTCGCGACGTTTGCTGGGACGACCGGGCGGGCTGTTGCACGCGCTGCGTCCCGGCGCCTGCGTTCGGTCCGGCCGGGCTCGGCCCTGCCCAGCCCGGGTACGGCCCGCCGTCGACCGGTGGCTACCAGGCGCCATCGCCGGGGTACGGCCCGCCGTCGACGGGTGGCTACCAGGCGCCACCGCCGGGGTACGGGGCGCCGCGGGTGTCGCTGCGCCACCCGGGCCGCCCGACCGGACCGACGGCGTGCTGCCCGAGTTGCGGCGCCGCGACGGCCGGGCGCTTCTGCGGCCAGTGCGGCTCCCCGCTCGCTCCGCCCGCCTGTGGTGGCTGTGGCGCGCCGTCCCATGGCACGCCGTTCTGCCCGCAGTGCGGCACCCCCGCGCCCCGCCAAAGGTGAGTCGGGCATCCCGGCGCGGCAACTCGGCGCCGAAGTCGACCATGATGGACACGTGCGTCCAGGACCTCGCAACGCCCTGACCGACGTCGCAGGCTTGCGGGTCGGCCACGCCAAGGTCGAGGGCGGCCTTTCGGGCACCACGGTGGTGCTCGCACCGGCCGACGGCGCCGTCGCGGGCGTCGACGTGCGCGGCGCCGCGCCCGGCACCCGCGAGACCGACCTGCTCCGGCCGGACACCACCGTCCAGCGCGTGCACGCCATCGTGCTGTCGGGTGGGTCGGCCTACGGGCTCGCCGCCGCGGATGGCGTCATGGCCCGCCTGGAAGCGGCGGGCGTCGGGTTCCCTGTCCCCGGCGGCGTCGTGCCGATCGTGCCCGCCGCCGTGGTGTTCGACCTGGGCCGCGGCGGGGCGTTCGGTGCCCGCCCGACGGCCGCCACCGGGGCCGCCGCGTTCGACGCCGCGACCGAAGGGCCGGTCGCACAGGGGGTCGTCGGAGCGGGCACGGGCGCCGTCGTCGGGGGTCGCAAGGGCGGGATCGGGACGGCCAGCGCGGTGCTCGACGACGGCACGACGGTCGCAGCGCTGGTCGTGCTCAACGCCGTCGGCTCGGCGCTCGACCCGGTCACCGGCCTGCCCCACGGCCTCCGAGCTGGGCTGGACGGCGAGTTCGGCTCCGTCGCGCCGGTGGCCCCCGCGCCGCCGCCCGCCCCGGTACCGGGCACGGCGACGACGCTTGCCGTCGTGGCCACGGACGTCACGTTGGACAAGGCAGGGGCGGGCAGGCTGGCGACGATGGGCCACGACGGCCTGGCCCGCGCGATCGTCCCTATCCACACCGTGATGGACGGCGACACGATCTTCGGGCTCGCCACCACCGCCCGTCCCGCACCGACGTTGGAGCAGCTGTTCGCTCTGCACTCGGCGGCCGCCGAGGTCGTCACCCGTGCCGTTGTCCACGCGTTGTTGGCGGCCGAGACCGTCACGACGTCGGCAGGCACGTGGCCGGGCCACCCGCGGTAGCGCGCCGTCAGCCGCCTGCGAAGGGCGGGAGGACGTCCAGGCTGGTGGCGTCGGCGACGAGCGCGCCGTGGTCGCGTACGGCCACCTCGTCGAGCAGGTAGCTGCAGCGCGCCAGCACACGGGCGAGCTCCGGGCCGTGCACGGCGCGCACGGCGTCCAGCAGATCGGCGACGGTCGCGGCCGACGACACCTGCACCTTCTCCGCCTCGACGCCCGCCGCCGCCCGCGCCGCCGCGAAGTAGCGCACGGTGATGGTCGTGGTGGTCACGGTGCTCATTCTCCTAGCCCCCGATCGCGCTCATCGGACGGTCCGGCTGCAGGAAACCGGGGTCGTCGATGCCGTGGCCCGCGAGCTTGCCCCACATCGCGGTACGCCACGCGTCGGCGACCTCGCCGTCGGACGCACCGCCGCGCAGCAGCCCGCGCAGGTCGGTCTCGGTGCGGGCGAAGAGGCACGAACGGACCTGGCCGTCTGACGTGAGGCGGGTGCGGTCACAGGCGCCGCAGAACGGCCGCGTGACCGACGCGATGACGCCGACCATGGCGGGGCCGCCGTCGACGACCCACCGTTCGGCCGGAGCGCCGCCGCGCTCGGACGGGTCGGGCGTGAGGACGTAGGCCTCGCGGAGCATGGCCATGATCTCCCCGGCGGTCACCATCTCCGCGCGTTCCCAGCCGTGTTGGGCGTCCAACGGCATCTGCTCGATGAAGCGCAGTTCAAAGCCCTGGTCGACGGCGAATCGCAGCAGCGGGACGGCCTCGTCGTCGTTGACGCCGCGCAGCAGCACAGTATTGATCTTGACGGGGTGGAGGCCGGTGGCGCGGGCGGCGGCGAGACCGTCGAGGACGTCGGCGAGGCGGTTGCGGCGCGTGATGGTGGCGAACCGGTCGGGCCGCAGGGTGTCCATCGAGACGTTGAGCCGATTGACCCCCGCGGCGGCCAGTGCGCCGGCACGGCGGGCGAGGCCGATGCCGTTGGTGGTGAGCGAGATGTCCGGACGCGGACGCAGGGCCGCCGAGGCCGCGATGATGTGTTCGAGGCCGCGGCGCAGCAGTGGTTCGCCGCCGGTGAAGCGCAGCTCGTGGACGCCAAGGTCGCGCACGGCGATCGTGATGAGCCGGACGAGCTCGTCGTCGGTGAGCTGCTCGGCGCGCGGCATCCATTCGAGGCCCTCGGCGGGCATGCAGTAGGTGCAGCGGAGGTTGCAGCGGTCGGTCAGTGAGATGCGGAGGTCGGTGGCAACCCGGCCGAACGTGTCGACGAGGCGGGGGTCGGCCGGTCGGGCGGGGTCGCCGCGGGGCGTGCCGCGCAGCGCGGGCAGGCCCAGCTCGGTAACCGTCACACCACGAGGGTAACCGTCGGAAACGGATCTCTAACCCGGCTCGGACCAGCACCAATACGTCACTCCGCAGGAACGGCGTCGTCGGGCGATCGGACCCGCAGATGCTGATCGCCGTGCGGACGCAGGGGCTGGCCGAACGGGTGGGCGCCTGCCGTGTCGAATCGGTCGACTCACCGTGGGTGGGTCAGGGGTGGGTGGGTCAGGCGTGGCGCCCGAGCTCCTGGCGGGCGACGGTGCGCAGGTGCACCTCGTCGGGGCCGTCGGCGAGGCGCAGGGCGCGGGCCCACGCGTAGAACGCGGGCAGCGGGGTGATGTCGGTGATCCCGCCGCCGCCGTGGATCTGGATGGCCCGGTCGATCACCCCGCAGGCCATGCGGGGGACGGCGACCTTGATCGCCGCGATCTCCGTGGCCGCGCCCTTGGCCCCCTGGCTGTCGATCAGCCAGGCGGTCTTGAGCACCAGCAGCCGGGCCTGCTCCACCTCGATCCGCGAGAGCGCGATCTGCTCCCGCACAACGCCTTGCTCGGCCAGCGGCCGCCCGAACGCCACCCGGGCCTGTGCCCGGCGCACCATGAGGTCGATCGAGCGTTCGGCCATCCCGATGAGCCGCATGCAGTGATGGATGCGCCCCGGCCCCAGGCGGGCCTGTGCGATCCGGAACCCGCCGCCCTCCTCGCCCAGCAGGTTGGCCACCGGCACGCGGACGTCGGTGAGCGTGAGCTCGGAGTGGCCGTGTTGGTCCTGGTAGCCGAACGTCGGCAGGTGCCGGTCGATCACCAGCCCCGGCGTGTCGCGGGGCACGAGGACCATCGACTGCTGCCGGTGCGACACGGCTTCGAGATCGGTCTTGCCCATGACGATGAAGATCTTGCAGCGCTCGTCGGCCGCGCCGGAGATCCACCACTTGCGGCCGTTGATGACGTAGTCGTCGCCGTCGCGGACGATCCTCGTCTCGATGTTGGTGGCGTCCGAGGACGCGACGGCAGGCTCGGTCATCGCGAACGCCGAGCGGATCTCGCCCTGAAGCAGCGGCTCGAGCCACTGCTCCTTCTGCTCCGGGGTGCCGAACAGGTGCAGGGTCTCCATGTTGCCGGTGTCGGGCGCCTGGCAGTTGATCACCTCGGGCGCGATGTCCGGTGACCAGCCGGTTATCTCCGCGACCGCGGCGTACTCCACGTTGGACAGTCCCGAGACGGCAGGGAGGAACAGGTTCCACAGGCCCTGCGCCCGCGCCTCGGCCTTCAACTCCTCGACGACGGGCGGCAGCTCCCACTCCGCCGCCGTGCCCCGGCGCTCGGCACGAAACTCCTCGTAGGAGGTTTCTGCTGGCAGGATCCGGTCGTCGAGGAAGGCGCGCATGCGCTTGGTGTAGTCATCGGCCACGGCGCTGGGTGCGAAGTCCACACCAGCACCCAACCACAGGCCGCCCCCCAACTGGTCAAACTCGCATTCGCGGACCTAGGATCCCCGAGGTGCCGCAGTTCAGGATTTCCGACGCCGCGCGCCTGCTCGGCGTCAGCGACGACACCGTGCGTCGGTGGGTGGACGCGGGCGCGCTGCCGGTGTACCCCGACGCGTCCAACCGCAAGGTCATCGACGGCGCCGCGCTCGCCGCGTTCGCCCGCGACCACGCCCAGTCCGCTCCCGACCCTTCCGACGTGCAGCGCTCGGCCCGCAACCGGCTCGTCGGCATCGTCACGTCGGTCGTGTCGGACAAGGTGATGTCGCAGGTCGAGATGCAGTGCGGCCCGCACAGGGTGGTGTCGCTCATGTCCACCGAGGCCGTCGGGGACCTCGGGCTCGAGCCCGGCGTGCTGGCCGTGGCCGTCATCAAGTCGACGAACGTCGTCGTCGAAACCCCCGGAGGAAACACGTGAGGATCCGTGCACTGGCCGCGGTCGGTGCGGCCTCCGCCCTGCTCCTCACCGGCTGCGGAGGCAGTTCCGGCGGGACGTCGGCGCCCGCGTCCGGGGGCGCGGCCCCGCAGGCGCAGACGCTCACCGTGCTCGCCGCCGCGTCGCTGACCGAGACGTTCACCGCGCTCGGCAAGCAGTTCGAGACCGACAACCCCGGCGTCACGGTCAAGTTCAACTACGCGGGTTCGTCCGACCTCGCCCAGCAGATCGTCAACGGGGCGCCCGCCGACGTCTTCGCGGCCGCGAGCGACGCCACGATGAAGACCGTCACGGACGCAGGCCTCACCGCGGCGAAGCCCGTCACCTTCGCCAAGAACGTGCTGCAGATCGCCACGCCGCCCGGCAACCCGAAGGGCATCGCCACGTTCGCCGACCTGGCCAAGCCGGGGGTGAAGGTCGTCGTCTGCGCGCCGCAGGTGCCGTGTGGCGCGGCCGCGCAGAAGATCGAGAAGGCCACGAACATCACGCTCACGCCGGTGAGCGAGGAGGCCGACGTCAAGTCGGTGCTGTCCAAGGTGGAGACCGGCGACGCCGACGCCGGGCTCGTCTACGTCACCGACGTCAACTCCGCTGGCAACAAGGTGCAGGGCGTGAACTTCCCCGAGGCCTCCCAGGCGTCGACCAACTACCCGATCGCCGTGCTCAAGAACGCCCCCGCGGGCGACCTCGCCAACCAGTTCGTCACCTTCGTCACCGGTGAGCGCGGCTGGCAGGCGCTGGAGCAGGCGGGCTTCGCCAAGCCGTGACCATCGCGCGGCAGCCCGTGAGCGGGCGGGGGGTCGGGCTGCCGCGCGTGCTCTGGATCCCGGCGACGCTCGGCTTCGCGCTGATCAGCCTGCCGGTGGTCGGGCTGGTGCTGCGGGCGAACTGGGCGCGGATGCCGGAGCTGCTGCTGTCGGACTCCGCCCTCGACGCGCTGCGGCTGTCGCTGGAGACGGCGGCGATCTCGACGGCGCTGTGCATCGTCCTGGGTGGTCCGCTCGCCGCGGTGCTGGCCCGTGGCGGGCTGCCCGGCCTGCCGATCTTCCGCTCGATCGTGCTGCTGCCGCTCGTGTTGCCGCCGGTGGTGGGCGGGCTCGCGCTGCTGTTCCTGCTCGGCCGCAGCGGGCTCATCGGGCAGGCGCTCGACCTGTGGTTCGGGATCACCGTGCCGTTCACGACGGCCGCGGTGATCCTCTCGCAGACGTTCGTTTCGCTCCCGTTCCTCGTCGTGAGCCTCGAAGGCGCGCTGCGCACCGCAGGGCAGCGCTACGAGGCGGTGGCCGCCACGCTCGGGGCGTCGCCGACGCTGGCGTTCCGGCGCGTCACCGTGCCGCTGGTGCTGCCGGGGCTGGCGTCGGGCACGGTGCTGGCGTTCGCCCGGTGCCTCGGCGAGTTCGGGGCGACCACGGCGTTCGCGGGCAGCCTGCAGGGCACCACCCGGACCCTGCCGCTGCTGGTGTACCTGGAGCGTGAGACCGACGTGGACGCGGCGGTCGCGCTGTCGCTGGTGCTGGTCGTCGTGGCCGTCCTGGTGATCGCCGTGACGCGGCCGCGGGGCTCGGAGGGGCTGTCGTGAGCGCGCCCGTCGTTGCAGCAATGTCACCCTGCTGCCACTCAACAGCAGGAGTGTCACCCTGCTGCGACACGGGGCCTGCGACATGACCGACGCCGGGCTCGACGCGCACATCGTCGTCCGGCGGCCGGACTTCACGCTCGACGTGACGATCACCGCCAGCCCCGGCGAGGTGATCGCGGTGCTGGGGCCGAACGGGGCGGGGAAGTCCACGGTGCTCGGGGTGTTGGCGGGCCTGATCCCGCTCTCCGAAGGCCACGTCCGGCTCGGCGACGCCGACATCACCGACGTGCCGCCGCACCGTCGCGGCGTCGGGCTGCTCGCCCAGCAGGCGCTGCTGTTCCCGCACATGACGGCGCTCAGCAACGTCGCGTTCGGGCCGCGGGCGCACGGGATGCCCCGGCGCGAGGCCGAGGAGCGGGCCCGCGCGCTGCTCGCGGCCGTCGACGCCGAGCCGCTGGCCGGGCGGCGGCCCGCGCAGATGTCGGGCGGGCAGCAGCAGCGGGTGGCGCTGGCTCGCGCGCTCGCCCCCGACCCGGACCTCCTGCTGCTCGACGAGCCGCTCGCCGCGCTGGACGTCGACGCCGCGCCCGCGATGCGCTCGCTGATGCGCCGGATCGTGCGCGACCGCAAGCAGACCGCCGTGCTCGTCACCCACGCCGCGCTCGACGCGCTCGTGCTGGCCGACCGCGTGGTCGTGCTCACCGACGGCCGGATCGTCGAGGCGGGGCCCGCGCGCGACGTGCTGGCCCGCCCCCGCAGCGCGTTCACCGCCCGGATCGCTGGCCTCGATCTGGTGCCCGGCGTGGTCGTGGCCGAGGGGCTGCGTACACCCGACGGGTTGACCGTGGCGGGCCACATCGAAGGGGTGACCGACGGCGAGCCCGCCGTCGCCGTGTTCCCGCCCTCCGCGGTCGCGGTGTACACCGACCCGCCGTCGGGCAGCCCGCGCAACGTGTTGCCGGTGCGGCTGGCCGCGTTGGAGCCGGTCGGCGACCTCGTGCGGTTACGGGCGACCGTGCGGCCGGGCGGACCGTCCTGGGTGGACGGGCTCGCCGCCGACGTGACCGCGGCGGCGGTGGCGGACCTCGCCGTGGAGCCGGGCGCGGACCTGTGGTTCGTCGTGAAGGCGGCCGAGGTGGGGATCCACGGCGCGGGCGGCTGAGCCCCATCGTGCCGGGTGTTCGGTCCGAGCGCAGGCTGCTTCACCCGGTCTCGATCGTGTGTCTGGATGCCGGGGGCGGTCCTGGCTACCGTCGCTCCCCGTGTTCCGCTCCCTACGCCGGGTCGCCCCGACGGTGGTTCTGCTCCTCCTGCTCGGGGCGACCCCGGCGCTCGCCGACGACACGCAGGGCTACATCATCCGCGCCGTGTCTCCCACGGCGTCGACGAGCGCCGCGGATGGCGTCGGCGCCCGGCCCGTCCAGACCTACGTGAGCGCGTTCTCCGGGTTCGCCGCCCCGCTCACCGCCGACCAGGTGCGGCGGGTGCGGACCTACCCTGGCGTGCTCGGCGTAGAGCCGGACGGGGCGGTGGCGGTCGACCCGGCCCCGCGCGTCGAGGGCACCCAGGACGACCCGCCGAACTGGGGCCTCGACCGCATCGACCAGCGCGCCCTCCCCCTCGACAACCGCTACACGACCAAGGCCACCGGGCGCGGCGTCACGGTGTTCGTGCTCGACACCGGCGTCGACATCGACCATCCCGACTTCGGCGGCCGCGCCAGCCAGCCCGCCAACTTCGTCGACGCGACGACCGGTGACTGCGACGGCCACGGCACCGTCGTCGCCGGGATCGCCGCCTCCGGGGAACACGGCGTGGCCAAGGGCGCTTCGGTCGTCTCGGTCAAGGTGCTCGACTGCACGGGCGCGGGCACCCTCTCGAACCTCCTCGCGGGCATCGACTGGGTCGCGGGCCACCGCCGCGGCCCCTCGGTCGCCGTGATGTCGTGGAGCTACGGGCCGTCGGACGCGCTGACCTCGGCGGTCGGCAAGCTCGTGGCGGACGGCGTGTTCGTCGCGACCTCGGCGGGCAACACCGGCACCGACGACTGCAGCGCCGTCCCGCGCTCCGTGCCCGGCGTGCTGGCCGCCGCCAACTCGATGATCGACGACCATCGCGCGCCGTCGTCGTCGACCGGGCCGTGCGTGGGCCTCTACGCGCCGGGGACGCGCATCGTCGCGCCCGTTCCCGGCGGTGGCTACGCGTCGTACTCCGGAACGTCGATGGCGGCGCCGCACGTCGCGGGGGTGGCGGCGCTGTACAAGGAGGCCAACGGCGACAGGCCGAGCGTCACCGTCAAGCAGTGGATCCTCAACCACGCCACCCCCGGCGTGATCGCCGACGATCCGGCGGGCACGGCGAACCGGCTCCTCTCAACCGGCGGCCTGTAGGTCGCCCCCGGGATGCAGCAGGGTGACATTCCTGACGTTGAGTGGCTGCAGTGTCACCCTGCTGCAACCGACGGGCGCGCCTATGCGTACTTGCTCATCACGTGCTTGATCCGGGTGTAGTCCTCCAGCGAGTAGCCCGACAGGTCCTTGCCGTAGCCGCTCTCCTTGAACCCGCCGTGCGGCATCTCGGCGACCAGCGGGATGTGGCAGTTCACCCACACGCAGCCGAAGTCCAGCGCCCGCGACAGCCGGATCGCGCGGGAGTGGTCGGCCGTCCACACGCTCGACGCCAGGCCGTAGGACGTGCCGTTGGCCGCCGCGATCGCCTCCGCCTCCGACCCGAACGACTGCACGGTGATCACCGGCCCGAAGATCTCGGTCTGGACGATCTCGTCGTCGTGCGTGACGCCCGCGATCACCGTGGGCGGGTAGAACCAGCCCGGCCCGTCGGCGGGCGCGCCGCCGCACAGCACCCGCGCGCTCGACGGCACCCGCGACACCAGCCCGGACACCTTCTCCATCTGGTTGGCGTTGTTCAGCGGCGGGATGAAGAAGTCCTCCGAGCCGTCGGCCTCGTCGCGGGAGAAGCGCACGGTCGCGGCCTCGGCGGCCAGCGCGTCGGCCAGCTCCACCGCGATCGACTCGTGCACGATCACCCGGGTCGCCGCCGTGCAGTCCTGGCCCGCGTTGAAGAACCCCGCAACCGCGATGTCGGCGGCGGCCCCGGCGATGTCGGCGTCCTCGAAGACGACGACCGGCGCGTTGCCGCCCAGCTCGAGGTGCACCCGCTTCACCCGCGGGGCTGCGGCCGCCGCCACCTCCTTGCCTGCCCGGACGCTGCCGGTGATCGCCACCATCGCGGGGATGTCGTGGTCGATCATGGCGGCGCCGGTGGTCCGGTCGCCGCACACGACGTTGAGCACGCCCGGCGGCATGACGTCGGCGGCGAGCTCGCCGAGCCGAACCGTCGAGGCAGGTGTGGTGTCCGACGGCTTGAGCACCATCGTGTTGCCTGCCGCCAGCGCGGGCCCGATCTTCCACACCGCCATCATCATCGGGTAGTTCCACGGCGCCACCGACCCGATCACGCCCAGCGGCTCGCGACGGATCGACGAGCTGTGCCCCTCCATGTACTCCGCGGTCGCCCGGCCCTCCAGGTGCCGGGCCGCGCCCGCGAAGAAGCGCAGCTGGTCGACCATCGGGCCGATCTCCTCCGACTGCGTGAGGCCCACCGGCTTCCCGGTGTTCTGCGACTCGAGCTCGACCAGCTCCGGCCCGTGCTCCTCGACGGCGGCGGCGAACGCGAGGAGGGCGTTCATGCGGTCCGACGGCGTGGTCTCGCCCCAGCCGTTCTCGAACGCCCGCAGCGCGCTCCGGTAGGCCGCGTCGACGTCGGCGGGGCCGGACAGCGGCGAGGTGGCGTACACCTCACCGGTCTTGGGGTCGTGGATGTCGAGCGTGCGCCCGTCGGACGCCTGCACCGGCTTGCCGTCGACGATGTTGTGGAACGTGCGCATGACACCCCTATTTCGTTGTGGCCCCGGCGGAGCCGCCGGACAGCCGGTTGGCCAGGTACACCGGTAGCACGGACACGACGACGAGGACTACCGCCGCCACGTTGACGATCGGCGCCTGGTTCGGGCGGAACAGGTTCTGGAAGATCCACAGGGGGAGCGTCTGCAGGCCGGGGCCCGCGGTGAACGTCGTCACGATGATCTCGTCGAAGGACAGCGCGAACGCCAGCAGCGCGCCGCCGAACAGGGCGCCCCGCAGCGCCGGGAGGGTGACCCGCCACCACGTCGTCCACGGCGTGGCGCCGAGGTCAAGCGACGCCTCCTCGGCGGTCGAGGACATCCGCCGCAGCCGGGCCGAGGCGTTGTTGACCACGATGACGATGCAGAACGTGGCGTGCCCGACGATCAGCGTGAAGAACGTCAGCCCGCCAAGCGCCTGCGTGAACATGGTGTTGAGCGCGATGCCGGTGACGATGCCGGGCAGCGCGATCGGGAGCAGCACCAGCAGCGACACGGCGTCGCGGCCGAAGAAGTCGTAGCGCACCAGTGCCATCGACGCGAGCGTGCCCAAGACGACGGCGATGGCCGCAGCGCCCACCGCGACCTCGACCGACGTGATGATCGCGGTGCGCACGCCCTCGTTCGTGGCCGCGGCCTGCCACCAGCGCAGTGTGAACCCCGGCGGCGGCCAGGCGAACGTCACGCTCGTGGAGAACGAGTTGAGGAGCACCAGCGCGAGCGGGGCGTAGATGAACGTCAGCACGGCCGCGGCGGCGAGGCGCAGCAGCCAGCGGGCCGTCCCCGACAGGATCACGGCCGCCCCCGTGATCGCCGGGACCGGGCGATTTCGTGTGCCTGCGCACGGAATGCGCTGATCCCGGCGATCGTGCCGGTGGGGCCGGGGCTCACAGCCGCTCCAGTGCGCCGGTGCGCCGGATCGTGAGGAGGTAGGCGGCCATGACGATCAACGGCAGCAGTGCGACGGCCGCGGCGAACGGCAGGTCGGTGGAGAAGTTCGCGTACACGATGTTGCCCAGCATCTGGTTGGTGCCGCCCACGAGCTGCACGGTGATGTAGTCGCCGAGCGACAGCGAGAACGTGAACACCGACCCCGCGGCGACGGCTGGCCCCAGGAGGGGCACCACCACCGTCCGGAACGCCGCCCACGGCCGCGCGCCCAGGTCGGCGGCGGCGTCGATGTACGAGCCGCGCATGCCGTCGATGCCCGCGTAGACCGGGAGCACCATGTACGGCAGCCAGAGGTAGGTGAGCGTGAGCACCACGGCGACCCAGCCGTAGCCCGGCGAGAAGCCGCCGAGCGGGCCTTCCTGGGACAGCAGCACCCGCCAGGCGTACCCCTTGACCAGGTACGACGCCCACAGCGGTGTGACCACGAGCGCCACCAGCACCGGCCGCGCCCGCGGCGAGGCCACCAGCGCGATGTAGGCCGCCAGCGGGACGGCCAGAACCACGCACAGCGCCGTCACCCCGACGGCGACGGCCACCGTCCGCGCCGCCGTAAGCAGGTACGCCGGGTTGGTGAGCACCTCGACGACGTTCTCGGTGGTGAAGCTGTAGAGCACGCGTCCGGTGAAGCTGTCGGTGGCGAAGAACGCCGTGGCCAGGAGGAACGCCAGCGGCAGGAGGTAGAACAGGCCCAGCCAGGCCAGGGCGGGTGTGAGCAGGCCGGCGAGCCGCAGCGCGGGGCGGCGGTGCAGCATCGCCTGCACGCGCCGTCCGTCACGAGCACCTCCAGGTGCGGCCGGGCCCGAGCGGAGGGGATCAGCCCGGGCCCGGCCGCGGATCGTGGGGGGTCAGCCGCTGCGCAGCTGGCTCCAGGCCTTCACCCAGTCGTCGTACTGCACGCACTTGGTGTCCGTGCGCCCGTCGAGGCAGTTGGCGGTGGGTGTGGTCCAGTAGTAGACGTCGTTCCAGTAGCCGGTCTCCTGGGCGTGGAACTGCGCGCAGTGGTCCTTGTTCGCGGTGAGCGCGCACGACTTCTGGTTCGAGGGCGCCTCGCCGAAGTACTCCGCGATCTGCGCGTTGACCTGCGGCGACACCACGTAGTTCAGCCACTGGTACGAGCAGTTGATGTTCGCGTCGTCCTTCTTGACCATCCACGTGTCCGACCAGCCGGTGGCGCCCTCCTTGGGCTTGGTCGTGCCCACCTTGTCGCCGTCGGCGTTGGCGAGGTTGGCCGTGAGCTGCCAGCCCTGGCCCTGCACGACCGAGCCGGACGCGAGGCCCTGGCTCTGCTTGACGTAGTCGCCCCAGTACTCGGCCACCAGCGGCTTCTGCTGCTTGAGCAGCGCGGTCGCGGCGTCGAACTGCTTCTGGTCCAGCGCGTAGGGGTTCTTGATGGCGAGGTCGGGCTGTGTCGCCATGAGGTAGACGGCGGCGTCGGCGATGTAGATCGCGTCGTCGTACGGGCTGATCTTGCCCTTGGCCTGCGAGTTCGGGTCCCACATGCCCGACCACGACGTCGGCGGCGTCGGGTTCGCGGCCTTGTTGTAGAGCAGCAGGTTGGCGCCGCGGCCGTGCGGGATGCCGTAGGAGACCCCGCCGACGGAGTTCCAGGGCTTGTTCTTCAGGTCGGGGAAGATGTCGGCGTAGTTGGGCACGAGCGCGGTGTTGATCGGCTGGACGCGGTCGCCGTAGACCAGCCGCAGCGAGGCGTCGCCGGACGCGGACACCACGTCGTACTCGCCGGTGGCGAACAGCTGCACGGCCTCGGCCGAGGTGGCGAACGTCTTGACGCTCACCTTGCAGCCGGTCTGCTGCTCGAACGGGCCCACCCAGTTGACCTTCGGGTCGGTCGAGCCGTTCTCCGCGTAGCCCGGCCAGGCCAGCACCGAGAGCTTGCCCTCGCCCTGGCCGACCGGCCCCGCGTAGGGGGTGCCGCCCGGGGGTGCCCCGGCGCCGCCGGGCGCGGCCCCGCCGCCACCGCCACCGCCACACGCGGCGAGCGCGAGGCCGAGGGCCCCGACCATCGCCAGTGTCCGCATTCTCATGGGACCTCCTTCAGCCGGGTCTCGTGCTCGGGGTGCCAGGTGAGGCGCACCCGTTCGCCGCGCGCGGGTACGGGCGTGGCGCCCGCCCCGTTGAGGAGCAGGACGGACAGCGCGGTGCCGTCGTCGAGCGCGACGACGCAGCGGGTGGTGGCGCCGGTGTAGACGAGCTCGTCGACCGTCCCCTCGACGCCGCGCGGCCCCTCGCCGCCGATGGTGATCTTCTCGGGGCGGATGCTGACCCCGTCGACGATGTTGGACGTGCCCACGAAGCCCGCCACGAACGCCGACGCGGGCCGCTCGTAGACCTCGTGCGGGGGCCCGGCCTGCTCGACGCGGCCGTCGCTGAACACGACGACGCGGTCGGCGAGCGTCAGCGCCTCGTCCTGGTCGTGGGTGACGAGCACGAACGTGATCCCCGAGTCGCGCTGGATCCGGGCGAGCTCGATCTGCATCTGCTCGCGCAGCTTGAGGTCCAGCGCGCCGAGGGGCTCGTCGAGGAGGAGGACGGCGGGCCGGTCGACCAGCGCGCGGGCCAGCGCCACCCGCTGCCGCTGCCCGCCGGACAGGGCGGTGGGCGCGCGGTCGGCCATCGCCTCCAGGCGCACGGTGGAAAGCGCCGACCGGGCCCGTTCGCGGCGCTCGGCCTTGCCGACCTTCGCGATGCGCAGCGGGTACTCGACGTTGCCAAGCACCGACAGATGCGGGAACAGCGCGTAGTCCTGGAAGACGGTGTGCACGTCGCGTTCGAACGGCGGCGCGGCGGTGACGTCCTTGCCGCGCAGCGTGATCGTGCCCGCCGTGGGTTGTTCGAAGCCCGCGATCATCCGCAGCACGGTGGTCTTGCCCGAGCCGGACGGGCCCAGCAACGTGACGAACTCACCCTCGGCGACATCGAGGTCCAGCCCGTGCACGGCGACGACCCCGCCTGCGAACTCCTTGCGCACGCCGCGCAGCGAGATCGCCGGATTGCGGGTGGGCACGGCGTCGGTGGCAGGCGCCGGTGCGGTGCGTCCTCGGGCTGGGGCCACGGCCGAAAAACATATGGCTCCATAGGTTTGGCGTCAACGGGCTGTGGCAAGGTGTAACCCGTGCGAGACACCGGCGGTCGGGCGGCGGTCTTCGCCCCGCTCGATCTCGGGCGCCGCGCCGACGCCGTCGTCCGCCGCCTTTCCGAAGGCATTCGGCTCGGGCTGCTGCGGCCCGGGGAGCAGCTGCCGAGCGAGTCGGAGCTGGCCGAGACGTTCGGCGTGGCGCCGGTGACCGTGCGGGAAGCGCTCACCACGCTGCGGGAGCAGCAGCTCGTCGTCACCCGGCGGGGGCGGACGGGCGGCAGCTTCGTGCGCAACGTCCGTGGTGGCGCGGCCGACGTGCTGCGCGAACGGCTGCGGGAGATCGCCCCGTCACAGCTGCGCGACCTGGCCGACCACTACGTCGCCGTGTTCGGCACGAGCGCGCACCTCGCGGCGGAGCGCGCCGGGGCTCAGGACGTGCTCCTCCTCACCGAAGGGGTGGCGGAGCTGCGCCGTGCCGCGGACGCCGACGCGCGGCGGCGGGCGGAGTCGCGGTTCCACGTGGCCGTCGCGGCGGCGGCGCAGTCGGCCCGGCTCACCCGAGAGGTCATCAGCCTGCAGAGCGAGGTCGGCCCGCTGCTGTGGCTCGCCGCGACCACCGACGCCGCCCGGGCCGAGGTGCACGCCAGGGTCTCGGGCATCCTCGACGCCGTGTGCGCCTGCGACGCCGTCGCCGCGCGCTCGGAGGCCACCGCGCACGTGTACGCCGCGCTGGCCAGGGCAAGCGCCGTGCAGCTGACCCTGCTGGCCGAAGAGGAGGACGCGCCGTGGTGAGCCCCGCCCCGCTGCGGCCCGCCCGCGCAGGCGGCGCGGCCAACTTCGCACCCCACGGCACCACTTCGCACGGCGCCTGCGGGGTGCGAAGAGACCGCAGGGGTGCGAAGTCGGGCACTTCGGGTCTGCGGCGGGTGGTCGTTCAGCGGGCGAGTGCTCGCCTGGGCGGGGGATGGGGGCGGCGTGAGCACGGGGCGGGTGGATGAGGGAACGGCGTCGGTCGCGGCGCTGGCCGAGCGGGTGACGCGGCTGTGCGAGAGCACGTTCGCCGCGGTGGAGGGCCTGCGCGGGGTGGCGGCGCAGCTGTTCCCCGCGGCCGGACCCGAAGCGGTGGCACCGATCGCCGACGTCGTGCGCCCGGTGCTGGAGACGCCCGGCACGCCGCTGGTGGGGGCAGGGCTGATCGTCGCGCCCGGGGTGCTGCCGGGCGTCGGGCACTGGATGGAGTGGTGGCACCGCGGGCCGGGTGGTCGCGGCGCGGTGCAGCGCCTGGAACCCGAGCTCGACCCCGAGGCCGACGACTTCTGGGACTACACCCAGCTGCCCTGGTTCGCGATCCCCCGCGCCACCGGTGCCCGGCACGTGACCGGGCCGTACGTCGACGCGCTCTGCACCACCGAATACACGCTGACGTTCACGATCCCGCTGCTGTCCACCCGCCGGGAGTTCCTGGGGGTGGTCGGGGCGGACATCGTCGTCGAGTGGCTGGAGCGGCGCCTGCTGCCGCTGCTGCACCGGACCGGCCGAACGGCGGCGCTGGTCAACGCGGAGAACCGGGTGGTGGCGGCCAACCACCCCGACCTCGTGACGGGCGCGGTCACCGAGGTGGACGCCGCCCGCCATCCCCTCCCTGGCCTGCCGCTGGCCGTGCTGGTGCTGCCCGACCCCTGACCCAGACCCCCGGACCAGCCCCAAGATCACCGGATGGGTGCAGATGCGGCCGGATTTGGCCGGTCTGCGCACCCAACCGGTGATCTTGCCGGATGACTAGGATCTGGCCGTGCGCGTTCGCTGCCCCGTGCTCGTCGGGCGGGCCGCCGAGCTCGCGGTGTTCACCACCGCGCTGGACGCCGCGCGCCGCGGCGAGGGCCGCGCCGTGTTCGTCTCCGGTGAGGCGGGTGTCGGCAAGACCCGGCTCGTCCGCGAGGTCGTCGCGGCGGCGGGGGACACCACGGTGGTCGTCGGGCGGTGCGTCGAGGGCGACCTCCCGTCGCCGCTTCGGCCGTTGGCCGAGGCCACCATGTCGTTGAGCAGGGCCGCGCCGCTCCCCGACCGCGAGGTGCTCGGCCCGTACGCGGCCGTGTTGGGCAGGCTCGTGCCCGAGTGGGGAGCGCTGGCGGGCGAGCCGCCGACGGCTCCGCTGCTCGGCGAGGCGCTGTTGCGGCTGCTGCGGGCGATGGCCCCGCAGGGTTGCCTCGTCGTCCTGGAGGACGTGCACTGGGCCGACCCGGAGACGCTGGCCGTGCTGGAGTACGTGTGCGATCACGTCGCGGACGAGGCCGTGCTGCTCGCCGTCACCCTTCGGGACACCGACGGCGGCCGCGCGGGCGCGCTCGCCGATGCGCTCGTCGCCCGTGGCGCGGCGGTCGCGGTGTCACTCGGCCCGCTCGGCGCCCCCGCCGTGGCGGCGATGGTCAGGGCCTGCGGTATCGACGACGACGGCAGCGCGGCCGCGGCCGAAGGCCTGCCGTTGCTGGTGGAGGAGCTCTTGGGCGACCGGGGCGCGGGCGTGCCGCGCAGCCTCACCGCGTCGGTGGCCCGGCGGGTGGCGCAGCTGGAGCCGGTCGGCAGGCGCGCGCTGCTCGCCGCGGCGGTGCTGGGCCGCAGGTTCGACTGGCGGCTCGTGGTCGACGTGGCGGGCGCGGCAGGTGCGCTGGACGACGCGGTGGTCGCCGGGCTGCTCGCCCCGGACGGTGACGGCTACCAGTTCCGGCACGCGCTCACCCGCGAGGCGGTGCTGGCCGGAGGTTCGGCGGCGGAGCGGGCGCAGCTCGCGGCAGGCCTCGGCGTAGCGCTGCGGGCCCGCCTCCCCGAACTGCCGGGCGCCGCGGCCGTGCTCGCCGCCGACCTCGCGGCGCGCGCGGGTGACCCCGGCGCCGCGGAGCTGTTCGGGACGGCGGGGCGGCGCGCGGCCCGCGACGGCGCGTTGGACTCCGCGGCCGCGCTGCTGGGTCGCGGGCGCGCGCTCGCGCGGTCGACGGCGGAGCGGGCGGCGCTCACCGACGCGCTCGCCGACGTCCACTGTCGAGCAGGCCGCCTGGACGCGGCGGTGACGGCGACGCGCGACCTCGACGCGTTGCTGCGGCTCGGCGAAACGCATCCCGCGGAGCCACGGCGCCGCCGCGCCCACGTGCGGCTCGCCCGCGCGTTCGCCGAGGCCGCGCGCTGGGACGACGCCGAGGCCGAGCTCGCGGCGGTCACCGACGCGTTGGGCCCGGGACCCGCGGGCCGCCGCTCCGCGGCCGTCCCGCCCGCGAGCCGCGTACCTGCGGCCGACCCGCCCGTGGCCGTGCCGCCCGCGCCAGACGGACAGGCTTTGCCTCGGCAGGGGCCCCTTCCTGCGACTCAATCTGAGGAAGGTGCCCCTGCTGCGATGCGTTGTGGGCCGGACGCGGTCGAGGCCGACCTCGTGCGCGCCTTGATCCTGCTCGGCAACCACGCCGCCGCGGACGCTGCCGCCGTCGCGGCGGGCGTCGTCGAGCCTGCCATCGCCGTGGGCCGACCCGACCTCGCGTGTGAGGCGCTGCAGGTGGTGGGTCGGGCCGCGCGCGGCCGGGACACCGACGCCGCGCTCAGCGCGTTCGAGCGGGCGCGCGCGGTGGCGGTCGCCCACGACCTGCCCCTCGCCGAGCTCTCCGCCCTCCACGAGCTGGGCACTATCGACATGTTCTCCACCGGCCGACGTGACCGGCTGCTCGCCGCCCGCCGGGGCGCGGAGGCCGCGGGCGCCGTCCGCCTCACCGCGGTGCTGGACCTGCAGCTCGTCGCGGCCCACCACATGCACGGCGACCGCGAACCCGCCGAGGCCGCCGCCCGCCGTGCGTTGGACGGGGTGACGACGCTGGGCATCGCCCCGATGCGGGTGATCGCGCTGGCGATCACCGCCTGCGCGGCCGGGCTCAGCGGAGACCGGGACGCCGTCGAGGCCGCCATCGCGGCCATCCCACCGGGCGCCCTCGACGCCGATCCCGATTCGCAAGCGAGCATCTGGGGCACCTCGCGGGCCACCTGCTCGCTGCTGCGTGAAGACCGCGCGGCCGCGGTGCACGAGCTCGAGACCGCCGCCGCGCTCGTCCACGGCGCGGCCGAGATCCGACCGCAGACCTGGTGGGGCTTCTGGGTGCTGCTGCGTGCGCTCGACGGCCGCGACGCCGTGTCCGCGATCGCGACCCTCCGGTCCTGCCCGGCCGCGGGCAACCGGCAGAACCTGGCCTACGCCGAGCTCGCCGAGGCGGTGCTCGCGGGCCGGGCGGGCGACGGCGCCCGCGCCGCCGCGACGGTCGCCCGGTGGGACGCCACCGCCCTGCCGTGGGCGTGGCTGCGGCAGCTCGGGCGGCGGCTCGTGGCGGAGGCCGCGCTCGTCGACGGCTGGGGGGAGCCCACGGCGTGGCTCGCCGAGGCCGCCGCGTTCTTCGAGCGGTTCGGCGCACCGGCCGTCAGCCGCGAATGCCTGCGGCTGACCGCGGGCACCCCCGCGCTTCCCGCCGACCTGCGCCGCCACGGGGTGACCCCACGGGAGGCGGAGATCTTCGCCCTCCTCGGGCAGGGCATCACCGGCACCCGCGAGCTCGCCGCCCACCTGGTGATCTCCCCGCGCACGGTGGAGAAGCACGTCGAGGCGCTGTGCCGCAAGCTCGGCGTCCGCACCCGCAGCCAACTGGCCGCGCTCGCCGCCAGGGCCGCGCAGACCGGTCAGGTCCAGGCCACGACGTAGCGGAACACGTTGTCCAGCCGCACGCCGCCGTCGCGCTGGTAGCGGCGCATGACGTCGGTGAGCGCCGCCGCCACCGCCTCGGCGCCCGCATGGGCGGCCGCACGCACCGCGGGCCCCGTCGCGGACTGTGCGCGGACGGCCGTCGCGACGTCCGGGTAGACGTAGGGCGTCGGCACCTCGCCGTGCTCGCCCGCCCGCAGCCCGGCGCCTTCAACGAGCGCTTCGAGGGCACCGGGCGCGCTCAGCGCGAACGGGCCGCCCGCCCCGGCAGGCGGGGGCGGGAGCAGTCCGCCGATCGCGGCGAGCACGTCGCGGGCCTCGGAACGCTCCGGCGCCCCCCACGTCAACACCGCGACGGGGCTGCCGGGCACGAGCACCCGGCGCAGCTCACGCAGCGCGGCGGTCGGGTCGTTCGCGTACTGCACGGCGTTGAACGACGTCGCCGCGGTGAACGTCGCATCGGGGAACGGCAGGTGCTCGAGGTCGCCGACGCGGATGTCGGCGTCGGGGAGTCGCCGCCGCGCCACCGCGACCAGCCCCTCAGCGGCGTCGAGGCCCGCCACCGCCGCGCCGCGCTTGGCCGCGAGCTGGAGGGCGAGCCCCGCGCCGCAGCCCACGTCCAGCAACCGCGTGTCCGAGCCGATCCGCAGCACGTCGAACACCGCCTCGTAGAACGGCTGCTGCCCTGGCTCGGTCAGCTCCGACCAGTCCTGCGCCTTGGCTCCCCACAGCGGGCCCTGCACCGATGCCGATCCCATCGCTCCTCCTTCGTAGGTGGAGCACGAGCATCGGCGCCGTGGTGGCGGCGGGGCATCGGGACTTTCCCGCATCTGGGCTGAGCGGCTACGTATGCCACACTTCGCACCCCGTCGGTGCACTTCGCACCCCGCGGGCGGGGTGCGAAGATGCCGAAGGGGTGCGAAGTGCGCCGTCGGGCAGGGTGAGCGGTGCGCCGTCGGGCAGGGTGAGCGCGGGGTGGCGTCAGTCCTTGCGCAGCGACAGGGCCAGCGCCGGGCAGGACTGGACGGCCTTGCGCGCCTCCTTCGCCAGCTCCGGGGGCAGCTCGTCGTTGGCGAGGATGGGGTAGCCCCACTCGTCCAACGTGATCAGCTCGGGCAGCAGCTCCGCGCACACGCCGTGCGCGTGGCAGTTGATGGGGTCGACGCGCAGCCTCATGGCCGGTGCTCCAGCGGGGTCCAGGGGCCGAGGACGGTCGCGGCGCACGGCCTGCCCGCCCCGTGCGCGGCCACGTCGTCGGCGAAGGTGTGCAGCGCGGTCGCGGCGAGCCGGACCGCCCCGTCGGGGTGCGAGCAGGCGCCGCGGCCAGGGATCACGCCCAGCCGCCGCTGCAGCCGGGGCAGCAGGTCGCGGTCGGCGGCGCCCATGGCCAGCGCGTCGAAGTCCGTGGCGACTGCAGGGAGCCCGAAGAGGCACGGCCCGCACTGGCCCGCGCCCGCGTCGGCGAGGTAGCGCAGCACGGCGGCGGTCTCGGCGATCCCGCACGCCCGCGCGGGCAGGGCGACCAGCGCGGCCACGCCCAGCTCGATGCCGACGTCCGCGCAGGTCTCGTGGGCCAGCGGCAGCTCGATCGCGTCGGCGATCGGCAGCCAGCTCCCGCCGAGCCCGCCGATGAGCACGGCGCGCAGCGGCTCGGTCTCGCCGCCCGCGAGCTCGAGCACGTCGCTCATCGGCAGCCCCAGCTCGACCTCGTGCACGCCGGGGCGGTTGACCGCGCCGCTGACCGTCACGAGCGTGGTGCCGGGGGAATGCGGGGTGCCAGCGCCCCGGTACCAGTCGTCGCCGAAGCGGGCGATCAAGGCGAGGTGCGCGAGGGTCTCCACGTTGGACACCAGCGTCGGACGGCCACGGACGCCCTTGTTCGAGGTCCGTACGCCGGTCGGGCGGGGATCGCCGGTGTTCAGCGTGTTGACCAGCGCGGTGCTCTCGCTCGCCACGAAGCCGGGCGGCATCTCGGCGATCTCCACCAGGACGGGGTCCTGCTCCCGCTCCTTGAGCGCGTTGGCGAGCACCGCGGTCAGCGGGCTTCCGGTGTGCAGGGCGAGCACGGCCTCGCGGGCGCCGAGGGCGTGCGCGGCGAGGGCGATCCCGTCCAGGACGAGGTGCGGGGCGCGGCGCAGCAGGGCGCGGTCCTTCGCGCTGGACGGGTCGCCCTCGCAGCCGTTCGCGAGCACGATCGCGCCGCGCCGCGACTCGCTGATCAGCATCATCTTCTCGGCCATCGGGTAGCCCGCGCCGCCGCGCCCGCGCAGCCCCGCCCGCGCCACCTTCTCGACGAGCAGGCGCTTGCCCGCGCCGCTGGGGTAGTCGGCGAGCGGGAGGGGGCCGAAGCGGGCCAGGTGGGCGTCGAGGTCGGCGGTGATCCACTCCTGCGGGGCGGCTGCGAACAGCCGCTGCGACTCGACCGCGGTCGGGCTGACGAGCGGGATCGGTCCGGTGTCGAGCAGGGCGTTGAAGGGGGGCTGTACCGGGGGCTGGAACGCGGGCTGGAACACGGTGGCGAACGCGGCGTCGAGGGGGTTGTCGAGTGCGGTCACCGGGCGCCGACCACCGCGCGGCGGGCCCTCGTATCGGGGTGGCGCACGAGCAGGCGGCGGGTGACGGACGCGGCGACGGCGGCGGCGCACGCCCCGTTCAGCGCGATAACCCAGGTCAGCCTGCTGTCCGAGCCGCCGATGCCGAGGCCGTGGATCATCGCGAGCGGCCACAGCGCGTACGAGGCGACGTGCACCGCCCGCCACACCCGCTGCGAGAGCCGCGAACGCAGCAGGCTCGTCACGATCACGGCGATCAGCAGGTCCAACGCGAGCGCGCCCAAGCCGAGCCAGACCGGGTGGTAGTCGGACACGAACGGGATGACGGCGTCGATCCACTGCAGGGGGACGTAGCCGTCGATGATCGCGGACCCGATGTGCACGGCCAGGAACACCACGGCCAGCAGCGACACGTTGCGGTGCAGCGCGTGCAGCGTGAACCGTCGCCAGCCCCCTGCGCTGGCCCGGGTGGCGTGCGCGCAGCCCAGCACGACGGTGCCGGTGAGCAGCAGCAACGAGACGAGCCCGCAGGCTCGGCTGACGAACCAGAGGATCTCTTCCATCTACTCGGCTCTCTTCTCGGGCCAGCCCGCGGTCGTGGTGACGGCGCCGTCGACGTCGACGAGGCGGGCGGGGAGACGACGGTCGGCCAGCCAGTCGGGGGCCGCCTCGCCGAGAACGACGGCGGCGGTGCTGGCGGTGTTGGCGTCGACGCAGGTCGCGGCGGCGACCGACACGGTGCGCCACCGGCTGTCGGGGACGTCGCCGGTGCGCGGGTCGACGATGTGGTGCACGGTGCGGCCCCCGCGCCGCCACGCGCGGCGGGTGGTGCTGGAGGTCGCGAGGCCGCCCGCGGCGATGCTGACGACGAGCTCGGGGTCGACGAGGACGCGCTCGTGGTCGTCGCCGACCGCGATGCGCCAGCCCTCGTCGGGCGCGGGCCCTGCGACCCGGACGTCGCCGCCGAGGCTCACGAGCACACCTACGCGAGTCGCAGTGGCGGCGGCGGTCGCGATCCGGTCGGCGGACAGCGCCTTCGCGGTGGCGCCGAGGTCGAGCGCCACCCCACGGGGGAGCACGGCGGTAGCGCCGTCCCAGCCGACGCGCCACCAGCCGGGTGCGGCCTGCGGCGCCGGGAGCGGGTCGGCGCCGTCGGGGTCGAGCTCTGAGAAGTCGCGGTCGTAGCCCAGCGCCCGCACGGCGTGCCCGACGGTCGGGTCGACGATGCCGTCGGTCTGCTCGGCCGCCGTCAGCGCGACGGTGAGCGCCTCCGCGAGCAACGGCCCCACCGGGGTCGCGGCACCCGCGGTCGCGTGCAGCCGGGAGATCTCCGAGTCGGGCCGAAACCGGCTGCATGCGGCGTCGATAGCGGCCAGCTCGGCGTGCAACACCCGTTCGGCCGCTTCGAGCGCGTCGGGTTCGGTCACGGCGAGCAGGGCCGTCGTCCCCAGCGCGGAGACGACGATCCGGGCAGGACTGGATGTGCGGGTCATGACCCGCCGGAGGATCCGACCGGTTCACCCGCGGCGGGCTGGGGAGCGGCGGCGGGGGGCTTGGGTGCGGTGGTGTGCTTGGCGGCGGGCTTGTGCGGGACGGCGAGCGCGGCCTGGACGGGTGCGGGCTTCGGGGCCGACTCGGCGGCGAAGGCCTGTGCGAACAGGGAGCCGAAGAAGACGGCGAGCGCGGTGCCGCCGACCGCGCTGACGGTGGTGGCGCCGACGATCCGCCGACGCCCCGCCGCGCGGGGATCGACGGCGGCGGCCCGCCTGGATCGGTGACTGCTCATGGCCAGGGACGCTAACCGGTGCGCCCCGGCCCGTCGGGCAGCCTGAGAGCAGAGGTTGCAGACGGTCCTCCGTGTGGCGACGAGCCGTCGACGAGCGGGCGATAAGACTCCGAACGCCAAGTATCACTGCCCCGAACGGCGCAACAACGTTCTCAGCTCCGGCGCCCCGTGCGTCGAGCGGTCGTTATTCGGGGGTCAGGATGTCGAACCCGGCGTAGGGCACGAGCGCCTCGGGCAGCACGACCGAGCCGTCCGCCCGTTGACCTTGCTCGAGAACCGCGACGAGCGTGCGCCCGATGGGCAGCCCCGAGCTGTTGAGCGTGCCCGCGAAGCCGCGTGTGCCGTCCTTCGCCCTGGTGCGGATGCCCGCCCGCCGCGCCTGGAACGTGCCGCAGTCCGACGCCGACGCGATCTCCCGGAACGCCTGCTGGCCGGGCAGCCACACCTCGAGGTCGAACGTGAGCCGCGCCGAGAAGCCGGTGTCGCCCGCCGCGAGCTTGATGACCCGGTAGTGCAGCCCGAGGCCCTGCAGCACCGCCTCGGCGTGCCCGACCAGCACGTCCAGCTCGGCGCGCGAGCGCTCGCCGTCGACGATGCGCACGAGCTCCACCTTGGCGAACTCGTGCATCCGGATCAGCCCGCGGGTGTCCTTGCCGTACGAGCCCGCCTCCGAGCGGTAGCACGGGGTGTGGGCGGTGTAGGCGAGCGGGAGGCGCTCCAGCGCGAGGGTCTCGCCTGCGTGCAGGTTGGTGAGCGGCACCTCGGCGGTGGGGATGAGGAACAGCTCGCGGTCGCCGACGGCCGTGCGGAACAGGTCGCTCTCGAACTTCGGCAGCTGGCCCGTGCCGGTCATCGTGGGCCGGTTGACCAGCGTCGGCACCGAGAACTCCGTGTAGCCGTTGGCCTCGGCGACGTCGAGGAAGTAGCGCGCGAGCGCCCGCTCCAGCTTGGCGCCCTTGCCGCGCAGCACCGCGAAGCGGGGGCCCGCGAGCTTCGTGGCGCGGGCCAGGTCGAGGATCCCGAGGCGCTCGCCGAGTTCGACGTGATCGCGCGGCGCGGCGATCTCCGGCGGCGCGCCCCACGTGCGCACGAGCTCGGCGTCGGCGTCGCTCGTGCCGTCGGGGGCCTCGTCGAGGGGGAGGTTGGGGATGCCGAGCAGGAGGTCTTGGAGCTCCGCGTCGAGCGTGCGCTGCTCCTCTTCGGCCGCAGCGACGACCGTCTTCAGCTCGCGGGCGCGCTCGACCAGCGCAGGCCGCTCGTCGGCGCTCGCGCCCTTCACCGACTGGGCCACCCGCTTGGCCTCCCCGCGCGCCTCGTCGCCCCGCTGGATCGCGGTGTTGCGTCCCGAGAGGAGCTTGTCAACGGCGGACACGTCCAGGGCGTAGCCCCGGCGGGCCAGCTTGCGGACGGCGTCGGTGGCGGGATCGAGCAGGACGCGGGGGTCGTGCATCTCCCCAGGGTATCGGCGCGGGTCCAACGCTATTCGGCCGCAGGCTCGTATGCGGGCGAGCGGGGTGGGGGCTGGGCGGGCGGGGGCTGCAGCAGGGGCACCCTGCTGCCACCCAGTCGCGGCAGGGGCCCCCTCCTGCAACTCCCGTCGCGACGCCTACCCGACGGGGGGTGGCGGGGGCGCCCGTGATCGTCGCAGGATGTGGGACAGCTCACCCGAGAGAGGCCCTCGTCGTGTCCAGTGCCGCGTCTGCTGCCGCCCCTGCCGTCCCGTCCTACACGTCGGGCGTATCCGACGTCCCGCTGCTCGGCGACACGATCGGCGACAACTTCGACCGCGCGGCCGCCGCCCGGCCCGACCACGAGGCGATGGTCGACGTGCCAAGCGGGCGCCGCTGGACGTACGCGCAGATGCGCGACGACGTCGAGACCGTGGCGCTCGGCCTGGTCGCCGCGGGCGTCGAGAAGGGCGACCGGGTGGGCATCTGGGCGCCCAACGTTCCGGAGTGGACGCTCGTGCAGTACGCCACGGCGAAGATCGGCGTCATCCTCGTCAACATCAACCCGGCCTACCGCACGCACGAGCTGGAGTTCGTGCTGAACCAGGCGGGGATCGCGGTGCTGGTCGCGGCGACGAGCTTCAAGTCGTCCGACTACGCCGCGATGATCAAGGAGGTCCGGCCGAACTGCCCCGCGCTGCGCCAGGTCGTGCTCCTCGGCACGCCGGAATGGGACGCGCTCGTCGACGCGGGCAAGCGGGGTGACCGGGCCGAGCTCGCGCGTCGGCAGGCCGACCTCTCGCCGGACGACCCGATCAACATCCAGTACACGTCGGGCACGACCGGCTTCCCCAAGGGAGCGACGCTCTCGCACCACAACATCCTCAACAACGGCTACTTCGTGGGGCTGCTGTGCGGCTACGGCCCCGACGACCGCGTCTGCATCCCGGTGCCCTTCTACCACTGCTTCGGCATGGTGATGGGCAACCTCGGCTCCACGGCCAACGGCTCCACGATGATCATCCCCGGGCCCGGCTTCGACCCGAAGGCCACCTTGGAGGCCGTCGAGAGGGAACGGTGCACGTCGCTGTACGGCGTGCCGACGATGTTCATCGCCGAGCTCAACCACCCCGACTTCGAGTCCTACGACCTGTCGTCGCTGCGCACGGGGATCATGGCAGGGTCGCCGTGTCCCGTGGAGGTGATGAAGCAGGTCGTCGAGCGGATGGGCATGACCGAGGTGACGATCTGCTACGGCATGACCGAGACCTCGCCCGTCTCCATCCAGACCCGCGCGGACGACACCCTCGACCGGCGCGTGTCGACGGTCGGGCGGGTGCACCCGCACGTCGAGGTCAAGGTCATCGACCCGGAGACCGGCCTCACCCTCCCGCGCGGCGAGCCCGGCGAGCTGTGCACCCGCGGCTACTCGGTGATGCTCGGCTACTGGGACGAGCCGCAGAAGACCGCCGAGGCCATCGACCGCGCCCGGTGGATGCACACCGGCGACATCGGCGTGATGGACGACGAGGGCTACGTCAACATCACCGGGCGGATCAAGGACATGGTGATCCGCGGTGGGGAGAACGTGTACCCGCGCGAGATCGAGGAGTTCCTCTACACCCACCCCGACATCCTCGACGCGCAGGTGATCGGCGTGCCGGACGTCAGGTTCGGGGAGGAGCTCTGCGCGTGGGTGAAGCTGCGTCCTGGCGTTGCGGAGATGACGCCCGAGACGCTGCGGGAGTTCGCCACCGGCAGGCTGGCGCACTACAAGATCCCGCGGTACGTGATCATCGTCGACGAGTTCCCGATGACCGTCACCGGCAAGATTCGCAAGGTCGAGATGCGCGAGAAGAGCGTCGCCCTGCTCCACCTGGGGGACGCGGCCGCGATCCGAAACGCGTAACCCGGGCCGGGTGTCGACATTTGGCTGCGGTTCGGCGTGTCGCGCAGTACAGTGGCGGGCCAGCGCGTCCCGGGTGTCGCCCGGGGCGCGTTCGTCGTGAGCAGAGAACGGGTGACGCAGCGTGCCGACCGGCAGGGTCAAATGGTTCGACGCGGACAAGGGATTCGGGTTCCTTGCCCAGGACGGCGGAGAGGATGTGTACGTCCGGCGGAACGCGCTGCCCGCAGGCGTTGAGGCGCTCAAACCCGGCCAGCGCGTCGAGTTCGGGATGGCGGAGGGCCGACGGGGGCCGCAGGCGCTGCAGGTGCGGCTGATCGACTCGTTGCCGTCGGCGGTCGAGGCCGCCCGGCGCCCGGCCGAGGACCTGCACAGCCTCATCGAGGACATGATCAAGCTGCTGGAGACGAAGGTGCAGCCGGACCTGCGCCGCGGCCGCTACCCGGAGCGGCGCACGGCCAAGCTCGCCGCCGACGTGGTGCGGGCGGTGGCGCGCGACCTGGACGGCTGACCCCACCCCACCCGCGCGCCCCACCGGCACGGGCCCACCCCACCCGGGGCCGGGCCCACCTCCACCCCACGCCCGTGCCCACCCCAGGTCGGCGGTGATCGCGTCGATCGGTACCTGACGACGGTCGCCACCGGCGTGGTGTGCTACTCGCGCCGATCTTCGCCGTGGGTGGGGCCCGGGGGTGGCTCAGCTCGTCGCGTTCAACACCCAGCTGGCTCGGATCGGGAACTCGATCTCGCCGGTCGCGGCGTTGGCTTGCGGTGGCGGGCCGTACTGCTGCACCTGGGCGGTGACGAGCGCGTCGGTCGCGGTGGGCAACTGCAGCGTGTAGTCGGGGTGCTGGTCGGGGGCGAGCACGGGGCTGCGCCCGTCGGTCCGGCTGCCGTTCGCGCTGCGGTAGGTGAACACCACCTGCCACGGGGCCGACGAGATCTCGCTGGGCACCGTCACCTTCAGCGCCGTGCCTGCAGGCACCGCGAGCCGCACCGGCGCATTCGTGTCACTCTGACAATTTTGCAGATGCAGGTCGCAGAACTGGGTGGGCTTCGCGACGGCGCTCGCCGGGCCCGCCGTGAACGTCACCTCGGGCGGGGTGGCGCTGCCCCCGCACCCGGCGAGCAACGCCGCCAGCGCGGTGAGGACGACGAGGCGGCGCATCGGGTCAGCCTAGGGGCCGCGGGGATCACGAACGGGCCGCGGGCACGGTCGGTGCCACCGGCCGGTCCTTGACGGCGAGGAACGGGACGATGCTGCGGCCGTGGTAGAGCAGCACGGTCTGCACGCCGACCAGCGCGACCACGCCCGCCACGACCGTGAACCCGATCCAGAACGTGCCGTGCGGCAGCAGCACCCCCAGCGCGCCGCCCGCCACCCAGGCGAGCTGGAGGACGGTCTCCGAACGTCCGAACGCCGACGCGCGCGACTCCTCCGGCAGGTCGCGCTGGATCACCGCGTCCAGGCTGACCTTGGCGAGCGCGCTCACGGCCGCCCCCACGAGCCCGACCGCCGCCGCGGTGGCGATGCCCGGAAGCACCGCCGCGAGCGTCGCCACCGCCACCGCCGCGCCCACGCACCACAGCACGACGACGCTGGAGAGCGCCCGCGGCCGCGCGCCCGCCGCGTTGCCCGCGAACGAGCCGACCCCGGCCGCGGCGCCGACGATCCCGATGAGGACCAGCTGCTGGGTGGGCTCGGCGTCGGTCTGCTTGACGACGAACGCGACGAACAGCGTGAGGAACCCGGTGAGCACCCGGATCGCGCCATTGCCCCAGAGTGCGACGGCGACACCGCGGCCCATCGGCGTGCGCCGCCCCCGCCGGGTGCTGCGCAGCGCCGCGGGCACCTCACCGGCCGTCGACTCGACCCACTTCGGGATCCGGAGGCACAGGACCGTCCCGGCGACGGCGAGCGCCGCGGTGAACATCAGCGCGCCCTCGGAGCCCCAGAGCCACGCGATCCCCGCGGCGAGGCCGCCGGACACCCCGCCTGCGGCGAGGCCGAACGTGGTGAGACGGGAGTTCGTGGTGACGAGCGTGATCGCGGTGGGCAGCAGCCGGGGCGTGACGGCCGCCTTGAGCACGACGAACGACTTCGACAGCACCAGCGTGCCCAACGCGGCCGGGTAGAGCAGCCAGGTGTGGTACTGGAACGCCATGACGACGGCGAGCACCGCGCGCAGGGCGAAGGTGAGCGCCAGCGCGGCGCGGCGGCCGCGCTGCACGCGGTCGAGCAGGGGCCCGATCACGGGCGCGACCAAGGCGAACGGCGCCGCCGTCATCGCGAGGTAGAGCGCGACGTTCGTGACGCTCTCGGCCTTGGCCGCCGCGAAGAACAGCGTGTTGGCCAGCGCAACGGCGACCGCCGCGTCGACCGCGTAGGTCATCATCGTGGCGTAGGTGAGGGCGGTGAGGCCCGAGCGGTCGGCCCCGTCCGCGGTCGCGGCGCGGTGGAACGCCCGCACCGAGCCCTCGGCGAACTGCCTGCTGCGCATGGCCGCCACGCGCGTCACGGTGATCTTGCGCGGGAGCTTGACGCCGGGCGGCGAGGCTCCCGCGGCGGTCGTCGCGCCTTCGGCCGCCGTGGTATCCGTGGATCGGGTTGCGGCCTGCCCGGCCGCCGCCTCTGCAGCGCCCTGGCGGGCCGCTCCTGCGGGGTTGGCGGGACGGGCGGGGTCATCGGGCTTGCTCGGCTGCTTCGCCCGGCCGGGCGGCCCGGGCTGGTTCGCCCCGCTGGGTGGCCCGGGCTGGTTGGCCCCGCCGAGCGGCGCAGGCTGCCTTTCCGGGCGGGGCCCAAGGTGCGCCGACCCGGCCTGCGGCGCTGTGTGCACGGGGCGGTATTGCGGATTGGACGACGGCTGCGGGTTCGACGGAGCGGGCGACGGCCAGGACATGGCGGCGGGGCCGGGGCGTCTGCGATAGGGGCCAGGGTCGTAGTGCGGGTCGTCGTGCCACGGATAGCGACGGCGAGGGGCGTACGGGTCCGGCACGGCGGACGTCGGCGCGTGCGGGCTGGGTTGGCCGTCGGGCGGACCGAACCCGGTGACCGAAGTGGGGTCGCCGGGAGGCGCGTGCGGATCGTCGGTCGCCTGCGCGGCGGGGGGATTTCCCGCACCGGAAGGGTCACCGCTCACCCACGACCGCCGCGTCCGGGGTCGGGACGATCGGGGGCGCCGCACCCGTCCATTCTGACTCATCGCAGCGCGAGTCCGGCGAAGCCGCGAGACTCACCGTGGCGAACGTTTCGGGTGGGCCGGGATCAGCCGTTTGGGACCACCATCCGCACCCGCAGCATCACGGGCCAGTACTTGCCCGTGAGCAGGAACTCGTCGCCGCCGAGCCACGTGATGCCGTTCATCGCGTCCGTGCCTTCCTCCTGGGCAGGCGTGAGGAGCCCGGAGGCGTCGACGGTCGCGGTCACCCGGCCGCTCGCTGGGTTGATACGCACGATCTGCGTGGTCGGCCAGACGTTCGCCCACACCTGCCCGCCTGCGCATTCGAGCTCGTTCACCTGCGGCAGCGGCTTGCCGTCGAGCGTGACGGTGAGGGCGCCGGTCTGGCCGAACGTCCTGGGGTCGCGGAACCGAAGGGTGGCCGAGCCGTCGCTCTGGACGAGGCGGGCGCCGTCGAAGCAGAGCCCCCAGCCCTCGCCGGTCAGCGCCATCTGCTTCCGCACCTTCAGCGTGGCCTTGTCCCACTGGAGCGCGACGCCGTCCTGGTACGTGAGCTGCCAGATCGTGTTGCCGGTGACCGCGATCCCCTCCCCCCACAGACGTCCCGGCAGCGGCGCCGACCGGCGGACAGCACCCGTCGTCGGATCGAGCTCCCGAATCTGGGATTCCCCGGCCAGGCCGGTGCTCTCCCACAGCGTGGTGCCGTCGCGCTGGAGGCCCTCGGTGAATGCCGTCGCGTCGTGGGGGAGCGTGGCGATCACCTGCGGCCGGATGGCAGGGACGGTCGGTGGGGGCGGGCTGCAGGCGGTGAGAAGCGCCGCGAGGCAGGCCGTCGCGCAGAGGGTGGCACAATGCGACCGGTGAGGGATGCGATCCTGCTGGTGAACGCCGTCGACCTTGCCCGTGAGGCAGCGGTGGCGGAAGCGGCGACCGATCTTCCGGTCGGGCCCGCTGCGGTCGGCGCGCACCTGGAGAGCCTGCCAGAGGACGACGGCTCCGTCACTCACTACTTCGCCGCCGAGCAGGGCGGCTACCGGGGCTGGAGCTGGGCGGTCACGATCGCCGCGGCGTCTCCCGACGGCCCGGTCACGGTGAGCGAGGTCGTGCTGGTGCCCGGCGCGGAGGCGCTCGTCGCGCCCGGCTGGGTGCCGTGGGAGCGCCGGATCAGGCCCGGCGACCTCGGCCTGGGCGATCTCCTGCCCACGCCCGACGACGACCCGCGGCTCGTGCCCGGCTACGTCGCGTCGGACGATCCCGCGGTCGAGGAGGTCGCGCGGGAGATCGGGCTGGGGCGGGAGCGGGTGCTGTCGCGGATCGGTCGCGAGCAGGCGGCCGAGCGGTGGCAGGACGGTCCGCGCGGTCCCGCCTCCGACATGGCCCGCTCGGCGCCGGGCACGTGCGGCACCTGCGGGTTCTTCCTGCCGCTCGCGGGCTCGCTGCGGGGGGCGTTTGGGGTGTGCGGCAACGCGTTTGCGCCCGCCGACGGGGTGGTCGTCGCGGTCGGCTTCGGCTGTGGCGCCCACTCGGACATCCGCGTGGAGACGGCGAGCCCGGTGGCGGTCGCGGAGCTGGTTTACGACGACGGCGTCGACCTGGAGCCCGTCGAGTAGATCGCGTGGACGATTCCTTCGGCACCGCGACCCTGCGCGCGGCGGTTCTCGACGCCTGGGCGGCCTCGCCCACGCGATTCCGGGAGGACGCCAACGCCGAGGAGGACCTTCGCCTCGGCGGGTACGCCGACACCTGGTTCGTCGAGCTGGCCCAAAACGCCGCCGACGCCGCCGGGCATGGAGGTCGGCTGCGGGTCGCGCTCTGGGATGCGGGCGAGGTCGGGCCGGTCGAGCTGCGGGTCGCGAACACCGGCGCCCCGCTGACCGCGGCGGGTGTGGCCGCGCTCGCCTCCCTGCGGGCGTCGGCCAAGCGGGACGACGCGGGCGCGGTCGGCCGGTTCGGTGTCGGGTTCGCTGCGGTGCTGGCGGTCTCCGACGCACCCCGGGTCGTGAGCACGACGGGGGCGGTGGGGTTCTCGGCAGCGCGTACCGCGGAGGCGATCGCGGACCTCGCAGGCCCGGCCGCCGAGCTGGCCCGCCGCGACGCCCCACCCGTCCTGCGACTGGTCTGGCCCTGCGCCGAACGCCCGCCCGCCGGGTTCACGACCGAGGTTCGGTTGCCGCTGCGCGACAGCGTCGACGGCGTCGCCCTGCTCGCCCACGCCTGGACCGCGGCGGCGGATCTGCTGCTCGCCTTGCCCGCGCTCGACCAGATCGAGGTCGACGGGCAGGTCGTGCGGCGGACGGAGCGCGACGGGGTCGTCACGGTCGGCGCGCGCGCCTGGCGGGTGGTGCGCCGCAGCGGCAGGCTTGCCGCCGTCGATGCCGCCGTCGAGCAGCGTGACCGCCGGGAGTGGTCGGTGACCTGGGCGTTGCCGCTCTCCGGCGCGCTCGGCGATGACGTCGCGCACGCCCCCACCGTCACCGCCGAAGCGCTCAGCCTGCCCGCCCGGCTGATCGCGACCCTGCCGATGGAGGCCGACCGACGCCGCGTCCGGCTCGGGCCGGTCACCGATGCGGTGGTCGCCGAGGCGGCCGAGGCCTACGTCGACCTCGTGCGTGCCGTACCGCCGGACGAGCGGCTCGCGCTCGTGCCGTCGCCCGGCTTCCCCCGTTCGCCGCTCGATGGCCTCCTGCGCGCCGGCATCGTCGATGCGCTGCGCACGGCGACCTGGCTACCGGCCGCCGCGCCAATGCCGGACCCCGCGTCGGAGCAGGGTGCCCCTGCTGCGACTGGGCTGGAGCAGGGTGCCCCTGCTGCGACTGGGCTGGAGCAGGGTGCCCCTGCTGCGGCTGGGCTGGAGCAGGGTGCCCCTGCTGCGGCTGGGCTGGAGCAGGGTGCCCCTGCTGGGCTGGGCGGGAGCAGGGTGCCCCTGCTGCGGTGCGCGAGTTGGCGCCGGGCCGGGCCGAGTGGCTCGACATCCCCTCCCTCGGCCCACGCCTCCCCGCCCTGCTCGCCGCGGCAGGCTTCGACGACCTCGCCGCCCCGCCCTACCTCCCGGCCGCGCTGACGGAGCTGGGCGCCCGCCGCGTGACCGCCGCAGAGCTGGTCGAGCGGCTGTTCGGCATCGAGCGGCCGCCGCCCTGGTGGCGGGCGCTGTACGCGGAGCTGGCGGAGCTGGCCGACGTCGTGCCCGGGCTGGTCGACGACCTGCGCGCCCTCCCCGTCCCCCTCGTCGACGGGCGCGCCGCCGCCGGACCCGCCATCGTCTTGCTCCCCGACGGACCCATCCCGGCCGGGCTCGCCGTCCCCGGCCTGCACGTCGCCGACCCGGACGCCGTCCACCCCCTGCTCACGCGCCTCGGCGCGACCCTCGCCGATCCCGCTGCCCTCCTGCAGCACCCGGCGCTGCAAGCGGCCGTCGAGCGCTCGGTCGACGACGCCGAGGCCGGGCTCGACACCGCGCCCCTCGCCGACGCGGTCCTCACGCTGCTCTCCGCGGGCGCGCAGGCCACCGAAGCGCTCGCCGCGCTCGCCCTGCCCGACGTCGACGGCCTGCCCGCCCGCGCCGACGAGCTGATGCTCCCCGACGCCGCGCTGCGTCCCCTGCTGGCCGACGACGCGCCGCTCGCCGTCCTGCACCCCGACTGGGCCGCGCGCTTCGACCGCGAGGTGCTCACCGCCGTCGGTGTGTTGGACGGGTTCGCCGTGGTCGTCGACGAGGAGCCGGTCGGCCCCGATCACGACCTCGACGACGAAGACCGCTGGTGGGACGACCTCGCCGAGGCTCCGTCCCGCCTGGTCGCCGTGCGCGATCTCGACCTCGTCGACGACACGGCCTGGCCTGCCGCCCTCGCCCTCCTGGCGGCCGACCGCGCCACCCGCGAGGCCGCCACCACCGGCTACACGGCATGGTGGCTCGCCCGGCACGCCCGGCTCGGCGGCCACCGCCCGAGCCACTGGCGCTTGCTGACCGCCGACGCCCTCGCCGCCCTCTACGACCCGGTGCCGCTCGTCGCCGCCCCGCTCGCCGCCCCGCTCGCCGCCCCGCTCGCCCCCGGCGCCCCGCCCGCCCCCGCCGCCCTGTTGCAGGAAGGTGCCCCTGCCGCGACTGGGTCGCAGGAGGGGCACCTTCCTGCGACTGGGGCAGCGCGCGCCCAGCCCGACCACCGCCCACCTGCCCGCCCACCCGACGACGCCCTGCTGGCCGCCATCGGCGTCCGCCGCGACCTCCACATCGCCGACGCCCCCGCCGCGGACGACCTCCTCACCCGCCTCGCCGACCCGCGCCGCCACCCGTCGGCCGCGCTGGTCGCGGCGGCCCACATCGCGCTGGCCGACGCCGTCGCCGAGGGCCGCGTGGACGCCGCCGACCTCGACCTCCCCGAGTACGTCCGTGCGATGGACGGCACCGTCGTGCACGTCGACGTCGCCGCGGTCCTCGACGCACCCTGGCCCGCCGCCGTGCTCCCCGCGGGCGAGCTCGTGATCGGCGGCGACCCCGTCGCGCTGGCCGAGCTGCTCGACCTCCCGCTCGCCACCGAGATCGTCGTCGGAACGGTCGAGGGCGCGGGCGAGCCGGTGACGTGGGCCGAGCTGGGCGAGGTCGTCGTGACCTGCCACACGCTGGGGATCGACGTCCCCGACGGCGGTCTCTGCCGCCACGACGCCCTCTGGGTCGACCTCCGCCGCCCCACCGCAGGCAGGCACCGCGTGCCCGTCTGGCGTGCGCCCGACGGGACCTGGCACGCCGAAGACCCGCTCCGCGCCCTGCTCGCCCTGCTCGCCCAGTGACTGTCGGGCCCACGTGCTACACAGGACGCCGTGACCTTCGCCAGCAACGGCGCTGCGCCGCTTACGTCGCGGCATCCGCGTCGGGTGTGCGTGCTTTCCGTGCACACTTCGCCCTTGGAGCAGCCGGGCACCGGTGATGCGGGCGGCATGAACGTCTACGTCGTGGAGACGGCCACGCGCATGGCCCGGGCAGGCGTTGCGGTCGAGATCTTCACGCGGGCCACCTCGTCCGAGCAGCCGCCGGTGGCGGCGCTGGCGCCGGGCGTGCTCGTGCGGCACGTCGCCGCGGGCCCGTTCGAGGGTCTCGGCAAGAACGACCTGCCCAGCCAGCTATGCGCGTTCACGGCGGGCGTGCTGCGTGCGGAGGCACGGCACGAGCCGGGCTACTACGACGTCGTCCACTCGCACTACTGGCTCTCCGGCCAAGTGGGCTGGCTGGCCCGCGACCGGTGGGGGGTGCCGCTCGTGCATTCGGCCCACACGCTGGCCCGCGTCAAAAACGCAGCGCTCGCCGAGGGCGACGAGCCGGAGCCGATGGTGCGGGTGATCGGCGAAGACCAGGTCGTGGCCGAGGCCGATCGGCTCATCGGCAACACCGACGAGGAGGCCCGCCAGCTCATGGAGCTCTACGGGGCCGATCCGCGGCGCACGGTCACGATCCCGCCTGGTGTCGATCTGGCCCGCTTCCGCCCCGGCAGCCGTGCCGCGGCCCGCGCGGTGCTCGGCCTGCCGCGCGATGCCGTGGTGCTCGCGTTCGTCGGGCGCATCCAGCCGCTCAAGGCCCCCGACGTGTTGCTGCGCGCGGCGGCCGAGCTGCTCCGGCGGGATCCGGCCTTGCGCGAACGGTTGGTGGTCCTGGTCGCGGGCGGTCCGTCGGGCACCGGGCTGGCCGAGCCCACGTGGCTGCAGGAGCTGGCCGCGGCGCTCGGCATCGGCGATTGCGTGCGCTTCCTCCCGCCGCAGGGCGTGGGCCTCGTCGAGGTCTACCGAGCGGCCGACGTCGTCGCCGTACCCAGCCACAACGAGTCGTTCGGGCTCGTCGCGCTGGAGGCGCAGGCGTGCGGCACCCCCGTCGTCGCGGCACGGGTGGGCGGGCTCCCGGTCGCGGTGGCGGACGGCCGGTCCGGGCTGCTCGTCCCCGGGCACCGCGCCGAGGAGTGGGCCGATGCGCTCACCGCCGCGATCGGCCGACGCGACGAGCTGGGCGTCGGCGCCGTTGCCCACGCCCGTGAGTTCTCCTGGGACCGCACCGCCGACGCCCTGCTCGCCACCTACACCGGCGCCGCCACCGAGTTCGCCCAACGGCAGCGGGTATTGGCGGGGCTGGCGTCGTGACGATCCCGGAGAACGTCGACGAGACCGTCGCGGCCGCCCTGGCCGAGCTGGAGGTCGAACACCACCGGCGCGGGCCGGGCCAGTTTCTCGTCGGCCTGCCGGGAACCCGACGGCTGCAGACACCCACCTGGCTCGTCGTCCGCGAACAGGCGCTGTTCGTGCAGGCCTTCGTGTGCCGCAGACCCGACGAGGAGCACGAGGCCGTCTACCGCTTCCTGCTCCAGCGCAACGCCCGCCTTTACGGCGTGCACTACACGCTCGATCGCGTGGGCGACATCCACCTCGTCGGCCGGGTCCCGCTCGCCGCGGTCAGCACCGAGGAGATCGACCGCGTTCTCGGCCAGGTCCTGGAGGCGGCCGATGGCGATTTCAACACCCTCCTCGAATTGGGCTTCTCCACCTCGATCCGGCGGGAGTACGCGTGGCGCACCGAGCGCGGCGAGTCCACGGCCAACCTGAAGGCGTTCGAGCACCTCTTCACGTGACCGGATCGTGACGTCCGGCCGCCCAACCCCATCCGCGACCCCGCCCGTCCTCGTGTCGAAACGGGACAGGGGAGGTGCAGGTGTTCACCACACGGACGCGGCTGCGGATCGGCGGGCGGTGGGGGGTGCTCGTCGGGCTGGTGCTGGTGGTCGTGCTCGGGGCGATCGGGATCGTGATCCTCGGTGGTCGCGGCCCGATCACCGACCACGAGTCCGCCGCGCCGGAGATCGCCCGGCCCGGTGTCGCGGGGCGAGATGCCGCGCCCGCGCCCAGCGGGACAGGCTCGGGGGCTGCGTCGGGGGCTGCGCCCACACCGGCCGACCAGGGCGCGGTGCCGATCGGGAGCGTCACCCGTTCCTTGGTCCGCACGGCGCAGCTGAGCGTCGAGGCAGGCGATCCGGTCGCGGTCACCCGCCGGGTTCGGGCGGCGGTCGCGGGCGCGGCGGGCACGGTGGCGCAGGAGTCGTCGACCGATTCGGGCGCCCAGCTCACGGTCCGCGTCCCCGCCGATCGGCTCGACCAGCTGATCGACGCCATCACAGGCCTCGGGCACGTGACCAACCGAACGGCGCAGGTCGTCGACGCCACGGAAGACGTCGTCGACCTCGACGCCAGGGTCGCGAGCCAGCGCGCGAGCGTCGACAGGGTGCGGGCGTTGTTGGCACAGGCGCGGTCGATCGGCGACGTCGTCGCGGTCGAGTCGGAGCTGACGCGCCGTGAGGCCGACCTCGACTCGTTGACCGGCAGGCTGAACGCCCTCAAAGACCAGGTGGCGCTCTCCACGTTGACGGTCGACGTCGAGAAGGCGCCGGTCACGACGACGGAGATCCCACAGCCGAGCGGGTTCGCCGCGGGGCTGGCCGCAGGCTGGGACGGGCTGAAGACGGCCGCCGCGGTTGCGGGCGCGGTGGTGGGCTACCTGCTGCCGTTCCTGCCGGTGCTGGCCGTGATCCTCGGGCTGGTCTGGCTGGGACGCCGGTTCACACGGACCCGGCGGACGCCGCAGCCCGTCGGTGGGGCGGAGCGGCCCGGCGCCTGAGAGGGGGAATCAGGACGGGCCACTCCGCGCGTACCGTCACAGCGACCACCACGGTCAGGGGCCCCGCGTGGGCGCTGCATTTCCCGGGTCGGGCGGGGAGACCCGGCCCGGGCCGCCCTGCGGATGGGGAGTCCACATGGGCAGCGATGGCGAGCCTGACAGTGGCCTTGCACCGCGACAACCCCTCCGGTCGGTTCTGCGGGTCATGTGACCCGTCCCGCGCGCCGAACGGTCCGCTGCCCCCTTGCGCTCGCTTGCTGCATCGATGCAGTGGTGGCGCTCCGCGGCTCGCGCGGCGATGCCCGCGACCGCGGGAGCATTACCATGATCCGATTGCCGCCGTCGCGAGGGAGCGCCGCCATGCCCGTCCGCAGCCCATACCCGGACGTCGAGATCCCCGACGTGTCGCTCACCGCGTTCCTCTTCGGCGACTTCGGCGACCGGATCGACGCCCCCGCGTTCATCGACGGTCCGAGCGGCCGGGCGATCACGTTCGGTGAGCTGGCGGGCATGGTCGACAAGATCGCCGCGGCGCTGGGTGAACGCGGCATCGGAACGGGCGACGTCGTCGGGCTCTTCGCCCCCAACTCGCCGGAGTGGGCCGCGGCCTTCCACGGCGTGCTGCGCGCCAACGCCGTCGTGACCAGCGCGAACTCGCTCTACACCCCGAGCGAGCTGGCCCATCAGCTCGCCGACTCCGACGCCAAGCTGCTCATCACCGTCTCCGCGTTCCTCGACCGGGCCCGAGCCGGGCTCGCCGAGGCCGGGCTGCCCGAGGACGCCGTCGTCACGCTCGACGCCGCCCCCGGCGTCACGTCACTCGCCGATCTCCTCGCCACGACGGCCGCGCCACCCGCGCTCACGACGACGGCCGCCGACACCGCGGTGCTGCCGTACTCCTCGGGCACCACCGGGCGGGCGAAGGGCGTGATCCTCACGCATCGCAACCTCGTCGCCAACCTCTGCCAGATCGCGGTGATGGGCCACGTCACGTCCGAGATGACGATGCTGGCCGTGCTGCCGTTCTTCCACATCTACGGCATGACCGTGATGTTGAACCATGGCCTGCACAAGCGCGCCACCGTGGTGACGATGCCGAAGTTCGACCTCGTCGAGTTCCTCCGCGTGATCGCCGAGTACCGCATCCGCCGCGTCTACATCGCGCCGCCGGTGGCCGTCGCGCTGGCCAAGCACCCGATCGTCGACGACTACGACCTCTCGTGCGTCGACATCGTCTTCTCCGGAGCAGCGCCGCTGGACGCCGAGCTCGGCCACGCGATGGGCAAGCGCCTGGGCTGCACGGTGCTGCAGGGCTACGGGATGACGGAGCTGTCGCCGGTGAGCCACTGCATGCCCGACGACCGCCCCGACCTCGACCTCAACTCGTCGGGCTTCGCGCTGCCGAGCGTGGTGTGCAAGCTGGTCGACCCGGCCACCGACGAGGAGGTCGGGCCCGGCGGGCGGGGCGAGCTGTGGGTGAAGGGCCCGAACGTCATGTCGGGTTACCTCAACAACCCCGACGCCACCGCGGCCACCCTCGACGAGGAGGGCTACCTGCACACCGGTGACGTTGCGGAGGTCACAGAGGACGGTGTGTTCTCGATCGTCGACCGGGTCAAGGAGCTGATCAAGTACAAGGGCTACCAGGTGCCGCCCGCCGAGTTGGAGGCCCTGCTGCTCACCCACGACAAGATCGCCGATGTCGCCGTCATCGGCGTGCGCGACGACGAGGGCGAGGAGGTGCCGAAGGCGTTCGTCGTGAAGCAGGACGCGGCCGATCTCACCGCCGACGAGGTGATGGCGTTCGTCGCCGAGCGGATCGCCCCGCACAAGAAGGTGCGGAGGGTGGAGTTCATCGACGAGATCCCGAAGTCGGCGAGCGGGAAGATCCTGCGCAAGGACCTCCGCGCCCGCGAGGCCGCCAGGGCCTGACCCGGCCGACCCGCCGCAACAGCGTTCTGACCAGCGCAAACGGTGACGCGGTCGGATTCGAGTGTCTGTGACGGACCGGCGGCAGTCGGTGTGATCGGGGAGAATCCACGGGACCGGTACGGACCGCGCGAGGCCCCGTCCGCCGCCAAGATCGCCGCGCCGCAGGGGTCGGCATCCGGGCGGCGACCTCCTCGACGAACCGATCGAGCGGATGCCCGGACTCCTCCAGTCGGGCGTAGATACCGCCGGGTCCCGTGTCGTTCTCGACGATGGCGGTCCCGCGTGCAAGGTCGACCGGGATGTAGGACGTTGCGATCTCCACGGGCTCGCCGTTGGCGAGATAGCGTCGATCGCGGACGATCACCGGTGACCCGGTCTCGATCTTGAGGCGTTCTGCCGGATCGGCCGGGGCGGGCTCCTCGTGGACGCGGATGCTGTCGACCCCGGGCGCGTAGCCCACCTTCTCGGCCTCGGCAAGGAACGCGGCCTTGCCACGGTCGCAGTGCTGCCGAGCGAAGCGCTCCGACGCTAGCCGTCGCACGACCGGAGCGGCGCGGACAAACACACCACGGCCATGCTCGGAGGTCACCAGACCCTCCGTCCGCGCGCCGGTCACGCGCACCCACGACGGTGTCCGCCTGATCGAGGCGTAGCAGGCGAGGCGGTCGGGGGCGGTCCGGTCCTCCTTGCCACCGTCAGGCTCAACACGGCCACGGCAGGGCATCAAGGGTGCCTGACGGCGTCGCTCCGCGATGGCGCACGCGCCACCCCTGACACCCTCCCGCGACCGCGACAAGCAGCAGCGTCAGGGAGGCCCTCCGGGAAGTCAGCCTCCACAGCGACCAGCGCCGGGCAAAGGCGCAGCTCGACCAGCGCGGCGGGTGAGAGCCAGATCAGAGCACGGAAGGTTGGGTGGTGAGGGCCGCCAGAACGCCGCGGTTGCGAGGCTCGCTCAGCGGTCATGCGCTGGCGACCACCATGATCGCGATGTCGGCTATGACCAGCACGAGGAGCATTACCCCGAGAGCGACGAACACCGGATGGATGATGCAGAAGCCTGGGACCGCGGCGCGTTGATCGATCACCTGGCCGATGTGGATCGCACGCCGTATAGCGCGCTTGCGCCGCTCGCATGTGGCGGCGGTGAGCGGCTCGCCGCCCGTGACCGCGGCGTGCGACATCAGCTCGTTGGACGTGGCGGAGGTCATCGCGAATTCCTTCCGTGTCCGGCTGCCGACCACTGTCACGAGATCGACGATCGCCCCGCTCATCCATTTGGGGTGGTTTGACCCGGCCTACCGTGCGCTGGTTCCCGCTTCGCCTCGTGGTCGGGTAGGGACGGGTCCGCGGCCATCCGGCCGGACGCGTCGACGTCCGCCGCTCGGGGGACCCTCATGGCCGTGCGTCCGTCGCGCCCCCTCTGCTGCCGCGTCGGCCGAGGCTCGCGGAGTGGTACGCGCTCGTCCTTGTCAGCGGAGAACCACCTCGGGCGGGTGATATCCGACGTCCCGACACAGTGTTCGCTCCGTCGAGGAGCGAGCCGATCACGGCTTCATGAGGAGCAGAGGGACCAGAGCTATGGCGTTCAGTGAGTATCAGCCAGGCACGACGTTCCCGGGTCGGATCGGTCGGACCACCGATGAGTCGACCCCGGCATGGCCGCAACCGGTCCGGGCGGTCCCGGGATCCCCCAACGTCTTGTTCATCGTTCTGGATGACACCGGGTTCGGCCAGCTCGGCTGCTACGGGAGTCCGATCGCCACCCCGCACCTCGATTCGCTCGCGGCCGGCGGGCTGCGCTACAACCGCATGCACACCACGGCGTTGTGTTCGCCGTCGCGCTCCTGCCTGATCACCGGCCGCAACCACCACGCCAACGGGATGGCCGCGATCACCGAACTGGCCACCGGCTACCCCGGCTACGACGGCAACATCCCGTTCCAGAACGGGTTCCTCTCGGAGATGCTGCAACAGCACGGCTACAACACCTACATGATCGGCAAATGGCATCTGATGCCGTCCGAGCAGGAGTCCGCCGCCGGACCCTACGACCGGTGGCCGCTCGGGCGCGGTTTCGACCGCTTCTACGGGTTCCTGGGCGGCGACACCAGCCAGTGGTATCCCGAGCTCGTCCACGACAACCACCAGGTGGAGCCGCCGCGTAGCCCGGCCGAGGGCTATCACCTGACCGAGGACCTGGCCGATCACGCCATCTCCTTCATCGCCGACGCCAAGCAGGTTGCCCCGGACAAGCCGTTCTTCTTGCATTTCTGTACCGGCGCGACGCACGCACCGCACCATGTGGCGAAGGAGTGGGCCGACCGGTACGCCGGGCGCTTCGACGAGGGCTGGGACGCCTACCGCCGGGAGGTGTTCGCCCGCCAAAAGGAGCTGGGGGTCATTCCCGCCGACGCCGAACTGTCGCGGCACGACCCCGACGTCCCCGAATGGGAGACGCTCTCCTCCGACGCGCGCCGCCTCGCCACCCGCCTGATGGAGGTATACGCGGGCTTCCTGTCCCACACCGACGCCCAGATCGGGAGGCTGCTGGAGTTCCTGCGCGAGACCGGCGAGCTGGACAACACGCTGATCATGGTGATCTCCGACAACGGCGCGAGCGCCGAGGGTGGGGTCACCGGCACCACCAACGAGACCCAGTTCTTCAACAACGCCCCCGAGTCGCTTGAGGACAGTCTGGCCAAGCTCGACGAGATCGGCGGGCCGACCACCTTCAACCACTACCCCTGGGGCTGGACCTGGGCAGGCAACACCCCGTTCCGGCGGTGGAAGCGGGAAACCTACCGCGGCGGCGCGAGCGACCCGTTCCTCGTGCACTGGCCGGCAGGCATCGCCGCACGCGGCGAGGTCCGCCAGCAGTACGCGCACATCATCGACATGGTCCCGACGGTCCTCGACGTGCTCGGGATCGAACCCCCCACCAGCATCCGCGGTGTCACGCAGGCACCGCTGCACGGGGTGAGCTTCGCCCATACCTTCGCCGACGCCGATGCCCCGACGCGGCACTACACACAGTACTTCGAGATGTTCGGCCACCGGGCGATCGACCACAACGGCTGGCGGGCGGTCTGCCCGTGGCCGGGGCCCTCGTTCGCCGAGGCCGACGTCCCGTTCGGTACCCCGATCACGGCCGACACCCTGGCCATGCTCGACGCCGAACGCTGGGAGCTCTACCACGCGGCCGAGGACTTCTCGGAGAACTACGACGTCGCCGCCGAGAACCGCGGCAAGGTCATCGAGCTGATCGCCCAGTGGTACGTCGAGGCAGGCCGCTACAACGTGCTCCCCATCGACGGCAGCGTCGTGACCCGGCTGATGACCGAGCGCCCCCAGCTCACCCAGGCGCGGACGAGCTACACGTTCTGGCCGGGCACCGAGATGCTTCCCGCCGCCGTCGGGCCGCGAGTGCTCAACCGCCCGCACAGCATCACCGCCGACGTCGCCATCCCGGCGGCAGGCGCCGAGGGCGTGTTGCTTTGCCAGGGAGCCAACAACGGCGGTTTCGTCTTCTACGTGAAGGACCAGCGGCTGCACTACGCCCACAACTACCTCAGCCGCGCCATCTATCGGGTGTCGACGCCGGACCCGCTGCCCAAGGGCAGTCACCGGCTGCGGTTCGAGTTCGAGCCCACCGGCGAACCGGACTTCCCCAACGGCCGAGGGGCGCCAGGCCGGGCCCAGCTCTACGTCGACGATCAACTCGTGGCCCATACCGACATCCCGGTGACCGTCCCGATCGCGTTCAACCCCGGCGGCCTGTCGTGCGGATCCAACCCCGGGGCGCCGATCGTGACCGACTACCAGTCACCGTTCCGGTTCACCGGAACGCTGCATCGGGTGACGGTCGACGTGAGCGGCGAGCTCATCATCGACAGCGAAGCGGAGATGCGGATGGCGATGTCCCGGCAATGAGCCGGCATCGGTATCAGACCTCGCCGTCGAGCAACCAGCTGAGTTCGATGTCGGCGAGCTCGCGGCGCACCGACCACGACTCCAGTGTGCTGACGAGCTGGCGGCACAGCGCCGTACGGGTCAGCATCCGCCAGTGCAGCGCACGCAGCCCGGCCACCAACACGGCAACCCGTTCGTCGCCCGGGGCGGCAGGCTCGAGGTCGTCCATCCACGCCGCGGGCCGCGGACCTGGCAGTTCAGCCAGGAGCCAATACCGGTCCAGGACCCCGACGACGCGCCGGGCCAGCATCTCGGGGGTCAACTTGGTCCAGGTGTAGGGGCCCAGCGCCGCCGACAGCGCGACGACCCGCGGATCGTCGCGCGGAACAATTTCCATCCGCGACCTCCTCCGGTGGACGTCGCCAGCGCCCACCTATTGAGTATGACGGACCCCGGAGATCGGGGCAGCGCGACACGGATCGCGGCTGTTGGGTCTCACATCAGCCTGGCCTGACCCAGATCACCGAGGCGACCCGGTACATACCCCGCCCGTCTCGGGCCGTAGCCGAGAAGGCCAGTCGGTACCCACTCGCTCACCGCGCCCATTCGTCGCGCATTCGTCGCGCTCATCCGCGCGTGTCATCCGCGCGGTGCTGCCGAATCGCTCTCTACAGGATCAAGGCGCCGCCTGCGGCGGCGCGTGGCCGGCTACGCCGGCCCCGCCACCCCAGCACTCCACCTCCGGCCCGTGCCGGGGTGCCGTGTCCGGCTACCCGGCCACCCAGCCGGGCAGGAGCGCCGATCCCACGATCCCGCTCGGGAACAGTCACGACGAGCAGCATCCATCCGAGCAGCCCGCCGCAGGCTGGCCGGGCTTCACGGTCGTCGACGGTGCGCAGCACTGGTCCCCGAGCCACGCGTTGCGCCCCTCCCGGACGGCGAGCACTGCCAACACGAGGCCCGCAATGGGATCAGCCCACCACCAGCCCAGAGTCGCGTTCAAGACCAGGCCTACGAGCACCGTCGCCGACAGGTAGGTGCACAGCAGAGTCTGCTTCGAGTCCGCAACTGCGGTTGACGATCCCAGCTCCCGGCCCGTCCGCCGCTGAGCGAAGGACAAGAACGGCATCACGATCACGCTGACCGCAACCAGGACGATCCCGACTGGGGAGCGCTCGGCCGCACCCGCGCCTAGCAGCCCTCGAACGGCCTCGGCCGTCACATAGGCCGCGAGCACGAAGAACGACCAGGCGATCACCCGCAACGTCACCCGCTCGCGCCGCTGCGGATCCGAGCCCGCGAACTGCCATGCGACCGCGGCGGCCGAGCTGACCTCGATGACCGAGTCCAGACCGAACCCGATGAGCGCCACAGAGGAGGCGATCGTCCCGGCCGCCACCGCAACCATGGCTTCGATCACGTTGTAGGTGATCGTCGCCGCGACGAGAAACCGGATCCGACGGCGCAGGACGGCCTGACGGTCCGGTGTCACGGCGGCGGACGTCATGACGCTGTCCCCATCGTCTGCGAAGGCTCTCCGTAGATCGGGCACAGCGCGACGGCGTCTCCGGTCTCGGCTAGCAGGAGCTCGGCGCTGTGCAGCAGGTCGACCAGCTCGGGGCGGGTCAGGGAGTAGTAGGACTGGCGGCCCTCGGTGCGGAAATCGACGAGGCGGCAGTCGCGCAGGCAGGCGAGGTGCTTGGAGACGGTGGACTGTGCGAGCCCGAGCAGACGAGTCAGGTCGACGACGCGGGCCTCGCCCTGGGCCAGGCGGGACACAATGGCGAGCCGGGCCGGGTCTCCCAAAGAGCGGAACAACGCCACCGCCGGTGTCACGTCGGTGGAACAGCAATCCATCGCCATCCGGCGATGCTAGTCCGGCTCGGCGATGGATAGAAGATGGCGGGTTCCACCCGCGCCCGACACCGCTCGGAGATCGGGGGAGTGCGGCGGGGTGGTGAACTCCTCACGGCGCGCCAGACGGCTACCGGCCCGAGCGGTGGGGTGCAAGGCGGGAAGACGTACCTTGCACCCCACCCCTCGAACCGGCAGGGATTCCACCCGCGCCGCGAGGAGATCACCACCAGCTTCCGGCATGGACTGGCAAGAACAGCCGCGCGGACTATGCACCGGCGCCGGAGGGGAGTAGCACCCGGGGCGAGCGGGCTTGCCGATAGCGCGAGGCGTCGTCAAGGCCGCGTTGACAAGGGAACGCCGGACGCCAGATCGACCGCCTGGGTGCCGAATACGCGCCAAAGTTCTCTCCGTCGCGATCATGGGAGCCACCTACGTGCAGGTCACGGGCGTGATCGCGGCGGGGGAGCGCTTCCCCTTAAAGGGTCCAACTGTGATTCGAACCCCACCGGTACACCGCCTCTTGGGCCATCCAGAACCGCTCCCGAGGCTTTGATGACATCTCAAGTGCGCCGCACCGGCCGGGAGCGGTGTCGGCTCAGCCAATGGTGGACGCGGGCCGATCGACCCTCTGTCGGGCCCGGGCGAGGCCGGCAGCTCCGTCGACCCGCTTGATATCGCCCGGCTCCGTCGAGGTGTGATGCTCGACGGTATAGAAGCGCACCTCATGCCCATCAGGGTCGTGCAGGTAGGGCAGGATCCAGCCAGAGCTGGCCCGGTGCACGCCGCCGTGCCGCTCGCCAAGGGCGTCCAGGTGCGCGGCCAGCGCATCGAGCGTGGCGTGGTCGGGCACGCCGATGGAAAAATAGTCGAATCCGGCGGCCGCCTCGGCCCGACCAGGATCCAACCGGAAGGCAATTGGCGGCCCACCGGCCGGATGGCTCATACCGATACCGTTGAGCGTTTCGCCGTCTCGGAACTCCGCGGTTCGCAGATACCCGAGGGTTCGCCCGTACCAGGCCTCTGATCTGGCCAGGTCGCGAACCGGAAGCTTGAGGTGATGAACTCCGGCGAGTCGGACGGGCCCAGTGTCCACAAAGCACCTCCGGGATCACGTGCAGACCTCCGTGCGCGACGAGTCTCCCAGCTGTGCCGTGTCTTGTCGTGGTAAGCCAGGCGGGCGCCATAGCGGGAGCGCCCTAAGAACCGGACGCGCGGACTCTATGCGCGAACACCGTGGCATTCGGTGCCGTCCACAGCCGGTCACGGCCACGTTGACGGCGATCTGCAAAGCCGTCGGTCGCCACCGCGCGGGACCGGTACGGAACACGCGGACGTGGAAGGGCCGTACAGAGCCGCCTTCATGCAGGTCACAGCGCTGTGCGCTTGCGTCGCCGAAGGCTCTGCGCAAGGACCTCCGCGCCCGCTAGGTGAGTCAGCCGCGGTAGGCGGTGGCCTCGACCATGAAGCGGGCGTTCTCGCCCGAGCGGCCGAAGTCGGAGGCCTCGATCGCCGACCGCGCTGGCCGGTGCTCGACGAACTGCTCGGCCCACACCTGGTTGAACACCGGACGGTCGCGCTGCAGCTTCCGCATCACGATCCCCACCCGCACAACGTCTGTCAGACCCGCGCCCGCGGCGGCGAGGATCGCGGCGAGGTTGGCGAACAGCCGCTCGGCCTCGGCGCGCGCGTCGGGCGGGATCACGTGCGTCACCGGATCCGCCCCGAACAGTGCGGAGACGTAGATCCACCCGCCTGCCTCGACGGCCTGCGGCACCGGGCCCGTGTGCGACGGTGCATCGGCCGTCTCGATGATGCGCACGAGCGCAGCCTACGTGCCCCGATAGCCGCTTTCGCCGAAGCCGGGCGGGCCACGCGCTGTGCGCCATGGTGACCCTGCGGCTGCGCCCCCGCGTCCGGACGACGAACGCGCCGCGCAGGCCACGTTGGCGGCGGAGGGCTTCGACTTCGGGCCAACATCGGCTCCATCGCCGTGATCGAGCGCTGCGGTGGGCGCCTCGACCCCTACTGGCCCGTCGCCGAGCCGAGCGGCCGCCGCTACTGGATCGACTGATCCATCCCCGGCCGATGAGTCCGACGCCGTCCGCCGGTCCCCACCTCATGACTCCGACAACCTCGCTCGACGAGCGGTTCAGCGCTCCCGGCACCCAGGCCGTGCCGTGGTCGGACACGCAGAAGGTGCTCGAGACCGCCCAGATTTTCTGGGTGACCACCGTGCGTCCCGACGGACGGCCGCACTCCACGCCGCTCGTCGCCGTCTGGCTCGACGACGCGCTGCACTTCAGCACCGGCGAGACCGAGCAGAAGGCACACAACCTGACGACCAACCCGAACGTCCTGCTGACCACGGGCGACAACGGCTGGAAGAGCGGCATCGACGTCGTCGTCGAGGGCGCGGCGGCCCGCGTCACCGACGACGAGTTGCTCGGCCGCCTCGCCCAGTTGTGGCGGGAGAAGTGGGACGGGCAGTGGCAGTTCGAGGTGCGCGACGGCGCCTTCCACCACTCGCACGGCGCGGCGCTGGTCTTCCGGGTCGAGCCGACGAAGGTGCTCGCGTTCGGCAAGGGCACGTTCACCCACACCCGACACCGGTTCTGACCTCACTGCTTGCGGGCCGCGGCGGCGACGGCGTTGGCCAGCAGGGTGCGGCCCGCGACGCCGGGATGCACGCCGTCCGGCCCGAGCACGCCGGGGTTGGCGTCGACGAGGGCGTCCCAGTCGACGAACGCGACCGTCGGATGGGCGGCGGCCGCGGCGCGCAGAGCGGCGTTGTTGCCGTCCTGCCAGCGGCGGGGCACGTGCACGCCGACGAAGACGACGCGTCGGTCGCCTGCCGCGGTGATGACGGCATTGACGTCGTCCGCGGCGACGGTGCCGTTCGCCCCGAGGTCGATGACGATGGGTCCGCCGTTGACCGCCGCCCACGCCGCGACGATCCCCGGCGCGGCCGAGAACTGGCGGCCCACCTTGGCGTCGACGGTCGTGCTGGCGCCGAGGGCTCGGCGGAGGGAGTCGGCGCTGCCGAGCGCGATCGAGTCGCCGACGACGAGCGTGGGCCCGGCCGCAGGCCCCGCCGGGCCGCCCGGGATCGGCGGCCCACCACCCGGCGGCCCGAGCGCGGGCGCGCCCTGCCCAGCCGCGGGCGCCCCGGCGTTCGGCATGACCGGGCCACCCGGCAGCGCCGCCGCATCCGCGCCTGCCGACAACGCCGTGGCAGGCCCTTCGCGCACCGCTGCACCCGCGCCGTTCGCCGACAACGCCGTAGCCGGGCCGTCGTCCACCGCCGCACCCTGGCCGGTCAACGCGACGACGGTCGCCAGTAGAGCCGCGGACGCCGCGCCGAACCCGACGACGACCGCAGGCCGGGGCAGCCGCAGCCTGCCCATCAACGCTCCCAACGCCCCGCGCCGCACAGGGGTCTCGATCCACCGGTAGGACGCCTCCGCGACGACGACCGTCACGAGCACGCCCAACAGGCCGATCTTCCACGGGGGGAGCGGCAGCTCGCGACCGAGCACGAAGACCGGCCAATGATAGAGGTAGAGCCCGTAGGACCGGCGTCCAACGGCGACCAGCAACGGCCGCGAGAGCAGCCCGGCCACCGCCCCGCGGGCCCGCGTCGCCGCCACGATCACCACCGCGGTAAGCATCCCGACCCGCAGAAACCCGCCCTGGCGGTAGAGGCCCGCGTCGAACTCCGACACGGCCACGAACCCCACGACCAGCGTGACCACCGCCGCGATCCCGGCGGCGTCGATGCCCCACCGGGCGCCCCGCGGCAACGGGCGCGACCACGCGGGCGGCCGCCACACCCACGCCAGCGCGGCCCCCACCAGGAACCCTGAGGCGCGCGTGTCGGTGGCGTAGTAGGCCAGCGAGCCGCCGTCCGGGTCGAAGCGCACGGCCATCAGCACCGCCGACGCGAACGCCAACAGGATGGTGACGAGGAGCGCGGTGGACCGGCGCACCATCGCCAGCACCCCGACCAGCAACAGCGGCCACAGCAGGTACAGCTGCCCCTCCACCGACAGCGACCACAGGTGCAGCAGCGGCGACGGCCGCGCGAACGCCTCGGAGTACGGCAGGCCCGCCAGCACGAGGTGCCAGTTCTGGACATAGAGCAGCGAGGCCAGCCCGTCGGCCCGCAGCCCCGCCGTGGGCACGAGCCAGGCGAACAGGGTCAGGGTGGCGAGCACGCATGTGACGAGCGCGGGCAGCAGCCGCCGCGCCCGCGCCAACGCGTACGCCCAGGCGTCGACGCGCCCCGTGCGGGTCAGCTCGTCCAGCAGGAGCTGGGTGATGAGGAAGCCGCTGAGGGTGAAGAAGACCTCGACGCCGAGGAAGCCGCCGCCCGCCCAGGCGAGGTCGAGGTGGTAGGCGAGCACGGCGAGCACGGCCAGACCGCGCACGCCGTCGAGACCCGGAGCGTTGGGCACACCCGCCCTCGGCCACGTGGGGCGCACGCGCCGCGGACCCACCCGCCCGATCACGGCCACACCCCCCTTCGCCCTGTGCGGATGAGGGTCGCACGAGGCATTGGAGGAGTCGGCCAATTACGCCGAGCGTTTCATCCGTCTCGGTGTGTCATACCGGGAGGAGCGGCGCGGGTTCGCCGAGCGCGGCCCGGATCTCCGGTGGGATCTCGCGCTTGCCCGAGCCGTCGGCGGCGATCACGACGTAGAACGTGCGGCCTGCGCAGGTCACGGTGGCGCCGAGCCGGACCTCGAAGTCCAGCGCAAAACTCGTGCGGCCCAGCCGGGCGGTGGCGACCGCGATGTCGAGGTTGTCCTGGAACCCCACACCCACCCGCCAGTCGATCTCCGAACGGACGAGCTGGACGTCGTAGCCCGCTTCCAGCATCGCCTTGTACGGAAGGCCGCCGTGGTCGAGGAACGCGGACATCGCGTCGTCGAACCAGGCCAGGTACCAGGAGTTGAAGACGACGTTCTGCGCGTCGACCTCGAGGTAGCGCACCGTGTGCGGGTAGGTGAACGTCATGTGCTGGGGCCGAACACCACCAACACCGACAGGTCCTCGCTGACCTCGGTGAACTGGTGCTCTTCGCCCGCGGGCAGGAAGATCACCGAGCCGGGTTGGACCTCGGCTTCGCCGCTCGCCGCGATCAGCCGCGCCCGGCCGCGCACGACGATGTAGACCTCGTCGGCGGTGTGCGGGTCCTGGCCGTCCTTGCCGCCGACGGGGATGCAGTACGTGCCGATCGACAAATCCGGGGAGCGCAGGTGCTCCCGGTACTGGTTGGGTGCGCCTTCGGGCACAGCGAAGTGCCCGGCGGCACGCAGGATCTGCACAGTTGGACGCTACCGCGCCGCGCGACCCCCCACCCGTCGACTTCGCACCCCTTCGCGTCACTTCGCACCCCGCCGGCGGGGTGCGAAGCAGCCGAAGGGGTGCGAAGTCGGGTCAGGGGCGGCGCGGGCCCGGGTCAGCCCAGCCGCTGGCGGATCGTCCGGTTCACCGCCCGCCCGAACGCCGTGACGACCCCGCGCACCGTGATCGGCTTCAACTGGGCCAGCGCGGCAGCGAGGCGGGTGCGCTCGTCGGCGGGGCGGCCGCGGTCGCGGTAGGGCTGCAACACCTCGTCCTGGAACATCGCCATCAGGTCCTCGGCGAGGGCGGTGGTGTGCCGCTCGATGATGGCGTGCGCCCGCCGCCAGGTCTCCGTGGGCAGCCCCGATTCGAGCACCTCGAGCCCCTGGCCGAGCATCGCGGGCCCGTGCAACCGGACGGCACCCCCTGGCAGCCCCGTGATGACGCCGAGCCCCTCCAGCGCCTCCAGCTCCGACGGCGTCAGCGTTCGCCCCGCGCGCCGCGCCAGCTCGTCGACGGAGAGCTCCTCCACCTGCTCGGGCACCCACGGCGTGAGCAGCGCCCGGTGCAGCGCCAGCTCGTCGGCGCCTGCCTCGGCGGGGAGACGGGCGAGCTGGGCCTCGATCGCGGCGAGCGTGAACCCGAGCGCCGACAGCTCGCACACCAGCGACAGCCGCGCCACGTGCCCCGGCCCGTACAGCCCGGTGCGCCCGCGCAGCTGCGGTGCCGGGAGCAGGCCGCGCCCCGCGTAGAAGCGGATCGTGCGGACGCTGACCCCGGTGCGCTCGGCGAGCTGGTCGACGGTGAGCAGGTCGGTCACGGGGGCGGCCATGGGTGACACCGTACGGGATTTCTTGACCTATGTGACAGCGCTGCTGTTACATGGCTGCATGGCTGAGATTCCCGAGGCGTACGTCTACGACGCCCTCCGCACGCCGCGCGGCCGAGGCAAGGCCTCGGGCTCGCTCTACGAGGTGAAGCCGGTGTCCCTCGTCGTCGGGCTGATCGACGAGATGCGCGCGCGGCATCCTGAGCTCGACACGAGCCAGATAGACGACGTCGTGCTCGGCGTCGTCTCCCCGCTCGGCGACCAGGGCGGCGACATCGCCAAGACCGCCGCCATCGCCGCGGGCCTGCCGGACACGGTCGCGGGCGTGCAGCTCAACCGCTTCTGCGCGTCCGGCCTTGAGGCCGTCAACACCGCGGCGCTCAAGGTGCGTTCGGGCATGGAGGAGCTGGTGCTCGCGGGCGGCGTCGAGGCGATGTCGCGCGTGCCGATGGGCTCCGACGGCGGTCCATGGGCCATGGACCCCGACACCTCCTACACCACCGGCTTCGTCCCACAGGGCATCGGCGCCGACCTCATCGCCACGCTCGAAGGCTTCACGCGCGAGGACGTCGACACGTTCGCCGTCGAGTCCCAGACCCGCGCCGCGAAGGCGTGGGCCAACGGCTACTTCGCCAAGTCGGTCGTGCCGGTCAAGGACCGCAACGGCCTGTCGATCCTCGACCGCGACGAGCACGTCCGCGCGGGCGCCACCCTGGAAAGCCTGGCGGGCCTCCCACCGTCGTTCGCGATGATGGGCGAGGCGGGCGGCTTCGACGCCGTGGCGCTGCAGCGCTACCACTGGGTCGAGAAGATCGAGCACGTCCACCACGCGGGCAACAGCTCCGGCATCGTCGACGGCGCCGCGCTCGTCCTCGTCGGCAGCGCGGCGGCGGGCGAGGCGAGCGGTCTCACCCCGCGCGCCCGGATCGTCGCCACCGCCCTTTCCGGCGCCGACCCGACGATCATGCTCACCGGCCCGGCCCCCGCCTCCCGCAAGGCATTGGCGAAGGCCGGGCTGACCGTCGACGACATCGACCTCTTCGAGATCAACGAGGCGTTCGCCGCGGTGGCCATGCGGTACATGAAGGACATGGGGATCTCGCACGAGCAGACCAACGTCAACGGCGGCGCCATCGCCATGGGCCACCCGCTCGGCGCCACCGGTGCGATGATCCTCGGCACGCTGATCGACGAGCTGGAGCGCCGCGACCTTCGCCGCGGCCTGGCCACCCTGTGCGTCGGCGGCGGCATGGGCATCGCGACGATCGTGGAGCGTGTGTAATGGCTGCGACGGCAAGGGCTGTGACCTGGGAGAAGGACGCCGACGGCATCGCGATCGTCACCCTCGACGACCCCGGCCGCAGCGCCAACACCATGAACGAGCGCTACCTGGCGGCGATGGGCCAGGTCGTCGACGAGCTGGTCGCGGCGAAGGACGAGCTCGTCGGCGTGATCGTCACGTCGGCCAAGAAGACGTTCTTCGCGGGCGGTGACCTCGACGCCCTCTCCACGGCGGGACCGGCCGACGCGCCTGCCGTCATGGAGACCGTCACCACGGTGAAGGCCCAGCTGCGCAAGCTGGAGACGCTCGGCCGCCCCGTCGTCGCGGCCATGAACGGCACCGCGCTCGGCGGCGGCCTGGAGATCGGGCTCGCCTGCCACCACCGCATCGGGCTGGACGCGCCGGGCGTGGTCTACGGGCTGCCCGAGGTCACGCTGGGCCTGCTGCCCGGCGGCGGCGGCGTCACCCGCGTCACCCGCATGCTCGGGATCATGAACGGGTTCCTCAACGTCCTGTCGCAGGGCCAGCGGCTGGGTCCCGCGAAGGCCGTCGAGGTGGGGATCGTCGACGATCTGGCCTCGTCGCCCGAGGAGATGCTCGCCAAGGCCCGGGCCTGGATCGCCGCGAACCCGGACGCCAAACAGCCCTGGGACCAGCCAAAATACAAGATCCCCGGCGGCACGCCGTCCACGCCCGCGCTCGCCGCGGTGCTGCCCGCGTTCCCGGCCAACCTGCGCAAGACCCTCAACGGTGCCCCGATGCCCGCCCCGCGCAACATCCTGTCCGCGGCGGTCGAGGGCACCCAGGTCGACTTCGACACCGCGCTGCGCATCGAGGGCCGCTACTTCGTCGAGCTGGTGTGCGGCCAGGTCTCGAAGAACATGACCAAGGCGTTCTTCTACGACCTGAACGCGATCAACGCGGGCGCCTCGCGGCCCGACGGCTACGCCAAGTACGCGCCGCGCAAGGTCGCCGTCCTCGGCGCCGGGATGATGGGCGCGGGCATCGCGTACGTGTGCGCGCTGTCGGGCTGGGAGGTCGTGCTCAAGGACGTCTCCCTTGAGGCCGCGGAGAAGGGCAAGACGTACTCCGAAAGCCTCGTCGCCAAGGCCGTCAAGCGCGGGCGCACCACCCTCGCGATGGGCGAGGCCCTGCTGGAACGGATCGCCCCGACCGCCGACTACAACGACCTCGCGGGCTGCGACGTCGTCATCGAGGCCGTCTTCGAGTCGATCGCCCTCAAGCAGGAGGTGTTCCGCGAGGCGATGAAGGTGATCGAACCGGACGCGCTGCTGTGCTCGAACACCTCCACGCTGCCGATCAGCGAGCTGGGGAGCGGCATCGACCGGCCCTCGGACGTCGTCGGCCTGCATTTCTTCTCCCCCGTCGACAAGATGCCGCTCATCGAGATCATCCGGGGCGAGCGCACCTCGGACGCCACGCTGGCCAAGGCGTTCGACGTGGCGCAGGGGCTGAAGAAGACCCCGATCGTCGTCAACGACAGCCGCGGCTTCTTCACCTCCCGCGTGATCGGCACATTCATCACCGAAGGTGTGGCGATGGTCGCCGAGGGGATCGACCCGCAGACCGTCGAGCAGGCGTCGTCGCAGGCGGGCTACCCGGCGCCGGTGCTGCAGCTCCTCGACGAGCTCACGCTCACGCTGCCGCAGAAGATCCGCAAGGAGACCCGCGCCGCAGGCACGTGGACGCCGCACCCTTCCGAGGCCGTGATCGACCGGCTCGTGGAGGCCGGGCGCACCGGCAAGTCCGGCGGGGCCGGGTTCTACGAGTACGCCGACGGCAAGCGGGTGCGGCTGTGGCCCGGCCTGCGCACCGAGCTGGGCGCCACCAACCACGACGTCGACCTGCACGAGTTGGGCGAGCGCATGCTGTTCGTCGAGGCCATCGAGACGCAGAAGTGCCTCGACGAGGGCGTGCTCACGTCCGTGGCCGACGCCAACATCGGCTCGATCTTCGGCATCGGGTTCCCGGCGTGGACGGGCGGCGTGGTGCAGTACGTCGAGGGCTACCCCGGAGGAGTGGCGGGCTTCGTGGCGCGCGCCGACGTGTTCGCGGAGAAGTACGGGCCGCGCTTCTCGGTGCCGGAGGCCCTTCGGGCTCGTGCGCAGAAAACGTTGCCATAGCGACGTTTTTCGCGCACGAGCGCGGAGCGCCTGCGCGTTGGGCCGGTCGGCGGCAACGGTTTGCCGACAGCCGTCGTCATGGGTCAAGCTTCCGCGCCGAGGGACAAGTGAGGACGAGGTGACGCGTGCCAACCGAGCAAGACTGGTTTGATGATCGGACGCTCTTCGCGAACGGCCGGGTCGCCGACCTCGGTCCGTTGTCAGGCGAGTTCGTCCGGCTCGCCGAGAACCTCCTGACCGCCACCAGCGTGCACGGGGTGCTGGACCGCGTGGTGAACGCCGCGCGCGCCGCCGTGCCAGGGGCCGGCCTGGTCAGCGTCACGCTGGCGACCGAAACCGGCTTCACCACCCCGGTCTACACCGACGACCTCGCGCTGAAGCTCGATGAGGTGCAGTACCGCCTCGGCGAGGGCCCGTGCGTCGAGGCCACCCGCACCCCGGGGATGGGCCTGACGTTCTCCGGCGACCTCGCGCAAGGCGTCCAGTTCCCGGCCTTCGGCCCCGCCGCGGCCGAACTGGGCGCGCACAGCGTGCTCGCCGTGGGTCTGTTCCCCGAGGGCGAGAAGCCGCGGTTCGGCGCGCTCAACGTCTACGCGTTCGAGGCGGGCGGCCTCGACGAGGTCGACCGGGACGTCGCCGTGATACTGGCCGCGCACGCGTCGACGGCGCTCGCGGGCACGGTCGCCGCCACCACGGCCGAGCTGGAGACCACCCAGCTGCGGCAGGCGCTGCAGAGCCGCGACGTCATCGGCCAGGCCAAGGGCATCCTCATGGAGCGGCGGGGGATCTCCGCCGACGAGGCGTTCGACGTGCTGCGCAGGGCATCGCAGTCGCTCAACGTCAAGCTGACGACGGTGGCGCAGACCCTCGTGGACCGGCGCGCGGAGATCTGACGGCGATCTGAGCCGCCGCACAGGCTCCTCTCAGAGTCGCGGGCCACCGTGGAGGCATGAGCACCGCCACCAGCACCCTCGACCGTCCCGCCGCCACGTCCGACCGCCGCGTCCGCGTCCTGCTGGTGGAGGACACCGACGGGGTGCGGCGGGCCGTGGCGCTGGGGCTGCGATCGTCGGGCTACGAGGTCACGGCCGTGCGCGGCGGCGAGGACGCGCTGGCCGTCTACGCGGCCGTGCAGCCCGAGGTGATCGTCACCGACCTGTCGATGCGCGGCATGGACGGGTTCGAGCTGATCGCCACGCTGCGGGTGCGCGGCATCGACGTCCCGGTGTTGGTGATCACGGCGCGCGACTCGGCCCGCGACCGCGCCGCCGCGTTCGCCGCGGGCGCCGACGGCTTCCTGCTCAAGCCGTTCGGCCTGGCCGAGCTCTGCGACACGCTCGCCACGCTGGTCGAGCGGCGTGCGACGATCCAGGGATGATCCGCAATGTCGTGGTGGGCAGGCTCAAGGACGGTGTGGCGCCCGCGGAGGTCGAGCCCGCGCTGCAGGCGCTGCGCGACCTGACGGTCGAGGGTGTCGAGTTCACGCTCGTCGCGGGCGTCGATCTCGGCCTCCGCGTAGGCGCCGCGAGCTACGCGGTGGCCTGCGACTTCGTCGACGAGGACGCCTACGGCACCTACGACGCCGACCCCGAGCACAACCGGATCCGGCGGGAGATGTTCGCCCCGATCAGCGCGCTCGTCGAGCGGGTGCAGTTCCGCCTTCCCTAGGCCGCGAACACAATCGCACGGCGGTGCAGGTACTCCGCCAGTGTGCCGAGCCGGGCCAGCCTGCGCCGCTGTCCGAAGCCGGACAGCGGCGCCACTGCCGTGGTGACGAGGCCGCCGACGACGCCCGCCACCGCCGCGGTCATCGTCACGAGGCAGCGGTCGTCGCCGTCGGGGGTGATGAGGTCGGCGTAGTCGAGCCGGTGGCCCAGCAGGGTGGTGGTCCACCGCATCCCGCGCCCCGGCTCGACCCACGTCACGTCCATCTGGGTCGCGGGCCCGAACCACGGCTTGACCAGGCCGGTCCAGGCCGTGTCGCGGATGACGTCGGTGACGGAATCCACGCTCGCGATGTGCGGGGCCCACAGCTTCCACGCGGTGACGTCGGTGAGGACCGCGTGCACGATGGCGGCGGGCGCGGCCACGGGACGTTCGGAGCGGATCACCCGTTAAGGGTAGGCCTCACTACCGCGGTGTGCCGAATACTTGCGTCCAATACACGCCGTATGAGCCACCTTCGGCGCGTCCGACGCCGATCTGCGTCAGGTCCCGGTCGAGGATGTTCGCGCGGTGGCCTTGGCTGGCCATCCAGCCGCGCACCACCTCGTCGGCGGTGCGTTGACCTGCGGCGATGTTCTCGGCGACCTTCCGGTAGGCATATCCCTCGGCGACGGCGCGGTCCCAGACCTGCCTGCCGTCCGGGCTCTCGTGCGCGAAGAAGTCGCGGTGCACCATGTCGGCGCTGTGCGCCTGAGCTGCGGCCGCGAGCCGGGTATCGAGCGCGAGCGGCGGGAGCCCGTGGCGGGCCCGCTCCGCGTTGGTTCCCTCGACGACCTCGCCGATTGGCCCGGCGGCGTCGGTCCGGCGGGAGCTGTGGCCGCGGCCTGCGCCTGGGTCACGGGCGGGTCGGGCGTCGCGGTGCGGGCCTGCGCCTTCCGGTGGGACGTCGTCGGCTACGTCGACGCCGAAGTCGCGGGCCAGCCCGGCCAGGCCGTCGGCGTAGCCCTGGCCCACCGCCCGTACCCGCCACGCCCCGGCGCGCCGGTAGACCTCGACGAGCAGCGCGACGGTCTCGGTGGGCATCGGCGGCGGCCGGAACCGCGCGAACGGCTGTTCCCGCGCGTCGCTGAGCAGCACGGGCGGCAGGGCGCGCACGGCCGAGCCCAGGTTGTCGGGGGACGCGACGACGACCACGCGCTCGGCGCCGCGGCGCAGCGCATCGGGCCGCACCGTGAGCCGTGGGCCGCGCAGCCGCACGCCCGGGGCGTCGGGCTGGTTGAAGAACACCATGTCGGCGTCGCCCGCGACGGTGCCTGACGCGCTCAGCACCAGCGCGGACAGGTCGAACGGGCCGTCGAGCACGATCCCCAGCGCCGCGCTCGGCAGCGCGATGTTCGCGCCGGGCGGCAAATCGGGCACCACATCCTGTTCAACTCGCGGCCGGAGGACCAAGTTCCTCGTGCGCGGAAACCATCGCTATAGCGACGTTTTCCGCGCACGACCGTCAGGTGAACGGGGGGCGCTCGTCGAGGCGCAGGGACAGCCTGCCTGCCGTGCGCCAGGCGCGGGCGGTGAGGTCGCGGTCCTCGTCGGTGACGAGGTTGCCCATCACCCGCAGCGCGACCGTCATCAGCGCCCGCGACCGCATCCCCACCGGCCCGGCGAGCGGCAGCAGCCGCGGCAGGGTCAGCAGTCCGGCGAGGCGCCGCGCGATCGAGAACGCCTCCCCGTAGTGGCGGCGCAGCGTGGCGGGCCAGCCTGCACCCAGGTGCCGGTCGTCGGCGAGCAGCTCGGCGATGAGCCTGCCCGTCTCCAGGCCGTAGTCGATGCCCTCGCCGTTGAGCGGGTTGACGCAGCCCGCGGCGTCGCCGATCAGCGCCCAGTTGTGCCCTGCGACCTGCGACACCGCCCCGCCCATCGGCAGCAGCGCCGACGCGGGGAGGCGCACCGGGCCGTCGAGCTGCCAGTCCGCGCGGCGCGCGTCGGCGTAGTGCTGCATGAGGCTGCGCAACCGGATCTGCGCGGGGTGGGCGGCGGTGGCGAGGGTGCCGACGCCGATGTTGACCTCGCCGTCGGAGAGCGGGAACACCCACCCGTACCCGGCGAGCACGTCGCCGTCCTCGCCGCGCAGCTCCAGGTGGGAGGAGATCCACTCGTCGTCGCTGCGGCCGGAGCGGATGTAGCCGCGGGCCGCGACCCCGTAGGCCGTGTCGCGGTGCCACTCGCGGCCCAGCACCCGGCCCAGCGTCGACCGCGCGCCGTCGGCGACGATCAGCCGACGGCAACGCACGGTGTGACCGTTCGCGAACACGACGCCGGTGACCCGCTCTCCGTCCCGTTCGACGTCCACCGCCCGCGCCCCTTCGAACGCCACGGCCCCGTCCTTCAGCGCCACCTCGCGGATGCGCGCGTCCAGCTCCAGGCGGGGTACCGCGCCGCCGTGGTCGGGCAGCGAGCCGCCCGGCCACGGCAGGGTGAGCACGACGCCGAACCCCGTGGCACGCAGGCCGCGGTTGATGCCGTGGGCGCGCACCCAGTCGCCGAGGCCCAGCCGGTCAAGCTCGGCGATGGCGCGCGGGGTGAGGCCGTCGCCGCAAGGCTTGTCGCGGGGGAAGGTGGCGGCGTCGGCGAGGACGACGTCGCGGCCCGCGCGCGCAGCCCACGCCGCCGCCGCCGACCCGGCGGGCCCCGCACCCACGACGAGCACGTCGGTCGCGGTGGGGGGCTGCGCGGGGTCGGGCATGGCTCCAGTCTCCAGGGGAACGCCGATCGGCGCCCTGTGACCCACACTGCCCCTCCCGCACGGGCGTGATCACAGTTGGGTGCGCAACCCGGCCAGATCCGGCCGGATCTGCACCGAACCGGCGATCACGCCGGTGACGCGGTGGGTCGGCGGCGGGCGGTGATCAACAGCCGCGGCGCGCCGAGCCGGAACGGCGAGCCGTCCGGGCCCGCGTAGTGGGCGACATCGACGAAGCCCGCCCCGACGAGCAGGTCGTCGATCTGCGCGCAGGTCAGCACGTGGTGCAGCGCGGTCACCGCCACCTCCTCGCGGCCGCGGGTGAACCGGTATCCGCTGACCAGACGGCTGCGGGCGATGTCGTAGGCGGTGGTGGCGGCGACCATGATGTCGCCTGTGCGCATCGTCCGATCCTCGCCCGTGTAGCCGGGGAGAACGGACTCGGCTGCCGCGTTGTAGTCGATCACCAACCCGCCGCGGGGCCGCACCGCCGCGGCCAGCGCGGCGGCGAGGGCGAGCGCGTGCCGCCCGCTGCCGCACGGGACGTCGACGACCCGTGAACCGGCCCACCTGACGGCGATCAACCGAGGACGACCGTCGCGCCGGAGACCCGGTCGCCGCGCACGGTCTCGCCGCCGTCGACGGCCTCGCCGGTTCCGGGATCGAGCGGTGGGGCGGGTGTGCGGACGCCGTTCTCGTTGCGGATGCCGACCTGCGTGCCGTCCGGCAGCACGATCCATCCGATCCGGGTCGTGATCCCGTTGATCACCCGCTTGTTCTGGTACAGCCCGGCCGGGCCGGTGGCGAGCGCCGCGGCGAACGGACGGGCGACGCCTGCCACGGTGAGCGTGCCCAGCAGCCCACGCTGGCTCGCCGTGGCGTCGAGGACGGTGCTCGGGTCGCGACCGTGCAATGCGACATCCGCGCCGTTGATGTCGCCCTCCAGCCAGGCCTCGACCGTGTTGCCGTCGCAGAGATAGCCCGCGGCCCGCCCGTCCTTGATCCCGACGGCGAGCGTGACGGCGTTGTCGCTCGTGCGGCCCGTGAAGACCGCCTCGGTGAGCACGGGGCCTGCCGGTGGCGCCGCGCCCGGAGCGGGCGCCGCGGCCGACGACGCGGCCGACGCCTGCGCACCGGTTGCCTGCGCGCCGGTTGCGGGTGCCGGGTTCTGGGCGGCGCTGGGTGTTCCCGCCACGGTGGCGCTCATCTGTGCGATGGCCCACGTCGCGCCGACGAGGGCGAGGATCACCGCGGCGACCGCGAGCGGCGGCAGCCAGCGCGGGCCAAGCCTCGGCCGCGCCCGGCGCAGGTTCTCCGTCGTCGGGGCGTCGACGTCGGTTTCCCCATCGACGGTGTCGGGGCCGCCGCTCCCCCCACCGCGCTCCCCGGTCGCGGAGCGGGAGGCCACCGCATCACCGGACGCAGCCCCCTCCGGTCGGCCGTCCGTTGAGGGGCCCGGACCGCCGCCCGCATCGGACGCGCCCACACCGGCCCCGCCGGGTCGGCCATCAGCCGACGGGCCCGCACCGGCCCCGCCGGGTCGGCCATCAGCCGACGCGCCCGCACCGGCCCCGCCGGGTCGGCCATCAGCCGACGCGCCCGCACCGGCCCCGCCGGGTCGGCCATCACCCGACGCGCCCGCACCTGCCCCGCCGAGCCCGGCCGCCGCGTCAGCGGACGCCGCGGCGCGACCGCCGCCGCCGCCGGGTCCGGCTGCCGCGTCCACCGCACGGACGCCGTGCCCCGACCGCCACTCCGTGAGCCACCGATGCCTCCGCCCGGGCTCGCCGTGTCGGAATTGCCGACTCGCCGTGCCGAAAGCCCCGACTCACCGTGCCGAAAACGCAGACTCACCGTGTCGCCATCGGCGGCTCGCCGTGTCGGCACCGCCGACTCACCGTGGTGAAAACCCCGACTCACCGCGGGGGTGGCGGCGTACGGTTTCTCACCTGCGTCCGAGTCGCCGCCTGCGGCGGGCGTGCCGCCCACCGTTGTGCCCGCCAGGGTGGGGAGCTCGCGTTCGGGGCGGGTCGGTTCGTCGTCGGCGGGGGAGGGCGCGGCACGGCCCGCCAACGCCGCGCGGGCGGCCTCGGCGAGCGCGCCCGCGGAGGTGAAGCGGTCCGTCGCCATCTTCGCCATCCCGGTCGCGACGACCTCGTCGAACACCACGGCCGCCGGGTTGCGTTCCGACGGTCGGGGCGCGGCCACCTTGATGTGGGCGTGCATCAGCACCGGCAACGCGTCGCCCTCGTACGGTCGCGCACCGGTGAGCATCTCGTAGAACACGCAGGTGAGCGAGTAGATGTCGGACTGCATGGTGACCATGCCGTCGAACTGCTCGGGCGCCATGTACGCGAGGCTTCCCAGCAGCGCGCCGGTGCGGGTCAGCGAGTTGCTGCGCCGGTCGGTCGCGAGGCGCGTGATGCCGAAGTCGGCGAGGTAGCAGAAGTCGGCGACGCGCCGGTCGAGCAGCGCGTTGGACGGTTTGACGTCGCGATGCACCAGCCCGTTGGCGTGCGCGTCGTCCAAGGCGCTGGCCAGGTGCTCCAAGATCCGCACGGCGCGGTCGGGCGGGAGCGGCCCGGTGGTGCGGATGAGGTCGGCGAGGTCGCCGCCCTCGACGTAGCGCATGTCGATGTAGAGCTGCCCGTTGATCTCGCCGAAGCGGTGGATCGGCACGATGTGCGGGTTGCGCAGCCGCGCCACATGGTGCGCTTCGCGTCGGAACCGCTCCTGGAACCGTGGGTCGTCGGCGAGGTGCGCGGACAGGCGCTTGACCGCGACCGTACGCTCGAACTCCAGGTCATAGGCGCGGTAGACCTCGCCCATCCCACCCCGGCCGAGCAGCTCGTCGAGCCGGTAGGGGCCGAAGACCTCCGCGTCAACATTCACGATCCACCCACGTTAGACGGCAACCCGCGCATCGGGGTCTTCGGCCGCGCGGCCGGAAAGGTTTCGCCCGCTCCCCAAACACGCGGGCGACGCCGCATCGACGTCCGCGGCCGCGAGGGCCGCGGGCTACCGTTTCGACATGTCCAGGCCGCCGCATCGGGCCCGCAGGGTGGCGGAGTCGTTCGGCGCCGACCCCGTCCGCTATGACCGCACCCGGCCGCGCTATCCCGCCGCACTGATCGACCGGATCGCCGCCGCGGGGCACGATGTCCTCGACGTCGGGTCGGGCACCGGCATCGTCGCCCGCCAGCTCCGGCCCGCGGGCTGTCGGGTGCTCGGCGTCGAACCGGACCTGCGCATGGCCGCGTTCGGGCGACGCCGTGGCGTGCCTGCCGAGGTGGCGACGTTCGAGGATTGGGACTCGGCGGGCCGCACGTTCGACGCGGTCGTCGCCGGACAGGCGTGGCACTGGGTGGATCCGGACGCGGGCGCGGCCAAGGCGGCGCGGGTGTTGCGCCCCGGCGGCCTGCTCGCCGTGTTCTGGAACGTGTTCGTACCCCCGCCCGCGCTGGCCACGGCGTTCGGCGAGGTCTACGAGCGCGTCGCGCCCGAGCTGCCCAACCTCCGCTCGACGCCCCCCGTGGAGCCCTACACCCGGCTGGCCGCCACGGCCGCCGACGGCATGCGCGACCGGTTCGCCGCACCCGACGAGTGGCGGTTCGACTGGGAGCACTCCTACACCCGCGGCGAATGGCTGGACCAGGTGCCGACGTTCGGCAGCCACAGCCTGCTCTCCGTCGAACAACTCCACGCGCTGCTGGCGGGGGTCGGGGCGGCGATCGACGCGGTCGGCGGCCGGTTCGCCATGCGCTACACGACGGTGGCGGTGGCGGCCGTCCGCAGCTGAGCCGTGACCAGCAGCCCGGGGTGATCGGTGCTCGCCCGCATGTCGATCCGCCGCTGCGACGTGATGGTGAACGGGGCGCTCACCACGACGTTCTGCACGCCGCCGTCGTCGATGCGCCGGTCGCCCGTGGCCAGGCAGCCCTCGATGTCGGCGCCGAGGTTGAAGTCGCCGCCCAGCACCGCGGGCGTCCGCATCGACGGGAGCACGGCGTGGATCAGGTAGTCGCACTGGGCCCTCGCGACGGTGGTGTCGGCCGCGTCCAGGTGCGTGGTGCAGGCGGCGAAGCCGGTCGTGTCCGCGCAGAGCCAGGCCCGTTCCTCGGGATCACCGGGGTTCTGGGTGGGGTAGATGCCGCCGACGGTGCGGAACGCGGGCGCGAGCGGCGGGCGCCGGGTCAGCAGCGCGATCCCGTACGGCTCGCCGTTGCGGCACCGCACCACGCTGCCGGTGCGGCGGTCCAGCGCGGGCTGGAACGCCGATGTGGTGGCGCCGAACGGCTCGGTGTCGGCCAGCGCGCGGTCAAGGACGGGGACGTCGGCGCGGCAGACCTCGTTGAGCGTGACCAGGTCGGGGGCCTGCGCGCGGATCACGGCGGCGGCGGTGGCCACCGACCGGCCGGTGTAGCAGCGCGCGAGCCCGCTGTTGCAGAGGTTCATCTGCAGCACGCGCACCCGGTCGATCCGCGCGCCTTCCGTCGCGGTGGGCACACCCCGCGACGGCTCGGCGGTGATCAGCACGACGGCGAGGACGATGCAGCCGACGAGCAGGCCGCCGTACACCATCCGGCTTCGCTGCATGCCAGGGTGATCGGTCACGGAGCCCCCATCGGTTCGCCGCATAGCATCGGTCGGATGGGCAGCCCCTTGCATCCCTTGCTCGCCGAGCGGTGGAGCCCGGCCGTCTTCGACGCTCGGCACGAAGCCGCCGCCGAGGACGTCGAGAGCCTTCTCGAAGCGGCGCGCTGGGCACCGTCGGCGGGCAACGCGCAGCCGTGGGCGTTCCTCGTGGGCCGTCGCGGTGATCCGGTGCACGGCAGGCTGGTCCGCCATCTCGCCGGGAGCTCTGCCGCATGGGCGCCGTCGGCGAGCGTGCTCGTCGCCAACCTCGCGCACCGCTACATCGAGGACACCGACTGGGAGTTCTCCGAGTTCGCCCTCTACGACCTCGGCCAGGCCGTGGCCCACATGACCATCCAGGCGCAGGCGCTCGGGCTGCGGGCCCGCCAGTTCCGGGCGTTCCACCGGGCAGGCCTGACCGCGGAGTTCGCCGTGCCAGGGCATTGGGAGGTCACCACGATGACGGCCTTCGGGCGGCCGCTCGCGGCGGCGGCGGACGACAGCCCGTCGCGCCGCCGCCGGACGGTCGACGACATCCAATGGTCACCCGTGTTGCCCTCGTGACCGCGGTGCGCCGCGGGCGGTCGTCGGGCGGATCGTCACCGCGGCGACGACGGCACCCGCCGCGGCGAGCGCGGCTGCCATCGCGGCGACGCCCGAGAAGGCGGCCGCGGTCATCGGGCCGGGCGCCGCGAGGCCGAGGACGGTGACGCCGATCGTCACGCCGACCGGCCGGAAGGTCTGCAGCACGCCGGACGCCATGCCGCTGCGCTCGGTCGACACCCGGTTCAGGGCGATCCCCGGCGATCGCCATGGCGAGCGAGACGTCGAGCAGCCCGGCGTCGTCGTCGACGCCGACGAGCAGCAACATCCCGCAGGCGATGAGGATCAGGCCGAGCGTCGGCAGCGGCCCGCAACCGACGAGGAGCGGTTCCGCGGCGGCCTGCGGATCGTCATGGCGGGCATCGCCTGCGCCCGCTGAACCGGGATGGACACGTGCCGGGGCGGTTCGTAGCGTCGACGCCATGTCGGACGACACGATGGCCGCTGACCAGCACCTGATCCACTACTCGGGTCACGCCTCCTTCAGCCCCGGGATCATCGACCGCGCCGAGGGCAGCTGGATCTTCACCGAGGACGGGCGCGCGTTGCTCGACTTCACCTCGGGACAGATGAGCGCGATCCTCGGCCATGCGCACCCGGACATCGTCGCGACGGTGCGCGCGCAGATCGGCCGACTCGATCACCTCTACAGCGGAATGCTGAGCCGCCCGGTCCTTGACCTGGCCCGGCGGCTCGTGGAGACGCTGCCCGCGCCGTTCGCCAAGGCCATGTTCCTGACGACCGGCGCGGAGGCGAACGAGGCCGCGTTGAAGATGGCCAAGCTCGTCACGGGCAGGCATGAGGTCGTCTCGTTCGCCCGGTCTTGGCACGGGATGACCCAGGCCGCCGCCAACGCCACCTACAGCGCCGGGCGCGCAGGCTACGGGCCCGCCGCCCCTGGCAACTTCGCCCTGCCCGTCCCCGATCGGTTCCGGCCCGCCATCGTGGATGTCGAGGGGAACCTGGACTGGCGCCGCCAACTCGACCTCGGCTTCGACCTGGTCGACGCCCAATCGGTCGGCAGCCTCGCCGCCTGCCTGGTCGAGCCGATCCTGAGCTCCGGCGGAGTCGTCGACCTCCCGCCCGGCTACCTGGCCGCGTTGCGGGACAAGTGCCGTGAGCGCGGGATGCTGCTGATCCTGGACGAAGCGCAGACGGGGCTGTGCCGCACCGGCGACTGGTACGCGTTCGGGCGCGATGGCGTCGTCCCCGACATCCTCACCCTGTCCAAGACCCTCGGCGCGGGCCTACCGCTCGCCGCCGTGCTGACCAGCGCCGAGATCGAGCAGCGGGCCCGCGAGCGCGGATTCCTCTTCTTCACCACCCACGTCAACGACCCGCTCCCGGCCGCCGTCGGCAACACCGTGCTGGACGTGCTGGTCCGCGACCGCCTCGACCTGCGCGCCCGGGAGCTCGGCGACCGACTCCGCGCCGGGCTGGACGAGCTCGCAGGCCGCCACAAGGTGATCGGCGACGTCCGCGGGCGGGGCCTGCTGGTCGGGGTGGAACTGGTCGCGCCGGACCCGGTCGGCGAGCACGGCCATGGGGACACCGACCGGCTCGGCGCCGCCGTCACCCGGCGTTGCGGTGAGCTCGGCCTGCACATGAACATCGTCCAGCTGCCGGGGATGGGCGGGACGTTCCGCATCGCCCCGCCGCTCACCACCTCCGACGCCGACATCGACCGCGGGCTGGACATCCTCGACACCGCACTGACCGACGTCGGTCACATGACTACTTACTAACCACTCACTCGTATCGTGGTGCGGTGGGCGATGACACCTGGGCGGACTTGGCTGACCGGTTTGCCGACGACGCTTACGCCTCCGTGAAGGGGCGGGTCCGCACCTACGTGCTGCACCAGCAGCTGCTCGAGCACCTGCCTGCGCCGCCCGCGCCGATTCTGGACGTCGGCGGCGGCGCGGGCCACCAATCGTTCCCGCTGGCCCAGGCAGGCTACGACGTGACGTTGCTCGACCCGTCCGAGGCGATGCTGGAGAAGGCTCGACAGCGACTCCAACGGCTGCCTGATGAGGCCCAGCGACGGGTCACGCTCGTGCAGGCCGACGGCGAGTACGCCGACGACGCGGTGCAGGGTCGGCGGTTCGCCGCCGTGCTGTGCCACGGCGTGCTCGGGTACCTCGACCAACCTGGGCCGTTGGTCGATCAGCTGTGCCGGTGCGCCGCTGCCGGTGGCGTGGTCTCGATCATGACGGCCAACGCCAAGACGATGGCGGTCCGCCCGGCATTGGAACGGCGGTGGGCGGATGCGCTGGCGGCGTTCGACGCCAGAACCGAGATCGGGGTGCTGGGGGTGCCGGGCCGAGCCGACACGGTGGAGGAGCTCAGCGAGCTCGTGCGGAGCCGCGGAGTGGAGCCGCAGCGCTGGTACGGGGTGTGGCTGTTCGTCGACTGGCTCGAGTTCAGCGGAGCCGAGCTGGATCCCGGCGATGCACAGCAGGTAGCGGCGACGGCCGCAGTCGAGCTCGAAGCCAGCCGACGGGATCCCTACCGTCAGCTCAGTCGCGTCTTCCACCTCGTGGGGCGCAAAGCGCCGAGCTGACGTGGTGGGCCCGGCGCGATTCGAACGCGCGACACCCGCTTTAGGAGGATGTACCCCGTTGTGGCTCTGACCTGGGCAAGGGTACCGTCGAACGCGTTTCGTGCAAGGTTCGTGCGACAAGTAACGAAAACCGTTGGTCACTGACGCGAAGGGTCGACAACCGTGGCTGGTCGTCGGAGCTGGGGCGCGGTACGCAAGCTGCCGTCTGGGCGGTGGCAAGCGTCGTTCCGTGATCCGGATCAACGCAGGCTCGTACCGGCGCCGCAGACGTTCTCAAGCAAGACCGCTGCGGATCGGTGGTTGGCGAAGAAGCGATCTGACCTGGACCGAGGTGACGCGACAGACGAGGCGGCGGCCAATAAGCCGTTGTCGTCGTGGTGGCCGGTCTACTGGGAGACGGTCGAGGGAACGAAGCGAACTCGAACGCGCGCGAACTACGTCGCGAGCTGGCGTATGCGCGTCGAACCGCACTTTGGCAACACTCCGGTGAGACGGATCAAGCCGGGAGACATCGACAAGTGGATCAACGCGTTGACCAGCGGCGGCACGTCGCCTGCGAAGGCGCGCGAGTCGTACGGAATCTTGAAACGCGTGCTCGATCTTGCGGTTCGTGATCGAGCGATCATGGCGAACCCTTGTGCGCAACGATCGAAGGCTCTGCCTCGCATGCCACACAAGGACCGCCCTGTGTTGTCGCCGCGCGAGGTCGAAAAGCTGGCGGCAGCTATGCGCTATGATGCGGATCGAGTTCTGGTTCGTCTGCTCGCCTACGGCGGTCTGCGGATCGGCGAGGCCTTCGCGCTACGTTGGCGAGATATCGACTTCGACCGCAAGATATTGACGGTGCGCGAAAGTGTCGAAAGTAGTAACGGCAGGATTGAAGCCGGACCGACGAAGACACACGAGACTCGGACAATCACTCTACCCGATGCGCTTGTAGCCGACCTGCGAGGCATCGTCCGCGTGGGCCTGGTGTTCCCGAACAACCGAGGAGGTTACAAGCGCTATCGAAACTTCCGGCGGGATGCCTGGGATCCGGCATGCAAAGCATCCGGGGTCGACGCTCTGCCGCACGATTTGAGGGCCACATGTGCCAGCTTGTTGATCGATGCTGGTGCGTCGGTGAAAGACGTCAGTCAGCATTTGGGCCATGCCGACATTCAAACGACGCTCGCGATCTATGCGCGGGTCCGTCCCGGCCGTTCCGCTGACATCGCCTCTCGGCTCGATGCTCTGATCGCCGAAGCGGGGTAACGGCAAAGCTCCATCTTCGACGTAGCGGCGTGGAGTCTGACGACGATCTCGACGCCTAGTGTCTCGTGATTCAGTGTCCTTCATTTCGCGTTGTTGTCGACGAGTTTCTTGATGCTGGCCTGGACGATACGAACCTTGGCGAGGATCTCGTCGGCGGTGGCGGTCCAGGCGAATGGTTTCGGGTCGGCGTTCCAGTGGTTGATGTAGTCGCGTATCTGATTGATCAGAACCTTGACGGAGCTGAAGGTGCCGCGGCGGATCGATTGACGAGTGATGTTTCCGAACCAGATTTCGACCTGATTCAGCCACGACGAGCCGACCGGGGTGAAATGGAAGGTGACGTTCGGGTTCTTCTCCAGCCAGGCTTTGACATCGTCGGTGCTTGTGCGTGGACAGGTTGTCCAGCACGACGTGGACCTCCTTGTCCGCGTGCGGCTTGACCGCCTTCTTGAGGAACGCCAGGAACTCGGCGCCGTCGCGGGTGGGGGCGCAGTGCCCGAACACCTCACCGGTTTCCACGTTCAGGGCTGCGAATAGGTTGGTGGTGCCGTGGCGTACGTAGTCGGCGGTGCGCTGCTCGGTGACAGCCGAACGTGATCGGCAGCACCGGCTGCGGTGCGGTCCAACGCCTGGTTATCCGGGGCTAATGATCTTGAAGTGATGGGTTTCTGCAGGTGGACCGTTTGCGGACGCCCGTCCGAAGGCGAAGCGGTCAGGGTGTCTGGTGCTGCGGGGTGCCTCGGTCGCCGAGGCGCCGGCGGAGCTCGAGGTTCTCCCCGTGGGCGGCCTCGAGCGCGCGCTTGAGGGTGGTCACCTCGTCGCGGTGGCGGCGGCGCAGCTCGGCGAGTTGGGCGGTGAGCGTGCGGATCACGCTGCTTGGGTGGTCGGCGGTGCCGGGCTCGGTTGGGATGGGCGGGGTGGCCTGCTGCTGGGAACGCAGCTGCTCCACGCGGTCGCGGATCTCGCCGGTGCGGTAGAGGAAGTCGAGCGAGACCCCGGCGGTCTGGGCCAGTCCGCGGAAGGTGATCGGCTGCCCGGTACGGATCAGTTCGCGCAGCCCGTGCTCGGCCCTCGTCTTGGCGGCGGCGCTCTTGCGGGCGGCGGCTTGGCGGAGGTTGTCGGGATTGCCGCGCATCAGGTGGTGTCCTGGTTGTCGTTGTTCTGGTTGTCGGTGATGGCGTCGACGCGTGCGGCGACACCGGCACCGCGCACGGCGGGCCCGATGCCGTCGGCGGGCCGGGTGCGTTCGAGGGTGACGATGATGCGGCCGAGGGCGTCGTGTTCCTGGCGGCGCCCGGCCAGCCAGACGTTGTCCTCGCTCATCTGCTGTCCGGTGCGGGCGTGGAACGCCGCCCGCCGGTGCTCGATCAGCTGTTCGGTGCGGGCCCGCTGGAGTTGCAGCTCCGGCAGGAACGTCGCATCGGTGGCGAACTTGTCGCAGGTCAGGCAGGCGTTGCCCTTGACGCAGGACTGGCGGGGCGGCAGCAGGCACCAGCCATTGGGCAGCACTCGGTCGGTGCGCTTGTCCAACTCGAGCATGTCGTAGAGGTCTTGGGGGTCGGTCTGGAGGTCCCGGGCGTCGGCTGTGATCTTGCGGAAGCGCAGGAACTCGGCCTCGGCGGTGGACTGCAGCGTGTGCGCGTAGGTCATGGTCATTTCGGGTGTCAAGTGCCCGAGGTAGCGCTGCACGACGTGCAGCGGGACACCGGCGTTGAGCAGGGTGGTGGCCTTGGTGTGGCGGAAGCGGTGGGTGCGCTGGAAGTCCACCAGCACGCCGGTGGTGTCGCGGATATCGAGCCGGCGGGCCAGTTCGCCGATCCGCTCGCGCAGCCGCCCATCCGAGTAGGGCCGGTCGCCATGGCGGTTGTTCCGCGCCGCCACGAACAGGTATTTCGGCGCTGCTGCGTCGGGGCGGGCCCGGCGCACCCAGTCATGTTGGGCCCGGATGATCGCGACGATCTCTCGGTCGACCAGGATGGTGTCGGGAGCGCCATCGATCTTGGTTTGCTGGTAGCGGAGCCGGGCAATGAACCCCTCCGCCTCACCCTGCGCATCGCCCGCCGAACTGGCGGGCTGGTGCAGTGGCAGCAGCGGGTCGTGGTCGAGCATGCAGATCTCGCTGACCCGCCGTCCGGTGCGGGCCAGCAGCATGAGGATGCGCATCGCCTGCTCGTCACCGAGGCCGCCCTCGGCGGCGGGTGTGCCGAGCAGCCCGGCGCCGGCCATGATCTGGCTGAACGCGTCGGCGTCGATGACGTCCCGCCCCTGGCCGCGGTGCCGGGACCGGCGGGGTTTGTCCCCGCGCCGGAACAACACCGCGTGCGCGACGCCCAGGCGCAGCCAGCCCGGTTCGGCCAGGCTGGTCGCGGCGGTCTCCCGGTGGTCGTGCATGAACAGGTAGAACTGCTCGACCCCGCCCAGCAGCGTGCTTACCCGGGACTGCGACAGCGGTTGGCCGTGGGTGGGGCCGGGCTGTTGCACCCGCAGCCCGCGGACGTGTCCCAGGAAATCCAGCAGCAACGCCCGGACCTGGTCCGGCTCGTCGGCCAGCCATGGCCCCGGGACGTCGCGGCCGGCCAGGAAGGCGTCGAACACCAGGGCGGAGTCGATGCGCAACTGCACCGTTCCCCAGGACAGCCCGCCGGTTTCCAGACCGACCTTGCAGTACCACTGCAGGCCGCGACGCAACCAGTCGATGGCGATCCGGTCGAAATGGCGGGCGTGGCGGCCGCGTGGCTCGTGGGGCCGCTGCGGGATCCGGGGGTCGATGCCCGGATCCCACATGTCGAGCTGCCACCACGGCCGCGGGTCATAGGCCACCGACAATAACCGCAGGCAGCGCCGCAGCTGCTGGCGCAGGTCGCTGGCCGTGCCGGGGGCTGGCAGCACACCGGCGCGGAGCTGGCTCGCCCGGGCCATCTGGTGCTCCCAGTCTCGGCCCGACAACCCGGTCAACGACGCCGGCGCCTGCGGGCCGAGGTCGCTGATCGCGTCGGACAGCCGGCGCACCAGCATCCTCATGTGGCCGACATCCACCCGACCGCCCTGGTCGATGATGCGGAACACGCACCACGCCAGCTCGGTCCGGATTGGCTCCGGCAACGCCGAGAGATCCAGCGGTGTGCTGCGGCCGCGCTTCTCGCCCAGCCCGCCGCGATACTCGCCCGGCACGGTGTCCGGACCGAAGCAGGTCGCGCGCATCCCGGCCGGAACCGACTCCCAGAGGGCGTGCAGCACCTCGGGCCGGTAGCCTCCTGCCGCGCCGTCGCGGGTGACCGGCGCGCCGGATGGCGGCCCGCTCACGAACACGGCCCAGTCTCCCCGGCGCCGGGGACGCCGGTGCGCCACCCGGCGGTGAACGCCCGCCAGTCGGCGGCAGCGCGCATCTCGGCGTCCTCGGTCACGTGGGCGTAGGTGTTGAGCGTGGTCTGCACGTCGGCGTGTCCGAGTCGGCGACTGACCACGTGCACCGGCACCCCCGACAGCAGCAACGCGGTGGCATGCGAATGGCGCATCCAGTGTGGTGTCCAGGTCTGCGGCACCCGCCCGGCCAGCCGGCGGCGCAGCCGCTCCACCACGTCGTAGACCGACTCCGGTCGCCACGGCGCGAACCGCGGCTCCCGGTCGAGATTGACAAACACGTAGCTGGCGTCGAAGTCAGCGGCGGCCAGATCGGCGCCGGCCTCGCACAACCGCCAGACGTGCTCGCCGTAGAGGCGGTCCAGATCATCGGAGACATACAGCCGCCGGTAGCCGCTCTTGGCCCGCACCCCGTGCGGATGCTCACGATCCACGACCTCGATGAACGGGGTGTCGCCACGCCCGGTGTGCCAATCGCGATGCTGCAGCCCGAGGGCTTCGCCCAACCGAAGCCCGGTCTCCGCCAGCAGCATCCACAGCAGCCGGTTGCGGACCGACCCGCGCCACTCCCGGGCCTCGGCATCCCAGCTCGCGCAGGCCTCGCAGATCAGCTCGATCTGCTGCGGCGTCAAGATCGGTGGTGCCGCTCGGCTCCGGTCACGGATCCGGACCACCGCTCGCCGGCGGCCCTTCCGGCGGGCGACGTGCTCCAGCAGCGGCTTGTAGCGGCCGCCGCCCCGATCGGTGATCCGGTGCAGGTCCCGGCCCACGTCGACCCCGTTGAGGACGTGGTAGTCGTAGCAGGAGATCACCGCCCGCAGCCGCGCCGCGATCGTTGACTCAGCGAACCGCGCCGGACGACGCTCGATCGACGCGACCGCAGGCTCATCACCGGTGCGCAGCCAGGACAAGAACGCCCCGAAGTGCTCCACCGTCACCGCGTCCCAGCGCAGACCGAACACATCCAGGAACTGCCACCACAGCGCCAGCGCCCGCGCGTAGGACTTGACCGTGTTCGGCGACGCCCGCTGCGCCCGCAGGTACTCCAGGTATCCCTCGGCCGGCTCCACCAGGAGATGGTCCCCGCCCACCACCGTCCACGTCCGCTCACTCGAGGGAAGGGTCAGCCGCTGCGCCCGGTACGCGGGCCCCGTTGCAGTTGTCACGCTCCGCACCATAGGAACCACAGATAATCAGTCCGCAATGGACACGCGGACTACCGAAAAGATCACTCGTCCTCGTTAACGGACGGACCGAACTCACCCCGGATAAGCCTGGATCTGCGTCTTCTCATCGATCGACAGCACCACCGCACCGCCCGGCGGGTCGAGGTAGAGCCCGACAACATCGGCGACCTTCTCGGCGAACGCCGGGTCGCGGCTGACTTTGAAGGTGCCGTGGCGGTGCGGCTTCAGCCCGTTGTCCCGCCAGAGCTTCGCCACGTAGTGGTGCGACACGTACGTGCCCTCG
>CAVTOL010000027.1:0-397840 GCA_963736375.1 uncultured Actinomycetota bacterium
CCGGGACGTCCTGGAGCAGTTCGCCACCCGCTTCGCCGGGCGGGTCTGGGGACTCGTCGTGCACGACAAGGCGGAGATGGCGGCGCAGACCGACGAGCTCGTGCGCGGCCTGCGCGCGCTCGACAGCCGGCTCCGGGCGGGCCCGGACCGGCCGTTCGTGTTCCTGGAGTACGCGGCGGGGCTGCCACCGCAGTGGTTCGCCGGGGTCGCCGAACAGGTCGCCGACCTCGCCCGGATCAGCTTCTGCATCGACACCGGCCACGTCGGCATCAAGCAGGCGCGCGACCACCTCGCGCGGACGGAGCCGGGCGGGAACCTCGGTGCGCTGCGCCTGGGCGACCCACGCCTGCCCGAACTGGCGGGCACCGTCCAGAGCGCCGTCGCGACCGCCCTCCCGACCGTGCTGGAGCTGATCGACAGGCTGGGGGCGATCGGCAAGCCGGTCCACTTCCACCTGCACGACGGCCATCCGCTGATCGCCGGCCTGCCCGACCACTTCAGCTTCCTCACACAGCTGCCCGTCCCCTTCACCTACCAGCACCGCCGGTCGTTGGCGCCCCTGTACGGGCCCGCCGGCCTGGCCTCGATCGTCACTGCCGCCGTCGCGGCGTGCAGCACCGGGCGGGCCTCCCTCACGCTGGAGATCCACCAGGCGGAAGGCCGCCTGCCCCTCGGCGACGCCGCCGGACTGTTCCGGCACTGGCGCGACACCACCAACGCGGAACGCATGAACTACTGGCAGGCCGTACTCGCCGAGAACCACCTCCTGATGCACGCCGCGCTGGAGCAATAAGGAGATCAGCGCCCGTCCACATGACAGGCGAGCTCGCGACGTCGTCATCAGGTCGTGTCGCCTGCCCCGAGCCGATGCACGCGGAACAGATCGGTCACGCCGATGGTGTGTGGCGGCGCACCTGCCACGATCACCACCCCCTCACCCCGGACGAATCCGTCCAACGCCAGCACCGCCTGGTCGACGATGGGCACCATCGCCTCGGACGACTCGACGTCCGCGACGAGGACGGGCTCCGTCCCCCAGCTCAGCGCGAGCTGATTCCGTTAACGCGGGATTCGGGGTGATCGCGATGAGCGGGCGGCCTGGATGCAGCCTCGCCAGCCGCCGGACGGTGTTGCCGGACAGCGTGAAGGCGACCAGCGCCGTGGCGTCGAGGCCGTCCGCCCGCCGACAGTCCGCGATGTCGCGCGCGGCCTGGACGAGCAGGCCCGGTTGCGTGCGGTCAGCCCGACGAAGCGGTGGGACGGCAGCCGTGGGGTCGGACTCGACTTCCTCGATGATCCGCGCCATGGTCCGCACGGCCTCCAGGGGGATAGGAGCCGAAGTGCGCGACACCTCACCCCGCGCCGCGCTGACACCACCGCGGTCATCGGGTCGGCGTTGCTGGCCAGCGCCCGCGGGACCGGGGTACCGGCGGATCGCCGCCCAACTCGACCGGCCGCTGTCCACGGTGCGGCCTGGATCCGCGCGGTCCGCGGTCCCGCACACGTCGAGTGGCTGCGCGCGCGGGCCGTCAACAGGCTGGCCCGGGTCGACCGTGACGTCCAACGTGATCACCCGGTGGGCGGCAGGGGTGACGGTGGTGATGCCCCGCTAGTTGGTGCCCGCGCTGCGCGCGGCGCGCGCCAGCGGTGGGGCGCTGGCGCGTTTCGATCAGCGACGCACAGAGTCTGGGCGTATCCCGCGCTGTTGTCCTCGGCGGATCCACTCGGCAGGCTCCATCGTGGCGGCGGGCAACTGGCGGGAACGCCTGCGGGCCTCGGTGAGAACGTCGTCGACCAGCTTCGGGATGGACCAGTTACCGTCCTGAAGGGCTGCGCGCAGGACGCCGCCGACGCCCTGACCGGGGACCCTCGGGCCGGGATCGAGGCCGAGAGACCTGCGCGCGGTCCGGACGTGGTGCAGGCCTTCGACGGCCGTGTCCTGCGCGATCCGGCATTGTCTCGGGGTCCGCGCGCACGCGAGCTCGGCACCGGCAGCGGTGAATCGCTCGGCAGCTTCGGCCGGTCCCGCAGCACTTCCCGTCCCGAGGCGGGCAGCGGTCCCGTCGATGATGAGAAGCTCGCCGCCCAGCCGTTCAACCCAATGCCGGGCCTCCGCGCGGGCGTCGTCGAGCTGGCGGCGACGGTGCGCGCGAGCCGCGAGCGCGAGGGTGGCGACGACAACGACGAACATCACCGCGACCAGCACCATCGCGGTCACCAATACTGTGGTCACGGGCTCGACGGTACTCGGCAGAGCGCGGTCGGCGTGGGCTTGGCCGGTGCCCGTGATCTCCGCCGAGGGGCCTGTCGGAGGCAACGGAAGCGGATCTTCTGCGGCGCCGCGTCCCAGTCGCCTGGCTGGTAGCTCACCCGTTCGATCGGCCCGATCTGCGGCACGAGCGCCGAGAACAGGTCCGGCAGTTCGGCGGCCAGATCTGTCGAGTGGGGCCACCATCTGCCATCGACCTGGCCCGTGGGGGTTGTGGTGTCTGCCTTCAGTCGAAGGCGGTCAGCGGCATCCGAGGCGTCGCGTCACCGGGTCGGCGGTGGCCTGCGATGTCGTATCTGAACAGCGGGCGCCGACGTCACGTCGCGGACCCTGTCCCACGGACGACGAGAACGTCCGGCGTGGGCTTTCATCGAGGACGATGCGGGCCCGACCGCCCACATGCGAGATGCTCCCGACCGGACGAACGCTACCCCCGCGAGGCTCCCACGGGCTCACCGGATCGTGAGGCTCTAGCCCGAGTTTCCCGGCTAGTTCGATCTTGAGCTGGTGTTGAGGTAGCTCCGAGTGGGCTGAGCTGGTCGTTTCCGGCGTGTTGGGTGGTGTTGGATCTTGCGATGGCCTATGACCTAAAGAGTGGCCAGCCTGTACAAGAAGGTGATCAACGGGAAGCCGTACTGGTACCTGCGGGAGATGGCGTGGGTGGACGGCAAGCCGAAGATGGTGTCCGAGCGCTACCTGGGCTCGGCCGCCGACATCGCCGCAGCGTTGGACGCCCGCGAGACGGCGATCCGCCCTGAGCGGACCTGGCACCTTGCGTTCGGGGACGTCGCGGCCGCGTGGGGGATGCTGGACCGCCTCGGTGTGATCGCGACGATCGACGAGGTGGTCGGAGCGCGCCGCCGCGACGCGGGCGCCTCGGTGGGCACCTACCTGGCGCTGGCCGCCCTGGGCCGGCTGGTCGATCCTGCTCCAAGCTCGGGTTCGAGAAATGGTGGCGCACCACGGCCGCGGACAGGTTCACCAAGATCAGTGCCGGGGTGCTGGACCACCGCAAGTTCTGGGACGCGATGCACACCGTCAGCCCCGATGAGCTGGCCCGGATCGAGCACCGCCTGGCCATGGGCATGGTCGGCGCCTTCGGCCTGGACATCTCCGCGCTGGCGCTGGACATGACCAACTTCGCCACCTACATCGACACCACCAACGACAAGGCACCCATCGCCGCGCGGGGCAAGGCCAAGCAGAAACGGGCCGATCTGCGCCTGGTCGGGCTCGGCCTGGTGATCACCCGTGACGGTGGGATCCCACTGGTCTCACACACCTACCCCGGCAACCGGCCCGACGTCACCCAGTTCGCCACCATGATCGACCTTCTGGTGGCGCGGCACACCGCGCTGGCCGCGGCGCTCAACAGCGCCCCCGCCTCCACCCGAGAGACCCCGGAGACCCCGCCGCAGACGACCCCGCCGCAGACGATCCCGCCGCAGATAACGGTGGTGTTCGACGCCGGGCAGAACTCAGCTGCCAACCTCGCGCACCTGGCCGCGGCCGGGTTGGGGTTCGTCGGGTCGATCCCACCGTCGGACTGCGCGGACCTGCTGGCCCGCCCGGCTACCGACCGACACGTCGTGGACCCCGACCGGTTCCCCGGCGTGACCGCGCTGGAGGACCGCCGCCGCGTCTTCGGCGCCGATCGGCGCGTCGTGCTCACCCACTCCCCGTCCCTGCACACCGCCCAGACCCGCGGCTTCGACCAGACAATGGCCACGGCAACCGCGAAGTTGTCCGTGCTGGGCGACACCCTGGCCCGAGGTCACACCCGCCGAGCCCGCGACAAGGTCACCGCCGAGATCACCCACATTGTCAAAGACCCCTGGGTACGGCGCGTCGTGTCCTGGCAACTGTCCGGTGATACCCCCGCCGAGCACCGGCTCAGCTTTGACATCGACGACGCAGCCCGCACTGACCTGGAGACCGAGGTCTTCGGCAAACGCGTGCTGATGACCGACCGCGACCAGTGGTCGACAGCCGACGTGGTCGCCGGCTACCGCTCCCAGTCCGAGGCCGAGTTCGGCTTCCGCCAGCTCAAAGACCCCCACGTCGTCTCGTTCAGCCCGATGCACCACTGGACCGAACACAACATCCGCGTGCACGTCTTCACCTGTGTACTGGCTCTGCAGATCGCCCACCTGATGCGCCGCCAGGCCCGCCGGCACGGCGTGGCCCTGTCGGTCCGCGAACTGCTCGACACCCTCGCCGGCATCCAGGAGACCGTGCTGATCTACCCCTCCACCGGAGGGCGCCCCAAGGCCCGCCGCATGCTCACCGAGACCACCACCACCCAGGACCAACTCGTCGAGATCTTCGAACTACACCGCTGGGCGCCCCAACCTTAGGTCATAGGCCCAAGCAAGATCAAAACCTGCTGTGACCAGCGGGGATGCCGACCTAGATCACGCTAGCCGGGAAACGGGGCTAGGCTGGCACCACGGGCCATACCGCACCGCCCGCTGAGTCCAGCGCACTTCGCCCAGCTCCCCGCCGCGGCATCCCGCCGCCGATCAATGGTGTTGGGGCACCGACACCGGGCCGTCTGCCTGGGGAATGCCGAGGTCCGACGTGCCGTCGCCCCCTGACTCCGCCCGTCGTAGCCCGCCTTCGTGGAGAGGATCAGCTCGCAGGGCGGCGGATCTCGCAAGTACCTCCTGGCCAGGCGGGCGGTCGGGGGGTGTACGTCGGCGATCCGGACGGCCACAGCTACGGCCAGTGCGATCCGTCCCGCCCATCTGGCCAGAGCAGGCCGGGGCGTGAGCATCGTTCGAACAACGACCGGTACCGGCGCGCTCCCGGTTCCCGCGGGCGTCGACGGCGTGGAGCACAGCTCGATCGACCTCGCCATCGCCCGCATCGACATCGCCCATCCCCGCGACGTCGTGAAGGTCTTCTACGAGCTGAACTTCGGAGCAGACGGGGAGGAACCACCCTACTGGGCCAAACCGTGGCCCTGCGGGGTGGAGCTCGCCCGCGCCGTTGCCGGGGCGGTACCGGCCGGGTCACGGGTGCTCGAGCTCGGCTGTGGGCTGGCGTTGCCGAGCATGGCGGCCGCACTCGGCGGCGCGCACGTGCTGGCCACCGACCATGCCCCGGGCGCGCTGGCCTTCGCGGACTACAACGCCCGGCGTAACCACATCCCTCTCGACGTGGCGCCCTGCGACTGGACCGACCCGGTGGCGGCCGTGGCGGGCGCCCCGTGGAACGTCGTCCTGGCGGCCGACGTGCTCTACCGGCACTCGGGCCTCGACGCCCTCTGCGCCCTGCTTCCCCGGCTCGTCGGGAGCACGGGCGAGATCTGGATCGCCGACCAGGCACGGCCACCGGCCCGCGACTTCCTCGCCGCGTGCCGTGACTGGGCCGTCACGTCCACGGCAAGCACGGCCAACCCGGAAGTGGCCATCCACCGACTCCGGCCACGCCGACCATCCGGCACGGACAGCGGACCGGTCGAGCGGTCGAGCGCATGACCGCTCGGAACGCATCCCGGCCGCCCCTGTCAACCGGGTGAGCGCGCGCTTCGAATCCTCGCAACCGCATCACCTGTGGCCGGCTCGTGCCGAACATCTCGTCCAGGGTGACGGGTGTGAGGTTGCGGCTGTGGATCAGCGCGACCAGCTGGTCGAAGCAGCTGAGCACGGTCGGGTGGTTGGCGTGGCCGAGGTTGATCACGCCCGGCTGTAGGTATTCCGCCGCCTGGGCCAGCAGGAACTGGGTGGTGACGACCTCGGAGTCGGGGAATGAGCCGTTCCACATCACCGTGCATGTGTAGCCCAGCCCGCCCGCGATCTCGACGGTTCGGTTGTGGCGCCCGAACGGCGGCCGGTAGTAGGGGCGGGTGGTGATCCCGAAGGCTTGTTGCACCCAGTCCTCGTTGCGTTCGAGCTCGGCGCGAACGGCTTGCACGGACATCGGGCGCAGGTCGTGGTGGCTGAAGGTGTGGTTGATGATCTGCACTTGGCCTTGACCCTTGATCTTGGACACGCTGAATCCGGCCACGGCCGGGGAAGCGAGATGATCCACGATCATGCTCTCATGCGCCTGTCGGTTCAGAGCCGGTCACTGCTGCTGATCTGTGGTTTCACGCCCGCGGACATCCAACCAAGCACCGGCTGCGACAAGAGAGCTTCGAGTCGGTCGACGCCCGCATTCGGCGGTCGACCAAAGGCTCGTGGGCACATCCCCAACGCTGCAGCTGCGTCCACCGCGCCCGCAATCGCCTGCCCCCGAACCGGTCCCCGGCAGGATCCGACGTCGACCGGTCCTCGGCGGGCTCATCAACCAGTACGAGACGGCGGCCCGAAACCGCAGATCAGACGCCATGGCTGGGTTATGGAACCCGACAGGGCGTGCCGGTGACCGCGTACGGCTAGGCTGGCAGGTCGGGCACCTGGTCTCCGGCGGCCCCTGGGTGCGCCTGCAGTGGCGGCCCCGCTCGTGGCGGCCGGGGGGTTGGCGCCTGGCGCACTGGCGCCCACAGCCGCAGGCGGTGTACTCACCGTGGGCGCGCGGATTCGGCGTGGTCGGCCCACAGGGCAGCGGAAAAACCCAGTTCCTGTTCAACGTCATCCTCGACAGCCCCGGCGCCGCCGTCGTCCCCTCCACCAAACCCGAGCTGGTGGTACTCACCCGCGGGCTGCGGGAACGCGTCGGGCCGACAGTGGTGTTCAACCCCGCCCAGCTCGGCGACATCGGGTCGGACCTGCGCTGGGACCCCACCGCCGGATGCACCGACCAAGACGTCGCCGATCGGCGGGCGTGGGCGCTGGTGCGCGGCGGCGGGGGAGCGGCCGGGGTGGACCGCCCCGACTTCTGGGCGGGCAAAGCCCAGGAGATCCACTAATGACGAGGCGTCAACGAGGGTTCACGCGATTCACCCGTCCGGCCTTCCCCAGCCTGTAACCCCCGGATGGAACGAGAGCCCTTGGGCCTGTTACCCCGAGCTTCGCACCCCGCAGTTACCCGCGACGCACGCCGAGGCGGGGACGGTCCTTGCGCACTGGACCGAGCATTACATCTTCGACATCAGTCGAACCTCCTTCGACGAATACCACTATTCTCATGCGACCTCGTGTCGCACGATCTGGTTGATCCAGGATGAAACCGACCGGGGTGAAGTGGAAGTGCACGTGCGGTTTGCGCTCGAGCCACGCCTTGACCTCGGGGGTGGTGTGGGTGGACAGGTTGTCCAGCACGACGTGCACGTCGGCGCCGGCGTGCGGCTTGACAGCCTTCTGGAGAAAGTCGAGGAAGTTCACGCCGTTGCGGGTGGGCTTGCACTCGCCGTACACCTCACCGGTGGCCACGTTCAACGCGGCGAACAGGTTGGTCGTGCCGTGCCGCACGTAGTCGTGGGTGCGCTTCTCGGTCGCGTCGAACGCGATCGGCAGCACCGGCTGGGTCCGCTCCAGGGCCTGGTTATCCGGGGCTAATGATCTTGAAGTGATGGGTTTCTGCAGGTGGACCGTTTGCGGACGCCCGTCCGAAGGCGAAGCGGTCAGGGTGTCTGGTGCTGCGGGGTGCCTCGGTCGCCGAGGCGCCGGCGGAGCTCGAGGTTCTCCCCGTGGGCGGCCTCGAGCGCGCGCTTGAGGGTGGTCACCTCGTCGCGGTGGCGGCGGCGCAGCTCGGCGAGTTGGGCGGTGAGCGTGCGGATCACGCTGCTTGGGTGGTCGGCGGTGCCGGGCTCGGTTGGGATGGGCGGGGTGGCCTGCTGCTGGGAACGCAGCTGCTCCACGCGGTCGCGGATCTCGCCGGTGCGGTAGAGGAAGTCGAGCGAGACCCCGGCGGTCTGGGCCAGTCCGCGGAAGGTGATCGGCTGTCCGGTACGGATCAGTTCGCGCAGCCCGTGCTCGGCCCTCGTCTTGGCGGCGGCGCTCTTGCGGGCGGCGGCTTGGCGGAGGTTGTCGGGATTGCCGCGCATCAGGTGGTGTCCTGGTTGTCGTTGTTCTGGTTGTCGGTGATGGCGTCGACGCGTGCGGCGACACCGGCACCGCGCACGGCGGGCCCGATGCCGTCGGCGGGCCGGGTGCGTTCGAGGGTGACGATGATGCGGCCGAGGGCGTCGTGTTCCTGGCGGCGCCCGGCCAGCCAGACGTTGTCCTCGCTCATCTGCTGTCCGGTGCGGGCGTGGAACGCCGCCCGCCGGTGCTCGATCAGCTGTTCGGTGCGGGCCCGCTGGAGTTGCAGCTCCGGCAGGAACGTCGCATCGGTGGCGAACTTGTCGCAGGTCAGGCAGGCGTTGCCCTTGACGCAGGACTGGCGGGGCGGCAGCAGGCACCAGCCATTGGGCAGCACTCGGTCGGTGCGCTTGTCCAACTCGAGCATGTCGTAGAGGTCTTGGGGGTCGGTCTGGAGGTCCCGGGCGTCGGCTGTGATCTTGCGGAAGCGCAGGAACTCGGCCTCGGCGGTGGACTGCAGCGTGTGCGCGTAGGTCATGGTCATTTCGGGTGTCAAGTGCCCGAGGTAGCGCTGCACGACGTGCAGCGGGACACCGGCGTTGAGCAGGGTGGTGGCCTTGGTGTGGCGGAAGCGGTGGGTGCGCTGGAAGTCCACCAGCACGCCGGTGGTGTCGCGGATATCGAGCCGGCGGGCCAGTTCGCCGATCCGCTCGCGCAGCCGCCCATCCGAGTAGGGCCGGTCGCCATGGCGGTTGTTCCGCGCCGCCACGAACAGGTATTTCGGCGCTGCTGCGTCGGGGCGGGCCCGGCGCACCCAGTCATGTTGGGCCCGGATGATCGCGACGATCTCTCGGTCGACCAGGATGGTGTCGGGAGCGCCATCGATCTTGGTTTGCTGGTAGCGGAGCCGGGCAATGAACCCCTCCGCCTCACCCTGCGCATCGCCCGCCGAACTGGCGGGCTGGTGCAGTGGCAGCAGCGGGTCGTGGTCGAGCATGCAGATCTCGCTGACCCGCCGTCCGGTGCGGGCCAGCAGCATGAGGATGCGCATCGCCTGCTCGTCACCGAGGCCGCCCTCGGCGGCGGGTGTGCCGAGCAGCCCGGCGCCGGCCATGATCTGGCTGAACGCGTCGGCGTCGATGACGTCCCGCCCCTGGCCGCGGTGCCGGGACCGGCGGGGTTTGTCCCCGCGCCGGAACAACACCGCGTGCGCGACGCCCAGGCGCAGCCAGCCCGGTTCGGCCAGGCTGGTCGCGGCGGTCTCCCGGTGGTCGTGCATGAACAGGTAGAACTGCTCGACCCCGCCCAGCAGCGTGCTTACCCGGGACTGCGACAGCGGTTGGCCGTGGGTGGGGCCGGGCTGTTGCACCCGCAGCCCGCGGACGTGTCCCAGGAAATCCAGCAGCAACGCCCGGACCTGGTCCGGCTCGTCGGCCAGCCATGGCCCCGGGACGTCGCGGCCGGCCAGGAAGGCGTCGAACACCAGGGCGGAGTCGATGCGCAACTGCACCGTTCCCCAGGACAGCCCGCCGGTTTCCAGACCGACCTTGCAGTACCACTGCAGGCCGCGACGCAACCAGTCGATGGCGATCCGGTCGAAATGGCGGGCGTGGCGGCCGCGTGGCTCGTGGGGCCGCTGCGGGATCCGGGGGTCGATGCCCGGGTCCCACATGTCGAGCTGCCACCACGGCCGCGGGTCATAGGCCACCGACAATAACCGCAGGCAGCGCCGCAGCTGCTGGCGCAGGTCGCTGGCCGTGCCGGGGGCTGGCAGCACACCGGCGCGGAGCTGGCTCGCCCGGGCCATCTGGTGCTCCCAGTCTCGGCCCGACAACCCGGTCAACGACGCCGGCGCCTGCGGGCCGAGGTCGCTGATCGCGTCGGACAGCCGGCGCACCAGCATCCTCATGTGGCCGACATCCACCCGACCGCCCTGGTCGATGATGCGGAACACGCACCACGCCAGCTCGGTCCGGATTGGCTCCGGCAACGCCGAGAGATCCAGCGGTGTGCTGCGGCCGCGCTTCTCGCCCAGCCCGCCGCGATACTCGCCCGGCACGGTGTCCGGACCGAAGCAGGTCGCGCGCATCCCGGCCGGAACCGACTCCCAGAGGGCGTGCAGCACCTCGGGCCGGTAGCCTCCTGCCGCGCCGTCGCGGGTGACCGGCGCGCCGGATGGCGGCCCGCTCACGAACACGGCCCAGTCTCCCCGGCGCCGGGGACGCCGGTGCGCCACCCGGCGGTGAACGCCCGCCAGTCGGCGGCAGCGCGCATCTCGGCGTCCTCGGTCACGTGGGCGTAGGTGTTGAGCGTGGTCTGCACGTCGGCGTGTCCGAGTCGGCGACTGACCACGTGCACCGGCACCCCCGACAGCAGCAACGCGGTGGCATGCGAATGGCGCATCCAGTGTGGTGTCCAGGTCTGCGGCACCCGCCCGGCCAGCCGGCGGCGCAGCCGCTCCACCACGTCGTAGACCGACTCCGGTCGCCACGGCGCGAACCGCGGCTCCCGGTCGAGATTGACAAACACGTAGCTGGCGTCGAAGTCAGCGGCGGCCAGATCGGCGCCGGCCTCGCACAACCGCCAGACGTGCTCGCCGTAGAGGCGGTCCAGATCATCGGAGACATACAGCCGCCGGTAGCCGCTCTTGGCCCGCACCCCGTGCGGATGCTCACGATCCACGACCTCGATGAACGGGGTGTCGCCACGCCCGGTGTGCCAATCGCGATGCTGCAGCCCGAGGGCTTCGCCCAACCGAAGCCCGGTCTCCGCCAGCAGCATCCACAGCAGCCGGTTGCGGACCGACCCGCGCCACTCCCGGGCCTCGGCATCCCAGCTCGCGCAGGCCTCGCAGATCAGCTCGATCTGCTGCGGCGTCAAGATCGGTGGTGCCGCTCGGCTCCGGTCACGGATCCGGACCACCGCTCGCCGGCGGCCCTTCCGGCGGGCGACGTGCTCCAGCAGCGGCTTGTAGCGGCCGCCGCCCCGATCGGTGATCCGGTGCAGGTCCCGGCCCACGTCGACCCCGTTGAGGACGTGGTAGTCGTAGCAGGAGATCACCGCCCGCAGCCGCGCCGCGATCGTTGACTCAGCGAACCGCGCCGGACGACGCTCGATCGACGCGACCGCAGGCTCATCACCGGTGCGCAGCCAGGACAAGAACGCCCCGAAGTGCTCCACCGTCACCGCGTCCCAGCGCAGACCGAACACATCCAGGAACTGCCACCACAGCGCCAGCGCCCGCGCGTAGGACTTGACCGTGTTCGGCGACGCCCGCTGCGCCCGCAGGTACTCCAGGTATCCCTCGGCCGGCTCCACCAGGAGATGGTCCCCGCCCACCACCGTCCACGTCCGCTCACTCGAGGGAAGGGTCAGCCGCTGCGCCCGGTACGCGGGCCCCGTTGCAGTTGTCACGCTCCGCACCATAGGAACCACAGATAATCAGTCCGCAATGGACACGCGGACTACCGAAAAGATCACTCGTCCTCGTTAACGGACGGACCGAACTCACCCCGGATAAGCCTGGATCTGCGTTTTCTCATCGATCGAGAGCACCACCGCGCCGCCGGGCGGCTCCAGATACAGACCCACGACGTCGGCCACCTTTGGCGGCGAACTGCGGGTCCTTGCTGACCTTGAACGTGCCGTGCCGATGCGGCTTCAATCCAGTCTCCCAGCTTCGCCACGTAGTGGTGCGAGACGTACACGCCCTCGGAGCGCTGGATGAACGCGGCGAGCTCGCGGCTCGACCAGTGCGACAGACCCGTCTCGGCCGGCGGGCTGGTCCGGGTAAACGCCAAGACCCGACCCCGAACCGCGGCCGGCACCTGCTCCCGCCGTGCGCCCCGCCGCCGGTCCGGCGGCCGTGGGTGTGGTTATGGCCGAATATGCTCGGATGCAAGGAGGTCCCGGCCGCGGACGTCGGCGACGAAGTCGGGGGCGATGGTCTCGCCTCGACGCAGGACGCTGACCGCGCCGGTACGTTCGAGGATCAGCGCGGCGACGTCGTCGTAACGGTGAACGCCTGCAAGGCGCAGCTGTTGGCGTACCTCACCTTCGGAGATCTTGACCTTGCGTAGGTTGTCGGGCAGCACGGCACCGTTGGCCACCAGCAGCAGCGGAAGCTTACTCAGGGTGCGGTCGAGACGGCGATTCCACCGCACCTTCCCGAACGCCGATTGCAGCGCGAACAGGGTGGCCATGCCCAGCACACCGGCGCCCAGCGTCGGCGTGTAGCCGAGCACGGCCCGGCCCATGATCGCGCCGACGGCGATCGTGGCCGCGAAGTCGAAACTGGACATGGCCGCCAGCGCACGCTGCCCCACGATCCTGATCAAGATGAGGAAGGCGAGATAGACACCGATGGCGGACAGCACCACCGACACGGCGTCGGTCCAGCTGAGTCCCAAGCGCACTTGCTCCCCCTCACCTGCTCGGTGGAACACGGCGTACCCGCCGCATAGCGACTGAGCCTCCCATCACTACGACCGCCCACACTGCTCGGCGTCAACCGCCAGGCCACCCAGGACCGTCCCGGGCGTCCCTCATCAGACACGGGGGAGGTGCCGCCATCGGACGCGGAGCACAGTTGGACGTCTCGACAGGGCGCGGGTACACCTCGGGTCGAGATCGATCATGGCGCACGCCGCTGGCGGGCTCACTCGGGCTGCGAATGGCCCCGGGCCAGCGCAACGGTGACGCAGTTCTCGGCACCCACAGGATGGTCCCGCCGCAACCGGTGTTGGAGGCCTGCGCCGGGGCCTCCCCGGCACGGGCCATTCGGAACGGCTCGAAGCCCGGCGGGGGTCATGCGACATGCTGATACTCGTGAAGCGGCCGCCGAGACGGCTGTGTCGTCGGACGGTGACCGGTGGATCGCCGCCAGGCGTCGAAGACGGTGGAGGGGCCCGATGTGAGCGAGCAACCGAAGAGTGCGTCGCGGCTGGCCCGTCTCCGGTCGCGGTATGCCTGGTTGGACCACCTGGTCCGGGCCGGGGAGCGCTACACCGAGACGCACGGAACCCACTACGCGGCGGCCATCACGTATTTCAGCGTGCTGGCGCTGGTGCCGCTGCTGATGGTCGCGTTCGCATCGGTCGCGCTGGTGTTGCTGTCCAACCCGGCCCTGCTCGCCCGGTTGAAGGCCGAGATCGGCAAGGCGTTGCCTGCGGGCCTGGCCCAGACGCTGAGCCCGGTGATCGAGCAGGCCATCACGTCGGCCACCACGGTGGGGGCGATCGGGCTGCTGTTCGCGCTGGTCACGGGGCTCGGGTGGATGACGAACTTCCGCGATGCCCTGTCCGTGCAGTGGGGTCAAGGCCGGAACCCGCCGACCTCGTACCTGCGCCGCCTGGGGTCCGACCTGGCCTCGCTGATCGGGCTCGACCTGGCCATCGTGGTCTCCTTCGGGCTGACGGCCGTTGCCAGTGGCGGGTTCGCCCGACAGATCCTCGGGTACCTCGGGCTGGGCGGCGCGGGGTGGGCCGCGTGGCTGCTTGAGCTGCTCGCCCTGGTGCTCGGCCTGGTGTCGAGCTGGCTGGTGTTCCTGTGGGTGTTCGCCCGCCTGCCCCGCGAGCCGGTGACCTGGCGTAGCGCGATCAGGGCCGCGGTCGGTGCCGCGGTCGGCCTCGAGGTGATCAAGCGGGTGATGGTGGTCTATCTCGCCGCGGTGATCGAGACGCCTGCCGGGGCGGCGTTCGGCCCGATCCTGGGCCTGCTGATCTTCATCTTCACCGTGTCCCAGTTCGTGCTGTTCCTGACCGCCTGGGCGGCTACCGCGCGGGAGAACCAGGTCGAGCAACCGGCGCCGGTACCGGCCCCCGCGGTGATCCGTTCGGAGGTCATGGTGCGCAGTGGTCCGGGGGCGGGGGCCATCGCAGGCCTGCTCGGCGTCGGCGTGATAACGGGGCTGCTCGGCGCGCGGTTGCTCGGCCACCGGCCGTAGCGCAACCGGGTCGCCGTCACACCGACTCACTGGTTCGCCGCCGGATCGGTCGTCCAGCCCGGTGGATCAAGAACCCGACGAGGACGGACCGGCGCTCTCAATGCGATTCGCGCATCTGGCTTCTTGATGGCTTGTGGCCGAGAACGCAGTCACCTCATGCGGCCCGCACGTACTCATGGACGAGTCCGCCGAGCAGGTATCGCCGTAGCGGTCGGATCGCCGCCCCGGAACGTGGTTGAGTGCCGCCTTCGGGCGGGCGTTGATACAACGGTCGGTGGGGACTGTGGGCGTTGTGTTCCTGCCGGGGCGATCACCGCAACGGCGAGGGCTCCAGACGGGCGCGACTGCCCCGTCCCACCCGCAATCCCGGCCGATACCGCCGGGTTCCGTCGGATTCGGGCTGCTACTTCTTCCGGCCGAACTTCTTCTCCAGCTTCGCCCGTGTCTTCGGGTCCTTGGCCTTACGCATCGCCTTGTCCTTCAGCTTCTGGCCCTTCGGTGAGTTCGCGAACTTGGCCAATTTCTTCCCGAACTTGCCCATGATTGTCCTTCCTCTGGGTTGGTCACCTGGCCGCCAGCCCGCTGGTGGGCAGCCGACCCGACGCGATGGCGACGATCGCGCCCAGACCGTCAACGAAGCGATCGGGCTGCATCGCCGAGGGTGACGCACCGGTGTGTCGGGGGGAGATCGTACGCGCAGCGTGCCCGGACGTATCCGGAACCGGATCGGGGGGTCGAGCACGACGGCCTCGCCGTCGATACCCAGCGGCACGGGCCGTGTCGAGTCGACCTGGAACTCGGCGGTCGATCACTGCCGCAGAAGGCCACCCGAGTGGTGCCCGTCGCTACCGGCTCGGGCCGGGACGACGGCCACGCCGAGCCTGCCTGCGTCGATGCGGGGTCGGGTCCCGGACCCGACGGCATGACCGAGCCGGTAGGGATTGTTGGACACCAGGATGGTCGCCGCCGACGCGTGGACCGTGCCGTCGGGGGAGACCCATTGCAGGTCGAGCTCGGAACCGGACGGGCCGAAGACTGCGGGCACGGTGTCGAGCAGGGTGCGGATCTTGGCGTTGCGGTAGCCCTTGTTCTGGACCGCCTCGGCGGACAGGCCCATCGAGACGTTGTTGACGAAGACCCGGCCGTTGATCTCGCCCAGGTCGACCAGGTGCTCGCCGCCGTCGACGAAGGCGTCGAGGGCGCCGACGACGTCGTCCCGGTCCACCCCCAGATCCAGCGCGAAGTGGTTGCCCGTGGCCGCCGGGATGCAGGCGTAGGGCAGCCCGTGCGCGGCGGCCGCAGTGGCGACGATCGCCTGGGTGCCGTCCCCGCCCGCCGCCGCGAGCGCGTCCGCGCCCGCGGAGACGGCGTCATGTACGAGCTGCTCCAGATCATCACCCCGATGCAGTTCCACGATGTTGATCCCGCGCGTGGCGGCCTCCTCGGCCAGTCCGACCTTGGTACGTATGGTTTTGTGAGAGCCGGAGGGTGAAACTCCCCCCGGCTACTCGACAGACGGTGGAGGCGCCGATCCGGTAGCCGAGCGACGAGCTCGCCGTGGACGCGGCGATACCCCCAGGTCGGGTTCTCGGTGGCCAGGCGCACGACCAAGGCGCGAACACCGGCCGGGGTGGCGGGGCGGCCTGCCCTGACCGGCTGGGTCGTCCAACGGCGGCGGACGAGTTGGCGATGCCAGCCCAGGATCGTGGCGGCGGTGCGCTGGGAGTAGTCGGGTGCGGGCGGCGATCACGGCGCGGTCGATCCGGCTGAGCTCCGGCCGGGTGCGCGACGTTGCAGCACAGCCAGCTGGTGGCGCAGAAGCAGGATCGCGACGTCCTTGCTGGGGTCGGTACGAGTGCACAGCACCATCCAGCTCAGAAGCTTGGTGAACATCCTATAGATCAGCATCAGCGCCATCGTCTGATCCTGCTGGGCAGTGGACTGCGACGAACCTGCAGGTCAACCAATACGCGCAGCGTTTCGGGCACCCACAGGGTCGAGGGTCGCGGCCCATCACCGGGTACAAACGGCGACTACGCGTCCGATCAAGGAAACCCATGACTGAGTCCTGCCGTGCCGTCGTTTGCGCTCGGCCCTTCCAGCACGCTGGAAAATCCGCACCTCATGTCGTGCGCCGGGCTGGCCCCGATCGTCGCGCGGATGAGCGGTGTGGGCTGCGCTAGCAGCTGATTTCAACTCATGAAGATCACCGCGAGGGGTGGCGCCAACGCTGCGACGCCGGGATGGCCTGCGGCGGGGACTCGATCACTGACCTGGATCTGCTACGTCACGGCGAAGTGGCCCGGTTGTTCGACGGGTCCGCGCCCCGTCGACATTGGGGACGTTCTGCAACCGTTCACCTTCGGTCACGTCCGCCGGCGGACCCGAGGGCTGGTGCCGGTGCGGCCACCGATCTCAAGTCGGACGTGAGTGCGCCGGTCTCGGAGTTGTGGATCGTGGCCCGGACTCGTGAGCGCTACCAAACGATCACCGCGCTACGCGCGGCCGGGAAACCGATCGCGCAGATCGCGCGTGAGCTCGGCCTGGACCGGCGCACCGTGCGCCGCTTCGCCCGAGCCACGAACGAGGAAGAACTGCAGGTCAAGAACCGGCAGCGGGCCACACTGCTGGACAACTACACCGACCACCTGCACCGGCGCTGGGCCGAAGGCTGCACCGACGCCACCGCGCTCGCCCGCGAGATCACCGCCATGGGTTACCGCGGCAGCATCCGAACCGTGCGCATCTATCTACACCCGTTGCGCAGCGGGCGACCAGTCCCACCACCCCGGGCAGCGGCACCGACCGTGCGCGAGGTCACCAGCTGGATCCTGCCTCGCCCCGACACCCTCACCCCCGACGAACAGGCCCGTCTGCAGCAGGTTCTCGCGCACTGCCCGCAGCTGGACGCCGCCGCCACCCACGTCGCCGCGTTCGCCGAGATGATGTGCGGCCGCCACGGAGACCGCCTGGACACCTGGTTGGCCGCCGTCGAAGACGACACGATCGAACCGTTGCGCCGCTTCGCGGCCGGGCTGCGACGCGACTACGACGCCGTCCGCGCCGGGCTGACCCTCGAACACAACTCCGGACGCGTCGAGGGCACCGTCAACAAAATGATCAAGCGGCAAATGTTCGGGCGAGCCAACTTCGACCTCCTACCCGCGTCCTCCACGCCCGATGACCACTAATCCGAAGATCAATCACGCCAAGTGCGCCGGAGCCAGGATTCGGCCGCCGTTGACAAACCGCACAACCCAGCCCAGCCAGCGCTCGACACCACCCCCTGCGGCGGGGCTGTGGCCTGGCCGCGGCGACGCCGCGATCCCGGATCCTCCCCCCTTTACGACACCGCGAACTCGCTGCTCGGTCTGCCGTGGGAGGTGGCTCGTGGCGCACAGCACAATCGGCGGCATGACCGACGATGACCTGGACCGGCCTGAACCCCGTCGGCGAAGGCGGTCACGGCGCTGCTGCGGGAGGCACGTTCGCTGTCGCGGCGCGCCGACAAGCTCGGCGCTACCGCCGCGGCGGTGGATGACCCCACGACCTGGCAGCTCACGGCCGCGGCGTGCACCAGCATGGAGCAGCGGGTGCACCACCTCATGGTGCTCGAACGTCAGGTGCAGCGAGGCGAGAAGGCGGCAGGTCGTCGAGCTCGATAGCTTCTTCGGCGCGGGCCGGGATTGCAGCCGGAACGACTCATGCGCCTCGCCCGGCTGCATGTCGGCCCTTCCCTCTACCGCGCCCTCCAGGCGGTGACCTGGCCGCCCTGGTCCGGGTCGCCGCTGATACCTCCATTGTGGCCGGGCTGAGAGTGGACCCCAATCGCGACAGTCAGGCGCTGATCGCAGCAGCGCGCGCAGCGATTGCCGACGCAAGGGCCGGCCACGTATCGGGTTGTCGGCACCGCCGCACCCCCCGCCGACGAGCCCGGCGGGGGGCGGCCGCCGCGACGAGCCCGCACCCCCGTCGGCGGCCCCGTCGGCAACTCGCCGCGGAACGCCTGTTTCGGCACCTGTGGTGACAATGGCATCGTGACCGGCGCGCCGTACGCCCCAAGCAGGCGAAGATGGTCGGCAATGCACAGCTGCGCCGATATGTTCAGGAGCGCCTGGCCGGTCGAGTGATCACCGAGCACGGAGTCACGGTGACCGGGCCGACGGTGCCGTTCACCGGCCGCAATCGTGCCCGACGCACCGACCGGCGGTGGGCACTGGCTTGGAGCCCGGAGCAGGGTGGCGACGAGTTAGTCGCGGCTGGCACCGCCGGGGTGGACAGCCAGGAACAGCAACAGCTCCGTTGCCCGCGGTCCCAGACCTTCGACGATCCGCCCGGCTGATTCCTCTGAGAACTCCTCGATGACAGGGACAGTGTCTGGCGCTGTGGTTTCGGCGCAGCTGTCGGGCAAGGGGCTGGGTCGATCTCACTTGGGCTGCGGTAGCGGAGGCAGGTCTCCCCGAACACGGTGAGGGTCGCCGCAGTGGGCGGCGTCGCACTGTCGACGCGGTGGGTTCGGTTCGTGTCGTCCACGAGTGCCAGGTCCTGGGGAGCCGGCGGTGGTGGCAGTGTGCTGCTCGTCTCGGTGGATTGGCCTGTCCGCGGCTGAGTGCTGCTCTCGGGTGAGACGAAAGCCGGGATCCAGTCCGCCAGCGCTGGTGGCGATCAGCCTGCCGAGCTCGACGGATCGGGTCGTTCGCAGCTGGGCCCCGTTGAGGCTGCCACCACCAGCGCCCGTGTGGCCTGTGTCGGCGGTGTGGTGGTGGGTGACGCGGTTGTCGTGGTCGATGTGCAGGGTGGTTCCGGTGTCGCTGGGGCCGAGGAGGACGGTGGTGATGCCGTAGCGGCGTCCGGTGTCGAGGACCTCGGCGAGGCGTTGCCGGGCACGTGCGGAGGTGGGTGCGGGAACGAGCATCACCCACGGCGTATCCGACACTGGTGCCGCCGGTGCGGCGTGCTCTCCGATAGCCGACGTGGACTGCGGCTGGTGGGCATGTTGGCCACGGCGGTCGATCTCGACGTGGACGGCGTCGAGGATGTCGAAGCCGCGGGTGGCCAGGCTAACCGCGGGTGACCGACGGCAGGCGGGGACGGCGCAGCGTGGCCGGGCGGGTCCTGCGGTTGGTCGTCGGGTGCGGTGTTGTCGTCCAGGAGTGCATCATCGGCGGGTATGAACGCGGCCAGGCGTCGCCCACGATCAGCTTCCGCGTGGACGACCTCTCCGCGTTGTCGATGTTGCACGCCAACGCGGATAAAGCCGTTGCCGCCGAACACGCCACCGCCCGGTCCGGCGTTGCCCTGTTGAGCGCCCCGGCGTGCCGCTACGCAGGTTCCGGGCACCGCACACCACCTACGCGCAGTACGACGACGAGGTAGCCGCCGCGGTCACCAACGGCGAGCCGGGTGCTGCCGCATGAGCAGCTCAGGTCAGGCGTTCAGCGCCCCCTCGACGTCCAGAAGGGTCATGCCGTAGCCGTTGTCGAACGCGGCATCGGCGGCCGCGGCGTCGTGGGTCAGGACGTACAGCTCGTCGTTGTCGTCGCCGGGATTTCGACTCGGAGATTTCACCAGCTGCAGGCCCTGGGTAGCAGCCAGTTGTCGGGCTCGGTCCTCACGTGCCTGGTCGATTGCCATGCAGCCACCCATACCCGCGGTGGTCTCAGTGCCGGAACCCGGAATGCCCGAGTCATGCGGACCTCGATCTGAGGACGCTCCCCCCGCGCCGGGATGTCGTTGCGAGCACGCGATGACCGCCGCGGCGATCACGAGCACGGCCGAGACGAGCCGGCGCCCCCTGCCCGGCGAAGCCGGCGGCACGGGGGAGGCGCCGCAGGCGCCGACCCTCCGTACCCACCGCGGCGAACCCTTCCCGAGCAGCTCAGAGGCGTTCATGCGCACGCAGGGACGAACGTCTACGGCAAAGGAGGTGGCTGTGGCGGCACTCCGTCCGCGAGAGGACGCGTGACTGCGGACGCACGTCCCGCACGGCTGGTGGCCCGGTGATGCGGGTGTCCGGTGGCGGCGATGAGCGCCGCAGGGGAATCGCCGGGTTTGGTGACGTGCCGTTCTCAAACCTGTCCCTGCTGTGCCACCAAGATCGGCACCTCACTGGCGCTCGCTGGCCTTTGGCTGCTGCTCGCCGTGCCGCCCGCGGACGTGGTGGGGGAGCACCATCCCAGCCACTTCTGGCTGGTGTTCGCCGCGGCGGCGCTGTCGGCATGGCTTGCGCCGACCGTCGGTCGGGCGGCCCGACACCACGGCGACGCCCGCCTCCTTCTGGTCGGGCTCGGGTTCCTCGCAGCCGCGCTGTTGTGCGGGCTGCACGCGCTCGCCACCCCCGGTGTGCTGCTCGACCACGCCAACGGGGGGTTCTCCCTCACGACGCCCGGCGGGTTCTCCCTCGCGACGCCCTCGCCGTCGGCGGTGTTCGGGGCGGCGGCCGCGTTGAAGGTGGACGGTCGCCTCGGGGAACGTGCCGTGCGGGCGGGCCCGTATCTGCGGTGGGGGCTCGTCGGGCTGGCCGCGATGTGGGGTGTGGTGTCGCTGACCGGCCTGCCCCGCTTGCCGACCCGCCGCAGGCGAACGTGGGAGCGGCGCGGTCGTGCTGCTTGTGGTCATCGCGGTGCCGCTCTACCGCGCGGCGGCGGTGCGGTGCTTCCTACTCTACCGGCGTGCCGCTCGGTGGTCCTGCTGTCGATCCCGACGGCCGACGTGCTGCTCGCCGAGGCGATGGTGGCCGTTGGCGTTGGTCGCGAACTGACACCTGACGTGGTGGCTCTGGCACGTTCTTGATGGTGTTGGCGTTCGGCTACGTCGGCTACCTCACCTGCCGTAGGGAGGGTGCGACGCGGGGGCTGTTCGACGCCGTCGGCACCGCGGCCACGCTGCGCGCGGCGCCGTCGGCACTGGGGCCACGCTGCGCGCGGTGCGCGAGTATGGCTCCGCGCTGGAGCAGCTCGTCGCGGCGGTCGCGCGGCAGGAGGCGGGCGAGTTCACCCCCGCCGAGATGTCGGTGAGCACCTCCGGATTGGCCATTCGCTTCGGCGTGTCCGAGGGGCAGACGGCGGTGCTGGGCCGGGCCGCCGCCGCGCTGCGTGCCGAACGCGAGCGGATCGAGCGGGGCATGCACCACGCATCGCCGAGCGCGCCGTGCGCACGGCGAACGCGGGACGGTGTGCCCGACCGGTGACGGGGCGGGCACTGCCCCGGTGTCGGGATCGTCGGCCAGTGGCCACCACACGGGGGTGCGGTCGCCGTGATTTGTGGTCACGCCGTAGGGAAACCTGCCGGCCGTGACGGTGCGGCTGTTCGCTGGTCACGGCGGTGGCCGGTGGTGCTGGCCACGCCCTGTGTCTGCTCGACGGGCAGGCGTGGCGGACGAGTGGGCTTCGGCCCGGTGGTAACCGCGGCTCGACCCTGGACGGGGCAACTGCGGGACTGCCTACCCGTCGGCACTGCACCCTGGCGTCGGTGTGGCTCGGCGTTGGTCGGGCGAGCGGCGGCGCGGTGTGCGGTCGGCGATCGAGCGGGATAGGCGCCCGGATGCAGCGGCGGGATGTCGGGCGGCCGCTGGGAGATGGCTGCGCGGTGCGGGGTGCCGATCGGGCCGGCTCGGCGTTAGACGGGCGCGGTAGTGGTTGTGGTGTGTGGAGCGCCGGTTGCAGCGTGCGGGGTCTGGGCGTGCCGGTGCTGTGTTGTGCCGCGCTCAGGGTTCGCATCGGTGGGTCGGGGGTTGCGGTCACCGCCCGGGGCCGCGCCGGCCGGGCCGGGTACTGCTGGCAGGGGCGGGCGGGTTGGGTTGGTCGGTGTGGCACGTCGGCGGTGGGTTCGGGTGCGTTTGGCGTGTGGTGGGTTGTCGGGGAAGCCGAGTTCGCCTAGCTCAGCCGGTGTCCAGCCGTGGGCGCGGCGGGCGGTGGCGTAGCGTTCGGCGTACTCGGTTACCGCATGGGCGAGGGCGGTTTCGGCGGCGGTGGCTTGGGCCCGTCGCTGGTTGACCAGGTCGTGGGCGTGGGCGAGGTCGGCGATCGATTGGACGCGTGGTTCGAGCATCTGCCGCGCGGCCGCGACGGCCTCGGGTTGCGGGTTCCGGGTTGTCACGTGGCCGACGGTATCCGATACTGCCGGTTCGCATGTGACGATCGTACGTATCTGCTCGGTGCTTGTTGGATACTGTTCGTCGTCTCCATGGTGTTGACCCGGAACGGCGACGGTTCCGGTGACAGGTTCTCACGGACGGTGTGCGCCGTCTGGCACGAGGACCAGGCGATGGCCGTGCGTGCGGGTGTTGTGGTACGGCTGCGAAACACGATGGGACGCCCGTGCCGACCGTGCCGTTGACGGGGTCCCGCCCGGACGTCGGCTCGCCGCACCGGTGGCCCGGACGGCGAGCGGTGAGACCCGGCTCAGCCAGGAGGTCGGCGCCGCGCAGGCCGCCGCGCCGGTCGGGCGGGGCGTGTCGGTTGCCCGCGCCGCGGGCGGTCATCGCCCCGGGTCGGATGCGGCACACCGTGCAGGTCGTTGCTGCCCGCGCCGGGCACCAAAAGTACAGAACGGTTCAGGAGATGATGTGTACGATGGTACTGTTGATGCGGGAGCAAGGTATGACAGATCTGCAAGAAAACGCGACACGAGGCAGCCGCGCCGCCCGGCTGGCGGTCGCGTCGCGGGAGCGGCGCTGCGTGGCGCAGCGACGACGACCGGATCTCGCGTACCGGAGATGACGGTGGGGAGGGGTCGAGGGATGGGGGAGCTGCCCACGCCGCCCCGGGCGGCGTCTCGGCGCGGGGGTCGCACGCGCAGGCCGCGGGCGGCGGGCGGGCGTCCGCACTCGGTGAACGTGTGGCTGTCGGATCTGGAGTTGGCGGCGGTGACGGTGGCGGCGGCGCGGGCCGGTCGAGCGGTGTCGGCGTGGGTGGGTGAGGCGGCGTTTGCCGCCGCGACCCAGGGTCGGGGCCCGGCACGTTGTTGGGCGGGGAGGATGCAGGCGTTGATGATGGCGTCGCAGGAACTCGCGGACGCGCGGCGGCTGGTACGCAACATCGGGGGGAATCTGAACGATGTCGCGAAGCAGGCGAACGCCACCGGCGAGATTCACGCCGGCACCCGGCAGGTGTTGGGGATGGTCGCGCGGGCGGTCGCGCGGGTCGAGGCCGCATCGGCGGTGATGGCAGCGGCCCTGGGTGAGGCCCGGGTCGAACGGCTGCGCAGGCCGCGGTGAGGCGGTGATGCGGTGATCGCGAAGATCAGTCGTGGGTGGCGGGTGGCCGGGTTGGTGGCCTACCTGATGGGCCCGGGCCGGTTCAACGCCCACACCGGGCAGCGCGTGGTGGCCAGCTGGGACGGCCATCCCGAAGCGCACCAGCCGCCCCGGGCGACCGATGGATCCTTTGTGGTGACCGACTTGGCGGCGGCCTTGGCCGATCCTGCGGTGGCGGCCGGGCTGGCGATGCGGGAGCCGGCGCATGCGCCGGGTCGGCGGCCGGCGCGGGGACCGGTCTGGCATTGCTCGTTGCGTAACCACGCCGATGATCGGGTGTTGAGTGATCAGGAGTGGGCGCAGGTTGTCGAGGACCTGTTGGACCTGACCGGGATTGCGGTGCACGGGGATCTGGGGGCGTGTCGGTGGGTCGCGATCCGCCACGCCGCGGATCACGTGCATGTTGCTGCCGTGTTGGTGCGCCAGGATGACGGTCGCCGGGTCTGGCCGCACAACGATTATCTGCGGGCGGGGCAGGTGTGTCGGGCGGCCGAGGTGCGGTTGGGGTTGACCCGGACCGCGGCCGCAGACCGAACGGTGACCGAGCAGGCGACACGGGCCGAGGTGGAGAAGGCCGCCCGCCGCGGGGTGGCGGAGCCGAGCCGGGAGTGGCTGCGGCGTGCGGTGCGGGTGGCGGCGGTGCAGACCCGCGACGCGCAGGCGTTCTTCACGCGGCTGGAGGAGCTGGGTGTGGAGGTGGCGCCCCGGCACGCCGCGGATGGCCGGCTGATCGGGTACCGGGTGGGCGATCCCGACCCGGTCATGGCGGCTGGCGCGGGTGGCCCGGTGTGGTTCGGCGGGCGCACGCTGGCGCGGGATCTGTCGCTGCCCAAGCTGCAGCAGCGGTGGGCGTCCGCCCCGGCGCCGGTGATGCTGGCGCCGGTGGCGGGGGAGCATGCCCGGGTGGGCCGGGCCGAGCGCGAGGCCGCGGTGGACGGCGCGGTGGCAGCGCTGGAACGCGCCCGGGCCGCGGTCGCGGCATGCAGTGACGGCGCGGCGGGCAGCGATGGCGGGGAGTCGGTGGCCGGGGTCGTGCACAGTGCCGGGGACATGATGGTGGCGCTGCGCGCGGTGACGGCGCGCAGTTCCGCGGCGGCGGTGACGGTGCGGGCCGAGCAGTGCTACGACCGGGCCGCCCGCCAGTCGGGGGTGGGGCAGCCCCGCCGGTGGGGGCCGGTTGCTGCCGGGTTGCGCAGCGCGGCGTGGCGGTTGGCGGCGATCCGCGCCCTCGGCGATCCCCGCCATCGCGACGCGGGCGTCGTGGAGTTGCTGGTGGCGATCGCCGCCCTGATCGCGCAGGTCGCCGCGTTTCATGAGCAGCGGCGATGTGTCGCGCAGGCCCAGGCGGCGCGGGGTGCGGTGCGGGTGCTGCGCGAGCACCGGGCCGGGGCGGGTCGAGCACCCGCCCGGGCCGGGCGGACCCTCGAGTTCGGGGCCGCGCCGGCAGGACGTCGTTCGCCGATGCGCGATGACCGCGACCGCCGCAGCGGTGCGCCGCCGCCTGTTCAGCCGGTGATCCCCGGTCCTCGCACCCCGGCACCACCCCGGGGACCAATCCCTGGGCCAACCCGTGGAGGGGGGCGAGCGCGGTGAGCGAAGCAGCGGGCGAGGTGCCGGTGTTGGGGGTGGGTCGGGAGACGTTGAGCACGCTGCAGCAAACCGTGTTCGCGTTGCTGAGCATGCTCCAGCAGCACCGGCTGATGGCCGGCCGCGACGGGATGGGGCGGGAAGCCTGGTCGGAGGTGGAGGCCTCGGATCGCCGCACGGCCCGGCAGATCCGGGTCGCCGACCCGGACGTGCGGCTGATGCGGCCCGAGGAGGGACGCGCCTTCGACGCGGCCGCGGCCCGCCCCGGCGGTGTCGAGGTGCGCCGCGTCCGGCGTCCCGACGGCGAGGTCGAGGTCGAGGTCGGCGTCGCGCCGCTTGGCCCGGACGGGGGGTGGGGATTGCGGGCCAGGACTTCCGCAACGACTTCCGCGACAGCTTCGTCGAGCGGGGGCGCGACCTCGACCGGGGGTGCGACCTCGACCGGGGGCGTGACGGTGTCGGTGCGGTGCGTGGATGAAGACACCGCAAGAAGTCTGGCGCGCGACATTGCGCGTCGTGGCCCGGAGAGCGTCGGCACGCTGGAGCGCTACGCGCGGGAGGCGACCCGCCGGGCGGCGAAGGCCGCTGCCGAGCTGGCCGAGCCCGAACGGGAGCGGCTGCAGCGCGCGGCGGCGGTGGTGCAGCAGACCTGGTCGGATCGGCCCGGACTGGCCGAGCGCGTGATTGGCCCGGGCCCGGCGCACGCCGCTGAGGGGGCGCAGGTCTACAACCCCGCGTTCGGGGCGCTCGCCTATCGGTTGGCGCAACTGGAACAACGTGGCTTCCCGATGGGTGATGTGTTGTCGAGGCTGGACGTTGACACGCTGTGTGATCCGTGTATCCGCAACCCGGCCGCGTTCGCCGAGTACCTGGTACAGGGATTGGCGGCTCGGCTACCGGTGAGCAATCTCCTTCCGGAGGTCGGTGACACGCCCGCCGCCGCGGTCGGGCCCGGCGGGCCGGCCGCCGATGCGGCCGCGGTGAGCGCACCGGCCGGCACGCAGCCTGCGGCGCCGCCCACGGCGCAGGAACGGGCCGCGGCGATGGTGCTGCAGCAAGCCCTGCCCGAGGAGGTGTGGCAGCGAGTGCGGAACGCCCGCGGCTTTGCGGGACTACGGGAGGACCTCGGGCGGCAGATCGAGCGCGGGCACGACGCCGATGCGCTCGTGCAGCACCTGCCCACCGAACACATCGTTCGCGCCCACGATCCGGCCGGCTATCTCCGCGCGGTCATCCAACGCGCCGCGCGCGGTGCCGTCCCGCCGCGCGGCAGCCTCGAGCGGACAGCTTTGGCCGAGCTTGTGCTGCGCGGCCTGGGCGCGGACCTGGGCGGCGAGGTGCTCGCCTGCCGAGCCTGGCCGGGGCTGGCCGCACGTTTGGCCCAGTGGCAGACCCGCGGGCGGCCGCTGGCCGAGCTGATCGCCGACCTGCCCGCGGAACGACTGGCCATGGCACGTTTCCCCGCCGCGTACGCCAGGTCGGTGCTCGCGGCCACGATCGCCGCCCGCCATGAAGACCTTGGATCGACGGAGCGCGCCGACAACGGGCCCACCCGGGATCGGCGTTCCTCGCTCCCGCCTGGCCTCCGATCGGCGAGGACCAGAAGAGACACCAGCCGCGGCGACGGTCCGGCGGAGGGCGCAGCGGCGAAGCATCGCGCGTCGCCGCAGGACCCGAGGGGGCTTGACGCCGCCTCCGCGGTCGATCGGGTCGGTATCGCCGCGCGGCTAGGCACCGGATCAATGGGCGATGACGAAGCCAGGCAAGCGCTGCTCGACCTGCCCAAGGCACAGCACAACGGGGGTGGTGACCAACCGGCCGCAGCCGCAGCAACCGCGGAAGCGGGTGTGCACCGCGTTGCCGCCGCGGCCGGGCCCGGGCGGAACGCCGCCGCCGCCCCGGCCACCGGCGCGCGAAACGACCCGGACGGCGCCGCAACCGCTCGGATCGACGAGCATCGCAGCGCCGCGGAACGTGCCGCGGCCGCAGAAGCAGCCCACCGTGTCGGCTCGGCCGCCGCCCGGGCCGAGGTCACGCTCACCCCGCCCTCGACGCCCGCACCGACGCCCGACCCGACCCAGTCACCGGGGCATCCGCGGGTGACCCCGCCGCCCCGCCCACCCCGGCACAGACCGAGCCCCACGCCGCGCCGGCGGCCGAGTTGAGCACGCCGAGCCCACACCCCGCGATGCCGGCGACCAGGATGCTGGAGCTGCTCAGATCCGGTGACGCGCAGCCGCTGCTGCCCGGGCACTTTCCGGTGCCGGTGTGGTGGAGCCAACGCTGGTGGTATGTCCCCGACCGGCGGCGGTCAGCAGCTCGGCGTGGCGTCGACCCGGCGGTGCGTCACCCGCCCGGGCGCAAGCCGCGGCAACGATCCCCTGCACCCGCCGGGTGACCGCGTCGTGGTACGCCAGCAGTATTGGGGGTGGGGGCGGGGCGGGCGCGGCGGGGGTCAGCAGGCGGGCGATCCATCGTGGTAGCGGCGCGATGGGTGCCTCGGTGACGACCCGGTAGCGGCGGCCATCGGAGCGGCGGGAGCCGGCCGCGACGACGAACCCGCCCTCGCCGCGGGTATCGATGCACCAGCCCAGCGTGCCCTGCGTGTTGCGCAGCAACGGCTGCTGCGCGGGCTGGCGGAAGTACAGGTGCAGTCCGGACCCGGACGGGGTGGCCACGGTGTAGGTGGTCGGGATCGGTTCACCGGCCTCGGCGGCCAGCCGGGCGAACACGTCGCGTCCGTGCCTCGCCGAGCGCCACCGCGGCGGCGGGCCGTGGCCGTGGCCGTCGTCGAGGTCGATCACCAGCAGCCCGGACGGGCCGGTGGCGATCCCGATGTTCCAGCGCTGCTTGTTGTCGCGCTGCTCGCGGAACCAGCGCCGCAGCTGTGCCCGGTCTTGGGTCGCCACGCGCTGCCAGCCGCGCACGGCGGGCGTCTTCCCCCCGCTGCGCACCGGGAAGACCACCAGGTCGTGCACGTTGACCGCGCGCAGCGCCCACCACAGCAACTCACCCGCGCCGTCGCCGCCACGGTCGCCGCCGGGGTTGCCGCCGGTGCGACTGCCCGGCCGGGCCGTGGACCGGCTGCGGCCGATCAGGTGGTGTCATCGAGCTCCTCCTCCTGCGCGTTCCCCGCGCACCGAGCTATCCGCGAGACCGATCGAAGGCGTACACCCCAGATACGGTCGTACTTGACGATCTCGAACTGTCACCATCGATTGTATCCATATAAGTCTCAGATTTCGGTACAGTTGGGTAGATGCGGGCAGCTGGGATGGTCATCGCGGGCGCTCTGCTCGGCGTGTGGCTGTGCGTGTTCGGCGTGCTGGTCGCGGTCCTCGGCAGCCTCGGGCAGGGGCCGGGACCAGCCGGGCTCGCCTGCGCACCCGCCGGTAGGGCCGCCTCGGCCACCAGCACCCTGTCGGGCCGGCAGTGGGCGAACGCGGCCGCGATCGTCGCCACCGGCGTACGGCTGGGGGTGCCGGTGCGCGGGCAGGTCATCGCCGTGGCCGCGGCGTTGCAGGAGTCGAGCCTGTGGCGCTACGCGAACGCGACCGTGCCGGCCTCGTTCATCCAGCCCTACGATCGGGTCGGCCACGACCACGACTCGGTGGGGCTGTTTCAGCAGCGCGGCGGGTGGGGTCCGGTCGCGGCCCGGATGAATCCCGCCGCCTCCGCGACCCTGTTCTACACCGCACTGCCCGCGGTGCCGCGCTGGCAGGATCTGCCGCTCACCGCCGCCGCGGACCTCGTCCAGCACAGCGCGCTGCCCGACGCCTACGCCAAGTGGGAAACCCCGGCCAACCAGATCGTCGGCGCGGTCACCGGGGTCAACTGCCCGGCAACCGGCGGCGGGGCTGCGCCGCCGGCCAACCCCCGCGCCCGGCAGGTGATCACCCGGGCGCTGCGGCAGATCGGGGTTCCCTACGTGTGGGGCGGCGGCGGCCCGCGGGACCCACCCGCGGCGGTTTCGACTGCTCGGGCCTGATGGTGTACGCCTACGCCGGGATCGGCGTGACCGTGCCGCACCAGACCCAGCAGATCTGGCGGATGTTCCCGCCGGCGATCCACCGGCAGGCGGATCTGCAGCCCGGCGACATGCTGCTCTTCGGCGCCGGTGGACAACCCGCCCACATCGAGCACGTCGGGCTCTACCTCGGCGAGGGACGCATGGTGCACGCCCCGCAGACCGGCCAGACCGTCACCATCACCACGAACCTGTGGCAGCCCGGCGGCTACTGGGCCAGCCGGTTCGTCGGCGGCGTGCGCGGGCTACCCGCCGACGCGCCCACGCCCTCGCCTGCGTGAGTACCGCCATCGGCGCCAGCCCGGCCACCACCCCGATCCCTGTTCGGCCCAAGGAATGTTCACGATGGTCATGGTGGTATCGCTCTACCTGCCCACCGGACGGCGAGCATCGGCCACGCCCAGACGGTCGTCACAACCCATCCGGAGCTCCGGACGTCGGCGGTGGATCTCAGGGTCCGGGACCGGGCGGTCAGGACGGCGGATCGCCCGTCGTGGCGGCGGCACCGAGTTTGTCGATGATGGCGCCCACCGCGGCAACCGACTCCGGGGACAGCCGTGCCGCCGAGGCGATCAACGCCCGCAGGGTGTAGTCGGGATCGGCGGGCTCGACAGCGGGTTCGCGGCCCTCGGCGCGCAGCAGGCTGGTGACGATGTCGCCCAGCGCGGACTGCGCCGGGTCGGGCAACCGCCCTGCCGCGGCCAGCATGGCCTGAACCTGCGGGTTGCGCAGGCGGATCTGCAGATCCAAGCCCGGGCCGTCGATCGGATCGGGGTCGTCGTCGAGGAAGAACGTCAGCGGCACCCCGAAGAACCCGGCCAGCATCCGCAGATAGCGCAGGCTGGGTTCCCCGCGCTGCCCGTTGAGCAGTTTGTTGATGTAGACCTCGGAGATGCTGCCGCCAGCGGCCCGCACCCCGCGCGCCACCTCCGCGGCGGTGTAAGCACGGGTGCCGGGCGCGTGGACCACGTCGAACAGATAGGCCAGCCGTTCGGCGATGCTGCCGGTGCGCCGCGGCGCCAGCCGGGTCCGCCGCGCGGCCGAGACGTCTGCGTGCCGCGCCATCACCGCCACCCCCTCCGTCCTTCCCATCACAGGAGCCGCCTGGAACCGTACTCCGGTATCTGTCCCACTGGCGTGTCGACCCGCACACGGGCATCCCGGATATGGAGACCCTGGCGTACTGCTGTTCGACATCTTGCCGATCTGTTCGATACAGAGTGTCGATCCGTCAGTCGGGACCTGCCCAATGAGTGCCGCAACGCCATGGCTGAAGGGGCCACCGATGGCTGATCGCGGGCATGCGGACAGCGTCTGGCGCACCCTGCGCGAGATGGCCCTATCGGAACTGAAGATCCTCGTCATCCCGGCCCGACGGCCAGGTCGTGCGCTGCGGTCGTGAACCTGCTCGATGACGGCGCGGCGCGGGTCGTGCCCGAATACGAGGTCGTGATCGGCTGATGGGGGAGATCGAGCACTACGGCGAGTCCGACACCGGTCGGCTCACCGTGCTTTGTCACGGTCGGAGTCTGTGAAGGCTCCGCCCGTCGATTTGCGGCCGCCGCTGGCAACGATGATCGCTCGACCTGCCGCGGAACTACCGGACGATCGGCACAGCGCCGGGCTGATGTTCGGGCCGAAGCTGGATGGCTGGCGGTGCCTCGCGTTCCACCAGGCCCACGGGCGTGCCGTGCTGCAGTCGCGGCAGCATAGGCCCTTGCCCCGGTACTTTCCCGAGATCGTCGTGGCCATCGTCGAGCAGGTTCCGGCCGCGACGGTGCTCGATGGCGAGCTCGTCGTGTACCGCGGTGGTCGCTGTGACTTCGGCGCGCTGCAGCGGCGCGTCGGTGGCCGTCCCGCCGTGGCGGCCGCGGCGTCGTTCGTGGCGTTCGACGTCCTCGCCGTGGCCGGTCGCGACCTACGCGGTATGCCCTACCGCAAGCGACGCAAGCGGCTGCGGAAGCTCCTGGCGGACGCCAGGCCTCCGCTTGCACTCATGCCCGCCACCCGCGAGCTCGCGGGCGCCCGGGCATGGATGCGCGACCATATCGAGGCGGGCGTCGAGGGCGTGGTCGTCAAGCATCGCGAGCACGGGTACCACCCACGGCGCCGATCGTGGGTCAAGGTCCGCACCCGGACCACCGCGGACGCCGTCGTGGGCGGCGTCATCGGCCCATTGAATGCTCCTGAGGCCCTGCTGCTGGGCCTGCCCGACGGCCGGGGCCGCCTGCGCGTGGCGGGCCGTACCGGGCCGTTGACGCTGCCCGCGCGGCGCGAACTCGGCACGCTACTGATGCCGCCGCGGCAGGGCATCCCTGGCCCGAGCAGATGCCGTCCAGCCGATTCGGCCAACTGCCCGGCGACCTCGTCGACTACACCCCGACCGAGCCCCTGCTCGTCGTCGAGGTCGACGCCGACGTGTGCTTCGAACATGATCGATGGAGACATCCGACCGGATTCCGCAGGGTCCGCGGTGACCTCCAGCCAGCGGATCTGGCCTGAATATGCGCCCTGGGCCGCTTGCAGTCGGTGCCGAGGCGAGGGGCTGCACGAGCGAGCGCTCAGGTGGGCTGCTGAGCACGAACGACCTCAAGACACAACCCGCATACGGGACCGGGCTGAGTGATCAACGCCGCTGCGGGCACCGTACGGCCGCACAGCGCCATGTATCGGCCTGATCCTTCGGCGAGGCAGGCGTCGTACATCTGCTGGCTGACCCTATGACTCAGACCGTCAGTTGCGCTGGTGACTTCGATGAAGAGCAGACGAGCGATCACGGCTGGGCCTGAGCGTTGGTGGCCAGCGTGAAGATCGAGCACGGCCAGCGCTTGTCGGGTGTGCCTGTCCCTGGGGTCGAGCAACCACAACAACGACCATTGGCATCTGGCCGGTGCTTGGCGAGTAGACGATCGGCTCCGCCGGGTTGCGCGGCAATGAACCGCGCCGCCTCCGTCAGCGTTGTGATACCGGAATCGGCACCCGAGCTGTAGCCCACCGTCGTCCTCCGCGTTGGTTGCGGAGCTGGCGACCCGTCCACCCATGTTCGCCAGCCTCGCCGCAACACACTCGCGGGGAACGTCGCCCCGGTCAACGGCTCATCATGGAACGATGCTGTGTGAGACGTTCCATCAGCGCACTGTCTCACCGATGAGGCCTCTCGCCGAAACGCGTTGCACCGTGGAACGATTGGAGATGTGGTCATGGCGAGTGCGGGCAGCCTGGTGGTCCGTCGGCAGCTAGGAGCGAAGCTGCGCCAGCTGCGCATGGCAGCAGGCAAGTCACTGGCCGACGTCGATGCGGCGAGCCTCGGAAGCAAGGCCAAGCTCTCGCGCATCGAGTCGGGGAAGGGGCCGGTCAAGATCGCCGACGTGCGAGCCCTGTGCTGGCTCTACGGAGCAAGCGACGAGACTACCGATGCCCTCACCGCTCTGGCGCCAGGCACGGTGCAAGACGACTGGTGGGAAGCCTACGGCGCGGCCGTCGTGCCCGACTGGTTCGGCTTGTACACAGGACTCGAAGCCGCTGCCAGCCGGATCAGAGCCTTCGAGCCTCAGCTTGTCCACGGCCTGGTGCAGACCGAGGACTATGCCCGAGCTGCGATCAGTGCCGACTCGCGGCTGAGCCGCGATGTCGTCGAACAGCGGGTAAAGTTCAGACTCGAACGGCAGCGGACGCAGGCCGATCTCACGATCATCATGAGCGAGGGTGCGCTGCGTCTCGTCGCCGGATCGCGCTCGATCATGAAAGCGCAGATCGATCATCTTCGGCGCGCTGACGCCACGGTGCTCGTGCTGCCCTTCAGTGCTGGCACGTACCCGCTGCGAGGCAGCTTCGCGCTGTTGGACTTCGCCGGCGACGAAGATCCTTCGATCGCCTACATCGACGGGCCGCCAGCAGCCCGCTACCTGGACCAGCCCGACGAGCGCACAGAGTACGAGTTCGTGTGGCAGGTCATCGAAGACAAGTCGATCCCCATCGAGGAGTGGCAGTGACGCAGTGGATCAAGGCTTCAATGAGCGGCGATCAGGGAGCATGCGTCGAGCAACGTGCTGCGGACGACATGATCGAAGTGCGTGACAGCAAGGACCGATCGGGACCGGTGCTGCGGTTCACCCGAGCCGAGTTTGCTGCATGGCTCGAGGGCGCTCGCCGCGGCGAGTTCGACCACCTTCTTGATCTTTGACGTGAGACCTGCGTGCGGTGCCACGTCGCCAGCGGTCCGCTTCTCTCTCTCCGACTACGTCTTCGAACAGCTTTGATGATCCATCCCGCTGGGAGCACGTGTTCCCGTGGAACGACGATCCCCACACAACGGCGAGGACGTGACGCTCATGCACAAGCCTCTACTGATGGGACCGACGTCCGCCACCAAGGATGTCGAGCTCCTCGTGCTGCGCCACGAGGTCGCCGTGCTGCGGCCGCAACCACGGCCGCGCCTGGACTGGGCGGACCGGGCCGTGTTTGCCGCCCTCGCGCGGCGGCTGCCCCGAGCACTGTGTAGAAGCGATTGTTGATGTTCGCTGGTGCCGACCTGGTGCCGACCTGGTGCCGCTGGCAACGCCCAACAACGCCGAGTGATGCCAACCGTTGAGCGTTCACACGTCATGCGCGCTCGCAGCATTGCCGCAGCTCATGCGTCATTTCGATAGCGAACGACAGTCAACGACAAACTGCATGGCGCGGTAGGGCCAGTTCGTCGTGGTGTTCCACTGGCTCACGACGAGGTGCAGCTCGGTCAGCGTGCTGCCGGGCAGCACGTAGCCGCCGTAGAGCTGGGCCACCCGGCCCGCGTCGTGGTCCTCGTCGTCCCAGCCCACACCCCGCAGCACGGTGGCGCGGGGCGCGGTGTGCAGGTCGGCGGTGGGGGAGTCGAGCACGAGGACGTCCATGCGGTAGTTGCCGTCGTCGAACAGCACCAACACCCACGAGTCCTCGACCCGACGCAGCGACAGCTCCCCGAACCGACCGGGCAGCACGACCGTCGGCGGCCGTCCCCAGCCCCAGCCGTCCGCGCTCAGGCCCCACGTCTCCCAGGCCCGGACGTCGGTCACTGCGGTTTCGGGCACGCGCGAGAGCAGCAGACCCTTGTCACGCTGGAAGCCCGTCGTGAACGCGTAGACGTAGCCGCCGTCGCGCTCCCAGGTGAGCATCTGGAAGTGGCCGCCAAGGTGATCGGCACGCCAACGCGTCCCGGTGGGCCGCCAGGTGCCACCGTTGTCGAGGGAGCGGTGCAGTTCGGTCCACCGCACGTTCCCCAGCTCCCGGCACACCATGACGTGCAAGAACATCGTGTCGCCCACCGTGATCAGGTCGGTGGGCAGCACCGTGGTCACCCGCCGCACCCGCCACCGCCACCGGCGCACCCCGTGGTGGCGGTAGCGCACGACCTGGCCTGCGTGCTCGCCCGACCCGGCCGATCCCGTCCACTGCAGGCCTGCGCCGACCGAGTCGGGATCGGCGAACAGGACGACCGGCGCCCGCCACCCTTGGCCGCCCACGGTGGGCCCCGCGAACGTGTCACCGAACACCGACACCAGGCGACCGTCGGGGGCAACGGCCGTCGCGCCGAGATCCGTGCCGCCAACGCCGAACCGGTCGGTGTGCCCGGGTCCGGTGAGGTCGCGCACCTTCCGGGCCAACCCGACGGTCACCGCGCGGCCGCCACGCGCTCGTGGCCGCACTGCGCACCCCTTCGCATCACCTCACACCCCGTCGACGGGGTGCCGTCAAGGGGTGCGAGGACGCGAGGTCGACCGGTCGCAGCGGCGTCACGCCGGGCCGCGCTCCACCGGACAGCTCATGCACCGCGGGCCGCCGCGGCCCCTGCCGAGCTCGCCGCCCGGGATGTCGAGCACCTCGATGCCGTGGCGGCGCAGGAACGTGTTGGTGGTGACGTTCCGCTCGTAGGTCACCACGACGCCGGGCGCGACCGCGAGCGTGTTGCAGCCGTCGTCCCACTGCTCGCGCTCGGCGGCGTGCACGTCCTGCTCGGCGGTGAGCACCCGGAGCTCGCGCAGGCCCAACGCCTCGGCGATCGCCGTGTGCATCCGCTCGGGAGGGTGGTCGGTGACGTCGAGCTCCTTGTCGTTGTCGCCGGGCCGGATCGTGTAGGCGGGCAGCATGCCCAGCCCGGCGTACTTCGTGAACGTCTCGGGGTCGACCATGGTCATCACCGTGTCGAGGTGCATCAGGGCGCGCGTCTCGGGCATGCGCAGCGCGACGATGCGGTCCACCTGGCCGCCCGCGAACAGCCGCCGGGCCAATCGCTCGACGCCTGCGGGCACCGTGCGCTCACTCATCCCGATCAACAGGGCGCCGCCGCCGAGGACGAGCATGTCGCCGCCTTCGGTGGTGGCGAGCCCGTTCTCCGCGCCCGCCGACCAGATGGCGAACTCGGCGCCCGCGAACAGCGGGTGCCAGCGGTAGATGGCCTCGTAGTGCGCGGTCTCGCGCACGCGGGCCTTCTTGCGCATGCTGTTGATCGCCACGCCGCCGTAGATCCACGCCGACGTGTCGCGGGTGTAGAGGTGGTTGGGCAGTGGCTCCAGCACGAAGTCGTCGAGATCGAGCACGTGGAAGGCCACCGAACGCGGCTCGGGGATGCGGTCGAGCACCTCCCGCTTCGTGATCCCGCCGATGAGGTGCTCGGTCACCGTGTCGACGTCCATGGCGTCGAAGCAGTTGCGCAGCGCGTCGATCGCCAGCGGCCCGTAGATCCGGTCGTCGAAGATCGCGTCCAGGATGTGCGCCCTGGCGTCGGGCAGCTCCACGGTGGTGCGCAGGAGGTCCCCGAAGAGGTGGACGGTCACGCCGAGCCCGCGGAGCACTTCGGCGAAGCGATCGTGCTCCTCTTGGGCGCGGTGCACCCACAGCACGTCGTCGAACAGCAGGCGGTCCTTGTTGCCGGGGGTGAGGCGTTTGAGCTCCAGCCCCGGTCGGTGCAGGATCACCTGCCGGAGCGGCCCGACCTCGGAGTCAACGCGATACATGCTGGGAGATAATGCCGTGCCGCTGGATCCCGTGGACGAACGGATCGTCGGCATGCTCGTCGACGACGCCCGGCGCAGCTTTGCGGAGATCGGCGCGGCGGTGGGCCTTTCGGCCTCGGCGGTGAAGCGGCGCGTCGATCGGATGCGCGCCGACGGCGCGATCACCGGGTTCACCGTGCGGCTCGACCCGGGTGCGCTGGGCTGGACCGTGGAGGGGTACGTCGAGCTGTTCTGCGGCGCCCGCACGCCGCCCGCGACCATCCGCGAGGCCGTGCGGCGTTTCCCCGAGGTGGTCGAGGCGAGCACGGTCTCCGGCGAGGCGGACGCCGTGTTGCGCATCCTCGCCGCGGACATGCGGCACTTCGAGAAGGTGCTGGAGCAGATCAGCGCGGCGCCGTTCGTCGTACGCACGAAGTCGGTGCTGGTGCTCAGCCCGCTGCTGCGCCGCCCGGCCCACCCACACGCCCCGTAGGGTCGTGAGCGAAAAGCGCTGCTATGGCGACGCTTTTCGCTCACGACGCCCGGGACGCAACGATCACGCGCTGGCATGCAGTAACACGCAACGGATCAGCGTAGACCGGCAACGCCGCGGGATTGTCGCGCGCCTGCGACCTTCCTACCGTTGGAACCATCTCGGCCTCGTTGCCGCGGCCACCCCCGCCAACCCCGTGGAGCGTGCCCGTGACCAGTGTCCTGTCCCGCCCGTCCCGCTACCGCGAGCGCTTCGCCACCCGACGCCACTACCTCATGTGCTCCCCCGAGCACTTCGCCGTCACCTATGCGATCAATCCATGGATGCGGCCCGATGTCGCCGTGGACGTCGAGCGCGCGCTCGCCCAGTGGAACGCGCTGCGCCGCATCTACCTCGACCTCGGCCACCGCGTGGACGTGCTCGATCCGGTGCCGGGCCTGCCCGACATGGTGTACGCCGCCAACGGCGCCACCGTTGTTGACGGCATCGTGTACGGCGCACGCTTCCGGCACGCCGAGCGCGGACCCGAGGCCGCCGCACACCGGGCCTGGTTCCACGCGGCGGGCTTCGCGCGGGTGGTCGTCCCGGACTTCGTCAACGAGGGCGAGGGCGACCTGCTCGCCGCGGGCGCGGTGATCCTCGCCGGGTCCGGCTTCCGCACCGACCCGCGAGCCCACGCCGAGGCCGAGCGCGTGCTCGGCCGCAAGGTCGTGCCGTTGGAGCTGGTGGATCCGCGCTTCTACCACCTCGATACGGCGTTGGCCGTGCTCGACGACAGCACGGTCGCCTGGCTGCCGGAGGCGTTCACCCCTGCGTCCCGCGCGGTGCTCGCAGGCCGTTACCCGGACGCCGTGCTCGCCACGACCGCCGACGCCGCGGTGCTCGGCCTCAACGCCGTGAGCGACGGCCGCCACGTTGTGCTCCCCGCCGAAGCCACCGAACTCGCGGCCGCGCTCGCCGAACGCGGCTTCGTGCCCGTACCCGTCGAGATGTCCGAGCTGCTGAAGGGCGGCGGCGGACCCAAGTGCTGCACGTTGGAGGTGCGCGCGTGACGCTCGTTCAGAGCTCGACCGAATTCCACACCGGCCTCGTGGAGGAGTACTCCGCGCACAACTACCACCCGCTGCCGGTCGTTGTCGCCCATGCAGAGGGCGCCTGGGTCACCGACGTCGAGGGCCGCCGCTACCTCGACTGCCTCGCCGGGTACTCGGCGCTGAACTTCGGCCACCGGCATCCGGACCTGATCGCCGCGGCCCACCGGCAGCTCGAGCGCGTGACGCTCACCAGCCGCGCGTTCGGCAACGACCAGCTCGGACCCTTCTGCGCGGAGCTCTCCCAGCTGCTCATCGCACCTCGTGAGGTCCGCGGTCCGGCGACCGGGTCCGGAATGCTCCGCGAGCGGAAATTGACGGTTCTGCCGATGAACACCGGCGCCGAGGCCGTCGAGTCCGGTATCAAGATCGCCCGCAAGTGGGGCTACGAGGTGAAGGGCGTGCCCGACGGCCGCGCCCGGATCATCGTCGCCGCCGAGGGCTTCCACGGCCGCACGACGACGATCGTCGGCTTCTCCACCGACCCGGACGCGCGCGGCGGCTTCGGCCCCTTCGCCCCCGGCTTCGACGTCGTGCCCTACGGCGACCTCGACGCCCTGCGCGCCGCGGTCACCGCGGACACCGTCGCCGTGCTCGTCGAGCCGATCCAGGGCGAGGCCGGGGTCGTGGTGCCGCCCGCAGGCTACCTCGCCGGGATCCGGGAGATCTGCGACGAGCACCGGGTGCTTTTCGTGGCCGACGAGGTGCAGTCGGGGCTCGGGCGCACCGGGCATCTGCTCGCCACCCGGGCGGCGGGCGTTGACGCCGACGTCTACCTGCTGGGCAAGGCGCTCGGCGGTGGGGTGCTCCCGCTGTCCGCCGTCGTGGCCGACGCCGATGTCATGGGCGTGCTGCGGCCGGGCCAGCACGGCAGCACCTTCGGCGGCAACCCGCTGGCGTGCGCCGTCGGTCGGGCGGTGGTCCGGCTTCTGGACGACGGCGACCTCATGCGCCGTGCCCGCGATCTCGGCGCGCACCTGCACGGCGGGCTCGCGGGTCTCGTCGGGAACGGCGTGTGCGCGGTGCGTGGCGTCGGGCTCTGGGCAGGTGTGGACGTGGACCCGCGACGGGGCACCGGCCGGGCCGTCAGCGAAGCGCTCGCGGACCGCGGGGTGCTCGTCAAGGACACCCACGGGTCGACGATACGGATCTCACCTCCGCTCACGGTCACCCGCACCGAGCTGAACGTCGTCGTCGGTGCGCTGGGCGACGTGCTCGCGCGCTGAGCGGGCCCAAGATGGCGCTGAGCGGGACGTGGGCACCGAAGCCCACGCCTACCCAACTTGCAGCATTTGGCCGACCGTTCGACGATCGTTATCGGCCATTCGGCCCTGCGTGGAGAGTTCGAACGCCTCAACGTGCGGGGAAGAACGGCCGCTCGGCGCTGACGAGGACCTCCGGCCGAAGCGCTCCGAACATCACGGTGAGTAACAACTCGGCCGTTTTGTCGTAACTCTCGTCGGGGCGGTTCACATTGCGGACCAGCAACGTGTCGACCAAGAGTGCGGCCAGGTCGCGGGCCGAAGGGTAGGACCGCAGCTCCCCGAAGTCCTGCCCGTAGCCGATGAGCAGCTCCAGTGCCTCGGTGATCGGCACGAGGGTGCGCGGATCGGCGTCGTCGTCACGATCGGGAAGCGCCCCGACCTTGATCGTGTACTCGGAGGCAGCAGCGAAGTAGGCCGACGTGAGCGTCCGGTTGCGGGCGCACAGCCTGCAGAGGGCTTTGACCTGGTCAGACAGCGCTTCCATGACCGGTCGGGCCGCCGCGATGTCCTGGCGGGCGGCCGCGAGCAGCGGGTTGACGATGGGCGCGTAGACCTGCGCGAGAAGCGCGTGCTTGGTCGGAAAGTGGTTGTACGCGGTCGCGGCGCTCACGCCCGCGGACTGCGCGATGTCCTCGACGCGTGTACGTGCCCATCCGCGTGAACCGAACGCCGAATCGGCCGCATCGAGCAGCGCCCGGCGGGTACGGTCACGTTTCGTACGTGCCGCACGGGCCCGAGGGTCCCCCATTGGTGGCACGGCGGCAGTAGACATCGTGCGGAGAGTAACCGTTTCGTGCGCTGACCTACACTTGACTCAACTTTGGGGTGAGATCCAAGATACGTCCGTGAAGGGTGCAGGACGCCTGTAGCGGCGCGGGGCACGGCGTCGATAGGGGTGAGGAGACGGTCACACCGTCACGGTCGGGGGACCGCGACGGGGTAGGTATCAAGACCTACGGTCACCGCTCATGGGAAGAGCAATACGGGTCCATCGCCCAACGGGAGCTGTGTGATGGACGCGAAGAACGTCGGGCCCGTGCCCGGCGTGCCGGGATGGGGAGGGGTACCCACAAGATGTGCCGACCGATGACGACGTGCGTCGGATGATCAACGCAGCCGTCCGTGAAGAAGTTTCCGCCACCGACAACTCGGACGATGTTCAGGGCACGGCACCCGTCCTGGAACGACTTGTTCCGGCGGCCGTCGCAGGCGACCGGGAGGCCCGCGACCTCCTGCTCGCGGAGATCCAGCCGCTGGTTCAGCGCTACTGCCGCGGCAGGCTCGGCCGCAGCGAGGGGGTCATCGGCTCGGCCGACGACGTCGCGCAGGACGTGTGTCTCGCGGTGATCAGCGCCCTGCCGCACTACGAGATCAAGGGTCTGTCGTTCCGGGCGTTCGTGTACGGCATCGCCGCCCACAAGGTCACCGACGCGTTTCGGGCGATCGGGCGCAACCGGAGCGACCCGGTCGCTGACCTGCCCGACTCGCCGATCCTGTCCGACGGTCCTGAACAGCGGCTGCTCGCCGCCGAGCTCGCCAAGCGACTGGGCCATCTGCTGCACAAGCTCACGCCTCGCCAGCGGGAGGTGCTCGTGCTGCGCATCGCGGTCGGGCTTTCCGCCGAGGAGACGGCCTTGGCCGTGGGATCCACGCCAGGGGCCGTCAGGGTCACCCAGCATCGCGCGCTCAACCGGCTGCGGGGGGTCATCGGCGGCCCGCTCGAAGTCGATCCCGAAGACCCCGACGACAGGCCCGACACCGGGTCGTCGGCTGTGTCCGTCTGAGCAGTCGCAACGACCACCCGTCGACGGTCGCGCATCCCGATATCCCGGGGGTGCGCGACCGGCGTCGGGTAGTAGCCTGACCGCGATCATTTCCGCACGTGGGTGGGGATCCGAGGAGGGCACCGGTGACGGCTGGCCAGATCGCTGCGCTGATCGCGGCGGGGGCCTTCGTGGTTCTCGTCCTGCTGCTGGCCGTGCCGCTTCTGAAGCTCGGTCGCACGCTCGACGAGGCCACCATCGCCATCCGCAAGGCCCATGAGGGCAGCGCCCCGCTGCTCGACGACGCGCAGGTCACCTTGCGCCAGGTCAACACGCAGCTCGACCGGGTCGACGGCATCACCTCGAACGCACGCACGGTCACGAGCAACGTGTCCGTGCTCACCTCGCTCTTCACCGCCACGCTCGGCGGGCCCCTCGTCAGGGCCGCTGCGTTCTCCTACGGCCTGAACAAGGCCATCAAGGCCCGGCGCGCGGGCAAGGACGCGGGCAAGCACTCCCGTCGCGCTCGTCGGAAGCGCGCCGCATGAAAAGGCTCTTCTGGCTCGGACTCGGCATCGCCGCAGGTGCCTACATGGCGCGCCGAGCGCAAGTCGCGGCGCACAGCCTTACCCCCGCCGGGATCGGAGCCAACTTCGCCGACGGGCTCCGTGAGCTCGGCGCGGGTCTCGGCGCGTTCGGGGCCGAGGTGCGGGCGGGGATGACCGAACGCGAGCACGAGCTCACCGCGATGGTCGAGCGTCGCACCGGCGACCGACTGCCCACCCTCGGCGAGGCGCTCGCCGAGCCCGCACCTCCCGTGCGAGCGCGCAGGGCAGGGGCCTGACCGTTCCCGTGTGGACGGTGCGGTCCCCTGCCGTCTCCGCATCCATCCCCTCTCGCAGCAGAAGGCCGTTCCTCAGTGCAGACCCACGAGATCGTCAACCGCTTCACAGAGCACTTCGTCGCCGCGGGGCACACCAACGTGCCGAGCGCCTCGCTGATCCTCGACGACCCGACCCTGCTGTTCGTGAACGCGGGCATGGTGCAGTTCAAGCCGTACTTCCTTGGCGACGCCCCCGCGCCGTACCCGCGCGCCACCTCGATCCAGAAGTGCGTGCGCACCGGTGACATCGAGGAGGTGGGCCAAACCACCCGGCACAACACCTTCTTCCAGATGGCCGGGAACTTCTCGTTCGGTGACTACTTCAAGGAAGGTGCGATCGACCTGGCGTGGTCGCTCATCACCGACAAGTACGGCTTCGATCCCGATCGGCTGTGGGCCACGGTCTACCGCGACGACGACGAGGCGTTCGCGCTGTGGCGGCGGATGCTTCCCGAGGAGCGCATCCAGCGCCGCGGGGGTAAGGACAACTACTGGGACATGGGCATCCCCGGCCCGGGCGGCCCGTGCTCGGAGATCTACTTCGACCGCGGGCGTGAGCACGGCCGTGACGGCGGTCCGGAGGCGGACGAGGACCGGTACCTGGAGATCTGGAACCTCGTGTTCATGCAGGACGTCCGGGGCGACCGCTCGCCCAAAGACGACTTCCCGCCGATCGGCTCGCTGCCCAGGAAGAACATCGACACCGGGATGGGCGTGGAGCGGGTCGCGACGCTGCTGCAGGGCGTGGAGAACGTCTACGAGACCGATCTCGTGCGGCCGGTGATCGCCAGGGCGGAGGAGTTCTCCGGCCGCCGCTACGGCGCCGACCACACCGACGACGTCCGCTTCCGGGTGATCGCCGACCACGCCCGGTCCGGTGTGATGATCATCGGCGACGGCGTGACGCCGTCCAACGAGGGCCGCGGTTACGTGCTGCGGCGGCTGTTGCGCCGGATCGTGCGCTCGGCGCGGCTGCTGGGTGTGCACGAACCGGTGTTGCCCGCGTTCGCCGCAGTGGTGCGCGACGCGATGGCCCCGTCCTACCCCGAGCTCGCCGCGGACTTCGAGCGCATCTCCGCTGTCGTCAGGGCCGAGGAGGAGACGTTCCTCCAGACGCTCACCACCGGATCGAAGATCTTCGAAGGTGCAGTGGCTGCGACCAGGGCGGCAGGCTCCACCCAGTTGGAAGGCGACCAGGCCTTCAAGCTGCACGACACCTACGGATTCCCGATCGACCTCACGCTGGAGATGGCCGCCGAAGCCGGGCTCAGCGTCGACGAGCAAGGTTTCCGCGCGCTGATGGCCGAGCAGCGCACCAGGGCCAAGGCCGACGCCGCCGCGCACAAGCACGGCTACGCCGACGGCACGGCCTACCGCGCCGTGCTCGACGCCGCGGGCGGCACCACGTTCCTCGGCTACACCGACCTCGTCGCGGAAGCGGAGGTCCTCGGGCTCGTTGTCGACGGTGCCGGGGTACCCGCGGCGGGCGCGGGCACGGCCGTTGAAGTGATCCTCGACCGCACCCCGTTCTACGCCGAGGGCGGCGGCCAGCAGGCCGACACCGGCTGGATCCGGGGGGACGGGTACCTCGTCGACGTCACCGACGTGCAGTCGCCGGTCGCCGGGCTCATCGTGCACCGGGGCACCGTGCGCGAAGGTGAGATCACGGTGGGGGCGGGTGCCCACGCCGAGGTCGACACGGCCAGGCGGGGAGCCATCTCCCGGTCGCACTCGGCCACCCACCTCGTGCACGCGGGCATGCGCAAGGCCCTCGGCGACGCCGCCGCGCAGGCGGGCTCGCTGAACGCGCCGGGACGGCTGCGGTTCGACTTCACCTCACCCGCAGGCGCTGTGCCCGCTGCGGTGCTCGCCGACGTCGAGGACGAGGTCAACGACGTCCTGCTGAACGATCACGAGGTGCGGGCGTTCGTCACCACGCCTGACGAGGCACGGCGAATCGGTGCGATGGCGCTGTTCGGCGAGAAGTACGGCGACCAGGTGCGGGTGGTCGAGATCGGCGACTACTCCCGTGAGCTGTGCGGCGGCACGCACGTGGCCCGCTCCGGCCAGCTGGGACTGGTGAAGCTGCTGTCGGAGGCGTCGATCGGCTCCGGTGTGCGGCGGGTCGAGGCGCTGGTGGGGCTGGACGCGTTCCGCTACCTCGCCAAGGAGCACGTGCTGGTCTCGCAGCTCGCGGAGCAGTTCAAGGCGCGGCCCGAGGAACTGCCGGAGCGGATCGGCGGCGTCGTCGAGCGGCTGCGCGTGGCCGAGCGCGAGCTGGAGAAGGTGCGCGCCGACGCGGTGCTGTCCTCGGCTGGCGCGCTCGCCGACGGCGCGGAGGACGTTGATGGCACGGCGCTCGTGACCGCAGCGGTGCCCGGCGGCGTCGCCGCGGCGGACCTCAGGGCGTTGGCCTCCGACGTGCGCGGACGGCTCGGCGCGCGGCCAGGCGTCGTCGCGCTCTTCACGGCCGACGACGGCGGGAAGGTGTCGTTCGTCGTCGCCACCACCGCTGCGGCGCGCGACGCCGGACTGGCGGCGGGCAAGCTCGTGCCGGTGTTCGCACCCGCGGTCGGCGGCCGCGGCGGTGGGAAGCCCGATCTCGCGCAGGGCGGTGGCACCGACCCGTCGGGCGTGCCGTCGGCGATCGACGCGCTGCGCCGAGAGCTGGCGAGCCGGTGAGCCGGGTGCGGCCCCGGCGCGCGCTCCGGTCCCGACGGGTGCAGCCCCGGCGCGCGCTCTGGTCCCGACGGGTGCGGCCCCGGCGCGCCCGCCCGTCCCGACCCGCCCCCGTCGCACCTGCCGACCTCGCACCCCTTCGGCGCACTTCGCACCCCGCCAACGGGGTGCGAAGTGCCCACACGGGGTGCGAGGTCGCGGTCTTGGGGCCGCGCGCCGACCGCTGCCGGTCCACCGCGGCGCACCGAGCAGCACCCGCGCGGCGGCCCGTGCCGCGATGAGCACGACCGGCCGCGGGCGGCGGCTCGGCGTCGACGTCGGCGCGGTGCGGGTCGGGGTGGCCCTCAGCGATCCCGACGGCGTGCTTGCCACCCCGCTCCGCACCGTGCCACGGGACAGCGAGCACGGCTCCGACGTGGCGACCCTCCGGGCGCTCGTGGCCGAGCACGACGCCGTCGAGGTCGTCGTCGGGTTGCCACGCACGTTGGCGGGTCGCGAAGGACCCGCCGCCGAGGCCGCCAGGGCCTTCGGCGACGCCCTCGCCGCTGCCGTGGACGTCCCTGTGGTGTTCACCGACGAACGGCTGACGACGGTGGTCGCCACCCGCCAGCTCCGCTCACGGGGAGTGAAAGGTCGTAAGCAGCGCGCGGTCGTTGACCAGGCCGCGGCCGTCGCCATATTGCAGAGTTGGCTCGACGCGCGCCGTTGACGCGCACCCCGGCGCGGAAGGGTTGCTTCCGGTCCGGTTACGCTCCGGCATCGTGCGTCGCGACGGAGTGGACCCCGCATCCTCCGTTGCCGACCCCTCTCCTGGCGGCGTGGACGACGAGACGGTCCAGATCCAGGCCCATCGCGGCAGGCACGCGAGGCAGGAGGCCGAACGTCCGCGGCGCCGCATCCGCAGGGCGGTAATCGTCGTGCTGGCCGTGGCGATCCTGCTGGCCGTGGTCGCGGGCGGTGGCTGGTACCTCTACCACTCGATCGTCGCGACGCCGGACTACCAGGGTGAAGGCTCCGGAGCCGCCGTGATCCAGGTACACGACGGCGACACCACCAGCCATATCGGCGCCGAGCTCGCCCGCAGCGGCGTGGTGGCCGCGCAGGCCTCGTTCACCGAGGCGGCCGCCGACAACGACCGGATCCGTGCGGTGCAGCCGGGTTACTACCAGATGCGGCTGCACATGTCCGGCGCGTCGGCCGTGGCCCTGATGCTCGACCCGGGCTCCCGGGTGGGGCAACTCGAGATCCGCGGCGGCATCCAGCTCGACGACACCAGGGCCCCCGACGGCGCGGTCACGCCCGGCGTGCTCAGCCTCATTGCGCAGGCCACATGCACGACGGTCGACGGCGCCAAGAAGTGCGTGACGACCGATGCGCTGCGCACCGCCATGGCCAAGACCGACCCGGTCCGGCTCGGGGTGCCCGAATGGGCGCTTGCGGCCGTTGCGAAGGTCCCGGCCACCCGTCGTCTCGAGGGGTTGTTGATACCGGGCCGGTACGACGTCGCCCCGGGCTCTTCGGCCGTCGACGCCCTGCACGGTGTGCTCACCGCCTCGGTCGACCGGATCGCCGCCACCGGGCTGCTCTCGGGTGCGTCGAAGGTGGGGATGTCGCCGTACGACGTGCTGAAAGTCGCTTCGCTCGTCGAGAAGGAGTCGATCGTCTCGGACATGCCGCGCGTGGCCAGGGTGATCTACAACCGGCTCGGCGCAGGCCAGCGGCTCGAGCTCGACACCACGATCAACTATCCGCTGGATGTGCCGTCGCTCTACACGAGCCCGGCCAACCGCGCCAAGCCCGGCCCCTACAACACCTACCTCAACACCGGCCTGCCGGTGACGCCGATCGCCGCGGCGGGATCGGACTCCGTCGCCGCGGCGCTGGCGCCCTCCGACGGCCCGTGGATGTTCTTCGTGCCGTGCGAGAAGAACGGCACCTCGTGCTTCGCGGTGACGTTCGCCGAGCACCAGGCGAACGTGGCGAAAGCGCGCGCGAACGGCGTGTTCTAGCGCGGTGGCCCACGAACGTTGCCGGGGTGATCGGTCGTCCGGGCGCGCGAGGACCCGGTGGACGTTGTGGCCACCGCACTAGCGCCCCCAGAACCCCGGCGGGGGCATCGGGGAGGGTACGGCCGTCCGGTCGGTGCGGGCTTCGGTGGTGAACCGGTCCAAGTCGGCGCCCGCGAGCAGCCGGGCGGGAAACGGGTCCGCGGCGGTGTGGCGGCGCAGGTCCTCGACCGGCAGCCGCCGCGACGATGCCGCCAGCACGAGGTTGCCGAACCGGCGGCCGCGCAGGACGTCCGGCGGGGCCACCACCGCCACGTGCCGGAAGGCCGCGCGGGCCGCCGCCACCTGCGAGCCCGCGAACGCGAGCGCGGGGCCGCCGTCGGCGACGTTCGCAGCGTAGGTGCCCCCGGGCGCAAGGGTCCTGGCGACGAGCGCTGCGAACTGCGCCGAGGTCAGGTGGGCAGGTGTGCGGGCGCCCGCGAAGACGTCGAGCACCACCAGGTCCACCGAACCGGGGGCGGTGCCTGCGAGCACCGCGCGAGCGTCGCCGACCGCGACGTCGATACCGAGCCCGTCGGCGGGCAGGCGATGCCCGACGAACTCGGCGAGCGGGCCGTCGAGCTCCACGACGGTCTGGGTCGAGCCGGGTCGGGTTGCCGCCACGTAGCGCGCCAACGTCCACGCGCCGCCACCGAGGTGCAGCGCCCGCAGCGGCGCGTAGGGCGGCGCGCAGAGGTCGATCAGGTGGCCGATCCTGCGGACGTACTCGAACTCCAGGTGCATCGGGTCGTCGAGGTCGACGTGGCTCTGCGCCGTGCCGTCCACCAGGAGTGTCCAGCCCTGCGGGCGGTCGGGATCACCGACGAGCTCCGCCGTGCCGTGCCCGACCTCGGCGCGGATGACGGCGCGGGCGGGGCGGGACCCGGGATGTGCCCCAGAGTTGGCCGCAGAGTTCGTCGCCGAGTTTGCCATCGCCGCCATCCTGCCTCTCGTAACAGGCGCGACACACGGCGGCATTAGGTTGCTCTTGTGCTGTTGTCCCCACACGAGCAAGAACGGCTGATGCTGCACGTCGCCGCCGACCTCGCGCAGAAGCGTCGCGACCGCGGCCTCAAGCTCAACTACCCCGAGGCCGTCGCGACCATCAGCGCGTGGGTGCTCGAGGGCGCTCGTGACGGGCGCAGCGTCGCCGAGCTGATGACCGGCGGACAGGCCGTCCTCAACCGCGACGACGTGATGGACGGCGTGCCGGAGATGATCACCTCCGTGCAGGTCGAGGCCACGTTCCCCGACGGCACGAAGCTCGTCACCGTGCACCGGCCCGTCTCGTGATCCCGGGCGAGTACCTCCTGGCAGCGGAGCCGGTCGTGATCGACCGCGAGCCCGTCGAGCTGGTCGTCGTCAACGCGGGGGACCGGCCGGTGCAGGTCGGCTCGCACTACCATTTCGCCGCCGCCAATTCGGCTTTGGAGTTCGACCGCCCGGCCGCGGAGGGGATGCGGCTGGCCGTGCCCGCGGGCACCGCGGTGCGGTTCGAGCCGGGCATCGAGCGCATGGTCACGCTCGTGGCGCTGGGCGGGACGAGGACGGTGCCGGGATTGAGGCTCCCGTGACCGGCCCCCGTGATCAGCCCTGGATCATCGAGCGGGCGCGGTACGCCGAGCTTTACGGCCCGACGACCGGCGACCGGGTGCGGCTGGCCGACACCGACCTCATGATCGAGGTCACCGAGGACCGTTGCCGGGGCCCCCAGGGCGGCGACGAGGTCGTCTTCGGCGGCGGCAAGGTCATTCGCGAGTCCATGGGCCAGGCCAGGACGACCCGCGGTGAGGGCACGCCCGACCTGGTGATCACCGGTGCGGTGGTGCTCGACCACTGGGGCGTCGTGAAGGCCGACGTCGGTGTCCGCGACGGGCGGATCGTCGGACTCGGCAAGGCGGGCAACCCCGACGTCATGGACGGCGTCACGCCGGAGCTGGTGATCGGTCCGTCCACCGAGGTCATCGCGGGCAACGGCATGATCCTCACCGCAGGCGGGGTGGATTGCCACGTCCACCTGATCTCGCCGACCCAGATTCCGGAGGCCCTGGCGTCCGGCGTCACGACGTGGATCGGCGGCGGCACGGGTCCAGCCGATGGCACCAAGGCCACCACCGTGACGCCGGGATCGTGGTACGTCGCGCGGATGCTGGAGTCGCTCGACGCGGTCCCGTTGAACATCGCGTTGCTCGGGAAGGGCAACACCGTCGGCGTCGACGCGCTGCACGAGCAGGTCGAGGCCGGGATCAGCGGGTTCAAGCTGCACGAGGACTGGGGCTCGACGCCCGCCGCGATCGACGCGTGCCTGCGGGTGGCCGACCAGACCGCTGTGCAGGTGGCGATCCACACCGACACGCTCAACGAGGCGGGCTACGTGCAGGACACCCTCGCCGCGATCGCCGGACGGGGCATCCACGCGTACCACACCGAGGGCGCGGGCGGCGGGCACGCGCCGGACATCATCACGGTGGCGGGCCAGGCCAACGTGCTGCCGTCCTCGACGAACCCGACGCGCCCGCACACCGTCAACACCGTCGACGAGCACCTCGACATGCTCATGGTCTGCCACCACCTCAAGCCGACGGTGCCCGAGGACCTGGCGTTCGCCGAGTCGCGCATCCGGCCGTCGACGATCGCGGCCGAGGACCTGCTGCACGACCTCGGCGCGATCTCCATGATCGGCTCGGACTCGCAGGCGATGGGGCGGGTCGGCGAGGTGCCGCTGCGGACGTGGCAGACCGCGCACGTCGGCAAGCGGCGGTGGGGCGCCCTTCCCGGCGACGGGACGGCGGACAACGTGCGGGCGCGCCGCTACGTCGCGAAGTACACGATCTGCCCGGCGATCGCGCACGGGTTGGACAGCGAGGTGGGGTCGGTGGAGGTCGGCAAGCTCGCCGACCTGGTGCTGTACCAGCCCGCGTTCTTCGGTGTGCGGCCCTCGCTGGTGATCAAGGGCGGGATGATCGCGTACGCGGCGATGGGCGACGCCAACGCGTCCATCCCGACCCCGCAGCCGGTGCTGCCGCGGCCGATGTTCGGGGCGGACCCTGCGACGGCGGCGGCGACATCGGTGCACTTCGTGGCGCCGACGGCGTTGACCGGTGGCCTGGTCGACCGGCTCGCGGTGCGACGGCGGCTGGTGCCCGTGCGGGACACGCGCGCGCTCACGAAGGCCGACATGCCCGGCAACGACGCCCTACCGCGTATCGAGGTGGAGCCCGACACGTTCACCGTGCGGGTCGACGGCGAGGTCGTCGAGGCCGCACCCGCGGTCGAGCTGCCGATGGCCCAGCGGTACTTCCTGTTCTGACGTGATGCGCGCCGGTCTGCTGCTGCTCGCCGACTCCCGGCTGCCGTCGGGTGGGCACGGGCACTCGGGCGGGGTGGAGGCGCTCGTCGACCGTGGCCTGTTGCGGACAGTCGCCGACCTCGGGCTGTTCCTCGCGGGGCGGATCGCGACGGGCGCGGCGGTGCCTGCCGGGGCGGCCGCCGCCGCGTGTGCGCTGGCCGGGCTGCAGCAGGGTGACACTCCTGCTGGACTCGCAGCAGGGTGACACTCCTGCTGTTGAGTCGCAGCAGGGTGACACTCCTGCAGCCGCGTCGCAGCAGGGGCCCCTTCCTGCGACTGGGTCGCGGCGGGGGCCCCTTGCTCCGGTGGCGGGGCCGGACTGGGGGGCGTGGGATCACGCCGTCTCGGCGCGGCTGCCCGCCGCGGCCATACGAGCGGCGTCGCACGCCCAGGGCGCGGCGCTGCTGCGCACGGCGTCACGGGCCTGGCCCTCGGTGGCGCTCGACGCGTTGCGGGCATTGGCCCACGTCCACCATCCGCTGGTCCTCGGGGGCGCGGCCGCGGCCGCGGGGGCAACGCCGTCCGACGCCGCGCTGCTCGCCGTGCACCACCTCATCGGCGGGGCGTGCACGGCGGCGGTGCGGCTGTTGGGCCTCGACCCGATCGCCGTCGCCGCCGTCGCCGCAGAGGCCGGGCGGGTGGCCGAGCCTTTCGCCGCCGACGCCACACAGGCGGGCGTGGCGGCCGCATCGACAGGCACCCCGGCCCTCTTGCCCACCGACGGCAGCCCGCTGTACGACGTCTTGGCTCAGCTCCATCGATCGACGGAGGCGACTCTCTTTGCATCGTGACGACCTCGCCGAGTTCACCGGCACCCTCGCTCCGTCCGCAGCGGGCCCGGCCGGACCACTGCGGGTCGGCATCGGCGGTCCGGTCGGGGGCGGCAAGACCGCGCTGGTCGCCGCGCTGTGCCGGGCCCTGCGTGACCAGCTGTCGCTTGTGGTCGTGACCAACGACATCTACACGGAGGAGGACGCCGAGTTCCTCCGCCGCCACGGGGTGCTGCCCGACGAGCGGATCCGGGCGGTGCGCACCGGTTGCTGCCCGCACACGGCGATCAGGGACGACATCACCGCCAACCTCGACGCCGTCGAGGAGCTCGTCGCCCGGCACGACCCCGATCTCGTACTGGTGGAGAGCGGCGGCGACAACCTCACCGCAACGTTCAGCTACGGGCTCGTGCACGCGCAGATCTTCGTGTTGGACGTGGCGGGCGGGGACAAGGTGCCACGCAAGGGCGGTCCCGGCGTCACCCGCTCCGACCTGCTCGTCATCAACAAGATCGATCTGGCGCCGCTCGTCGGCGCGGACCTCGACGTCATGTGCACCGACGCCGAGAAGGTCCGGCAAGGCAGGCCAACCGTGCTCACCTCCTTGCGGGAGGGGCCCGAAGCCGCCCCCGTCGTGGAATGGCTGGTGCCGCAGGTTCGGGCCCGCAGGGCGTGACCTCACGGCACTCGGCGGCGACAGCGGGCGGCCCGCAGGCGGCTGACCCCGATGGACGGCCCCGAGCGCAGTCGGACGGCATCGGGCAGTCCGCGGTCGACGCCGGTAGGCGACGTGGCCCGACGCGCGGCGGGCTGACCGCAACCGCGTCGGTCGTAGCGGATGTCGCTGCAGGTCGGCCGCGGATCCGGTGGACCCACGCGTGGCCGATCGTGCTGCGGCCGACCGGGGATGCGCGGATACATCTCGTCCATGGCGCAGGCGGGCCCCTCGGCGGGGATGCGCTGGCCCTCGATGTCCGGGTCGAAACGGGCGGGTCGCTCGCGGTGCGCAGTGCGGGGGCCACGATCGTCCAGCCGGGTCGGGGGTCCGAGCCCGCGCAGTGGGACTTCCACGTGGTGGTCGGCAACGGGGCGAGCCTCGACTGGGCGCCGGAGCCGACCGTCGTGATCGACCGGGCGGACTATCAGACGTCGCTGCGGGTCGAGCTCGCCGCCGGAGCGCGGGCCGTCCTTCGGGAGGTTGTCGTGCTCGGTCGCCATGGCGGTGCGGGCGGCCGCTATCGCGGCCGTCTCGACGTGACCGTCGACGGAACTCCGCTGCTCGCACACACAACGCTCCTCGACGGCGCGGATCCCGCGCTGTGCGGCCCGGGCGGAACCGCGGGCGGACGCGCCCTCGGGACGCTCGTCGTCGTAGGCGTCCCTGCCGACGTCCCGTGCCGACGTCCCCGCCGCCGCCCCAGCGACTGCCGACTTCCTCGCGGGCGAACGCCCGGACGTGCGGTGGGCCTGGACCGACCTGCCCGGACCAGGTCGGGCGCTGCTCGCCGTCGGCGAGCCACGTGCCGTGATCGCGATCCTCGACGCGGCCGCGACCTGACGCGCGACCCTCAGCCGGGCATGATCCAGCCGTAGACGTGGTCGAACGGGAGCGTCAGCACCACACGCTGGTCGGCGACCATCGCGGCGCGGTACTCGTCCCAGTCGGGGTGCTCGCCCGCGATGGCGCGGTAGACGTCCACGAGCGCGTCGACGGTGGCGTCGTGTGGGTCGGCCGCGGGTGGCGTCAGCTGGGCGATGCCCTCGCCGACGGCGTAGGCGCGCAGGTTGCTGGTCGTCACCACGTAGCTCGCGCGCGGGTCGCGGCGCAGGTTGCGCGTCTTTGCCCGCGGCTCGGTGATCGACACCCGCAGCGTCAGCGTGTCCGGGTCGAACGTATGCGACACGACCGACGCCTGCGGCCGCCCGTCGCGCTTGAGGGTGATGAGGGTGCCGCCGCGCTGCTGCGCGAACAGATCCGCCACCGCGGGATCCACTGCCATGGGCCTGCTCCTCGTGAGGGGTGGGTCGCTCGTACGGCATCGACAGCCGGTCGGCGCACCCTATTCCCCGCGTCCCCCGCGCCTGGGGATACCGCCTCCCGCCGTGGCCAGTTGTCCCCATCGCGGCGCGCCATCCACAGATTCGCGGCGGCCGTGGCGGCGCGAGTCCTCGTCGGCGAGCGTAGAGGCATGGGCGAGGTTGGAGTTGTGAACGGCGCGGTGGTCGGCGCGGTGGTCGGTGGGTGCGCGGGAATGGTGGCCGGGGTGGCGGCCCGCCGGTTGCTCGCCGTGCTTCGGCGAGGTGCTCGGGTGCGGGCGCCGGTGTGCGAGCTCGCGACCGGTGCGGTCTGGGCGGTCACCGGGTGCCTGTGGGGTGCGGGGCGGCTGCCGTCGCCCTGGCTGCCGGTCGTACTCGGCCTCGGCTGGCTCGGCGTTGCGGCCGGGTTGGTCGACCTGCGGCACCGCAGGCTGCCCAATGCCCTCACCGCCGCGGCCGCCTGCCTCGCGCCGCCGGGGCTCTTGTCGCTCGGATGGGATGCGGTCGGCCGCGGTCTGCTCGGCGAGCTCGCCGCCGTCGTCTGCTACGGCGCGGTGCACCTGCTGCGGCCCGCTGCCCTCGGCGCGGGCGACGTCAAGCTCGCCGCTCCACTCGGCGCGGTGCTCGGCGCCGCGTCCTGGGTCGCGCTCGCGGCCGCCGCCACCCTCGCGGCCGTCCTCACGGGCGCCGTCGGCCTCGCCGTCACGTGCGCGGGCCGAGGACCGCCTGGCGCGAGCGTGCCGCACGGTCCGTCCATGCTCCTTGCGGCCTGGCTCGTCACGGTGGTCGCAGCCTGCGGTAGGGGGTGAGCGCAGTGCTCACGACCCTGCTGACAACCAGGCGATCGGGCCACGTGCGAAAATCCAGCCGTGCTGCGCTGGATCACCGCGGGGGAGTCTCACGGTCCCGCCCTCGTGGCCGTGCTGGAAGGCATGGTCGCCGGGGTGGAGATCACCACCAAGGAGCTCGCTGCCGAGCTCGCCCGCCGCCGTCTCGGCTACGGCCGAGGCGCGCGGATGAAGTTCGAGGCCGACGAGCTGGAGGTCATCGGCGGCGTCCGACACGGGCTGACCCAAGGCGGCCCGGTCGCGATCCGCATCGGCAACAGCGAGTGGCCGAAGTGGGAGACGGTGATGGCGGCCGACCCCGTCGATCCCGAGCTGATCGCGAGCCGGGCCCGCAATGCGCCGCTCACCCGTCCCCGGCCGGGCCACGCCGATCTCGCGGGCATGACGAAGTTCGGTTTCGACGACGCCCGGCCCGTGCTGGAGCGGGCCAGCGCACGGGAGACCGCGGCACGGGTCGCCCTGGGCACGGTGGCGCGGGCGTTCCTCAAGCAGGCGCTCGACGTCGACATCGTCTCGCACGTCGTGGCGCTGGGCGCGGTCGAGGCGCCCGACGGCGAGGGACCCGGTCCCGCCGAGCTCGACCGCGTCGACGCGAGCCCGGTGCGCGCCTACAGCGACGACGTCACGGCGGCGATGGTCGCCGAGGTCGACGCGGCCCAGGCCGACGGCGACACGCTCGGCGGCGTCGTCGAGGTGATCGCGTACGGCCTTCCCGTCGGCCTCGGCTCCTACGTGCAGTCCGACCGGCGCCTCGACGCCCGGCTCGCAGGTGCGCTGATGGGCATCCAGGCCATGAAGGGCGTCGAGATCGGCGACGGGTTCCGCACCGCCCGGCGGCGCGGCAGTGCGGCGCACGACGAGATGATGCCAGGCGATCCGGTCAAACGGCTCACCAACCGGGCAGGCGGCATCGAGGGCGGCATGACCAACGGCGAGCCGGTGCGGGCCCGGGTGGCGATGAAGCCGATCTCCACGGTGCCCCGCGCACTGCGCACGGTCGACGTCGCGACCGGCGAGGCTGCGCAGGCGATCCACCAGCGCTCGGACGTCTGCGCGGTGCCCGCGGCGGGTGTCGTGGCCGAGGCGATGGTCGCGCTCGTGCTGGCCGATGCCGCGCTTGAGAAGTTCGGCGGCGACTCGTTGGCCGAGACCCACCGCAACGTTCGGTCCTACCTCGACGCCCAGTCCTGAGCCCGGCTGCAGGAGGAGTTCAGCTGGTTGGCGGTTCGGTGCTGTGGCGGGCGCGGCCTGCGCCTTCGTGGAAGTCGGCGGCCGCCGAGGTCTCGGTCGCCTCGTCAGCGCCGCCCGCTGCGCGGCCAGACCGGGACGTGTCCGGCCCGCCCCCCGCCGCCGGATCGTCGTCCGCCGCGAACGGCGTGAACGGGGTGCCGGTGCCCGCGCTGCCCGGCGTGCGCAGCTGCGGCTCGATGTGGCCTTGGGCCGACCGTCGGGGGAGCGGGTTCGCCGCCCCGGAAGGCGGTCGGTCGGTGTCCAGCCGATGACGGGGGCCGGTGCGGTTCTCGCGCCGCGGCGCCTGCGTGCCCGTACCCGGCCCGCTGTCCTGGTCCACCCACCGCTCCGTTCGTGATGGCGGCACCGCCTCGGCGTCACCGTCTGCCATCGACCACCGCGGGCGCACCGTATCTGATCACCGGAACGAGTCCGTCGCGGCCTGCGGTTCATGACCGCCAGCAGGCCGCTACCCTCGTGGCGGTGAGCCAGCAGAGACGCCCGAGCGTGGTTCTGGTCGGCCCGCCCGGCGCAGGCAAGACCACGGTGGGGCGGGTGCTCGCCCGGCGGCTCGGTCTCGGATTCACCGACGTCGACGCGCTGATCGTCGAGCGGGCGGGCAAGTCGATCGCCGAGGTGTTCACCGAGGACGGCGAGGACGCCTTCCGCGCGCTGGAGCGCGCCGTGGTGGCCGAAGCCCTCACCGCGACCGACGGCGTGCTCGCGCTCGGCGGCGGATCGGTCCTCGCCGCGGTGACCAGGGAACGGCTGCGCGGGCACCGGGTGGTGCACCTGAAGGTCGGTCTGGCCGACGGGATCCGCCGCACCGGCATGTCGACCGCACGCCCGCTGCTGGCCGGGGTCAACCCCCGCGCCACCTTCAAGGCTCTCCTCGACGCCCGCGCACCCCTCTACCGCGAGGTGGCCACCGTCGAGATCGACACCAGCAGGCGCAACCCGCACCAGGTCGCGCGAGCGGTGCTGGAAGCGCTCGGCGAGCAGCAGGCCGCCGAGCAGGCCGACGAGCTCGATGACCCGACAGACCAGCAGATCCCACCCGACGAGCCCCTCCTGCCGGACCCCACGTTCGGCCCACCTCCCGGGCTGACGGTGACAGCAGGCGACAACGACGACAGGTGGCGATAGCGTGGGCTCCATCGACCGGATCGACGTCACGGGCGAGCGGCCGTATCCGGTGCTGGTCGGGCGCGATGCCCGCGCCCGGCTGCCTGCGACCATCGCGGACCTCGGCGCGAGCACCGCGGTGCTCGTGCACCAGCCCGCCCTCGCCGAGGAGGCGGACGAGGTCCGCGTCGCGCTGGCCGCCGTCGGGATCGAGGCGCACCGCGTGGAGATCCCCGACGCGGAGGACGGCAAGAGCGTCGCGGTCGCGGGCTTCTGCTGGGAGGTCTGCGGACGGATCGGGCTTACCCGCTCGGACGTCGTCATTTCGCTCGGCGGGGGAGCGGCGACCGACCTCGCAGGCTTCGTGGCGGCTACCTGGATGCGCGGGGTGCGCGTCGTGCACGTGCCGACCACATTGCTCGCGATGGTCGACGCGGCCGTCGGGGGGAAGACCGGCATCAACACGGCGGCAGGCAAGAACCTCGTCGGGGCGTTCTACGAGCCGTCCGCCGTGCTCGTCGACCTCGCCACGCTCGACACCCTGCCGCGCGCCGAGCTCGTGGCGGGCAGCGCGGAGATCATCAAGGCGGGCTTCATCGCCGACCCGACGATCCTCGACCTGGTCGAGGCCGATCCCGACGCGGCGCTGGATACCGCCGGGGCGGTGCTTCCAGAGCTGGTGCGGCGCGCGATCAGGGTGAAGGCCGAGGTGGTGGCCTCGGACCTGCGCGAGTCCCACCTGCGGGAGATCCTCAACTACGGCCACACGCTCGGCCACGCCATCGAGCGCCGCGAGGACTACCGGTGGCGCCACGGCGCCGCGGTGAGCGTGGGCCTCGTGTTCGCCGCCGAGCTCGCCAGGGCTGCGGGGCGCCTCGACGACCCCACCGCAGACCGCCACCGCCGCGTGCTCTCCGCGCTCGGCCTCCCGACGACCTACGCGCCGGACGCGCTGCCCGAGCTCGTCGAGTCCATGCGCGGCGACAAGAAGGCCCGCGGGGGTGTGCTCCGCTTCGTCGTCCTCGACGGCCTCGCCAAGCCCGCACGCTTGGAGAACCCCGACCTCGCGCTGGTGGAGACCGCCTACATGGCCCTGGGTACGTGAGCGAGCTTGCGAGCTCACCATCAATGCCGAGGACCGCCGCCCGGCGGGCGGCGCTGCGTGCGCTGCTCCCGGCCGAGGGCGTCGACGCGTTGCTCGTGACCGACCTGGTCAACATCCGCTACCTCACCGGCTTCACCGGCTCGAACGCCGCGCTGCTCGTGCACGTCGACGGCGACGCCGCAAGCCGCCTGTGCACCGACGGCCGCTACCGCGCGCAGGTCGGCGCCGAGGTGCCCGACCTGGAGCCGGTTATCGAGCGCGCCTGCGCCGTCGCACTGGCCGGACGGGCGCACGCGCTCGGGGCGCGGCGGCTGGGGTTCGAGTCCGACCACGTCACGGTCGAAGGGCACGCCGACCTCGCGGAAGAGGCGCATGCCGTCACGCTTGTCCGCGCGCCCGGGCTGGTCCAGCGGCTGCGGATGATCAAGGACGCGGACGAGCTGGCCGCGCTGCGCACCGCTTGTGCGATCGCCGACGCGGCGCTCGACGAGCTGATCGACGGCGGCGGCCTCGTGGCAGGCCGCACCGAGGTCGAGGTCGCGCTGGACCTGGAGTACCGCATGCGTGCGCGCGGTGCGGCGGCGCCGTCGTTCCCGATGATCGTCGCGGCGGGTCCCCACTCGGCCGTGCCGCACCACAGCCCGACCGCAGAACCGCTGCGCCGAGGTGACCTCGTGAAGCTCGACTTCGGCGCGCTCGTCGACGGCTACCACTCCGACATGACCCGCACGGTCGTGCTCGGCCCTTCCACGGCGTGGCAGCGCGAGCTGTACGCGCTGGTCGGCACGGCGCAGGCTGCGGGTCGGGCCGCGCTGGCGCCGGGCACCGCGGTGGCCGACGTCGACGCCGCGGCTCGCCAGGTCGTCGCCGACGCCGGGCGCGCCGAGCAGTTCGTGCACCCCCTCGGGCACGGCGTCGGGCTGCAGATCCACGAGGCCCCGCTGCTGGCGGCCAGGTCATCGGACGCGTTGGCCGTGGGCATGGCCGTGACCGTCGAGCCGGGCGTCTACCTCGACGGCAGGGGCGGCGTTCGGATCGAGGACACGCTCATGGTGCGCGACGGCGAGCCTGAGCTGCTCACCCGCTTCCCCAAGGACCTGCTGGAGATCTGAGCGGGCTATCCTGGGGCACGGACGACGGCGCGTGCTGTATCTGTCAGCGCGCGCCGCACACATCGGCGCGTGCAGCCCCCGCGCCACCGACGAGCGCAGGAGTCGCACCCCTTGGCCACCACGAACGACCTCAAGAACGGATTGGTGCTGAACCTCGACGGCCAGCTGTGGTCCGTCACCGCGTTCCAGCACGTGAAGCCGGGCAAGGGCGGCGCATTCGTGCGCACCACGCTCAAGAACGTGCTCACCGGCAAGGTGGTCGACAAGACCTTCAACGCGGGCACCAAGGTCGACACCGCCACCGTCGACCGTCGCGACATGACCTTCCTTTACCGCGACGCAGGCGACTTCGTGTTCATGGACGGCGACACCTACGACCAGATCCCGATCCCCGCCGACACGGTCGGCAACGCGGCGGGCTACCTGCTGGAGAACCAGGTGGCGATGGTCGCGCTGCACGACGGCGTGCCGCTCTACGTCGAGCTGCCCGCGTCGGTCGAGCTGGTGGTCGCGCACACGGAGCCGGGCCTGCAGGGCGACCGCTCCACCGGCGGCACGAAGCCCGCCACGCTGGAGACCGGCGCCGAGATCCAGGTGCCGCTGTTCCTCACCACCGGCGAGAAGGTCAAGGTCGACACGCGCGACGGCCGCTACCTCGGTCGCGTCTCCTCCTGATGATCGCCGCAGTTCAGTGATCAGAGCCCGCACCCGCGCGCGGAAACGCGCGCTGGACATCCTGTTCGAGTCCGAGGCGCGCGGCGACGACCCGCTCGCGGTGCTCACCCAGCGTCGCGAGACCGACGACGCGCCGCCGGTCTCGGATTATGCCGCGATGCTCGTCGAGGGCGTCACGGCGAACCGGGAGCGCATCGATCAGCTGCTCGCCGAGCACGCCGAAGGCTGGACGGTGGCCCGCATGCCCGCGGTCGACCGCACGCTGTTGCGCATCGGGGTGTTCGAGCTGCTGTGGGTCGACGAGATCGACGATCCGGTGGCGATCACGGAGGCCGTCGAGCTGGCCCGCACACTGTCCACCGACGACAGCCCTCGCTTCCTCAACGGGGTGCTCGGGCGGATCTCCGACATCGCCGAGCACCTCCGTGCGGCGAGGTAGATCCGCCTAGGGCGCGGGCCGCGCCTCGGGCGGCAGCACGCCCCACTCGATGAGCTGGTCGGTCAGCTCGCCGGGCGTCTTGTCGTAGATGATCGACAACGAGCGCAGGTCCTCCGAGCGGATCGAGAGCACCTTGCCGTTGTAGTCGCCGCGCTGGCTCTGGATGGCCGCTGCGTAACGCGCGAGCGGGCCGACCTTGTCCGCGGGCAGCTGCTGCAGCCGCTCCAGGTTGATCACGATCTTGGTGGCGGGCTCGGAACCGGACGGGACGCGCCCCTCCGGGAGCAGCTCGGCCACGGGCACGCCGTAGAAGTCGGCGAGCTCGGCGAGCTTCTGGACGGTGACGGCGCGGTCGCCGCGCTCGTAGGAGCCGACGACCACCGCCTTCCAACGCCCACCCGACTTCTGCTCGACGCCGTGCAGCGACAAGCCCTGCTGCTGCCGGATCGCGCGCAGCTTGCCGCCGAGCGCCTTGGCGTAGTCGCCCATGCTGGCGACCTCCTCACTTGCTCTTGCGCCGGCCGCGGGACCGGCGTGCTGACCTGGGTACTGCGTGGTGGGGAGCCGTGCGGGCACCGCGTGGGTCAGCGGTGCTGCCCCGCGGCCACGGTGCCCACTGCCGCGGCCGCTGTCGGGGACGATCGGTCGATACGGAGAGTAATCATGCGCTTGCTCCGCCGTTCGGTCAAGCCACGTCCCCCTCCCCGGCGATACAGTCGCCCTAGATCACTCGAACGGCTGATCTACAGCCCCCGGCCAGGCGTTACATCCCCGTGATCAGAGGCATTCGCGTGCCTATCGTCTCAGTGCACCCCCCGGGCCGGGACCGGTGGGGTCCCTGTGGGTGGCGGCGATGCTCACAGCCGGTGCTCCCCGAGCGTCCTGATAGGCCGCTGATAGGTTCTCTCGTGACCCCGTCCGATCCTTTAAGCCCGTCCTGCGAGGCGGGGAAGGAGAGACCCGTGGCGCATGACCGCCGCGCGGGCGGCGGTGATGCGGCGATCCGGGAGCTGCTCACCGCCTCCGATGTTGCCCGCACCATCGCCCGCATCGCCCACCAGATCATCGAGAAGACCGCAGGCGTCGAGTACGTGGTCCTCGTCGGCATCCCGACCCGCGGCGCGGTGCTCGCCAGGAGGCTGGGCGCGGCCGTCGCCGAGTTCAGCGGCGTCGCCTTTCCGGTGGGGACCGTCGATCCCACGCTCTACCGCGACGACCTGCGCCGCCGCCCCGCCAGGCCGTTGGAGAGCACCGACATCCCCGACGGTGGCCTCGACGACGCGTTGGTCGTCCTCATCGACGACGTCCTCATGTCCGGCCGCACCGTGCGGGCCGCGCTCGACGCCTTGGGCGACCACGGGCGCCCCCGCGCCGTGCAGCTGGCCGTCTTGGTCGACCGCGGGCACCGTGAGCTGCCGATCCGGGCGGACTACGTGGGCAAGAACGTCCCGACCGCACGCGACGAGCAGGTCAAGGTGCTCCTCGCCGAGATCGACGGGGTCGACGCGGTCCGGCTGGAGCGCGCATGAGGCACCTGCTGTCGGTCACCGACCTCGACGCCGCCGCCGCGACCGCGCTGTTGGACACCGCTGACCGGCTGCGCCAGGCGCTGCTCGGCCGCGAGGTGCGCAAGCTGCCGACGCTGCGCGGCCGCACCGTGATCACGATGTTCTACGAGAATTCGACGCGCACCCGGGTGTCGTTCGAGGTGGCGGGCAAGTGGATGAGCGCGGACACCGTCAACGTCAGCGCGTCGGGCTCGTCGGTGGCGAAGGGTGAGTCGCTGCGCGACACGGCGCTCACCCTGTCCGCGATGGGCGCCGACTGCGTGATCGTGCGACATCCCGCGTCCGGCGCCGCCCACCGGCTGGCGGCGTGGGTTGACGAGGACCGGGCGACGACGGGCACGTCGACGGCGATCGTCAACGCGGGCGACGGCACCCACGAGCACCCCACGCAGGCCCTCCTGGACGCGGCCACGCTGCGCGACCGGCTCGGCGGCATCGCCGGGAAGCGGATCGGGATCGTCGGCGACGTCCTGCACAGCCGCGTCGCCCGCTCGAACGTGTTCCTGCTCGCCACGCTGGGCGCCGAGGTCGTGCTGGTCGCGCCGCCGACCCTGCTGCCCGTGGGGGTGGCGCAGTGGCCCTGTCGGGTGAGCCCTGAGCTGGACGCCGAGCTGCCTGCCCTGGACGCGGTGATGATGCTGCGCGTGCAGGCGGAGCGGATGCACGGGGCGTTCTTCCCTTCGGCCAGGGAGTACGCGGTGGGGTACGGCCTCTCGGAGGACCGGGCGGCGCTGCTGCCCGAGCACGCCGTCGTGCTGCACCCCGGGCCGATGGTGCGCGGCATGGAGATCGCGCCCGCGGTGGCCGATGCGCCGAACGCGGCGGTGCTGCAGCAGGTGCGCACCGGCGTCCACGTGCGCATGGCCGTCCTCTACCACCTGCTCGCGGGAGCGCCCGAATGACCAGCCTCGTGATCACCGGCGCCCGGCCCTACGGGGAGGGCGAGCCGGTCGACGTCCTCGTTGAGGACGGTGTGATCGCCGAGATTGGAACCGGGCTCTCCGCCGAGGACGCGCTCGACGCCGAAGGGCTCGTCCTGCTGCCCGGCTTCGTCGACCTGCACACCCACCTGCGGGAGCCCGGCGGCGAGGAGTCCGAGACGATCGCGACGGGCTCGGCAGCCGCCGCGCTCGGCGGCTTCACCGCGGTGTTCGCGATGCCCAACACCGATCCCGTGGTCGACACCGACGTGGTCGCGCTGCACGTGCGCCGCCGCGGAGCCGAGGTGGGGCTCGTCGACGTGCACCCGGTCGGCGCGGTCACCGTCGGGCTGCGCGGCGAGCGGATGGCGGAGCTGGGCACGATGGCCCGCTCGGCCGCCCAGGTGCGCATGTTCTCCGACGACGGCCGTTGCGTGCACGATCCGCTGATCATGCGCAGGGCGCTGGAGTACGCCACCGCGCTCGACGTCGTCATCGCCCAGCACGCCGAGGACCACCGCCTCACCGGAGGCGCGCAGGCGCACGAGGGCGTGGTCGCGTCGCGGCTCGGCCTCGCGGGCTGGCCCGCCACCGCCGAGGAGACGATCGTCGCCCGCGACTGCGCGTTGGCCAGGGAGGCGGGTGCCCGGCTGCACGTCTGCCACGTCTCCAGCGCGCACACGATCGCCGTGCTCAAAGCGGCGAAGGCGGCGGGGGTCCGGGTCACCGCCGAGGTCACGCCGCATCACCTGCTGCTCACCGACGCCCGGCTGACCGGTTACGACCCGGTCAACAAGGTGAACCCGCCGCTGCGCACCGGCGCCGACACCCAGGCCATGCGCGCCGCGCTCGCCGAGGGCGTCATCGACGTGGTGGCGACCGACCACGCGCCGCACGCCGTCCAGTACAAGGACACCGAGTGGGACGCGGCCCGGCCGGGGATGCTGGGGCTGCAGACGGCGCTGTCGGTGGTGGTGCACACGATGCTCGAGCCGGGACTGCTCGACTGGCGCGGCGTCGCAAGGGTGCTGTCCGAGCGGCCCGCGGAGATCGGCGGCCTGCCCGACCAGGGGCGCCCGATCGCCGTGGGCGAGCCTGCGACGTTCGCGCTCGTCGACCCGGACGGCATCTGGACGGTGCGCGGCGCGCGGCTGGCCAGCCGCGCGCAGAACACGCCCTACGAGGGCATGCGGCTGCCTGCCACGGTGGTTGCGACGGTGCTGCGCGGGGTCCTGACGACGCTTCACGGCGAGGTGGTCGTCGCCGATGCGACGGCCGCGTACGAAGGAGCCCGGCCGCACCTGGCCGGGCGGCGATGAGCGAGGTGGCGATGAGCGCGGTGCTGGTGCTCGAAGACGGGCGGATCTTCCGCGGCGAGCCGTACGGGGCGCTCGGCCAGGGGCTGGGCGAGGCCGTGTTCACGACGGGCATGACGGGCTACCAGGAGACGCTCACCGACCCGTCCTACCACCGCCAGATCGTGGTGCAGACCGCGCCGCAGATCGGCAACACCGGCTGGAACGACGAGGACGACGAGTCCGGGGCGATCCAGGTGGCGGGCTACGTGGTGCGCGACCCGGCGCGGACCCCTTCGAACTGGCGCTCGCGCCGTCCGCTGGGCGAGGAGCTGCACCGGCAGGGGATCGTCGGTGTCGCGGGCGTCGACACCCGTGCGCTGGTGCGGCACCTGCGCGAGCGGGGTGCGATGCGGTCGGGGGTGTTCTCCGGCCCTGCTCTTTTCGTGAACGGGGCGCAGGCGCCCGACGCCGAGCTCGTCGAGCGGGTGCGGCAGAGCCCGGCGATGGCGGGCGCCGATCTCTACGGCGCAGTCACCACCCGCGCGGCCTACGTCGTGCCCGCTGACGGTGAGCGTCGGTTCCGGGTGGCGGCGCTGGACGTCGGGATCAAGTCCAACACGCCACGCATGATGGCCGCGCGGGGCATCGAGACGCACGTGCTGCCCGCGTCCGCGACGATCGAGGAGATCGAAGCCCTCGGCCCCGACGGGTTCTTCCTGTCCAACGGGCCCGGCGACCCGGCCACCGCCGACGCGCCGGTCGCGCTCACCCGGCAGGTGCTGGAGCGGCGGATCCCGCTCTTCGGGATCTGCTTCGGCAACCAGATCCTGGCCCGCGCGCTCGGCCGCGGCACGTACAAGCTGCGCTACGGCCACCGCGGCATCAACATCCCGGTCGTCGAGCACGCCACCGGGCGGGTGGCGATCACGTCGCAGAACCACGGGTTCGCCGTCGAAGGCACTGCAGGGGAGCGGTGGGAGAGCCCGTTCGGCCCTGCCGAGATCACCCACACCTGCCCGAACGACGGCTGCGTCGAGGGGCTGCGCGCGCTCGACGTGCCCGCGTTCAGCGTGCAGTACCACCCCGAGGCGGCGGCAGGCCCGCACGACGCCGCGGAACTCTTCGACCGGTTCACCGCGCTCATGCAGGGAGAACGCTGATGCCGCGGCGTGCCGACATCAAGCACGTGCTCGTGATCGGCTCCGGGCCGATCGTCATCGGGCAGGCGTGCGAGTTCGACTACTCCGGCACGCAGGCCTGCCGGGTGCTGCGCGAGGAGGGCATCCGCGTCTCGCTGGTCAACTCCAACCCGGCGACGATCATGACGGACCCGGAGTTCGCCGACGCCACCTACATCGAGCCGATCACCCCGGAGTTCGTGGAGCTGGTGATCGCGAGGGAGCGGGAGGGCGGGAATCCCATCACTGCGATCCTGGCCACGCTCGGCGGCCAGACCGCGCTCAACACCGCCATGGCGCTGCACGAACGCGGCGTGCTGGAGCGCTACGGCGTCGAGCTGATCGGCGCCGACGTCGAGGCCATCCAGCGCGGCGAGGACCGGCTGAAGTTCAAGGAGATCGTCCAGTCCATCGGCGGTGACGTCCCGCGTTCCGCGGTCTGCCACACGATGGACGAGGTGCGCGCGGCGGTCGCCGACCTGGGGCTGCCGGTGGTGATCCGGCCCTCGTTCACGATGGGTGGCCTCGGCTCCGGCATGGCGCACACGGACGCCGACCTCGACCGGCTCGCGGGCGCGGGGCTCGCGGCGTCGCCGGTCACCGAGGTGCTCATCGAGGAGTCGGTGCTCGGCTGGAAGGAGTTCGAGCTGGAGCTGATGCGCGACCGCCACGACAACGTGGTCGTCGTCTGCTCCATCGAGAACCTCGACCCGATGGGCGTGCACACCGGCGACTCGATCACCGTCGCGCCTGCGATGACCCTCACCGACCGCGAGTACCAGCACATGCGCGACGTCGGGATCGCCGTGCTGCGCGCGGTCGGCGTCGACACCGGCGGCTGCAACATCCAGTTCGCGGTGCACCCCGAGACCGGGCGCCTGGTCGTCATCGAGATGAACCCGCGGGTGTCGCGCTCGTCCGCGCTGGCGTCCAAGGCCACCGGCTTCCCGATCGCCAAGATCGCGGCGCGGCTCGCCATCGGGTACACGCTCGACGAGATCCGCAACGACATCACCGGCGAGACGCCCGCGGCGTTCGAGCCGACGCTGGACTACGTCGTGGTGAAGATCCCGCGGTTCGCGTTCGAGAAGTTCCCCGGCGCGGACCCCGAGCTGACGACGACGATGAAGAGCGTCGGCGAGGCGATGGCGCTCGGGCGGTCGTTCGTCGAAGCGCTGGGCAAGGCGCTGCGTTCGATGGAGACGACGGCGACCGGGTTCTGGACTGTGCCGGATCCGGACACCGAGCCGGACGTCGCCACCCCCACCGACGGGCGGATCTACGCGGTCGAGCGGCTGCTGCGTTCCGGGGTGTCGGTGGCGGAGGTCGCCCGCCGGTCGCGCATCGACCCGTGGTTCGTCGACCAGATCGACACGCTCGTGGCGCTGCGCGCCGAGATCCTGGATGCGCCGGTGCTCGACGCGGTACTGCTGCGGCGGGCCAAGCGGGCTGGCCTCTCGGATCGGCAGCTCGCGGCCCTGCGTCCCGAGCTCGCGGGCGAGGACGGCGTGCGCACGCTGCGGCAGCGACTGGGTGTGCGGCCGGTGTACAAGACGGTCGACACGTGCGCCGCCGAGTTCGCTGCTCGCACCCCATACCACTACAGCGCCTACGAGACCGACCCCGCTGCCGAGTCGGAGATCGCGCCGCAGACCGAACGGCCGAAGGTGCTCATCCTCGGCTCCGGGCCGAACCGGATCGGGCAGGGCATCGAGTTCGACTACTCGTGCGTGCACGCCGTGATGGCGCTCCGCGAAGCGGGCTTCGAGACCGTGATGGTCAACTGCAACCCGGAGACCGTCTCCACCGACTACGACACCGCCGACCGCCTCTACTTCGAGCCGCTGACGTTCGAGGACGTGCTCGAGGTGGTGCACGCCGAGCAGACCTCCGGCGAGGTCGCGGGCGTGATCGTGCAGCTGGGCGGGCAGACCCCGCTGGGGCTGGCGGACCGGCTCACCGCGGCGGGCGTGCCGATAGTAGGCACCTCGGCGGCCGCGATCGACCTCGCCGAGGACCGCGGCGCGTTCGGGGAGGTGCTCAGGAAGGCGGGCCTGCCCGCGCCTGCGTTCGGCATGGCCACGTCGTTCGAGCAGGCGCGTGAGATCGCCGACCGCATCGGCTACCCGGTGCTCGTCCGCCCGTCGTACGTGCTGGGCGGCCGCGGCATGGAGATCGTCTACGACGACGAGACGCTGGCTGGCTACATCGCGCGCGCGACCACCATCAGCCCCGACCGGCCGGTGCTCGTCGACCGGTTCCTCGACGACGCCGTCGAGATCGACGTCGACGCGCTGTGCGACGGCACCGAGGTGTACATCGGCGGCGTGATGGAGCACATCGAGGAGGCCGGGGTGCACTCCGGCGACTCGTCGTGCACGCTGCCGCCGATCACGCTGGGCCGCTCGGTACTGGCGCAGGTGCGCCGCTCCACGGAGGCCATCGCGCACGGCGTCGGCGTGCGGGGCCTGCTCAACGTGCAGTACGCGCTGCACGGCGACGTGCTCTACGTGCTGGAGGCCAACCCGCGGGCGTCGCGCACCGTGCCGTTCGTGTCCAAGGCCACGGCCGTGCCGCTGGCCAAGGCCGCCGCGCGGATCATGCTCGGCGCCTCGATCGCCTGCCTCCGCGAAGAGGGGCTGCTGCCTGCCGAGGGCGACGGCGGCGAGCTGCCGCCCGACGCGCCGATCGCGGTCAAGGAAGCGGTGCTGCCGTTCCACCGGTTCCGCACACCGGAGGGCAAGGGCGTGGATCCGCTGCTCGGGCCGGAGATGAAGTCAACGGGCGAAGTGATGGGCTTCGACGCGTCGTTCGGGGCCGCGTTCGCGAAGTCGCAGGCCGCGGCGTACGGCTCGCTGCCGACCTCGGGGCGCGTGTTCGTGTCGATGGCCGACAGGGACAAGCGCGCGATGGTCTTCCCGGTGTTGCGCCTCGCCGCGTTGGGGTTCGAGGTGCTGGCCACGGCGGGCACGGCGGAGGTGCTGCGCCGCCACGGGCTCGCGGTGACCGAGGTGCGCAAGCACTACGAGGGCGGCGTGACGATCATCGACCGGATCATGGCAGGCGACGTCGACATGATCATCAACACGCCGTACGGCAACTCCGGGCCGCGCATCGACGGGTACGAGATCCGCTCGGCGGCCGTGGCGAAGGGCATCCCGTGCATCACGACGGTGCAGGGCGCCGCGGCCGCGGTGCAGGGGATCGAAGCGATGACGGCGGGCCGCATCGGCGTGCGGTCGCTGCAGGAGGCCCACGCCGCGCTGCGGGGAACGTGCCGGTGAACCCTCCCGCCCCCCACGCGCCCGCCGTCGAAGATCGGTGCGAGCGGTACCTCACGACGGTCGCGGGGTGCGTCGCGTGCCACTCGACGCGATCATGACGGCCGGGTTCGGGGCGCGGCTCGCCGCCGTCGTCGACGCGCTGGGCCCGCTGTGCGTCGGGATCGACCCGCACGGGCCGCTGCTGCGCGCGTGGGGCCTCGCCGACGACCCGGACGGGCTCGCCCGGTTCGCCGACGCCTGCTTCGCCGCCTTCGCCGGGCACGTCGCGGTGGTGAAACCGCAGTCGGCGTTCTTCGAGCGGCACGGGTCGCGCGGGATCGCGGTGCTGGAGCGGCTGCTGGTCGCGTTCGGCGGCACCGCGACGCTCGTGCTGCTGGACGTCAAGCGGGGCGACATCGGCTCGACCATGCAGGGCTACGCCGACGCGTATCTCGCCGCGGGCGCGCCGCTGGCCGCCGACGCGGTGACGCTCTCGCCCTACCTCGGGTTCGGGTCGCTCACCCCGGCGCTTGACACCGCCTCCGCGGCGGGTCGGGGGGTGTTCGTGCTGGCCAGAACGTCGAACGCGGACGGCGCGGCGGTGCAGGCGGCCGTCTTCGATGGACGTTCTGTGGCGCAGGGGATCGTGGCCGAGGCGGCGGCGCGCAACCGGGGCGCCGCGCCGCTGGGCGCCGTCGGGCTCGTCGTGGGCGCGACCGCCGAGCACGGGCTCGACCTCGCAGCGCTGAACGGCCCGGTGCTCGCCCCCGGCCTCGGTGCCCAGGGCGCTGGTCCCGCCGACATCGCCGTCCGCTTCCGCGACATCGACGGCCTGATGCTGCCGTCGGCGAGCCGCTCCGTCCTCGCCGCGGGCCCGGACGTCGTCCGTCTTCGGGCTGCCGCCACTGCGCTGCGTGACGCGTTGGCGGGCGCGCTCGCCGCGGGGCGGTGAGGTCCCCGCGCCGAGATGGTCGGCGGGCGCGCACCGGCGTTGTGGTGGCAGCGCCTGCGTCCCGACACCGGTGCCTCCGGTCCAACAGGGTGCGGCGCAACGGTGCGTGTGGCCGATGCCGGTGGGCCGGGGCGATACGCACGTCCGTTGGCGGCCACCCGAGGACCGATCGGCGAACGACCTGTGACGATTCGTTGGCCAGCTGTGACCGTTCGACTGCGGGGAGTGGTCGTCGAGGCGCGCCGAGGGCGCTCGCCCGAGCGACACCCACCTGTTCGTACCACCCGCCGGCGCGTCGGTGCGTGCTCTCGGCGCACGAGGTGTGCTATCACCCCCTTGGGTGGACCGCCGCCGAGAACCCACAGGTGGCACCCCCGTTTTCCCTGGGGCAGGGGTCGTGGGTACGTTCGGCGAAGACCACGTGGGCAGGCCCCGTGGCTGGCGAGGATGCATCCCCCGACGGGGGAGCGAGAAAGACGGAGGAGACCGTGGCCCTTCCCCAGCTGACCGAGGAACAGCGTGCCGCTGCGCTGGCGAAGGCCGCCGAGGCGCGCCGGGTCCGGGCCGAGCTGAAGGAGCGCCTCAAGCGCGGTGGCGTCAGCATGACCGAGGTGCTGAAGCAGTCCGACACGGACGACGTGCTCGGCAAGATGAAGGTCTCCGCGCTGCTCGAGGCCATGCCGGGAGTCGGAAAGGTGCGGGCAGCCCAGATCATGGAGCGGCTGGAGATCGCGCCGTCGCGTCGTTTGCGCGGCCTTGGTGACCGCCAGCGCAAGGCGCTGCTCGCCGACTTCGAGGAGTGAGCCGAACCCACGTCGTCAGGAGCAGGCCGTGTCCTCGGGGATATCCGTGAGCGGCCCCGGCGCTGACCGCGGGGGTGTGTCCTCGGGGCGGCGGAGGTGCCCATCTTGAGCACTGAGCGCAGGGGGCCGTGTCCTCGGGGCAGCGGGAGATACTCACCGTGAGCCGCCCCCGCACCGACCGCAGGGGCCGTGTCCTCGGGGCAGCGGGAGATGCTCACCGTGAGCCGCCCCCGCACCGACCGCAGGGGTCGGCTGATCGTCCTGGCAGGCCCCTCCGGCGTCGGCAAGTCCAGCATCGTCGCGGCCCTGCGCGAGCGGCTGCCCGACCTGTTCTTCAGCGTCTCCGCCACCACCCGCGCACCGCGCACGGGTGAGGTGGACGGGCGGGACTACCACTTCGTCGGCACCGCGGGCTTCGACGACCTGATCGCGCGCGACGAGCTGCTGGAGTGGGCCGAAATCCACGGCGGCCTGCAGCGTTCCGGCACCCCGCGTGCGCCGGTCGAGCAGGCGCTGAACGCGGGCCGCCCCGTGCTGGTCGAGGTCGACCTGAACGGCGCCCGTGCGCTCAAAGCGGCGATGCCGGAGTCGGTGAGCGTGTTCGTCGAGCCCCCATCGCTCGACGAGCTGGAGCGACGGCTGCGGGAACGCGGCACGGAGTCGCCCGAGCAGTTCGCCCGCCGTCTGCGGACCGCGCGCGAGGAGCTGGCCGCGCGAGGGGAGTTCGACGTGGCGCTGGTCAACGAGGACGTCCAGGTCGTTGCCGACCGGTTGGTAGAGTTGTTGGTCGGACAGTTTCCTTTTACCGGGCACCCCCTTTCAGGAGTACACGAGTGAGCATGCCGCTGACCGGCCCCCGTGCCGGCGCCGTCCCCGAGGGCATCACCAACCCGCCCATCGACGATCTGCTCGGCCAGGTGAGCTCGAAGTACGCGCTCGTGATCTACGCCGCCAAGCGCGCCCGCCAGATCAACGACTACTACTCGCAGCTCGGCGAGGGGCTGCTGGAGTACGTCGGTCCGCTGGTCGAGCCGGGCCCCCGCGAGAAGCCGCTGTCCATCGCAATGCGCGAGATCCAGTCCGGCCTGCTGGAGCACACCGAAGGCGAGCAGTAGGCATGTCCGCGCCCCGGGTGCTCCTCGGGGTGGCAGGCGGCATCGCCGCCTACAAGGCCTGCGAGCTGCTCCGGCGGCTCACCGAATCCGGGCACTCCGTGCGGGTGCTGCCCACGGCGTCGGCGCTGGAGTTCATCGGCGCCGCCACGTTCGAGGCGCTGTCTGGGCAGCCCGTGCACACCGGCGTCTTCGCCGATGTTCCCGCCGTGCCGCACGTCAAGCTGGGCCAGGAGGCCGAGCTCGTCGTCGTTGCGCCCGCGACCGCCGACCTACTGGCGCGCGCCGCGCAGGGCCGGGCGGACGATCTCCTCACCGCCGCCCTGCTCACCGCCCGCTGTCCGGTGCTGTTCGCGCCCGCGATGCACACGGAGATGTGGGAGCACCCGGCGACCCGCGCGAACGTGGGGCTGCTGCGTGAGCGCGGAGCCGTCGTCCTCGACCCGGCCTCGGGTCGCCTCACCGGCAAGGACAGCGGGCCAGGGCGGCTGCCGGACCCCGCGGAGATCGCCGAGCTGGCGCGGCTGCTCCTTGAGCGGCCCGCGGCGTTGCCCCGCGACCTCGACGGGACGGCGCGTGGTCGTGTCGGCGGGCGGCACCCGGGAGGCGCTTGACCCCGTCCGGTTCCTCGGCAACCGTTCCTCGGGGCGGCAGGGCTACGCGGTCGCGCGGGTCGCGGCACAGCGGGGGGCGCAGGTCACGCTCGTCGCGGCACACACCGCCGACCTCGCCGATCCCGCCGCGGTCGAGGTCGTGCGGGCCGGGTCGGCGTTGCAGCTGCGCGACGCCGTGCACGCTGCGGCCAAGGGCGCGCATGCCGTGGTGATGACGGCGGCGGTGGCGGACTTCCGTCCCACCGCGCAGGCCGGCCACAAGATCAAGAAAGCGGGATCGGAGGATCCACCGCCGCTCACGCTCACGCAGAACCCCGACGTGCTCGTCGAGCTCGTCGCTGCGCGCGAGCCGGGCCAGGTCATCGTGGGCTTCGCCGCCGAGACCGGCGACGATGCGGGCGACGCACTGCACCACGGCCGGGCCAAGCTGGCGCGCAAGGGCTGCGACCTGTTGGTGGTCAACGCGGTCGGCGAGGGCACCGCGTTCGAGGTGGCGGACAACGCGGGATGGCTCCTCGGGGCCGACGGCAGCGAGGTCGCGCTCCCGTCGGGGTCAAAGGCGCTGCTCGCGTCGCGGGTGTGGGACGCCGTTGCCGCCCGGTTCTGAGCGGCCCTGAGCAGCCTGACGGTCGTGCGCGGAACGCATCGCTATAGCGATGTTTTCCGCGCACGACCGCTGACCGGCCGCTGAACCGGCGCTGACCGACCGGTGGGGCGAGTGGTGCGCTCGCCCCACCGCCCCCGTCAGCCGAACAGCGAGCTGAACGCACCGCGCGGGCGCGGCGGCTGGCTCATCGTCGGGTCGGTCTCGTCGGCGGGGTCGGCCTCGTCGGACGGCGCGGCCGTCGTGGAGGCTCCCGCCGCACCGTCCGACGTATCGCCGGAGTGGTGGACGCGCGCCGTCGACGTGGTGCGCGTCATCGCGGCGGGTGTGCGGCCGTCCACCGACACGTACTCCTGCGCCGCCCAGCCGCCGAGGTCGATCAGCTGGACGAACCCGTCGCGGGTCTTGCCGACCTGCACTGCCTGGCCGCGCTCACAGACCGCAACGATCTGCGAGGTGACGTCCGGCTTCTGCCGGACGTTCACGTTGTCGGTGCACCGGCCGGTCCCGGCGGCGTTGGCCGTGCCGCCGATGACCACGAGCGTCACGGCACCTGCTGCGACGAGTGCGCCCACCCCGGCGGCGGTGCGTCCCATCAGTCGGGCGTTCATCGTTCGTCCTCCGTATGACTCGGGTATGACGATTCGCCCAACGAGCGTCTCCGTTGTCGATTCGCTACTTCGCGTGACATCACCGGAAGGTGGCGTGTAACGGTGGGCGTGTCGGCCGCGACGTGACCCACGGTGACCGTCGCAGCGGTGCGATGACCACGCTGAGACGTCGACTAAGCTCGTGGGCGAGGTCGCGTCTGGTCAGCCCCAACGACCATCACGAGAGAGACGGAAGACTGCGTGTCGAGCCTGAGATTGTTCACGAGCGAGTCCGTGACCGAAGGTCACCCGGACAAGATGTGCGACGCCATCAGCGATTCCATCCTCGACGCGTTGCTGGCCAAAGACCGGCGCAGCCGCGTCGCGGTCGAGACGTTGGTCACCACCGGTCAGGTGCACGTCGCGGGCGAGGTCACGACCAACGCTTATGTGGACATCCCCACGTTGGTCCGGGATCGGATCCTTGAGATCGGCTACGACTCCTCGGCCAAGGGCTTCGACGGCAACTCCTGCGGGGTCAACGTCGCGATCGGCGCGCAGTCGGCCGACATCGCACAGGGCGTGGACACCGCGTACGAGAGCCGCGTCGAGATGTCCGACGACGAGATCGCCCGCCAGGGTGCAGGCGACCAGGGCCTGATGTTCGGCTACGCGAACAACGACACCCCCGAGCTGCTGCCGCTGCCGATCGCGCTGGCGCACCGCCTGGCGCGGCGCCTCAGCGAGGTGCGCAAGTCGGGTGTGCTGCCCTACCTGCGGCCCGACGGCAAGACGCAGGTGACGATCGCGTACGACGGCACGAACGCCCTGCGGCTGGACACGGTGGTCGTCTCCAGCCAGCACGCGGCCGACATCGACCTCGACGGCATGCTCGCTCCCGACATCCGCGAGCACGTGGTGGTGCCGGAGCTGGTCGGGCTGGGCATCGACGTCTCGGACTACAAGCTGCTGGTCAACCCGACCGGGCGGTTCGTGGTCGGCGGTCCGATGGGCGACGCGGGCCTCACCGGACGGAAGATCATCGTCGATACCTACGGCGGTTTCGCCCGCCACGGTGGCGGCGCGTTCTCGGGCAAGGACCCTTCGAAGGTGGACCGGTCGGCGGCCTACGCGATGCGGTGGGTCGCGAAGAACGCCGTCGCCGCAGGCCTCGCCGAGCGGCTTGAGGTGCAGGTGGCGTACGCGATCGGCAAGGCCGCGCCGGTCGGGCTGTTCGTCGAGACGTTCGGCACGGAGAACGTCGACCCTGCGCGCATCACATCGGCGATCACCGAGGTGTTCGACCTCCGGCCCGCCGCGATCATCCGCGACCTCGACCTGCTGCGCCCGATCTACGCGCAGACCGCGGCGTACGGGCACTTCGGCCGCACCGACGTCGAGCTGCCATGGGAGTCGATCGACCGCGCCGACGCCCTGAAGTCCCTGGCAGGCGCCTGACCACGCCGGTTCGGCACGCCCGTCGAGCTTCCCCACACGGTGAGCCCGGCATCTCGACACGGCGAGTCCGCCGTTCGGGCCCGCGTCCGTCGGTCGGATCCGTCGCCGTATCGGTGGGCCGGGGATCGCGGGCGGAAAGCGTCGGTGGGCGCGCGCAGAATGTCGGTATGTCGCCGCCGTCCGCCGCTCTGCGTGGGGGCGCAGGGCTGTCTGGTAGACCGGGCGCCCTGCCGCCTGCGCGGGCGAGGAGGGGTGGCGTGGCTGCTCGAACGGCGACGCGGAACCGGGGGGAATGGCGCCCAGCCGCCACGCTGCCCGTAGCGAGGGTGGCGGTCGACGTTGCGCTGGCCCACCTCGACCGCCCCTTCGACTACGTCGTGCCCGAACACCTCGACGCCGCGGCAGGCATCGGTGTGCGGGTGCGGGTTCGGTTCGCCGGTCGCCTCGTCGATGGGTTCGTGCTCGAGCGCGTGGCGGCATCCGAGCACCCCGGGCGGCTCGCCTGGCTGGAGAAGGTGGTCTCCACCGAACAGGCCTTGCCGCCGGAGATCGCCGCTCTTTGCCGGGCCGTGGCCGATCGCTGCAGCGGGGTGCTGGCCGACGTCCTTCGCCTCGCCGTGCCGCCGCGGCACGCCAGGGTCGAAGCCGAGGCCCGCGCGGACAGCCGGTCGGATGCCGAGCGTCCCGCGGGCCCGGCGGGGGACCAGGACTCCGCGAGCGATGTCTCCCCGGCAGCCGACGACGTCGGGGATCAGAGCCTGGCCTGCGAAGGGGACGGCGCCGCGGTTGCCGTCGGTGTTGAGCTGCGGGATCAGCACCCGGTGGGCGTGGGGGATGTCGGCATGGGCGCTGTCGGCACCGCGCAGGGGGGTCGGCGCGCCGCGGGGGAGGGCGGCCCGGCAGGCGTCGACGTCCGGGGCTGGCGCCGATACGCCCGTGGGTCCGCGTTCCTGCGTGCGTTGGGTGCGGGACGGGCCGCGCACGCCGTCTGGCAGGCCCTGCCCGGCGAGGCGTGGGCCGATCGGCTCGCCGACGCCGCGCAGGCCACCGCACACGCGGGGCGTGGCGCCCTGCTCGTCGTGCCCGACCAGCGCGACGTCGACGTCCTCCGCGCCGCCTGCGCCGCCCGCCTCGGCGCCGAGGCGGTCGTCTCACTGACCGCGGATCTCGGACCGGCCGAGCGCTACCGCCGCTGGCTCGCGGTGCGCCGTGGGCAGGTCCGGGTCGTCGTCGGCACCCGGTCGGCCGCCTTCGCGCCGGTGGTCGCGCCCGGGCTGCTCGCGGTCTGGGACGACGGCGACGACCTGCACGCCGAACCCCGCGCCCCCTACCCGCACGTCCGCGACGTGCTTGTCCTCCGCGCACACGCGGTGGGTGCTGCTCTGCTGGTCGCCGGGCACGCGCGCACCGCCGAGGGGCAGCTGCTGGTCGAGTCGGGATGGGCCCGCGAGATCGTCGCCGACCGCGCGACGGTGCGCGCCGCCATGCCGCGGATCGTCGCGCAGGGCGAGAGCGACATCCAGCTCGCCCGCGATCCGCTGGCCCGCGCTGCCCGGCTTCCGTCCGCGGCGTTCGAGGCGGCCCGCGCCGCGCTGGCCGCCGGACGGCCGGTGCTGGTCCAGACGCCGCGGGCGGGCTATGTGCCGTGGCTGTCCTGCGCTGCCTGCCGGGAGACCGCCCGCTGCCGTCGCTGCGCGGGGCCCCTCGGCGTCCCCGGCCGCCCGGCAGGCGCGGCGGCTACGACCGATCGCACCGGGCATCCGACGGCCCGTCCCGGCGACCATGGCGGCGATCACCTCGCCGACCGGGGCGCGGAAGGCCCTGCCGATCCCGCTGCGCCGAGCTGCCGCTGGTGCGGCCGTGTCGAGAGCGCCTACCGGTGCGGCGCCTGCGGGTCACGCAGGCTGCGCGCCGGTGTCGTCGGATCCCGGCGCACGGCCGAGGAGCTCGGGCGCGCGTTCCCCGGGGTGCCGGTCCGCATCTCCGGCGGTGGCGCACCCGTGTTGGGCTCTGTCGCGACCCGCCCCGACATCGTGGTGGCCACCCCCGGAGCGGAGCCGCGCGCGGAGTACGGCGCTGCGCTGCTGCTCGACGGATGGGCGTTGCTCGCCCGCCCAGACCTGCGGGTGGCCGAGGAGACGCTGCGTCGGTGGATGGCGGCCGCGGCCATGGTCGTCTCGCACACCGAGGGTGGCCGCGTGCTCGTCATGGCCGATCCGGGACTGCCACCGGTTCAAGCGCTGGTGCGCTGGGATCCCGCGGGGCACGCCGCCGCGGAGCTCGCCGCCCGCGCCGAAGTCGGCTTCCCGCCCGCGGTGCGGATGGCTGCCATCGAGGCAGGGCCTGCCGCGCTGAAGGACATCCTCGACGACCTGACGGCCGAGCTCCCCGCCGTCGACGTGCTCGGGCCGGTGGAGCTCGACCCGGCCGCCGACGGCCGTGACGTTCGCGGCGACGAAGAGGCCCGCGAACGCGCCCTCGTGCGCGTTCCGCGGGCCCGCGGCCGCGAACTCGCTGCTGCGCTGCACGTCGCCCAGGCGGCGCGCACCGCTCGCAAGGCGACCGATCTAGTGCGGGTGCGGATGGATCCGCCCGACATCGGGTGATCGGTCAGGGTGGCAGAATGGTGTTCCGACTCGTGAGGAGATCTGTGACCGTCCAGCCCATCCGGCTCTTCGGCGACCCGGTGTTGCGCACCCCCGCTGCCCCGGTCACCACGTTCGACGCGGAGCTGCGCAAGCTCGTCGCCGACCTCACCGACACGATGCACGACGAGGGCGGAGCCGGGCTGGCCGCGCCCCAGCTCGGCGTCGGCCTGCGCGTGTTCACCTACGACTGCGACGACTTCAGCGGCCACGTCGTCAACCCCACCTTCGACGTGGTCGGCGACGAGGAGCAGACCGGACCCGAGGGCTGTCTCTCGATTCCGGGGCTCAGCTGGGACTGCCGACGCCACCTGCATGTCGTCGCCCGCGGCTGGAACCAGCACGGCGAGCCCGTCGGCATCGAAGGCAGCGCGTTGCTGGCGCGCTGCATCCAGCACGAGGTCGACCATCTCGACGGCGTGCTGTTCGTCGACCGGCTCGACCCCGAGACCCGCAAGCTCGCGATGGCCGAGATCCGCGCCGCCGAGTGGTTCGGCGCGCCCGAGCCGGTCGTCAAGGTCAGCCCGCATTCGCTCTTCGGAAAGGCCAGGTAGCACCGTGCGCCTGGTATTCGCGGGCACGCCGGAGGCCGCCGTGCCGTCGCTGCGAGCACTGCTCGGCTCGACGCGGCACGACGTGGTCGCCGTCGTCACCCGGCCCGATGCGCCGAGCGGCCGCGGCCGCGGCTTGCGCCGCTCGCCGGTGGGTGCGTTGGCCGACGAGGCGGGTGTGCCGGTGCTCACCCCCGATAAGCCGCGCGAACCGGCTTTCCTCGCCGCGCTGCGCGACCTCGCCCCCGACTGCTGCCCGGTGGTCGCCTACGGCGCGCTCGTGCCACCGGCGGCGCTCGACGTGCCCCGCCACGGTTGGGTCAACCTCCACTTCTCCCTGCTGCCCGCGTGGCGCGGGGCCGCGCCGGTGCAGGCTGCGCTCCGGCACGGCGACGAGATCACCGGTGCCACCACCTTCCGACTGGAGGAGGGGCTCGACACCGGCCCGGTGTTCGGCGTGGTCACCGAGGCCGTGCGCGCCGACGACACCGCGGGGGCGCTCCTCCAGCGGCTCGCCGGCTCCGGTTCCACGCTGCTCCTGGCCACGCTCGACGGCATCGCCGACGGCAGCCTCACCCCGCGCCCGCAGCCTTCGGACGGCATCTCGCACGCCCCGAAGGTGACGGTGGCCGACGCACGGGTGGACTGGTCCGCGCCACCCGTCCCGATCGACCGGCTCGTCCGCTCGGTGACCCCCGACCCGGGCGCCTGGAGCACCTTCCGCGACGAGCGCCTCGGCGTCGGACCGCTGCATGCCGCCCCCGACGCGCCCGACTTGAAGCCCGGCGAGCTGCATGCCGAGAAGCGACGCGTGCTCGTGGGCACCGGCGGTGGCCCCCTCGCGCTCGGCGACGTGCACGCCGTCGGCAAACGCGCCATGCCCGCTACAGACTGGGCTCGCGGAGCGCGCATCGAGCCCGGCGAGCTGCTCCGATGACTCCGCGGGAGCGACGTGGACGGCCTGCGGGCCCGCGCGGCAGCGGTCCGCCACGGGGCCGCAGCGGCCCCGCCCGGCCGCCGGAGATCGACCCGGCCCGGCTCGCGGCGCTGGAGCTGCTCACGGCGGTGCGGGTGCGCGACGCCTACGCCAACCTCGCGCTGCCCGCGATCCTGCACCGCCACCGGCTGCGCGACCGCGACGCCGCGCTGGCCACCGAGCTGGGCTACGGCTCCCTCCGCGCCCGCGGGCTGCTCGACGCCGTGATCGACGAGTGCAGCGACCGACCGCTCGCGCGGGTGGAACCCACGCTGCTCGACGCCCTGCGCCTCGGCGCCTACCAACTGCTGCGCACCCGTGTGCCGCCGCACGCCGCCGTGGACACCACCGTGGAGCTGGTGCGGGTGGAGGCGGGCAGCCGTGCCGCCGGTTTCGTCAACGCCGTGCTGCGCAGGGTGGGGGAACGCGACGAGAAGGCGTGGGTGCAGCAGCTCGCGCCGGACGCGGTGGAGGATCCGCTGGGCCACACGGCGTTCGCGCACGCTCACCCGCGGTGGATCGCGCAGGCGTTCGCCGACTCGCTCGGCGCCCAGGCGCCCGCGGAGCTGGACGATGCGCTGGCCGCCGACGACGCCCGACCGGTGGTGCACCTGCTTGCCCGCCCCGGCGAGATCACCGCCGAGGAGCTGGCCCTCGTGACCGGCGGCACCGAGGCGCCGTACTCGCCCTACGGGGTGCACCTTGAGCCCGGCAGCGGCGACGTGGGCGAGCTCGACGCCGTGGCCGAGGGGCTGGCCACCGTTCAAGACGAGGGCAGCCAGCTGGTGACGCTCGCGCTCACCCGCGCGCCCGTGCTCGGCGCAGACACGGGGCGCTGGCTCGACCTGTGCGCGGGGCCCGGCGGCAAGTCGGTGCTGCTCGGATCGCTGCTTGCGCTGGACGGCGGCCGCCTGGACGCTGTGGAGCCGAGTGAGCACCGCGCCGATCTCGTGCGCCGCGCCACCGACGGCCTCCCCGTTGACGTGCACACCGCCGACGGCCGAGATGCCCCGCTGCCCGACGCCGCCTATGACCGGGTGCTCGTGGACGCCCCCTGCACCGGCCTCGGCGCCCTGCGGCGACGGCCGGAGGCGCGCTGGCGCCGTCGTCCCGACGACGTGGCCGCGCTGGCCAAGCTTCAGCGCGAGCTCCTCACCGCGGCGCTGCGGCACGTGCGCCCCGGCGGGGTGGTGGCCTACGTCACCTGCTCGCCGCATCTCGCCGGAGACCCACGGTGTGCTGCGCCCCGTGCTGCGCAAGCACCGCGACGTGGAGCAGCTCGACGCCCGCCCGCTGCTGCCCGGGGTGCCGCACCTCGGCGACGGCCCCACGGTGCAGCTCTGGCCGCACCGGCAGGGCACCGACGCCATGTTCCTCGGGCTGCTGCGGCGGCCGGACGCGCCGACGGCCTAACCTGCTGTCGTGCCTCCGATGATCGCCCCGAGCCTGCTGGCCGCCGACTTCGCCCGCCTCGGCGAGGAGGCCCGGATCGTCGGCGGCGAGCCCGGCGACGGGGCCGACTGGCTGCATGTGGACGTGATGGACGCCCACTTCGTGCCCAACCTCACGCTCGGCCTGCCGGTGGTGAAGGCGTTGCTCAAGGCGACCACGACACCGCTCGACTGCCACCTCATGATCGACGACCCGGACCGGTGGGCGATCGGCTACGCCGAAGCGGGCGCCTACAACGTGACGGTGCACGTCGAGGCGGCGCACGACCCGGTCGCGCTGGCCCGCGACCTCCGCGCGGCGGGCGCCCGCGCCGGGCTGTCGGTCAAGCCGGACACGCCGCTCGAGCCGCACCTGGAGACGTTGCGCCACTACGACACGCTGCTGGTGATGAGCGTGGAGCCGGGTTTCGGCGGCCAGAGCTTCATCCCCGAGGTGCTCGACAAGGTGCGCACCGCACGCAGGCTCGTGGACACCGGTCACCTCCAGGTGCTCGTGGAGATCGACGGTGGCATCAACGCCGAGACGATCGAGGCCGCCGCCGAGGCGGGCGTGGACTGCTTCGTGGCGGGATCCGCCGTCTACGGAGCGGCCGACCCGGCGCGCGCTGTGCGGGCGTTGCGGGAACAGGTGATCATGGCCACTCCGCATCGCTCCTGGGCGGGCTGAACTGCCTACCCGTACGCGGGCGTGTAGACCGGGAAGGACGACGGACGCCGTTCCGTTGTTCGCAGCAGCGGTTAATTCGTAACAGCGGTTATTCGTAACAGCGGCGCGGACGCCGCACGCACGGGAGGCAGGCATGTTCACCGGCATCGTCGAGGAGATCGGCGAGGTGCTCGCGGTGCGCGAGAGCGCCGAGGTGGTGGTGCTCACCGTGCGCGGGCGGGCCGTGACCACGGACGCTGCGCACGGCGACTCGATCGCGGTGAACGGCGTGTGCCTCACCGTGATCGATACGGTGCTCGATCCGGAGGCCGGCACGGACGGGACGTTCACCGTGGAGCTGGTGCCCGAGACGCTCAAGCGGACCAGCCTCTCCGCCGCCCTGCCGGGCGCGGGTGTGAACCTGGAGCGCGCGGTGGCCGTGGGCGGACGCCTCGGCGGCCACATCGTGCAGGGCCACGTCGACGGGGTGGCCACGCTGCTGCGCCGCACCCCCGCAGAACGCAGCGACGAGCTGGAGTTCAGCCTGCCTGCCGACCTCGCGCGGTATGTCGTGGAGAAGGGCTCCATCGCCGTGGACGGGGTGTCACTCACCGTGGCAGGCGTGACGGCTGACACGTTCGTCGTAGCGCTGATTCCGACGACCTTGTCACACACCACTCTCGGTGTGCGCAAGCCCGGCGATACCGTGAATATCGAGGTGGATCTCATCGCGAAGTACGTCGAGAAGCTGGTGGCAGGGGCGAATTACGGTGAATGACTTCGAGTCCATCGAGCGGGCTGTCGCCGACGTCAAGGCGGGCAAGGCCGTGGTGGTGGTGGACGACGCTGACCGGGAGAACGAGGGCGACCTGATCTTCGCTGCCGAGCTCGCAACCCCCGAGCTCCTGTCGTTCATGATCCGCTACACCTCGGGCTACATCTGCGTGCCGCTGACCGAAGCGGAGTGCAACCGGCTGGACCTGCCGCCGATGCACCACTCGAACGGCGACCACTTCCGCACGGCGTTCACCGTGACGGTCGACGCCCGCGAGGGGGTGACCACCGGCATCTCCGCCTACGACCGGGCGCACACGATCCGCATGCTCGCCGACCCGAAGGCCGCCTCGACGGACTTCGTACGCCCTGGCCATGTGCTGCCGCTGCGCGCCCGCGAAGGTGGCGTGCTGCGCAGGCCAGGGCACACCGAGGCCGCGGTGGACCTGGCCCGGCTGGCGGGCTTGACTCCAGCAGGCGTGCTCTGCGAGATCGTGTCGCAGAAGGTGGAGGGCGAGATGGCCCGCGCCGATGAGCTGCGGGTGTTCGCCGAGGACCACGACCTCGCCATGATCACCATCGCCGACCTCATCGCCTATCGGCGCCGGATGGAGAAGCACGTGGTGCGGGTGGCGCGGGCCACGATCCCCACGCGGCACGGCGACTTCACCGCCTACGGCTTCGACTCCCTCCTCGACGGCATCGAGCACATCGCTCTGGTGATCGGCGGAATAGGCGAGGAGGACGAACCCGGCGGGGGTGAGGACGTGCTGGTGCGGGTGCACTCGGAGTGCCTCACCGGCGACGTGTTCGGCTCGCTGCGCTGCGACTGCGGCCCCCAGCTCGACGCTGCGCTGGAAGCGGTGGCGACCGAGGGCCGTGGGGTGGTGCTCTACATGCGCGGGCACGAGGGCCGGGGCATCGGCCTGCTGCACAAGCTGCAGGCCTATCAGCTGCAGGAGTCGGGCGCCGACACCGTGGACGCCAACCTCGCGCTCGGCCTGCCCGCGGACGCCCGCGACTACGGCATCGGCGCCCAGATCCTCGTGGATCTCGGGGTGCGGTCGATGCGGCTGCTGACCAACAACCCGGACAAGCGGGCCGGGCTGGAAGGCTACGGGCTCACGGTGGTGGGACGGGCGCCGCTGCCCGTGCGCGCCAGCCCGCAAAACCTGCGCTACCTGCGTACCAAGCGCGACCGCATGGGCCATGACCTGCCGGGACTCGACGAGGACGGCGGGGCGAGCGAGGGCCCCGGTACCTCGGTGGTGGACAGCGCAGGCTCGTGAGAAGCTGCCGGTCGTGAGCGGTGAGGGACGGCCGGTGATGGAAGAGGTGCCCGACGCCTCCGACCTGCGGTTGGGTGTAGCCGCCGCGACCTGGCACGCCGAGATCGTGGACGCGCTGTTGGAGCGCACGCTGGCCACCGCGCGCGCGGCGGGCATCGCCCGGCCCACCGTGGTGCGGGTGCCCGGCACCGTAGAGCTACCCGTGGTGTGCCAGCAGCTCGCCCGCACCCACGACGCCGTGGTGGCACTCGGCGCGGTGGTGCGCGGCGGCACTCCGCACTTCGAGTACGTGTGCGACTCGGTGACGGCAGGCCTCACCCGTGTCTCGCTCGACGAGGGTGTGCCGGTGGGCAACGGGGTGCTCACCACCAACACCCGCGAGCAGGCCGTAGATCGCGCGGGCGGCCCTGGCAGTGCCGAGGACAAGGGCGCCGAAGCCTGCCTCGCCGCCCTCCACACCGCGCTCGTGCTGCGGGACCTGCGGAAGAACGCATGAACCCCGGCGAAGCCGCGCCCCCCGGGGACGTGGTGGTGGTGCGACCTCGCAAGACCATGATCGTCGCCGTGGTGGGTGCCGTGGCCGTGCTCACGCTCTTCGTCGTGGTGGCCGTGCTGCTGCGCACCGCGGACACCGGGGTGTACTTCCGGCTCGCCGACCAGATCGCGATGGTGGCGATCGGGGCGCTGGTCGCGGGCGGGGTGCTGCTGCTCGCCCGGCCGCGGGTGCGGGCCGACGCCGACGGCATCGAGGTGCGCAGCGTGCTGGTGACGCGCACCTTGCCATGGGAGGTTGTGGAGCGGGTCGCGTTTCCCGACGGCGCATCGTGGGCCCGCCTCGAGCTGATCGGCGACGACTACCTGCCGATGTTGGCCATCCAGGCCGTGGACGGCCAGCGGGCCGTGGACGGCATCCGGCGGGTGCGGGCGCTGCACGCCGCCGCGGCACGCCGCTGACGCACACCCCGCACCCGTAGCATCGTGATCGTGCGGCGCATGCGGGACCGGTCGGCTTCCCTCGGGACGGGGGACGAGGTGCGCCTCGGCGACATCGTGCTCCGCAACCGACTGGTGACCTCTTCCAGCCTGCTCGGCTACGGCATGAGCACCTCGGGCTTCTACGGGATGAGCCCTGTGGCGCTGTTCCTTCCCCTCGCCGCGTTCGGCGCCGTGACCACCCGCACGCTGACGGTGCAGCCCCGCGACGGGCACTTCACCACCCGCGAGGACTGGGCTCCGCACGAGCTGCCCGGACTGCTGCGCCGCTACCGACGGGTGCTGCGCGGCACCGACAGCGGCTGGATCAACGCATTCGGCTGGTGCAACGTCGGCATCGACGCCTACCTCACCGACTACTTCCCGCACACCCGCGACCAGCGCACGATCATCTCGCTTGGCGGCTTCTCGGCGGAGGAGTTCGTGATGCTCGTGGATCGAGTGAACGCCGCCGTGCCCGCGGGCGAGATCGCCGCCGTCGAGTTCAACGTGAGCTGCCACAACGTGAACTTCGACTTCTCCACGATCCTGCAGGACGTGCTCGACGAGGCGGTGCCCCGCAGCAGGCACCCGGTGATCCTCAAGCTCTCCCCCGACTACGACTACCTGCGCAACGCCCGCCAGGCCGCGCAGGCCGGTGTCGCCGCGCTCACCGCGATCAACACCGTGAAGGCCTTGCGGCTCGACCCCCGCACCGGCACCCCCTGGCTGGCCAACCGCTACGGAGGGCTCTCCGGCCGGGCGATCAAGCCGATCGCCCTGCGGGTGGTGGCCGAGCTGCGCGACGCCGGGGTGCAGCTGCCGATCATCGCCACGGGCGGCATCCGGACGGTGGCCGACTGCCGGGAGTACTTCTGGGCAGGCGCCGACGCCGTGAGCCTCGGCAGCGCGACCTGGCTCGCGAGCTACCCCGGCTACGCGCTCGCCCCGCTGCGCGCGCTGCGGGCCCGGCGGGTGCTGGCCGCGGTGCGCGGGATGTCGCCGCCTGATCGCGCGCCACAGCCCCATCGCGCAGCGGACCAGATGCCCGAGCCCGCGCCGGATCTCCCCGGCGAACATGCGCCTAGCCAACGAGGCCCCGCCGCCCGGTAGGCCGCCCGGTGGACGGCATCGCGCGATGGCCGAGGTCCGCCCGTGCCCCGGCCCAGACGCCCGCGGCGTAGCCCGAACCGGACAGCCGCGCCCGCCGAGCCCGCCCGAGCTGCGGAAACGCCTCGGCGTACGCCTGGTCGACCCGCGCGGAACGATCGGCGAGGACGAGCGCCACCGACCGCTCCGCGCTAGGCGGCGACGAACGCGCCGCCGCCGTACATGTCGCTGTGTCCGCCGCTGTGTCCGCCGCTGTGTCCGCCGTTGACTCGGCTTCTCGGTCCGCGGCGGCTCCGGCCTCGGCTTCGACCAGCCGCTGGTGCACCCGCACGGCGAACCCGTGCAGCCACGACCGCCGATACGCGGCGACCGACTCGCCCGCCCACTCCGGCCGCAAAACCGCCAACCGGCTGCTCGCCTGCAGCAACAGCGAGGTGTAGAGCAGCTCGACCCGCGCCCGGTCGGAGGCGAACCCGAGCACGGTGACGGCCGCGACCCGGCCGCCGCCCGCCTCGTGCAACACCGCTCGACAGCGCAGCGCGCTCGCCGTCCACGCCAAGAGCCGGGCCTTGCCCGCGCTGTACGGATCGGCCACCGCGATGTGCGCTGTGGCGATCTCGTCGCGAACCCGCGAGCCGGGGCCGAGCCGGGCAGTGAGCAGCGCCTGGTCGATGCCGTGGCGGGCCATCAGCTCGACGGCCTTCGCCGTGTAGATCTCCGCCTCCGCCGCGGTGGCGGCGCGCTCGGCCTTGGCCAGTAGCTTGCGGACGGTGTCGAGCTTATCGGTTGCCACGGCGGCCTCTCCTCGAACGCATGTTTGGGGCGTGGCGAAGGTGTAGCACCCGGCACCGACAAAACCGGGACACGACCGGGCGGCCTACCCTGGACGAGCTATGCCGGATCCCGCCACCTACCGCCCCGCGCCCGGGTCCATCCCCGAGGCCCCTGGCGTGTACCGCTTCTCCGACGCTCACGGCCGCGTCATCTACGTGGGCAAGGCGAAGAGCCTGCGCCAACGCCTGAACTCCTACTTCGCCGACCTGGCAGGCCTGCACCCACGCACCCGGCAGATGGTCACCACGGCCGCGCACGTCCAGTGGACGGTCGTCGCCACCGAAGTGGAGGCGCTCCAGCTCGAGTACAACTGGATCAAGGAGTTCGATCCGCGGTTCAACGTCCGCTACCGCGACGACAAGACCTACCCGGTGCTCGCGGTGACGATGAACGAGGAGTTCCCGCGGCTGCACGTCTACCGCGGGCCCCGGCGCAAAGGCGTGCGCTACTTCGGACCCTTCGCCCACGCGTGGGCGATCCGCGAGACGCTCGACCTCCTCCTCCGCGTGTTCCCCGCACGCACCTGCAGCGCCGGGGTGTTCAAGCGACACGGACAGATCGGCCGCCCCTGTCTGCTCGGCTACATCGACAAGTGCTCGGCCCCCTGCGTCGGGCGGGTCGACGCCGACGAGCACCGGCGCATCGTCGAGGACTTCTGCGACTTCCTGGCGGGCCGCACCGACCACCTCATCCGGCAGTTGGAGCGACGGATGGCGCAGGCGTCGGAAGACCTCGAGTTCGAGAAGGCGGCCCGCCTGCGCGACGACATCGGCGCCCTCCGCCGCGCCATGGAGCGCCAGGCCGTCGTGCTCGGCGGCGGCACCGACGCGGACGTGGTCGCGTTCGCCGACGACGAGCTGGAGGCCGCGGTCCAGGTCTTCCACGTACGTGGCGGACGGGTGCGCGGCCAGCGCGGGTGGGTGATCGACAAAGTCGAACCGACCGACACCGCGCACCTCGTCGAGCGCTTCCTCACGCAGTTCTACGGCGAGCAGGCGGCGCTGGCCGAGGCGTCCGACGACGCCCACCAGCCGGTGCCCAAAGAGATCATCGTCCCGGAGCTGCCCGCCGAGGTGGCGTCGCTCGCCGAGTGGCTGTCGGGGCTGCGCGGGTCGCGGGTGAGCTTGCGCGTGGCGCAGCGCGGCGACAAGCGGGCGCTCGCCGATACCGTCGCCCGCAACGCCGCCGAAGCCCTCACCCAGCACAAGCTGCGCCGCGCCGGTGACCTCACCGCGCGCTCGGCGGCCCTTGCGGAGATCCAGGACGCGCTCGGGCTGGATTCCGCGCCGCTGCGGATCGAGTGCATCGACGTCTCGCACGTGCAGGGCACCAACGTGGTCGCTTCGCTCGTCGTGTTCGAGGACGGGCTGGCCCGCAAGTCCGAGTACCGCCGGTTCGAGATCCGCGACGGCGCGGCGGGCGGCGACGTCGCCTCCATCGCCGAAGTCGTGCGCAGGCGGTTCCGGCGCTACCTCGCCGAGACCGGCGGCCTCGACACCAACGGTGAACGCCCGGTCACCGATCGCAATACCGAGGAGGGTAACGTCGGCTCCGCCGCGATCGAGGGATCCGGTGACGCCCCCGACATGGACAACCACACCGATCATCCCACCGACACCACGACCGCGTCGCAGTACCGTCCGGGCATCGACCCCGAGACGGGACGCCCCCGCAAGTTCGCCTACCCGCCGAACCTGCTGGTCGTCGACGGTGGACAAGCCCAGGTCGAGGCAGCGTCGGACGTGCTGGCCGAGCTCGGCGTCACCGACGTCGCCGTGTGCGGCCTCGCCAAGCGCCTTGAGGAGGTCTGGTTGCCAGCCGAGCCCGACCCGGTCATCCTCTCGCGCACGAGCGAAGGCCTCTACCTCCTGCAGCGCGTGCGCGACGAAGCGCACCGGTTCGCGATCACCTACCACCGCCAGCGCCGCTCGGCGGGCATGACGGTCTCCGAGCTGGACACGGTGCCGGGGCTCGGGCCCGCCCGGCGCGCCGCGCTGCTCAAGCACTTCGGATCGGTCCGCAAGTTGAAGGCCGCAGGCGCCGACGAGATCGCCGCGGTGCCCGGCTTCGGACCCGCCACGGCGGCCGCGGTGGTAGCTGCGCTCGGCGGGGGACCCGAGACATGACCAGCCCGAATCCCGCGCCCGCTCCGGACCCGGACCAGCGACCCGGCATCGACGTCGTCTTGATCAGCGGTCTGTCCGGGGCCGGGCGCAGCACCGCGGCGAAACTGCTGGAAGACCTCGGCTGGTTCGTCGTGGACAACCTGCCGCCCGCGCTGATCACCACCATGGTCGACCTCGGGGCCCGTGCCCGCGGCGAGATCACCCGCATCGCCGTCGTCATGGACGTGCGCAGCCGGGCGTTCACCACCGACCTCGCGGCGGTGATCAAAGATCTCGACGGCCGCGGCTACCCCCCGCGGCTGCTGTTCCTCGAGGCGTCCGACGCCGTGCTCGTGCGCCGCTTCGAGCAGGTGCGCCGGAGCCATCCCCTGCAGGGCTCAGGGCGTCTCGTCGACGGCATCGTCCGCGAGCGCGACCTCCTGCGCCCGCTGCGGGAGGCCGCCGACCTCGTCGTCGACACGTCCACGACCACGGTCCCGACCCTGCGGGCCACGCTGGAGCGCACGTTCGGCGCCGACTACCCGCACCACACGCGCATCACGCTCGTCTCCTTCGGCTACAAGTACGGCCTTCCGATGGACTCCGACCTGGTCATCGACGTGCGCTTCCTGCCAAACCCGTTCTGGATCCCCGAGCTCCGCGAGAAGACCGGTCGCGACGAGTCGGTGCGCGACTACGTGCTTTCCCAGGAGGGCGCCACGGAGTTCATCGACCGCTACCTCGAGCTGCTCGGCCTCGTGGCGGGCGGGTACCGCCGCGAGGGCAAGCACTACCTCACCGTCTCCGTCGGCTGCACCGGCGGCAAGCACCGCAGCGTCGCCATCAGCGAGGAGATCGCCCGGCGGCTGTCCGGCAACCCCGGAATGACGGTCAGCGTGGCGCACCGGGACCTGGGGCGCGAGTGAACCCCTCGACCGCACTCAAGCCAGGGCTCAAGGCGGTGGCACTCGGCGGCGGCCACGGCCTGCACGCCACCCTGTCGGCGCTGCGGCTGCTCACCGACGACGTCACCGCCGTCGTCACCGTGGCCGACGACGGCGGCTCGTCCGGACGGCTGCGCCGCGAGCTGGGCCTCCTCCCGCCCGGCGACCTGCGGATGGCGATGGCCGCGCTGTCCGCCGACGACGAGACCGGCCGCCGGTGGCGCACCCTCGTGCAGCACCGCTTCGGCGGCATCGGCGCGCTCGCGGGCCACGCCGTCGGCAACCTCCTCATCGCCGGGCTGATCGACACGCTGGGCGACCCGGTCGCTGCGCTCGACGCCGTTTCGGGCCTCCTCGGTGTGCGCGGGCGGGTGCTGCCGATGTGCACCGAGCCGTTGGACATCGGGGCCGACGTCACCGGCCTCGGCGCCGATCCCGAGCGCGCGCACCGCATCCGCGGCCAGGTCGCCATCGCGTCGACGCCAGGGCGGGTACAGCGCGTGTGGCTGCTCCCCGATCAGCCGCGCGCCTGCCCCGAGGCGGTGGCCGCGGTCCGCGCCGCCGACGTGGTGATCCTCGGGCCGGGGTCGTGGTTCACCAGCGTGCTGCCGCACCTGCTGGTCCCCGATCTGCGCGCCGCGCTGATCGAGACCGCGGCCCGCCGGATCATCGTGCTCAACATCGCCCCCGAGCCGGGGGAGACGGCCGGGTTCTCGCCCGAGCAGCACCTGGCCGTACTCTGCGAGCACGCCCCCGCGCTGCGGGTGGATGCGGTGCTGGCCGACATCGACGCCGTGCCCGTGCCCGACCGGCTGCACGCCGCGGCCGCCGCGATCCTCAGCCCTGGCGGCTGTCTGCACCTGGCCCCCGTCGCGGCGAGCCCGATCGAGCCGACCCATGACCCGGCGGCCTTGGCCGCGGCGATCGCCGCGGTGGTGGCCGATGTCGCGATCAGCCCCGAAGTCGCGGCCGAAGGAAGGACGTGATCATGGCGATGACCGCAGCGGTCAAGGACGAGCTGTCCCGGCTCGTCATCACGAAGCCGTGTTGCCGCCGCGCCGAGGTCGCGGCGCTCCTGCGGTTCGCGGGCGGCCTGCACATCGTCGGCGGCCGGGTGGTCGTGGAGGCGGAGGTGGACACCGGCTCGGTCGCGCGCCGCCTTCGCCGCGACATCCACGAGCTCTACGGCCACACCTGCGAGGCGCACGTGATCACCGCGGGCGGCCTGCGCCGGGGCGCGCGCTACGTCATGCGCGTCGTCCGCGACGGCGAGGGGCTCGCGCGGCAGACCGGCCTGCTCGACGCCCGCGGCCGCCCCGTGCGCGGCCTGCCGCCGCCTGTCGTGTCCGGCGGGGTGTGCGACGCCGAGGCGGCCTGGCGGGGCGCGTTCCTCGCCCACGGTTCGCTCACCGAGCCGGGCCGCAGCTCCGCGCTGGAGATCACCTGCCCCGGCCCAGAGGCCGCGCTCGCGCTGGTCGGCGCGGCGCGGCGGCTCGGGGTCACGGCGAAGGCGCGTGAGGTGCGCGGCGCCGACCGGGTCGTGGTCCGCGACGGCGACGCGATCAGCGCCCTGCTCACCCGTATGGGCGCGCACGAGTCGGTGATGGCGTGGGAAGAGCGGCGGATGCGCCGGGAGGTGCGGGCCACCGCCAACCGCCTGGCCAACTTCGACGACGCCAACCTGCGCCGCTCCGCCAGGGCGGCGGTGGCGGCCGCGGCGAGGGTCCAGCGGGCGATGGAGATCCTGGGCGACGACGTGCCCACCCACCTCCTGGCCGCGGGGCGGCTCCGTGCCGAGCACACCCAGGCCTCGTTGGAGGAGCTGGGTCAGCTGGCCGACCCGCCGATGACCAAGGACGCCGTGGCGGGCCGGATCCGGCGGCTGCTGCACATGGCCGACAAGCGCGCGGCCGACCTCGGCATCCCGGACACCGACTCGGCGGTCACCGCGGACATGCTGGAAGAGGCCTGACCCGTGAGCGGGTCAGGGTCGCTGGTCGGCGGGCGGGAAGTCGGCGTGCCGGTGCACCAGCCGCCACCGCTCGAAGAGCAGGAAGCCCGACAGCGCCATCGCGAACCGGCCGTCGGGGAACGGCAGCCGGGGCAGCGCGGCGGCGACATAGCGGGAGGCGTCCGGTGTGAAGTCGGCGGCGAAGACCTCGAGCGCCGACGTCCAGGTCCGGGCCAGCTCCTCGGGTGAGCCGAGGTAGGACCAGTTGAACCCCGCCGGGTGCGCGCGCTGCCACTCGCCGATCCGCGCGATGTCGGCGGCCACCCGGTCGACGAGACCGTCGGCCTGTCCGTAGGCGGGGTCGACGCTGACCGCCTCCCCGCCGAGCGCCCGCACGTGCGCGCCGGACGGGGACGCGCCCGCCGGGCAATCGAGGATGGGGCCCGCGCGGAGGTCGTCGTCGGTGAGCAGGAACATGTCGAGGTAGGCGGCAGGCGGTCGGGGTGTGACGGCCACGGCACCGGTAAGCCGGGCTCGGACGAGTGCGTTCGTCGCGGTCGTTTGCGTCAACACAGCTCGCTCACCACCGCATCCGCGTCGGGCATGACCGCGATCTCGGCCCGGATCTCCCGGGCCCGCGCGGCGTAAACGGGATCGGTCAGCAGCTCTTGGGCGGCAGTGCGCACCCGCTCGGGTGTGACGCTGGACAGCGCCAGCCCGGCGCCCGCCCTCTGCACCGCGGCCGCGTTGGCGGGCTGGTCGGCGCCCTGGGGGAGCACGAGTTGCGGCAGTCCGTTGGCCAGCGCGCCGAGCAGGATGCCCGCGCCGCCTTGGGACACGACGAGGTCGCAGCGCGGCAGCAGCAGGGCGTGCGGCAGGTACCGGGCGACGACCACGTGCGGGGGCTGGGCGGGCAGGCTCGCGGACCCCGTGGTCACGACGACGTTCACGGGCAGCTGCCGCAGGCCTTCCACCGCGGCGGCCAGCACCCCTGGTGCGGAGAACACCGTGCCGAGCGTGAGGTGCACGGTGTGCGGGTGCGGCAGCGCCGCGAGGGCGGCGGGCAGCGCATCCCCTGGCGCGGGCGGGGCGAGCGTCGGCCGCAGGAGCCGAACGTTGGCCCTCGGCGGCGGCGCCAGCGACGGCGGGCAGATCGACACGTACGGGGCGGCCTGCACCTGCGCGGCGAGGTGCGCGACCTGCCACCGCGCGCCGAAGTCGTCGAGGATCGGCGCGAACGCCCCCAATCCGCCCCCGGTGCCGTCCCCCGTGCCCCCTGCGGCGATGCCCAGCCCGTGTCGGACCGCACGAGCGCCGGTCCGCGCCGCCACGATCGGGCCCGCGGCCTCGGTCTCCTCGTAGACGACGACGTCGGGGCGGAAGCGTTCCGCCCGCGGCAGCAGGTCGACGCAGCGCTTCTCCGCGGCGCTCAGGAAGTGGAGCGGCGAGCGCGGCGGCCAGCCCGCGTCGGCGAACGTCGGGCCAACCGACCAGGCGGTGAGGCCCGCCTGCTCAACCCGTTCGACGAGGTCGACGCCGGTGGCGAACGCGACCGTGTGGCCCGCCCGCCGGGCCGCGAGCGCCAACGGCAGCAGTGTGTTGACGTGCCCCACCATCGGGCAGGCGGTGAACAGGATCCGCATCACCGGCTCCGCAGCAGGCGTCGGAGGATCTTGCCAGACGGCGAGACCGGCACCGCGTCGATGAACTCGACCTCGCGCACCCGCTTGTAGGGCGCGACCTTGGCGGCGACGTGGGCACTGAGCTCATCGGCCGACACCGGGGTGCGTGCCACGACGAACGCCTTCGGCACCTCGCCGGACCGCTCGTCGGGAATGCCGATCACCGCCGCGTCGGCGACGGCCGGATGCGTGCGCAGAACGGCTTCCAGCTCGGCGGGCGCCACCTGGAAGGCCTTCACCTTGATCAGCTCCTTGATCCGGTCGACGACGAACAGAGCGCCGTTCTCGTCGAAGTGGGCGACGTCGCCGGTGTGCAGCCAGCCGTCGGCGTCAACGGTCGCGGCGGTGGCGTCCGGGCGCCCGAGGTAGCCCGTCATCAGCGCAGGGCTGCGGATCCACAGTTCGCAGGACTCCTGGTCGATCCGGGCCTGTACGCCGGGCAGCAGGTGCCCGCACGACCCCGCCGTGACCGGGGTGTCGACGCGGTCGGCCGCGATCGTGGCGACGACCTCGGTCATGCCGAAGCCCTGCACGACCGGGATCCCGAGCCGCGCCATGCACTCCCGCTGCAGGTCGGCGCCCATCGGGGCCGCGCCGCAGGCCAGCCAGTTGAGCGAGGACAGGTCGTAGTCGGCGACAGCGGGGTGGCGGGCCAGCGCGAGCACCACCGGCGGCACGACGACGGTCTGGGTGATGCGGTGGTCTTGGATCGCGCCGAGGAACGCATGCGGCTCGAACCGGGGCAGGGTGACGACCGTCGCCCCGTTGCGCAACGCGCAGTTGGCCACCACCCCCCACCCGACGGCGTGCGAGAACGGCGCGACGGCGAGCGTGCGGTCGTCCGGCCCGATCTGGAGCGCGACGACGGTCTGCACGACGTTGGCGATGCAGGCGCGGTGGGTGAGCATGACGCCTTTGGCCAGGCCGGTCGTGCCGCTGGAGTAGGGCAGCAGCGCGAGGTCCTTGGCCGGGTCGACCGCGACGTCCGGTGCGGGGTCGGGGCAGGCGAGGAGATCGGCCAGTGCGAGCGTGTCGGGCTCTCGCACGTCGAGCAGCACCAGCCGGGTGCCGACGCCCGCCTGCTCGGCCGCGGCCCTCGCGGTCGCCGCGAGCGGGCCGACGGTGACGAGGAACCGCGCCGCCGAGTCGTGGATCTGGGCCGCGACCTCGTCGGCGGACCAGAGCGGGTTGAGGCCGCTGACCACGCCGCCCGCCGCGATCGCGCCGTGGCAGGCGACGAGCCACTCCGGCGAGTTGGGGGCGAGGATCGCAACCACGTCACCCTTGCGCAGGTGCTGGCGCTGCGAAGCCTGCCGCGACCCGTTCGACCTGGTGGGCCAGCTCGCCGTAGGTCAGCGACCGGCCGCTCACGGCATCGACGACCGCCGGGTGGCCTGCCCGTTCCGCCGCGCCTGCCAGCAGGAACGCGGTGAGCGAAACGTCGGGGAGGTCCGGGTCGGGCCAGGGGCTCCTGACGACGGCGGGGATGGCGGCGGCGGCGGTCATGACATCCTTCACGGGCTCAGCGACGCGGGCGGTTCACGGTGACGGGGAGCGCGACGAGGCCATGCATCAGCACGGCCGCGCGCAGGCGCAGGTCGGCGAAGGGCACGGCGAGGCGCAGGTCGGGCACGCGGGCGAGCAGGCTGCCGAGCGCGATCCGGCCTTCCAGACGAGCCAGGGATGCACCGAGGCAGTGGTGTGGGCCGTGGCCGAACGCGAGGTGGGCGACACCCATCCCGCAGCCGACATCGCTGCCGCGGGTCGGGTCGAACGTGTCGGGGTCGGCGATGCGGGCCGGGTCCCGGTTCGCGGCGAGCAGCCCCGGGACCACCAGCTCGCCCGCTGGGATCACGGTGTCCCCGATCCGTACCGGCTCGGTCGTCCATCGGAACGTCGCGACCTGCACCGGCCCTTCGAAGCGCAGCAGCTCCTCGATCGTGGCCGGGAGCCGCTCGGGCTCGGCGCGCAGCAGCGCGAGCCGGTCAGGGTGGGCCAGCAGGGTGTGCACACCGTTGCCGATGAGGTTGACGGTGGTCTCGTGCCCGGCGACGAGCAGCAGGAACACCATGGACGTCAGCTCGTCCTCGGTGAGGCGGTCGGCCCCGTCACGGGCCGCGACCAGCGCGGACAGCAGGTCGTCGGCGGGATGCGCGCGTTTGGCGGCCACCAGCTCGCGCACGAAGCCGACCAATGCGGTCGCCGCGGCGACCCATTCCTTCCGCCCGATCGCGGAGCCACCGACGAGCACCCGGGACCAGTCCCGAAACCCGGCCTGGTCTCGGGCCGCCACGCCGAGCAGCTCCCCGATCACCATGATCGGCAGCGGGTACGCGTAGGCGGCGATGAGATCCGCCGTGCCGTGTTCGGCGAGCTCGGCGGTGAGGTCGTCGAGGAGCCGATCGGCGATCTGCTGGACGCGGGGCGCGAGCGCGTCGACCCGGCGCCGCGTGAACGCCCCGGAGACCAGCCGCCGCAGCCGCGTGTGGTCGGGCGGGTCGCGGTGCAGCAGGTCGCTGTTCATCGCGGCGTGGATCTCGGGCGGCAGCAGGCCGCCGCCGGGGGTCCAGCTGGGGTTCTTGACCAGGCGCGGGTCGGTGAGCACCGACCGGACGGCGTCGTGGCCGGTGACGAGCCACGCAGGCGTCCCGTCGGGGAGCGCGATGCGGTGCACGGGGCCCGTGGCCGCGAGGGCCGCGTAGGCGGCGTGGCGCGCACCGGGCGGAGACGGCCCGAAGAGCGCCCCCGGCGTCTCGACGAGGGTGGTCATCCGAACACCAGGCGCTCCTGGGCGGCGAACCGGCCGCCGACGAGGCGCAGCAGGACGCGCAGGCCAACGCCCGCTTCGGCGAGCAGCGTGCCCCGCTCCGACGGTGTGGCGTGCGCGACCACCCACGGCGCGGCGAACACGAGCGCGCGCCAGGAGAGGTTGCCGCGGAAGCGCCGCTGCAGCCTGCGGTAGTCGGCGATCCGCACGTGGCGGCGGATCACGGGGAACACGACGCGCTCCTCGTCGGCGATGTGCCGCGAAAGCAGCGCGGACAGGTCGGCGAGCACGGCGGCGAGCCGCTCGGCCTGCGCCCGGTCGGCGGGAGCGGCGACGAGCTGACCTGCGGCACGTTCCGCCGCGTCGAGCAGGGGATCGAGCTCGTCGTGGTCGCCGGTCAGCGCGGCGAGGCCGGTGCCGTGCCCGCTCACCGCCACCAGGAACGGCCACACGTGGTCGTCCTCGATCTGGTGGTGGCTGCGGATCTCGGCGTCGACGCCCGCGAGGTAGTCGCGGACCGCAGCCGCTCTTCGCGCATCGAGGGGTTCCCGGCCGCGGGCGATCTCGGCGGTGACCTCGGCCAGGCGGCGCAGGTCGGTCGTCATCGCGCGGTGCACGACGAGGTAGTCGGTGAGGTCGGGGGCGGGCTCGTCGGGGCGCCGCGCGAGGGTCGTCGTCATGCGGTCCGTTGTAGAGACCGCGGGCGGACGCGGCGTCGGTAGGCGCTACCGACTTTTTGGTGCGCCCGCCCAACGTCGGTCAGCCTCATCGGCGCGTCGGCCGGAGGTGGTGGGCCGCCGCCTCCCGGCGGGTGCGGACGCCCAGCTTGTCCAGGATCGCCGCGACGTGCGAGTCCACCGTGCGCACCGACAGCACCAGCCGTTCCGCGATCTCGGCGTTGGTCAGGCCCTCGGACAGCAGCGCGTGGACGTCGAGCTGGCGGTCGGTCAGCCCGGCGGGGTTGGCCCGCGTGGTGGCCGCGCGCCGCCGCGGCACGCGCGTCACCCCGAGCGTGCGCAACCGGTGGCGGACGTGTCGGGCGGCGGCCGCGGCGCCGAGGTTCTCGAGCGTGTGCAGTGCCTCGACCGTCGGCCCTGCCTCGCCGGACTCGGCCAGCTCCAGCGCCCGCTCGTAGGGGTCGCCGAGGCGCGCCCAGCCGTCGGCGGCGGCGCGCCAGTCACCGCGCAGCCCCGGTGTCCACGGGCCCGCGCCGTCCGGGACCTCGGTGATCGCCAGGCCTGCGCGACGCGCGTAGCGCAGCACCTCGGCCCACGCGGGAGCCGCCGTCGGCCGGGCGGCGTGCGGGCGCCATGCGCGTACCACGTCCTCGACCCGGTCGGCGCGCCCGGTGAGCCACGCCCACTCGGCGAGCGCCCCGCCCGCCAGGGCGAGCTCGGTGACCGTGCGCCGTCGCAGCGCCACCTCCCATGCCCGTTCGAGCAGCGCCTCGGCCGCCGGGTCGGTCGTGGGGGACGCGCCGGGCCAGCAGCCTGCCGTACGGTCCCGCCGCGTTCGGCATCCCGGGCTCGCCCTCTGCGCTCAGCCGCCGCAGGGCGGCCTCCGCGTCCGCCCAGTCGCCGCGGCGCAGCGCGAGCAGGGCGCCGTGCACGGAGAGGTTGTGGGCGTGCGAGGAGAAGCCGCGCTCGCGGGTGAACGCCAGCCCTTCGGCGACGCAGCGTCCCAACTCGTCGAGCCGGTGGAGGCGGAGGCACAGCTCGCCGAGGTTCGTGTAGCCGCGTGCCGCGACCTCGTAGAAGCCGTGATCCAGCCCGGCACGCAGGCTGTCCGAGAGCATCGCGAGCCTGGCGTCGTCGTCGAGCTCGGGATGGGCGAGGCTCGCATAGTTGCCGCAGAGGGCCACGAGGTCCTCTCGACCCGCCGCGGACGCCAGCTCCCGTGCGCGCCGCAGGAGGGAATACCCCCCGTCCTCGTCGTCGTCCTTATCTAGTCGTAGTCGTAGTCGTAGTCGTTGTCGTCGGTGGCGGACGGACCGGTGAGCGCGCGGATCGCGCCGAGGTAGGTCACCGCGTACGCCCGGGCCCCCAGCGGATCACGGGGCGCATCGGACGGGGTGTCGAGGAGCGCGACGGCCTCAGCGGCCGCTGCGTCGGCGCCGTCGGGGTCGCCCACCATGAACCGGTGCCGCGAGAGCCGCACCAGCGCGTCGGCCAGTGCGGCGCGCCCGTCGCCAGCGGAGGGCCCGCCGCCGTGGATGCCCGCCTCTTGGCCGCTGGATGTCCTGCTGGATGTGCCACCTGCGACGCCGCGCCTGCGCAGCCGCACCGCCCGCTCGCCGCCGCGCAGTGCCTCGGCGAACCGGCCCGCGTTGTAGAGCTCCCAGGCGTGCTCGTCGACCAGCCGGGCCAGGTCGGCGTCGCCGAGCCGGTGACCGTGGCGCAGCGCGGCCGAGAAGTGGGCGAGGGCCTGGCGGTGCGAGCCCGCGGCGGCGGCCTCCCGCCCGGCGAGCGGGGCGTAGCGGCTGACCGTCGCGCCGTCGTCGGCCGCCGCGGCGTGGTGCACCAGCCGGGCGAGGTCGGGCGCGCGCTCCGCCTGCAGCGCGGCGACCACCGCGCGGTGCAGCGTGCGCCTGCGCAACGGCGGCAGGCTCTGCTCGACGGCCTGGCGGGCCAGCTCGTGGCGGAACGTCAGCCCCTCCGCCCGCGACGTGACGATGCCGCGCGCCTCGGCGTCGGCGAGCGCGTCGAGCCGGTCGCCCAGCAGGGAGAGGGCCAGGTCGAGCCCGACGATCGTCGGCACGACCGAGAGCTGCTCGACCGCCGAGCGGGCGGTGTCGTCGAGCCTGCTCACCCTGGCGAGCACGGCGTCGGACACCGAGACCGGCACACCCGGCCCGGCGTCCGCCAGCGCCTCCGTGACGTAGAACGGGTTGCCGCCGGTGAGCGTGTGCAGCCGCCGCGGGTCCCAGCCGGACCCGGCAGCCAGCCCGACCACGGCGGCCGAGCTGAGCGACCGCAGCGGCAGCCGGACGACGGGGCGCCCGGCCAGCGAGCCCAACAGCCGGTGTACCGGGTGCCCGGAAGCGGCCGCCTCGTCGCGGTAGGTGAGCACGAGCACCGCGGGCAGGTTCGCGATGCGGCGCGCGAGGTAGCCCAGCACGTCGAGGGTGGCGTCGTCGGCCCAGTGGAGGTCCTCGACGACGACGGCGGTGACCCGCGGGCCGGACAGCTCCGCCACGACCGAGGCGAAGACGTCGCCGCCGGTGCGCAGCGCGGTGTCCAGCGCTCCGCCGGTGCCCGCCACCGCGTCCCGCAGCGGCCCGAGTGGGCGGGCGGTCAGCAGGTCGTCACAGCCGCCGACGAGCAGGCGCACCCGACCGGCCACGTGCTGCGCGAACGCCCGGACCAGGCTCGTCTTGCCGATCCCCGCCTCACCGCTGACCAGTACCACCGACCCGCGGCGACGGGCCGCCGCATCCACTGCCGCGGACAGCGCGTCCCATTCGTCGCTGCGCTCCAGCAGCGCGCCCATGCGCCCACCGTGGCAGGCCACGGCCGTCGAGGAAAGTCGGATTCGACCGGTTTCCGTGACGGCTCGGCTCATCGTTCGTCGGACACGACCGAAGCCAGGATCTCCGCGGCCAGGCGCGGGATCAGCGCGTCGGCCGCGAACCGGTAACCGAAGTCGGCGTAGGCCACGAGCTCCCGGTAGGCGAGCTCGCCCAGCCCGCCGGGATAGAGGCGGCGGGCGTGCAGCGCCGCCGCGCGCATCCGCGAACGCTCGTGGAGCGGGAGCGGCGTGGCGTCGCCCCGGAGTGGAGCCGACGCCGGCAGTTTCGTGTACAGCATTATGACCCCCCTGGCAGGCCCACACGGCCCTACCGGGAAGAGCCTGCAGTGCGCGACGGTGATACTTGAGCCGAGTGGATCGATTCCGAGGCTCCGGGCAATTGCGGCCCACCCTGGCACTAGGGTGGGCTACGAGCAGCTAATTCCTAACGAGGAGGCACGGCGTGACGGTGCGTGTGGGCGTCAACGGATTCGGCCGTATCGGGCGCAACTTCTGGCGCGCGGTCGATGCGCAGAAGCAAGCGGGCAACACCGAGATCGAGATCGTTGCGGTAAATGACATCACCGACAACGCGGACGCTCGCTCATCTGCTCAAGTACGACTCGATCCTCGGCCGCTTGCCCTACAGCGTGTCCTCGACCGACGAGGAGATCGTCGTCGACGGCAAGGGCTTCAAGGGTCTCGCCGTGCGCGACCCGGCCGAGCTGCCGTGGAAGGACCTCGGCGTCGACGTCGTGCTCGAGTCCACCGGCCTGTTCACCAAGCGCGAGGCCGCGGCCAAGCACCTCGACGCGGGCGCGAAGAAGGTCGTGATCTCCGCGCCCGCCACGGGCGAGGACCTCACGGTGGTCAAGGGCGTCAACGACTCCGCCTACGACGGCAGCCAGACCATCGTGTCCAACGCCTCCTGCACCACCAACTGCCTCGCGCCGCTGGCCAAGGTGCTCGACGACCTGCTGGGCATCGAGGGCGGCCTCATGACCACGATCCACGCCTACACGCAGGACCAGAACCTGCTGGACGCCCCGCACAAGGACCTGCGCCGCGCCCGCGCCGCCGCGCTGAACATCGTGCCCACCTCCACCGGCGCCGCGAAGGCCATCGGCCTGGTCATGCCGCATCTCAAGGGCAAGCTCGACGGCTACGCGCTGCGCGTGCCGATCCCCACCGGTTCGGCCACCGACCTCACCGTCACCGTCCGCGAGGCGGCCACGGCCGAGGAGATCAACGCGGCGTACAAGGCGGCCGCCGAGGGCGAGCTCGCGGGCGTGCTGCGCTACTCCGACGACCCGATCGTCTCCTCTGACATCGTCACCGACCCGGCGTCCTGCATCTTCGACGCGCCGCTGACGAAGGTCATGGGCAACCAGGTCAAGGTCGTCGGCTGGTACGACAACGAGTGGGGCTACTCGAACCGGCTCGTCGAAATCATGGAGCTGGTGGCCTCGAAGCTGTGAAGACCTACGAGGACCTGATCGCCGAGGGCGTCGACGGCCGCACCGTGCTGGTGCGCTCCGACTTCAACGTCCCACTCGACGGCAGCCGCATCACCGACGACGGCCGCATCCGCGCGTCGCTGCCCACGCTGTCCGCCCTGCGCGACGCGGGTGCCCGGCTGGTGATCACCGCGCACCTGGGGCGGCCGAAGGGCGGACCTGACCCGAAGTACTCGCTGGCCCCCGTCGCCGCGCGGCTGGGCGAACTGCTCGGCACCGAGGTGGCACTGACGAACCTCGGCGAGAAGTCCGACGCCGACATCGTGCTGCTGGAGAACATCCGCTTCGACCCGCGCGAGACCAGCAAAGCCGAGGACGAGCGGGCGGCGCTCGCGGCCGAGCTCGCGGCCTATGGCGATGCGTTCGTCTCCGACGGTTTCGGCGTTGTGCACCGCAAGCAGGCGTCGGTCTACGACGTCGCGCGGCTGCTGCCCGCCTACGCGGGCGGGCTGGTGCTGGCCGAGGTCGAGGTGCTTCGGCGGCTCACCGGCACGCCCGAGCGCCCGTACGTGGTCGTGTTGGGCGGCTCGAAGGTCTCCGACAAGCTCGCGGTGATCGAGGCGCTGCTGCCGCGGGTCGACGCGCTGCTCGTCGGCGGCGGGATGTGCTTCACGTTCCTTGCGGCACAGGGGAACGGGGTCGGCAAGTCGCTGCTGGAGAGCGACCAGATCGGCAGTTGCCGCACCCTGCTGGAGTCCGGCAAGATCGTCTTGCCGACGGACGTGGTGGTGGCCGACGCGTTCGCCGCCGACGCCGATCGGCAGACCGTGACGGCCGACGCCATCCCCGACGGCTGGCTCGGCCTGGACATCGGGCCGCAGTCGGTCGCGGCGTTCGCCGACGTGCTCGGCGCCGCGAAGACGATCTTCTGGAACGGGCCGATGGGCGTGTTCGAGATGGCCCCGTTCGCCGAGGGCACCCGCGGTGTGGCGCAGGCGATCATCGACGCCGCGGCGTTCTCCGTGGTCGGCGGCGGCGATTCCGCGGCGGCCGTGCGGGCCCTCGGCCTGGCCGAGGACGGGTTCTCGCACATCTCGACCGGCGGCGGGGCGTCGCTGGAGTTCCTGGAGGGCAAGGACCTTCCGGGCGTGTCGATCCTGGAGTCCCACCGTGCCTAGTCCGGGCCGCAAGCCGCTCATCGCGGGCAACTGGAAGATGAACCTCACCCACCTCGAGGCCATCGCCCTGATGCAGAAGTTCGCCTTCGCGCTGCCCGAGAAGTACTACGACAAGGTCGAGGTGGCGGTGCTGCCGCCGTTCACCCACATCCGCAGCATCCAGACCATGATCGACGGCGACGGGCTGCTGATGGTGCACGGCGCGCAGGATCTTTCCCCGCACGATGCGGGCGCCTACACCGGCGACGTGTCCGGGGTGATGCTCGCGAAGCTGGGCTGCCGCTACGTCGTCGTGGGGCACTCGGAGCGCCGCGAATACCACGGCGAGACCGACGAGATCGTCAACAGCAAGGTGCACGCGGCGATCCGCAACGGCATCACGCCGATCCTGTGTGTCGGCGAGGGGCTGCCCGTCCGCGAGGCGGGCGAGCACCTCGGCCACTGCACGGCCCAGCTGTCCGCAGGGCTGGCACAGGTGACCGCGGAGCAGGCGCGCGACCTCGTCGTGGCCTACGAGCCGATCTGGGCCATCGGCACGGGACGGGTCGCGAGCCCGACCGACGCGCAGGAGGTGTGCGCTGCGCTGCGCAGCACGCTCGCGTCGCTCTACGGCGAGGAGCAGCGCGGCGGGCCTGCGCGTCCTCTACGGCGGGTCGGTGAAGTCGAGCAACGTCGCGGAGCTGATGGCGGGCCCGGACGTCGACGGTGCGCTTGTGGGTGGGGCGAGCATCGACGTCGACGAGTTCCCGAAGCTCTGCGCGCTCGCGGCGGGCGGGCCCCTGCCCTGAGATCGTGGGTTCACGCCGGGTAACATGGCAGTCCCCCGACGAGAACGAGGACGTGGATGCAACTCGCCCTGCAGATCGTGTTGATCATCACGAGCGTCCTGCTGGTGTTGTTGATCCTGTTGCACCGCGGGCGGGGCGGTGGGCTGTCGTCCCTGTTCGGCGGCGGCATGCAGTCCAGCCTGTCCGGCTCGAGCGTGGTCGAGCGCAACCTCGACCGGCTCACGCTGTTCGTGGGGGCGATCTGGGTGATCGCGATCATCGGTACGGGCCTGCTCGTGAAGCTGGGGGGCTGAAACATGGCGATGTCAGGCGGCAACGCGATCCGGGGCACCCGCGTCGGGGCCGGGCCGATGGGTGAGTCGGAGCGGGGCGAGACCGCGCCGCGCCAGTTCATCTCGTACTACTGCGCGAGCGGGCACGTCACCACGCCGTCGTTCGCCGCCGACGCGGAGATCCCCGACTCGTGGGACTGCCCGCGCTGCGGGCTCCCTGGCGGCCAGGACAATGAGAACCCTCCCGCCGCGCCCCGCACCGAGCCGTACAAGACCCACCTCGCGTACGTGAAGGAGCGGCGCAGCGACGCCGATGGTGCCGCCATCCTCGAGGAGGCGCTGGGCAGGCTCCGCGCCTCCCGGGAGCTGTAGGCCGGGCTGTGCGCGGAAAAGCGTGCTCTGGCACTCTTTTCCGCTCACGACCAATCAGCGAGACGACAAGTTCGCCAGCTGGTCGCTGATGGCCGTCGCCAGGGCGGCACTTGCCGTCGTCGTCGGGATGGCCGAGGTGGCCACCTGCACCACCTGGTCGCCGCGCACGAGCGCGCCGTAGACGAGATCGCCGTCGAACCGGCAGACGAAGCCGCCGTCGGCCGTGTTCACGTCGACGCGGGAGCCCGCGGTGCACAGCTGGGCGAGCGATTCGCGTTCGGCGGCCGCGTCCGCCTGGGTGCGGGCGAGGAGCGACACGGTGAGGAACGCGGGCCCGGCAGGCGTCGCGGCGTTGGGCCCTGCGTCGTAGACGCAGCGGATGTCGTTCGCGGTGGACTGGTCGGGCGTCCAGCTGACGTGGGTCGTGTTGGCCAGCGCAGCCGTGTCGAGCACGCACGCGGCGGGCGGGTCGGGCGGCGCCGCCTGCTGCAGCGGGGGGTCGGCGCCGCACCCGCCCAGCACGACGACGAGCACGGCGACCCCCGCCGCACACCCCGCCCGCCCCGACTTCGCACCCTTTGGGGTTTCTTCGCACCCCGCCGGCGGGGTGCGAAGAGACCGTGGGGGTGCGAAGTGGCGGGCGGGGTGCGCGGCGGTCGCGGGCACGGGGGTCATCGGCCCGCCAGGATCGCGTCCGCCAGTTCCCGGAACGCCCCGTGGCCGCCCGCCGCCCGACAGTGGTGGACGGCGGCCGCACGGGCGGCGGGCACGGCGTCGGCAGGGCAGGCGGCCAGCCCGACCGCCCGCAGCAACGCGACGTCGTGCACGTCGTCGCCGATGAACGCGACCTCGTCAAGGCCGAGCGACCAGCGCGCGCACATCTCTTTGGCGTCGGCGAGCTTGTCGGCGGTGCCCGCGTACAGCGCATCGACGGCGAGCTTCGCCGCCCGTGCGCGGATCTGCGGCCCGTCTTCGCTGGTCAGGATGCCGGTGCGGATCCCGGCTCTGCGGAGCAGCTCGAAGCCCTTGCCGTCGCGGGCGCTGTAGGTCTTGGACTCGCTGCCGTCGCTGGAGTAGGTCATGCCGTTGTCGGTGAGCACGCCGTCGACGTCGGTGAGCACCAGCCGGATCCGCTTCGCCCCGGCCGCGGGCGGCGTGGGCCGTTCCCGGTGGCGCAGGAGCGCGTCGACGATCACCACGTCGGCGGGCTCGTCGACCTCGGTGTAGCTCTCCTCCGACATCTCCCACAGCCCGATCCGCCCGCTGATCCGCACGCCGGTGCGCTGAAGCGCCGCCCGGCTGGTGAGGTACAGCGCCCCGTTCTCGACGAGGTGGCCCGCGAGCTGCTGTCGCCGCGGTCGGGCGGCGGGGTCGTAGTCGGCGTGCGCGCCGCCGGGGGTGACCTCCCATCGGAACCGTCGCTGCCGCACCACCGACAGCACGCTGTCGAAGCCGGAATGCAGCAGCGCGTACGCCCCGTCGAGGTCCGCTGCGCTCAGCAGCGGGCTGGTGGCCTGCACGAGCCCGATCTCATCGGCGCCCGCGGCCTCCGGCGTGTCGAGCACGTCGATGAGCACGCTTTCCGTGGTGGCCGTGTCCGACGCCGTGGCGGGTGAGCGGGCGGGCAGCGCCACCCGGCCGGGCCAGGTCGCCGTCACGTGCACGCGGACGGCGGGGTCGTCGGTCGAGACCAACACCTTGTTGACGCATCGGGCGCCGAGCGCGGCCTCGACCGTCCAGTCCAGCAGCGGCCGCCCGCCCACCATGGCGAGGTTCTTTCCCGGGATGCCCTTGCTCCCCGCCCGGACGGGGATGACGACGGCGAGCGTCATGGCTGTCCCGATGACTCGCTCGTGCGCCACTTCAGCTTTTCGCGCTGCGCCTCCTCGATGGGCAGCACGTCGCTTGGCTTGTACGTGAGTGCCTTGGCGACGTTGCGCAGGTCCCGAGCCAGCTTGCGCATCCCGTCCGGCTCCAGCGAGGCGGCGTGGTCGGTGCCCTTGCTGGTGCGGTCAAGGGTGAAGTGCCGTTCGACGTACTGCGCGCCGAGCGCGAGCGCGGCCACATCGGCGGCGATGCCCAGATGGTGCCCTGAGAAGCCGACGGCGTGCACGTCCGACCCGTAGGCCGCGCGCAGCCGCTGCACCTCCAGCAGGCAGATGTCCTCGAACGGCACCGGGTAGCCCGACGTGCACGCGTACAACACGAGATCCGCGATCCTGCCCCGTTCGCGGAACAGCTCGACGATCCGCTCCTCCTCGGCCCGGGTCGTCATGCCGAGCGAGAGGTGGATGATGCCGCCGAACTCGGCGCACAGCAGCTCCAGGAGCTCGGTGTGCTGGTTGGTGGCCGACGGGACCTTGACGAACCTTGGCGCCATCCCCACCACGGCTTTCGCCGACGGCATGTCCCACACGCTGGTCGAGTAGACGATGTCGTGCTCCGCGGCGCATCGGGCGAGCTCGGCGTGCTGCTCGATGTCGAACTCCAGGAACTCCCGGTGCTCGCCGTAGCTCGCGCCGAACGCGTGGCGCGGCTCCGGATGCGGCGCCTGGTACTGCTGCGGGGTGAGCAGCGTGGCCGGGTCGCGCTTCTGGAACTTGACGGCGTCGACCTCACAGAACCGCGCGGCCACCGAGATCATCCGCTTGGCGAGCTCGAGGTCGCCCCCGTGGTTGCAGCCGATCTCGGCGATGACGAAGGGAGCATGCACAACAAGGGATTGTCGTACTGGGCAGCGGGGTCCACACATCCGGGGGCGGGCCGTCGGTTACCGTCCAGCGCGATGGAGACGGTGTGCACGGTGGGCAAACAGGCGAGCAGGCAGGTTCTCGCGGACCTGGTGCGCGGCTACGCCCGCCACAACCCGCCGCGCAGCGTCATGATCGTCGGGAACGCGCCACTGTCGCCGAGCCCGCGGCGGGCGGCGCTCATCGACGACAGCGACCTGGTCGTCCGCATGACCACGTTCGCCCTCGACGCGCCCGGCGGGCCGCCGTGTGTCGGGCGGCGCACCGACGTCGTGCTGCTGCACCGCGCGCTCGTCGCAGGACCCGGCACGTTCTACGACCACGCCTCCCGCCTCTACCTGCTCGTCGAGCCGGGGCGGCTGCACTGGGAGCGGGAGGACCGGCCGGACTGGTGGCCGGTGCACGCCGTCTCGGTGCCCAACCACGTGTTCACCGTCGCGTTGAAGGAGCTGATGGGCATCCCCGCCGACGAGCCCGCCTGGCCCACCACCGGCACGCTGGCCGCGTACGCCTTTTCCGAGCTGTTCGCAGGGGCGGCGGTGCGCCTGACCGGCACCACCGTCGCCGATCGCCCTGAGCAGACCGAGTTCGCCCACGGCTGGGGGCCCGCCGTCGCGGTCACGGCCGAGCACCGGCTCGCCGCGGAAGGCGCGCTGCTGCGGACGTGGGCGGCGCAGGGCCGAATCGAGCTGGTCGCGTGAACGCGCGCCTGCGCGGAGCCCTGGCCGCACCGCTGCGACCGTTCCTGCGCAGCGTCCAGATCCGCATCGACAACGCCGTGCGGGGCGCCGACGAGCGCACGCAGGTGGTCGCGACCGAGCTGCGCGACGCGCAGGCCACCGAGGCCGCCGTGCAGCACGGGCTGCGCGACGAGCGCCTCGGCGAGCTCAGGAGCGATCTCGACGGCCGTCTCGACGACCTGAACGACCAACTGCGCCGGATCAGCGCTCAGCTCGTCGCGCTCGAGCACCGCGTCGGTGACCTGGAGCGACCTCCCGTCGACCTCGCCGCCGACGACGCCGAACGGCGCGCCGCCCGCTCCCTCGTCGACGAGGTGCGCCTCGAGCACGACCGCACGCAGGCGGGCCTGGCGGCGATCGCGTTCTACGAGGAGCGCATCGCCCGGCTGGAGCGTGCCGCGGAGATGGATGCGGACATCGATGCGGCCTCTGGTGCGGGGTGACCGGCGGCGCTAGCGTCCGGACATGACGCGCTGGACGCTGCCCCCCGACAAGATCCCGACGGCGTGGTTCAACGTGGCGCCGCACCTCACGTCGCCGCCGCAGCCGCCGCTGCACCCCGGCACGCGGGAGCCGGTCGGGCCGGACGATCTCGCCCCGCTCTTCCCGATGGCGCTGATCGGGCAGGAGGTGAGCGCCGAACCGTGGATCGACGTGCCCGGCGAGGTGCTCGACATCCTGCGGCTGTGGCGGCCCACCCCGCTGTGCCGGGCCGTGCGGCTGGAGAAGGCGCTTGGCACGCCCGCGCGGATCTACTTCAAGGACGAGTCGGTGTCGCCAGCGGGCAGCCACAAGCCCAACACGGCGGTGCCCCAGGCGTTCTACAACGCGCAGGAGGGCATCGCGCGGCTGACCACCGAGACGGGCGCAGGGCAGTGGGGCACCGCGCTGGCGTTCGCGTGCGCGCAGTTCGACCTCGACCTGAAGGTCTACATGGTCCGCGCGTCCTACGAGCAGAAGCCCTACCGGCGGATCGCGATCGAGACGTGGGGCGGCTCGGTGGTGCCGTCACCGGTCGACGAGCCCGACCAACCGGGCTCGCTGGGCAGCGCCATCTCCGACGCGGTCCGCGACTGCATCGGGCGCTCCGACACCCACTACTCGCTCGGGTCCGTCCTCAACCACGTGCTGCTGCACCAGACCGTGATCGGGCTGGAGGCCAAGGAGCAGCTGGCGATGGCGGGGGAGCGGCTGCCCGACATCGTGATCGCGCCCTGCGGCGGCGGGTCCAACCTCGGCGGGATCTCGTTCCCGTTCGTGCCCGACGAGGGGGTGCGGCTGATGGCGGTCGAGCCGCTCTCCTGCCCGACGCTCACCCAGGGCCGCTTCGAGTACGACTTCGGCGACACCGCGGGCCTCACGCCGCTCATGGCGATGTACACGCTCGGCCACGACTTCATACCGCCGTCGATCCACGCGGGCGGGCTGCGCTACCACGGCGACTCGCCGCTGATCTCGCAGCTCGTGCGCGACGGCCGGATGGAGGCCATCGCGTACCCGCAGGGCAAGGTGTTCGAGGCCGCGGTGCAGTTCGCCCGCACCGAGGGCAAGATCCCCGCGCCGGAGTGCGCGCACGCGATCCGGGCAACCATCGACGAGGCCCTCGCGGCGAAGGAGACGGGCGAGGAGAAGGTGATCCTCTTCAACTACTGCGGGCACGGCTTCCTGGACCTGTCGGCCTACGACGACTACAACAACGGCCGCCTCGTCGACGAGCAGGGATAAGCAGGCACCGCCTGCCGGTGCCGGAGCAGGTGGCGCACGACGTGGCGGGCGTCGCGGTCGAGGCCCTGGATCGTCGAGGACGCCAGCGCGTACTGGAAATCCAGGCCGAGGAAGTACAGACCGGGCTCGGCCGCGACACCGCGGTCGTGCACCGGTGTGCCGTCGGGCGCGAACACCGGCAGGTCGAGGAAGGCGTGGTCGGGCACCGATCCGGTGCACCAGACGACCGTCGCGACATCGGGCGCGGAGCCGTCCTCTGCGACCGGTCGGCCGTCGCGGACGGCGGTGATGCGCCCGATCCGCACGACGCCCGCAGCGTCGAGGTCGGCGAGCTTGTTGCGCACGAGGTTCACGCCATGGCCGCGCGAGCGCGCGGCCAGCCTGCGGCCCATCGGTGTGTCGAGGGTCAGCACGTGCCTGGCCACGAACATCACCACCGGGGTGGCGAGCCTGCCCAGCGGTGCGTCGATGTCGACCGGCACCTGGCCGGGGTGTCGCCCGGCGAGCCACGTGGGGTGCCCGGCCGCAGCGCTCTCCAGCGCCACGTCCGTGCCGGAGTTGGCCGCGCCGACGACCAGCACTCCACCGGGCGCGAGCTGGTCGGGGTTGCGGTACTCCAGCGAGTGCAGCTGAACGAGGGCGGGATCGAGGTCGCCCGCGAGCGTCGGCGTCACCGGCCGGGTGTGCGCGCCTGCCGCCACGATCACGCGGGCGCAGGTGTACGTCGCGGAGCCGGTCTCGACGCGGAAGCCGCCGTCGGCGCGCGAGATCCGCTGCACCCGCTCGCCGGTGCGCACCGGCAGGTCGAACCGTGCGGCGTAGGCCTGCAGGTAGTCGGCCATCTCGTCGCGGGTCGGACAACCGCGCACCGGGATGCGCCAGCCGGGCAGGCTGGCGTAGCGGGGCAGGCTGAACAGGCGCAGCCCGTCGTAGCGGGCCCGCCAGCTGTCGCCGATCCGCGTGCTCGCCTCCAGCACGACGCAAGGCTCACCGGCGCGGCGCAGGTGGTAGGCCGCGACCAGCCCGGCCGGGCCCGCTCCGACGACGACGGTGTCGATCAGGGTGTCCGTCACGATGGCGACGCTAGGCGCCCGCGTAGCCGGGGCGCTTCGGCCGGAGCACCCATCTCGGGCCGCTCGACGAATGGGCAGATCTGCGTAGCCCGATCAGACGAGGCCGTGTTCGAACGCCCAGGCCGTGGCCGCCGCCCGGCTGGTGACACCCAGCTTCGCGAGGATGTTGCTGACGTGCCGGGCGACGGTCTTCTCCGACAACACCAGCCGCTCCGCGATCACCCGGTTCGTGACGCCGGTGGCGACGAGGCGCAGCACCTCGCACTCCCGTGGGGACAACGGGCCGCGCGGGTCGGGGCAGGCGCTCTCGGCTGCGCCGAGGCGGGCGAACACCGCGCGGGCGGCGGCGGTCTCCATGGCGGAGCCATCGTGGTCGCCGAGCGCCGCACAGGCATCGGCGACGAGCAGCCGGGTGCGCGCCGCCTCGTACGGCACGTCGAGCTCCTGCCACAACGCACAGGCCCTGCGGAGGCGGGGGAGCGCGGCGTGGGCGGCTGCGGCGGGGTCGGTCCCGTCGGCGAGCAGGACGGCGCCCGCGGCGTGCTCCCGCAACGCCGCGAGGAACGGCGGCGCGCCTGCTCCGGCCAGGTCGGCGAGCGCGTCGGCGGCCGCGCGGGCCAGTTCGCGATCGCCGGTGGCGATGGCGATGTCCACCTGCGCCGCGAGCTGCAGCGGGCGGGCCCTGGCGTCGCGCGTCGGCTCGTCGAGCGCCCGGCGCAGCCCCGCCAACGCCGCGTCCGGCCTGCCTTGCGCGAGCCGCAGACGCGCGAGCCCCGGCTGCACCTCGAAACCGAAGGACGCGGCCTGTGAGGTAGCCCGCCTCGGCGACCTCCAGCCGTCCCCGCAATCGAGCCAGCTCGGCGACCCGGTAGTGCGCGGCCGCGGTCACGGACTCGCGAGACCGGGCGAGCTGGTCGCACGCGAGCTCGGCCTGGCGCGCTGCGTCCGGCCAGGCCCCGGCGAGCTGCAGGATCTCGGCGCGGTGCACCAGGCAGCTGCCGCGGTAGGGCACCATGCCGTGCTGGGCGTCGACCCATCGGCCCAGCGCCGCGGTCCACTCCCTGGCTCGGGTGAGGTCGAAGCGCCCCAGGCAGATGTCGATCACCGAGCAGTAGGCGAGCCCACTGACCTGCGGCGCCACCCGACCCCCGACGACGTGCACCATCACCTCGTCCAGCGCTGCGGTCGACTCGCCGCCGCGGCCGGTCATCTGCAGGCAACGAGCCCGCCCGAGGCCCGCGAGGGTGAACAGGTCGAGGTCGGCGTCGGCGTCGGCGATCTCGGCACCGCGCTCGAACAGCGGAAGCGCGGCCGCGCCGTCGCCCGCCGTCATCAGCAGCGCAGCACGAGCCTGCGACAGCATGCCCTCGAACGTGGCCGTCGCCCGGCCTGCGACGAGCCGCGTGACGCGCTGCTCCCAGCCCTGGGCCTGGGCGAGCTCGCCACGGGTCTGCAGGTGGTAGCCGCACCAGAAGCCGCAGCGGACCGCGCGGTCGACGGCGCCCTGCTCCAGGTAGCCCTGCAGGGCCCGCTCGCGCAGCGGGACGACGTCGGCGTCGCGACCGACGAGGAACGCGGCCACCGCGAGCCGCTCGAGGTCCTCAGGGGACAGCCCGTGCTCGCGGTCGGCCGCGCACAGCGCGGCGTGATCGGCGAGCCAGTCGGGCACGCCGCCAGGGTACGGCCGGAACCCTCAGTCGCCCGCGTGCGCGGCCCGGATGACGGCCAGGTCGAGCTTGCCGCGCGTCGCGAGCATCGCCTGGTTGGCGCGCGCCGCCGCGGCCTGGTCCGGGTCGCTGATCAGCGTGAACAGCTCCACCGGGATGACCTGCCACGACAGCCCGAACCGGTCCTTGAGCCAGCCGCACGGTCCTGGCTCGCCGCCGTCGACGAGCTTGTCCCAGTACTCGTCGACCTCGGCCTGGCTCTCGCACCGCACCTGGAACGAGACGGCCTCGGTGAACGGGAACTGCGGGCCGCCGTTCAGCCCGACGTAGTCCTGGCCGCGCAGCCGGAACTCGACGACCATGACCGTGCCCGCCACGCCCGGCGAGTCGGGTCCGTAGCGCTGGACGCCCGTGACCGCGGAGTCCGGGAAGATCGACGTGTACAGCGCGGCCGCGTCCTCGGCGTTGCCGTCGAACCACAAACAAGGGGTGATCTGCTTCATGTGAGGGGAGACCGGCAACGCGCACGGAACTCATCTGTGCGCGCCTGCGAAGCGGCCTCCGCTCAGGCGGCCACGAGGGAAGCGGCGGCGACCTCGGGGGCGGGGAGGAGCCAGTCGACGTCGACCTCGTCGCCGCCGACGCTTCCCGAGTCCCAGGGCTCGCTGACCACCAACGTGTGCAGCGTCTGACTGCTCAGCTGGGCCAGGTGCCGCCGCAAGGTGGCGTCGTCGGGCAGGCCGTCGAGGCGCGGCTCGAGCCTGCTGCGGATGCGCCGCATGCGCTCGACGAGCGTCGCGATGTCGCTCTCGCGGTCCGGCTCGCCGCTTTCCCCCTCGGTGATCCCCCGCGCGATCTGGTCCTTGATCGGGGTCGTGGCGCCGGTCTCGTCGGCGGTGACCATCTGCCGCCAGGCCCGGCTCTTGTGGCGGTACTGCAGCATTCCCATGACGGCCTCATGACGCACGAAGTCGGCGTCGCGCAGCGGCCGCCCGCGCCATCCGGCGAGGCTGCGGGCCAGGGAGAGGGCCGAGGCCAGGCCGCTGTTGAGCCCGCGGCCCGGCCAGAAGTGGATCGCATTGGCCGCGTCTCCCAGCAGGAACCCGAACGTGCCGGGCGTGGTGGCCGTCGGCGCGAAGAGCTGGGCGGTGAACCGGGGCCGCGCCACCATGTCGAGCCGGAACGCGGTGACCGCCGTCAGGTTCTCCTCTGCGATGCCGAACATGCGCAGCCCTTCCTCGACCCGACCCCACAGCCGCGAGGTCCGCAGGAGGGCGGGGAGGAAGTACGTGTCGTGGGTGGAGCAGGCGAAGGCGCCGTTGCTGCCGCGCTCCATCAGGCAGGGCTGGGCCTGGATGCACTCGGTGAACACCTGGCGGACGGGATCGATCCCGATCGCTTCGGACGTCTCGTCGTCGGTCAGGCGCATGTTGAGGAAGCCCTCGCCGCGCAACGAGTTCAGCAGGAACCGGTTCTGGGCGACGGTGAGCAGCACCGCCGTGGGGTCCGGCAGGTCGGACTTCACCCGCAGGCCCAGCACCACGTCCTGGACCTGACGCCCGTCAACGGAGTACTGGCTGCTGTCGGCCGCGCCGAAGCGGTCGATGAAGTGCTCGCGGGTGCGGGAACGGCTGCCCTCGCAGATGGCGAGCACGTGCTGTCCGACGAGGTCGTCGTGGGCTGCGGCCGGGTCGAACCGCTCCGGGATGAGCGTGATGCGCCTGCGCTCGCCCGCGAGTGCGAGGAGCTGGTCCTCGACGTAGGCGATGCGGATGTTCCGCGGGGGGAGGTCGTCGACCGAGTCCGGGCCCGCGGGCCACATGTGGCTGTGGTCGGTGCTGCCGAACAGGCGCTGCTGCACGTCGGCGGGCAGTTTGGTCCACTGGCGGCTCTGGATGGTCACGACCTGCATGCGCCGGGTGTTGCCCTCCGCCTTCGTCTTCCAGGCGACGCGGCCGTCGCGGCGGGTCCAGCGCCCCTCATAGACGCGCACGGCGACCTTCTCGCCCATGAGGTCGTCCAACATCAGCGCGAGCGACAGCCCGACGGGCCCGCCGCCCGCGATCGTCACGTTCAGCACCGGCGGCGCGTCGATGGCGCGCGTGGTCAGCACGGTCGGCGGGTCGAAGGGGACCGCGTCCTCGGTCGCCTCGAAGCGGAGCACCGCGTCGCCCACGGTGATCTCGTCACCCCCGCGCAGCTGGTACGCGCCGTGCACGCGCTGCCCGTTGACCGCGGTGCCGTTACTGCTGCCGGAGTCGCTCAACATCCAGCTCCCGTGCTCCCATCGGAGCCGGGCGTGCGACCGGGACGCCAGCGGCGTCGTGAGCACCACGTCGTTGCCGCTGCCGCGGCCCACGTTGACCGGCGCCGTGCCCAGCGGAAAGCTCAGTCCCGCGACTTCGCCCTGAATGCCCACCAGTCTCATCGTCTCGCCCCTCCGTCGTGGCGCGTCGGCCCCGTGCCGCTGCGTGCCACGAGTGTCGGGGCGCACGGCCCCCGGGCGCGCTCGCCGTGGTGGAGGGGCTTCTCTCGCGTGCGGTCAGTGAGACCTTCCCGTCTGGCAACCAGTCGCGGTAAAAGGACACAGAAGGGTGGCCAGTAGGCGTCAGGAGAGGCGCCGCAACAGCTCCGACGGCCCGACGACCTGGGAACTCGGCAGGCGAGCGCGCAGGCCGCGGTCCGCGGTGACCACCGTTACCGCGCTGTCGGGCAGGCCCGCGATCACGTCGACGATTGCGCTGTCACCGTCGGCGGGCGCCCGGACGACCTGGAGGCGCGGATGGGGCGGCACCTCCGCGGCCTTGGCCGCGCCTTCCAGCACGAGGTACACGTGTTCGGCGTCGAGCCTGCCCGCGTCCAGGGCGGCGACCAGCCGCTCGGCCAGCCGGGCCGCCGCGCCCGCACGGTCTCGCCACCAGCCGTCCGGGCGCGACCCGACGACGTTGGCCGCGTCGACAACGAGGTGCCGTTCGGGGCCGTCAGGCAATGTGCGGGACCAGGTCGCGGGGGAGCTTCGCCGCCGCGGCCCGGTCGAGCAGCCACCGGGTGCGCCGCTGCCCACGGGCCCCGGCCACCGGGATCGCCACCTCTCCCGCGCCGCCCAAGGCCAGCGCGACGGCACCGGCCTTCGAGTCACCTGTCGTGATGATCCACACCTCGGCCGCCTTGCGGATCGCGGGAAGCGTCAGCGAGACGCGCGTGGGCGGCGGCTTCGGGCAGCCGTGCACCGCCACGACCGACCGCTCGGTCTCGTACACGGCGGGGGAGTGCGGGAACACCGACGCCGTGTGCCCCTCGCCGCCCATGCCGAGCAGCAGCACGTCGAAGGCGGGCACCGGGCCGTGGTCCTCCGGCTGCGCCTTGCCCGCCAGCAGTGCGGCGTACTCCTCGGCCGCGGCCTCCGCCCCGGACGGGCCGGTGCCGTGGTCGGCGCCCATCGGGTGCACCTTCGCCGGGTCCACCCGGACGTGGTCGAGCAGCGCGGCGCGCGCCTGCGTTTCGTTCCGCTCGGGGTCGCCGGGCGCCAGGAACCGCTCGTCGCCCCAGTAGATCTCCACCTCGCCCCAGTCGACCGCGTCGCGCGCCACTGTGGCCCGCACCTGCTCCAGCATCGCGGTCCCGACGCCGCCGCCGGTGAGGACGAGCTTGGGCACGCTGCCACCGGCCTGGAGGTCGACCAGGCGGGTGATCAGGCGCGCCGCCACCGCCGCCGCCAGAACGTCGGGCTGCGCGTGGACGGCGATCTCGGGCGCAGTCATGCCGAGTGCTCCTCGACTGGTGGCGCGAGGGAGACGGGGGTCGTGATGGTGGTCGGCGTGGTCATGCCGAGTGCTCCTCGACTGGTGGCGCGACGGAGACGGGGGGTCGTGATCGTGGTCGGCGTGGTCATACCGCCGCCCCGTTCGCTGCCGGGATGGGGACCGGCGTGCGGCCCCGGCTGGTCTTCGCGATGCCGGTCAGCGCGGCTTCGTAGATCTCGTCGGGGTCCAGGCGACGCAGCTCCTCGGCGAGGCAGTCGCGCACCTCGCGGCGGGCCAGCGCCACCAGCCGGTCGGGCTGGCCGGGCTGGCTCAGCTTGCCGACCTTGCCGTCAGGGCGCACCAGCTCGACGGCGCCCCCGCGCCGCTCCAGCCGCACCGCGGCGAGGCCCGGTCCGGACGCCGACGGTGAGCGCTTCACCTTGACCCCCAACCGCTCGGCGAGCCAGCCTGCCATCAGGTCGGTCGACGGCGACACCACCTCGCCCGCAACGGTCGCGCCGGTCACCGGTTCGTGCGGTGGGGTGTCCAGCGCCGTGGCCAGCAGCGCCCGCCAGGGCGTGAGCCGCGTCCAGGTGAGGTCGGTGTCGCCTGCGACGTAGTTCGCGCGGCGCTGCTCGAACGCCTTCGTCGGGTTCTTCGCCGACAGGGCGTCGGTGATCCGCCGCTGCGCGAGCTTGCCCACGGCGTCCTCCGACGGCACCGCCGGGGCATCGCTCGGCCACCAGACGACCACCGGGTGCGTCGGGCAGCAGCAGCGGCATGACCATGCCTGCGCCTGCCTCGTCGGCCGCCAGCGGGCCGTAGCCGCGCAGGACGATCACGTCGGACGCGCCCGCGTCGCCGCCCACCCGGATCTGGGCGTCGAGCCGCGCTGCGGCCTTCTTCTGCCCGCGGGCGAGCACGATCACCCGGCAGGGGTGCTCCCGGCTCGCCGAGTTGCCCGCCGCGATCGCGCCCTCGATGGCGTTGCCGTCGTCGGTCACGATCACGAGGGTGAGCACGCGGCCCAGCGCCTGCACCCCGCCCTCGGACCGCAGCCGCACGAGCGCCTTGTTGACGTCCGAGACGTTGCTGGAGGGAAGATCGACGATCATTTGCTAGCCTCGCAAGTCGGCTCGGGTGATCATGGCCGCCGCCACGTGCGGCCGGTGCGGGCGAGCATCGCGGCCGCGGACTCCGGCCCCCACGACCCCGCCGGATAGGGGTCAGGACCCTTGGCATCGGCCGCCCAGTGCTCCACCACCGGGTCGAGGATCTCCCACGAGCGCTCGACCTCGGCGTTGACGGGGAAGAGCGACGGCTCCCCGAGCAGCACGTCCAGGATCAGCCGCTCGTAGGCCTCCGGCGAGGCTTCGGTGAAGGCCGTGCCGTAGCCGAAGTCCATCGTGACGTCGCGGACCTCCATCTGGTTGCCCGGCACCTTGGACCCGAACCGCAGGGTGACGCCCTCGTCGGGCTGCACCCTGACCACGAACGCGTTCTGCCCGAGCTCCTCGGTCATCGTCGCGTCGAACGGAAGATGCGGCGCGCGCTTGAAGACCACCGCAATCTCGGTGACGCGCCGCCCCAGCCGCTTGCCGGTGCGCAGGTAGAACGGCACCCCCGCCCAGCGCCGTGTGTTGACCTGGCAGGTGATCGCCGCGAACGTCTCGGTGCGGGACTTCGGGTTGAACCCCTCTTCCTCCTTCAACCCCGGCACGAGCTCGCCGCCCTGCCAGCCGCCGGTGTACTGGCCGTGTGCGGTGGTCTCGTGGAGCGGACGGACGAGCTGGGTCGCGTTGAGCACCTTGATCTTCTCGTCGCGCAGCTCCTTGGCCGAGAACGAGACCGGCTCCTCCATCGCGGTGAACGCGAGGAGCTGCAGCAGGTGGTTCTGGATCACGTCGCGGGCGGCGCCGATGCCGTCGTAGTAGCCCGCCCGGCCGCCGAGGCCGATGTCCTCGGCCATCGTGATCTGGACGTGGTCGACGTAGTGCGCGTTCCAGATCGGCTCGAAGAGCTGGTTGGCGAAGCGCATCGCCAGGATGTTCTGCACCGTCTCCTTGCCGAGGTAGTGGTCGATGCGGAACACCGAGTCCTCGGGGAAGACGTCGTTGACGATCCCGTTCAGCTCGATCGCCGAGGCCAGGTCGTGCCCGAACGGCTTTTCGATGACGACGCGTCGCCACTGGTGGCCGTTCTGCGCGGACAGCCCTGAGCGGGCGAGCTGCTTGCACACGACCGGGAAGGCGCCGGGTGGGATCGAGAGGTAGAACGCGTGGTTGCCGCCGGTGCCGCGGACCCGGTCGAGATCGGCGACCGTCAGGTCCAGCCGGTCGAACGCGTGGTCGTCGTCGAAGCTGCCCTGTACGAAGCGGAACCCCTCGGCGAGCCGGTCCCACACCGTCTGGTTGAAGGGCGTGCGCGCGTACTCCTTCACCGCGTTGTAGACGACCTGCCCGAAGTCGTCGGTCCCCCAGTCGCGCCGGGCGAAGCCGGTGAGCGCGAACCCCGGCGGCAGGAGCCCGCGATTGGCCAGGTCGTAGATGGCGGGCATCAGCTTCTTGCGGGAAAGATCGCCGGTGACCCCGAAGATCACCAGACCGCAGGGACCGGCAATACGGGGCAGACGCTTGTCGCGCGGGTCCCGGAGCGGGTTGATCCAGGCCTTCGCGCCGGTCATGGGACCTCCATGCGGATGCGGTCGACGCTCACAGACGCGATCATTGCAGCCTCCGGGGCGCCCCGGCATCTGCCGGGCCGCCCCGCAGCGTGACTTCAGGCTTTCGCGCCGTCGAGCTGGCCTTTCACCGTCTCCAGCAACTCCACCCATGACTTGTCGAACTTCTCGACGCCCTCGTCCTCGAGCACGCGGAACACGTCGGGGAGGTCGACGCCCTGTGCGGCGAGCGCGTCGAACACCGCCTGCGCCTGCGCGCCGGTGCCGGTGACCGCATCGCCGTGGTGCCTGCCGTGGTTGCCGTAGGCCCGAAGGGTCTTCTCCGGCATCGTGTTGACGGTGTCCGCGACGACCAGCTCGGTGATGTAGAGCGTGTCCGAGTACTCCGGGTTCTTCACGCCGGTGGAGGCCCACAGCGGCCGCTGGGCCTTGGCGCCCTTCGCCACCAGCGCTTCCCAGCGCTCGCCGGAGAACACCTCCTGGAAGGCCGCGTAGGCCAGCCGCGAGTTGGCCACCCCGGCCTTGCCCCGCAGCGCGAGGGCCTCGGCGGTGCCGATCTTCTCCAGCCGCTTGTCGATCTCGGTGTCGACGCGGGAGACGAAGAAGCTCGCCACGGAGGTGAGGCCTGCCAGGTTGTGGCCGTTGGCGGCGGCCTGCTCCAGCCCGGCGAGGTAGGCGCCCATGACCGCGCGGTAGCGCTCCACCGAGAAGATCAGCGTGACGTTCACGCTGACGCCCTCGGCCAGCGCGCGGGTGATCGCGGGCAGGCCCGCCTCGGTGGCGGGGATCTTGACCAGCAGGTTGGGCCGGTCGACGGCCTTCCACAGGTCGACGGCCTCGGCGAACGTGGCCTCGGTGTCGTGGGCCAGCCGCGGGTCGACCTCCAGCGACACCCGTCCGTCCACCCCGCCGGTGGCCTCCCACGTGCTGCGGAACACGTCGCAGCCCTGCGCAACGTCCGAGACCGTGATCTCGCGGACCGCGTCGTCGACCGACGCGCCGCGCGCGGCGAGCTCGCGGACCTGCTGGTCGTAGGCCTCGCCGTTGGCCAGCGCGCCCGCGAAGATCGTCGGGTTGGTGGTGACGCCGACCACGCTGTCCTCGGTGATCAGTGACTGCAGGTTGCCCGACTGCAGGCGCTCGCGGGACAGGTCGTCAAGCCAGATGGAGACGCCCGCCGCGGCGAGATCTGCCAGCCGTTCGTTGGTCATCTCGTTTTCCTTCCCCTAGGAGGTCTTGCCGAGGCTGCGCTTCGCGGCGGCAACTACGTTCTCGGTCGTGAAACCGAACTCACGGAACAGTGTCTGATAGTCCGCACTCGCACCGAAGTGCTCGATGGACACGTTCTCACCGAGGTCGCCGGTGTAGCGGTGCCACGGCATCGCGATGCCCGCCTCCACCGAGACCCGGGCCTTGACGATCGGCGGCAGCACGGACTCCCGGTAGGCGCTGTCCTGCTCGTTGAACCATTCCACGCACGGCATGGACACCACCCGGGTGGCGACGCCGTCGGCCTCGAGGACCTCCCGTGCGTCGACGGCCATCTGCAGCTCCGAGCCGGTGGCGATCAGGATCACCTGGGGCAGCCCGGACGACGCCTCGGCCAGCACGTAGCCGCCCTTGGCGACCCCCTCGTGGGACGTCCCGTCGAGCACCGGGATGTTCTGGCGGGTCAGCGCGAGCCCACACGGGCCGCCGGTGCGTTCGAGGATCGCCTTCCACGCGCCCGCGGTCTCGTTGGCGTCGCCGGGGCGCACCATCGACAGCCCCGGGATCGCGCGCAGGGCGGCCATGTGCTCGACCGGCTGGTGGGTGGGGCCGTCCTCGCCGAGCCCGATCGAGTCGTGCGTCCAGACGTAGGTCACCGGGACCTGCATCACGGACGCCAGCCGCACGGCGCCGCGCATGTAGTCGGAGAAGATCAGGAACGTGCCGCCGTAGGGGCGCGTCGGGCCGTGCAGCGCGATGCCCGACAGGATCGCGCCCATCCCGTGCTCCCGGACGCCGAAGTGCAGCGTGCGTCCGTAGGGCTCGGCCTTCCACAGCCGCGTCGCGGTGCTCTCGGGGCCGAACGACGGCTGCCCCTCCATTGTCGTGTTGTTGCTCTCCGCGAGGTCCGCGGACCCGCCCCACAGCTCGGGGAGCACGTCGGCGAGCGCGTTCAGCACCGCGCCGGAGGCCTTGCGCGTCGACACGCCCTTCGGGTCGGGCTCCCAGGACGGCAGCGCCTTCTCCCAGCCCGGCGGCAGCGCCCGCGCGGTGAGCCGGTCGAACAGCTCCTTGCGCTCGGGCTCGCGCTCGGCCCATTCGTCGAACGTCTTCTGCCAGGCCGCGCGCGCTTCCTGCCCGCGCTTGACGACCTCGCGGGCGTGCGCGAGCACGGCGTCGTCGATCTCGAAGGACTCGTCGGGGTCGAAGCCCAGGATCTTCTTGACCGCGGCCACCTCGTCCGCACCGAGCGCGGAGCCGTGGGCCTGGAAGGTGTTCATCTTCTTCGGCGCGGGCCAGCCGATCACCGTCTTCAGGAGGATGAACGACGGCCGGGAGGTCTCGGCCTTCGCCGCCTCCACGGCCTTCAGGATGTCGGTGACGTCCTCGCCGCTCTCCACGACCTGCACGTGCCAGCCGTAGGCCTCGTAGCGCTTCGCGGTGTCCTCGGAGAGGGCGATCGTGGTGTCGTCCTCGATGGAGATCTTGTTGTCGTCGTAGAAGACGATCAGGTTGCCGAGCTGCTGGGTGCCCGCCAGCGACGACGCCTCCGAGGTGACGCCCTCCTCGATGTCACCGTCGGAGGCGATCACGTAGATGTAGTGGTCGAACGGCGAGTTGCCCCATCCCGGGTCCGGGTCGAAGAGGCCGCGTTCGCGGCGCGCCGCCATGGCCATGCCGACCGCGGAGGCGAGACCCTGGCCCAGCGGACCCGTGGTGATCTCCACACCGCGGGTGTGCCCGTGCTCCGGGTGTCCCGGCGTCTTCGAGCCCCAGGTGCGCAGGGCCTTCAGGTCGGTCATCTCCAGGCCGTATCCGGACAGGTACAGCTGGATGTAGAGCGTGATCGACGAGTGGCCGCAGGAGAGCACGAACCGGTCGCGGCCGGGCCAGTCGGCCTCGCTCGGGTCGTGCCGCATCACGCGCTGGAAGAGCGAGTACGCGAGCGGCGCCAGGCTCATCGCGGTGCCGGGGTGCCCGTTGCCGACCTTTTGCACGGCGTCCGCGGCCAAGACCCGGATGGTGTCGACGGCGCGGCGGTCAAGGTCGCTCCAGTCTTCGGGCACGCTCACCCTGGTCCGCGCCTGGATGTCGATGTCGGCCACAGCACTCCTTCGGGTTCGGGTGGGCGGGCGGCAACGCCGGAGAGCGTAGTCCGCCCGGCGTGTCGAGTGTGATCGCGCGACCAACTGTTCACGCTGTCTACCCACACGCCCGCGAGCCCATGCTCGGGGCTAGGATCGACAGGCCGTAGAACAACACGAGCAGCTGCACATCCCCCGACACGCGGAAGGCGAGGTTGCCGGTGGCTCTATCCGCGTCCCGGCCCGCGTCCCTTCCGGTCGCGGTGCCGCACGTCCGGGCGGGCCTGCGGCGTGCGCGCGCCACGGTGGCGGCCTACCTCGGTCTCACCAAGACCCGCATCATCGAGCAGCTGCTCGTCGTCACGGTGCCCGCGATGTTCCTCGCGCACCGCGGGATGCCGTCGGTGGGGCTCGTGCTCGCCACGCTCGTCGGCGGGGCGACGGCCGCGGCGAGCGCGCACGCGTTGAACTGCGTGGCCGACGCGGACATCGACGTCAAGATGAAGCGCACGGCTCGGCGGCCGCTGGCGCAGGGCCGGGTGCCGCCGCGCAACGCGCTGGTGTTCGGGCTCGCGCTGGGCGTGCTCAGCGCCGTGTGGCTGGCGTTCACCACCAACCTGCTGGCGGCGGCCCTCTCGGTCGCGGCGATCGCGTTCTACGTGCTGGTCTACACGCTGCTGCTCAAGCGCCGCACCGCGCAGAACATCGTGTGGGGCGGCGCGGCGGGGTGCATGCCGGTCGTCATCGGATGGGCCGCGGTCACCGGCACGATCGGCTGGCCCGCGCTCGTGATGTTCGCCGTGATCTTCTTCTGGACGCCGCCGCACTTCTGGGCACTGGCCATGCGCTACCGCGACGACTACGCCGCCGCCGGGGTGCCGATGCTGCCGGTGGTCGCGGCGCCCGCGCAGGTGTCGCGGCGGATCGTCGGCTACGCGTGGGTGATGGTCGCCGTCACGCTCGCGCTCGTGCCCGTCACATCCTGGATCTACGCGACGGCCGCGGTGCTGGGCGGGGCGTGGTTCCTAACCCAGGCCCACCGGTTGCACGCGGGCATCGTCGCGGGCCGATCGGTCAGCTCGATGACCCTGTTCCACCGCTCCAACGCGTACCTGTGCGGGCTGTTCGTGGCGATCGCGGTCGATGCGGCCGTCGGCCTCCCGGTGCTCGGCTGGCCCAGCTTCTAGCGCAGCAGATCGGGCACGACCCACTCCCGGCCGCGCACGTGGTGGTCGAGGAACGCGAGCACGGTCTCGTACCAGAGCACCGCGTGCTGTGGCGTGAGGATCCAGTGGTTCTCATCGGGGAAGTACAGGAACCGGTGGGGGAGGTCCGCCGGGTCGCCGTCCCAGGCCGCCACGAGGTCCCACCACAGCGCCAGCGCCTCGCCGATCGGCACCCGGTAGTCCTTGTCGCCGTGCACGACGAGCATCGGCGTCGTGATCGCGGCGACGTGCCGGTCCGGGCTGTGCCGCGCCACCATCTCGGAGGTCATCTCGCGGCGCCAATAGGCCGGGTCGTCGGTCGTGTGGCCGAACCCGTCCAGCGCCCACAGGCTGGCGTGGGTGACTATCGCGCGGAACCGGTCGGTGTGGCCCGCCACCCAGTTGGCCATGTAGCCGCCGAATGAGCCGCCCATCGCGGCGACGGCGTCGGCGTCGATCCTGCGATGGGCGGCCGCGGCGTCGGTGAGCGCCATCAGATCGGTGTAGGGCGCATCGCCCCACGCGCCCCAGCCACGGCCGACGAAGCCGCGCCCGTAGCCCGTGGACAACGCCGGGTCGGGCAGCAGGACGGCGTAGCCGCGCGCCGTCATCAGCCACGGGTTCCACCGCCACTGCCAGGCGTTCCAACTCCCCAGCGGGCCGCCGTGGATCCACAGCAGCAGCGGCGCCCGGCCCTCTTCCGGCAGCGCGAGCCAGGCGCGCAGCGGGGTGCCGTCGGCGGCGGTCGCGGTGACCTCCGTGAGGGTGCCGGGCAGCGCAGGCGGCTCGGCCGGTGCGGGTAGCGGCACCGGGCGTTGGACGGCGCCCAGCGGGTCGAGCCGCACCGGGGCGGGCGGGGAGTCGACGGCGCTGCGCAGCGCGTAGAGCGCGGCGCCGTCGGGGGCGGCCACGAGGTCGCTGTAGAAGCCGTCGTCCCCGGTCAGCCGCACAGGGTCCGCTCCGGGGACGACGCGGAAGACCGGGCGACGGCCCGCGTTGTCGGCGGTGACAAGCAGCGCCCCGCCGTCGGCGGCCCAGCACAGCTCCTCGGGCCAGCGGTCCCATTCGGGCGCGACGGCCGTCGGCTCACCGCCGTGCAGCGGTACGACGAGCAGGGCGCGGTCGATCGGCGCGGTCGGGGTGGAGCGCGTTTCCCGGACACAGGCCACCCGCGTGCCGTCGGGGCTGATCGCGGGCGAGAGGATGTCGGCGGCGGGGTCGTCGACCAGCAGCCGCTGCGCCCCGGCCGCGACGTCCAAGGCCACCAGCGTCGTGCGACGGGCGCCGCCCGGGTCGCACACCACCCATTCGGCGACCGCGGTGGTGCCGTCGGGGGTCACGGCGAAGGCGCCGACGGCCCGTCCCGGCGTGGGGGTGAGATCCCGCCACGCGATCGTTCCGTCGGCGCACACGGTGCCCGCCAGCAGCCGCTTCTCGTCCGGCCCGAGATCGTGGTCCCAGAACCGCACGGGGTGCGCGGCGTGCAGGATCGCGCTGATCTTCTTCTCCCGGCGGCCCTTGCGGCGGGCCTCGTCGTCCCCGTCGGTGACGGCGGCGGGCAGGGTCATCGCCCCGACGACGACGGTGCCCGCGTCCCGCGCGACGACGGGTTCTGCGATCCCACCCGCCCGCGTGCCCACCACGTGGGCCTCGCCCGCCACCGGAAGCCGCCAGAGCGCCGCGGGGGCGTCCTCGGCGGGCTCTCGGTCGGATTTGGCACGGTCGGGGTCGGGTCGGGCCGAGGTGAACAGCAGGTCGCCGTTGGGGAGGAACGCGGGCGCCGCCTCCCCGGTGCCCCTGGTCAGCCTGCGTGCGGCCCGTTCGCCCGTCGGGTCGATCTCCCACAGCGCAGTGCGGAAGCGGGTGCGGTCCGGGTCGGGCTCGGCGACGGTGGTGACCAGCCGCCCGCCATCCTGAGAAAGGGCCAGGCCCGCCAGCCGGGGGAGGTCCTGGAAGGCCTGCAGATCGCCGAACGACGTCACGGAATGAGCACCAGCTTGCCCGTCGTGCGCCGGGCCTGCAGGTCCTCGTGCGCCTTGCGCGCCTCGTCGAGCGGGTAGCGGTGCGCGATCCGCACATCCAGCCGTCCCGCGGCCACCTCCGCGTACACGCTGCTCGCGGTGGCCAGCAGCTTCTCGCGGGTGTCGATGTGGTGGAACAGCGTGGGGCGGGTGAGGTAGAGCGAGCCGCCGGAGTTCAGCCGCTGCGGGTCCACCGGCGGCACGGGGCCGCTCGCCGCCCCGAACAGCACGAGCATGCCGCGGCGGCGCAGGGAGTCCATGCTGGCGTCGAACGTCGACTTGCCGACGCCGTCGAACGCCGCCGCCACACCGACCCCGTCGGTGAGGTCGCGCACCTGCTTGGCCAGGTCGTCGGAGTAGCGCAGCACCTCGGCGGCGCCTGCGGCCCTGGCGAGCTCCTCCTTCTCGTCGGTCGACACCGTGCCGATCACGCGGGCGCCGAGCCCGGTCGCGAGCTGGGTGAGCAGCAGCCCGACGCCGCCCGCCGCGGCGTGCACGAGCACGGTGTCGCCCGGCTGCACGGGGTAGGTCTGGTGGACGAGGATCCAGGCCGTCATGCCCTGCAGCAACGCGCCCACGGCAAGGTCGTCGGCCACGCCGTCGGGCACGGGCACGGCCTCGTCGGCAGGCACGGCGACCTGCTCGGCGTAGCTGCCGAGGGTGTTCGTCCAGGCCACCCGGTCCCCGACGGCGATGTCCGCGACGCCGTTGCCGACCGCCGTCACGCGCCCCGCGCCCTCCAACCCCAGCACGACCGGCAGCGGGAGCGGGTAGATGCCCTGCCGTTGGTAGGTGTCGATGTAGTTGACGCCTGCTGCGCCGACCTCCACGAGCACTTCGCCCGGTCCGGCCTCCGGAGCGGGCAGCTCGACGACGTTCAGGACCTCGGGGCCACCGTTCTCGGTGATCTGGATCGCGCGCACCCCGAGATCATGCCCTGGTGGGGGCCAGTTCCGCTGGGGTGGGCTCGGCCGCTGCGCCGGGGGCGCGCTCGGTCGTGGCCGCCCACAGCGCGGCGGCGGCGACCGTCACGAGCGCGGCGCCGAACACGTGCAGCGACACCAAGGCCTCGGGGACGCCCAGCGCGTACTGGATGAGGCCGAGCGCGCCTTGGGCCATGACCGTCGCGACGAGCAGGGCGTAGCGGCGGCCGAGCTCCGGCGGGGCCGCGACCGCGCGGAGCGTGAAGCCGAGCGCGACGAGCATGCCGAGATAGGCGAACAGCAGGTCGGCGTGCAACTGGGCGAGCGCGGGCACCGGCAGGTCCAGTCGCGGCGTGTGGGCGTCTCCTGCGTGCGGGCCTGCCGCGGTGACGAACGTGCCCGCCACCAGCAGGGCCGCGAGCACAGCCGTGCTCGTCGCGATCAGCCCCCGCACGGCACGGGGGGCCGCCGTCGTGGCAGGGCCGCCACCGTCGCCTGCCGCCGCGACAAGCTGCACCGCGAGCCACACCATGACCATAGAGACGATGAAGTGCACGGCGACCGACCACCACGCGAGGTGCAGCAGCACGGTCAGGCCGCCGATGACGGCCTGGGCGACCACCCCGAGCGGCTGCACCAGCGCGAGGCGGGTGAGCCGGGCGCGGCGCGGCCGGGTGGCCAGCGCGGCCACGAGGCACGCCCCTGCGACGATGACGACGAGGAACGTCAACAGCCGGTTGCTGAACTCGATCCACTGGGTGAGCGCCTGCGTCTCGGGGTGCGCCACCGGAACCAGGCTGCCGGGGAAGCACTGCGGCCACGTCGGGCACCCCAGTCCTGACCCGGTGACCCGCACCACCGAGCCGGTGACGGCGATGCCCGCCTGCGCGACCACGGCGGCAACCGCCAGCGTGCGCATCGCGCGCGGCGAGGTGGGCGGCAGACGGTCGAGCAGGGCCACGGGTCGATGCTAGGCGACCCGTGCCGTTCCCCCGCTGCCCCCGCCCCGGCTCGCCCGCGGTGCGCCCGTCGGTGTGCCCGGCCAGCCGCGGCGCGCCCGTCGGTGTGCCCGCCCGCCCCGCGGCGCGCCAGCCCCTGCCGGCTCTTCGCACCCCTTCCGTCACTTCGCACCCCGCCAGCGGGGTGCGAAGTGACGCGAAAGGGTGCGAAGTGGCCTTCGAAGTGGGCGGAGCGCCGAGTTGTCCACAAGTTGCCGCGATCCGCTCCCTCACCGGCGCGTGCGCAGCATCCTGTGGACATGCGCATCCTGCGGCGCGAGCACCTGCTCGCCGACGGCTACAGCTCGGCTGAGCTGCGGCGCGGCGTGCGCACAGGCGGGCTGGTCGTCCTACGGCGAGGGTTCTACGTCGACCACTCGGCCGTGCCCGAAACACCTGAGGAGCGGCACGCGCTACAGGTACGCGCCACCTGGCCGACGCTCACCTCCGACGCGGTAATCAGCCACGCCTCGGCGGCCGCCCTGCTCGGCCTGCCGTTGTGGCGGGTGCGGCTCGATCGTGTCCATGTGACCCGTACTCGTGCCCACGGGGGCCGCGTCAACCCGCGGCTCCACGTGCACTCGGCGAGCCTGGCCGCGGGCGACGTCGTCCTGCTGGGCGGGCTCGCCGTAACCTCCGTAGCGCGGACCGTTACCGACCTGGCCCGCAGCCTGCCGTTTGCGGAGGCCGTATGTGTGGCCGACGCTGCGCTCCACCGGGAGTTGCTTACCCCCGACGAGTTCGCCGCGGCAGTGGCGCAAGCGGTGCGCCGCCCCGGCGTTACCGCAGCTCGCCGGGTCGCCGCGTTCGCCGACGGACGGAGTGAGAGCCCGGGCGAGTCTCGCAGCCGCGTCGGAATGTGGCTGCTGGGGTTGCCCAAGCCTGAGCTGCAGATGCCGATCGCCACCCGGCTCGGGGTGCGCCATGCCGACTTCGGATGGCCGGAGTTCCATACGGTCGGCGAGTTTGATGGGTTGGTCAAGTACAGCGCACTGCTGCGGCCCGGCCAGGAACCCGGCGATGCGGTCATCGCGGAGAAGCGGCGCGAGGACGCGATCCGCGACGAGGGCTGGCGCGTCACCCGATGGATCTGGAGCGAGCTCGAACCGTTTGACCAGGTCGCACTTCGGATTGAGCGCAGCTTCCAACGCTGACGGTGGTGCAACGGCCGGTGACGGTGGTGCGCGGTGACGGTGGCGCCCACCCCAGACCGCACTTCGCACCCCTTCGCGTTCTTCGCACCCCGCCGGCCGGGTGCGAAGTGGTCGCAAGGGGTGCGAAGTCGCGGCGCCAGCAGGTGGTGGCGCGGGCTCGGCCCGGGTGGGTGCACGGCCGGGTGGGTGCACGGCCGGGTGGGTGCACGGCCGGGTGGGTGCACGGCCGGGTGGTGGCGCGGCCCGGGGGTGGCGGGGCGCCCGTGGGTGCTCGGCCCGGGTGGGTGCGGGCGGGGGTGGGCGCGGGCGCGGCCGGCGGGTGGGCGGGTGGTCAGCGCCAGCGGACCAGGCGGACGGCCGCGACCCCGGCCACCGCCGCCCACGCCACGAGGACCAGCACCTGCTGCCCGGTGGGGCCTGCGCCGGTGGCGAACGCCGTGCGCAGTCCGTCGGCGAGCGCGGCGGTGGGCAGCCATTGCGCGACGGCCGCGAGCGTGTGCGGCATCTCGTCGATGGGCACCACAATGCCCCCGACCAGCACCAACACCAGCCAGATGAGGTTGGCGACAGCCAAGGTGACCTCCGCACGCAACGTGCCGCCGACGAGGATCCCCAGTGCCCCGAACGCCGCGCAGCCCAGCAGCACACAGAGCAGCGCCCAGCCGACGCCGTCGACGGAGGGCCGCCAGCCGAGGACGAGGGCGATCGCCGTCAGCACGATCACCTGCACGACGACGACGCCGAGCACCGCCACGAGCCGTCCGGCCACCAGCAGCCAGCGGGGGAGCGCGGTGGCCGCCAGCCGTCGGATGACGCCGTAGCGCCGATCGAAGCCGAGCGCGATGGCCTGGGCGGTGAACGCCGTCGACATCACGGCCAGTGCGAGCACGCCTGGCGTCACCGCCGCCACCCGCGGGTCGGGCAGCGGCACGAGCGTGACCAGCGTGAGACCGACCAGCAACACCACCGGGATGAGCAGCGTGAGCAGCACCTGTTCGCCACCGCGCAGCGCGAGCCGCAGCTCCACGCCGGACTGGGCGGCGAGCATCGCGAGCGGGCGGCCCGGTCCTGCCGCCGGGGTGAAGGTGCCGGGGGCGAAGCGGGAGGGTGTCACGATGCCGCCTCCGGGGGGGAAAGCACGTCGGCGGTCACGAGCGCAGCTCCCGTCCGGTGAGCTCCAGGAACACGTCCTCAAGGCTGCGGCGGGCCACCTGGACGTCGTCGGCGAGGGCGCCCTGCTCCGCGCACCACGCGGTGATCGTCGACAGCACCGCGGGGTCGATCCGCCCTTGTACGAGATAGCGGCCCGCGATGGTCTCGGCGGCCCGGTACTCGGGCGGAAGCGCGGTGGCGAGGCCGGTGAGGTCCATGCCGGGCTTGGCCCGGAACCGCAGCTCCTGCTGCGGGCCGGTGGAGGTCAGCGCGGCCGGGCTGCCGTGCGCCACCACCCGGCCGTTGTCGACGATCACCACGTCGTCGGCGAGCGCCTCCGCCTCCTCCATGAGGTGCGTGGTCAGCAGCACGGCCACGCCGTCGCGGCGCAGGGCGTCCACCAGCTCCCACACCAGGCGGCGGCCCTGCGGATCGAGGCCTGCGGTGGGTTCGTCGAGGAACACCAGTTCGGGGCGCCCGACCACGGCGCACGCCAGCGCGAGCCGCTGCTGCTGGCCGCCGGACATCCGCTTGTACGGGGTGCGCGCGCAGCCGGTCAGCCCGAGGACGTCGAGCAGCCACGCCGGGTCGAGCGGACGGGCGGAGCAGGCCGCGATCAGGCCCAACATCTCGGCCGCCCGCACCCCGGGGTAGGCGCCGCCGCCCTGCGGCATCACCCCGATCCGGGCGCGCAGCGCGTCGGGCGCACCCGCCGGGTCGGTGCCGAGCACCAGGACCTCACCCGCGTCGGCTGTGCGGAAGCCGGTGCAGACCTCGACGGTAGTGGTCTTGCCCGCGCCGTTCGGTCCGAGCAGCGCGAGCACCGACGCGGCCGGGAGCTCCAGGTCGAGCCCGTCGACGGCGGTGATGGCTCCGAACCGTTTGACCAGCCCACGCACGGTCACGGCAGCGCCACTCACAGGGGCAAAGCCTAGGCCGTGCCCCGCGGAACACGCTCGACGGGCTTCGTGAACCAGATGGCTCCCGGCAAGGCGGAGGGTGCCTAGTCGCGGCCCACCGGCGCGTGGCCGGGGAGGGCGTCGATGTCGACGCCGCTGGCGCCCTGGATCCGTTGGCGCTGCACCAGGATCAGCACCGCCAGCATCACCAGCGACGCGGCCAGCGCGAGCGGTAGTTGGAAAGCGCGGAAGTTGAAGTCCGCCCCCGTCGGCGGCACGACCACCGCGAGCACGGCCGAGGCCGCGAGCAGTGCTCGTCGGTAGCGCGGCAGCGAACGGGTGGCGGCCAGCGGGATCAGGCCCCACAGGACGTACCACGGGTGCACGACGGGCCCGAGCAGCACTACCGCACCCAGCCCCGCGGCCATGCCGGTGATCGGGTCGAGCCTGCCACGGAACACCAGCCACAGCAGCCGGGCGCACAGCACGGCCGCGATGGCCAGGCCGACGCCGCGCAGCAGCGACAGGACTGCCGTCGTGTGGTCTCCGAGGCCGCCGAGGATGCCGACCTGGCCGCCGAGGAGACCGAGGTCGGTGGTGGCGGACATCCACGACAGGATCAGCGTGGGCACGGCGAGCGTGGTGGTCCAACCGAGCCCGACGCCCGTGCCGACCGACAGTGGTGTGTAGACCACCACCGTGACCGCGGCGAGCACCCCGGCGGCGATGGCCACGTCCCGCGCCCTGCCGCCGCGCAGCCGAGCCCAGTGCAGGCCGAGGAAGCCGAGCACAAGCAGCGCGGGCAGCTTCACCGCCGAGGCGCAGACGATCAGGAACGCCCCGCCGAGCAGGTGCGGATCGAGTATCCGGGGGCCCGCCCGCAGCCCCAGCTCCATCCCCGCAAGCATGAGCCCGATCATCAGCGCCTCGTTGTGGACGCCGCTGACCAGGTGGAACAGAACAAGCGGGTTGCCGACGCCGAGCCACATGGCGAGCCCGACGTCCATCCGGCAGCGTCGGGCGAGCCGCGGCAGCGTCCAGATGATGAGGGCGAGCCCGGCCAGCGCAAGCACGCGGTAGGCGAAGATGCCGAGGACGACGTCGTTGCCGGTGAGCGCGGTGATGCCGCGTCCGACGATCAGGAAGAGCGGGCCGTAGGGGGCGGGTGTGTCGCGCCAGATCGTGGGGATCGAGCGGACGAGTGGATCCTCGATGCCGAGGCCGCCCGCGGGGCCGAACACGTACGGATCGATGCCGCGCGCGAGCTCCGCGCTCTGGGCGAGGTAGCTGTAGACGTCGCGGGAGAACAGCGGCGGCGCGAGCGCCAGCGGCACTGCCCAGGTGGCCGTGGTCCGCGCCAGCTGGGCGATCGTCGGCGCGGGCGCGACGGCGCCGCGGGAGCGCAGCATCTTGGCCACCCACAGCCACGCCAGCACCATCAGCACGATGCCTGCGTAGGTGACGGCGATGGCGAGCGTGACGTTGCGGCTGGGCAGCCCGATCAGCCGTAGCCCGAAGGCCGGATTGGGTATCGGCAGCGCGCCCGCACCCAGCCCGCCCACGGCCATCAGCAACGCGGCGACGAGGCCGAGCCGCCGCGCACGTCGGCTGGGATCGGGCGCTGGGACCGTGCGGACGGGCGGTGGCGCTCCGTCCAGCTGCGGTGCCACCATGCCCCGAAGCGTAGCGAGGCGGCCCGACGGCGCTGCGCGGAGCTGCCCTTTTCGGCCCCCACCCCGGCCGTCGCAGGTGACCGCGCTCACCCTTCCGACCCCCGCCTTTGCCCCCCGCCACCAAATAAGCAACACTGGTGTTGTGAAAAGCGAGTTCGGCACGCGGGAGGCGGTGGCGCGCCTGCTCATGGAGCAGGGGCCGGTCACGGCCGCCGCGGTCGCGACCGCGCTGCGGCTGTCGGGTCCTGCCGTCCGCCGCCACCTCGACGCGCTGATCGCCGACGGCGAGGCCGAGCTGCGGGCCGCGTCGCGCCGGGTACACCGGGGCCGCGGTCGTCCCGCCAAGCTCTACCTGCTCACCGACGCCGGCCGGGCCCGCTTCGGCCACGGTTACGACGACCTGGCCGTCGCCGCGCTGCGCTACCTCGCCGAGCACGCAGGCCCCGCCGCGGTGCAGGACTTCGCCGCCCACCGGGTCGAGGAGCTGCTCGGTGACGGCGCCGCGCTCGTCGCGGCGGCCGACGGCCCGGACGCCCGTGCCGACGTGCTCGCCGACGTGCTCACCGCCCGCGGCTACGCGGCGCAGATGCGCGAGGTGGGCGCGGGCGCGCAGCTGTGCCAACATCACTGCCCGGTCGCGCACGTCGCCACCGAGTTCCCGGCGCTGTGCGAGGCCGAGACACAGGCTTTCGCCGAGCTGCTGGGCACGCACGTGCAGCGGCTGGCCACCATCGCCCGCGGCGACGCGGTCTGTACCACCCACGTACCACTGGATGTTCCCGTCACAATCCCGAGAGGGAGGCAGTCCGTATGACGACCGCTCCTGAGTCACTCACCCAGGAGGAGACGCTCGCGACGCTCGGCCGGTACGACTTCGGTTGGGCCGACTCGGACGCCGCCGGATCCACCGCGCGACGCGGCCTTTCCGCCGACGTCGTCGCCGACATCTCCGCGCTCAAGAACGAGCCGCAGTGGATGCTCGAGTTCCGCCTCAAGGCCCTCGACATCTTCGAGCGCAAGCCCATGCCGCGCTGGGGCGCCGACCTGTCGGGCATCGACTTCGACAACATCAAGTACTTCGTGCGCTCCACGGAGAAGCAGGCCGCCACCTGGGAAGACCTGCCCGCCGACATCAAGAACACCTACGACAGGCTCGGCATCCCCGAAGCGGAGAAGGCCCGGCTGGTCGCGGGCGTCGCCGCGCAGTACGAGAGCGAGGTCGTCTACCACCAGATCCGCGAGGACCTGGAGGAGCAGGGCGTGATCTTCCTCGACACCGACACCGGCCTGCGCACGCACCCGGAGCTCTTCCGTGAGTACTTCGGGTCGGTCATCCCGGCGGGCGACAACAAGTTCTCCGCGCTCAACTCGGCGGTCTGGTCCGGCGGGTCGTTCATCTACGTGCCGCCCGGCGTGCACGTCGACATCCCGCTGCAGGCCTACTTCCGGATCAACACCGAGAACATGGGCCAGTTCGAGCGCACGCTGATCATCGTCGACGAAGGCGCGTACGTGCACTACGTCGAGGGCTGCACGGCGCCGATCTACTCGTCGGACTCGCTGCACTCGGCGGTCGTCGAGATCATCGTGAAGAAGGGCGGCCGCTGCCGCTACACCACGATCCAGAACTGGTCGAACAACGTCTACAACCTGGTCACCAAGCGGGCCAAGGCCGAAGCGGGCGCCACCATGGAGTGGGTGGACGGCAACCTCGGCTCCAAGGTCACCATGAAGTACCCGGCCGTCTGGCTCATGGGCGAGCACGCCAAGGGCGAGGTGCTCTCGATCGCGTTCGCGGGCGAGGGCCAGCACCAGGACGCGGGCGCGAAGATGGTGCACCTGGCGCCGCACACGTCGTCCACGATCATCTCGAAGTCGGTGGCTCGGGGCGGCGGGCGCACGTCCTACCGCGGGCTCGTGCAGGTCAACCCGCGGGCCCACCACTCGCGGTCCACGGTGAAGTGCGACGCGCTGCTGGTCGACACGATCAGCCGCTCGGACACCTACCCCTACGTCGACGTCCGCACCGACGACGTCACCATGGGCCACGAGGCCACCGTGTCCAAGGTCAGCGACGACCAGCTCTTCTACCTGATGAGCCGCGGTCTCACCGAGGACGAGGCCATGGCGATGGTCGTGCGCGGGTTCGTCGAGCCCATCGCGCGCGAGCTGCCCATGGAGTACGCGCTGGAGCTGAACAGGCTCATCGAGCTGCAGATGGAGGGCAGCGTCGGATGACTCCGAGATCTTCGGAGCTTGCGGAGAAGGATCGCGGCCTCGGCACAGAAGTTGCTGGGCTCGCCCCCGAGCTCAAGGGGGCCAAGAAGGGGCAAGGCGAGGCGCCGGTCCTGTCGGCGAAAGAGCGGTTCACCGCCTACGACGTCGACGCGTTCGAGGTCCCAGGAGGGCGCGAGGAGAACTGGCGGTTCACGCCGATGCGCCGCCTGCGGGGGCTGCACAACGGCACCGCGGTGTTCGACGGCACGGCCACGGTTGAGGTGGACGGCGCGCAGGCCGAGATCGTCGGCCGCGACGACCCCCGCCTCGGCGAGGGCGGCGTGCCCGCCGACCGGGTCGCGGCCGCGGCCTGGTCGACGTTTCGGCAGGCGACGATCGTCACGCTCGACGGCCCCGCCGACGCGCTCCCCTCCGCGGAGGCGGCATCGGGCACAGCGCCGGTCACCGTCACCGTCACCGGTCCTGGGCCTGGCGCGGTCGCCGCGTCGCACCTGCAACTGCGCACCACCCCGCACACCGAGGCCACGGTCGTGCTCGTGCAGCGCGGTTCCGGCACGGTGGCCGACAACCTCGAGGTCGTGCTGGCCGACGGATCGCGGCTCACGTTGGTCGTCACCGAGGAGTGGGCCGACGACGCGGTGCACGTCGGCGCCCATCACTTCGCGCTCGGCCGCGACGCCACCCTGCGCGCCACCTCCGTGGCCCTCGGCGGCGACCTGGTGCGGGTCAGCCCGACCGTCGCCTACCGCGCGCCGGGCGGCGACGCCGAGCTCATGGGTCTCGGCTTCGCCGACGCGGGCCAACACCTCGAGCAGCGGCTGCTCGTCGACCACGGCGAGCCACACTGCCGTTCGCGGGTGAACTACAAGAACGCGCTGCAAGGCGACGGCGCGCGCACGGTCTGGATCGGCGACGTGTTGATCCGCCACACGGCCGAGGCCACCGACACCTTCGAGCTCAACCGCAACCTCGTCCTCACCACGGGCGCCCGGGCCGACTCGGTGCCCAACCTGGAGATCGAGACCGGCGAGATCGCCGGGGCCGGGCACGCGAGCGCCACCGGCCGCTTCGACGACGAGCAACTGTTCTACCTGCAGAGCCGCGGCATCCCGGAGGCGATCGCGCGGCGCCTGGTCGTCCGCGGGTTCTTCGGCGAGATCCTCAGCAAGATCACCATCCCCGAGCTGCGGGAGCGGCTGGAGGCGGCCATCGAGGCCGAGCTCGCCGCCACCGGCAACGACTGAACCGTCTGAACGGAGCACGACACCGCCATGTCCACCTTGGAGATCAAGGACCTGCACGTCTCCGTGGCCACCGACGACGGCCCCAAGGAGATCCTCAAAGGCGTCGACCTCACGGTCGAGTCCGGCCAGACCCACGCGATCATGGGGCCGAACGGCTCGGGCAAGTCCACGCTCGCCTACGCGATTGCGGGCCACCCGAAGTACGAGGTCACCTCCGGCACCGTCACGCTCGACGGGCAGGACGTGCTCGCGATGACCGTCGACGAGCGTGCCCGCGCAGGCCTGTTCCTCGCCATGCAGTACCCGGTCGAGGTGCCAGGGGTCTCCATGGCCAACTTCCTGCGCTCGGCCGCCACCTCCATCCGTGGCGAGGCGCCCAAGCTGCGCACGTGGGTCAAGGAGGTCAAGGGCGCGATGAGCGACCTCGACATCGACCCCGACTTCGCCGAACGCAGCGTCAACGAGGGCTTCTCGGGCGGTGAGAAGAAGCGCCACGAGGTGCTGCAGCTCGCGCTGCTCAAGCCGAGGTTCGCGATCCTCGACGAAACCGACTCCGGACTGGACGTCGACGCGCTGCGGGTGGTCTCGCACGGCGTGAACGCCTATCGCGCGGCAGGCGACGTCGGCGTGCTGCTGATCACGCACTACACGCGGATCCTGCAGCACATCCGGCCCGACGTCGTGCACGTCTTCGCGGGCGGGCGGGTGGTCGAGTCCGGCGGCCCCGAGCTGGCCGACGAGCTGGAGCGCCACGGCTACGAGCGGTTCGCGGCGGAGGCGAAGGCCGACCATCGACGCGGAGGCGAAGCCGACCATCGACGCGGAGGCGAAGCCGACCATCGACGCGGATGCGAAGCCTGCCATCGGCACGGCCGCGGCGGTCTGATGGACGTCGCCAAGATCAGAGCGGACTTCCCGATCCTCGCGCGCACGGTGCGGGACGGGAAGCCGCTCGTCTACCTCGACTCGGGGGCGACGTCGCAGCGACCGCGCCAGGTCCTCGACGCCGAGCGGGCGTTCCTCGAACAGCACAACGCCGCCGTCCACCGCGGGGCCCACCAGCTCGCCGAGGAAGCCACCGACGCGTACGAGGCCGCCCGCGCGCGGATCGCCGCGTTCGTCGGCGTCGGCCCCGATGAAGTGGTGTTCACCAAGAACGCCACCGAAGGCGTCAACCTCGTCGCCTATGCGTTCAGCAACGCCGCCACGTTCGGCGGGGACGCGGCGCGGTTCGCGCTCGGGCCCGGCGACGAGATCGTCGTCACCGAGCTGGAACACCACGCCAACCTCGTGCCATGGCAGGAGCTGTGCCGCCGCACCGGGGCCACGTTGCGCTGGTACGCGGTCACCGACGACGGCCGCATCGACCTCGACTCGATTGCGCTCAGCGAGCGCACCAAGATCGTGGCGTTCGCGCACCAGTCCAACGTGCTCGGCACGATCCTGCCGGTCGCGGAGCTTGTGTCCCGTGCGGGCGCGGTCGGCGCGCTCACCCTGCTTGACGCCTGCCAGTCGGTGCCGCACATGCCGGTGCACCTCGGCGACCTCGGCGTCGACTACGCGGTGTTCTCAGGGCACAAGATGCTCGGGCCATCCGGAGTCGGCGTGCTGTACGGGCGCCGCGAGCTGCTGGCCGCTATGCCGCCGTTCCTCACCGGCGGCTCGATGATCGAGATGGTGCGGATGGAGGGCTCCACCTACGCCGCGCCGCCGCAGCGGTTCGAGGCGGGTGTGCCGATGACGTCGCAGGCCGTCGGGCTCGGCGCGGCCGTCGACTACCTCACCGGCATCGGCATGGACGCGCTGCACGAGCACGAGCTGGAGCTCGTCGACCGCGCCCTCGACGGGCTCGCCGGGGTGCCGGGGGTGCGGATCATCGGACCCACCTCGCGGGAGAGCCGCGGCGGGGCGGTCGCGTTCGTCGTCGACGGGATCCACGCCCACGACGTCGGGCAGGTGCTCGACGACCGGGGCGTCGCCGTGCGGGTGGGCCACCACTGCGCATGGCCGCTGCATCGGCGGTTCGGAATCACCGCCACCGTGCGGGCGTCGTTCCACGTGTACTCGACGCCGGAGGAAGTCGACGCTCTGGTGGACGGGGTACAGGCGGCCCGCGAGTTCTTCGGAGTTGTGTAGTGCAGCTGGAGCAGATGTACCAGGAGATCATCCTGGACCACTACCGCACCCCGCACGGGGCGGGGCTGCGAGAGCCGTTCGACGCCGAGTCGTTCCAGATCAACCCCACCTGCGGCGACGAGATCACGCTGCGCGTGCGGCTGGAGGGCGACACCGTCGTCGACGTCTCCTACGAGACGCTCGGCTGCTCGATCAGCCAGGCCTCGGCGTCGGTGCTCACCGATCTCGTGGTCGGGAAGTCGAAAGACGACAGCCTCACGGTGCTGCGCGCGTTCCAGGAGATGGCGCAGGGCCGCGGGCAGGTCGAGCCGGACGAGGACGTGCTCGGCGACGGTGTGGCGTTCGCAGGCGTCGCCCGCTACCCAGCGCGCGTGAAGTGCGCGTTGTTGGGGTGGATGGCGTTCAAGGACGCGCTGGTCCGATCGGAGGAGAAGGCATGAGCGAGACCGACGAGACCGTGGTGCGCGGGGTGGCCGGGATGCCCGAGCCGCCGCCGCAGCGGGAGAAGCCCTCGATCGAAGACCTTGAGGAGGCGATGCGCGACGTCGTCGACCCGGAGCTTGGCATCAACGTCGTCGACCTCGGCCTGGTCTACGGCATCGAGGAGTCCGACGGCGTCGCAGTGATCGACATGACCCTCACCAGCGCCGCGTGCCCGCTCACCGACGTGATCGAGGACCAGGCCAGGGCGGCGCTCGTCGGCGCGCTCGTCGACGACATCAAGATCAATTGGGTCTGGATGCCGCCGTGGGGGCCCGACAAGATCACCGAGGACGGCCGGGAGCAGCTGCGGGCGCTCGGGTTCCGCGTCTGACGCCGCCCGTGCGCGGAAACGGGTGCCAGAGCACTCCTTTCCGCTCACGACCCTCGGGCGCGTTCCAGGACCCACGGGTGCAGGTGGCGGTAGCCCGGCACGGCCACCGGGCGCAGCGGCCGCAGCGCGAAGCGGGGGTCGACCGTCAACGCCTCGGCCGTGTCCCGATCCACGAGCACGGTGTCCGGCCGCGCGTGGGCGGTGAGCCGGGCGGCGATGTTCACGACCTCGCCGTAGACGTCGCCGTAGCGCACCAGCACGTCGCCGGACGCCAGGCCGATGCGCAGCGGCGGCAGCACCGGCTCCGCGCGCACCCGGTCCTGCAGGGCAAGGGCGATCTCCGCGGCGTCGCCGACGTCGTCGGCCACGAATAGCACTTCGTCGCCGATCGTCTTGACGATGCGGCCCCGACCCTCGGCGATCACGTCGGTGGTGCTCGCGCCGAAGCGCTCGATCATCTCGGCCAGCTCGACGGTGGAGCGCCGTCGCGTGGTGCGGGTGAACCCGACCATGTCGGCGAAGCCGACGACCAGGCCCTCGCGGCCGTCCGGGTCGGTGGCGACCAGCATCCGGGCCACGGTCGCGGCCAGGTGGCGTCGCCACACGTAGGTCTGCAGCTCCTCGAGGACGGGCAGCACGCTGTGGGCCACGTCCATCGCCTGGTCCGGCCGGAGCGGCGCGCCCTCCGACTCGATCAGGCGCTTCAGCATGCCGATCTGCCATTCGGCCAGCCGCGACATCGACTGCGCCGTGGCCCTGGCGACCGCTTCCCGGACGTCCGTATCCAGGAAGCCCGCCTCGGTGAGGCCGGTCATGAGCCGGGCGGCGGCCAGGTCGCGGTCCGTGAAGAGCACCGCGTCGTCGGGCGCCTCGGGGAAGCCGAGGGAGCGCCACAGCCGTCGGCCCTCGTCCAGGTCCAGCCCGGCGGCCTCGGCGAGCTCCGTGCGCGTGTAGCGGCGGGGCGCGCCGAGGATGGCCTCCTCGAGCGCGGCTTCAAGGGGGTGGTCCACCGTCACGTCGTGTGGACGATGAGCACGTCCACCCCGGACCGGCGCGCAACGCCGGACGGCACCGAGCCGAGGAGGCGCCCGGACAGGGTGTTGAGGCCCTTGTTGCCGACGACGAGCAGGTCGGCGCCGTGCTCGGCGACCGCGGCGTGCAGCACGTCGACCGGCGGACCGTCGACGGCCGACGTCCGGATCTTCAGCGCGCCCGCCGCGAGGGCCCGCTCCTCGGCCGCGCGGAGGGTCTCGTCGGCGGGCGTCCAGCCCACGACGAGGTAGGCCTCCTCCCTGAGGGCGTCCTCCGCGGCCGCGGTCTCCTCCCGGCTCGCCGGGGTGTAGGCGCAGACGATCACGAGCTCGGCGGCGCTGTCCGCGGCCACTCGGGCGGCGCGGTCCACCGCGGCCAGCGACGTGGACGAGCCGTCGGTGCCGACGACGACGGTGCGATAGGCGGGCATGTGCAGAGGTTACCGCCAGTAGCACCGCCACTCGGTCCTCTGCGCATCGCCCGATCGGGGCAGCGCACTCGCCGAATGGTCCTGGTCGCCGGCGCTGCAACGGTCCCGGTCCTCAGCCCGTCAGTGGTAGCGCCGCCGGCATCACCGGGGCGTCGGGAGGGCCGGGGCGGGGCGGCGGAAGGCCGGTCCGACGAGCCGTCCGCGCAGCCGGGTGTCGGCCCGCCCGAAGAGCTGGCCCATCGCGGCGAGGTGGCCAGGGAGGTCGTCGCGGCCGGAGAGGTAGGCGCGGCGGTGCCGTTCGGGCAGGGCGAAGAACGTCTCGAAGAAGGCGGGAACGGCCTCGGCGGGCATGCGCAGCAGCGCCTCGAGGCCGATGCGCCGCAGCCGGTGCACGGCGACGGCGCGGGCGGGCCACAGGCGGTGTTGGGCGGCGTCCAGGCCGCCGCGGGCCAGCGCGTCGGCGACGGACGGGGCGAGCCGCAGCGCCTCGGCCACACTGAATCCCGTGGCCGGGTGCACGAGCGGCGCGGCGGCACCGAAGCCGAGCACGCCGGGTGTCGCGTGGCGGGGCCGGTCGACGGGGAACCGGACGCGTTCGACCGGGGCATCCGTGGGTGGGGCGATGCCGTGGCGGGCGAGCCGGGCGTGTAGACGGCGGCGCAATACGGGCAGCGGCAGGCCGGGGCGGCGGGCGAGCGAGGTCTCCTCCAGCAGCACGGCGCCGCCGCCGAGCGGGACGGCGTAGAGGAAGGTGGGCCAGCCGGGCTCGCCGTGGTCGGGGCGCCAGTCCATGAAGAGCACCTCGCCCGGCCCGACGATCGGCGCGGCGGTGGCGGCATCCACCACGACGCCGTGGGCGGTCTGCTCGGCCGCTACCGCCCGGCGTGGGATCCGGCCTGCGCGCAGGGGAGCCCGGTGCCCGCCCGCGTCGACGAGCACGTCGGCGGCCAGGCGGGTGCCGTCGGCCAGCACGCCCTCCATGCGCCCCGACGGGCCGTCGTGGGCGTGGCCGGTGACCCGCCCGGCGACGACGCGGACCCCGGCCGTGGCCATCCGAGCGTCGAGGTGGGCACGCAGCGCGGGCACGTCGAGCACGGCGTAGGTGCGGTCGAGGGCATGCGCGGTGCGGGCGATGACCCGCCCCTCTGCGGTGGCGGCGGGTGCGGGGAGGCCCGCGGGGAGCTCGTCGAGCCAGGCGCCGTACGTGGCGCGCCACGGGGCATCGGGTGCCGGGTCGACGAGCGTCGTCGCCAACCCCCGCGACCCGCACTCCGCGGCGAGTGCCCGGCCCGCGGGACCCCCGCCCACGACGAGCACGTCTGTCACGCCGCCAGTATCCACCCGAGTCCGCGGGCCATGATCGCCTTCAGGGGACGTTCGGGGATGGGTGGTCACGGGCGGCGCACCACCGAGGGTGACAGCGCGCGCGCCGACGTCGCGCGGATAGCCTGCGCGGCGTGGACGACGAGGCGCGGGCCGCGCGACGGTCGTTTGTCGCCGAGTCCGGGGTGGGCCTCGCGACCAGCCCGTTCCGGGTCGACCGGGACCGCATCGCCGCGTCGCCCTTCTTCGCGCGCCTCGCGGGTGTCACCCAGGTGGTCAGCCCAGCCGGGGCCGGGCTGCTCGTGCACAACCGGCTGACGCACAGCCTGCAGGTGGCGCAGGTCGCGCGCGCGATCGCCGAGCGGCTGGCCTGCGACCCGGTCGTCGGGCCGCTCGGTGGCTGCGACCCCGACGTCGTGGAGGCCGCCGCGCTGGCCCACGACCTCGGCCATCCGCCGTTCGGGCACCTCGGCGAGCAGGTGCTCGACCGGGTGTCCCGCGAGCGTCTCGGCCTCTCCGACGGCTTCGAGGGCAACGCGCAGAGCTTTCGCATCGTCACGACCATCGACCTGCACGGTCCGAGCGGTACCGGGCTCGACCTCACCGCCGCCGTGCGCGCCGCCCTCCTCAAGTACCCCTGGACCCGGCGTGGCTATCCCGACCCGCATCCGTCGGCCGCCGTGCTGCCGCCGCGCGGGGGTGGTCGGCTGCCCGGCGCGCCCGCCGCGGGCTCGGCCAAGTTCTCCGTGTACACCACCGAGCTGGACGATCTCGTCGCCGCCCGCGCGGCGTTCCCGGTCGGTCCATGGCAGCAGACGGTCGAGGCGGCCGTGATGGACACCGCCGACGACATCGCCTACGCGATCCACGATCTGGAGGACTTCCACCGCGTCGGCGTGCTGCAGCAGGCCGGGGTGGCCACCGAGCTGACGGGCTGGGGCAGACACGGCGGGGGCGGGTCGGGCCCCGGGTCGGACCTGGAGCGGCTGCGGCGGCGCCTGCGGGACAAGGACGCCTGGGTCTACGACGACGACGCCTTCCGCGCCGCCGTGACCAGGGTCCGCGACGACCTGGTCGACGGGCTCCTGTCCGTGCCGTTCGACGGGTCGATGGCGGGGGAGCGGGCGGTCGCCGAGTTCTCGGCGCGCTGGACGTCGCGCCTGGTGGCGGGGGTGGGCGTCGACCGCGACCCGCCGGTGCGCTCGGCCCACGTCGCGTTGGCGGCGGCGCAGTGGCACGAGGTGGCGGTGCTCAAGTTCGTGCACCAGCGCTTCGTCCTCCGCCGCGCGGACCTCGCCTCCCACCAGCGCGGACAGGCGACCGTGCTGGTCGCGCTGGTGGACGCGCTGACTGCGTGGCTCGCCGAGGAGGGCGACGGCCCAAGCCTCCCGCCGCGCCTGCACGACCTGGTGGAACTCTCCCGCGCCGAACTCGGCGCCACGGCGCCCGCGCGCGGTCGGGCAGTGATCGACTACGTCGCCTCGCTCACCGACGGCCAGGCCACCGCGCTCCTGGACGTGCTGACCGGCCGGTCCGGCCGCCTCTGGACGGACGCCCCGGTGCTCTGAGGGGTCGTGAGTGGAAACGGGTGCTCTAGCACTCGTTTCCGCTCACAGTCAGCCGAGCGTGCCCGTGGCGAGGATCCCGCCGTCCACCCGGACGGTCGCGCCGGTGATCCAGGACGCCTGGTCGGAGACGAGGAAGCCGACCAGCGGGGCCACGTCCTCGGGGACCCCGAGCCGCTTCATCGGGTAGGCGGCGCTGACCTTGTCCTCGCCCTCGGCGTAGAGCGCTGTCGAAAACTTGGTCTTGACCACCGCGGGCGCCACGGCGTTGACCCGGATCGAGGGGCCCAGCTGCCAGGCCAACTCCTCGGTCAGCCGGATGAGCGCCGCCTTGGACGCGCCGTAAGCGGCGATCACGCCGGTGGAACGAAGGCCGCCCACCGACGCGAGGTTCACCACCGAGCCACCGTTGTCGCGCATCCACGCCCGATAGGCCAGCTGCACGTACCCGATCGCCGCGACGACGTTGAGGTCGAAGATCTTCCGCACGGCCTCGAGATCGGCGTCGACGAGCGGACCGTAGACCGGGTTGATCCCGGTGTTGTTGATCAGGATGTCGAGCCGCCCGAACGTCTCCATCGTGCGGTCAACCGACTCCGCGCGGGACTCCGCCGACCCCGCGTTCCCCGCGACGGCGAGCACCCGGTCGGCCGCGCCGCCCGCCGCGCCCTCCACCAGCTCTTTCGCCGCCGCCGCGAGCTCGTCGGGCTTGCGTGCGGTGATCGTGACCGACGCTCCGCGGCCGAGGAGCTCCGCGGCGATGGCGTGGCCGATGCCGCGGCTGGCGCCGGTGACGAGCGCGGCGCGACCGCTGAGCGAGCCCGTGAGATCAGTCATGGCGGCGACCCTACGACGGAAACGCACTCGCGCCGACCGGTACTCTGGAGCCGTGATCCGGATCGGGTAGCGGCGCCACGTCCAGCGATCCCGCCTGCCCTCGTCCCCCGGAGAATCTCCTTTGATCACCGCCACCGACCTCGAACTGCGGGCCGGGTCCCGCATTCTGCTGTCCGACGCCACCCTGCGCGTGCAGCCAGGCGACCGCATCGGCCTCGTCGGCCGCAACGGCGCGGGCAAGACCACCGCCATGCGGGTCCTCGCGGGCGAGGGCGAGCCGTACGGAGGCGCGGTCGGCGGGTCCGGCGCGGTCGGCTACCTGCCACAAGACCCCCGCGAAGGCGACCTCACGGTCACCGCCAAGGACCGCGTGCTGTCCGCGCGCGGCCTCGACGAGATGCTCCGCAAGATGGAGAAGGCACAGTCGGCGATGGCGGAGCTGGTCGACGGGTCGCAGAACGAACGGGCGGTGCGCGAGTACGGGCGCATCGAGGAACGGTTCGCAGCGCTCGGCGGGTACGCGGCGGAAAGCGACGCCGCGCGCATCTGCGCCCACCTCGGCCTCCCCGAGCGGGTGCTCGGCCAGCAGATCGCGACGCTGTCGGGCGGTCAGCGCCGCCGGGTCGAGCTGGCCCGGATCCTGTTCGCCGCGTCCGACGGCGGGGGCGGGGGCGCGCCGAGTGCCACCACCCTTCTGCTCGACGAGCCGACCAACCACCTCGACGCCGACTCGGTCACCTGGCTGCGGTCGTTCCTGTCCGCGCACAGTGGCGGCCTCGTCGTCATCAGCCACGACACCGAGCTGCTCGCCGCCGTGGTCAACAAGGTGTGGTTCCTCGACGCCGTGCGCGGCGAGATCGACGTCTACAACATGGACTGGCACCGCTACCTCGAGGCGCGGGCCACCGACGAGAAGCGCCGCCGCCGCGAGCGGGCCAACGCCGAGAAGAAGGCCGCGGTGCTGCACCTGCAGGCGGCCAAGATGGGCGCGAAGGCGACGAAGGCCGTCGCGGCGAAGAACATGGCCCGCCGAGCCGACCAGATGCTCGCCGCATTGGAGCCGGAGCACAAGCGCGACAAGGTGGCCCGCATCCGCTTCCCCGACCCTGCGCCGTGCGGGCGCACCCCGCTCACGGCGGAGGGGCTCTCGAAGGCGTACGGCTCGTTGGAGGTGTTCACGGGCGTCGACCTGGCCGTCGATCGCGGCGCCAAGGTGGTGGTGCTCGGGCTGAACGGCGCGGGCAAGACCACGCTGCTGCGCCTGCTCGCCGGGGCGGAGACCCCCGACACGGGGGCGGTGGTGGCGGGTCACGGGCTGCGCACGGGCTACTTCGCCCAGGAGCACGACACGCTCGACATGGACGCCACCGTCTGGGAGAACGTGCGCCACGCCGCCCCCGACGCGCCCGAGCAGCAGCTGCGCAACCTGCTCGGCTCGTTCATGTTCACCGGCGCCCAGCTCGACCAGCGGGCGGGCACGCTGTCCGGCGGCGAGCGCACCCGGCTCGCGCTGGCCGGGCTCGTCTCCAGCTCCGCCAACGTGCTGCTGCTCGACGAGCCCACCAACAACCTCGACCCGGCCAGCCGTGCGCAGGTGTTGGACGCGCTGCGGCACTTCGCGGGTGCGGTCGTGCTCGTCACGCACGACCCCGGCGCGGTCGAGGCGCTCACCCCGGACAAGGTCATCGTGTTGCCGGACGGCACCGAGGACCTGTGGTCGGCCGACTACCTCGACCTCGTCCAGCTGGCCTGATCGGACGATCCGGCCGGGACGATCGCCACCCGATCGCCGCGCAGCTTCCTCGCCCGGCTGGAGTGCGCTGGGTCACACCGGTGCAGGTAACGGCGTTCTCGACCCCGCCCGGAGTGATCGGAGAGTGGCGACGGGGTGACCGGCCGGTGATCAAACGGCGGCAATGATCACCCGAGTGCGTGATCCATTCGGCGGAACCGTTCACCGATCTTCGAAAAGATCTCCTGGTCCCCGCCCCATCGGTGGACGATCATTGCCGCACCCGGGCCTGACCGTCCGGACCAGGCAGTTCGACGATTCGGAGGGGACGACAGCTGTGGCCGATTTGAAGAAGGGGGCGCGCATCACCGGCGCGCAGCGCGAGAAGCTCGCCACCGACCTGAAGAAGAAGTACGAGAAGGGGGCCAGCATCCGTGCCCTCGCGGAGTCGACGGGCCGCTCGTACGGTTTCGTGCATCGGGTGCTTTCGGAGACGGGTGTCACGCTGCGGGGCCGCGGCGGAGCCACCCGCACGAAGAAGAAGTAGGTAGCGCGGGAAGCACGGCCGCACGCCCACGCGTTGGCACCTCCGTCGAGAGGAGAGCGCGTGGACAGGCCGTTCGGGATGCTGCGGAGCGTCACCCACGGGGTCGACGCCCCCCGTTCGATCAAGAAGGGGACGATCCCGCGCATCTGGCGCTTCGCCGCCCCGTACCGCCGCGGCCTGCTCGCCTTCCTCCTGTTCACCGTCGTCTCGTCCGTCGTCGGTGTGATCACCCCGATCCTCGCCGGTCGGGTGGTGGACACCATCGTCGCCAGTGGCGACGCCCCTTCCGCTGTCTCCGTGGCCGCCGCCACCGTGCTGGGGCTGGCCGGGGGCATCGCCGCGCTCGCGGTCGTCGAGGCGGTCAACGGGCTCGCCACGCGCTGGTTCTCCTCGCGCATCGGCGAGGGCCTGATCGCCGACCTGCGGCGCGCGGTGTACGCGCACGTCCAGACGATGCCGGTCGCGTTCTTCACCCGCACGCGCACCGGCGCGCTGGTCAGCAGGCTGAACAACGACGTGGTCGGGGCGCAGTCGGCGGTCACGTCGACGTTGGCCAGCGTCGTCTCCAACGTCATCCAGCTGACGCTCGCGATCGCCGTGATGATCACGCTGGCGTGGCAGGTCACCGTGCTCGCGCTCGTCCTGCTCCCGATCTTCGTGATCCCGGCGCGGCGCATGGGGCGGCGCATCGCCGACCTGCGTCGCGAGGCCGCCGACCTCAATGCGGCCCTGTCCAACCAGATGACCGAGCGCTTCTCCGCGCCCGGCGCCACGCTGGTGAAGCTGTTCGGCCGCCCGGACGACGAAATCGCCGAGTTCGCCGACCGCGCGGTGCGGATCCGCGACATCGGGGTGCGCACCGCGATGGCGTCGCGGGTGTTCGTCACCGCGCTGTCGCTGGTGTCGGCGCTGGCCCAGGCGCTGATCTACGGCCTCGGCGGGTGGCTCGCCGTCACCGGGCGGATCGAGGCGGGCACGGTCGTCACCCTCGCCCTGCTGCTCACCCGGCTCTACACGCCGATGACGGCGCTCGCGAACGCCCGCGTCGACGTCATGACCGCGCTGGTGTCGTTCGAGCGCGTCTTCGAGGTGCTCGACCTCCCGCCGATGATCACCGAGCGGCCGAACGCGCGGACGCTGCCCGACGGGCCGGTCGGCGTGCGTCTCACGGGCGTGCGGTTCACCTATCCCCGCGCCGACCAGGTGTCGCTGGCCTCGCTGGAGGAGGTCGCCGTGCTCGACCAACGCGGCGGCGACGAGGTGCTGCACGGCATCGACCTTGAGGTGGGCCCCGGGCGGCTGCTCGCGCTCGTCGGGCCGTCGGGTGCGGGCAAGTCGACGATCGCGGCACTCATCCCGCGGCTCTACGACGTCGAGGGGGGCGCGGTCGAGCTGGCCGGGGTGGACGTGCGTGACCTGACGTTCGCGGCCGTGCGCGGCGCGGTCGGCGTCGTGACCCAGGACGGGCACCTGTTCCACGACACGATCGCGGCCAACCTGCGCTACGCCGCACCGGACGCGACCGACGCCGAGCTGATCCACGCGCTGCACCGCGCGCGCCTCGGTGAGCTGCTCGTCACGCTGCCCGACCGTCTCGACACGGTGGTGGGGGAGCGCGGCTACCGGCTGTCGGGCGGCGAACGCCAGCGCCTCACGATCGCGCGCCTGCTCCTGGCCAGGCCCCGCGTCGTCATCCTCGACGAGGCGACCGCGCACCTCGACTCCGAGTCGGAGTTCGCCGTGCAGGAGGCGTTGGTCGAGGCCCTCGCCGGGCGTACGGCGATCGTCATCGCCCACCGGCTCTCGACGATCCGCGCGGCCGACGAGATCGCGGTCGTCGAGCAGGGCCGGATCGTCGAGCGTGGCACGCACGACGGCCTCCTCAGGACCGGTGGCCGGTATGCGGCGCTCTACCGCACACAGTTTGCCCACGAGGACCGTCTCGTCGGCGGACCGCCCGCGGCATAGGCTGCCGGGATGCCCGAAGCGTCCCGGCCGGACTTCGTCCTCGACGAGCAGCTCTGCTTCGCACTGCACACGGCGTCGCGTGCGATGACCGGCTGCTACCGGCCGTTGCTCGACGGCATCGGTCTGACCTACAGCCAATACGCGGTGATGCTCGTGCTCTGGGAGCAGGACAGCATCCCGCTCGGCACTCTCTGCGCGGCGTTGCAGCTCGACACCGGCACCCTGTCGCCGCTGCTCAAACGGCTGGAGGCCGAGGGCTTGCTCGTGCGGCGCCGACGCGTGGAGGACGAGCGGACGGTGCAGCTCACGCTCACCGAGCGTGGGCGGGAGCTACGCGGCGAGGCCGCCGCGATCCAGGCGCGGGTGCAGGATGCAACCGGGCTCTCGCCTGCCGATCTTGCTCGGCTGCGCGACGACCTGCATGCGCTGGCCGCCCGGCTGCGCGCGGCGCATCTCGTTCCCGAGGCGGCATGAAACACGCGCCCCGACCTCGTCGTCGGGGCGCGCTGGTCCGGCCACCGTAACAGCGCAGATGGCATGCGGCTAGGGAGCCTGCGCGACGGGTTGTCGGCGGACCGAGGATTCGACGACGTCGAGAACCGGACCGAGGTCGTCGGCGGGTAGGCCCATCGCCAGGTGGGAGATCAGGCCCTCCAGCACGAGCTCGAGGTACTGCGTGAGCACGGCCACCGGCACGTCGTCGCGCAGCGCCCCGACGCGCGACTGCCGTTCGAGCCGTTCGCGCGTGGCCCGGGTCAGCTCCGCGGAGTGGGCCCGGAAGCGCTCGCGGAACGCCGGGTCGGTGCGCAGGCGGCGCGACGCCTCCAGGCGCGTGCCGAGCCAGCTGTGCTCCCCGTTCGGGTCGGCCAGCAGGTTGCGCATGACCTGCACGAGGCCCTGCTCGGCGACGACGTCGGCCATCCGCCGGGCGTCCTGCTCGGCGAGCGCGAGGAAGAGCGTCTCCTTGTCGCCGAAGTGGTGGAAGATCGCGCCACGGGACAGCCCGATGGCCTGCTCGAGCCTGCGAACGGTGGCGCCTTCGTACCCGTAGGCGGCGAAGCAGGCGCGCGCGCCGTCCAGGATCTGCTGCCGTCGCGCCGCGAGCCGGTCGGTGCTGACGCGGGGCACGTCGCGATCTTAGCGCCGCGTATCGGGGGCCTGGCGGCACGCCGAACACTCGTGCGAACCCCGCCGCGCGCGGGTAGCGTCGTTGAGCGTGACCTCTCACGCCGGTCCCGCTGCCACCGCGACGGATCCACCGGAGCAGAGCGGCGAGATGGCTGTGCTGCATGATCGGGCGGCGGCCGAGGCGTACGTCGCGTCCGTCTGCTTCAAGCACGGGCCTCCGCGGCTCACCGGTGTGGAGCTGGAGTGGCTGGTGCGGCCCCGCTCCTCCGAGAACCTCACGGCCGCCGCACTCGCCGCCGCGCTGGGCACACACTCCCCGGTCGCCCTCGACCCGTCGTCCCCCGCCGATCCGCTGCCCGGTGGCTCCCAGGTCACCGTGGAGCCCGGCGGCCAGATCGAACTCGGCAGCCCGCCGCTTCCCGACCTCGCCGGGCTCCTCACCACCGCCTCCGCCGACGCCGAGGCGTTGCACCGCCTCGCCGCCGCCGCAGGCCTTGCCGTCGAGAGCAGGGCCGCCGATCCGCAGCGGCCGTCGCGCCGCATCCTGGACCTCCCCCGGTACCGCGCGATGGAGCAGTCGTTCGACCGCATCGGCCCGCACGGACGCAGCGCCATGTGCTCGACGGCCGCGGTGCAGGTGTGTCTCGACGCGGGGGAGCAGTCCGCCGTCGCTGCACGCTGGGCCGCCGTCCACGCGCTCGGCCCGGTGCTACTGGCGGCCTTCGCGAACTCACCCCGTCTGCACGGACGGCGCACGGGCTGGAAGTCCACGCGGTGGGCGGTCTGGATGCGGGCGGATCCCGCGCGCACCGCGCCGCCCTTCGATCCCGACGCCGCTGATCCGGCGGCGGCCTGGGCGCGGCGCGTGCTGGATGCACCGGTGCTCTGCGTGCGGGAGAGCGGTAGCTGGCTGGTGCCCGACGGCCTCACGTTCGCGGCGTGGGTACGCGGCGGCAGGCCCCGGCCGCCGACCATCGCCGACCTCGACTACCACGTCTCCACGCTGTTCCCCCCGGTGCGCCCCCGCGGGCATCTGGAGGTGCGCTACTGCGACATGCAGCCCGGAAGGCGGTGGGCCCTCCCGGTCGCGGTGCTGACAGCACTGCTCTCCGATCCCGGCCTGATCGACGTCGTCCGCAACCTGTGCGCCCCCGCACGCACACGATGGGTGTCGGCGGCCCGCCACGGCCTCGCCGACCGGGTGCTCGCCCACGCGGCCGTCCAGGTGTTCGAGCTGGCGGCCGCGCGCCTGCCCGACCTGGCCGCCCCGACATGGCTCACCGACGAGCTCGTCGCCATGACCGAACGGCTCGTCCGGCACGGCCTGTGCCCCGCCGACGAGCCGGAAGGAGCCTCCCTGTGACCGCCGACGTAGCCGGAGCGCCGTCCCCCGAAGCCCTCCGCACCCGCATCGCCGAGCTGCTCGCCGCCGCGCGCGCCCGCAGCACGGCGCTCATCGACGCGGTCGACGAGGCGGACCTCGTCGCCCAGCACTCCCCGTTGATGTCGCCGCTGGTCTGGGACCTCGCGCACATCGGCAGCCAGGAGGAGCTGTGGCTGGTGCGCGACGTCGGCGGCCGCACCCCGCTGCGGCCCGAGATCGACGGCCTGTACGACGCGTTCCAGCATTCCCGGGCCAGCCGGGTCGAGCTGCCGCTGCTCACGCCCGCCGAGTCGCGCGCGTACGTCGCCGAGGTGCGCGACAAGGCGCTCGACGCGCTGAGCCGCAGCCCGATGAACGGCCGCAGGCTGACGACCGACGGGTTCGCGTTCGGCATGATCGTCCAGCACGAGCAGCAGCACGACGAGACCATGCTCGCCACGCACCAGCTCCGGGCGGGTGCGCCGGTGCTGTCCGCGCCGCCCCCGCCGCCTGCACGCCGGTTGCCCGCGCGCAGCGCGCTGATCCCGGCCGGACCGTTCACGATGGGCACGTCCACCGAGCCGTGGGCGCTGGACAACGAGCGGCCCGCGCACGTCGTCGACCTGCCCGCCTTTCGGATCGCCACCGTGCCCGTCACGAACGGCGAGCACGCCGAGTTCGTCGACGCGGGTGGTTACCACGACCCGCGCTGGTGGACCGACGCCGGATGGCGGCACCGCGTGGACGCAGGGCTGGTCGCGCCCGCGTTCTGGGCCCGCGACGCGGACGGCACGTGGTGGCGACGGCGCTTCGGCGTCGTGGAGCCGGTGCCGCTCGACCAGCCGGTCGTGCACGTGTGCGCGCACGAGGCCGACGCGTACGCCACGTGGGCGGGCGCGCGGCTGCCCACCGAGGCCGAATGGGAGAAGGCGGCGCGGCACGACCCGGCCACCGGCACGTCGCGCCGCTTCCCCTGGGGCGACGCCGACCCCACGCCCGCGCACGCCAACCTCGGGCAGCGCCACCTCGCGCCCGCCCCGGCCGGTGCCTACCCGGCGGGCGCGTCGCCGCTCGGGGTCGAGCAGCTGATGGGTGACGTCTGGGAGTGGACCTCCTCGGGCTGGCACCCGTACCCGGGGTTCGCGGCGTTCCCCTACCGCGAGTACTCCGAGGTGTTCTTCGGCGGCGACTACCGCGTGCTGCGCGGCGGCTCGTTCGGCACCGACCCCGCCGCCGTCCGCGGCACGTTCCGCAACTGGGACCACCCGGTCCGTCGGCAGATCTTCGCGGGGTTCCGGCTGGCCTGGGACGCCTGACCGGTGTGTCGTCACCTGGCCTACCTCGGGCCGCCGACGACGCTGTCGGCGCTGGTGCTTGAGCCGCCGCACGGGCTGCTGCGGCAGTCGTACGCGCCCGCCGACATGCGCGGCGGCGGCACGATCAACGCCGACGGTTTCGGCGCGGGCTGGTATTCGGGGACGGATCCCGTGCGCTACCGCAGCGCGTGCCCGCTCTGGTCGGACGCGGCGTTCGCCGAGCTGGCGCGGGTGATGTCGGCGCCCGCCGCGCTCGTCGCCGTGCGGTCGGCGACCGTCGGCATGCCCGTCACCGTGGAGGCGGCGGCCCCGTTCGCCGAGGGCCGCTTCCTGTTCAGCCACAACGGCGTGGTCCGCGGCTGGCCCGCCTCGGTCGCCGGGCTCGCGGCGGCGCTGCCGGTGACCGACCTGCTCACCCTGGACGCCCCCACCGACGCCGCGCTGCTGTGGGCGTTGGTGCGCCACCGCCTGCGCGCGAGCAGTGACGACGGCAGCGCCGGGGGAGACGCGCTCGCCGACGTTGTGCTCGACGTCGCCGCGGCCGCGCCGGGCTCGCGGCTCAACCTGCTGCTCACCGACGGCACGACCATCTGGGCCACCGCGTGGGGCCACGCCCTGTCGGTCTGGACCCCACCGGGGCGCGCCTACGTCGTGTCCGAACCCTTCGACGCCGACCCCGGATGGACCGGGGTCCCCGACCGACACCTCGTGGTGGCCCGCCCCGGCGAGCACCACCTGATCCCCCTGGGGAGTTCATGAGCGAGCTTGCGAGCGAATCATCGACCATGAGCGAGCTTGCGAGCGAATCATCGATTCGGAGCGAGCTTGCGAGCGAATCATCGATTCGGAGCGCCTGCGTGCTCGACATCCACCTCACCGATGATGACGCGGAGGCCGCGCTGGCCGCCGACGCCCGCGCGGGCCTGACGGCACGCCCGAAGAACCTCCCGCCGAAGTGGTTCTACGACGCCCGCGGCAGCGAGCTCTTCGAGGAGATCACCCGACTCCCCGAGTACTACCCGACGCGCACCGAGCGCGCGCTTCTGGAGCGGGCCGTCGACGAGATCGCGGCGCTCGCGCAGGCCGATGTGCTCGTCGAGCTGGGCTCGGGCTCGTCGGAGAAGACCCGGCTGCTGCTCGACGCCTTCCGCCGTGCGGGCGGCCTCGACACGTACGTGCCGCAGGACGTGAGCGCCTCCGCGCTGCGGGCGGCGATGGATGCGCTCGCCCCCGACTACCCTGGGCTCGCGCTGCACGGCGTGGTCGGCGACTTCACCCGCCACCTCGACCGGCTGCCGCGTGGCCGCAGCGGGCGGGAGGGCGGGCGACGGCTGGTCGCGTTCCTCGGCGGCACGGTCGGCAACCTGCGTCCCCGCGACCGGGCCGCGTTCCTCACCACGTTGCGCGGCGTCCTGCGGCCGGGCGAGCGGCTGCTGCTGGGCACGAGCATGGTCGTCGACGTGCCGACGATGGTGGCGGCCTACGACGACGCGCAGGGCGTCACGGCCGCGTTCAACCGCAACGTCCTGCGCGTGCTCAACCGGGAGCTGTCGGCCGACTTCGCCGTCGACGGGTTCGACCACCACGCGCTGTGGGACGCGCGCCACGAGTGGATCGAGATGCGGCTGCGGGCGCGGCGGGCGATGACCGTGCACGTCGCCGATCTCGACCTCACTGTGCGCTTCGCCGAGGGGGAGGAGCTCACCACCGAGACCTCGGCGAAGTTCCGGCCCGGCGGCGTGCGGGGGTGGCTGGAGGCCACCGGGTACGAGATCACCCGCACCTGGACCGACGAGCGCGGCCGCCACGCCCTGACCTTGGCGACGGCGGCGTAGCACCACGGGCCCCCGCACCCGACTTCGCACCCTTTGTGGTCACTTCGCACCCCGCCTGCGGGGTGCGAAGTGACCGTTGGGGTGCGAAGTCGCTGCTCATGCGGCGGGGGGCACCCGGTCCAGGAAGCCCAGCACGCTCGTGATCAGTCCGGCGTCGTCAAGGGTGACGACGTCGAAGCCGACGACGGGCGCCTCGCCGTCGTACCGGTCGTCCGGTCCGAGGGCCCAGGTGAAGCGGGCCTGGCTGTGGTGGCCGTCGACCGGCCCGCCGAGCCGGAACGTCCAGCCCGCGAACTTCTGCTGTGCGCCCCCGATCAGCTCGGCGATCGCGTCCGGGCCGGACACGGCGGCGAGCGGGTCGGTATAGGTCGCTTCCGGGGCGAACACGGCCGCCACCGCGTCCTTGCGCTCGGCGGCGTCGAGGGTGTTCCAGGCGGCGATGTAGGCGTGCGCGGTGTTGTCGTAGGTGCTCATGTCGTCCTCCCTTGTTGGTGATGACGACATCGAGAGTCCCCTCCGTCAGGTCATCGGGTCGATTACCTCCCAGGTAGTCGTCCCGCATCGTCGCGGCGACTACCGTTCCCTCCATGGGGAGCGTCCCTGCGGTGGGCGACCTGCTCCGCCACTGGCGCCAGGCCGCGCGCCGCAGCCAGCTCGACCTGGCCTCGGCGAGCGGGGTGTCCGCGCGGCATCTGAGCTTCGTCGAGACCGGTCGGGCGCGCCCGAGCCGTTCGCTCCTGCTGCACCTCGCCGAGCACCTGGAGATGCCGCTGCGGGAGCGCAACGCGCTGGTGCTGGCCGCGGGCTACGCGCCCGCCTACGCCGAGTCCGACCTCGGCGCGGACCAGCTCCGCTCGGCGCGCGAGGCGCTGGCGCACCTCCTCGAGGGTCATGAGCCGTACCCGGCGCTGGTGCTCGACCGCTGGGGTGACGTGCTGATGACCAACCGCGGGGTCGCGCCGCTCCTGCGCGGCGTCGATCCCGAGCTGCTCGCCGCGCCGAACGCGTACCGGATCGGGCTGCACCCCGGTGGCCTGCTGCCGCGGGTGCGCGAGCCCGCGGCCTGGATCGCCCACCTCGCACACCGGCTCGACCGGGCGTTGCGGTGGAGCGGCGACGCCCGCCTGGCCGCTCTGCACCGCGAGATCCGTGGCTACCCCCGCGTCGCCGAGCTGCTGGACGCCCGGCCGGACCCGGGCGCACAGGAGCTGCTGCTCACCGTCACCCTCGCCGACCCGGACGGTGACCTCGCGCTGCACTCGGCGCTGACGACGTTCGGCGGCCCGCACGACGTCACGCTCGCCGAGCTGGCGGTGGAGTCGTTCTTCCCGGCCGACGCGGCGACCCGGGAGCGGCTGCAGGCGCTAGCGTCGGTGGCATGACGCGCGACTGGCGCTCCGACGGGGTGCGGGTGATCCCCGGCGACGCGCTCGACACCAACACGCCGCAGACACCCGGCATGCACCGCGCCGCCGCGATCACCCACGCCCGTGCGGGTGCGGAGAAGCTCTGGGCGGGCACCGTCACGATCCACCCCGGCGCCCGCACCGGCGCCCACCACCACGGCGAGCTGGAGAGCGTGATCTACGTGGTGCGCGGGCGGGCCCGGATGCGCTGGGGCGAGCGGCTGGAGTTCACCGCGGAGGCCGGGCCGGGCGGGTTCATCTTCGTGCCGCCCTTCGTGCCCCACCAGGAGATCAACGCCCTGGACGACACGCCGCTGGAGTGCGTGCTCACCCGCAGCGGGCAGGAGCCGATCGTGGTGAACCTCGACGTCGACGGGGTCGCCGACCCGGAACCCGTGCCGTGGGTCGACCCGGCCCACCCCGCCTGACACGACCCCGCGGCGAGGTAGTCGGTGAGCCCCGGCGCCGCAAAGCGTCAACGAAACATTGACGCCAGCGTTCGGCCAATCATTCGTGGACCAAGAACATCCGCCGAGATGCACCTGAGCGGGGTTTGACTCGACGACAACCCCGCTCAGGTGCATCTCGGCGCGGCTAGGCCAGCATCCCGCGCAGTACGTACTGCATGATCCCGCCGTTGCGGTAGTAGTCGGCCTCACCAGGGGTGTCGATGCGCAGCCGCGCGTCGAACTCCACGGTCTCGCCCGACTCCTTGGCCGCGGTCACGTGCACGGTGCGCGGTGTGGACCCGTCGTTCAGCGCGGTCACCCCGGAGATCGCGAACGTCTCGGTGCCGTCCAGCCCGAGCGAGGCGATTGACTCGCCGTCGGGGAACTGCAGCGGCAGCACGCCCATCCCGATGAGGTTGGAGCGGTGGATCCGCTCGTAGCTTTCGACGATCACGGCCCGCACGCCGAGCAGCGCGGTGCCCTTGGCCGCCCAGTCGCGCGAGCTGCCCGAGCCGTACTCCTTGCCGCCCAGCACCACGAGCGGGGTGCCCGCGGCCGCGTAGTTCTGCGCCGCGTCGTAGATGAACGCCTGCGGGCCGCCGTCTTGCGTGAAGTCGCGGGTGTAGCCGCCGGAGACGCCGTCCAGCAGCAGGTTGCGCAGCCGGATGTTGGCGAAGGTGCCGCGGATCATCACCTCGTGGTTGCCGCGGCGGCTGCCGTAGGAGTTGAAGTCGCGCTTCTCGACGCCGTGCTCGGTGAGGTACTGGCCCGCCGGTGTGTCGGCCTTGATCGAGCCCGCGGGGGAGATGTGGTCGGTGGTCACGGAGTCGCCGAGCAGCGCGAGCACCCGTGCGCCGTCGATGTCCGTGACGGGCGTGGGCTCCATGGCCATGCCCTCGAAGTACGGGGGCTTGCGCACGTAGGTGGAGTCCGGGTCCCACGCGAACGTCGAGCCCTCCGGTGTCGGCAGCGAGCGCCACCGCTCATCGCCCGCGAAGACGTCGGCGTAGTCCTTGGCGAACATCTCCTCGTTGATCGCGGAGTCGACGACGGTCTGCACGTCGGCCGCGGCGGGCCAGATGTCGCGCAGGAAGACCGGCTCGCCGTCGGTCCCGGTGCCCAGCGGTTGGGCCTCGAAGTCGAAGTCCATCGTGCCCGCGAGCGCGTAGGCGATCACCAGGGGCGGCGACGCCAGGTAGTTCATCTTGACGTCCGGGTTGATGCGGCCCTCGAAGTTGCGGTTGCCCGAGAGCACCGAGACGGCGGTGAGGTCGTTGTCGTTGATAACCGCCGAGATCTCCTCCGACAGCGGGCCTGAGTTGCCGATGCACGTCGTGCAGCCGTAGCCGACGAGGTGGTAGCCCAGCTTCTCGAGGTACGGCCAGAGCCCGGCCTTCTCGTAGTAGTCGGTGACGACCTTGCTGCCAGGGGCCATCGACGTCTTCACCCACGGCTTGACCGTGAGCCCCTTCTCCACGGCGTTCTTCGCCAGCAGCGCGGCACCGAGCATCACCGAGGGGTTGGAGGTGTTCGTGCAGCTCGTGATCGAGGCGATGACGACCGCGCCGTGGTCGAGCACGAACTCGCCGCGGTCGGCCGAGGAGACCGGGACCGGCTTCGAAGGGCGGCCTTCGCCGCCGTCGGCCGCGGAGAACACGACCGGGGCGGCCTCGTCGTCGCCCGAGCCGGGCGCGGGCGCGTCGCTGGCCGGGAAGGACTCCTTGCCCGACTCGTCGACGCCGTCGGACTCGGGGTCGTCGGTGTAGTCGCGGATGGCCTTGCGGAACGCGGGCTTGGCGTCGGTGAGCGCGATGCGGTCCTGCGGGCGCCGCGGGCCCGCGATCGACGGCACGACCGTGCCGAGGTCCAGCTCCAGCGTCTCGGAGTACACGGGTTCGCGGGCCGGGTCGTGCCAGAGGCCCTGCTCCTTCGCGTAGGCCTCGACCAGCGCGATGTGCGCAGCAGGGCGGCCGGTGAGCTTGAGGTAGCGGATGGTCTCCTCGTCGAGGGGGAAGATCGCTGCGGTGGAGCCGAACTCGGGGCTCATGTTGCCGATCGTCGCCCGGTTGGCCAGCGGGACCGCGCCGACGCCCTGGCCGTAGAACTCGACGAACTTCCCGACGACGCCGTGGCGCCGCAGCATCTCGGTGATCGTCAGTACGACGTCGGTGGCGGTGGCGCCCGCGGGGATCTCCCCGCTGAGCTTGAACCCGACCACGCGGGGGATGAGCATCGACACCGGCTGGCCGAGCATCGCGGCCTCGGCCTCGATGCCGCCGACGCCCCAGCCGAGCACGCCGAGGCCGTTGACCATGGTGGTGTGCGAGTCGGTGCCGACGAGCGTGTCTGGGTAGGCCTGGCCGTTCCTGGTCATGACGACGCGGGCCAGGTGCTCGATGTTGACCTGGTGGACGATGCCGGTGCCCGGCGGCACGACCTTGAACTCGTCGAACGCGCCCTGGCCCCACCGCAGGAACTGGTAGCGCTCCTTGTTGCGGCCGTACTCGAAGTCGACGTTGCGCTCGAACGCGTCGGCGGTCCCGAACACATCGATGATCACCGAGTGGTCGATGACGAGCTCGGCGGGGGCCAGCGGGTTGACCTTGGCCGGGTCGCCGCCGAGCTCGGTGACGGCCTCGCGCATCGTGGCGAGGTCCACCACGCACGGCACGCCGGTGAAGTCCTGCATGATCACCCGGGCAGGGGTGAACTGGATCTCGGTGTCCGGCTCGGCGGCAGGGTCCCACCCGGCGAGCGCGCGCACGTGGTCGGCGGTGACGTTGGCCCCGTCCTCGGTGCGCAGCAGGTTCTCCAGGAGCACTTTCAGGCTGAACGGCAGGCGCTCCGAGCCCTCGACGGCGGAGAGCCGGAAGATCTCGTACTCGCTCCCGCCCGCGGCGATCGTTCCTTTCGCGCCGAAGCTGTCGGTGCTGGTCACTGGACTTCTCCTCGGATTGCGGCAGTACGCGGCACTGGTTTTGTCGGGAGTCTCGCGCACCCGGTCGCGTCGAGCATGGCGGACCCCGGCCGTCGTTAACAGTACGCTTGTCCTGTTAAGTTGGCGAGGGGTCGCTCATGTGGGCGAGTGTGCGTGTCGCTGACGGATCTGCGCCGGACTGGATGGAACAGTGCGCTTGCCAACATGTGGGTGATGCGGGAGGTTCGGTGCGGCGCCTCGGTCGGGCGATGGCCCTGGTCGCGCTCACGGGGGCGTTGCTGGCCGGGCCGGTAGGCGCGGCGCAGGCCGCGCCGCCTCCACCGCCTCCGCCGAACCCGACCGACGGGCAGCTCGACGCCAGCCGGTCCGCGGTCACGCAGCGCACCACGCAGGTCGCCGGGCTCACCTCCCGGCTGTCGGCCCTCGACGATCAGGCGGCAGCGATCGCGCTGGAGCTGTCCGCGCGTCAGGAGCAGGCCAACCGGGCGCTGGTCGACCAGCAGAACGCCAAGGCGGCAGCCGATGAGGCGAGCCGGGTGGCGGCCGTGGCCCGGCAGGCGACCACGGCCGCGTCGGCCGATGTCGACGCGCTCCGCGCTCGGGTCGACGAGTTCGTGACCGCCCGCTACCAGCAGGGGCTCGACATCGGCCCGCTCGGCCTGCTCACCGCGCCAGGCGGGCCGCAGGGCGTGCTGGACCGGTCGGCGTTCGCCGATCTCATCGCCGAGCAGCAGCAGCAGGCCCTCGACAGCCTGCAGCGCGCGCTCGTGGCCAAGGTGAACGCCGACTCGTTGGCCCGGAAGGCCGAGGACGACGCGCGCGCCGCCGAGCAGCGCGCAGAAGCGGCCAGCGCGGCCGCCGCCGCCGCGGTCGCGAGCGTGCAGGCCAAGGCCGCGGCGCAGGCCGCGCTCCTGGCGCAGGTGCGGACCCAGCGGGAACAGGTCGCCGCCCAGCTCGCCGCCGCCCTCGCGGGCGACGCCGACCTGCGCGCCCAACGCGACCGGTTCGTGTCCTGGCAGGAGGCGGTGGCGGCCGCGCAGCGGGCCGGGGTGGGCCAGGTCGTCCGGGGCACGGGAGCGGTCCGGTCCGTCATCGACAGGGCGATGGCGCAGCTGGGCGTGCAGTACGCCTGGGGCGGCGGCAACGGGCGCGGCCCGACGCTGGGGGTGCGCGACGGCGGCATCGCCGATGCGTTCGGCGACTACCGCCGCGTCGGCTTCGACTGTTCCGGCCTGATGATCTACGCGTTCGCGGCGGCGGGGGTGGCGCTGCCGCACTACAGCGGCTACCAGTACACGGCGGGCCGCCAGGTGCCGATCGGCTCCCGTCAGCCCGGCGACATGCTCTTCTACGCCGAGGACGGTTCGATCGGGCACGTCGCGCTGTACGTCGGCAACGGGATGATGGTCGAGGCGCCGTATTCGGGCGCGGCGGTGCGGCTGGTGCCGATGCGCACCGCGGGCCTCATGCCGTTCGTCACCCGCATGCTGTGAGCGGAAACGAGTGCTCCGGCACTCGTTTCCGCTCACAGGGGTGGGGCTCACCGGCGTCTCACCGCTGTCCGTGTTGGATGCCCGGCGTGACTGTGCAGGACGGTGTCCCCAGCCCGGCGGCCGAGGGCGAGCGCATCGAGCGCGCCGTCTTCGAGATCAAGAAGGTGATCGTCGGGCAGGACCGGCTCGTCGAGCGGATGCTGGTCGGCCTGTTGGCCCGCGGTCACCTGCTCCTGGAAGGCGTGCCCGGCGTGGCGAAGACCCTCGCCGTCGAGACGGTCGCGAAGGTCGTCGGCGGCACGTTCGCCCGCCTGCAGTTCACCCCGGACCTCGTGCCGTCCGACATCCTCGGCACCCGCATCTACCGGCAGGGCCGCGAGGAGTTCGACGTCGAGCTCGGGCCGGTCGTAGCCAACTTCGTGCTGGCCGACGAGATCAACCGCGCACCCGCGAAGGTGCAGTCGGCGCTGCTGGAGGTGATGGCCGAGCGGCACCTTTCGATCGGCGGCAAGACCTTCCCGATGCCCGACCCGTTCTTCGTGCTCGCCACCCAGAACCCCATCGAGAACGAGGGCGTCTACCCGCTTCCGGAGGCCCAGCGCGACCGGTTCCTCTTCAAGATCATCGTCGAGTACCCCGGCGTCGAGGAGGAGCGTGAGATCGTCTACCGGATGGGCGCCGAGCCACCGGTCGCCCAGCAGGTGCTGCAGCCCGCCGAGCTGTCGCGGCTGCAGACGGTCGCGACGCACGTGTTCGTGCACCACGCGCTCGTCGACTACGTCGTCCGGCTGGTTGTGGCCACCCGCACCCCCGGCGAGCACGGCCTCGCCGACGTCGCGGGCTGGGTCGCGTTCGGCGCGTCCCCCCGCGCCACGCTGGGCATCGTGGCGGGCGCCCGCGCGCTCGCGCTGATCCGCGGTCGCGACTACGTGCTGCCCCAGGACATTCTGGATGTCGCCCCGGACGTGCTGCGGCACCGGCTCGTGCTCTCCTACGACGCGGTGGCCGACCAGGTTCCGGTCGACCACATCATCTCCCGGGTGCTCGCCACCGTGCCGTTGCCTCAGGTCACCGCCCGGCCGCAGGGGCCGCCCACCCCGGCGGCCACGGCGGCCACGTGAGGCCCCGATGAACACCGCGCCGCCGTCACTGCGCGAAGGGCGGCTGGAGGCCGCGCTCAAGGCGCTCGAGCTGACGGTGCGGATCCGGCTGGACGGGCTGCTGCAGGGCAACCACCTCGGCCTCGTGCCCGGCCCCGGCTCCGAACTGGGCGAGGCCCGCGCCTACCAGCCCGGCGACGACGTGCGGCGCATCGACTGGGCGGTCACCGCCCGCACCAGCGAGCCGCATGTGCGCCAGACCGTGGCCGACCGCGAGTTGGAGACGTGGGTGCTCGTGGACCTCTCGCCAAGCCTCGACTTCGGCACCGCGGCCTGCGAGAAGCGCGACCTCGCGATCGCCGCGCTCGCCGCCGTCGCGCACCTCACGGGAGGCGGCGGCAACCGGATCGGCGCCCTGGTCGCCACCGGTGAGCGGCTCGTGCGGTTCCCCGCCCGCGGCGGCCTTGCCCATGCCCGCGGGCTGGTCCGCCAGGTCGCGCAGGTGCCTCATGCCCCGAGCGGCACCCGTGGCGATCTCACCGCCGCGATCGAGCAGCTGCGCCGCCCGCCCCGCCGCCGCGGCCTGGCCGTCGTCGTGTCCGACTTCCTCGGCGAGCCCACCTGGGAACCGACGCTGCGCGCGCTGTCCGGGCGGCACGAGCTGCTGGCCGTCGAGGTGCTCGACCCGCGTGAGCTCGAGCTGCCCGACGTCGGCACCGTCGTGCTGGCCGACCCGGAGTCCGGGCGCCAGCGCGAGGTCGTCACCACGCCGCTGCTGTGCCGGGAGTTCGCCGCTGCCGCGGCCGCGCACCGGGACCGGGTGGCGGTGGCCCTGCGCCGGGCGGGCGCCGCGCATCTGCGCCTGCGCACCGACTCCGACTGGATCGCCGACGTCGTCCGGTTCGCGCTCACCCGCAAACGAGCATGGTCGGGCGGGGGGAGGTGAGCGGGATCTTCACCGACCCTTGGTGGTTGGCGGGCCTGTTGGTCGTCGCGGGGCTCGCGGCGGCCTACCTCCTGCTGCTGCGCCGCCGCCGTCGCGACACGATCGCGTTCACCAACCTCGATCTGCTCGACCGGATCGCGCCGAAGCGTCCTGGCTGGTACCGGCACATTCCCGCGGCCGCGCTGCTCGTCGCGCTGGCCCTGCTCACGGTGGCGCTGGCCGGGCCACAGGCCGACGCCAGGGTGCCGCGCAACCGGGCCACTGTCGTCCTCGTGATCGACGTGTCGCTGTCGATGCAGGCCACCGACGTCGCGCCCAGCAGGCTCGCCGCGGCGCAGGTGGCGGCGAAGTCGTTCGCCGACCAGCTGACGCCGGGGGTCAACCTCGGGCTCGTGTCGTTCGCGGGCACGGCGGCGGTGCTGGTGTCGCCGACCACCGACCGGGAGCCGATCAAGCGGGCCGTCGAAGGGCTTAAGCTCGCCGAGTCCACGGCCACCGGCGACGCGATCCTCGCGGCGCTGCAGTCCATCGACACGTTCTCGCAGGCCCTCTCCGGCGCCTCGGGGGAGGGACCGCCGCCCGCCCGGATCGTGCTGATGTCCGACGGCGGCCAGACGGTGCCCGGCGGCCCCGGCGCCGAGGACCAGCCGCGGGGCGCGTTCACCGCGGCGCGCAAAGCGGCCGAGGCGCACGTGCCCGTGTCGACGATCTCCTTCGGCACCGACTACGGCACGATCGAGCTGGACGCGGACAAGCCGCCGGTGTCGGTCGCGGTCGACGACGAGGCCATGCGCCGCATCGCCGAGCTGTCCGGCGGCCAGTTCTTCACCGCGGCCAGCGAGGCCGAGCTGCGCCAGGTCTACAGCCAGCTCGGCGAGCAGATCGGCTACGAGGTGCGCAAGGTCGACTCGAGCAGGCCGTGGCTCGCGGGCGGCGCGCTGCTGCTGGTCGTCGGTGTCGGCGCAGGCATCGGGTTGGGGCGGCGATTGCCTTAGTTGGCCTGCCGTAAGGTGCGCGCGTGGCTCGCAGCGTGCTGGTGACCGGAGGAAACCGAGGGATCGGCCTGGCCATCGCCACGGCGTTCGCCGCGGCGGGCGACCAGGTGGCGGTGACCCACCGGGGGCCGACCGACGGACTCCCTGCCGGGTTCCTTCCGGTGCGTTGCGACGTCACCGACGCGGCGGCCGTCGACGCCGCGTTCACGGAGGTCGAGGAGAAGCACGGGCCGGTGGAGGTGCTCGTGTCCAACGCGGGCATCACCGACGACGGGCTGCTCATGCGGATGAGCGAGGAGTCGTTCACCAGGGTGATCGACGCCAACCTCACCGGCGCCTACCGGGTGGCCAAGCGCGCCACCCGGGCCATGCTCAAGGCGCGCGCCGGTCGGATGATCTTCATCTCGTCGGTGGTCGGCCTCCTCGGCTCGGCCGGGCAGGTCAACTACGCCGCGTCCAAGTCGGGGCTGGTCGGGCTCGCGCGGTCGATCGGCCGGGAGCTGGGCTCACGCGGGATCACCGCCAACGTCGTCGCGCCCGGCTTCATCGACACCGACATGACAAGAGCGCTGCCCGACGCGAAGCGCGCCGAGTACGTCGGGCAGGTGCCGTTGGGCCGCTACGGCACGGTCGAGGAGATCGCGTCCGCGGTCACGTGGCTGGCCTCCGACGGTGCGTCCTACGTCACCGGCGCGGTGATCCCGGTCGACGGCGGCCTCGGGATGGGCCACTAACATGCTCGTGCGCGAAAACGGTTGCCCCGACGACGTTTTCCGCGCACGACCCTCGTAAGGTCCGGCTCATGGGACTTCTCGACGGCAAGCGCCTGCTGGTCACAGGTGTGATAACCGATGCCTCGCTGGCCTTCCACGCCGCGAAGATCGCGCAGGAGCAGGGGGCGCAGGTCGTCCTCACCGGGTTCGGCCGGATGCGGCTGGTCGAGCGGATCGCGCAGCGGTTGCCCGCGGCCGCGCCCGTCGTCGAGCTCGACGTCTCCGACCAGGGGCAGCTGGACACCCTCGTCGAACGGGTCTCGCCACACTTGCGTCAACTCTCCGGGGGGGACGACCCCGGCCTGGACGGCGTGCTGCACTCGATCGGCTTCGCGCCCGCGTCGTGCCTCGGTGACGGCGCTTTCCTCAGCGCCCCGTGGGAGGACGTCGCAACGACGATCCAGGTGAGCGCGTACTCGCTGAAGTCGCTCGCCGCCGCGCTGCTGCCGCTCCTTCGGCCCGGCTCGTCGATCGTGGGGATGGACTTCGACAACCGCCAGGCCTGGCCCGCCTACGACTGGATGGGCGTCGCGAAGTCCACGCTCGAGTCGGTCACCCGCTACCTGGCCCGCGATCTCGGCCCGAAGGGCATCCGGGTGAACCTCTGCGCGGCCGGGCCGGTGCGCACGATGGCCGCCAGGTCGATCCCCGGCTTCGCCGCGTTCGAGGACGCCTGGGACGGGCGGGCGCCGCTGGGCTGGAACGTCGACGACCCGGTGCCGGTTGCGAAGACGGTGTGCGCACTGCTGTCGGATTGGCTTCCGGTCACGACGGGTTCCATGGTGTGGGCGGACGGCGGCTTCCATGCGGTCGGGGTCTGACGCGCTGCTCGTCCTGTCGTTCGGGGGCCCGGAGGGACCACAGGACGTGCGGCCGTTCCTGGAAAACGTCACCCGCGGGCGGGGCGTGCCGCCCGAACGGCTGGACGCCGTCGAGGAGCACTATCGGCACTTCGGCGGGGTCAGCCCGCTGAACGCCCGCAACCGCGAGCTGATCGCGGCGGTGCGGGCGCGCACCGATCTGCCGGTCTACTTCGGCAACCGCAACTGGCACCCGCTCGTCGAGGACACGGTCGCCCAGATGGCCCGCGACGGGGTGACGCATGGCCTCGTGTTCGCGACGAGCGCCTACGGCGGCTACTCGGCGTGCCGCCAGTACCACGAGGACATCGCCCGCGCTCGCAAGGCCGTCGGGCAGGCCGCCCCGGAGCTGGTCCGGCTGCGGCACTTCTTCGACCACCCGCTGTTCATCGAAGCCAACGCCGACGCGGTGCGGGCCGGGTTCGCCCAGGTCGGGCAGGGCGCGCGGCTGGTGTTCACGGCGCACTCCGTGCCGACGGCGGCCGATGCGACGGCCGGGCCGCCCGCGGAGGGCGGGCACCGGTACTCGCGGCAGGTCGCCGAGGCCGCCCGGCTCGTCGCGGCGTCGGTCGGCGTGGAGCGGTACGACGTGGTGTGGCAGTCGCGGTCGGGGCCACCGCACGTGCCGTGGCTGAGCCCGGACATCCTCGACCACCTCGACGCCCTGCACGCCGTGGGCGCCGCGGCGGTGGTCGTCGCGCCGGTGGGCTTCGTGTCCGATCACGTCGAGGTCGTGTGGGACCTGGACACCGAGGCCCGCGAGCGGGCCGCCGAGCTGGGCATGGGCTTCGCGCGGGCGGCCACGGCAGGCCCCGACCCCCGGTTCGCGGACATGGTCGTCGAGCTGGTGGCCGAGCACACCGCGGAGGCGCCGCCGCGGCGGCTGAGCACGATCCCCGGCGCGGGATGCGCGGTCAACGGCGCCCTGTGCGCCCCCGACTGCTGCGCCGCCCGTCCCCCGTCGGCGGCGTGCCGGTGATCGCCAGGTCTGGTGCGCGGGGTGTGCTCATGCACCGCGCGCACCGAACCCGGGGATCATGACAGGAGGCGCTACCCGGTCGCGGTGTACGCGGCGGTCGTGCGCTTTGCGGCGGCCTCGGCGGCCTCCGGCTCGTCGCCCGCCGCGATCGCGGCCGCGCACCAGGCCGCGCTCGACTCGGTGACGAACCGCACGCCCTCGGGGCTGACCAGCCACTCCATGGCCTCGGCCGGGGTGATCGAGGTGTCCGACTCCAGGTGCATCGTCAGCCCCAGTAGCATCGAGTCCCACCCGACGCCGACCGCGCCCGGACCGAACTCGGCCCATCGCGCGTCGTCGACGTGCGCGATGTGCTCCAGCGTGAACCGCGTGCCGTTCCCCTCGGGCGTCAGGTGCAGCTCGATCCAGCTCACCTCGCCGCCATACTCCCAGGTCGCGGTGAACGACCGCGGCGGATCGCAGCTCTCGACCACCCCGCCTGCGTTGCCCTGCAGCTGGTAGCGCCCGCCAAGGCGCAGCTCGCCGCTCACCGGCATCAGCCACCGCGTGATCCGCTCGGCGGCGGTGCAGGCGTTCCACACCTCCTCGACGGGGTCGGGGTAGCTGCGGGCGACGGTGACCACGCGCGCCTCGCCCGCCGCCAACGTGCGCGTGCCGACGGTGCGGGCCACAGCGCTGATCCGGTGAGTGACGTCGATCATGAACGGTCCTTTCGTCGGCCGCGCGCCAGCTCGGTGGCCAGCGCGTCGAGCGGGGGAGTCCAGAAGCGGCGGAACGCGTCGAGCCACGCGTCGACCTCTTGGAACGGCTCGGGGCGGACGGCGTAGAGCCGCCGCGCTCCGTCTGGACGCACCGAGGCGAAGCCGTGCTCGCGCAGCACGCGCAAATGCTGGGAGACCGCGGGCTGCGAGATCCCGAACTCGGCGCGGACGGCGTCCGTGAGGTCCCCGGAGGTCAGCTCACCCGCGGCGAGCAGCTCCAGGATCCGTCGACGCACCGGGTCGCCCAGGACGTCGAACGCGTGCACCCCATTAATATAAGTCGGCTCTTGTATAAGTCAAGAGCTTTCACTCAGAGCGTCACCGGAAGCGATTCGACACCGAACACGAACGACAGCTTGCGGTACCCCAATGTGTCGAGGGGAGTGGCGAGCGCGATGTCGGGGAAACGACGCAGCAGCGCGGGGTAGGCGGTGCGCAGCTCCATCCGGGCGAGCTCGGCGCCGACGCAGCGGTGGATGCCGTGCCCGAACGCGAGGTGCGAGCGCGCGGCGCGGGTGGCGTCGAAGCGGTCGAGGTCGGGATCGCCGCCGCGGTTGGCCGCCGAGAGGGAGCAGAACACCAGGTCGCCTGCCTCGATCCGGCGGTCACCGATGGTGACGTCGACGCGGGCGATGCGCGGGAACGCGACCTGCACGACGGTGAGGTAGCGCAGCAGCTCCTCGACGAACGGGTCGACGGCGGCGTCGTCGGCGATGAGGCTGCGCCGCAGCAACGGGTCGCGGAGCAGCACGATCGCGCCGAGGGCCAGCATGCTCGTGGTGGTCTCGAGCCCGCCGGTGAGCAGCCCGTCCGCCAAGCCCGCGAGCTCGTGGTCGGAGATCTCGTCGCCGTGCCTGCGCACGAGCATCCCGAGCATGCCGTCGCCGGGCTCGGCGCGCTGCCGCTTGACCATGTCCAGCAGGTACGTGAGTGACTCCGAGATCGCGCCGAGCGAGCCGTCGATGCCACCGAGGAAGTCGAAGCGGGTGGTGGACAGGCGCTGGAAGTCGGCGCGGTCCTCGTACGGCACGCCCAGCAGCTCGCAGATCGTGAGGGACGGGATGGGCAGCGCGAAGCTCTCGACGAGATCCACCCGCCCGTGCTCGACGGCGCTCCGCGCCATGTCGTCGAGCTGGCCCGCGACGATCGCGTCGATCCGCGGGCCGAGGCGGCGCAACCGGTGCCCGGTGAACTCCGCGGTGAGCATCTTGCGCAGGCGGGTGTGCGCGGGCGGATCGGCGAAGCCGAGGCCGCCGGGGTTCTGCTCGGCGGTGATGCCCGCCTTGCCGACGAGGTGGGTGAAGTCGCTCGAGAACGCGCTCGCCGCGCCGAGCACGGCCTTCGACTCCTCGTAGCCGCTCACGAGCCAGCCGCGGATGCCGAAGGGCAGCTTGAGGAGGCTCACCGGATCGCGGTCGCGGAGCGCGCCCATCTCGGGCACCGGATCGAGCCCGATGCGCTTGAGCGGTAACAGGGCCTCGCCGGGCAGGAGCGAGAGGATTGCGTCGGACGAGCCCCCGCGCCCGCGCCGAAAGCGCATCGAAAGCCGCGCGGTCAGCTGGAGGATCCGCCCACGCATGCGCCAACTCTATCGGCGTCCAGATCCCGGCCACCGCGCGCCACCGGGCTCAGGTCGTCAGCCGTCGAACTCGCGCTCGCACCGAGGCGTGCGGACTGCGCGCCGCGCGCGCCATCGCCACCGCGGCGCGCCCGGTGAACCGGGGATGGGCGTCGGCGAGCCGCACGATGCCGTCGAGCGCATTCACCTGGACGATCCGGCTGTGATCGTCGAGCAGCCGCTCGAGCACGTCGACCGCGCGCGTCAGGCCGTCCGCGTCGAGCGCGAGCCGAGGAATCAGGAGCCCCACATGCCAGCGGACCTCGGCCAGCGTCGATGCGGACAGGCTCGCGAGGACCTCCTGCTCGTGGCCGCGTAGAACCGCGGGATGCGTCGCGCTGACCTTCTCCAGCGCATCAACGGCACGCATACAGACGAGCGGGTCCGAGCAGCGCGCCGCCTCCCACAGCTCGCCCGCGCGATCCGGGGCGCTCCGGACCTCCTGGGCGACGGCGTCCGCCTCGCCGATCGACTGCCGTCGGCCACCGGCGAGCCGTTCGACGAAGGACACACGCCAGGACACTACCGAGCCGCATGGTGACCCACTTCACATCCCGGGATGGTCCCCGCGATGCCCGCCCGCTCGTCTCCCCGCCGAGTGATCCCGACGAAGGAGACCGAGATGGGCAAGATCATCGTGGCGCAGTTCGTGACGCTCGACGGCGTCGTCGAAGACCCGGACGGCTCGGGCGGCACCCCGCACGGCGGCTGGGCGTTCCGGTACGGCCCCGAGGTGGTGGCAGGCGATAAGTTCCGCCTCGGCCCGGTGCTCGACACGGGCGTCAACCTCCTGGGCCGCGCCACGTGGCAGCTGTTCGCGCGGCTCTTCCCACCGCGCACCGACGACTTCTCGAGGAAGCTGACCGCGATGGACAAGCTCGTCGCCTCCCGCTCGCTCGACCGGGTGGACGCCTGGGCGAACTCCACCCTCCTGCGCGGCGAGCTCGTGGCGGAGGTCGAGCGCCGTCGCGCCGTCCAGGACGTCCTCGTGACGGGCAGCGGCAGCATCGTCGACACCCTCGTGGCCCACGACCTGGTCGACCAGTACCGGCTCCTGGTGTTCCCGACCGTGCTCGGCAAGGGCCGCAAGCTCTTCGACGTCGCGAGCGCACCGCTCGACCTCCGGCTGGTCTCGTCGGAGGACGCAGGCCGTGGCGTGCTCCGCCAGACCTACGATCGACGCTAGAGGGGAGCCGCCGTGCGCTACGCGCTGCTGATCAACGAACGGCCCGACGCCTACGTGGGCCTCGACGGCGGCCAGCGGGCCGCGATCACCGCGGAGTACCTCGCGCTGCGCGAGGACGAGCGGGTGCTCGGCGGGGAACGCCTCGGGCCTGCTGAGACGGCCACCACGGTGCGCGCGGTCAACGGCGAGCTGCTGTTCACCGACGGCCCGTTCGCCGAGACCAAGGAGGTGTTCGGCGGCTTCTACCTCGTCGAGGCCGACGACCTGGACGCCGCGCTCGCCCTCGCCGCGCGGATCCCGGCGGTGCGGATGGGTGGCTCGGTCGAGGTCCGGCCCGTCACCCGACGCTAGGGACGCGCGGTGCTCGCCGACGTCTTCCGGGCCGAGTGGGGCCGCCTCTTCGCCGCGCTCGTCGGCTTCTGCGGGGACGTCGACGTCGCAGAGGACGCCGCGCAGGACGCGTTCGCGATCGCCGCGCGGCGCTGGCCCGTCGACGGCACCCCCGACAACCCGCTCGCGTGGCTCGTCGCGACCGGCCGCAACCGGGCGATCGACCGCCTTCGCCGCGACCGCACCCTCGCCGACAAGCTCCGACAGCTCCCGCTACCGGAAGCCACCCCGATGATCGCGACGACCATGCCCGACGAGCGCCTGGAGCTGGTGTTCCTGTGCTGCCATCCGGCGCTCTCACCTGAGGCCCGCGTAGCGCTCACCCTGCGCGCGCTCGGCGGGCTGTCCACCCCGGAGATCGCGCGGGCGTTCCTGGTCACCGACGAGGCCATGAAACGCAGGCTAAGCAGGGCCCGCACCAAGATCCGGGAGGCGGCGATCCCGTTCCGCATCCCCGACCCCGCGGCGCTGCCCGCGCGGCTCGACGCCGTCCTCGCCGTGCTCTACCTGATCTTCAACCAGGGCTACGGCGACGGCCGCGTCGACCTCGCCGCCGAGGCCATCCGGCTCACCCGCACCCTCGCTGCGCTGCTGCCCGCCGCGGAGCGGGTGCTCGCCCTGCTGGCACTCATGCTGCTGCACGACTCGCGCCGGGACGCGCGCTTCGCCGACGGCGTCCTCGTACCGCTCGCCGAGCAGGACCGCCGCCGGTGGGACCGGGACCGGATCGCCGAGGGCCGCGCCCTGCTCGACCGCGCGCTCGCCGCGGGCGCCCGTGACCCGTACGCGGTGCAGGCGGCGATCGCCGAGCTGCAGACCGAGGACCCGGTCGACTGGCGGGCCGTCGTGGCGCTCTACGACACCCTGCAGGCGCAGACCGGATCACCGGTCGTTGCGCTGAACCGCGCGGTGGCCGTGGCCGAGGCCGACGGCGCGGGTCCGGCACTGGCGCTGGTCGACACCTTGGACCTGGATGGCTACCGCTACTTCCACTCCACCCGCGCCGAGCTGCTGCGCCGCCTCGGCGACACCGCGGCCGCCCGAGCCGCCTACGACCGCGCGCTCGCCCTCACCACCACCGAGGCGGAGCGCCGCTTCCTCGCCCGCCGACGCACCGACCTGGGATAGCGTGCTCCCTGTGTTCGAGGGGTTCGCGACGACGCGCATCGACACCGGCATCGACACCGGCGGGGACACCGGCGGGGACACCGGTGCGGCCACGATCAACGCCGTGCACGGCGGCTCGGGCCCCCCGGTGCTGCTGCTGCACGGCTTCCCGCAGACCCACGCCATGTGGCATCAGGTGGCACCGGCGCTGGCGCGGGAGCACACCGTCGTCGCGCCGGACCTGCGCGGCTACGGCGACTCGTCCCGGCCACCGGCGGGCGACGACCACGCGGGCTACGCGTTCCGGGCGATGGCCGCCGACCAGGTGGCGGTGATGCGCGCGCTGGGCCACGACCGCTTCGCCGTGGTTGGGCACGATCGGGGAGCCCGCGTCGCGCACCGGATGACGCTCGACCATCCCGACGCCGTCACCCGGCTCGCCGTGCTCGACATCGTGCCCACCCTGCACGTGTACGAGCACGTCGACCGGGCCCTGGCCACGGCCTACTACCACTGGTTCTTCTTCATCCAGCCCGCCCCGATCCCGGAACGGCTGATCGACGGCGACCCGATCGGCTACCTGCACGCGCTGCTGGGTGCATGGGGCAGCGGGCTGTCGGTGTTCGCGCCCGAGGCCCTCGCGGAGTACGAGCGCTGCTTCGCCGACCCGGACGCCCGGCACGCCATGCTGGAGGACTACCGCGCGGGCGCGTCGATCGATCTCGAACACGACCGCGCCGACGTCGACCGCAAGATCGAGGTGCCGACGCTGGTCGTGTGGGGCGGCCGCGGCGTCGTCGGCAGTCGCCAGGAGAACCCGCTCGACGTCTGGCGGGACCGCGCGAGCGACGTGCGCGGCGCGGCCGTCGACGCCGGGCACTTCCTCGTCGAGGAGCAGCCCGTCGAGACGCTCGACCTGCTCGGCGGCTTCCTTCACTAGGGTCCCGCCCGCTCCAGGAGGAACGTGCGGCGCGGCCGCGCGGGCGACCCGGGATCGCTTCCGCGACCAGGACGGCGTGCCGCCGAACGACCCGGCGAAGGGCGCGGCCGCGATCATCGCCACGGTCCGCGCCCCCGCCGCGCCGCTCCGGCTGCCGCTGGCCGAGGAGGCCGTCGCGCGCATCGACGGCCTACTCGTGAGCAGGGATCAGGTGGTGGGCACGAACACCCGGACGCCCTCGGCGTCCTCGGTGTCGTAGGGCGCGATCTCGGACTCGTCGAGCGCGGCGCCGTCGGTCTGGCGGTGGAAGTCGCGCAGCGACGTGCCGAGCGAGGCGACGTCGGCGACCGGTGCGCCCGCACCGCTCAGCACGTCCGCCCTGTCGACGGTGCGGAAGTCGATCGAGTACCGCGTCGCCTTGGTGGTGTTGGGGATCGAGGCGTGCAGCTGGTCGCCGGAGAACAGCATGATCCCGCCGACCGGCGGCACCACGGTCAGCCGCGGCTCACCGGCGTCGAGCGGCTGCACCGGCGCCGGGTGGACGCGCGTGTCCTTGCCTCCGCTGAACGCCTTGATGTTCGAGCGCCACATGTTGGCCTGGTAGTAGTTGTAGTCGCCGCTGTTGTTCTCGACCACGTTGCCGAACCCGCGCGGGTAGAACTCCATGATGTTGTCGGCCTCGACCGGCCACACCGGCATCCACCAGTTGATCTGCTGCTTCGGGGCGCTGTACCACGTGTCGCGGTGGACCTGGAACGCGTAGGCGATGCCGGTGGACAGGCCGCCCTGCGGGAACGCCGTGCGCAGCTTGGGCACGTCGGCGTAGGTCGTCTCCTGGCTCGCGCCCAGCGCCGTCGTGATGCGCTTGACGTGCTCGACCGATTCGGGGTGGTGGATGAACTTCGGCTTGAACGCGACCAGGATGTCCGCGAGCTCCTCGGGCGTACGGGACTCGTGGACCGCGGTCGGCTCGTCCGGAGCGAAAACGTCGGTGATCAGACCGCGCGTGAACTCGACGTAGGCCAAGATCTCCGGGACGCGCGTGTAGATGATCACATCACCCTCGAAGAGCCGCTGGCGACGGGTCGCGTCGTTGAATGTGGGGTCGATATGAACGGTTGCCATGACGAGGACTGCCTCCGAACAAGGTGGGGAGCGTTCTAGCTGATGTGGTCTTGGGTTCGGGTCACGTGTTGCAGCAGGGGGAGCAGTGCTGATCACGTCGGGGAGTCGAGTGAATCCGCTCGGTGACGAAGGTGCTAGCTTGATCACGAGCGGGGCGATCACCCGCCCGACAGGCTACCTCGCGTGTGACACCGCGTTTCGTCGCGGGGCTAGGTGATCGGCTAACAGCCTCCGTGATCATCGCGAGGAGTTCACCGTGGGAATACTGTCGTTCGACCGCTCGATCGCTCTCCAACAGCGCTTGCACGAGCTGGTGCCAGGCGGCGCGCACACCTTTGCCCGTGGCGCCGACCAGTTCCCCGAGGACATGGCCCCGGTCATCGTCGACGGGGCAGGCGCGCGGGTGCGCGACGCCGACGGCAACTGGTTCGTCGAGTACGGCTCCGGCATGCGCGCCGTCACGCTGGGTCATGGCTACGAGCCCGTGGTGGCGGCCGTGCGCGCGGCAATCGGCGGCGGCGTCGGGTTCTCCCGGCCCACGGTGATGGAGCTCGAAGCGGCCGAGGACTTCGTGGCGACGGTCACGGGCGCGGAGATGGTGAAGTTCACCAAGAACGCTTCGGACGCCACGGCCGCGGCCATTCGGCTGTCGAGGGCCGTCACCGGCCGCGATCACGTGGCCGCGTGCGCGCAGCCGTTCTTCAGCGGACAGGACTGGTTCGTCGGCACCCTTCCGCTCGACGCGGGCGTGCCCGCCGCGGTCCGCGAGCTCACCCTTCGTTTCCCCTACAACGACCTCGACGCCCTGCGCGCGCTCCTCGCGGAGCACCCGATCGCCTGCGTGATCATGGAACCCGCCAGCAGCACCGCCGAGCCGGAGCCCGGCTACCTGGAGGGCGTGCGCGAGCTCTGCGACGCCACCGGCACCGTGCTCGTCTTCGACGAGACGATCACCGGTTTCCGCTGGTCCGAGCACGGTGCGGCGCATCTGTACGGGGTCACGCCCGACCTCTCGAGCTGGGGAAAGGCCATGGGTAACGGCTTCCCGGTCTCGGCGTTGGCTGGTAAGCGGGAGCTGATGGAGCTCGGCGGGCTGCGCACCGAGCGGGAGCGCGTGTTCCTGCTCTCCAGCACGCACGGGGCCGAGGTCGGCGGGCTCGCGGCGTTCCGCGCCGTCGTGGCGGCCTACCGGGAGACCGACCCGATCGGGACGATGGAACGCCAGGGCGCCCTTCTTGCCGAGGGCGTCAACGCCGCGGCCTGCGACGCGGGCGTCGAGCAGTACGTGCGGGCCACGGGCAGGCCGTCGTGCCTGGTGTTCGAGACCCGCGACGCCGACGGCAAGCCGTCCCAGGACTACCGCACGCTGTTCCTGCAGGAGCTGTTGCTCGCAGGCGTGCTCGGGCAGTCGTTCGTGATCTCCGCGGCGCACACCGACGCGGACGTGGAGCTGACGCTCGACGCCGTGCGCTCGGCGCTGCCGGTGTACCGCAAGGCGCTGGAGGCGGGCAGCACGGACGGACTGCTGCACGGCAGGCCCGTCGCCCCGGGGCACCGCCGCTACGCCGAGCCCCGCCGCATCCCGTAGGGGTGATCGCGTCGGGTCGCACACCACGCAGGGCGCACCCTGCGTCAGGTGCGACTCGCGCCGATCACACCAGGGGGCTCGTCGCCAGCACCCGCACCGCTTCGGCCACGGCCGCCCGGCGCGCCACGCGCACGGCCGTCTCGATCGGGCGCAGCGCGTCGCGGCGGGCCGTGGCCGCCGACGCCGAGAGCGCGCCGCCGGGCTCGTCGACGGAGGCGGCCGAGAGGATGGCCTCCACCTCGTCGGCCTGCTGCAGCACCCGCAGCACCTGCGCGGGCATCCCAGCGGGCCAGAGCGTGGCGGGGCGGGCCCGCAGCGACGCGGCGATCTCCTCGCGCACCCCCGGTCGGTGCCGCGCGACGCCGAGGTCGGTCAGTACCGACGCCGAGCGGCGCACCTGGTCGCGCAGGTCGCGCTCGGCGTGCGACAGCGCGACGAACTCGGGCGCGGGCCCCGGCTCGGGCACGCGGTAGACGGTCCAGCGGACCACGCTGTCCGCGACCGGCGTGGGAACCACGCCCAGCCCGACGTCGGCGAAGAGCACACCCTCGCCCGCCGCCGTGGACTCGCGGCTGAACATGCCGGGCCCCGGGAGGCCGCGCACGTCGCCGGGGACGGGCAGCACAAGCCGCGCGGGCGCGCGGGGCGCGGCCCGCCGCAGCGCCGCCAGCAGGAACGTCAACGAGCTCACGGGGGCGCCCGGCGGCGGCAGGGTGGTGGCCGCGGCGGTGGGCTCGTCGGCCGCCTGGACATCGTGCGCGTCGGCCCACGGCGCGAGCGCGTCGAGGACGTCGTCGGGGGCCGCGGCTCCCACGAGCCAGGCGGATGCCCACACGGTGAACGTCGCGGAGGGGCGAGGCACGCCGTCAGGCTAGGCCACGACGGCCCGCGGCGGCAGCGCCTGCCTACCCCGTCGGATCGCCGCAGGTCGCGCAGGCGCCCGCGTGTCGTAGCCCCCTCGCGGCCGGATGCGGCGGTACAAACACCGGCTGTGCGAGGCTCTGCTGACTCCTGGGATTACCGCGGTGTGTTCACGGTCGAGGGCACCCGCCGGGTCACGCGCAAGACGATCCCGGAGGTGCCCGCAGAGCCCGGGCTGGTGGTCGAGGACCCGACGAGCGGGTTCTGCGGTGCCGTCGTCGCCGTCGACATCCGGGAGGTGACGCTGGAAGACCGCCGCGGCGCCCGCCGGGTCTTCCCGCTGCGACCGGCGGCGTTTCTCGTCGAAGGCGCGGTCGCGACGCTCGTCGTGCCCGCCAGCGCGCCGCAGCGGCCCGCCCGGTCGGCGTCGGGTTCGGTGGCGGTCGTCGGGCACACCGCCCGCATCGCGCGGGCGGCGCGGATCTGGGTGGAGGGGCTGCACGACGCCGAGCTGGTGGAGCGCGTGTGGGGCCATGACCTGCGGGTGGAGGGCGTCGTCGTGGAGCCCATGCACGGGATGGACGATCTCGCCGCCGCCGTCGCCGCGTTCGGCCCCGGTCCGCAGCGGCGCCTGGGGGTCCTGGTCGACCACCTCGTCGCGGGCACGAAGGAGACCCGCGCGGCCCAGCAGGTGGCCGGGCCGCACGTGCTCGTCACCGGCCATCCCTATGTGGACGTGTGGGAGGCGGTGAAGCCCGCCACCGTCGGCATCCGGGCCTGGCCGCGGGTCCCGCGGGGCACCGACTGGAAGACCGGGGTCTGCGCGGCGCTGCGCTGGGGTGAGCCCGCGGACGGCGCGCGGCGCGTGTTGGGCGCCGTGCGCAGCTTTCGGGACCTGGAGACGCCGCTGATCGGCGCGGTCGAGCAGCTCATCGACTTCGTGACCGCCTGATCACACGACGCAGCGGATTCTGGCAGGATCGTGCTATGTGGCCCGCAGTGCTCTGGCTGATCGCGGGAGTCGTGCTGATCGGGGCCGAGGTGCTCTCCGGCCAGTTCGTGCTGCTGATGCTCGGTGGTGGCGCGCTGGCGGCCGCCGGGGTCTCGTTCCTGGTGCCGGATTCGCCGGTGGTCGGCGGCGTGACGTTCGCGGTCGCCGCGGTGCTCCTGTTGTTCGCCGCCCGGCCCGCGCTGCGCAGGCGGCTCGAGAGCGGGCTGTCCGACCAGGCGCCGTTGCACACGCGGGGGTTGGTCGGGCGCGGTGCGGTCGTGGTCAGCAGGGTCGACGGGCACGGCGGGCAGGTCCGCATCGGCGGCGAGCTGTGGTCGGCACGCACGCTCGACGACCACGACGTGATCGAAGAAGGCGCCGCGGTCACCGTCATGCAGATCAGCGGTGCGACGGCACTCGTCGTCGCCGCAGGCTAAGCGAGGGGGTGGGTTCGTTGCTGGACCCGAACATGCTGCTGGTGATCGCAGCGTTGCTGCTGGTCGTGCTCGTGGTGACGGCGATCGTACGCGCGGTGCAGATCATCCCGCAGGCGACGGCGGCCGTGGTCGAGCGGCTGGGCCGGTTCAAGGCGGTGGAGGACCCGGGGCTGGTGTTCCTCGTGCCGTTCGTCGACAAGATCCGTGAGCGGATCGACCTACGCGAGCAGGTGCGCTCCTTCCCACCGCAGCCGGTGATCACCAAGGACAACCTCACGGTGAACATCGACACGGTCGTCTACTACCAGGTCACCGACCCCAAGTCGGCGGTCTACGAGATCGCGGACTACATCAACGGCGTCGAGCAGACCACCATCACGACCCTGCGCAACGTGGTCGGCGGCATGAGCCTCGAGGAGACGCTCACCGCGCGCGACGAGATCAACTCGCAGCTGCGCGGCGAGCTGGACAAGGTCACCGGCGGCTGGGGCATCCGCATCGCCCGCGTGGAGATCAAGGCCATCGAGCCACCCGCGTCCATCCAGGACTCGATGGAGCGGCAGATGAAGGCCGACCGCGAGAAGCGGGCCGTGATCCTCACGGCCGAGGGCCAGCGGGAGTCCGCGATCCGCAGCGCCGAGGGGCAGAAGCAGAGCCAGATCCTCACAGCGGAGGGTGCGAAGCAGGCGGCCATCCTCGGCGCGGAGGGCGAGCGGCAGTCGCGCATCCTGCGGGCGCAGGGTGAGCGCGCGGCCCAATATCTGCAGGCCCAGGGTGAGGCGAAGGCGATCGAGAAGGTGTTCGCGGCGATCAAGTCGGGCAGGCCGACCCCCGAGATGCTGGCCTATCAGTACCTGCAGACGCTCCCGAAGATGGCGGAGGGCGACGCGAACAAGGTGTGGATCGTGCCGTCGGACTTCGGCAAGGCGCTCGAAGGCTTCACGAAGATGCTCGGTGCCCCCGGCGGTGATGGGGTGTTCCGGTTCGAGCCCTCGCCGGTGGAGGAGACGGTCTCGCGGCCGGAGGACGACGACGAGGCGATCAAGGACTGGTTCGACACGACGCCGGATCCGGAGATCGCCCGTGTGGTGGCGGACGCGCAGGCAGAGGCGCGCGCCGAGATCCCACCGCCGTACATGCCGAGCGCGCCGACACCCCCGTCGCCCGCACCGTCGCCGGGTGAGCTCCCGTCGCGCGTGCCCGACGAGCTCGCCGCGGGCCAGGGTCGGGTCGGGCTGCCCGCCGGGGCCAACCGGCGCGCACCGGTGGAGCGGCCGTCCGGGCCGAAGGAGTGGTCGCCGCGGGCGTCGGACCGGCCGGGCACCGGCGAGTGGTCGCCCGGCGCGGGGGAGCAGAGCCCGGCGCCGCGGCCGCGGCCCGACGCTCCCCCGGCCCACGCGGCCTGGTCGGATCGGCCGCGCGACGGATCGCCGCTGCCCGGCGGAGCATCGGTTCCACCGCCACCTGCAGGCCGCGAGAGCGCCGTGCCCACCCCTCCGCGGGGCATCCACCGCGTCGACGAGGATTCCGACACGGTCGAGCACGTCAACCCCGCCCGCCCGGGCTACCCGTCCCCGCCGCGGTCCCACGACTGACGGGGCGCCGCCGCGGCGGTCCACACCGGCGTCACGGTCACCGCAGCGGTCTCGGGTGTTCACGCCGCTGCCGGGGCGTTGGTCCGAACACCACTGCGCCAGTGCCGTCGGCGCGGTGCGACGACCGCGGCCGGGCGCAGAGGGTGAGCGCAGGACGGTGAGCGCAGAGGGTGGGCGGCCGGTAGGTCAGGCGGCGCTGGGGTGCGCCGCGCGCTTGGCGGCCTTGCGCGACATGGCGTAGAGCGCACGGCGGCGGGCCCGGCCAACGGGCGCGAGCATGCGGCCGATGGCCAGGTCGATGCCGCGCACCTGGAACAGGGAAGAGTTGCCGAGCTCGTGGGTGAGCGCCCGCTGTGCGCGGTAGATCTCACCCTCGTCGGCGGCCGACAGGGTGTTGCGGCCGATGCGGAACGCGGCGAGCGTCTCGGGGAGGCCGAGGAACTCGCCGTACTGCAGCAGCCGCATCCAGAGGTCGAGGTCCATGACGGGCGGCTTGTCGCCGCGCCACCCGCCCGCGGCCGCGAAGTCGTCCCGCCGGAACATCACGTTGCCGGGCTCGCCGATGGGGTTGGCCCCGTTGCGGACGACGCGCCGGGCCACCTCGACACCGCTGTGCACGCCGACGAGCCCGCCGAGCCCGCGCCGGGGCACGATGATGCGGCTCTGCTCGTCGATCATGTGACGGCGGGCGGCCACCAGCGCGAGCCCTGGATCGGCCTCCATCGGCGCGACCTGCAGCTCCAGGCAGCGGGGGTGGAGGAGGTCGTCGGCGCACACGAGCTTGATCAGCGGCCCGCGGCAGAGCGAGATGAGCCGGTTCCAGTTGTCCGTGAGCTTCAGGACCGAGGAGTTGCGCTCGATCCGCATCCGGCGGTCACCGAAGGACCGGGCAATCGCACCGCTGTCGTCGGTGCTGCCGTTGTCCAGCACGATCAGCTCGAAATCGCGGTACGTCTGATCCAGCACGCTGCGGATCGTTTCCCCGAGGTAGGTCTCGCCGTTGTACACCGGGATGCACACGGAGACGCTCGGGGTGGCCAGCAGCACGTCCGCGATGGTAGCCGGCCGCAACGCCGCCGCGCGGACGGGGGCAGCCCGTCGGGCGCAATCACCGAGGAGGGGTCGACGATCAGCGTGTCGGTGCGCTCCGTAAAGTGCACACCCGCGGAAGCCGGGCGGACGTGACCGCCATGAGCAGTACAAGTACTCCAAGTAGAGTAATCGGTTCGAGAACACGCTACGTAACGCACATGACGTCGGCGCAGATAAGCCCCAAGAGATCCGCTGTCCCGCGCGGCGTGACCGGGGGCAACGGCCTGTACCGGCATGATGGGCAAGACATCGCCTGGTGGCGGTGGGGGGGAGAACATCGATGCAGCGCAACGGCAACCCGCGGGTGTCCGTGGTGGTGCCGACCCGCAACGAGGCCCGGAACCTGGAGGTCGTGCTTCCGGCGATCGCCGCGGTCCGGCCCGCCGTCCACGAGATCATCGTTGTTGACGGCAACTCCGTCGATGGCACGATCGAGACCGCGCAGCGGGTCCTGCCCTGGGTGAAGGTCATCACTCAGACCCGCAAGGGCAAGGGCAACGCGATGGCCTGTGGTTTTGCCGCAGCGACCGGTGACGTCATCGTCATGTTCGACGCCGACGGCTCGGCCGATCCCGCCGAGATCCCGGCGTTCGTGCGCGCGCTGGTGGCAGGTGCCGATTTTGCGAAGGGCAGTCGGTTCGTCCGGGGGGGCGGAAGCGACGACATCACCCTGCTGCGCAAGACCGGCAACGCCGGGCTCAACGGTGTGGCGAACGCGCTGTTCGGCACCTCGTACACCGACCTGTGCTACGGCTACAACGCGTTCTGGATCGACCTGCTCCCGGCGCTCGACCTACCGGACATCAGCCTTCCCCCGCCGCCGCAGGGCGGCATGCTGTGGGGCGACGGCTTCGAGATCGAGACCGTCCTGAACTGCCGCGTCGCGGCGGCCGGGATGAAGATCACCGAGGTGCCGTCCATGGAGCGGGAGCGCATCTTCGGCCAGACCAACCTGCGGACGTTCGCCGATGGCACACGGGTGCTGCGCACGCTGGCCGCCGAGCACCGCAGGGCCGCGCGCAAGCGCGTCGAGCGCGTGCAGATGGAAGAGCAATCCCGCGCGTTGACCCCGCCCGGCGGCTTTCCCGTGGTCCCCACCGCCGATCAGGTGCCGCCCGCGCGTCGCGGTTCAGGTGCGCCGCGGTCCGCCGACGGCCGTCGCGACACTTCGCACATCCGCCTCGCCCTCGAAGAAGAGGCTTCCTGACACCGTCGGGGTCGGCGATCAGCGCCCGGATAGGCTTCGGTGTCGCCGGGTCGATCCCCCGCGGATCTGATGATCACGATCCGATGACAATCCGGTGACGAACGGAGCTGGCCTGTGAGCGTCCCGTCCAATGCGGTTCTGACGCGTGCCCGCGTCGCGCGGCGGCTGGTCGCCTTGCTGCTTGTGGTGGCGGGGCTCGCCGCCTGTGCCATGAGCGTGCTCAGCATCACCGGTGGGCTCCTCGGCGACGTGCGGTTCGCCGCCACGCTGGCGTTCCTCATCCTCGGGCCGGGCTGGGCAGCGGCCGGGTTCCTGCGCCGTGCGCCCGCGGCCCACGTGTGGCTGCTGACGATCGGCACCGGCGTCGCCGTCACGCTGCTCGCAGGCCAGATCATGGTGAGCAGCGGCTATTGGCAGCCCGCCACGGCGCTGTACGCGCTCACGGCGGTGAGCACCCCGTTCTTGCTGCGGCACGCGGTGGTCGCCCAGTGAGGTCGGCGCAGTGAAGATGCGGCCCTCGGCCGCCGAGACCCCACGCCCACGGCGAGCCGACGGGCTGGACGACGGTCTGGCGCTCTCGATCAGCGCGGGGCTGGGTTCGCTCGCGGGGCTGCTCGGCTGGGTGCTCTCGACCCGGCTCTTCGCGCCCGCCGAGGTGGGTCAGGCCGCGAAGGTCGTCGCGGCGTTCATCCTCATCGCCGGGATCTGCCAGCTCAACGTCAGCGTCGGCACGCTGCGGTGGGTGCCGACCGCCGGGTGGCAGACCAGCAGGCTGATCTGGACACTGCTGCTGCTGATCATGCCGCTGGGCGGCGTCATCGCCCTGATCTACGTGCTGCTGCTGCCCGACATCGGGCAGGCGGCGGCGGGGCAGTGGCCGTTCTGGGTCGGCGTCGTGCTGTTCGTGGGAGCGGCCGCAGGGTGGACGGTGTTCGTCGTCCACGACACGATCCTTGTCGCCATCGGCAAGCCGTGGTGGGCGGTGTGGCGCAACGCGCTGTTTGCTGTGGTCCGCCTCGGCCTGCTGGTCGGGCTCGCCGTGCTGGGCATGGGCGGCCAGGGAATCGTGCTGTCCTGGGCGCTGCCGATCGTGGTCTGGATCGCCGTCGGCTCGCTGGTGCTCATGGTGCTGGCCCGCCGGATCAGCCGCCGGTCGACCCGTGGCACGCTGCCGAGCAGGCGCGCCGCGGCGGCGTTCCTCGGTCCGACGGCCGTCGCGCAGATGGGCACGTCGCTGCTCTACGGCCAGGTGACCGTGCTCGCCACCGAGCGGTTCGGCGACGCCACGGGCGCCAAGTTCTTCATGGCATGGCAGGCCGTCACGGTGGTCGACCTCAGCGCCACCTACTTCATGAACTCCCTCGCCGTCGGGGTGGCCCGCGAGCCGTACCGCGCGGCGGAACTGGCCGCCGTCACCCGCAAGCGGCTGTTGATGATCTTCCTGCCGCTGCTCGCGGTCGGCTGTGTCGTCGCGGGCCCCGCGCTCTGGGTGGTGTTCGGACCGGAGTACGCCGAGGCGGCCAACGTGCTGCGGCTGCTGTTCGTCGGGCTGGCGTTCCGGCTCGTCATCCTGCACGAGCTCGGTGTGCTGCAGGCGCTGGGCCGCGGGTTCGCCTACGCGCGGCTGCAGCTGGTCAGCACGGTGCTCGTGGTGCTCGTCGCGGCCGTCGTACCGGTCGGTGAATCCACTATCGACGGGCTCATCCCGGTGGCGATCGGGTACATCGGCGTGCAGGTCGTCTGCGCCGCCGCCGTACTCTTGGCCGCGGCCCGTAGTCGTCCGACGGTAGTGGAGGTGGTTTCGCCGTGACGTCGACGGACAACCGCGCCACCGCGGCTGAGCCTGCCACGGCGTTCATCCCGATCGTCCGGGACCCGGCCGAACCGCCCACCACTGCGCTTCCACCGGTGCCGGGCCCGCCGCGGCCGCCCACGCAGGTCGACGTCGGGATCTTCCGGTGGCTCTCGCCGATCTTCGCACTGGTGGCGGTGGCGTTGCTGCCGCTCGCCGCGGCCACCACCAACCTCGACGCGCTCGACGGATGGGGTCTCGGCCGAGTGCTCAGCGTGGCCGGTTGGGCCGCGATCGTCTGCGCCGTCGCCGCGTGCGTCGCCGAGCTGAGGTCGCCCCGTCCCCGCATCCCGATGCTGGGCGCCGCCACCGGCGTGCTGATCCTCTGCACCACCGGCATGCCGTCGGTGGTGGAACCGGTCGCCCGATTCGCCACCGCCTGGCTGATCGCGGGCTTCACCGACGCGATCGCCATCACCGGGCACACCCCGTCAGGGGTGGACGCGCGGTTCTACTGGCCCGCCTTCTTCGCGCAGTGGGCGTTCTTCCGCGATGCGGGCGGCGCCACCCAACTGGACACGGTGCTGCGCTGGTTCCCGCCTGCCGTCGTCACCGTGTGGACGATCGGCATCTACGCGCTGGCCCGCTCGATGCTCGGCGGCACACGGGCCCCGTGGGTCGCGGCGTGGCTGTTCGTCGGCCTCAACTGGATCGAGCAGGACTACTTCTCCCCGCAGGCCACCGGCATCATCCTGATGCTCACCGTGCTCACGTTCGCGCTCGGCCCGCTCGCCACGCGACGCACCGACGCGGCAGGTGTGCCCGGATGGCCGTTCCCCCATCCGGGGGCGAAGCGCACGTCCCTGTTCCGACGATGGCTCGTGGCCGCCCTGACGCCGCCGAACCGGCCCACGCTGCCCCCCCGCCAGCTCCTGCTGATCTACTTCTGCGCGGCGCTGTGCCTCATGGCGGCGGCCCCCGAGCACCAGATCACGCCGTTCGCGATCATGGGTCAGCTGGCCGTGCTGGCCGTCGTCGGCCGGTTCAGGGGCCGGGGGCTGGTGCTGGTCGCGCTCGTGTCGTCGGCCCTGTTCATCCTCATTGCGGGCCGCGAGTTCTGGATCAACCAGCTCGGCCTGATCCTCGGTTCGGGGGACCAGGGCGCGCTGCAGGAGGGCGTGGCCGCGCGCCTTACCGGTGACACCGGCCAGTTGGTCGTCAAGTACATGCGGGTGGCCATGCCCGTCCTCACGTGGCTGCTGGGCATGGCGGGCGCGTGGGTGTACTGGAAGCGCCGCCGCGATCTCGTGCCGATCGGCCTCGCCGTGGTCCCCATGTTTTTCGCGGCCGTCCAGAGCTACGGCGGCGAGCTGGTCCTGCGCATCGTGCTGTACGGCCTGCCGATCCTGTCGATCCTCGGCGCCGACGCCTTGCGGGCGTGGGTGCGCAAGCGGCGCTCAAGGGAGTGGGTGCTGGCGGTCGGCATGGTCGTGCTGATGGGCCTGCTCGTCGTGATCCGCGGCGGCAACGACTCGTTCCAGGTCGTGTTCCCGCAGGAGGTGGCGATGTATCGGCAGGTCGTCGCGGAGACGCCGCCGGGGCAGACGATCTCCGCGCTGAGCAGGCTGGGTCCCGCGGGCGTCGTGGGCATCAACGACCATCCCCTCGGCGACAACCCGAAGGGCTGCGACCAGCTCGCGACCCAGGCGGCGGAGTGCACCCTCGAAGCTGACCCCGACGTCTTGGTCTCGTTCACCTCGGTGGAGAAGGAAGGCGTCTACCTCAACGGGGAGAAGCCCGGCTGGTCGCTGCAGGCGCTGCAGCAGATCCTCGCCACGGGGCACTACACGCTGACCTACCAGGACGGCTACAACTGGGTCGTCCGCAAGATCCCGCAGCCGGGAGCCTGACGTGATCAATCCGGCTTATGACGTGTGGGTGTGGGGAGCGGGCGTCCTGTTCCTGCTGCTCATGGGGGCCAGGGCGTATGTCGTGGAGACCGGCCAGGTGCGCCTTGGCGGCACCCCGACCTTCGCGCGCGTGCTCACGGTCGCGATCTTCCTCGTGCTCGTCGCGCTGGGTGGTCTGCTCGCGATGCAGGGCGGCATCGTGCTGTACACGTCGATCGCGCACCACACGGATCCATCGGAGATCCCAAACCTGGTGCTCGAGCCCACACCGGTGCCCGCCGTCCCGGCGCCCGCCGCCCCCGCGCCCGCACCGGCCGCCCCGCCCGCCGCGAACTGACGGTTCACCTGAAGGGTCGCAGGCCGGTGTGACCGGAAACGCAGTCCGGTTCTCGATGGGCCGATTAACCGCGCGCGTTCTGTCGGTCGTCACTCATACGCTGACTTGGCGACCGAGACGAAGAGGACGACCGTGACCGAGAGTATCGAGCTGCATCCGAGAGCGGCGAGCGCCGCCCCGGCGGCGCTGAGTACGCGTGACCGCACGGTCATCGGCGTGTTGCTCGTCGCCACGTTCGTCGTGATCCTCAACGAGACGATCATGGCGGTGGCGCTGCCGACCCTGATCACCGACCTGCGCGTGACGCCGAGCGTTGGCCAGTGGCTCACCGCCGGGTTCCTGCTCACGATGTCGGTGATCATTCCGATCACCGGCTTCCTGATCCGCCGCGTCCCCACCCGCACGCTGTACGGCGTCGCGATGGGGCTGTTCAGCAGCGGCACGCTCCTCGCGGCACTGGCGCCGGGGTTCGCCGTGCTGCTCGGCGCGCGCATCGTGCAGGCCAGCGGCACGGCGATCATGCTGCCGTTGCTGATGACCACGGTGATGACGCTCGTCCCGCCCGCGCGCCGCGGCGCGGTGATGGGCAACCTGTCGATCGTCATCTCGGTGGCGCCCGCGGTCGGGCCCACCGTGTCCGGGATCGTGCTGTCGTTCCTGGGATGGCGGGCGATGTTCCTCGTCGTGCTGCCGATCGCGCTGGCCACGCTGTGGTTCGGGCTGCGGAGGATGGTCGACGTCGGCGAGCACACCCGTTCGCCGATCGACGGGCTGTCGGTCGCGCTGTCGGCCGTCGGGTTCGGCGGCCTCGTCTACGGCCTGAGCGCGATCGGCGCAGGAAGCGCCAACACCGGGCTGCCCAGCTGGGTGCCGTTCGTGGTCGGCGGTCTCGGCATCGCCGCGTTCGTCGGGCGCCAGCTCGCGTTGCAGCGCACCGACCGCGCCCTGTTGGACCTGCGCACGTTTCGCTCGCGCACGTTCACCACGGCGTCAGTGATCATGATGCTGATGATGGCCACGCTGCTCGGCTCGCTCACCCTCCTGCCGATTTACATGCAGAACGTCCTGCACCTCAGCCCACTCGCCACGGGCCTGATGCTGCTGCCGGGCGGCCTGGTGATGGGTCTGCTCGGACCGGTGGTCGGGCGCCTCTACGACCGGGTCGGCGTGCGCGCGCTGTTGGTGCCCGGCACCGTCGCCACCAGCCTGGCGCTGTGGTGGAGCACCTTGTTCGACGCGACGAGCCCGGCCTGGTCCGTTGTGGGCTTCCACGTGCTGCTCTCGGTCGGCCTCGCGTTCGTCTTCACACCGCTGTTCACCGCGGGCCTCGGCGCCGTCGAGCCGCGCCTGTACTCCTACGGCAGCGCGATCTTCGGGTCCACCCAGCAGCTCGCGGGCGCGGCCGGCGTGGCGCTGCTGGTCAGCGTGCTGAGCGTCGGGGCCGCGCGGCTCACCGCCGCGGGTGCAGGCCCGGTGCTCGCCACCGCGGGCGGCGTGCACGACGCGTTCGTCGTGGCGGCGGTCATCTCTCTGCTCGCGATCGTCGCCGCGCTCGGGATGCGCACGCCCGACCCGCCGAGCGAGCACTAGGAGCCGCGCCCGGGATGGCGCAGGATGGTCGCGTGACGCCGACTGTCGCGCGATTGCCAGAGCTGGTCCCGCCGCCTGCCGATCTGCCACCCGCGGCGGCGCAGCTGCGGGCGCAGGTGCGGGAGTTCCTCGCCGCCGAGCGGGCCGCGGGGGCGTGGGAACCGCGGCCGGATGTGTGGTTGTCGGGCTGGGACGAGCGCTTCACCAAGGAGCTGGGCAAGCGCGGCTGGTTGGGGATGACCATCCCCGTCGAGTACGGCGGCCACGGCGCCTCGCCGCTCGAGCGCTACGTGGTCACGGAGGAGCTGCTGGCCGCGGGTGCGCCGGTGGCCGCCCACTGGGTGGCCGACCGGCAGATCGGCCCCACCCTGCTGCGGTTCGGCACGGAGGAGCAGCGCAGGCGTTACCTGCCGGGCATCGCGGCGGGCGAGGTCTACTTCGGCATCGGGATGAGTGAGCCCGACGCGGGCTCGGACCTCGCGAGCGTCCGCACGAAGGCGGAGAAGGTCGACGGCGGGTGGGCGCTCACCGGCACCAAGGTCTGGACGTCCGGGGCGCACCGGGCCCGCGCGTTCTTCGCCCTCGCCCGCTCCGCACCCCGCGACGACGCCCACCGCCACGCGGGCCTCTCGCAGTTCATCGTCGAGCTGGACAGCCCCGGGGTGACGATCCGCCCGATCCCGCTGCTCACCGGCGCGCACCACTTCAACGAGGTTGTGTTCGACAACGTCTTCGTGCCCGACGCCATGGTGCTGGGCGACATCGGGGCGGGCTGGCACCAGGTGACGAGCGAGCTGGCGTTCGAGCGCAGCGGGCCCGAGCGATTCCTGTCGACCTACCCGCTGCTCGCCGCTCTGGTGGGAGAGCTCGGCCGGTCGGCCGACCGGGGGGCACGCCGCGAGGTGGGCGCGTTGGTCGCGCGGCTGTGGACGCTGCGGCGGATGTCGCTGGCCATCGCCGGGGCGCTCGCCTCGGGCGCGGCGCCGGAGCTCGCGGCGGCGGTCGTCAAGGACCTCGGCACGCGGTACGAGAACGAGGTCATCGACGTGGCGCGGCTGCTCGTCGCGATCCCGCCGGATCCGCAGGCCGAGGCGGGCTTCGGCAGGCTGCTGGCCGACGCGGTGCTGCACGCCCCCGGCTTCACCCTGCGGGGTGGCACCAACGAGGTGTTGCGCGGCATCGTCGCGCGCGGGCTGGGCCTGCGATGAAGGGCGGCGGGACGAACAACGCGGGGACGAGGGGGCTGGGGCGATGACCGTCGCGGTCAACGACGCGCTGGCCGAGCTCTCCGAGGAGGTGTTCGGCGGCCGGGAGGCAGGCGTCGGATTCGACGCCGACCTCTGGGCGACTTTGGACAACACCGGCCTTGCCCGGCTCACCCTGCCCGGCGCGGTGGGCGGCAGCGACGGCGCGTTCGCCGACGCCGCCATCGTGCTGGCCGCCGCCGGGGCGTACGCGGCACGCGTCCCGCTGGTGGAGACCGACCTCCTCGCGGGCTGGCTCCTGCAGGCGGCCGAGATCCCGCTGCCCAAAGGGCCGCTCACGTTGGCCGTTGGCGACCTGGACGTCGCCCGCACCGTCCGCAGGGCGGCAGGCGTGCTGCGCCGCGTGCCGTGGGCGCGCGCCGCCGCCGGGATCGCGGTGCTGGCGGGCGACCACGCGCTGCTCATCGACCCCGCCGCGGTCACGATCATCGACGGTGCGAACCTGGCCGAGGAGCCACGCGACACCGTCACGGTCGACGGTCCCGTCACCGCGGCCCCGGTCGAGGAGCACGTCGGCACCCAGCTGCGCCTGCGCGCCGCGCTCGGCCGGTCCTTGCTACTCGCGGGCGCGCTGCGGGCCGCCCTGGCGGCGTCGGTCCGGTATGCGGGGGAGCGGGTGCAGTTCGGGCGCCCGATCGGCCGGTTCCAGGCCGTCCAGCAGCAACTGGCGCTGGCCGCCGCCGAGGTCGCCGCAGCATCGGCCGCTGCTGAGGCTGCCGCCCGCGCGGCCGACGCCGATGGTGTGCTCGCCGTGGAGCTCCCGATCGCGATGGCGAAGGCGCGCACGTCCGAGGCGGCCGGAACGGTCGCCAGGATCGCCCACCAGGTGCACGGCGCAATCGGGTTCACCCGCGAGCACGACCTGCGCCTGTCCACCACGCGCCTGTGGGCGTGGCGCGACGAGGACGGGTCCGAGGCGCAATGGCAGGAGATCGTCGGAGCGGCGGCGCTGGAGGCAGGCCCGGACGGGCTGTGGCCCCTGATCACGGGCCGGTAGGCAGGCCGGTTGCGGACGTGATCGCCCGGTTCGGTGCCCGAGGTGTGCTGGTGCACCTGACGCACCGAACTCGGCGATCACCACCGGATACCGGCCTTACCCCACCCGCTCGGGATGCGTGGCGCGCCTGCACACCCTCGGTAGGCCGGGGCACACTGGGCAGCGTGACGGACGCAGGCACCTCCGCCGAGACCGCGCCCCCCGAGGAGCAGCAGGTCCCGGGCGGTGCGCCCGGCAGCGCCAACCGCGATCATCCGGCGGCGCACAGCTCCGCGCTGTACGGGCTCGCGCTCGGTGCGCTCGGCGTGGTCTTCGGCGACATCGGCACCAGCCCGCTCTACGCCGTCCAGACGGTCTTCTCGATCGACGACAGCGCCGTCAAACCCACCGTCGCCGACGTCTACGGCGTGGTCTCGCTGATCTTCTGGTCGATCACGGTCGTCGTGTCGCTCAAGTACGTGACGTTCATCCTGCGCGCCGACAACGACGGCGAGGGCGGCATCATGGCGCTCGCCGCGCTCGTCCGCACGGTGTCGGGGGCCACGGCCCGCCGGGCGGCGTTCGCGCTGGCCCTCGGCGTGCTCGGCGCGTCGCTGTTCTACGGCGATTCGCTCATCACACCCGCGATCTCGGTGCTGTCGGCCGTCGAGGGTCTCGAGGTGGCGCAGCCGGACCTGGCCGACGCGGTGCTGCCGATCGGCGTCGTCATCCTCGCGCTGCTGTTCGCCGTGCAGCGCTTCGGCACGCACCAGGTCGGCAGGCTGTTTGGGCCGATCATGGTCATCTGGTTCGTCGTGCTCGCCGTATTGGGCGTGCCGCACATCATCCGGCATCCCGGGGTGCTGGTGGGGCTGTCGCCGACGTTCGCGGTGTCGTTCATCGCCGACCACCCGTTCACGGCGTTCATCTCCATGGGCGCGGTCGTGCTGGTGATCACCGGCGCCGAGGCCCTGTACGCGGACATGGGCCACTTCGGGCGCCGTCCCATCCGGGTCTCCTGGTTCGCCATGGTGTTCCCGGCGCTGATCATCAACTACCTCGGCCAAGCCGCGTTGATCCTCGACGACCCTTCGGTCGTCGCGAACCCGTTCTACCTGTTGGCCCCTTCGTGGGCGCGGTGGCCGCTGGTGGTGCTGGCGACCATGGCCACCATCATCGCGTCGCAGGCGGTGATCTCCGGGGCGTTCTCGGTGTCCCGGCAGGCTGTGCGGCTGGGCTACCTGCCGCACCTGACCGTGCGGCACACGTCCACCATCGAGAGCGGGCAGATCTACGTGCCCGCCGTCAACTGGCTGCTGTTCGCGGGCGTGCTGGTGCTCATGCTGGTCTTCGGGTCCTCGAGCAAGCTCGCCACCGCCTACGGCCTCGCGGTCACGGGCACCCTGATCCTCACCACCACGCTGTTCCTCATGTACGCGGCCATCGCCTGGCGATGGGCGCTGTGGAAGCTCGTGCTCGCGGGCGTCGTCTTCGGTGGCATCGAGCTCACCTACCTGGGCGCGAACCTCATCAAGATCGTCGAGGGTGGGTGGCTGCCGCTGCTGGTCGCGGCGATCGTCGTCACCATCATGACCACCTGGCAGCGCGGCAGGAAAATCATTACCAAGCGCCGGGTGGACGTGGAGGGGCCGTTGCCCGAGTTCGTCGAGCAGCTCGACAAGGAGTCGATCCCCCGGGTGCCGGGCACCGCGGTGTTCCCGCATCCGACGAAGCTCACCGCGCCGCTGGCGCTGCGGGCCAACGTCGAGTTCAACCACGTGCTGCACGAGCGGGTCGTCATCGTTTCGGTGCTTGCGGAGAACGTGCCGCACGTGCCGCAGGCCGAGCAGCTCAGCGTCGACGAGCTCGGCAACGCCGACGACGGCATCGTGCACCTGTCGGTGCGGTTCGGGTTCCAGGACGAGCAGGACCTCCCCGAGGTGCTGCGCCAGGCCAGTGGGCTGTCGCCAGAGCTCGACATCGACCCGGACACCGCGTCCTACTTCCTGTCCCGTATGACGATCGAACGCGGCCATCAGTCGGGCATGAGCGGGTGGCGCAAGCGGTTGTTCATCGGGCTCTCGCACAACGCGGCCAACCCCGCGGCCTACTTCTGCCTGCCCGTCGACCGAACCGTGATCATGGGGTCGCGGATCGAGCTGTAGGCCGCCGCCTACGACCGGTTCTGGCCGATCTTCCGGAAGTCCCAGCTGGTGATCTTGTCGGGGACGAGCCGCAGCCAGCCGTGGCGTCCGTCGCGCACGATCGCGCCGTCGGTGTAGCGGTCGGCGAACGCCTGCTCGGGCCCGTCCAGCTCCGGCACGGACTCGCCGGTGCGCGGCACCTCGCCCACCACGTCGACCCGCCCCCGCAGCTCCACGCCGCGCAGCTCACCGTACGCCTCGCCCGTGTCGACGACCGCGGCGATGCGCGGATCGGCCATCAGGTCGGTCCAGCGTTGGCTGCGCGACAACGAGGTCAGCCACAGCGCGCCGTCGTGCCAGACGTACCAGAGCGGGGTGGCGTGCGGACCGCTCGTGCCGACGGTCGCGACGCGGCAGGTGCGCTGCTCGGCGAGGAACGCGTCGACCTCGGCGGGGGACATCGCGATGGCGCGGGCGCGCCGCTGCGGCCGGAGATTGGTCATGGCGGGACGGTAGGCGCTCAGGCCCACAGCCGCTGCGACGCCAGCCGGGCACCTTCTGCGAGGGCACGGAACTTCTCCCACACCACCGTGGGATGCACCTCGGGATGGAACGAGGCCCGCGAGGAGAATCCGCAGTCCGCGCCCGCGATGACGTTCTCCCTGCCGACGATCCCCGCGTAGAGCTCGATCGTGTCGGCGATCAGCTCGGGGTGCTCGACGTAGTTGCTGGCGTGCCCGAGCAGGCCCGGGATGAGGATCTTGCCGTCGGGCAGGGGGATGTCCCGCCAGATCTTCCACTCGTGCTGGTGGCGGGGATTCGCGACCTCGAACGAGTAGGCGCCCGCGTTGATCTTCAGCATGAGCGGGGCGATGTCGCGGAAGGCCAGGTCGTGGACGCGCGGGCCGTGGTTGAGGCCATAGCAGGTGTGCAGCCGGATCTTCTCGGCCGGGATGCCGCGCAGCGCGTGGTTGAGGATCTCGATGTGCTGCTCGGCGTCGTGGCGGCGCTGTTCGGTCGTCGTCGCCGGGTTCTCCGAGAGGTACTCGATCAGCCACGGGTCGTCGACCTGCAGCAGGAACCCTGCGTCCACGATCGCCAGGTACTCCTCGCGGAGCGCTTCGGCCACGGCCGCGAGGTACTCGCCGTAGCTCGCGTAGTACTCGTTGCGCCCGAAGCCGCTCGGGCTCGTGGAGGGCAGGAACGCCTCAGTGACGCCCCCGACGTCGTGGCCGGAGAGCGCCGCCCGCAGGTTCGCGATGTCGGTCTGCAGCTGAGCGTGGCCCTGGTAGGTCACCGGGCCGGTGCACACCATGGTCGTCATCGGGCTGACCTGGTCCTTGTACTTGCCCAGGTAGCCCGCGTAGTACTCGGGGAAGGCGTCGATCTCGACCTGCCAGGACGGTGGCATCAGCCGCTCGCCCCCCGAAGAGTCGAACCCGCCGAGCCGGTCCTTCACGTAGGTGAGGAAGCTGACCTTGCCGAGCTCCCCGTCGGTGACGACGTCCAGGCCCGCCTTCACCTGCTCGGCCACGACCTCCCCGACCGCGCTCGTCACCCGCAGGGCGTAGGCGTCGGCGTCGTAGGGGCGCCCGTGCTCCTTCTCCCGCATCATCTCCAGCAGGTCGTGGGGCCTGCCGAGGCTGCCGACGTGGGTGGTCAGGATCCGGTCGATGCTGCGCCGCATGATCCGGGGACGGTACGAGCGGGTCATCCGGCTGCGGAAGCACGCCGTTCGGCCCCGGCGAACGCGGGCAGCCACCCCGCGAGGAGGCCCCGCTGTGGCACCCCGTACACGGGCTCGGCGCGGGCGCCGACCTCGGCGAGCACGTCGTTGGCGGCCAGCACCCCGGTGAGCGCGGCGCGTTCCATGAGCCCGCACAGGAAGGGCGGGTCGACGTGGTCGCCCGCGACCCGCACGCCGTCCGCGGCGCCGGTGACCCGCGGGCGGGTGCCTGCCGTGCCGGGTGGGAACGTCGGCGCCGTCGCCTCGAGGCGTTCCAACCGGTGCACGACGCGGGCGTCGGCGGCCTCGGGCCACAGCGCCTGCAGCTCGGCCCGCATGCGGGCGGTGGCGGTGGCGGCGTCGGGTGCGTCGCAGGCGTAGGAGTGCAGCTCGAGCACCGATCCGCCGGTGCGCGCCGCCCACTCCGCCGACGGGCGCTCCAGCCGGGAGTAGACGGTGACCGAGTCGAGCGTCGGCTCGCGGCTCACGGCGCTGAACGTCGAGCGGGCGGGGGCGACGTCGCGGTCGAGCCAAAGCCGGGAGACCGCGAACGGCGGCGCGACTACGCAGGCCGCGGCCTGCCGCGCCAGATCCGGGGTGACCGATGAGGCCGCCACGAGCGTGCGCAGGGCGCCGGGATCCACCGCCAGCACGACGTGCCGGGTGCCGAACGCCCCCTCGTCCGTCTCGACCCGCCACCGGTCCGCGGCGTGCAGCGCGCGGGCCGGGGCGGCGGTGCGCACCCGCACGCCGCGGCGCTCCAGGTACGCCCGCAGCGGGGCCCAGATGCAGGTCAGGTAATCGGTGTCGGGTGCGTCGAAGCCGATGCCCTCCGGGTTGCCGAGGAAGTAGTAGTGGAACATCGCGATGAGCTCGGCCGCCGACAGCGCGTGGGGCATGGCGAAGAACGAGCGCGCGAACGCCTCGAACAGCATCGCCTGGGCGCGGTCGGACATGCCGAGGTCGGCGAGGAACCGTGCGGCGGGCACGTCGTCGAACGCCGCGGTGGTGGTCGCGGGGTCGTAGGCGAGGAGCTGGGCGGCCAGGGCCTGGTCCGAGCCCATCAGGTCGCGCAGTCCGAGGCTGGGGGAGCGGGCGAAGAGCGCGAGGAGGTTGAGCGGCGGCGCGCCGGGCAGGCCGGTGAGGTCCTCCGGCGGCCAGCTGCGCGAGATCACCGGATAGCCGCCGACCGGGCGCAGGAACGCCAGGCGCGGGTCCGCCCGCCGCAGCACGGCCCGCCACGTGTAGTAGTGCCGGAAGAACGCGTGGAACCCATGCTCCACGACCTGCGCGGTGCCGTCGGGCAAGGTGTGCGGCCACGCGCCGAGCCTGCCGCCGAGCGTCGGTGCCGCCTCCAGCAGCGTGACGGCCACGCCGCGTTCGGCCAGCACGACCGCGGCGCTCACGCCTGCGATGCCGCCGCCGACGACTACGGCCTCGGTGCCGGGCGGCACGACCAGGGGACGGCGGAGATCAGGGGCCACCAGCAGCCGGGGCCGCATGCGCAGCGGCGCGGCGCGCGCTCTCGGATCCACCCGCCGACCCTACGGTGGCTCAGCCATCGGCCGGGTACTGCGCTGGCCCCGTCACCTCGCAGCGGAAGCAGTCCTCGACCCGCACCCGGTCGGCGGCCGGGCTGGGCCGCGGGCGGCGGATCAAGGTGAACGACACGACGGCGGCGACGACAACCAGCCCGGCCGAGATGAGCACGCACATGCGGAAGCCCGCGTCAAGCGCGGCCGGATCGGCGTAGGCGCCCCCCGTGATGCCCGCGATCCCCGGGATGATCGCCACCGCCAGCAGCCCGGCCGCGCGCGCGACCGCGTTGTTGACGCCGGACGCCGATCCGGCGAACCGGTCGGGCGCCGCGTCGAGCACGGTGGCGGTCAGCGGCGAGACCGTGAGCGTCATGCCCGCCCCGAACACGACCATCGCGGGCAACACATCGGTGAGCCATGACGCGCCGGGCCCGACGCGCAGCAGGAGCAGCAGCCCGCACGCCGCGACCAGTGGTCCGACGGTCATCGGGATCCGGGGTCCAATACGCCCGGCCAGGCGGCCCACCCGCGCCGAGAACAGCAACATGATCACGGTGAGCGGTAGCAGCGCCGTGCCCGCGGCGATCGGGCTGAACCCGGCCACAATCTGCAGTTGGAGTACCAACACGAGGAACACGACGCTCAACGGGCCGTAGATGAGCAGCGTGGCGGCGTTCGCCGCGCTGAACACCGGGTTGGCGAACAACGCGGGCGGCACGAGCGGGTGCGGTGAACGCCGCTCGACCAACCAGAACGCGATGAGCGCCACGACACCCGCGGCGGTGGTGCTCAGCCCGAGCGCGTTCACCCCCGTCGCGCCGAGCGTGGTGAGCCCCCAGGTCACCAGCCCCAGCCCGAGCGCGCAGAGGGCCGCCCCCGAGACGTCGAGGCCGGGCGCCGAATCGGGGTCACGGCTTTCCGGCACGTGCCGCATTCCGACGACGATGACCAGCGCCGCGAGCGGGAGGTTGATCAGGAAGACGGCCCGCCACGTCCACTCGACGAGCCATCCGCCGAGAAATGGGCCGACCGCGCCCGCGACCCCGCCGAGACCCGACCAGGCACCCACGGCGGCCGCCCGGTCCGGCCCGTGGAACGAGGCCGAGATCAGGGCGAGGCTCCCGGGTGTCAGCAGGGCGCCACCGACGCCCTGGAGCGCGCGGGCGGCGATGAGGACCTCGACGTTCGGCGCCAGCCCGCAGACGAGCGACGCCAGCGCGAACCACGCCACCCCGATGAGGAAGATCCGCTTGCGGCCGAAGTGATCGCCGAGTGACCCGCCGAGCAGGATGAGCGACGCGAGCGCCAGCGTGTACGCGTTGACCGTCCACTGCAGGTCGCTGAAACCGGCGTCGAGGTCGTGCCCGATGCTCGCCAACGCGACGTTGACCGCCGTGCCGTCGATCATCACGATCCCGGAGCCGAGCACCGTGGTGGCGAGCACCCAGCGGCCCGCCGCCGTGCCCATGCGCAGCCCGCCCGCGTCCGACATGGCCGCACTGTAGGCCGCCCGCCGGGGGGCGGCCCGATGAGCGGTCGAGCGCCAAATGGTGACAACGGCATCACACATCGTCACGTTCGGGGTCGGGTGTCGTTGGTCGTTCAAGACCGGGGAAGGGACCTGGAAGTGGGATCTCACGCACGACCCCGCGTGCGCCGTGGGCGCGCGCGAGCCGCCGCGCTCGGCGCGGCGGTGGCCACGGCGCTCGTCGTCATCGGCGCGGTCATGCTCGTCGGAACCGGCGGAGAGGCGGGCCCGTTGCCCGGTCCGGTACCCGGTGCGGGTGCCGCGCTCGCGGCCGACCTGCCCGCGGTGTCGCCCGCCCCCGCCCGGGTCGCATCCGCCGTGCTGCCTCCGGCCGTCCCCGCCGTACGGGCGCCCGCGGGCTCACGCGGATCGACGACGACGATGAAGGCGCCGACCGCCACCCCGAGCACCAGGGCCAAGGCTGCCGCCCGGCCGTCGGTCGTCGACGGCACGCCGTGCACCGCCACGGCCAAGGCGTGCGTCGACATCGCGGACAGCGAGGCCTGGCTGATCAACGACGGCGCGGTGACCCGCGGCCCGGTGCACGTCATGACCGGCGACGAGGACGACCCCACCCCGGTCGGCACGTTCCACGTCCAGTGGAAGGCGGAGCAGTACACCAGCCGTCAGTACCTGGTCCAGATGCCGTACTCGGTGTTCTTCGCCGACGGCGGCGTCGCGTTCCACGAAGGCCGTCAGGACACCTACTCCGGCGGTTGCGTCAAGCTCGGACGGGGCGATGCCGTCGCCTGGTTCAACTACCTCCAGGTGGGTGACGAAGTCCAGGTTCATTAGACCCGGCGTCCGCTTCTACCTCGGGTAGAATGAAGATCGTGCCGACATTGGGTGAGCTCGAACGCGCCGTCATGGAGGCGCTGTGGTCGGCGGACACCGCCGTGACCGCGCGTGATGTGCAGGACGCGCTCGCGGGCCGCGAGCTGGCCACCACCACGGTCCTCACCGTGCTGGGCCGCCTGGAGCGCAAGGGCCTCGTCAGCCGCGAGCGCAGCGGGCGGGCCCACCACTACCGAGCGGTGGCAAGCCGCGAGGACCACGTCGCCGAGTTGATGCGCGACGCGCTGGACGCCACCCCCAACCGGGGCGCAGCGCTGGCCCGCTTCCTCGGCTCCATCCCCGACGACGAGCGCGCCGCCCTGCGCCACCTGCTCGGCTGATCCGCCGCCGCGATGGCGCTGGTCGCGCTCGGCCTGCTCGTGTTCGGCGTCGCGCTCGCCGAGCCGGTGAGCCGTCGACTCGCCCGCGCACGCTGGCCCGCCCGCGACCCGGTAGGGGCGTTGCTGCTCTGGCAGGCCATCGGGCTGGCGGGCGGTCTCGCGCTGCTCGGCGCCGGGCTGGTCTACGGGCTGTCGCCGCTGGGCTCGCCGCTGCCCGCCGCCGCGACGGCATGGGAAATGCTCGGCGACGGACGCGTGCCCGCGCTGGGTCTCCCGCACATCCTCGCGCTGCTCTTGACCGCGGCACTGGCCGCTCGCCTGCTCGGCGTCCTCGCCGCCGTCTCGGTACGCACCCTGCGGGGCCGGGCACGCCACCGCGACCTGCTCGACCTGCTCGCCACCCCGTGGCCTGCCGCGCCCGGCGCCCGCGTGCTCGATCACCCCGCTCCGGTCGCCTATTGCCTTCCGGGCCTGCGTTCCCGCCTGGTCGTCTCGGCGGGTGTGCTGGACTGCCTCGACGTCGACCAGGTGTGGGCGGTGCTCGCCCATGAGCGCACCCACCTGCGGGAGCGGCACGACCTTGTCGTGCTGCCGTTCGTCGCGTGGGGCGCGACGGCGCCGTTCGTGCGGGGGATGGTGTGCGCGCAGCTCGCGGTCGCCACGCTCGTCGAGATGCGGGCCGACGACGTCGCCGTGCGCCACGCGAGCCCCGCCCAGCTTTCCGAGGCGCTCAGCGCGATGGGTGGCGGCGTGCCCACCGTCGCGCTGAGCTCGTTCACCACTGCCCTCGAACGCCGACTGGCGCGCATCATCGACCCGCCCGCACCGCTGCCGCTCGCCCTGCGCGCGCTGGTCCGGCTCGTCGCGGCGATCCTCGTCGCCGTGCCCGTCGTCGCCGTGCTGGGGTGAAGCGGTTGTTCGCTCCGCAAGCTCCGCTCAGCGCCGGTTGTTCGCTCCGCAAGCTCCGCTCAGCGCCGGTTGTTCGCTCCGCAAGCTCCGCTCAGCGCCGGTTGTTCGCTCCGCAAGCTCCGCTCAGCCTCCTCACAGCGTCGCTTTGCGATGCTGCTCACAGCAACCTGATGGGGCCTCGCAAGGGGGCCCATGACCGGAGGCTCCCCATGACGGTCCAACTACACACCGGTTCGCGAACGGTCACGATCGGCGCCGACTTCCTGGTATGGGACGCGCCCTGCCGGGTCGTGCTCACCGACCCGTGGCAGCTGCGCGAGGCACGCGAGGTGTTGCGCCGGGAGCTCACCGAGCTGGACCGCGCCGCCCAACCGCGGTCGTGGTTCGCTCGGCGCCTGCGCGGTGCCCACCCGACGCACACGGGGCCGACAAGCCCGTTCCCGTACGGGGTGACCACCGCCCCGGCCAACGGCACCATCCACCACAGCATGGCCGCCCCCGGTGGCCTGGAGGGCGGCCGCGGGCGCCGCCGCCCGCTGTGGCTCGATCTCGCACCACAGCGGGCGGCGATCGCGGTGCAGCGATGCGCCGAGGCGGTGGCCGAGGCCGCCCGCTGCGGCGTGCTCGTCGCGCTCGGCGGCGATCTCGCCGTCTCCGGTCTCGCGCCCGCGGGCGGGTGGCGCATCGCCCTGCCCACCGCGTCCGACACCGTGCCCACCGTCCTCGCGCTCGACGGCGGCGCGCTGTGTGCGCGTGGTCTGCCCGCAGGCGGCACGCTGCGCAAGCTGGTCGTCACCGCCACCGGCCGTCCCATCGAGCCGGTGTGGCGCCACGTCGTCGTGCTCGGCGCCACCGCGCCCGCCGCGAATGCCGCCACGTCCGGAGCGCTGCTGCGCGGTGCCGTCGCAGGTCCCTGGCTGGCCGGGTGCGGCCTCGGTGCCCGGCTCGTCGACACGCAGGGAGCGCGCCAGGAGGTGGGCTGCTGGCCCGACCGCACCGCCACCCCGGTCGGACCGGCCTAAGAGCGCCCGGCGAATGAGGGCCCCGACCCGCGACGCCCAGGCAGCCACATCGCGGCGTTGCCCCCGCGCCCGAGTGCCCCGGCACGAGGGCGCGCGGGCGCCTTGCGCTGCGGCCACCTGGACGCCACGGGCTGGCGGAGCCCTCATTCGCCGGACCCTCTAAGTAAGAGCGCCGCGCCGCGGCCGCCGTCCGCGCGTAGCGTGGGTGGGGTGCCTCACGATCTTCCCAGCACCCTGGGCGCGCTCCGCGCGTCCGGCCACGCCCTGAGGGGCGTCAAGGCCGAGATCCGCCACAACCTCCTCGCCGCGCTGCAGGCGGGCCGCGACCCCTGGCCCGGCATCGTCGGCTTCGAGGGCACGGTCCTGCCGCAGCTCGAACGCGCCCTGCTCGCGGGCCACGACGTCGTGCTGCTCGGCGAACGGGGCCAGGGCAAGACCCGGCTCCTGCGCGCGCTTGTCGGCCTGCTCGACGAGTGGACCCCGGTGATCGCGGGCGCCGAGCTCGGCGAGCACCCCTACGCCCCGATCACCCCGGCGTCGCGGCGGCGGGCCGCCGAGCTGGGCGACGACCTGCCGGTCGCCTGGCGGCACCGCTCCGAGCGCTACACCGAGAAGCTCGCCACCCCCGACACCGCCGTCGCCGATCTCATCGGCGACATCGACCCCGTCAAGGTCGCCGAAGGCCGCTCACTCGGCGACCCTGAGACCATCCACTACGGCCTCGTCCCGCGCGCCCACCGGGGCATCGTGGCCATCAACGAGCTGCCCGACCTCGCCGAACGCATCCAGGTGTCGCTGCTCAACGTGATGGAGGAGCGCGACATCCAGGTCCGCGGCTACACCCTGCGGCTTCCGCTCGACGTGCTGCTCGTCGCGTCCGCCAACCCCGAGGACTACACCAACCGCGGGCGGATCATCACGCCGCTGAAGGACCGGTTCGGCGCCGAGGTGCGCACGCACTACCCGTTGGAGCTGGCCGACGAGATCGCGCTGGTCGACCAGGAGGCCGACCTGGTTGCCGAGGTGCCCCGGCACCTGCGTGAGGTGGTGGCCCGGTTCACCCGCTCCCTGCGCGAGTCGAACGCCATCGATCAGGGTTCCGGCGTGTCCGCCCGGTTCGCCGTCGCCGCCGCCGAGACCGTCGCCGCCGCCGCGCTGCGCCGGGCCGCGCTCACCGGCGAAGCGCGCGCCGTGGCCCGCCCCGTCGACCTGGAATCGGTGCCCGACGTGCTGCGCGGCAAGCTGGAGTTCGCCTCCGGCGAGGAGGGCCGCGAGTCCGAACACCTCGAGCATCTGCTGCGGCGCGCCACCGCCGACACTGCGCGGGCCCGGCTGCGCGGCATCGACCTCACCCCCCTCGCCGAGGCCGTGTCCCGCGAGCCGGTGCGCACCGGTGAGCGGGTGCCCGCGGCCGAGGTGGTGGCCGCCCTGCCCACCGCGCGATCCGTCGAGGCCGTGCTGACCGAGGTGGCCAAGCGGCTCGACGCGGCGGGCACCGAAGAGCCGGGGCCGATGGCCAGCGCGGCCGAGCTCGCGCTCGAGCTGCTGTTCCTCACCCGACGGCTGGCCAAGGACGAAGGCGACGACGACACGGTCCGCTACGGCTGACCTCTGACCTGTCGACCCGGCATACTCCGCCGCAGGGAGCGGAGGGGGAGCGGATGCTGGGCAGACGACGGGTGATCGCCGCGGCCGCGGGACTGGCGGCCGCGGGTGCGGCGTCCGGGTGTGGCGACTCGGCGGGGGGGTCGGCGACGGCCGCCCCGACAACGCCGTCGACGGTGGCGACACCGGCCGCTGCCGCGGGCTCGGCGGGCACGAAGCTCGGCCCCGCCGCCGACGTGCCGGTCGGCGGCGGCACCGTCTACGAGACCCTCGAGGTCGTCGTCACCCAGCCCGAGGCGGGCCGGTTCGAAGGCCTGTCCGCCGTGTGCACGCACACCGGCTGCATCGTCGACAAGGTGGCCGACGGCCTCATCGAATGCCCCTGCCACGGCAGCCGCTACCACCTGGACGGCACCGTGGCCCGCGGGCCGGCACCCCGCGCTCTGTCGCCGCGACCCGTCACGGTCGTCGCCGAAACCGTTGTCCTGTCCTAAATGTTCTCGGCAGCTCCGGGTGACCGCGGTAACATCCTGTGTCACCCGGCCGACTCCCAGCACGACCCGGTGTGGACCGCCGGGACCGTCGGCGGGTCACGGTGGGGGGTTGCCATGCAGCAGTTCGGCCAGTACCGGATCGAGGGCATCGTCGGTTCGGGTGGCATGGGCGAGGTCTACCGCGCCTATGACACGCGTCGCGACCGCGAGGTCGCACTGAAACTGCTGCCCACCGCGCTGTCCGATGACCCCGAGTACCAGCGCCGCTTCCAACGCGAGTCGTACGCGGTCGCGCGGCTGCGCGAGCCGCACGTCATCCCCATCCACGACTACGGCGAGATCGACGGCAGGCTGTTCATCGACATGCGCCTCGTCGACGGGCCCAACCTCGGCACGCTGATCAGCCGCGGCGGTCCGCTGGCGCCCGAGCGGTCGGTCAGCCTGGTCTCCCAGATCGCCGAGGCGCTCGACGCCGCGCACGCCGACGGCGTGGTGCACCGGGACGTCAAGCCCAGCAACGTGCTCGTCACCGCCAACGACTTCGTCTACGTCGTGGACTTCGGCATCGCGCACGCCGTCGGGCACACCCGGTCCAAGCTCACGATGACCGGCGCCACCATCGGCACCCTCGACTACATGGCCCCCGAGCGCTTCGAAAGCCATCCCGTCGATCCGCGCACCGATGTGTACTCCCTCGCCTGCGTGCTCTTCGAATGCCTCACGGCCGAGAAGCCGTTCCTCGGTGACGACCTGCCCGCCCTCATGTACGCGCACCTCTACACACCGCCGCGCCGCGTCAGCGCCGTGAACCCCGCCGTGGGCTCCGAGCTCGACGCGGTCGTCGCGAAGGGGATGGCGAAGAACCCCGCCGACCGCTACCCGAGCACCGGGGCGCTGGCCGAGGCGGCCCGCGCCGCCATCGCCGTGTCGGGCGAGCAGACCGAGCACGTCGAGGAGATTACGCGGCGCGTCGAGCCGCCCGCCGAGCCGGACACCGTGGCCGCGCGGCCGCTGGTCGGCGCGGGCGCCCCCATGGCGGCGGGTGGCATCACGGAGCCGCCACAGCCCCACTACGCCGACCCGCGGCGCGACGACCCGGGTGCTGCGCCCACGATCGGGGTCCCGTACGACCGGCCACATCCCATGGACCCCCCGCCGGGGCCGCCCGCCCCACCCCCGTACGGCCCTGCGGGACCGGTGCCGGGGGGCAGGCCCGGATCGTCGCGCGCGCGGCTGATCGGCCTGCTGGCGGTCGTCGCGCTGCTCGTGGCGGGCGGCGCAGCCGGGGCGATCTGGTTCCTCTCCAGGGAATCGCCCGAGCCGTCGCCCGACCAGGGTTCCACGGCGGCTCCGTTCCCGTCGGGCAACGTCGGGCCCGCGATCGTCGCGCCCAAGGCGGCGCCGTTGTCGGTCGGGCGGAGCGTCGACACCCCGACGGTCGGCCAGACGGTGCCCGCCAACTCCACACCCGGCTACATGGAGATCGCCCCCAACAACCGCTTCGCCTACATCGCGAACCGTGAGCTGGGCGTGCTGAGCATCTTCGACACCACCCGCAACGCCGTCACCGGCACGATCAAGGTGCCCGAGGGCGGCCCGCAGTTCGTGTCGTTCACCCCCGACGGCAAGCGCGCCTACGTCAGCATCTTCAACAACGCGCGCACGGTGAACCTGGTCGGCGTGCTCGACACGGCCTCCAACACGTTCGTCACCATGGTCCCGGTCGGGGTCCGACCGTTCGCCCTCGAGGTCACACCCGACGGCAAGCGCGTCTACGTGCCGAACCACGACTCCGGCTCGATCACCGTGATCGACACGGCCACCAACGCCGTCGTCGACACGATCAAGGTGGCGCCGAACCCGCACTGGGTGGACATCTCAGCAGACGGGAAGACGCTGTACGCGGCCAACCACGAGTCCAACCTGGTCTCCGTGATCGACACGACCACGGACAAGGTGTTGACGACCATTCCGGTGGGTTTGTCGCCGCACAGCATCTTGCGGCATCCCACCAAGCCGCTGCTGTTCAATGTGAATTACGACAGCAATTCCCTGAGCGTCATCGACACCACTACGAATACGGTCATCAAGACCATTCCGACGGCCAGCCACCCGCAGGACATCACGTTGGCGGCCGACGGTGAGCACCTCTACATCGCCGCGGTCGACGACAATGCGATCCAGGTGTTCAGCATGAAGACCATGGAGATCGTCTCGCGGGTGCCGGTGGGCCACGCCCCGACGAGCGTCTCGGTCACCCGGGACGGCAGGCAGGCCTACGTCACCAACCTCAACGACGGCACGGTGACGATCCTCAACCTGGCGGGCACCGCCTGACAGCGGGTCCGTCAGGGGCGGAGTGCGGCCAGGCGGTCGGCCACGGCTTGCGCGGTCGGCAGCCTGCGGTCGTCGGGCGCCAGGCACAGGCGCACGAGTTCGGCCTCGTCGGGCCGCAGCGCCGGGTCGACCTGCGGCTGCGCGCCCAGCACCTTCCGGATCGCCAGCAGCGGCTGGGCGTCGGGCAGCTCGCCGTAGAGGCCGGTGCCCGCGAGCGCCCGGTGCACGGTGGCGCCCAGCGCCCAGATCTCCGTGCGCCTCGACGGCCGCGCCCCGCCGATGACGTCCGGGTCGAGGTATTCGACCGAGCTGGCCCGACCCATGCTCGTCAGTGTCGTGCCCGGCGCCATGAACCGGGCCAGACCCAGGTCGGAGAGCCGCCCGCCGATACCGCCGTCGGCGGCGTCGTTCTCGTCGTCCTCGACCAGCAGGACGTTGGCGGGCTTGATGTCGCTGTGCGCCATCCCGGCCTCGTGCAATGCGTGCGCCGCCCGCGCGGCGTGCTCCAGCGCCCGGTGGACCTGCCCACGATCGAGTGGACGGGCGGGCGCCGCCAGCGACCCGAGCGGGAAGTACCGCATCGCGTAGGCGAACGTGTCCTCGAGGACGGCGTCATACACCGTGACGAGGTAGGGCGAGCGCACTGCGGCGAACGCGCGCAGCTCGCGCACCCCGCGCTCATAGGCCAGTTCGCCGATCCGGTCGCCGAAGACCTTCAGCGCCACGAACTCCTCGGCGAGCTCCAGCCGGGCAGGCGGGCGCGCCAGGTAGTAACGGCCGTGGTTGCCCTCGCCGAGCTGACGCACGATGACGTAATCGGCAATCGCGGCGGGAACGGGTGTCGAGGCCGTGGAATCGGCGGGCGGCGCGAGCGGGGATGCGTCCATCGGTTCTCCCTTATGCGGTGCGACCTGCCGTTCTGCGCTCGATACCCTAGCCCGCGCGGGTCGGGAAATCCGTGAGGGGGCCAGATGGCCAAGGACGTCGTGCTGTTCGTATTCCTCGACATCGCGATCGTCATCGTGGTCGCCCGGCTCATGGGGCGCCTCGCCGTGCGATTCCGGCAGCCCGCCGTCATCGGGGAGATCCTGGGCGGAATCATGCTGGGTCCGAGCGTGCTCGGGCTGCTGCCGGGCAACCTGCCGCAGGTGCTGTTCCCCGCCGACATCCGGCCCTACCTGAACGTCATCGCGCAGCTCGGGCTCGTGCTGTTCATGTTCATCGTCGGGCTCGAGGTCGACCTCAGACTGATCCAGAGCAGACGGGGCGTCGCGACCGCCGTGTCGCTGTCGTCGATCGCGCTGCCGTTCGGCCTGGGGATCGCGCTGGCGATCGTGCTCTACCCGGCACACCCCGGCCCGGCCGCCCGGCCCGTCTCCCCGGTCGCGTTCGCGCTGTTCCTCGGCGCCGCGATGTCGATCACGGCCTTCCCGGTGCTGGCCCGCATCCTCACCGAACGGCGGATGCACCGCACCCCGATCGGCGTGCTGGCGCTGGCGTGCGCCGCGATCGACGACGTCGTGGCGTGGTCGCTGCTCGCCGTGGTCGTCGCGGTCGCGGTGGGCGGCACACTGGCGGGCTTCGGCACGATCCTGCTGCTCACCGCGGTGTATGCGCTGGCGATGATCATCGGCGTCCGACCGCTGCTGGCCCGGCTCACCGCGCGCTACCGCGCGGCAGGGCGGCTCACGCCCGACGTACTGGCGAGCGTGCTGGTCGGGCTGTTGCTGTCGGCGTGCGCCACCGAAGCGATCGGCATTCACGCCATCTTCGGCGCGTTCGTGTTCGGCGCGGTCATGCCGCGCTCCGAACCCGCGCTCACCCGGGCGGTGCTGCAACGGCTCGAGCTGGTGAGCACCCTGCTCCTGCTCCCCGTGTTCTTCGTGATCGCGGGGCTGCAGGTGGACGTGCGCGCGGTCGGGTCGGCGGGTGTGGTGGAGCTCCTGCTGATCCTGGTCGCGGCGATCGGCGGCAAGTTCCTCGGCGCGCTGGCCGCGGCCCGCCTCTCGCAGGTGCCGCACCGCCAGGCCGTCGCACTGGGTGTGCTCATGAACACGCGCGGGCTCACGGAGATCGTCATCCTGCTGGTCGGTGCGCAGCTGGGGGTGCTCGACGGCAGGCTGTTCACGCTCATGGTGCTGATGGCGCTCATCACCACGGTCATGACCGAGCCGCTGCTGCGCTGGGTCTACCCCGACCGCATCGTGGCGCGCGACATCGCCGAGGCGGAGCGGGCCGAGCTGGGGGAGGCCGACTCGTTCGGCGTGCTGGTGTCCGTGCCCGAGGGCACCGGCGTCGGCGAGGGGCGGGGGCTGGTGGAGCTCGCGTCCGCGCTGGTGGGCCGTGACCGGCCTGCGCGGATCGTGCTCGCGCGCCTCCTGGCCACCCCGCGCGTGCCGTTGGAGCTGGCCAGCGGGCTCGGCTCGGATCTCCTGATGATCACCCACGCAGGCGAAGAGCTGCGGCGGCTCACGCCGTCCGCCGCGCAGGACGGCGTGCGCAGCCGGGTCGTCGCGCGGTTCTCGGCCAGCCCCGTTGGCGATGTCGCTGCGCTGGCCGGTGACGTCCGGGCCGACATCGTCGTCGTGCCGGAGCCGCCGGAGGGCGCGGATTCCGCCGTCGACCTGCCCGACGTCGGCGAAGCCGCGCTCGCGGTGGTACGAGTCGCCGAAGCGCCGGAGGCGTCGTCGGCCGTGCACGTCCTGCTCGACGGGTCGGGCGCGGGACGGGCGGCGGTCCGGCTCGCCGGGCGGCTTGCCTTGCACCTCGGCGCGCCGATCGCGGTGGGCGTCACCGACGACGCCGACCGGCGTTCCGGGCGGCGGGCGGCGTCGACCGTGCATGCCCTGCGCAGGCTCGGGCTGGACGCCACGGAGCTGCCCCGCGACGCAGGCCCGCCCGGGCTGCTGGTGCTCCCCTGGCAGGCGGCGGCGCCTGTGGCTGCGCCATCGACGACGGTGATGCGGGTGCGGCCCGCGGCGTCTGACGAGGACGAAGACCTGCAGCAGGCGCTGGCGCGGATCTCGACAGGCACCGGCTAGCGGACCCCTGACGGCGACTCGAACAAGAAGGTTCGGCTGCCGAGCCGGACACGGGTGCCCGGGGTGAGCCGGTGCGACCGGCCGGTCGGCACGGCCGTCCACGCCGTCGAGCCCGGCCCCGCGATGTGGGTGCCGTTGCGGGAGCGGCTGTCGACGAGCATCACGTCCCAGCCATCCACCCGCACCTCGGCGTGCACACGGGAAACCGCGCCACTGCGGTCCTCGACGACGATGGAGCGCAGCGATCCGTTGCGGACCCGCTCGTCGCTGTCGGGCATCCGGCCGACCAGGTACTCGGCGTCGACGGTGTAGGTGGCCCCGTCGTCGAAGACGATCAGGCCCAGCGGGGGACGCGGGCCGAACACCAGCTCGCCGGTGCGTTCGTCCATGCGGATGCCGCACAACACGCAGAAGTGCGATCGCGGGTCGTTGAGGTGCCCGCGGGCGCACAGGTGCCCGCGGGTGCGCGGCCCTTCGACGACGGGACTGTCGTCGGGTTGGCGGTGCACCGCAGGCTCGGTCGGCTCCAGGTCGCCCGGGCCGGGGTCCACGGGCCAGTCGCGGACGAGCGACAGCGGGCGCCCCCGCGCGAGCGGGGCGCGCGCCACGGCGACGGGCGCCTTGTCGATACGGTCGGAGCGCCGCGGAGGCCGGAGGGCAGGCTCCTCGGCGCGGGATGCGTCGGGGACCGGTGGGGGACCCGAGCCGTCGCTGACCGTCCGCTCGTTCGGCGTCTCCGCGGGCACCGGCTGTCCGACGGCGCGGTCGGCCGGTGCCTTGTCGAGCTCCACCGCGGGCGGCGTGGCAGGAGCGTCGGCGCGCGGCGCTGCATCGGGGGTCGCCACAGGCGCCGGGGCCTGCATGGCGGGTGGAATCTCGGACGGCACGGAGGCCGGTGCCGTGGGCGGCGGTGGAACGGCGATGTGCCGGGCCGCGCTCGCGGTGGCCAGGACCACGCCCCGGCCGGGCACCATGCCCGCGCGCAGGTCGTGCAGGTCGGCGAACGGGTCGTCCACCCGACCCTGCGGGCGGGCGCCGTCCGCGGCCCCGTCGGTGGCCTCGAGGATCGCGTCGAGGAGCAGCACGAGCGGCCCGCCGGGGCTGACCAGCCGGTCGGTCCACGCGGCGGCCTCGGCGCCCGCGATGGTCGTGTCGGTGCCCGCCTCGTGCAGGCTCACCGCGCCGGACAGGAACACCGCCCACCGGTCGCCCGCGTCGGCGAGGGTGCCGAACCGGAGGCTCGACGGGGGCGCGACAGGCCCCGACAGCCAGGCGGCGAGCCTGCGGGCGAGCGGGCGCCCCGGCTCGAAGCCCGCCACAGCAGCGCACAGCGCCACCAGTGCCCGTACGGGCTCGGCAGCAGCCGCGTCGGCGACGCAGACCACGCCGGGGTAGCGCGCGACGACGCCGCGTCCGGCCAGGATGCCCGCCGACAGCCGGTCGAAGTCGGTCCGTTCGTCGTCCACTAGATCAACCTCCCGCCGCGGAAACGCCAGTGCACGAACGGCACGCGCATCGGGCCGTTCGCGATCAGCCACACGAGGATCCAGGTGGTGAGGAACTGGACGAGAAACACCCCCGTCGGCACGGGGAACGGCAGGCCCGGCACCGACCCGTTGCGCACGAGGAGCCACACCACGATGCCCTCGTTGATCGCGGTGACCAGGCCGAACAACGTCGGCCAGTCCTTCTCCCACCGGAACTGCTGCAGGAAGTGGTAGACGAGCTCCCACCCGATCCCGAGCACGAGCACGGTCAAGAGGACGACGAACGTGGCCCGGTAGGCGGTGCCGAGGGGCGCGCCGAGCGGCAGCATCGGGGTGAGCAGCAGCGTCCAGATCCCGCCGACAACCAGGAGAAGGAAGATCCGGGTCTGAATGCGTCCGTTCAAGGTGGGGAGCACTGAACAATCTCCATTAAATCTTCTCTCCGCAGACCCATTTCCACCACTGGTTCACCGACCGCGTCGGGCCGAGCTTCTGGCAGAAGCCTTGGCCTGCGAGGTCATCGGCGATCTCCTGAGCGGCGATCTGCAGGCCGAGGAAGGTGTCGACGCCGGGGAAGTAGCCGCCCAGCGTCGCGGTGCCCGAGGCGTAGAGGCGGCCCGGTTCGCTGCGCGTGCCGCGCACCTCGAACGTGCGCTCCACGTCGAGGCGCCGCAGCGGGTTGCGGCCCGCGCCGCTGTGGTCGAGCAGGTCGGCGAGCACGCGGTGCTCACGGATGTCGGCCTCCAGCCCGGTGCAGTCGATCACCCCGGTGACCTGGGTCCGCGCGGGCCCGGTCGTGGTCTTCAACTCCACCTGCACGGTGCCGTGCGGGCCGGGCTCCATCGTCGCGATCTCGCCCTGGAACGGCCGGTACCAGCCTTCCTGCCGCCCGCGGCGCATCTGCGCCTGCCAGCCCCGTCGCTTGGGTGTGTTGGTGCCGCCGAAGATGTTGTAGAGGTCGGCCCGCTCCTGGCCCTCCAGTTTGCGGACACGGGCCTTGAGCTGGCCGCCCCACACGGACTTCGGGTAGTTGAAGCCCTGGTAGGCCCAGCCGTCGCCGCCGCGTCGGCGCATCCACAGGCTCGGGCCGTGCGCCCCGTCGACGAACGTGCGGAAGACATGCAGGATCTGGGTGGAAAGGCCGCGCGCGTCGCGGTCGTCGATCAGCCGCTGCAGCACGCGGGAGGCCACGATGCCGCCGCCCCGCACCAGCACGGTGCCCGGTGCCCGGTGCAGCCGCTCGTAGATCTGCTCGTGGGGCTCGTACGCGTTGACGACGCTGCTGAAGTCGCGGTGGGTCTCCCGGTAGTCCATGAGGTCCGGGAGGAACTTCAGGCCGGGGTAGCCGACGGCGATGTGCACGTAGCTGCTGCGGAACGCGACGCGCTTGGTGCGCGTGGCCCCCTCGGGCGGGGTGAGGATGGTGAAGTAGCCGCCGCCGATCCGCCTGCGCACCATGCGGACCTGGCCCTTGAGCACCATCTCCGGGTAGCGGATGCGGTGGTACTCCTTTTCCATCGTGTCGAACGCCTGCCCCGCCTTCGGCGTCCAGTAGTCGGCGAAGATCGGTTCGCCGAGGACCTGCATGAGCGGCTTCGGCGACCGGGTCGCGATCGCCTCCCGCAGCGCGTAGCCGGGAAAGCCCCAGATGTTGTCAGGACAGGACGCCGAGTCACTGCGCAGCCGCTCGCCGCGCGGGATCTGGGAGACCCGCGTGAGGTACTCGTAGCTCTCCCACGGCGTCTTGAGCTGGGTGAACACCCGGATCGCCGACGTCGGCACCCCGCAGATCCGCAGGTAGTCGACCGTAACGAAGGAACCGATGCCGCCGCCGACCGACACGAACGGGATGTCGACGACGGGGATGTCGGCGCGGGCCAGCATCTCGTCGGTCCACCAGTCGGTGCGCAGCAGGTCCTCGTTGAGGTCGCCGTGCGTGCCGGGGCGGTCGGGGGCACCGGGCACGGGGATGGTGTCGTCTCGCATGGCGGCCCTCCCTCGACCGGCGCGGCAGGTCGTGCTCCGGGTCTCGGCCACCGGCGTTCGCGCGTTACGCGCAGGCGACCCTAGCGGGTGGCGGTTCGCGGCATCCGGCCCCGGTCGCGCGCGATCGCAGGCCGGCCGTCCGCGACGTAGCGTGGAGCCGTGAACAGACCCGGACAACGGCCCGGACATCGACGCGGCCGCCGGTACGCGTACGGCCCCTACACCGACGGACCCGATCCGCTCGCCCCGCCGGTGGACATCCGCGCGGCGCTCGACGAGATCGGCCGGGACGTCATGGAGGGATCCTCGCCGCGCACCGCGCTGCAGGAGCTGCTGCGCCGCGGGATGGGGGAGCGGCGCGGCCTCGACGACCTGACCCGGGAGATCTGGCGCCGCCGGTCGCGGCTGCAGCGGGAGAACCGGCTCGACGGCACCCTCGAAGAGGTCCGCGAGCTGCTGCGCAAGGCGATGCAGGCGGAGCGCGACACCCTCGCCCGCGACGACGGCGACGACGCCCGGTTCCGCGAGATGCAGCTCGACGCCCTTCCCGCCGACACCGGCGGAGCCGTGCGCGAGCTCAGCGAATACGACTGGCGCTCCCCGGAGGCCCGCGACGCCTACGAAGAGATCCGCGACCTGCTCGGCCGCGAGATGCTCGACCAACGCTTCCAGGGCATGAAGCAGGCGATGGAGAACGCGACGCCGCAGGACGTCGAGCGGATCAGGGAGATGCTCGACGACCTCAACTCCCTGCTCGCCAACCACGCGGCAGGCCAGGACACCACCGCCGAGTTCGACCAGTTCATGGCCCAACACGGCGAGTTCTTCCCCGAGAACCCGCAGAACACCGAAGAGCTGGTCGATCTCCTCGCCGCCAGGGCCGCCGCGGCCCAGCGGATGCTCAATTCGATGAGCGAGGCGCAGCGCAACGAGCTCATGGAGCTGGCGCAGCAGGCGTTCGGTGACCCGCGGCTGGCCGAGGCCCTCGCCAGGATGGACGCCCAGCTGCAGGGCCTGCGTCCCGGCCAGGACTGGGAGGGCCGGGGCCGGTTCCGCGGCGACAACCCGATGGGCATGGGCGAGGCCACCCGGGCCATGGAGGAGCTCGGGCAGCTCGACGCGCTCGCCGAGCAGCTGGCGCAGAGCTATCCCGGCGCCCGCCTCGAGGACATCGACCTCGAGTCTCTCGAACGCCACCTCGGCGACGAGGCGCGCGTCGACGCCCGCGCACTGGCCGACCTGCAGCGCGAGCTGGAGCGCCAGGGCCTGTTCGAGCGCGCCCCCGACGGCACCCTTTCGCTGTCGCCGAAGGCGCTGCGCAGGCTGGGGGAGTCGGCGCTGCGCGACATCGTCGACCGGCTCGGTGCGCGGCGTGGCGAGCGGGAGACGCACCGTTCGGGCGCGTCGGGTGACGCCACAGGCTCGACGCGACCGTGGGCGTTCGGCGACACGGAGGCGTGGAGCGTGCCACGCACCCTGCTCAACGCGCAGCTGCGCCGGGCGGGCGGCGACGAGCGGCTGCTCGACGTCACCGACGTTGAGATCGTCGAGACCGAGCAGCGCACCCGAGCCGCCGTGGCGCTGTGCGTCGACACCTCGTGGTCGATGGTGCAGGACGGACGCTGGGTGCCGATGAAGCGCACGGCGCTCGCGCTGCACCAGCTGATCTCCACGAGGTTCCGGGGCGACGACCTGAAGCTGATCACGTTCGGCAGGCACGCACGCGGGGTCGAACTGGGGGAGCTGATCGGCCTTGAGGGCGTGTGGGAGCAGGGCACGAACCTGCACCACGCGCTGACGCTCGCGGGGCAGCACCTGCGACGCAACCCCGACGCCCTCCCGGTGGTGCTCGTCGTCACCGACGGGGAGCCGACCGCGCACCTCGAACCCGACGGGCACGCCGTCTTCGACTACCCGACGAGCCCCGAGACCCTGCACGCGACGGTCGCCGAGCTGGACCGGCTCACCGCGCTGCAGGCGGCGTTCACGTTCTTCGTGCTCGGCGACGACCCCCGCCTCGCGGACTTCATGGACGGCATCGCCCGCCGCTGCGGCGGCCGGGTGGTGGCCCCGACCCTGGACGGCCTCGGCGCCGAAGTCGTCGCTGATTATCTCCGCACGCGCCGATGAACACCTATGTGCAAGGCGGCTCACCAATGGTCGAGCTCCGGTCGCGCTCCGACCCGCCGATGAACACCTGTGTGCAAGGCGGCTCACCAATGGTCGAGCTCCAGTCGCGCTCCGACCCGCCGATGAACACCTGTGTGCAAGGCGGCTCACCAATGGTCGAGCTCCAGTCGCGTTCCACGACCCGCCGATGAACACCTGCGCCCTCTGCGCGGCCGAGCAGGACCCCGCGACCGCGCTTTCCTGGGTCCACGAGCCGGGTCCGGAGTCGCGCTGGCTCTGTCCCGGCTGCGCGCGGCGGCACGTCCGCGAGATCGAGGCGAAGCTCGCGCCAGAGTGGTGGGCGCACGACACCTAGTCTTGAGGAATGGACACCTGGGCCGCCGTTGACGTTCCCGTGCTCGACGGGAGCGGGCCGCCGCTGCGCCTGCACGACACCGCGACCGGGCGGGTCCGGCCGACCGCCCCCGGCCCGACCGCCACCATGTACGTCTGCGGGATCACCCCCTACGACGCCACCCACCTCGGTCACGCCGCCACCTACCTGGCGTTCGACCTGGTCCACCGGGTGTGGCGGGACCTCGGGCACGACGTGCACTACGTCCAGAACGTCACCGACATCGACGATCCCCTGCTGGAGCGCGCCGCCCGCGACCACGACGACTGGGTGGTCCTCGGCATGCGGGAAACCGCGCTGTTCCGCGAGGACATGGAGGCGCTCCGGGTGTTGCCCCCGCGGCAGTACGTCGGCGCAGTCGAGGCGATGGGCGAGATCGCCGAGCTGGTGGGCAAGCTGCTGGCGCAGGGTGCGGCCTACCGCGTCGACGACCCGGCGTACCCGGACGTGTACTTCGACGTCGCCGTGACCGGCCGGTTCGGCTACGAGTCGAACTACGACGAGGCCACCATGCTGGCCCACGCCCGTGATCGCGGCGGCGACCCCGACCGGGCAGGCAAGCGCTCCTCGCTCGACCCGCTGCTGTGGCGCATGGCGCGCGACGGCGAGCCGTCGTGGGAGTCGGACCTCGGGGCGGGCAGGCCGGGCTGGCACGTCGAGTGCGCCGCGATCGCGCTCAACCGGCTGGGCACGCAGATCGACCTCAACGGCGGCGGCTCCGACCTGATCTTTCCCCACCACGAGTGCGGCGCCGCGCACGCCGAAGCGTTCACCGGCGTGCATCCGTTCGCGCGCCACTACACGCACACCGGGATGATCGGCCTCGACGGGGCCAAGATGTCCAAGTCGCGGGGCAACCTGGTGTTCGTCTCGAAGCTGCGGGCTCAGAACGTCGACCCGAACGCGGTCCGGCTGGCGCTGCTGGCCGGGCACTACCGCGACGACCGAGAGTGGACCGCGGACCTGCTCACCGCCGCGCAGCAGCGGCTCGCCCGGTGGCGCGAGGCGGTGGCGTTGCAGGCGGCGCCGCCCGCGGCCGATCTCGTCCTGCGCCTGCGCACCCACCTGGCCGACGATCTCGACTCGCCCGGCGCGCTCGCGGCGGTCGACGCGTGGGCAAGGGAAGCCTCGGAGCGGCGCGGCACCGACCCGGACGCGCCCGCGCTCGTCCGCGCGGCGGTCGACGCGCTGCTGGGGGTGGCGCTCTGACGTGATTCCCGCCGACGTACTTCTTCCCGCGGAGGCGGCATGATCTCCGCCGACGTACTTCGTCCCGCGGAGGCGGCATGATCTCCGTCGAGCTTGCCAGCAGGCTGCGTGACGCCGGGCTGGAATGGAAGCCCGCACCGGGTGACCGGTTCGTCATCGCCGACCGCGGCATGGACGCCGATGTTTTCGTGGTCAGCCAGCTCACGATCGATGTCCGGGAGACCCCGACGGGCCCGGTGTTCCTGTTCAACGGCACCACCGAGTGGGCATTGGACAGCGTGGCCAAGGCCGACGCCGTCTGGCTTCCGCACGAGGCGCAACTGCGCGCCGCGCTCGGCGCCGCCTTTCGCCGTCTGGAGCCGATCGGCGCCGGCTGGGCCGTCACCGTCGAGCAGGGCGGGTGCGAGGTGCGTGAGGTTGATGTGGACGCCGAGCGGTCCTACGCCCGCGCGCTGTTGGCGGTGCTGGGTCCCTGAGCGGAGCTTGCGGAGCGAACATCAGCCCTGAGCGGAGCTTTTGCGAAGCAACATCAGCCCTGAGTGCGGGGGAGCGCGACCGGGATCACAACCGCGACGACGACCGCCGGCAGCAGGAACGCCCCCGCCACCGTGGCGTCGTAGAGGGGCGTGAACACCACGGGCGCCAGTGAGCCGCCCCCGAACCGGATGGCCTGCACGAGCGACATCGACCCGCCCCGGTTGACCGGCGACGAGCGCAGCACCAACACGTTCACCCCGACGAGCACCAGCTGGGTGGCGATGCCGCCGAGCGCCCACGCCGCGGCGACCAGTCCCACGGTCGGCGCGAGGCCGACCCCGATCAGCACGACGATCCCGACGGCGGCGCCGAGCAGCACGCTGCGCCGCGGCCCAATGCGGTCGACCCCGGCTCCGACCACGCGCGCCGTGGCGAGGCCCGCCACCCCCAGCCCGGTCAGCACCAGCCCGCGTGCGCCTGCGGAGAGCCCGAAGGTGTCCTCGAGGCGTAGCGCCACCAGGAAGCTCAGCCCGGACACGCAGCCCCATCCGACGGCCGCCACCACGCCGAAGCGCAACACGTCGCGTCGCCACGCCGTCCGCAGCGCCGGTGGCCGGTCGGGGCGTTCCTCCGCCCCCGGGATCCCGACGAGTGCCAGCAGCGCGCTCACCACCGCCGACACCACGAACGCCCAGCGCCAGTCGATCTCCGCCGCGGCGCCGCCGATGAGAGGCGCCGAGGTCTGCCCCGCCGCCTGCAGCGAGCCGAACCATCCCAGCGCCCGCCCCAGCCGCTCCGGCGCGACGGAGCTGGCGAGCGCCGCGAACAGCAACGGCGTCGTGAACGCGTTCGCGACGCCCTGCAGCGCCCTCGCCGCGAGGAACAGCGCGAACGTCGGCGCCAGCGCGCACAGCAGCGACGCCGCCGTGTACACGACGTAGGCGATGCGGACCGTCCGCCGCCTGCCCCACCGCTCGCCGAGCGTGCCCGACACCACCTGCACCGCCGCGAACGGAAGCAGATAGGCCGTGACCGACACCGCGGCGGCGGAGGATGGGACGCCGTAGGACGCGCCGAGCTCGGGCAGCATCGCCACGGTGACCCCGCCGCCGAACGGCCCGATGAAAGCGCCCGCATAGAGCCCGGCGACGGCGAGGCGGCGGTACGCGGTCAGTGGCCCGCGCCCCCGGCGCCGCGACGGCGCAGGTAGCGCTCGAAGTCGGCGGCGATGGTGTCGCCGTCGGCCTCGGGTGCGCCCTCGCTCTCCTCGGCCTGCTCCTCGAGCTGCCGGACGTACTCGCGCACCTCGTCGTCGGCCTCGGCCATCTCGGAGACCGTGCGCTCCCACTCCTCGGCCTGCTCGGGAAGGGCGCCGAGGGGCACCTCGACGTCGAGCACCTCCTCGACCCGGTGCAGCAGCGCCACCGCCGCCTTCGGCACCCGCGCCTGCGACACGTAGTGGGGCACCGACGCCCAGAACGAGAACGCCGGGATCCCGGCCTCGACGCACGCGTTCTGGAACACCCCGACGATGCCGGTGGGGCCTTGGTACGTGGACGGCTCGACGTCCATCGAATCGGCCGAAGCCTTGTCGTAGGACGTGCCGCTCACCGGGGTCGGCCGGGTGTGCGGGGTGTCGGTGAGCAGCGCGCCGAGCGTGATGACCTTGGTCACACCCAGCCGCTCGGCGTGGTCGAGCAGCTCACTGCAGAACGAGCGCCACCGCAGATTCGGCTCGATGCCGTTGACGAGCACGACATGCCGCTCCGTGCCCGGCAGCGCGGCCCAGGACAGCCGGGTGGTCTGCCATTCGATGCGGCGGGTGACGCCGTTGGCGAGGCGCACATGCGGCCGCGTGACCTGGAAGTCGTAATAGTCCTCGGGATCGATCGCGGCCAGCGGCTCGGCATCCCACATCAGCTCCAGGTGCTCCAGCGCGGTGCTGGCGGCCTCCCCGGCGTCGTTCCAGCCCTCGAACGCCGCGATCATGACCGGCTCGACGAGGCGGGGGTGGGTGGTCTCCGCTTCGGCTGCCGGATCGCGTTCGGTCATCGGTCAAGCGTACGGCGGCGAGGCCGACTGTGACGGATGGCCACCCCACAACGACTACCGTGGGGGATCAGATCGTCGCCGAGGAGGACACCGTGCAGCCGCACACCGTCAACAGCATTGACGCAACACTCGAGGACCAGCGATACGGGGCTTGGTCGGGCGACAACGCAGTCGACAGTGTATTTCTGCAGACCCTTGCCGATCGGATCGTCGTCGCCGACGGCGCGATGGGCACCATGCTGCAGGCCGCCGATCTCGTGCTCGACGACTTCGCGGGCCTCGAAGGCTGCAACGAAATCCTCAACGACACCCGGCCCGACGTGGTCAGGGACATTCACCGCGCCTACTTCGCGGCGGGCGCGGACGCGGTCGAGACCAACACGTTCGGCGCGAACCTGCCGAACCTCGCCGAGTACGGCATCCCGGAACGGATCCGCGAGCTCGCCGAGAAGGCGACGGTACTGGCCCGCGAGGTGGCCGACGAGATCGCGACGGCGGACCGGCCACGGTTCGTGCTCGGCTCGGTCGGGCCCGGCACGAAGCTGCCTACGCTCGGTCACGAGGCCTTCGCCCGCCTCCGCGACGCCTACGCCGAATGCGGCCGCGGTCTCGTCGCGGGCGGCGCGGACGCGATCGTCGTCGAGACCTGCCAAGACCTGCTGCAGGCCAAGGCGGCCATCCTGGGCGTACGCAGGGCGATGGCCGCCGAGGGCCGCCGGGTGCCGATCGTGGCGCAGGTCGCCGTCGAGACCACCGGCACGATGCTGCTCGGCTCGGAGATCGGCGCCGCGCTCACCGCGCTGGAGGCGCTCGGCGTCGACCTCATCGGGCTGAACTGCTCCACGGGGCCCGCCGAGATGAGCGAGCACCTGCGCACCCTCTCCAAGCACGCCAGGATCCCGCTGTCGGTGATGCCGAACGCGGGGCTGCCCCTGCTCGGGCCGAACGGCGCGGAGTACCCGCTCACGCCCGACGAGCTCGCCGCGGCGCTCACCGCTTTCGTCGCCGAGTACGGCACCGTGCTCGTCGGTGGCTGCTGCGGCACGACGCCGGAGCACATCGCGACGCTGGTGGAAGCGATGCGCGGCCTCGCGCGACCCGAGCGCCACCCGCGGCCTGAGCCGGGGGTCAGCTCGCTCTACGCGCCGGTGCCCTTCCGCCAGGACACGTCGGTGCTCATGATCGGCGAGCGGACCAACGCGAACGGGTCCAAGAAGTTCCGCGAGGCCATGCTGGCCGAGGACTGGGAAGCATGCGTCGGCATCGCGCGCGAGCAGACCCGCGAGGGCGCGCACCTGATCGACCTGTGCGTCGACTACGTGGGCCGTGACGGCGTCGCCGACATGACCGAGCTGGCCGGGCGCCTCGCCACCGCCTCGACGCTGCCCGTGATGCTCGACTCGACCGAGCCCGAGGTGTTGCGGGCGGGCCTGGAGCGCCTCGGCGGGCGCTGCATCATCAACTCGGTGAACTTCGAGGACGGCGACGGGCCCGGGTCGCGCTACCAGCGCGCGATGGAGCTGGTCGACGAGCACGGCGCCGCCGTCGTGGCGCTCTGCATCGACGAGGAGGGCCAGGCCCGCACCGCGGAATGGAAGGTCAGGATCGCCGAGCGGCTCATCGAGGACCTCACGACCCACCACGGCATGCGCGAGTCCGACATCGTCGTCGACACCCTGACCTTCCCGATCACCACCGGGCAGGAGGAGGTGCGCCGCGACGCGCTCGAGACCATCGAGGCGATCCGCGAGCTCAAGCGCCGCCGCCCCGATGTGCAGACCACGCTGGGCGTCTCCAACGTCTCGTTCGGCCTCAACGCAGCCGCGCGGCAGGTGCTGAACTCGGTGTTCCTGCACGAATGCGTGAACGCGGGCCTCGACACCGCCATCGTCTCGGCGGCGAAGATCCTGCCGATGGCCAAGATCCCCGACGAGCAGCGTTCGGTGGCCCTCGACCTCGTCTACGACCGACGGCACCTCGATGCCAACCCGCCCTACGACCCGCTCAACCGGTTCATGGAGCTGTTCGAGGGCGTCTCGGCGTCGTCGGCGAAGGCCGGGCGGGCCGAGGAGCTCGGCGGCGCTGCCGCTGTTCGAGCGGCTGGAACGGCGGATCGTCGACGGCGAGCGGCTCGGGCTGGAGGCCGACCTCGACGCGGCGCTGGCGTCCCGACCCGCCCTGGAGATCATCAACGACACGCTGCTCGCGGGCATGAAGACCGTCGGCGACCTGTTCGGCGCAGGGTTGATGCAACTGCCGTTCGTGCTCGCGTCGGCCGAAGTGATGAAGGCAGCCGTGGCCCACCTGGAGCCGCACATGGAGCGGACCGACGGGGAGGGCAAGGGCACGATCGTGCTCGCCACGGTCAAGGGCGACGTGCACGACATCGGCAAGAACCTCGTGGACATCATCCTCACCAACAACGGCTACACCGTGGTGAACCTGGGCATCAAGCAGCCGATCTCGACGATCCTGACGGCCGCGACCGAGCACCGCGCGGACGCGATCGGCATGTCAGGGCTGCTGGTGAAGTCCACGGTGATCATGAAGGAGAACCTCCAGGAGATGAACGCGCGCGGGGTGGCCGAGCTCCCCGTGCTGCTCGGCGGGGCCGCGCTCACCCGCTCCTACGTCGAGAACGACCTCTCGGAGATCTACGACGGCCGCGTCTCCTACGCGCGCGACGCGTTCGAGGGCCTGCGGCTGATGGACGCCACGATGGCTCGGCGCCGGGGCGGTGCGGCCGCGGTCGACCCCGCCGAGGAGGCCGCGCGCGCCGAGCGCAAGGCCCGCCACGAACGCAGTCAGCGGATCGCGGCCAAGCGGAAGGCCGCCGAGGCCGCCACCGCCGGTCCGATGCCGACGCGCTCGGACGTCGCGAGCGACAACCCGATCCCCACGCCGCCGTTCTGGGGCACCCGGGTGGTCAAGGGCGTGGCAGTCGGCGACTACGCGGGGATGGTCGACGAGCGCGCCCTGTTCCTCGGACAGTGGGGTCTGCGCGGCGTGCGCGGCGGGTCCGGCCCGTCCTACGAGGAGCTCGTGGAGACCGAGGGTCGCCCCCGGCTGCGCTACTGGCTGGATCGGTTGTCCACCGAGGGGGTGCTGGCGCACGCCGCCGTCGTCTACGGCTACTTCCCGGCCGTCGCCGATGGCGACGAGCTGGTCGTCCTCGAGGAGCCGAAGCCCGACGCGCTCGAGCGCTATCGGCTCGCGTTTCCCCGCCAGCGCCGCGACCGGCACCTGTGCCTCGCCGACTTCTGGCGGCCGCGCGAGCTGGCTGTGGCCAACGGCGAGGTGGATGTGCTGCCGCTGCACCTGGTGACGATGGGCCAGCCGATCGCCGACTACGCGAACGAGCTCTTCGCCAAGGACGCCTACCGCGACTACCTGGAGGTGCACGGCCTCGGCGTGCAGCTCACCGAGGCGCTTGCGGAGCTGTGGCACCGGCGGATCCGGGAGGAGCTGCGGTTCGCCGATGCCACGGCGGTGGCGGCGGAGGATCCCGACGACGTCCGGGCGTTCTTCGACCTCGGCTACCGCGGGGCGCGCTACTCGCTCGGCTACGGCGCGTGCCCGAACCTCGACGACCGGGTCAAGATCGTCGATCTGCTGCAGCCGGAGCGCATCGGCGTGACGCTGTCGGACGAGCTGCAGCTGCACCCGGAGCAGTCCACCGACGCGATGGTCGCCCACCACCCGGAGGCGAAGTACTTCAATGCAGGCTGAGCGGTGGGCGGCGGGTGGGGTCGGGGGGAGAGAACATGGGCGCTGAGTCCGGCCCCGATGCCGTCCTCTGGGACATGGACGGCACGCTCGTCGACTCCGAGAAGCTCTGGACAATCTCGTTGCAGGACACGGCGGGATGGCTGGGCGGCTCGTTGTCGCAGGCGGCGCGGAACGCGATGGTCGGCGCCGAACTGGCCCGCACGCTCGTGCTGCTCTTCGACGACCTCGGCCTGCCGCGCGACGCCGCGGGGATGGCGGGCGCCGGGCGGTACCTTTCCGACCGGACGGCCGAGCTGTTCGCGGGCGGCCTTCCGTGGCGGCCGGGTGCGCAGGAGGCGCTACGGCTGGTCGACGGCCTCGGCTACCCCACCGCGCTGGTGACCAACACCGGGCGCGCCCTCACCGAAGCGGCACTGGACAGCATCGGTCGGGAGCACTTCACGGTCAGCGTATGCGCCGACGAGGTGCCCCGCGGCAAGCCCGACCCCGATCCCTACCTGCGCGCGGCCGAGCTGCTCGGGGTGCCGCCGCGGCGGTGCCTCGCCGTCGAGGACTCGCCGAACGGGGCGCTGGCTGCCGAACGGGCGGGCTCGGCCGTGCTCGTCGTGCCCTGTGACGTGCCGGTGCCCGCAGGGCCGGGCCGGGTGCTGCGGCCGTCGCTCGTCGGCCTGACGCTCGAGGACCTGCGGGCCTGTTACGCGGAGGCGCGAGGCGAACGCGTCGCGTGAGACCGCCCACCGTCTCCGGTCATCCGCTCGGCTCGTAGGCTGACTACCGTCGGGTAGGGCTTGTTCCTCTCGGCGCAGGATGGGCGCCGGGTGCAGCAGGCAACTGGGCGCGCGCAGTCCGATCGGGCGCGACCCATCAGACTGGTGGCCGTGAGGAGAGACGAGCCGTGAAGACCTTCGACGAGCTGTTCGCCGAGCTGAGCGAGAAGGCTGCCGCGCGCCCGGCGGGCTCGGCGACGGTCGCCGCGCTCGAAGCAGGGGTCCATGCACAGGGCAAGAAGGTCCTGGAGGAGGCGGGCGAGGTGTGGCTCGCCGCCGAGCACGAGGCCGACGACGCGCTGGCGGAGGAGATCTCACAGCTGCTGTACCGGCTGCAGGTTCTGATGCTCGGCCGCGGCCTCGGGCTCGAAGATGTGTACAAGTTCCTGTAAGTAGTCGCACGCAGTACAAGCGAGGAGGGCGCATGCTCCGCATCGCCTTGCCCAACAAGGGCACACTGGCCGATCCCGCCGCCACGATGATGCGCGAGGCCGGGTACCGCCAGCGCAACGACTCGCGGGACCTCTCGATGCTCGACGAGGAGAACGACATCGAGTTCTTCTACCTGCGCCCCAAGGACATCGCCACCTATGTGGGCTCGGGTGACCTGCAGCTGGGCATCACCGGCGCCGACCTGATGGACGAGTCGGGCAGCCAGGTCAGGAGCGTCATCTCGCTCGGCTTCGGCCAGTCCAAGTTCCGCTTCGCCGCCCCGGACAAGGGCATCGACGGGCGGGAGTGGAAGCTGGAGGACCTCGAGGGCAAGAAGATCGCCACCTCCTATCCCCGGCTGGTGCGGGCCCACCTCGCCCGCAACCGGGTCCGCGCCGACATCATCAAGCTCGACGGGGCTGTCGAGATCTCCGTGCAGCTCAACCTGGCCGACGCGATCGCCGACGTCGTCTCCTCGGGCCGCACGCTGCGCCAGCACAACCTCGTTGCGTTCGGCGACCCCATCGCGGAATCGGAGGCCACGCTGATCGAGCGGGAGCCGCGGCCCGATCGCGAGGAGACCGTCGAGACGAAGGCCGAGAAGGTGGTCTTCACCGAGCGGCTGCGCGGCGTCGTCTACGCCCGGCAGTTCCTGATGGTCGACTACGACTGCCCGGAGCCCGCGCTGGAGGCGGCCAAGGCCGTCGCGCCCGGCATGCAGGCGCCCACCGTGTCGAAGCTGCAGGACGAAGGCTGGTACGGGGTGCGCACCATGGTGCTCAAGCGCGAGGCGAACCGGATCATGGACGAGCTCGCGTCGATCGGCGCACGAGCCATCCTGACTTCGGAGATCCGGTCCTGCCGGGCGGTCGACGGACGGCGGTAGCTCGAACGCCCCCCAAGCCTGCTGTCCGGCGGCAGGCGACGTTCAGGACCCGTTCTCACCACGCCTGCGCACCGTGAGGCACTGCGCCGAGCGGCCCACGTGGCCGTGCTCGTCGAACAGCAGGCCTGCCACGGTGCCCATGCCTGCGGGCCCGACGATGGTCCGCGCCTCGACGGCCATCCACGTGCCGACCGGCAGCCGGTGCAGGTGGACGGTGAGCTCCGTGTTGAGGAACAGCCACTCGCGGATGTCCAGCGGAGCGGCCGCGCCGTTGCCCGAGTCGGCCACCAGCATGAGCCGCTGCAGGGGCGACGGCTCCTCGCCGTTCACGAGCGGCACCCGCTGACGGGCCCATACCGTGCCCGGACCTTGCTCGCCCAACCAGCCGTGCAACCAGCGCCATTCGAGCGCGTCGATGAATCCGGGCAGCCACCCAGGCGGCAGCTCGGTGCGCAATGTGGCCTCGTCGGGCGGCGGGAGTGGCGCGAGGGCCCCGTCGTCTTGTCCGGTCGCGACCGCCACGGTGTCCCCGGCGGTGAGCCGCCACCCCCGCGCGCGCAGGACCACCCGGCCGCCCGCGGAAAGCTCGGCGGCCAGCAGGGCGATGGAGCGCCCCGCTCGTTCGACCCCGGCGCGCACGGTGACATCGCCAGCGGGGACCGGGCCGAGCACGTCGACCGTGATCCGTCCGATCTCGGTGTCGGGCTGCGGAGCGCACCGTTCCAGGGCCCGAACGAGCAGCGCGGTCGGTGGCCCGGCGTGCTGGGCGGTGGCGAACCAGGGGCCGGTGGTGGCCGCTGTGGCGTGGAAGCGCTCGCCGTCGGGACCATCGAGGGGGAGGAAGAACGGCTCGGACACCCCCTGATCATGCCTGCGCCCGCCCGATCCGCGATCAACCGGCACGGTCGGCGGGCGTCTCCTCGACCGGATCGCCCGGCCAGCCCGGGTAGGGGGGAGGCAGGCCACCCCAGGCGGGACACAGCGGCCGGTGGCTGCACCACTCGCAGAAGCGGCTGGGGTTGGGCAGGAAGTCGCCCTCGGCGGCCGCCGCGAGGATCGCCGCCCAGATCGCCTCGAGGGTGCGCGCGAACCGCAGCAGCTGCGCCTCGTCGGGCTCGTAGGTGAGCGATTCGCCATCGGCGAGGTAGAGCAGCCGCAGCTGTTCGGGTGCGGCGCCGCGCAGCTGCAGCAGCACCAACGCGTAGAACTTCATCTGGAACAGCGCGCGGGCCTCGGCGACCGGGCGTGGCGCCGCGCCGGTCTTGTAGTCGACGATCCGGACCTGCCCTGCGGGGGCCACATCGAGCCGATCGACGTAGCCGCGCAGCAGCAGCCCTGACGGGAGCTCCGTCTCGACGAGCAGCTCCCGCGCCGTGGGCTCCAGAGTGCGCGGATCCTCCAGCCGGAAGTAGGTGTCCAGCAACGGCTCCGCCGACGCCAGCCATTCGGCGAGCTCAGGGTCGCGTGGGCCCGCGAAGAGCGCATCGAGCAGCTCCGGCAGCTCGCGGCACAGCCGCGCCCACTCCGGCTCGACGAGGGCGTGGGCTGCCGCCGGGTGCCGGTCTGCCGCAGGCAGGTCGTAGAGCCGCTCCAGAACGGCGTGCACGAGGGTGCCGCGCACCTGGGCGCGGGTGGGGAGCTCGGGCAGCCGATCGATGGCTCGGAAGCGGTAGAGCAGCGGGCACTGCTTGAAGTCGGCGGCACGCGACGGGGACAGGGCGGGCCGCCGCGGCGCCTCGCAGGCTTCCTCGCCGCCACCGGCGACGGCGCAGGCCGCGGCATCGGTCGTGGCCGGGCGCTCCGTCATGGCTGCGAGGGTAGGCGAGCCCACCGACAGCCCCGCGCCGAGCGACCGCCGTCGCCGCGCCGGGAGCGCAGTTCGTCGAATCGGCCCCCGCGGCCCGCCGGGGATCGCTACCCTCCCGTCCATGCCCGTGCCCGACCTCGAGACGCTCGCCGCTCGCGTCGAGGGCCACGACGAATCACTGCGGGCGGTCAGCGACACGCTGGTCGACCTCACCGAGGACGTCCGGGGCCTCGCCCGCCGCATGGACGGGCTCGAAGACCGCATGGACGGGCTCGGCCACCGCATGGACGGGCTCGATCACCGCATGGACGGGCTCGACCACCGTATGGACGGGCTCGAAGACCGCATGGACGGGCTCGGCCACCGCATGGACGGGCTCGAACACCGGGTTGAGGGCCTCCAGCACACCGTCGACCAGCACACGGTGACCCTGGACCAGCACACCGGCATGCTCTCCGAGATCCTGCGCATCGTCCGGTCGTCCGCGCCCGATGGCCCGGCCACGGCCGCCGAGGAGGGCGACCCGCCGTCACCGGCTGGTGACCGTTAACGTCCTCGGCGTGTCCGACGTCCCGACCCGGCCGCGCAGCGGGCCGTTCCGCGCGGGTGACCGCGTCCAGCTCACCGACCCCAAAGGGCGCCACTACACCGTGACGCTCGAGGCGGGCGCCGAGTACCACACCCACCGCGGTGGCCTGCGCCACGACGACCTCATCGGCGAACCGGAAGGCAGCCTCGTCGTCTCGCCGACCGGCACGCCCTACCTTGCGCTGCGCCCCCGCCTCGCCGACTACGTGCTCTCGATGCCCCGCGGCGCCCAGGTGATCTACCCCAAGGACGCGGCGCAGATCCTCATGTGGGGCGACGTCTTCCCCGGCGCGCGCGTGCTGGAGGCCGGGGCGGGCTCGGGGGCGCTGACGTGCTCGTTGCTGCGCGCGGTCGGACAAGGGGGCAGCGTCTTGTCCTACGAGGTCCGCGCCGACCATGCCGAACACGCGGTGAACAACGTCGAGCGCTTCTTCGGCGAGACGCCGCCCAACTGGAGCCTCAGGGTCGCGGACGTGCATACCCACGACGGCGTAGCCGAGCCCGTCGATCGGGTGGTGCTCGACATGCTCGCCCCGTGGGAGCACCTCCACACGATCGCGAAGTCGCTCGTTCCCGGCGGCGTGCTCGTCGGCTACGTGGCCACCACCACACAGCTTTCCCGCCTCGTCGAGGACCTGCGCGAACAGCGGTGCTGGACCGAGCCGCAGGCTTGGGAATGCCTGGTGCGGCCCTGGCACGTCGTGGGCCTCGCGGTGCGGCCCGACCACCGCATGCAGGGCCACACCGCGTTCCTCTGCACGGCACGAAGGCTGGCCGACGGCGTCGTGCCGCCCCGCCCACAGCGGCGCCCGACCAGCCGATGACGGCCACGGTTACGCAGACGCAACCCGCTCGTCATGAAACGGCCGAATGCTGGTCCGTCAAGGTGCCGTCCGGATGAGCGACGCTCGCGCTGCGAGCAACGCCACTGAGCGGTGGATCACCGGTTCGCCGCACGGTAACCGCGCGTATGGCCGGGTACCGTATGGAAACGGAACACGGAGGGAGGATGCCGTGAACCCCTACGACGGTCCCGGCAGAAGCACTGGTGGTGATTCCGGCGGGTACGACCCGGCGGAGGCCGCTGCGCAGATCCGCTTCCTCGAAGAAGAGGTCGCCCTGCTCCGCCGCAAGCTCACCGAGTCGCCTCGGCACGCCCGGGTGCTCGAGCAGCGGCTGGCCGAATCGGCGAGCCGCCTCGCCCAGCTCTCGGCCCGCAACGAGAAGCTCACGGAGACGCTGAAGGAGGCGCGCAGCCAGCTCGTCGCTCTTCGTGAGGAGGTCGACCGGCTCGCCCAACCGCCTAGCGGCTACGGCGTCTTTCTCACCCGGTTCCCTGACGAGACGGTTGACGTGTTCACCTCGGGGAGACGCATGCGCGTCGCGGTCTCGCCCGCCGTGGATACCGTTACGCTCCGTAGCGGCCAAACCGTCCGCCTGAACGAGGCGCTCACCGTCGTCGAAGGCGGCGAGTTCGAGCGCATCGGCGAGGTCTGCGCGCTGCGCGAGGTGTTGTCCGAACCCACCGAGGAGTTGGCGGGTCGCGCGCTGGTGGTCGGGCACGCCGATGAGGAACGCATCGTCTGGCTGGCCGCACCGCTCTTCGACACCGACGACCCCGATCTCGTGTCACTCAAGCCGGGGGACTCGCTGCTCGTCGACACCAAGGCGGGCTACGCCTACGAGCGCGTCCCCAAGGCAGAGGTCGAGGACCTCGTGCTGGAGGAGGTGCCCGACGTCGACTACTCCGACATCGGCGGGCTGTTCCGGCAGATCGAGCAGATCCGCGACGCCGTCGAGCTGCCGTTCCTGCACGCCGAGCTGTTCCGCGAGTACGAGCTCCGCCCGCCGAAGGGCGTGCTGCTCTACGGGCCGCCCGGCTGCGGCAAGACGCTCATCGCGAAGGCCGTGGCCAACTCGCTGGCCAAGAAGGTCGCGGCGGTGCGCGGGGACGACCCGAACGAGGGCCGCGCGTTCTTCCTCAACATCAAGGGCCCCGAGCTGCTCAACAAGTTCGTCGGCGAGACCGAGCGGCACATCCGGTTGATCTTCCAGCGGGCCAGGGAGAAGGCCAGTGCTGGCACCCCGGTCATCGTGTTCTTCGACGAGATGGACTCGATCTTCCGCACCCGCGGGTCCGGCGTGTCCTCCGATGTCGAGACGACCATCGTGCCCCAGCTCCTCGCCGAGATCGACGGCGTCGAAGGGCTGGAGAACGTCATCGTCATCGGCGCCTCCAACCGCGAGGACATGATCGACCCGGCGATCCTGCGGCCGGGCCGACTGGACGTCAAGATCAAGATCGAGCGGCCGGACGCCGAGGCGGCCCAGGACATCTTCTCCAAGTACCTGACCAACACGCTGCCGATCCACGAGGACGACATCGCGGAGTTCGGCGGCAACCGCAAGGCCTGCATCGACGCGATGATCCAGCGGATCGTCGAGCGGATGTACGACGAGACGGAGGAGAACCGGTTCCTGGAGGTCACCTACGCCAACGGCGACAAGGAGACGCTCTACTTCAAGGACTTCAACTCCGGCGCGATGATCCAGAACATCGTCGACCGCTCGAAGAAGGCGGCGATCAAGTCGGTGCTCGAGACCGGCCAGCCCGGCCTGCGTGTGCAGCACCTGCTCGACGCCATCGTCGACGAGTTCGCCGAGAACGAGGACCTGCCCAACACCACCAATCCCGACGACTGGGCGCGGATCTCCGGCAAGAAGGGTGAGCGGATCGTATACATCCGCACCCTGGTCACCGGCAAGAACGCCGAAGCCGGACGGGCGATCGACACGGCCAGCAACACCGGCCAGTACCTGTAGACGCGCAAGACGACGGCGCCGCGGACCCCGGTCCGCGGCGCCGTTCGTCGTCGACGGGCTGTATCGATCAGGTTGCCTCCGACGGGCGTGGACCAGGACACATGCGGGCGGGGAACCCGGCCGCAGCCGCTGGAGTTCTACCGGGTGTAGTGCGATGAGAAAGGGTTGGACCCGCGATGACGTACATGGCCGTTGGCGGCATTCTGGTGATCTGCGCGCTCGCCGTTGTGGTTGGGGTCGTCGACGCACGGACCGCGCCGCACTGGCGGAAGGTCGCGGCCGAGCGCCGCCGCGCGTGGGAAGCCGCCCACCTGCGGGATGGCTACCCGACCGGCCCCCAGCCGCTGGCAGGCAGGCGCTGAGCGTTGTCCGATCCGTTCACGACCGCCGCCCAAGGCCGGGCATAGCCTCGGTGTCATGAGCACTCAGGCGCGATTGGACGCGGTCGGCATCGTGGTGGCGGACATGGCGAAGGCGTTGGCCTTCTACCGACGATTGGGCGTGGAGGTGCCCGCGGCTGCCGACGGCGAGCCGCACGTCGAGGTCGGGCTGCCCGGCGGTTTGCGGCTGCTGTTCGACACCGAGGAAGTGATCCGCTCCTTCCACCCCGACTGGACGCCGGTGCGGGGCGGCCGCACCAACCTGGCGTTCGCGCTGCCCGACGCGGCAGGCGTGGACGCTTTGCACGCGGAGCTCGTGGCCGCAGGCCACGAGAGCGAGCTTGCCCCGTTCGACGGGTTCTGGGGCCAGCGCTACGCCGTGGTGCTCGACCCTGACGGCAACGGGGTGGACTTGTTCGCCCCGCTGACCAGCTGACCCGGCGACACCCCTGCGAGGGCCCGTGTCTCCCGCGACAGGTGCGGCTGATCGGCGTAGCCCGACGCGGCGGCGGCCTCCGCAGGCGATGCGCCCGCGTGCAACAGGGCGGCAGCGCGGCGGAACCGCAGCACCCGCCGCAGCGTGGCAGGCCCGTAGCCGAACGCGGCGAGGCAGCGGCGGTGGACCGAGCGCGGCGTGCACCCGAGCAGGTCGGCGAGGGCGGCGACCGATCTGGCCGCCGCCACCGGTCCGGCGCCCACCTGGGCCCCCGGATGGGGCCCGGCATGCGGCGCGACGGCACGCCCCCGAGCGGTTGCTCCCGGTGCCTCGCCTCCGCTCGGCGGTGGGCCGCCGCCTGAAGGGGTGAGCGCGCGGCGCAGCGCGGCGACCGAACGGTCCGGCGGCTCGCCCGGCAGCCGGGGGGCGAGCGCGGCGAGGACCGAGACAGCCTCTTCGCCCGCTTCCAGCAGGGCGAGCGCCGCGTGGGCGGGGCCGGGGAGCAGCTCGGCGAGCGCGACGCGGTCGTTGTGCAGCGCCGCGGCGGGCACGCCCAGCAGGGACGGCAGCGCGCCCGGCAGGAAGCGCAGGCCCGCCACGGTGACGCCGCGGGTGCGGCGACCGGGGTGCGCCACGGTGTCGGGCCCCGCGACCAGCAGCTGCGCGCCCGTCCACACCAGGTCCATGCAGCCGTCGGGCAGCACCTCGTGCGCGCCGTCGGCGGTGGCGGTGTCGACCCAGGCGCACTCGACGAGCCCGGCCAGCGCGGGCGGGGCGCGCAGCTCGCGGTAGCTCATGGCCCGACGGTAACCCTCGACCCCGACAGAATCCCCGCCGAGCGCACCGGAGACGGAACAGCCCCCGGGCTCAGCCGGGGGCCTGTTCGCGCGTGCCGGGCGTCAGGAGGTCCGCAGGACGGCCTCGATCTCCAGGGTGATCGTGACCTTGTCGCCGACGACCACACCGCCGCCGTCGAGCGGCATCGAGATGTCCACGCCGAAGTCGTTGCGGTTGATCGTGGTGGTGGCCGAGAAGCCCGCGCGCGTGCCGCCGTAGGCGTCCGGGCCGAAGCCTTCGACCTCGAGCGTGAGCGTGACCGGCCGGGTCACACCCTTGATCGTGAGCTCGCCGTCGACGTACAGCTCGTCGCCATCGACACGCACGGCGCTGGAGGCGAAGGTCCAGGTCGGGTGGTTGGCGACATCGAAGAAGTCGGCCGAGCGGATGTGGTTGTCGCGCTGCTCGTTGTTGGTGTCGATGGAGGTGGCATCGATCGTCGCGGTGACGCTCGAACCGGTGATGTCCTCGCCGGTCGCGATCTGTCCGCTGAACGAGCCGAAACGACCGCGTACCTTACTCACCATCATGTGCCGAACGCTGAAGGAGACGTCGGAGTGCACCGGGTCGATGTCCCAGGTACCGGCGATGTAGCTCGGGATGAGGGTCGCGGCGGTCATGAGGATCTCTCCTAGTTAGTTGAACTCTCAGATGTTGAGGGTGACACTAGTACTAACGACTTGAGAGTTCAACTATTCCTGGGGATGGTGACGTGGACGACACCCGCTGGCTCGACGACGAGGAGCAGCGAACATGGCGCAGCTTCCTCGCCGCGAACCGCCTCTTGTTCGAGCGCATCGAGCGGCAGCTCCAGCAGGACGCCGGGCTGCCGCACGCCTACTTCGAGATCCTGGTGCGGCTGTCCGAAGCCCCCGACCGCACGCTCCGCATGAGCGAGCTCGCCACGAACTCGATGTCGTCGCGCAGCAGGCTCAGCCACGCCGTCGCCCGCATGGAGGAGGCGGGGTGGGTGCGCCGTAGCGCATGCCCCACCGACAAGCGTGGCCAGTTTGCCGAGCTCACCGCGGCGGGCTTCGAGCGCCTCGACACGGCGGCGCGCGGGCACGTCGAGGAGGTGCGCACCTTCCTCTTCGACGTGCTCACCGCCGACCAGCAGCGCGCGCTGCGCGAGATCAGCGACGCGATCACCGACGGCCTCGGCGACGGCCCCGGGAACGGCTGCGCCTGACCTCCGGCGTCAGCGCGAGGCCGCCCGGCGGGTCCATTGGTACAGCGCGAGCGCCGCGGCCACGAACAGCACCACGCCGATGACGAGCGCCCAGTTCTCGAAGGCGTCCCCGACAATGGCCAGCGGTGCGTCCGAGCCGGAGGCGGCCACGATGCCCGCGAAGATCACCCCGAACATGCTCTCGCCGACGATCAGGCCGGTGGCCATCAGCACGCCGAGACGCTTCTTGAATTCCACGTTGTCGCCCTGCCGTTCGGCCCACTTGTCGTACCAGCGGCCCAACAGGGCGCCGATCGGGATCATCAGGGTCAGCGACATCGGCAGGTACATGCCCATGCCCACGGCCAGCGGCGGCAGCCGCAGCTTCGTGAAGCGACCGAGCAGCTCGTCGATCACGATCACCACCGCGCCGATCGCCGCGCCGAGCCCGATCAGGCCCCAGTTCAGGCTGCCGCCGAAGACCCCCTCGGCCAGTGCGGAGATCAGCGCGGCTTGCGGCGCGGCCAGCGCGTTCTCGCCCGCACCGGGTGCGCCCGCGAAGCCGAACGCCGCGTTGAGCAGGTCGAGCACGGGTGCGATCACCACCGAGCCGAAGACCACGCCGATGACCAGCGCGACCTGCTGCTTCCAGGGCGTGGCGCCGACCAGTTGCCCGGTCTTGAGGTCCTGCAGGTTGTCGTTGGAGATCGTGGCGACGCTGAACACGATCGCGGTGGTGAAGAGCGCGTAGGCGACGAGGGCCGTGGTGCGCTCCGCGTCGCCGCTCCGGCCGTGCAGGGCGACCAGCACCAGCGACGCGCCCAGCACGACGAGGATGCCCACCCCGGAGATCGGGCTGTTCGAAGAGCCGATGAGGCCTGCCATGTACCCGGCCACCGACGCGATCACAGCACCGATGATCACGATGTAGACCAGGCTGACCACAACGGTGAGGACGAGGTTGTCGGTCACCGGCGTGCTGGCGAGGAAGATCCACAGCAGGATGGCGATGGGGATCAGGCTGACCAGGATCGTGCCGCCGACGATGCCGATCGGCAGGTCCCGCTCGGTGAGCTCGACCGTGCCGCCGCCGCGCCGCGCCCGCGAGGACACCGCGGCTGCGCGGATGCCGCGCACGATCGGGCCGAGGATCTTGAGCAGCGTCCACACGGCGGCGACGGCGATGGCGCCCGCCCCCACGAACCGGACCTCGGTGCCGAACGTGCTGGACACGACGTCCGAAATATCGCCGCTCGCGGGCACGTCTCCCCAGGTCAGCGTGGGGAGCAGCACCCCGTAGGAGATCAGCAGGCCGACGACCATGGCGATGCCGACCGTGACCCCGACCAGGTGCCCGACGCCGATGAGGGCCAGCGACAGGCTGGCCCCGAAGGTGGAGCCGCCCGCCCCGACCCGGAACGCCGTCGAGATCTCGTTGCTGATCACTTTGAGGGCCGCGAGCAGGGAGAACCCGGCGGAGACCAGCGAGGCGACCAGGATGGCGCGCAGGCTCTTGCGGTTTTCCTCGGCCCCCTCTTCGGAGTGCTCGCCGACCTTGAGCACCTCGGCGGCGGCCACGCCTTCCGGGTAGGGCAGATCGGACCCGGTGACCAGGGCGCGGCGCAGCGGCACGGAATACATCACGCCGAGGGTGCCGCCGAGGACGCACACCGCCACCGTCGTCCAGTACGGGAAGCCTTGCCACCAGCCGATCATGATCAGGCCCGGCAGCACGAAGATGATCGCGGCGAGCGTGCCTGCCGCCGACGCGATCGTCTGGACGATGTTGTTTTCCAAGATCGAGTGGTCGCGGAAGTAGCGCAGGATGGCCATGGAGATCACCGCGGCCGGGATCGCGGTGGCGAAGGTCAGCCCGACCTTGAGGCCGAGGTAGACGTTGGCGGCGGTGAAGATCAACGTGATCAGGCCGCCGAGCACGACGCTCCGGACGGTGAGTTCACGCAGCGACGTCGTGCGCGTCGTGGTCATTCGGCCCCCCGGTAGCTCGTGCTCGCACTGCCCGCGAGATCTGGTCACATTAGGCGCCCGACAGTCCGGCGAGCCAGCGTTCGACGCCCGCCCGCCCGTCCGGCGCGAACGGCCACCGGATCGGGTCGGCGAGCCGCTCGACGAGCTCGGCCACGCTCACCCAGCCCACCCACGAGATCTCCGCGGGCTCCGGCCGCAGCGGGCCGTCCCAACGGGTCTCGAAGAGGAACGCGTGGTAGCGCACCCGGCCTCCGTCCGCGACACCGTCGTAGGCGGCGCGCGGCAGCGGGACCAGCGGCACGCCGGTGATCCCGAGCTCCTCGTCCAGCTCACGGACGGCCGCGTCGGCGGGGTCCTCGCCCGCGCCGACCACGCCACCCGCCCAGCAGTCCCAGGTGTCGGCGAAGACGAGCTTGTCGGGGGCCCGCCGGTGCAGGACCACGCGCTCGCCGTCACCGCTGCGCACCAGCACGCCGGTGGCGGCGTGCCACAGCCCCCGCCGGTAGACCTCGCCGCGCATGGCCGCACCCGTCACGCGGCCCGCGGCGTCGTACACCGCCACCCGCTCGTCTCCGGCCCGCACGGGGTCAGTCTGGCCGGTGCCGCCGCGGACCACGGCCTGCGCGCTTCGGGCGCGAAGACCGCGGGCGCTGATCCGCGGGACACGGCTTAGGCTCGGGACATGACCGCGCGCCGCATCATGGGCACCGAGGTGGAGTACGGCATCTCCGTGCCGGGCGAACCCACCGCCAACCCGGTGATCACCTCCACCCAGGTCGTGCTCGCCTACGCGGCGGCCGCCGACATCCCACGCTCACGGCGTGCCCGCTGGGACTATGAGGTCGAGTCGCCACTGCGCGACGCCCGCGGGTTCGACCTTTCGGCCCCCACCCTGCACAACCCCGTCGACTCCGAGCTCGACGACCTCGGCGCGGCCAACGTCATCCTCACCAACGGCGCCCGGCTCTACGTCGACCACGCCCACCCCGAGTTCTCCACGCCAGAGGTCACCACCCCGCGCGACGTGGTGATCTGGGACAAGGCGGGGGAGCGGGTGATGGAGGAGGCCGCGATGCGCGCGGCCACCGTGCCAGGGGCGCCGCGGATCCAGCTCTACAAGAACAACGTCGACGGCAAGGGCGCGAGCTACGGCTCGCACGAGAACTACCTGATGGCCCGCCAGACGACGTTCCCTTCGATCGTCGCGGGGCTCACCCCGTTCTTCGTGACCCGCCAGGTCGTCTGCGGCGCGGGCCGGGTGGGCCGCGGAGCGTCCGGCGACGAGGCGGGCTACCAGATCTCCCAGCGCGGCGACTACATCGAGGTCGAGGTCGGCCTCGAGACCACCCTCAAGCGCGGCATCATCAACACCCGCGACGAGCCGCACGCCGACGCCGACAAGTACCGCCGCCTGCACGTCATCATCGGCGACGCGAACATGAGCGAGTACTCCACCCTGCTCAAGGTCGGCACGGCGGCGCTGGTGCTCGACATGATCGAGGCGGGGGTGCGGTTCGACGAGCTGCGCCTGTCCGAGCCGGTCCGCTCCGTGCACCGCATCAGCCATGACCCCACCCTGAAGCTGCTCGTCGACACGGCCGACGGGCGCAAGCTCACCGCGCTCGACGTGCAGCGCGCGTACTACGAGAAGGCCTGCAAGCATGTCGAGAACACGCTCGGCGCCGACGTCGACGACGCCACGGCCGAGGTGCTCGCCATCTGGGGCGCGGTGCTCGACGACCTCGCCCGCGACCCGCTCTCCACCGCGGACCGCCTGGACTGGACGGCCAAGCTGCGGCTGCTGGAGGGCTACCGCGAGCGCGACGGGTTGACGTGGGATGCACCGCGCCTGCACCTGGTCGACCTGCAGTACACCGACGTGCGCATGGCCAAGGGCCTCTACAACCGGCTGGCCACCCGCGGCTCGATCAAGCGGCTGGTCACCGAAGAACAGGTCACCGCCGCGATGACCGCCCCGCCGGAGGACACGCGCGCCTACTTCCGGGGCCGCTGCCTCGAGCGCTACCCGGCGGAGGTCGCCGCCGCCTCCTGGGACTCGGTGATCTTCGACCTGGGCCGCGAGTCGCTGGTGCGGATCCCCACGCTGGAGCCCCTGCGCGGCACCCGACGGCACGTCGGCGAGCTCATCGACAATTCCCGGACCGCCGAGGAGCTGGTCGAGGCCCTCACCCGCGGCTGAGGCGTTTTGTCGTCCCGCTGAGCTAGGGTTGAGCTGCACGACAACGACAGGAGGCGTCATGTCGCAGGAGCAGACCAAGCGCCAAGGCGGCGGTGGCGGCGACGACGACGAGGCGGGCGACGCCGCGGCGGCGGGCCAGGAGCGGCGCGAGAAGCTCGGGGAGGACGTCGACACGATCCTCGACGAGATCGACGACGTGCTGGAGGAGAACGCCGAGGACTTCGTCCGCGCCTACGTCCAGAAGGGCGGCGAGTAACCTCCCCGCCCGCCGGGCGCCACCCGGCACCCAGCTTCACCCGCGATGCCCCGACGCGGGCCCTGCACGGAGAGAGGCACGCACCTGACCATGGAGTTCCGGCCGCCGGTTCCCCCACCCGGCCTGGGCGCCTACCTGGCGCCCGGCCCGTCGTCGTTCACCGATTTCGTCACCGCCAACGCCCCGCACCTGCTGCCCGGCCGCCTCCCCGAGGACGCAGGGGCGCGCGCCGCAGCGATTCCGGCGGGGCTCAACGTGCCGCACGCCACCACGATCGTCGCGCTCGTGTTCCGCGAGGGCGTCGTCATCGCAGGCGACCGGCGGGCCACCGCGGGCAACGTGATCGCGCAACGTGACATCGAGAAGGTGTTCATCACCGACTCGTACTCGGCGGTCGGGATCGCGGGCGCGGCGGGCATCGCGGTGCAGATGGTGCGGCTCTACACCGTCGAGCTGGAGCACTACGAGAAGATGGAGGGCGTCACGCTCTCCCTCGACGGCAAGGCCAACAAGCTGGCGGGCATGGTCGCGAACAACCTCGGCGCGGCCCTGCAGGGGTTCGTCGTCGTGCCGCTGTTCGTCGGCTACGACGTCGAAGCCGAGCCGGCCAAGGCGGGGCGCATCGTCACCTACGACGCCACCGGCGGCCGCTACGACGAGTGGTCGGGCTACCACTCCGTCGGCTCCGGATCGGTGTTCGCGAAGTCGTCGCTCAAGAAGCTGCACCGGCCCGACGCCGACCTCCCCACCACCATCCGCAACGCCGTGGAAGCGCTCTACGACGCGGCTGACGACGACACCGCCACCGGCGGGCCCGACCTCACACGGGGGATCTACCCGGTCGTCGTGAGCATCACCGCCGCCGAGGGGGCCGTCCGCCACCTCGACGAGGAGATCGGGGCCGTGGTCCGCGAGGTCGTGGCCGCCCGCACCGAGAACCCCGAGGGCTGACCGATGACCATGCCGTTCTACTCGTCGGTCGACCAGCTCCTCCGCGACCGGTCGGAGCTGGCCCGCAAGGGCATCGCGCGCGGGCGCAGCGTCGTGGTGCTCACCTACACCGGCGGTGTGCTGTTCGTCGCCGAGAACCGGTCCAGCACCTTGCACAAGGTCTCGGAGATCTACGACCGGATCGGCTTCGCCGCCGTCGGGCGCTACAACGAGTTCGAAACGCTGCGCAACGCGGGCATCCGCATGGCCGACGTGCGCGGCTACTCCTACGACCGGCGCGACGTCTCGGGTCGGATGCTGGCCAACTTCTACGCCCAGGTGCTCGGCAGCACCTTCGTCGAGCAGCAGAAGCCCTACGAGGTTGAGCTGTGCCTCGCGGGCGTCGGTGCCACCGCCGACGCCGACGAGCTCTACCGGATCACCTACGACGGATCGATCACCGACGAGCCCCAGTTCGTGGTGATGGGCGGCACCACCGACCCGGTCAGCGCCAAGCTGAAGGACACCTACCGCACCGGCCTCGACCTGGCTGCGGCGATCGGGATCGCGGTCGAGGGCCTCCAGGCAGGCCCGGCCCCCGGCGGCGGCAACGGCGCGTCGGCCACGCGGGTGCTGGGTGTGTCGGCGCTGGAGGTCGCGGTGCTCGACCGGGCCCGGCCGCGGCGCACGTTCCGCCGGATCGCGGGCCCGGCCCTGCGGGGGCTCCTCCCCGAGGCCAACCAGGCCGTCGACGCGCCACCGTCGTCGGCGGACCCCGCAGGTGGCGACGACGCCCCCGCGGGGGCGGGCGCCACCGAATGAGTCCCACCGGCCCGCTCGCGCTCGAGAACAACCTGAGCGGGGTTCCGCCGAGATCGAACCCCGCTGGTGTGCACCTCGAGCGCTGATCACGCCGGGGCGAACCCGAGGTCGGTGTTCGGCTAGACGCGCTGGTAGGGCCGGTCCCGGCCGGTCCATTGGCGCTCGTCGCGGCGGTACACCGGGATGGGACGCGGCGCCACCCGGAAGGTGAACCGGCCCGCCTTCTCCACCACCTCGCCGTCGGTCGCGAGATGCCCCGGCACGGCCAACTCCACGTCGAACTCCGAAACCTGCCGCTCCCCGTACACGCGGCTGTGCCCGAGCGCGCCGCTGAGCAGGCCCAGTACGGCGCGCAACCGGGAGAAACGAACGTCGGCGCGCAGCCACCGCACGTCCAACAACCCCGAGTCCAGCGACGGCCGCCAGGCGGGCACGAGGCCGCGCGGTGCGTAGGGCCCGTTGCCGACGAAGAGGAACCACACCTTCGTCCATCGGCCCTCCATCTTGACCCGCACGGGCTCCGCGGACCGCAGCACGGTCAGCAGCGCCGCGGCGAACGCGGGCCACTTGCCCCAGCGCGGCTCCCACTGCTCGCGCAGCCGCACGAGGTCCGGGTACGAGCCGACGCTCGCGGTGTTGAGGAAGCAGCGCAGGCGCATCACCGCGGTCGACTTGGGGTCATCGCCGTGGCCGGGATGCACGTCGACGAGCGCGAGGTCCACGGCCACCGCCTGCCCGGCGCCGGTGGCGTCCACCGCCTCCTGCAGGTCGTACACGCCGACGTCGCGGGCGAAGTGGTTGAGGGTGCCGGTCGGTACCACGACGAGCGGCAACCCGCGCCGCCCCGCCACCGCGGCCGCTGCGGCCACCGACCCGTCGCCGCCCGCCACGCCGACGGCGAGCGCGGCCGTCCCCGCCCGCTCGACGGCCTCGTCCAGCTGCTGGTCCAGCTCGCGGTCCGGATCGGCGCGCACGATCACCGCCTCGGGCAGCGCGGCCTGCAGCTCGTCGGCCGGGTCCAGGCCGGACACCCCGGAGCGCTGGTTGGACACCAGCACCAACCCCGCCCCGCCGGGCAGTTCGGGCACCGTGTCGAGCGGACGGGCGCGGGCCTCGTCCTGCTCGCGCACCGGCCACCAGCGCTGGGTCACGAGCGCCGCGCCGGTGCCGACGGCGGCGCCCACCAGCACGTCAGACGTCCAGTGCACCCCGACGTGGATCCGCGAGTAGGCGACCGCCGCGGCGAGCGGGATCACCGCGAGGGCGGTGCGCGGGCTCTCCAGGGCCACGGCCGTGGCGAACGCCGCCGCCGACGCCGCGTGCCCCGAAGGGAACGACGACGAGGTGGGCGCGTTGGCGATCGTCTGGTACGCGGGCAGCTCGGACGCGGCGGGCCGTCGGCGGGGGAGCAACGGCTTGAGCACGCCGTTCGCGAACGGGCTCGTCAGCGCGATGGAGAGCACACCGCGGATGGCGGCCTTGCGCGTCGTCCCCCGGCGGCCTGCCAGCACGGCGGCGACGACGAACCAGAGCACGCCGTGGTTGGCCGCGCCGGAGAGGCGCTTCATGGCGGTGTCGAGCGGGGTGGGAGGCAGCGAGGAGATCGCGCGGGAGATCGCGCGGTCGACGTTGTTCACGTCGTCGGCCCGGCGGCGGAACCAATGCGTCACGGCGTGCACCCTAGGGGCGCGCGGTCCGGCGTGCCGTGCGAACCACGTGTCACAGACGTGACAGCAGAGGGCGCTCTCCGCTTACGCTAGGGAGATGCAGCGGCGGATTTATGGTGTCGAGACCGAGTTCGGGGTCACGTGCACCTTCCACGGCCAGCGACGCCTGTCTCCGGACGAGGTGGCGCGCTACCTGTTCCGCCGGGTCGTGTCCTGGGGGCGCTCGTCCAACGTGTTCCTGCGCAACGGCGCGCGGCTCTACCTCGACGTGGGCAGCCACCCCGAGTACGCCACGGCCGAGTGCGATTCCCTGGCGCAGCTCGTCGCGCACGACAAGGCCGGGGAACGCATCCTGGAAGACCTGCTCGTCGACGCCGAGCGGCGGCTGGTCGACGAGGGCATCGGCGGCGACATCTACCTCTTCAAGAACAACACCGACTCCGCGGGCAACTCCTACGGCTGCCACGAGAACTACCTGGTGGCCAGGGCGGGCGAGTTCTCCCGCATCGCCGACGTGCTGCTTCCCTTCCTCGTCACGCGCCAGCTGATCTGCGGCGCGGGCAAGGTGCTGCAGACCCCGCGCGGCGCCGTGTACTGCCTGTCCCAGCGCGCGGAGCACATCTGGGAAGGCGTCTCGTCGGCCACCACGCGCTCGCGACCGATCATCAACACCCGCGACGAACCGCACGCCGACGCCGAGCGCTACCGACGGCTGCACGTCATCGTGGGCGACTCGAACATGTCCGAGGTCACCACGCTGCTGAAGGTCGGATCGGCCACGCTCGTGCTCGAGATGATCGAGGCGGGCGTGCAGTTCCGGGACTTCACGCTCGACAACCCCATCCGGGCGATCCGCGAGATCAGCCACGACCTCACCGGGCGGCGCACCGTGCGGCTCGCGGGCGGCCGCGAGGCCAGCGCGTTGGACATCCAGCGCGAATACCACGCGCGGGCCGTCGAGCACCTGGCCGCCCGCGGGAGCGAAGACCCCACGATGGCGCGGGTCGTCGAACTGTGGGGTCGCGTGCTGCAGGCGGTGGACGCAGGCGACCTGTCGCTCATCGACCGCGAGATCGACTGGGCCATCAAGCACCGGCTGGTGGAGCGCTACCGCGCCCGCGCGGGCCTCGACCTGGCCAACCCGCGGGTGGCCCAGCTGGACCTCGCCTACCACGACATCCGGCGCGGCCGCGGCCTGTTCGACCTGCTGCAGCGCAAGAGCCTGGTCGACCGCGTCACCGACGACGGCGAGATCGAGCTGGCCAAGGACACCCCGCCACAGACGACGCGGGCGAAGCTACGCGGGGACTTCATTGCGGCCGCGCAGGCCGCAGGCCGCGACTTCACCGTCGACTGGGTACACCTGAAGCTCAACGATCAGGCCCAACGCACCGTGCTGTGCAAGGACCCGTTCCGGTCGGTCGACGAGCGCGTCGACCGGTTGATCGCCTCCCTGTGAGCGGAAACGAGTGCTCCAGCACTCGTTTCCGCTCACGGCCTATGCCTCGCCGAGCATCCGTTCGCGGATCTCGGCGAGCCTGTCCTGCACCGACGGCGAGCTCACGGTCTCGTCGTTGCGGCCGGGCTCGATCCCCATCGAGCGCAGCAGCGCCGCGGCGGGCACGGCCGGGTCGCCGGTCTCACCGAGCACCGGGTGCAGCCCGTGGTCGGCAAGGTGGTGGAACACGAGGTTGACGACGGTCCACGGGTTGAACGTCTCCTGCTCGGCCATCTCCGGAGCCTTGAGCTTCTCGTCGGCTCCGGTCAAGTCGCGGTCCCGTAGATGTCGCAAGGTGAGACGCCGGTCCGCTTCGCCCGGCCGCCCACGACGCCCGGCACGGCCGCCGTACCATGCCCGATGTGTCCTCCGCACGGGCCGAGCGTCTGGTGAACCTGGTGCTCTGCCTGCTGTCCACGCGCCAGTTCCTGTCCGCCGAGCGGATCCGCGCGATCGTGCCCGGCTACGCCGACGCGCCGAACGACGAGGCGTTCTTCCGGATGTTCGAGCGCGACAAGACCGAGCTGCGCGAGCTGGGCGTGCCGTTGGAGAGCGGGCGGCGCGCTTTCGACACCTCCGACGGCTACCGCATCGCCCGCCAGGACTACGAGCTGGGCGAGATCGACCTGGAGTCCGACGAGGCGGCCGCGGTGGCGTTGGCGGCGCGCCTCTGGGAATCACCGGAGCTGGCCGGGCCCGCGCACGGCGCCTTGCTGAAGCTGCGCGCGGCGGGCGTCGACGTCGACGAGGACCAGGGCCGGGCGCAGCCGCGGGTCCGCGGCGGGGAGCCCGCGTTCGGCCCGCTGCTCGCCGCGGTGCAGGCGGGGCGGGCGGTCACGTTCGACTACCGCCGCGGCGGCCCTGGCGGGGAGGTCGCGCGGCGCACGGTTGAGCCGTGGGGCGTGGTGTCCTGGCGAGGCCGCTGGTACGTCGTCGGACACGACCGCGACCGGGCCGCACCGCGCTCGTTCCGCGTGTCACGCATCGTCGGCCCGGTGCGGGGGATCGGCGCGTCTGCAGCGGTGGTGGTCCCGCCCGACGTCGATCTCCTCGCCATGGTGCGGGGCGGGGTCGAGCCGCCGCCGGTGGTCGGCACGGCACGGGTCTGGGTGGCCGCGGGCCGGGCGTACGGGCTGCGACGGCTCGGAAGGGTGGTCGGGCCGCGGGCGTACGCGGGAAGGCCAGGCGAGGAGCTCGAGCTGGAGCTGCGGAGCCTCGACACGGTCGCGCGGTGGCTGGCGGGCCACGGGGCGGACATCGCGGTGCTGAGCCCGCAGGAGTTGGCCGACCGGGTGCGTACGAGCTGGGAGGCCGCGGCGGCCGCCCACGCGGGTTCGGCGGCCCCTGCGGCGTCGGCATGAACCCCCGCCGACGTGCGCTTCTCGGTGGGAGCGTGCGGCCTCCCGCGGAGACGGCGTGAACCCCGCCGACGTGCTTCCTCCCGCGGAGGCGGCGTGAACCCCGCCGACGTGCTTCCTCCCGCGGAGGCGGCGTGAACACAGGCGGGGTCACCGAACGTCTTCCCCGGCTGCTGTCGCTCGTGCCCTACCTGCTGGCCCGCCCGGGCATCCCGGTCGCGGAGGCGGCCGCCGATTTCGGCATCTCCGAGCGGCAGCTGCGGCGCGACCTCGAACTGCTGTGGATGTGCGGCCTCCCCGGCTACGGGCCGGGCGACCTGATCGATCTCTCCTTCGCGGGCGACACGGTCACGGTCACCGAGGACGCGGGCATGCGCCGTCCGCTGCGGCTGACCACCGCGGAGGCCACGGCGCTGCTGATGGCGTTGCGCACCCTGGCCGATGTGCCCGGCGTCGTCGACACGGCCGCGGTGCGGCGGGCCACCGCCAAGATCGAGCGGGCGGTGGGGGACGCGGGCACGACGGCCCTTTCGCCGGACCGGCCGGGCGAGGAGGAGGCCACCACCGCCGCGGTGCAGCAGGCGCTGGCCGCGGGTCGGGCGATGCGCATCCGCTACTACACCGCGAGCCGCGACGCCGTGTCGCAGCGCACGATCGACCCCATGCGGCTGCTCATCGTGTCGGGGCGCGGCTACCTGGAGGCCTGGTGTCGCCGCGTGGAGGCGGTGCGGCTGTTCCGGCTGGATCGGGTGGAGGACGTCACGGTGCTCGACGAGCCCGCCGCCCCGCCGCCGGAGGCCGAGCCGACGGACCTGTCGGCCGGTCTGTTCCAGCCCGCGCCCGAGCACCGCAGGGCGGTGCTCGTCCTGGAGCCCGACGCGCATTGGGTGGCCGAGTACTACCCGGTGGACGAGATCGACAAGATCTCTGCCGAGCCCGGCGGTGCGGCGATCCGGGTGGTGATGCGCTACGCGGACCCCGCGTGGCTCGTGCGGCTCGTACTGGGCTTGGGCGGCGCGGCGCGGGTGGTCGAGCCGCCCGAACTGGCGGTGGCGGTGCTGCGTCGGGCACGGGAAGCCCTAGATGCGTCCGGGGCCGTGCCCGACGGGACGGGATGAGGGGGACGGAATGAACGCCGAGCTGGTGGCGTGGGCGTTGCTCGCGCTGGGTGTGCTGGTGATGGTCGTGCTCGCACTGCTGCTGGGCAGGCACGTGCGGCGGCTGGCCAGTGAGCGGGCCGCGACGGCGGCCGCGGTCGCGCCGCGGGTGGCGCGCCTGCGGCTGCTGGCGGCAGGCCGCGCCCGGAAGAGCCGCCGCGGTGGGACGTCCGCGTAAGCTGGCCCGAGAAGCAGCGCGGGAAGACGGAAGGAGCGGCCATGGGCAGCCTCGGGGGCTGGGAAATCCTGATCATTCTGGTGGTGCTCGTCGTCCTCTTCGGCGCGAAGCGACTGCCGGACATGGCGCGCTCGATCGGGCAGTCCGCGCGGGTGTTCAAGGGCGAGATGAAGGGCCTTCGCGACGACGAAAAGGCACCCGAGCAGGCCCCACACACGGATGTCCCGCAGGAAAGCCGCCCCCCGAGGAGCCCCGAGACCCCGGGCTCGACCGCGCCCTAGCACCCCACCGCTGTGGTCCGGATCCCCCTTCGCCTGCGCGGTCGGAGAGCGAGCAACCCCGACGGCACCATGACGCTCGTCGAGCACCTCTACGAGCTGCGCAGCAGGCTGGCCATCGCGTTGATCGCGATCGCGATCACCACGATCTTCGGCTACATCTGGTTCGGCGTGCCGATGTTCGGCCTTCCCGCGCTCGGCGAAGTGCTCAAGGCCCCCTACTGCGCGATCCCCGCCTCGTCCCGCGCCGTGTTCACCGCCGACCCGAATGCGTGCGTGCTGTTCGGCACCGGCCCGTTCGACCAGTTCGCGCTGCGCCTCAAGGTCGGCGCCACCGCGGGCGTCGTCCTCGCCTGCCCCATCTGGCTCTACGAGATCTGGGCCTTCATCACCCCCGGCCTGTACGCGAAGGAACGCAAGTACGCGCTCACGTTCGTGTCGTGTGCCGCGGTGCTGTTCGTGGCGGGCGCGGTACTCGCCTACTTCGTCGTCGCGCAGGGCCTCTCGTTCCTGCTGCAAGTCGGGTCCAACGTGCAGGTCACCGGCCTGTCCGGAGACTCGTACTTCTCGTTCCTCATCGCCCTGTTGATCATTTTCGGGGTGAGCTTCGAGCTGCCCCTGCTCGTCGTGATGCTCAACGCGGTCGGCGTGCTCACCTACGCCCGGCTCAAGGCATGGCGGCGCGGGCTGATCTTCGGGCTCTTCGTGTTCGCCGCCATCGCCACCCCCGGGCAGGACCCGATCTCGATGACGGCGCTGGCGCTCGCGCTCACCTGCCTGTTCGAGGTCGCCATCCAGTTCGCCCGCGTCCACGACCGCCGCCTGGCCAGCAGGCGCGCCGCGGAAGGCTGGGACGACTGGGACCCCGACCAGCCCAGCCCCATCGACACCGCGCCGAGCGCGATCGATGCCACGCCCAGCGTGCTCGACACCACCCCGGGCCCTGACCCTGCGCACCGCCTCGACGACGTCACCTGACGGCCTCCCGGGCGAGGTGTGTCAACCTGGAGGGGTGGCCCCTAGCACGCAGGCGTCGACGGCAAGACCTCCGGCGGACGCCTACGCCGCCGCCCGCAACCGTGCCGCGCACCCCCGGCTGACCGAATTCACCGCGCTGCTGCCGTTTGCGCTCGACGATTTCCAACGGCGGTCGTGCGAGGCGCTGGAGGAGGGGCACGGCGTGCTCGTCTGCGCGCCGACCGGGGCGGGCAAGACCGTGGTCGGCGAGTTCGCGGTGCACCTCGCGCTGGCCGAGGGCCGGAAGTGCTTCTACACGACGCCGATCAAGGCGCTGTCCAACCAGAAGTACGCCGACCTTGTCGAGCGGCACGGGCAGGCCGCCGTCGGGCTGCTCACCGGCGACACGGCCGTGAACGGCGACGCCCAGGTGGTGGTGATGACCACCGAGGTGCTGCGCAACATGATCTACGCGGGCAGCAGGCAGCTGGCCGACCTCGGCTTCGTCGTGATGGACGAGGTGCACTACCTCGCCGACCGGTTCCGGGGCGCGGTGTGGGAGGAGGTGATCCTGCAACTGCCTGAGCACGTCGCGCTGGTCAGCCTCTCGGCCACGGTGAGCAACGCCGAGGAGTTCGGCGACTGGCTGGTCACCGTGCGCGGCGACACCACGGTCGTCGTCGACGAGCACCGGCCGGTGCCGCTGTGGCAGCACATGATGGTCGGCTCCCGGCTGTTCGACATGTTTGGCGAACTCTCGGACGGTGAGACGGACGGCCAGCTCGTCGTCGATCCCGCGCTGGTCCGCGAGACCAACAACGTCGAACGCCAGAGCGCCGTGTGGGACCGCGGACGGGGGCGCGGACCGGGGCGGCGCGAGACCAGGTTCCGGCCGCCGTCGCGGATCACGGTCATCGACCGGCTCGACCGTGACGCGCTCCTGCCCGCGATCACGTTCGTGTTCAGCCGCGCAGGCTGCGACGCCGCCGTCGGCCAGTGCGTGCGCGCCGGGCTGCGGCTCACCACCGACGCCGAGGTGGACGAGATCCGCGCCACGATCGACCGCCGTACCGCGGGGCTGCCCCAGGGCGATCTGGCCGTGCTGGGCTACTGGGAATGGCGCGAGGCCCTGGAGCGGGGCATCGCGGCCCACCACGCGGGCCTGCTGCCCGCGTTCAAGGAGACCGTCGAGGAGCTGTTCGTCCGCGGCCTCGTCCGGGCGGTGTTCGCGACCGAGACGCTGGCGTTGGGCATCAACATGCCCGCCCGCACCGTGGTGCTCGAACGCCTCGTGAAGTTCAACGGCGAGAGCCACGCCGAACTCACCCCTGGCGAGTACACCCAGCTCACCGGGCGGGCCGGACGGCGCGGGATCGACGTCGAGGGCCACGCCGTCGTGATCTGGCAGCCCGGCGTCGATCCCGAGCAGGTCGCGGGCCTCGCCTCCACCCGCACCTACCCGCTGCGCAGCTCCTTCCGCCCCGGCTACAACATGGCGGTCAACCTCGTCGGCCGGTTGGGTGTCGACGCGGCACGGGATCTGTTGGAGCAGTCGTTCGGCCAGTTCCAGGCCGACCGTTCGGTCGTCGGCCTGGCCCGCAGCATCGACCGCAACGGCGAAACCCTCGCCGGGTACGCGGCGTCGATGGGCTGCCATCTCGGCGACTTCACCGAGTACGCGAGCCTGCGCCGCCGCGTCTCCGAGCGGGAGAAGGCGCTGGCCCGCCAAGGGGTCGCCGACAGCCGCGAAGCTGCCGCCGACGCCTTGCGCGGCCTCAAGCCCGGCGACGTGATCGCCGTGCCGGTCGGTCGACGCGCGGGCCTTGCCGTGGTGCTCGACCCCGGGATCGCGGGCGACGCCGACCCGCGGCCGCTGGTGCTCACCGAGGACCGCTGGGCAGGCAGGCTTTCGACGGCGGACTTCCCCGTGCCCGTCGAGTCCCTGGGCAAGATGCGGCTGCCCAAGCACGTCGACCACCGCGTGCCCCGAGTCCGGCGTGACCTCGCGTCCGCCCTGCGCAGCACCGGCATCGTGGCGCCCGTCCCGGGACGGCGGCGCGGCAACGGCGGCCGGTCGGCCGAAGACCCCGAGCTGGCGGCGTTGCGGAGGGCCTTGCGCGCCCACCCCTGCCACGGCTGCGCCGATCGGGAGGCACACGCGCGGTGGGCCGAGCGGTACGCCCGGCTCGACCGGGAGACCGAGCAGCTGCGCCAGAAGGTCCGCGCCACCACCCACTCGCTGGCCCGCGCGTTCGACCGGATCCGGGCCGTGCTCGCCGAGCGCGGCTACCTCGACGGCGAGACCGTCACCGCCGACGGCGAGCGACTGGCCCGGCTGTGGGGCGAGTCCGACCTGCTCGCCGCCGAGTGCCTCCGGCACGGCATCTGGGCCGAGCTCGCCCCTGCCGACCTGGCCGCTGTGGTGTCCGCGCTGGTCTACGAGTCGCGCCGCGACGTCGGGCCGGTACCGAGGGTGCCGGGAGGCGCCGTCGCCGCGGCGCTCACCGCCACCGTCGGCGTGTGGTCAGGGCTGGAGGCCGACGAGCGCCGCCACCGCGTGGAGCGCACCCGCGAGCCCGATCTCGGCTTCGCATGGCCGATTCACCGCTGGGCCCGAGGCGAGTCGCTGGCCGCGGTGCTGACAGCCGCCGAGCAGAACGGCGCCGAGCTCTCCGCAGGCGACTTCGTCCGCTGGTGCCGGCAGGTCGTCGACCTGCTCGACCAGGTGGCGGACGTGGCAGGCCGGGCCGACGGCCTCGGCAAAGCGGCCGCGGACGCGGTCACCGCCATCCGGCGCGGGGTCGTCGCCGTGGGTACCGCGTAGCGGCCTTTTCTGTGCCAGGGGCCGCGGTGTGTGCTTGGATCCCCCCAACGAGACAGGGGGACCACGCATGAGCGAGCCCGAAGGGCCCCGGCCCGACTCGCACGGCGAGCCGCCCGCCTGGGGTAAGCAACCTGCAGGCGGCTGGGGCGCACCCCCGTCGCCCCAAGACGACGAGACGCAACGGGTGGACCCGCGCACCTTCCAGGCCGCCGAGGACGACGACGACCGCACTCAGGCCGTCGACCAGCGAACGGTCCGCGGGGCAGGCCCCGGTGGGCCCGGACCCGGCTACGCAGGCGCCGGTTCCGGTGGGCACGGGCCCGCCGGGCCGCCCTTCTCCGGACCGCCGCCCTACGGCGGGCCGCCACCCCAGCAAGGGCCCCCGCCGCAGTACGGCCAACAGCCACCGCCCTACGGCGCCCCGCCGCCCGCACAGCAGCCCCCGGCGGGGTGGAACCCGCCACCCCCGCAGCAGGGCTGGGGACCGCCCGGTCAGCCACCCCAGCAGAACTGGGGACAACCGCCGCCGCCGAACCAGCAGTGGAACGACCCCCAGGCAGGTCGGGGGCCCGCACAGAACGCTCCGGGGCCGGAGTACGGCGGCCCCGACCCCCGCCAGGACCAGGGCCCACAGGCCTACGCAGGCCAGGGCTACGGCGCACCCGGCTACGGCGCCCCCGAACGTGGTGGGCAGGGTTACGCACACCAGAACTACGGGGCGCCCGAGCAGGCGCCCCCGGCCCAGGGCTACGGGGCGCCGAGCTACGGCGACCAGGGCTACGCGGATCAGAACTACGGCGACCAGGGCTACGGCGCCCCGCCCCCCGGAGCACAAGTTCCCGGAGCTCAGAACTTCGGCGACCAGAGCTATGGCAACCAGAACTACGGGGCCCAGGGTTACGGCGCGCCGAGCTACGCGGGCGCCGACGCAGGCCAGGGCGGCGCAGGCTACCCGTCGCTGCCGGAGGCGCCCGCAGCGGCGAAGAAGTCGAAGCTGCCGCTGATCCTCGGCATCGTCGTCGTGCTCGTCGCCATCGCGGTCGGCGTGCTCGGCTTCTACAAGCCCGGGTTCTTCGTCACCAAGGTCTTCGACAGCGCCGCGCTGCAGACCGGCGTCACGAAGATCCTCACGCAGGACTACGGCCTTACCAACGTCACCGGCGTCAACTGCGGGCAGAACATCAAGGTCACCCAGGGCGCGACCTTCACCTGCTCCGCGAACGTCGACGGGAAGCCGGTGACCGTGCCCGTCCGCGTCACGTCCGGCGCGGGCGACTACGAGGTCGGCAGGCCAACCTGAGCCACGAGCCGCGGGTCCTCGGCGTCGACGAGCTCCGCGCCGCACGGGACCTGTTCCTCGGCGCGCTGCTGCACCCGGCGCTCGACGACGACGGGTGGGCCCGCGCCGCCTCGGCTTATGAGCCCGACCGCACCTGGGGCGTGCACGCGGGCGAGACGCTCGTCGGCACGGCCACGTCCTACGCCTGCCGGATGGCCGTGCCGGGCGGTGCCGTGCTCGACACGGCCGCCGTCACCCAGGTCGGGGTGCGCGCCGACCACACCCGCCGCGGCCTGCTGACCGCCCTCATGCGGGCCCAGCTCGACGACGTCGCAGCCCGCGGCGAGGTGCTCGCCGTGCTGCACGCCACCGAGGCGCGCATCTACGGCCGGTTCGGCTACGGCGTCGCGACGCGTGCCCGGTCCGTCCGGGTGCGCCGCAGCGGACGCGGGCTGCGCCCTGGCGCGCCCGCCGTGGGGGAGGTGCGGCTGCTCGGGCCGGACGACATCGGGCCGGTGACCGCGGCGCTGCACGAGCGGATCGTCCTGACCCGGCCCGGGATGATCACCCGTGGGGAGACGTGGTGGCGTTCGCCTGCGGAACGGGCCCGCCGCGACCAGCGCCCGGTCATCGTCGCCGCCCACACCGGCCCGGACGGCGACGACGGTTTCGTCGCCGCGACGGCGGGCAAGGGCGACATCGCCGGTCGCGCGCTGCAGGTGGAGGACCTCCACGCCGGTGGCCCGGCCGCGGAGGCGGCGCTGTGGCGCTTCCTGCTGGACGTTGACCTGATCAGCGAGGTCACCGCGTGGGCCCGTCCGCTCGACGAGCGGCTCGACCTGTTGCTCGCCGACCCCCGCGACCTCGCCATCACCGGCGTCGAGGACGAGCTGTGGCTGCGGCTCGTGGACGTGCCCGCCGCGTTGGCCGCCCGCGGGTTCGCCGACGCCCCGCCGGTGCTGCTGGGGGTGCACGACCCGTTCCTGGAAGCGAACGCGGGCGTCTACCGCATCGCAGGCGGCACCGCGGAACGCGTCGAGCCCCTCGGCGGCCCGCTGGCGCCGGAGCTTTCGTGCGACGTCGGCGCGCTCGCGATGGCCTACCTCGGCGATCGCCGCCCGGCCGAACTCGGCGCTACCGGCTGGTGGACCGTGCACGACCCGCGTGCGCTCGACCGGGCCGACGCGGCCTTTGCCACCGCGACCGTGCCGTGGTGCGGCACGATGTTCTGACCATCCGTGATCACCCGTTTGGTGCAAATGGCGGCCATGTCCGGCCGGAAACGCACCGAACCCGTGATCATGGCGGGCTAGCGTCGGCGAGCGCCTTGACCAGGCGGTCCACCGAGCCGCCCAGCCCCCACCGCTCGGACAGCTCGGCCAGCTTCTTCGGGTGCGCGGGCTGCGCGGGCAGCGTGTCGGGCCGGTCCAGATCGACCGGCGCGTCCACCGCGACCCGCACCACCGGCTCGACCACCGCGAGGTAAGGCGCCGCCGCGGCCAGCTTCGCCCGAACCGGTGGGGCGAGCCGGGTGTCGGAGCGGTCGATCACGGCCTCGCACAGCTCCAGCCACGAGCCGAACCGTCCCACCAGCGTCGCGGCCGTCTTCGCCCCGACGCCGGGCACGCCGGGCAGCCCGTCGGAGGGGTCGCCGCGCAGCATCGCCATCTCGGCATACGCCTCGCCCGCCCGCGCGCGCGGAACCCCGTACTTCTCGGCGACCTCGGCGGGCCCGAGGTGCTCGGCCTTCGCCAGGCCGCGTCCGACGTACAGCAGTCGCACCGGCACCGGCTCGTCGCGCACGATCTGCATGAGGTCGCGGTCGCCGGAGACAGCGAGCACCGGGTCGGTGCGCTCGCCTGCGGCCAGGGTGCCGATCACGTCGTCGGCCTCGTAGCCCTCGGCGCCGCCGGTGGCGATCCCGACGGCAGCGAGCACGTCAAGGATGATCGGGACCTGCGGGGCGAGCAGGTCGGGCACCTCCTCGGGCACACCGACCGGCGCGGTCTCGGGCTCGCCCGGCACCCGGTGCGCCTTGTACGACGGAAGTGCCTTCACCCGGAACGCGGGACGCCAGTCCAGATCGAGGCAGGCGACCAGCCGCGACGGGCGCCGGTCCGTGACCAGCCGAGCGATCATGTCGGTGAAGCCGCGGACCGCGTTGACGGGCGTGCCGTCCGGCGCCGTGATCGTGTCCGGCACGCCGTAGAAGGCGCGGAAATACATGCTCGCGGAATCCAGCAGCATCAGCGGCGCAGGGGCGGTCACAGGCCCGAGCTTGCCCGAATACCCTGGACGCCATGACACCCGGGCTCCCCGAGCTGCATGCCGATCGCATCCGCCGGGCCGGAGAGGTTGCCGCCGACCTCGGCGTCGAGCTGCTGCTCGTCACCCCCGGCACCGACCTGCGCTACCTCATCGGCGCCGACACGGCCACCCACGAGCGGCTCACCTGCCTCGTCCTGCCCGCTGCTGGCCACCGGGCGCCCCCCGCGCTCGTCGTCCCGCGCCTGGAGGCGCCCGGGTTCGCGCACCTGGACCTGCAAGCCCTGGGCGTCGAGGTCGTCACCTGGCAAGACGGCGAAGACCCCTACCTGCTGGTCAGCGACCTGGCGGGCGGCCCAACGCGTATCGCGGTCGCGGACACGATGCCCGCGATGCACGTGTTCGGCGTGCAGGCCGCGCTGCCCGACGCCGCCGCGACCCTGGCCGGGCCGGTGCTGCGCGAGCTGCGGATGCGCAAGGACGCCGTCGAGGTCGACGAGTTGCGCGCCGCCGGTGCCGCGATCGACAGGGTGCACGCCCGGATGGCCGAGTTCGTCAAAGCGGGTCGCACCGAAGCGCAGGCCGGGTCGGACATCGCCGCGGCGATCGTGGATGAGGGGCACGCGGAGGCCGCGTTCGTCATCGTCGGTTCGGGTCCGAACGGGGCGAGCCCGCACCACGACGTCTCCGACCGGGTGATCGAGGTCGGCGACCTCGTCGTGGTCGACATCGGCGGTCCGCTGCCGAGCGGCTACAACTCCGACTCCACCCGCACCTACGCGGTGGGCCGCGAGCCCGCAATAGAGGTTCGCGAGGCCTACGCCGTGCTGCAGCACGCCCAGGAGCAGGCGGTGACGAGCGTGCGGCCCGGCGTGACGGCCGAGGAGGTCGACGCCGTCGCCCGGCAGGTGATCACCGAGGCCGGGTTGGGCGAGCGGTTCATCCACCGCACCGGACACGGCATCGGCATGGACGTGCACGAGGAGCCCTACATCGTCGGCGGCAACGCGCGGCCGCTGGAGCCGGGCATGGCGTTCTCCGTGGAGCCCGGGGTGTACCTCGACGGCGAGTGGGGCGCGCGCATCGAGGACATCGTCGTCGTCACGTCAGGCGGGGTCGAGCGGCTCAACCACCGCCCCCGCGACCTGGTCGTGCTCGGCTGACGCCCTGTGAGTGGTAACGAGTGCTCCAGCACTCGTTACCACTCACGACCGTCAGACGCGGGACGAGCGCAGGATGAGCCCCGTGCCGGGGCCGGGCACGCAAGCGCCTGCCGCGTTGCCGGAGCGCACGAAGGCGGCCAGGCAGCCGCCGATCGCGGCGTGCGCCGCGGCCGTCGGGTGGAACGACTCCTGGGCGAGGTGGAAGCCGACCGCGTCGAGGCCGCCGTACACCAGCGCGTGCGGGTCGACCGTGACCCTTCGCTGCCAGTCCTGCGCGGGGTCCAGGTGGGCGCACGCCTCTCGGCCCTCGGTCGCACGGAGGAGGTCCAGGAAGGCCGCGCCGGTGCGCGCGGCGACCCCGCGCAGCGCGTCCGCGAGCGCCGGGAACAGCACGGTGCGGCCCCACGCGGCGTCGGCGCGGCTGTACGGGCAGCCCTGCGCCGCGTTCAACGGGATCATGCGCTCGGTGATCGGCGCGGCGTAGGAGGTCAGCACGAGCCGCCACGCGCCGTCGGCGTAGCCCGCGCCCCGCATCGCGGCCCGTACGTCGCCGACCACCGTCTCGACCTTCGCCGCGGTGGCCGCCATCCGTTGGGGCACGAGCGGCCCCACGGTCTGGCGGCAGGGCGGGGTGAACACATCGAGGAACGCCCGGATGCACGTGATCCCGGTGGCGACCAGCGCGGCGTCGTCGTTGGCCCCGATCTGGAGCACCACGGTCGTCACGCGATAGCGGCGGGCCGCCGTCACGAGCTGCGTGATCTGCGCCGGCTCGCCGTACTGGCTGCCCCCGGCCTCGACGTCCGCGGTGTCGGCGCCCGAACAGGCCAGGTCGATCGCCACCGGCGCCAGTCGGGTGGCGTAGATGTAGGCGTGCGGGGAGCGGTGGCACCAGTCGCCGCCCTCGCCGCGGGTGCCGGGCGCGTAGTCGCCCGCGCCCTCTCCGGAGGCGGCGCTGTCGCCGAGGGCCACCACCGCGGCCTGTGGGGCAGCGGCTGCGGGGCCTGCGGTGGCGAGGGTGCTGGTGGTGAGCGCTACGGCGAGGAGCGCGGGGAGCACGCGGATCACGGAATGCACCGTAGGGACGGCGTCGACGCTTGACCATGACTTGTCGACGATCGTCACCGCATCCGCTCTGACGGCGCAGCGCGCTTATACGCTCGGCGATCGTCGTCACCCGACCGGGAAGGCGGTGCGGAACCTCAGGGTCGGGTCAGGACGTTCCCTGAGTGATCGGACCTGCCGACGGCGCAGACTGGTCGACGAGCGGCGAGATCCGCCGCTGCCGACGAAGGAGTGCGAAGTGACCACGACGAGCCTGACCCGACCCCAGCAGGGACGGGTGATCGCGGGTGTCTGCGCGGGCCTTGCCCAGCGATACGGCTGGAACGCCAACGTCGTGCGGCTGCTGTTCCTGCTGTCGTGCCTGCTGCCCGGACCGCAGTTCGTGATCTACCTGGTGTTGTGGGTGCTGATCCCGAAGGCGCCATACTGATCGGTGTCGACACCGTACTGAACGGCGCGCGGGTCCTCGATCCCGCCGCCCCCGCAGGGCCCGCCGAGCTGCGGACCAGCGGTCGCCGGGTGGTGTCGCTCGAGCGGGCCCTGCGGCCCGGCAGGCACGACGGCCTCCTCGTCACCCCCGCGTTCGTCGACGCCCATGTGCACGCGACCGCGGCCGGTCTGCTCGTCGACGGTCTCGACCTGGCCGGGTGCCGGTCGCCCGCGGCGTTGCTCGACGCCGTCGCCCGCCGGGCCCGCGCCCGGCCCGGCGCGCTGATCTGGGGCCACGGTTGGCAGGACCTCGGCTGGACGGTGCCCGGCCGGGCCGCGCTGGACCGGGCCGCGGCGGGCTGCCCCGTGTACCTCAGCCGGGTCGACGTCCACTCCGCGCTCGCGTCGTCGGCGCTGCTCGTCCGTGCCCCGGCGGCCCGAGGCGCCGCGGGCTGGTCGGACGGTCCGCTGTCGGCCGACGCCCACCACCACGTGCGGCGCGCCGCACTGGCCGCCGTCGACCCCACCACCCGGGCCGCGGCCCAGGAGGCTTTTCTGCGCGCGGCCGCCGCGGTCGGGATCGGTGTGGTGCACGAGTGCGCTGGGCCCGACATCTCCTCGGTCGACGACCTCGCCGCGCTGGTCGCCCGCTCCCGCGCCGACCCGCGGGCCCCGCGCGTCGTGCCGTACTGGGGCGCGGCCGTGACCACCGCCGCCGAGGCCCGTGAGCTGCTCGCCGTCACCGGCGCCCACGGCCTCGCGGGCGACCTGTTCGTCGACGGCTCGCTCGGCTCCCGCACCGCCGCCCTGCGCCTGCCCTACGCCGACGCCCCCGGCTGCCACGGCCATCCCTACCTCGACGCCGAACAGGTCGGCGCGCACGTCGCCGCGTGCACGGAGGCCGGGGTGCAAGCCGGGTTCCACGTGATCGGCGACGCCGCCGCGGACACGCTGGCCGACGGCCTGCGCCGGGCCGCCCGGCGCACCTCGCCCGCCGCGGTCAAGGCGAGGGCACATCGCGTCGAGCACCTGGAGATGGTCGACGCGGGGCAGATGGTGACGTTGGCCGCGCTCGGCATCGTCGCGAGCGTGCAGCCGGTGTTCGACGCCTGGTGGGGCGGGCCGTCCGGGATGTACGTCGATCGGCTCGGCGCCGACCGGGCCCGCGCGATGAACCCGTTCGTGGCCCTGCTCGCCGCCGGGGTGCCGCTCGCCTTCGGGTCCGACGCACCGGTGACCCCGCTCGGGCCGTGGGTCGCTGTCCGCGCCGCCGTCGGGCACCGGACGGCGGGGTCCGGTGTGCCGGAGGAGGTCGCGCTCGCCGCGCACACGACCGGAGGGCACCGCGCAGCGGGGGACTCGTCGCCGCTCGCGGGCCGCCTCGTGCCCGGCGCGCCTGCCTCCTACGCGGTGTGGGAGCTCGGTGATGATCTCGAGGACGAGCCGCGTTGCCTGCGCACCGTCCAGGAGGGCCGTGTGTTGCACGACACCCTGTGCGGCGGCTGACCGATCGTGTGGCATCATCTGCGCCGTGAGCATGTGGGCGCGCTGTCCGGAGTGTTGTCGCTGCTGTCGCAGCTGACCCTCCGGCCCGTCCGTCTGCCGCCTGCGCGGCGCTCACCTCCTGGATCATCCTGTGCCCACTCCCGTTCTGCCGGATCTGCGCGGCCACACCGTCCTCGTCTTGCACGCCCACCCGGACGACGAAGCGATCTTCACCGGCGTCACGCTGCGCCGTCTTGCCGACGCCGGGGCGCGCACCGTGCTCGTCGTCGCGACGGCGGGGGAGCTCGGCACGTCCCGGGTGCCGCTGCGGGTCGGCGAGACCGTTCCCGAGCGGCGCATCACCGAGCTGGAGCGGGCCGCCGCGCTGCTCGGCGTGTCCCGGCTGGCGCTGTTGGGATGCCGCGACTCGGGCCTGCCGGGTTGGCCGAGCGGCACCCATGAGCGGGCGCTCGCCGCGGCCGATCCGCTGCAGCTGGCGGCCGCCGTGGCGCGCATCGCCGCCGACGAGGGCGCCACGACGGTCGTGCACGACGACGAACACGGCATCTACGGCCATCCCGACCATCGCGCGACGTTCCGCATCGGGGCGACCGCCGCCGAGCTGCTCGGGGCGAGCGCGTACCGGATGACGGTGGACCGCGAGCACCTGCACGTCACCGCCCGTGACCGGCACCTCGTCCACGGCGCGGCACGAGCGGCCGCGGTGCCGTTCGGCCGGATGACCGCCGAGATCCCGCTCGCGATCGCCGGGACGGCCGCCGAGCTGGCGACCAAGCGGGAGGCGATCACCGCGCACGCGAGCCAGGTCGCCGCGGCCGACGTGCCGACCGACGGCTTCGCCGACGCCTACGGCCTGGAGTGGTTCCGCCGCTCCGGGCCCCCGGGCGTGCTCGACGCGCTGGGCAACGCGCACATCTTCGCGGCGGCGTACTCCTGAGGCAGGACGGCGCCCAGCCGGTGCCCGGCCCGGGCCGGGCCGCCGGGTGGTGGCGGTGCCAGCCGCGCGGGCTGCCGGTACGGCTGTGCCCAGCGTCCTGTGCGCCGGGGCCGAGCGCACGAGCGCGGGCTGCGGCGGGGCGCGGTCGACCGCACTGGCGTTGTGGTGCTCGCGCAGACGTCCGGACGCCTGTGCGGACACCGCGATGCCGGTGCGGCCACCGTGTCGTCGCAACCACCGTCGACCGCGCACCACCGTCGAGCGCGCACCACCGTCGACCGCGCACCACCGTCGACCGCGCACCCGACCGGCCCGCCGCGCACCCTGTCGGCGGGGTGCGCGGCGCGGCCAAGGGGTGCGAGGTGGGCCCAAGGGTGCGCGGTCGGGGCGGGCCTACTCCACCGTCACCCGGCGACGGGGTGCGGCCCTTGCACCCGGCGACGGGGTGCGGCCCTTGCGGCGCCGGTGGGCCCTGTGGTGCCGGTGCGGGCCCGTCCGCTGGATGTGCCGGGTCCGGTCCGCCGGGTCAGCACGCGTGCCGCACACCGTAGGCTCATGCTGTGGCCGCACCGACCGCCGAACCCGCTCCGGCGCCCCCACAGCGCCGCAGGCCCTCGGTCGTCGCATTGGCGCGGGCGGTCGCGGCGGCGGGGGCGGGCCTGTTGCTGTACGTGAGCTTCCCCCCGCGGCCCTTCTGGTGGCTCGCGCTGCCCGCGCTCGCGGTGCTCGGCTTGCTGGTGTACGGCCGTCGTCCCCGAGTCGCCTTCGGCTACGGGTTCCTGTTCGGCATGGGGTTCCTCCTGCCGCTGCTCACCTGGATCGGCGCGCTGGTCGGCCCGGTCCCGTGGGTGGCGCTCGTCGTGCTCGAGTCCCTGTTCGTCGGGCTCGGCGGGGCGGGGATGGCGCTGGTCTCGCGGCTGCCCGCCGCGCCGGTGTGGGCGGCGGCGGTGTGGGTCGCGAGCGAGGCGCTGCGAGGGCGCGTGCCGTGGGGCGGGCTGCCGTGGGGCCGCGTCGGTTTCGGCCAGCCGGACGGCCCGCTGATGCATGTCGCGGCGCTCGGCGGCGAGCCGCTGCTGTCCTTCGTCACGGTCCTGGCGGGGTTCGCGCTCGGCGAGCTCGTGCGCCGGGCCGACGTCTGGTGGCAGACAGCAAGGGCAGGCGCCGGGATGGTGGCCGTGGCAGGCGTGCCCTTCCGGAACGGCGCCCGTGCGCTCGTCGTCCCGGTCGTCATCGCGCTGGCCGCGCTGGCCACGGGCCCGCTGGCGGCCCTCGTCCCGCCGCTGTCGGGCGGCGCAGGCACCACCGTGACGATCGCCGCCGTTCAAGGCAACGTGCCCCGCCTTGGCCTCGACTTCAACTCCCAGCGCCGGGCCGTGCTCGACAACCACGTACAGGAGACCGAGCAGCTCGCCGCCGACGTCGCCGCGGGCAAGCTCGCCCAACCCGACCTCGTGATCTGGCCGGAGAACTCGTCCGACATCGATCCCCTGCGCAACCCCGACGCCGCCGCCCAGATCGAGCGGGCGGCGCAGGCCGTTCGCGTGCCCATCCTGGTTGGCGCGGTGCTGCAGAACCCGGACGGGCAAACCACGAGCAACTCGGCGCTGGTCTGGGAGCCCGGCGTCGGTGTCGTCGAGCGGGCCGACAAGCGCCGGGTGCAGCCGTTCGGCGAGTACATGCCGTGGCGCTCGTTCTTCCGGCTGTTCTCCTCCTACGTCGACCGGGCGGGATACTTCGTGCCCGGCACCGGCCCGGGTGTCGTCGACATAGCGGGCACCAAGGTCGGCGTCACGATCTGCTGGGAGGTCGCGTTCGACGACCTGGTCGAGGCGTCGGTCGACAACGGCGCCCAGGTCCTGGCGGTGCCGAGCAACAACGCGACGTTCGGCTTCACGCAGATGACCTACCAGCAGATGGCCATGTCGCAGGTGCGCTCCGTCGAACACGACCGCACGTCGATCATCGCGACCACGAGCGGGGTCAGCGCCACGATCGACCCGGACGGTACGGTCACCCAGAGCACGAAGCAGTTCACCCCCGCCGTCCTGGTCAACCGGACGGTGCTGCGCGACACCGTTACGCTGGCCACTCGGCTGGGCGCCGTACCCGAGTGGGTTCTGGTCGCGTTGGGCGTAGGGGCAGTGGGTGTGGCCGTGTCACGACAGAGGCGGAAGGCAGGAAAGGACGAGGATGGCTGAGCTCGGGCCGGTGCTGGTGGTGATCCCGACCTACCAAGAGCGGGACAACCTCAGGCCGGTGCTGACGCGCCTGCAGGCCGCCGTGCCCGATGCCGACGTGCTGGTCGTGGACGACGCGAGCCCGGACGGCACCGGCAGGCTGGCCGACGAGATGGCCGCCGCCGACCCGCGGATCCGGGTGCTGCACCGCCCCGGCAAGGACGGCCTCGGCGCCGCCTACCTGGCCGGGTTCGCCCGCGCCCTCCAGGACAGCTATCAGCTCGTCGTCGAGATGGACGCTGATGGCTCCCACGCCCCGGAGGATCTTCCCGCCCTCCTCGACGCGGCCGCCGACGCCGATCTGGTGCTCGGGTCCCGCTACGTGCCCGGTGGCCGCGTGTTGAACTGGCCCGCCCACCGGTGGTGGATCTCCCGCACGGGCAACCTGTACTCCCGGCTCGCGCTGGGTGTGCCCATCCGCGACATCACCGGCGGCTACCGCGTGTTCCGCCGTCAGGTCCTCGAAGAGCTGGACCTCGGCTCGGTGTCCTCGCAGGGCTACTGCTTCCAGGTGGACATGGCGTGGCGGGCGGTGCTGGCCGGGTTCCGCGTGCGCGAAGTGCCGATCACGTTCACCGAGCGCGAGCGCGGGGCGTCGAAGATGAGCAGCGCGATCGTGGCCGAGGCGCTGTGGCGGGTCACGTGCTGGGGCGCCGCTCGCCTGCTGCGCCGGTCGGCGGCGCCGTCCAACGGCCCGATCCGCGCATGACCGCCAACGCCGATGCCGACGGCGCGGCCCGCGAGGTGCTGTCCTGGGAGCTCTTCGGCACCGCATCGCGGGAGTTGGCGCAGCAGGTGGCCGCCGATGGCTACCGGCCCGACATCATCCTGTCGATCGCCCGCGGCGGCCTGTTCGTGGCGGGGGCGCTGGGCTACGCCCTGGACGTCAAGAACCTGCACGTCACCAACGTCGAGTTCTACACCGGCGTCGACGAGCGCCTGCCGATGCCGATCATGTTGCCGCCGATGCCGAACGTCGTGGACCTGTCCGGGCAGAAGGTGCTGATCGCCGACGACGTCGCCGACACCGGCGCCACCCTCAAGCTGGTCCGCGACTTCTGCGCGGGCCACGTGGCCGACGTCCGCTGCGCGGTGGTGTACGAGAAGCCGCACAGCACTGTGTTGTCGGAGTACGTGTGGCGGCGCACCTCGCTCTGGATCAACTTCCCGTGGTCAACGCAGCCGCCGGTCGTCCAGCACGACGGCCAGGTGCTCGACGCATGAGAAAACCGGGCCGCCCCGTGGGGGGCGACCCGGTTTCGGTGCGCGTCAGGCGATCTCGGCGCGCCGGTCGGCCAGGAGCTCGAGACGCTCCGCCAGCAGCACTTCCAGGTCGGCGAGAGAGCGCCGCTCCAGGAGCATGTCCCAGTGGGTGCGCGGCGGCTTGACCTTCTTCTGCTCGGGCTCATTGCCGTCGACCAGTCGAGAGATGCTGCCGTGCAGGCGGCACTCCCAGGTGGCGGGCGGCTCGGCGTCGTTGGCGAAAGGCACCTCGAACTCGTGACCTCGCGGGCACGCGTAGCGCATCGGCTGCCGCGGCGCGAGGTCGTGGTTGCGATCGGTCTCGTAGCTGACAGCCCCGAGCCGGCTGCCACGGAGCACGCGGTCGGCCATGCGTCATCCTCCCTTTCCTGTGGTCGGGAGCCGCTCCCGACCGGGTCACTACAGAGGTGTAACGTCAGAGGGACTGACGCTCATTCCTCGTCGCGGAGCGGCGACCCCAGGTGGCCTGGGCACACGACGGCCACCGGGTTGTTGCTGCCCCGAATCGTTAGTGTCCCTCATTTGCCTCCGCCGCACACCCGGAAGTGACGTGTCACGCCGTTGTGACTTATGTCACCGCCGGGCGAGCGATTGTTTACACGGTTGTCGGATGCGCGTTACCCGGCGCTCGGACCGGCGCCAGGGCGACGAGGCCCGCCGCCAGCACGACGAGGATTCCGGCGATCCCGGCCCGCTGCGCCCCGAACACCGTGATGGCCACTCCGAACAGCGTCGGGGCGACGAACGACACCGCGCGTCCCGTGGTGGCGTACAGGCCGAACAGCTGTCCTTCTCGGCCGGATGGCGCTAGCCGGGCCAGGAACGTCCGTGACGAGGACTGCGCGGGGCCCACGAACAGGGTGAGGAACAGCCCGAAGATCCAGAACATGGTCGGGCCGGACACGAAGAGCAAGATCACGCCCGCGGTCAGCAGCCCGCTGAGCGAGATCATGATCACCGCCTTGGGGCCGATCCGGTCCTCCAACACGCCCCCCGACAGCGCACCCGCCGCCGACACGACGTTGGCCGCCACCCCGAAGAGCAGTACGTCACCCTTGCCGATCCCGTAGACGGTGACGGCGAGCACCGCGCCGAACGTGAACACCGCCGCGAGCCCGTCGCGGTACAGGGCGCTGGCCCCGAGGAAGTACACGGTGTGCGGGCTGGCCCGGTACAGGTCGCGCAGGTCGTGCACGAGCTTGCGGTAGGAGTCGACCACACCGAGCCGCGCCGCGCCGGGATCGGCGGCAGGCAGCTCCGGCACGACGACCAGCAGCGGCACCGCGAACACCGCGAACCAGGCCGCGGCCAGGAGCGCCACCACGCGGATGTTGAGCCCGTCCGCGGTGCTCACGCCGAGCGCGCCGCCCTCGCCCGCGATCAGGCCGACGTAGACGAGGAGCAGCTGGACGATGCCGCCGAAGTAGCCCATCGACCAGCCGAAGCCGGAGACGCGGCCCATCGTCGCGGGCGTCGAGACCTGCACCAGCATCGCGTTGTAGGACACCGACGCCAGCTCGTAGAAGATCGACCCAAGGGCGAGGAGCAGCAGGCCGAGCCACAGCCAGTGGTAGTCCTCCCGCACCGTGAACAGGGCCGCCATCGTCGCGACCGTGCAGGCGGTCCAGGCGCCGGTGGCGAACTTGCGGCGCCCTGCGGCGTCCGAACGCTGGCCCAACACCGGGGCGGCGAGCGCGATGACCAACCCCGCCGCGCCGATCGCGAAGCCCAGCCACGCCCCGGCTTCGATCGGGCCCGGCAGCCCCCTGCCGACCGCGTCGGTGAGGTAGACGGAGAAGACGAACGTGAGGATGACGGCGTTGTAGGCCGACGAGCCCCAGTCCCACAGACCCCACGCCAGCACCCGGCCGCGGGTGGTCGGGCTCACGCAGACCCCGACGTCGACCACTGTCCGCGCTCGCGCAGCACGTCGCGTAGCAGGTCGGGCCGGTCCGAGAGCAATCCGTCGACGCCGAGGTCGAGCAGCCGTCGCATCCGGTCGGGCGCATTGATCGTCCATACGTGCACCTCGCGGCCGTGCGCGTGCGCCGTGCGGAGGAGGCTCGCGTCCACGACCCGGATGGGGCCCGCGCCGACCGGCACGTGCGCGATGTCCCCGGCCAGCGGCGGCGACGGCAGCGCCGCGAGCGGCGCGGGCAGCGCCTCCAGCCAGGCCCGCGTCCGCAGGGCGAGCACGTCGCGTTTGGCCATGGACGTGCACAGCCGCTCGCCGCCGCCGCGCCGTGCCGCGTCGACCCACGCCTGCTCGAACCCGCCGATGCACACGCGGTGCCAGGCCTGCGCCGCGTCTACGGCGGCCAGCGTCGGGGGGACGGCAGCGGCGGACTTCAGCTCGATCGTGATCCGGGTGTCGGGCAGCGCATCCAACACGTCGGCCAGCTGCGGGATCGGCTCCCGCCCGCGCACCCGCACCTTCGCCAGCTGGGCGGCCGTGTGCGCGGCGAGGCGGCCCGTCCCGTCGGTCGTGCGGTCGAGCATGACGTCGTGATGGACGACGGCCACGCCGTCGGCGCTCGCGTGCACGTCCAGCTCCAGGTAGCCGAAGCCCTCCGCGACGGCCCGCGTGAACGCGGCGAGCGTGTTCTCGCAGCCTGCGAGGTCGCCGGTGTGCCAGCCGCGATGCGCGTACGCCCGTGGGCGGGGGCCTGCGAGGTAAGGGTGCACGGCCGGATCGTGCCGGCGCGCCCCGGGATCAGCCAGAACGGGGCAGTCGCTGGTGGTCGGTGAGCAGCGGGGCGAGCAGGTCGCCCTTCCCGGCGATGCGTCCGGGCAGGTCGGTGGCCGTGAACGTGAGGTCCTCGGGCCGGGTGGCCGCGCGCACCTCGTCCCACGTCACCGGGGTGGCGACGGTCGGCCGGGGCCGCCCACGCAGGGAGTAGCTGGCGATCGTCGTCTTGTGCGGGTTGTTCTGGCTCCAGTCCACGAACACCCGGCCACGGCGCCGGGCCTTCGCCATCACCGCGGTGACCAGCCGCGGGGTCTCCGCGGCCAGCTCCTCGGCCAGTGCCTTCGCGTACGCCGACGTCCGCTCCGGCGCGCTCACGGTGACCGGCAGGTAGAGCTGCATGCCCTTGCCGCCGCTCGTCCGTGGATAGCAGGTCAGGCCGTCGGCGGCGAGGCGCTCGGCGATCCGCACGGCGACCCGCGCACAGTCGATCACGGTGGTGCCCTCGCCGGGGTCGAGGTCGAACACCATGAGGTCGGGGTTGTGCCGCGCCCCGCGCGGCCCGAGCCGCCACTGCGGCACGTGCAGCTCCAGCGCGGCGAGGTTGGCCGCCCACGCCAAGCCCTGTGCGTTCTCGATGACCGGGAAGTCGGCGTTCTCCGACCGGCCGCCGGGCGTGCCGACCCGCGCGGTGCGGATCCACGACGGCGCGTGCCGCGAGACGTCCTTCTCGAAGAACGACGGCTTCTCGACGCCGTCGGGCCAGCGGACCATCGTGACCGGGCGGTCGGCGAGGTGCGGCAGCATCACGTCGGCGACCGCGAGGTAGTAGGCCAGCACGTCGGACTTGGTGGTGCCGGTGAGCGGGTAGAGCACCTTGCGTGGGTTGGTCAGCTTCGCCCTGCCCACGGCGGCGGGAGCCGGGCTGGCCGCCGGGGCGGCCGGTGCATCCACGGCCACCCACGCCGCGCTGCGCGTGCCGGGTTCGTAGGGCGCGTCGGCGTCCTTCGCGACGACCCCGCCGAGGCGCTGCTCCCGCACGGCGGCGACGACCTCGGGGCCGCCAGCGGGAAAGATCGGCGAAAGCCGCCAGTGCGGGCCCGCCAGCGGCAGGTCCTCCAGCAGGGCGTGCCGATCGCGGAACGGGAGGCCTGCTGTGTCGCGGCCGTCGAGGTGCAGGAGGTCGCCGATCCACAGATCCCCGCCGACCAGCTCGCCGTCCAGGAGCATCGCTGTGGCTCCCAGCGACGGGCCGAGCTCGCGCAGCGTGGGCGCGTCGATCTCGGCGCCGTCGCTGTCGGTGATCTGCGCGCGGCCCCCGTCCACGCGGACGATCACGCGTCGCCCGCCGAAGCTCACCTGCAGCCACCAGTTCTCGCCGCGGGGGAGCGGGCCGGGGGTGGCTTCCATCGGACGGGTGTCGCGGGGGAGCGGCTCGCGGTCGGGGGTCGGGTCGGAGCGGCGCAGGATCCAGTTGTCGCCGGTGTGGATGAACACGTAGCGGCCCTGGGCCCGGCGCCCGCGCAGCCGGACGATGACCTCCCGCGGGTTCCACTTCTCGGTCTCGTAGGTGCCGCTGTCCCAGATCGTCATGCGGCCGCCGCCGTACTCACCGGCCGGGATGTCGCCGGAGAACTCCAGGTATTCGATCGGGTGGTCCTCGGTGCGCACGGCCAGCCGCACGGTGTCCGGCTCGGTGGGCAGACCTTTGGGCACCGCCCACGACGCGAGGACGCCGTCCCGCTCCAGCCGCACGTCCCAGTGCAGGCTGCGGGCGTGGTGCTCTTGCACGACGAAGCGGTCGTCGGCGGCGGGGACGGGATCGGCTTCGGGGATGGGCTCGGGGGTGCGCGCCGCGTCGCGCTTGCGGCGGTATTCCTCCAGCGGCACCGGATCACAGTAGCGGTGTCTTGCCTCATCCCGGGCGGTGATGCGAGCATAGCCTAACCTGAACGAAGGGCTGCCTGATGTACGTGTGCATCTGCGAAGCGGTGACCGAGGACCAGGTCCGGTCCGCGGTGGCGTGCGGCGCCCGCACGATCGAGGACGTCGGCGAGGTCTGCGCAGCGGGCACGTGCTGCGGCTCCTGTCACGACGAGATCGACGTCTTCCTGCTCGCGGCCGAGACGCCGTCCGAGCTGGCTGCCTGATCCCTGATCGATTTCGGACGCTAGGGTCCTGGCGTGCGTGGCGATCCTGAGATCATTGCCCTCCTCAACGAGCAGCTCACGAGCGAGCTCACCGCGATCAACCAGTACTTCCTGCACTCGAAGATGCAGCAGAACTGGGGTCTGACGAAGCTTGCCGCCTACACGCGCGACGAGTCGATCGACGAGATGAAGCACGCGGAGAAGATCACCGACCGCATCCTCTTCCTCGAAGGCCTGCCGAACTACCAGCGCCTGGGCACCCTGCGGATCGGCCAGACCGTCCGTGAGCAGATGGAGTCCGACCTCGCGATCGAGCTGGCCGTCGTCGAGCGCCTGCGGCCCGGCATCATCCTGTGTCGCGAGAAGGGCGACGCCACCACCGCGAACCTCTTCGAGGAGATCCTCGCCGACGAGGAGCACCACATCGACTACCTCGAGACCAACCTCGAGCTCATGGACAAGCTCGGCGAGCAGCTCTACCTCGCCCAGTTGGTGGATCAGCCGCCGACGCCCGGCTAGGCCGCGTCAGCCGTCACTGGCGGCAGTGCGGGGCGGATCCCGAGGCGGCCGTGTAGCTCGGCGGCAGCTTGATCTCCTTCACCACGGTCGCGGCCAGTGCCAGGCTGCGGGTGCCGTCCAGGTAGCTGTTGACACCCGCCCGGTCGGCGTCGACGGTGAGCGGCTCGGCCGCGGCCACCGCCGTGCGGCCTGCCGTGAACGCGTTGCGCGCCTTGGTGAACTCCGAGACGATCAGCCCGAACCGGGACTTCACGTCGTCGTTCGGGGCCTCGTCGCGCAGCACGGTCAGGTCGGGGAGCGCGGCCTCGACGGTGCCGATCGTGCGATCGGCCACGGTGAGGAAGTCGCGCTTGAGCCGGGCCGGATCGCTGCCAGGGGTGGGTGAGATGGCGGTCGAGCCGAGCGTGGACAGCAGCGTGCCCGACGCGCAGAGCCGGTCGACGTAGCGAGCCTGCTGGCTGTTCGGGTCGACGGTCGCCGTGGGGGCGGCCGACCCGGCTGTGGCCACGACGGTCGGCGGCCCCGGCGTCGGCGCCGCCGGGGTGCGGGTCAGCGCCGCCACCACGCCCGTGATCACGACCGCGGTGAGCACACCCGCGCCGAGCAGCCGCAACCTTCGGCGGGACGGCGCACGCGGATGCCCGTACGGGTACGGGGGTGACGGCGGGGGAGCCAGAGGCGGGCTCGCGGCTAGCGCGACCGCCGACGCCGCGGCCACCTCCCGTCGGAACCGATGCCGGAAGCCGGTGTCGTCGGCGAGGTCGTCGCGGATCACCTTGATGGCGGCGCGACGGCCGTCCGGACCCGTTGCGGCGTACACCCGACCCATGCCGCCGACGCCCAGCCTGCCGACCAGGCGGTAGCGCCCGACCTGCGTCGGGTCGTCGGCCTGTAGCGGCTCCACACCCGGAAGCGTAGGGCCACCCGGGTGACAGGCCCGCCGCGGCCGTTGCGTTCGGTGACGGGTCGGCGTGCCGTCGGTGCAGGCCTGTCGGTGCGACGTGGCACCATCCCGAGGGTGACCAGCAGAACCGCCACGGCGCAGCACCTGCGCGATCTCGCGCAGCTCCGCCGCGTCCGCGACCGGATCGACCGGGAGTACGCCCAACCGCTCAACGTCGAGGCGCTGGCGCGCGGCGTGAACATGTCGGCAGGGCACCTCAGCCGGGAGTTCCGGGCCGCCTACGGCGAGTCGCCGTACGGCTACCTCATGACCCGGCGCATCGAGCGTGCGATGGCGCTGCTGCGCCGCGGCGATCTCAGCGTCACCGAGGTCTGTTTCGCGGTCGGCTGCTCCTCGCTCGGCACCTTCAGCACCCGGTTCGCCGAGCTGGTCGGGGTGCCGCCCAGCACCTACCGACGCGATGCCGCGCGGGCGACGGCAGGCATGCCGTCGTGCGTGGCGAAGCAGGTCACCAAACCGGTCAGGAATCGAGAAGCACGTGTCCCCGAGCCGCACCTAGCGTGATCGTCATGAACACCACCGACATCAGCATCCACTCCAGCTTCCTCCCGCAGGACGATCCGGACGCGGCTCTGGCCTTCTACCGCGACACCCTCGGCTTCGAAGTGCGGGGCGACGTCGGCTACAACGGGCTGCGCTGGATCACCGTCGGGCCCGCGGGCCAGCCCGGCATCAACATCGTGCTGCACCCGCCCGGCGTCGGGCCCGGCATCACCGACGAGGAGCGCCGCACGATCACCGAGATGATGGCCAAGGGCACCTACGCCACCGTCATCCTCGCCACGAAGGACCTCGACGGCACGTTCGAGCGGATCCAGGCGGGCGACGCCGAGGTCGTCCAGGAGCCCACCGAGCAGCCCTACGGCGTCCGCGACTGCGCGTTCCGCGATCCCGCAGGCAACATGGTCCGCATCCAGGAGCTGCGATGAGCGTTGATACCAGTGCTGCCACCCCGTCGGACCTGCACGCAGGCGGGCTGCACATCGCCGACAGCCACGACCTGATCCGCGTCCACGGCGCGCGCGTCAACAACCTCAAGGACGTCAGCGTCGAGCTCCCGAAGCGCAGGCTCACGGTCTTCACCGGGGTCTCCGGCTCCGGCAAGAGCTCGCTGGTGTTCGACACGATCGCGGCCGAGTCGCAGCGTCTGATCAACGAGACCTACAGCGCGTTCGTGCAGGGGTTCATGCCGACCTTGGCGCGGCCCGAGGTCGACGTGCTCGACGGGCTCACCACCGCGATCATCGTCGACCAGCAGCGGATGGGCGCCGATCCCCGCTCCACGGTCGGCACGGCCACCGACGCCAACGCGATGCTGCGCATCCTGTGGAGCAGGCTCGGGAAGCCGCGCATCGGTTCGCCCCAGGCCTTCTCCTTCAACGTCGCCTCGATCAGCGGCGCGGGCGCGGTCACCCTGGAGCGGGCAGGACGCACCGTGAAGGAACGCCGCAGCTTCAGCATCACCGGCGGCATGTGTCCGCGCTGCGAGGGACGGGGCGCGGTCAACGATATCGACCTCACCCAGCTGTACGACGACAGCAAGTCGCTCAACGAGGGCGCCCTCACGATCCCCGGCTACAGCATGGAGGGCTGGTACGGGCGCATCTTCCGCGGCTGCGGCTACTTCGACCCGGACAAGCCGATCAAGAAGTTCACCAAGCGGGAGCTCAACGACCTCCTCTACCGGGAGCCCACGAAGATCAAGGTCGAGGGCATCAACCTGACCTATGCCGGGCTGATCCCGCAGATCCAGAAGTCGTTCCTGGCGAAGGACGTCGACGCGCTGCAGCCGCACATCCGCGCGTTCGTGGAACGTGCGGTCACCTTCGACGTCTGTCCGGAGTGCAACGGCACCCGCCTGTCCGCGGAGGCGCGCTCGTCGAAGATCGCGGGCATCAGCATCGCCGACGCCTGCGCGATGCAGATCAGCGACCTCGCCACGTGGGTCCGCGCGCTCGACGAGCCGTCCGTCGCGCCGCTTCTGGAGTCGCTGGGCCACACCCTCGACTCGTTCGTCGAGATCGGGCTCGGCTACCTCAGCCTCGAGCGCCCGTCGGGCACGCTGTCGGGCGGCGAGGCGCAGCGCACCAAGATGATCCGCCACCTCGGCTCCTCGCTCACCGACGTCACCTACGTCTTCGACGAGCCGACCATCGGCCTGCACCCGCACGACATCCAGCGCATGAACGGCCTCCTGCTGCAGCTGCGCGACAAGGGCAACACGGTGCTCGTCGTGGAGCACAAGCCGGAGGCCATCGCGATCGCCGACCACGTCGTCGACCTCGGCCCCGGCCCTGGTGCTTCCGGTGGCGAGGTGGTCTTCGAGGGCACGATCGAAGGGCTGCGCGCCAGCGGCACGCTCACCGGGCGGCACCTCGACGACCGTGCCTCCCTGAAGCCCTCGGTGCGCGCGCCGTCGGGCACGCTCTCGGTGCGCGGCGCGGCCACCCACAACCTGCAGCACGTCGATGTCGACATCCCGCTCGGCGTGCTGGTCGTGGTCACCGGGGTAGCGGGCTCTGGCAAAAGCTCGCTGATCCACGGCTCGGTGTCGGGCCGCGACGGGGTGATGTCGGTCGACCAGACCCCGATCCGCGGCTCGCGGCGGAGCAACCCGGCCACCTACACCGGGCTGCTCGACCCGATCCGGAAGGCGTTCGCCAAGGCCAACGGCGTGAAGCCCGCGCTGTTCAGCGCCAACTCCGAGGGCGCCTGCCCCACCTGCAACGGCGCTGGCGTCATCTACACCGACCTGGCGATGATGGCAGGCGTCGCCACCACCTGCGAGGAGTGCGAGGGGAAGCGGTTCCAGGCCGAGGTGCTCGAATACACGTTCGGTGGGCGCGACATCAGCGAGGTGCTCGCGATGCCGGTCACCGAAGCCGCGGAGTTCTTCGGCGCGGGCGAGGCCGACACACCCGCCGCGCACAAGATCCTCGAACGGCTCGCCGACGTCGGGCTCGGCTACCTCAGCCTCGGGCAACCGCTCACCACGCTGTCCGGCGGCGAGCGACAGCGGCTCAAGCTCGCCACCCGCATGGGTGACAAGGGCGGCGTCTACGTCCTCGACGAGCCGACCACGGGCTTGCACCTCGCCGACGTCGAACAGTTGCTCGCGCTGCTCGACCGGCTCGTCGACGCGGGCAAGTCGGTGATCGTCATCGAGCACCACCAGGCGGTCATGGCGCACGCCGACTGGATCATCGACCTCGGCCCGGGTGCCGGACACGACGGCGGCCGGATCGTCTTCGAGGGCACGCCGGCCGATCTCGTCGCCGGTCGTACGACGCTCACCGGTGAGCACCTCGCGGACTACGTTGGCTCCCCATAGCCGATAATCGTAGTTATGACAGTTTTGCTGTGACGGTGGCGTTCGGCTCCCCCAGTCCGGACGGCGCCCCTCGGCGCGTTGGCCGGAGGATCGATGCGCCGTGAAGGGGTCGCCCTGGCGGTTCGGGCCAAGCCTTGCGATCCCAGACGTCCACCGCCGCGCATGCCGTAGTGAACGACGATGTGCCATGCTCATCGTATGACGGTGCAGATAGCGGTGAAGCTCGACGATGGGTTGGCCGAGCAGGTCAAGGCGGCGGCTGCGGACGCGGGAACGAATCTGTCGGAGTGGGTGCGGACTGCGCTGCAGCGCCAGGCCGCGATCGCGAAGGCGATCCGCGCCCGAGCTGAGGAGGATGCCCGCGCGCCGCTCTACACCAACGAGCAGGAGCGTGCACTCTTGGAGGCTCGCCGCCGCCGCGCGATCGCCGCCCTTGACGAAGGATGAGCCTGCCCGCTGAGCCGATCCGCTACGGGCAGGTCTGGGTCTCCCGTGACGAGGCGATGGGTCCGATGAACTACCTCGTCGTCTCCTCCGATGCCTACAACGCCGCGTTCGCAGATCGGCGGGTGATCGCGGTCGAGGTCGACTCCCGCTCCGTCTACCACGGCACCTACCGCGAACCGATCGTCGACGCAGGCACTGCATTGCTTGACCGGCTGGTCTGGGTTGCCCGAGGCATGCTTGAGGAACAGGTCGCCGAGCTGCATCCCGAACGGCACGCCGCGGTGGCAACGCAGATCCGCGAGCTCATCGGGAACTAGCCACGCCGAGCAGCCGCCGGAAGACGATTGATGCCGGCAGGACGCAGCAAGGCGGCAGTTGACCAAGGGCAGCAAAGTGCTGATTGGTGACCGCCGGGTCAGTGGGCGTCGAGCGCGCTCGTCACGTCGGGGAACAGCGGCAGGATCGGCTCCAGCTTCATGACCTCCCACGGGCGCACCACCGCGCGGTTGTCCGGCGGTGAAACCAGACGCACCGGGATGGGCTGCGCGTCGGCCGGACGGCTGGCCGGTGTGCGGGTCGCGAGCTCGGCCAGCGTGCCGAGGCCCGAGGATCCGAGGAACGTCACCGCGCTCAGGTCGATGATGATCGCGGTGAGATCGGGCCAGCTCAGTGTGTCGTCGACGGTGCCCATCAGGGTGCGGGCGGTGTGCAGGTCGAGCTCGCCCTCCACCGTGACCACAGCCGCGGAGCCGATGCGGGTCGTCGCGAGATTGATCAGCGGGTCGCCTTGCGTCACGACGCGACCGTATCGTGCCCGATATCCGGCGACGTCAGCGGCGGTGCACGAGGCGGTCGAGCAGCGTGCGCAGCGCGTCGGTGTCGCCATCGTGCGCGGCCTTGGACGCGGCGACGTTCTCGGCGGGGTCCATCGCCGCCCAGTGGATCGGGTGCCCGGCATCCACCGCCAACTGTCCGAGGAACGCTCGCTGGGTGCGGCCGTTGCCGTCGCGGAACGGGTGCAGCGCGTTGAGGTCGGCGAAGAGCTCGGTCAGGTCGTCGACGAACGTGTCGCGGTCGCGGCCGCGCAGGTGCTCTGAACGCGCAAGCCAGGAGAACAGCTCGTCGGCATCGGCCTCGAGATGCCGGGGCAGGCTGAACAGCCTTCCGCGACCGATCGACACCGTGCGCAGCTCCCCCGCCCAGTCGTACACGTCTTGGAAGATGTGCTGGTGAAAGGCCCGCAGGTGGGTGAGGTCGTAGCGGCCGGGGATCGGGTCTCGGATCACGTCGTAGATCCGGGAGGCGGTGAGCTCGGCCTCGACCTGCCGCAACTGCTTGGCGTCGGCGATGCGGAGGCGGTTGCGCAGGAGACCGCTCTGGAGGTCGAGGTACGGATCCCAGGTCATCGACGGTAACGGCGCAGGATCTCGGCTCGGAACTCGTCGGTCGTGAGGGTGCCGTCGCTGACCGCGGCGAGCCCACGGAGGCCCATCTCGGTGGGCTCAAGGCCCTCGGCGCGGACGGACGCGAGCGCCTCGGCGACGGCCGCGCGGCGCTCGGAGATCTCGACCAGGTCCCGGTAGTGCGCCACCGACATGATCACCGCCTCGGGCTTGCGGTGTGACCCGACGAAGACCGGGCCCTCCCCCTGCACCCGCTTGAGGGTGGCGGCCAGCCCGGCGCGGAACTCACGGAACGACAGCACCTCCGGCGTTCTCATGGGCGGAGCGTACCCGAATGCGTACGCATTCGGGTACGCTCGCGCGGTTTAGGAAGCGCTCGACTGCGCCCAGAGGTTGATGCCCGCGTCCACGGCGTGCTTGTCGATCTGGTCCAGCTCGTCGGCCGTGAAGGGCGCGGACTCGCGTGCGGTGAGGCTGTCGTCGAGCTGCGTGACGCTGCTGGCGCCCACGAGCACCGATGTCACCCGCTCGTCGCGCATCGCCCAGGCCAACGCCATCTGCGCGAGCGACTGCCCCCGCGCCGTGGCCATGTCGTTGAGCGCGCGGACGTGGGTCAGCGTCTGTTCGGTGAGCAGGTCCGGCGAGAGTGACGCGTCGCGTGCCGCCCGCGAGCCCTCGGGGATGCCGTCGAGGTACTTGCTGGTCAGCATCCCCTGGGCGAGCGGGGAGAAGGCGATGCAGCCAACGCCCGCCTCCCCGAGGACGTCGAGCAGGTCCTGCTCGATCCATCGGTTGAGCATCGAGTAGGACGGCTGGTGGATCAGCAGCGGCGTGCCCAGCTCGCGCAGGATGGCGATGGCCTCGCGGGTGCGCCCGCCGGAGTACGACGAGATGCCGACGTAGAGCGCCTTGCCCGCCCGAACGGCCGCGTCGAGCGCGCCCATCGTCTCTTCCAGTGGCGTGTCGGGGTCGAACCGATGGCTGTAGAAGATGTCGACGTAGTCCACGCCCATGCGGGAAAGCGACTGGTCCAGGCTGGCCAGGAGGTACTTGCGGGATCCGCCGCCCTGCCCGTACGGGCCGGGCCACATGTCGTAGCCCGCTTTCGTGGAGAGGATCAGCTCGTCGCGGTACGGGCGGAAGTCCTGCGCGAAGATCGTGCCGAAGTTGCGCTCGGCGCTGCCGTACGGCGGCCCGTAGTTGTTGGCCAGGTCGAAGTGGGTGACGCCACGGTCGAACGCGCGGCGCAGGATGGCCCGCTGTGTCTCCAGTGGACGCTCGTCACCGAAGTTGTGCCATAGCCCGAGCGAGATGACAGGCAGGTCGAGCCCGCTCCGCCCACAGCGGCGAAAGGCGGCACCCGACGCGGCCGCGTCGTAGCGGTCCGGGTCAGCGAGGAAGGTCATCGCGCCATCTTGCCCCCTGACGGGCGAAGCGCGCGGGCGTCGTGCCGACGAGGCGGGTGAAGTGGCGGTGCAGATGCGCCTGGTCGTGGAAGCCGACCGCGACGGCGACGTCGGAGATGGGCTGTCCGGCCAGAAGGCGCCCCCGCGCGGCCTCGATGCGCCGCCCGGTGAGGTAGCGGTGCGGCGGCAGCCCGAACGCCGCGGTGAAGCGGCGGACGAGGTGCGCGGGGTGGGCGTGCAGGACGTCCGATGCGGCGCGGAGCGTGAGGCCGTCGACGAGGTGGGTGTCGAGCAGGTCACGCAGGTCGGTGGCGAGGCGGTCCGGCGCGGGTGCGGGGTCGGTGCCGCCGAGGTGGGCGCGGAGACGGTCGCCGATCAGCGCGAGGCGGCTCTCCGCCGCGAGTGGCTCGTCCAGGTTGGCGTGCAGTTGGGCGACGCGGGCCCGGAGCAGGTTGTCGGGCAGGCTCGGGCGCGCGACCGCGGCGCCGATGAGGCGTACGTCGAGGACGGCGGTGTCGAGGTAGAGCACGCGTTTGCGGAACCCGCCCGCGGTGGCGGGACGTCCGGTGTGCGCGATGTGCGGCGGCAGCAGCGTGACGGCGGGTCGGAGGGCGCCGTGCTCGTGGCGGTCGAGGTCGTAGCGCACCGCGCCCTCGTCGACGAGCAGCAGGGTCCATGCGTCGTGCGTGTGCTCCGGATAGGCGTGGTCGGTGAACCGGGCGTGCAGCGCCTCGACGATGCCGGGGACATGGGGCGCCCACGCCCGCACCCGGTTCGGCATGCGTCGAACGTACAAGAATCGTGCTGCGGCGGGCGCGACCATTGACTCGTGCGTTTCGACACCAAGATCGCAATCGTGCTGCGCGACGACCTGGAGACCTGGCAGCGGTTGAATGTCACGGCGTTCCTGGCGAGCGGCATGGCCGCCAACGCCGAAGTGCTCGGCGAGCCGTACACCGATGCCGACGGCACGCTCTACACGCCGATGTTCCGACAGCCCGTGCTGGTCTTCGAGGCCGACAAGGCCGTCTTGACCGCTGCGCACGAGCGGGCGGTCGCGCGCGGGCTGCCGATCGCGGTGTTCACCGCCGAGCTGTTCGGCACGGGCCACGACGAGGCGAACCGGGCCGCGGTCGCCGCGGTGCCGCGCGGCGGCCTGGACCTCGTCGGGATCGCCGTGCACGGTCCGCGCAACGCCGTCGACAAGACGATCAAGGGCGCGCAGTTGCACCGCTGAGGTCCCGCCGCCCCGCGTGGGAGGGGTCAGGCCTCCTAAGACGCTCGGCAGACCGCGCCGTTGTCGCACGGTCGGGCGACAACGGCGCCGCTAGCCTGGCGCCATGACGAAGACCGGCTTGCCGTCGCGCCTGCTCAGGCCCGTCGACTGCCCGGTGTTTCGGATCGAGACGGCGTGAGCGAGGACGTCGCGCAGGCCGTCGGGAATCGGACCGGACACGTCCGTGCCTGACGTCGGCACGTTCCTGCTTTTGGCCGCGGGCGGCCTCGGCGCGGGCCTTTCCGGCACGATGGCGGGGCTGGCCTCGTTGTTCTCCTACCCTGCCCTGCTGGCCGCGGGCCTGCCCGCGGTCGCCGCGAACGTGACCAACACGGTGGCGCTCACGTTCACGTCCGTCGGCGCCGCCGCCGGATCCCGCCCGGAGCTCGTCGGCCAGTGGCCGACCGTCCGGCGGTTCGCCGCGCTCGCCGCGCTCGGCGGCGGGTTGGGAGCGGGGCTGCTGCTCATCACGCCACCGGGCACGTTCGAGAAGGTGGTGCCGGTGCTGATCGGAGGCGCCGGCGCGGTGCTGTTGTTCCAGCCCCAGATCCGCGCGGCCGTGCTGCGCAAGGCGGGCCGGGACGATCCCGACCACCACAGCGGTCGGTTCGTGCTCGCCGGGATGCTCGCCGTCGCCGTCTACGGCGGGTATTTCGGTGCGGCGGCGGGGGTGATGCTGCTGGCGTTGTTGCTGGTCGCGCTGCCGGTCTCGGTGCTGCAGGGCAACGCGATCAAGAATGTGCTGCTCGGGGTGTCGAACGCGATCGCGGCGATCGGCTTCGCGTTGTTCGCGCCGGTCGACTGGTGGGCCGTGCTGCCGCTGGCCGCGGGCGCGCTCGTGGGCGCGCGGCTCGGGCCCGTGCTCGCCCGCCACGTGCCGCCGACGGCCCTGCGGGTGGGGATCGCGCTGGCCGGGCTCGGCCTCGCCGTCGTGCTCGCGGTGCAGGCCTGGTAGCGCGCTACCGCGGCCTGCTGGCGGCAGCAGGCTGGCCGCGCGCGGGTGTGGCGGTGCGGCGCAGCCACTCCTCCAAGGCGCGCTGGACGTCCCGCAGCGCTGGACGGCGCGCGGGGTCGTTGTCCATCGCCGCGCGCAGCAGGGCAAGGTGCGCGGTGCGCCGCGGCAGGTGGGTGAGCGGGGCGCCGGTGGCCGCGGCCCGCAGGCCGGACACCGCGTCGGCGTGCCCGCCGCGGGGCGGGTGCCCCGTGAGGGCGTGCGAGATCGTGGCGGCGAGCTGCCAGGAGTCTGACGCAGGTGAGGCGCGCTCCCCGCAGGCGATCTCCGGGGCGAGGAAATCCGGTGTGCCGAGCACGAACCCGGTTTGCGTCATCGTGGCGTCGCCGGACTTGCGGGCGATGCCGAAGTCGATCAGGTGTGCGACGCCGTGCGGGTCGACGACCACGTTGCCCGGCTTGACGTCCCGGTGCATCACCCCGCGCGAGTGCGCGTCGTCCAGCGCGCCCGCCAGGTTGATCCAGACCCGGGCGGCGGCGATGTCGTCGAGCACGCCGCGGTCGCGCACCAGGTCGCCGAGCGACATGCCCTCGACGTAGCCCATGACGATGACCATGCCGTCGAGTTCGGACAGGCCGGGGTCGCTGCTGGCGGGCACCAGGTCGTAGATCCGCACGCAGTTCGGGTGCCGCACGGCGGCCAGGGCCCGGGCTTCCCGTTCGAGGCGCTTCTCGGTCTCCGCGTCCGGGGCATGCGCGGCCTTGAGCGCGACGACGTGCCCGAGCTTGTTGTCGTGGGCGAGCCACACGCGACCGAACCCGCCCGACCCCAGCCTGCGGATCGGTCGGAACCGGGGCCCGCGCATCGGGGCAGCAAGCGACGGGGGGGCGGGCGACGGGGCGACCAACGTGGGCCGATGGACCCGAGGTGGCGGCGGGACCGGAGTGGGCGTCGGGGCGGCCCGGGTCGGGGTGGGCGCACGGGGCGGTGTTCGGACGGGCTGTGCGCGCTCCTGGCGGGCGGGCGCCTTCCCGACCTTGCCGCCGACCACCGCCCACGGCGGCGGCCCGACGGCGAGCGGCGCCAGCATGCCGAGCAGCGCGCCCAGGCCCGCGCCGAGCCACAGGTGGGCCGCGGTGAAAGCGGGCACGGCCATGGTCAGCAGGGCTACGCCGAGCGTGGAGAGCCAGAAGAACGCGGCAGGCCAGCGCGGCCCTCGGCGCAGCGCGATCCGGGCCTGGACGAACGTCAAGGTCGCGACGATCACCGGGACGAGCCCGAGCCCGACCAGTCCGACGCCGAGACGCAGGGGGCTCGTGCCCATGAAGCTCTGGCCGACCGTGCCGCGGCCGAGGTAGTCGGCCTGGCTGCCGAGCACCGCGAAGCACGCCTCCGACCGCAGGCCGGTGCGGGCGAGCCCGGGAACCGCGTTGCCCGCTGCGGCGGCCGTGAAGACACGTCCGGTCGCCGTGAACACCAGGAGGGGCGCGAGACCCGCGAACACGACACCGATGGCGGCGCACACCACCGACGCCGAGTTGCCCACCGCTTTGCGCAGCATCGCGACGAGCAGCGCCCCGACGGCGGGGAGCAGGCCCACGAACACGCCGAGCAGTGAAACCGCCCACGGCCATCCGCCGGGGCAGACATCGGGCGCAACCGAGCGGTGCAGCGCCGTGAGGAGGCCCGCGATCACCGCGGTGACCCCGTCCACGCCCTTCGACCCCTCCCCGGAGCCCCGCCCGGGGCGCCTCACGTCACACCACTATGGCACCGCGAAGGTCACAGATGGACAACAGCCGGGTTGGGACTCGGTTCGTCGGTCAGTCGTCAGCGCTGACCGTCGCTAATCGTCGTCGACGAGCAGCGCTTCCAGTGCGGGCAGCGCGGCGATCAGGGCGCTGCGCTGTGCGTCGTCGAGGCGGGTCAGCCTGCGTGCGATGAGCGCCGTGCGTTGGGTGCGGACCTCATCCAGGCGGCGGGCCCCTTCCGGGGAGAGCGTGATGAGAACGCCCCGTGCGTCCTGGGGGTCCGGGGAGCGGACCACGAGCCCCTGCTCGTCGAGCGCGCTGAGCACGCGGCTCATGGTCGGCGCGGTGACGGCTTCGCGGCGGGCCAGCTCCGACAGCCGCAGCGGCCCGTGCCCCTCCACCGTGACCAGCGCAGACAGCTGCAGCGGCGGCACCGACTCACCGCCGTCGATCCGGACCCGCCTGCTCAGGCGGCCGACCGCAAGACGCAACCGGGTGGCCAGCTCGTCTCCGGATCCGGCCACGGCCTCACCCGTCACGACAGTGCTTCCTGCCCCGCCCTCCATCCGCCCATCGTGCCACCTCGGCTCGTTCACATTTTGCGCAGGCGTATTCCGGTGACGCTGTGGTCAGGTCCTTTGCGCAGCACCAGGCTCGCGCGGCCGCGGGTGGGCCGGATGTTGCGCTCGAGGTTGGGCCCGTTGATCTGCGCCCAGATGCTTTCCGCCTGCGCGATGGCCTGCTGTTCGTTCAGCCCGGCGTAGCGGCGGAAGTAGGAGTCGGGATCGCGGAACGCCGTCTCGCGCAGGCGCAGGAACCGCTCGACGTACCAGCGGCGGATGTCCGAGGTCGCGGCGTCGACGTAGACGGAGAAGTCGATGAAGTCGCTCACCGCGACCGCGGCCCGGCCCGCGGGCTGCAGCACGTTGAGACCCTCCAGGAGGAGGATGTCGGGGCAGCGCACGATCGTCTGCTCGTCCGGGAGGACGTCGTAGATGAGGTGGGAGTACACCGGGGCGGCCACTTCGGGGCAGCCCGCCTTGACCGCGCGGACGAAGCGCAGCAGCGCGCCGCGGTCGTAGGACTCGGGGAAGCCTTTCCGCGCCATCAGCCCCCGTCGCTCCAGCTCCGCGTTGGGGTGCAGGAACCCGTCGGTCGTGATCAGCTCCACCCGCGGGCGATGCGGGAGTTGGGCCAGGAGCCGCCACATCAGCCGGGCGATGGTGGACTTCCCCACCGACACCGAGCCCGCGATCCCGACGACGAACGGGGTGCGCGCGGGCGGCTCCTCGCCGGGCGCCAGGAACGCCCGGTAGGCCTCGTAGAGCCGAGCGCTTTCCTCGACGTGCAGCGTGAGCAGCGCCGATAGCGGCACGTACACCTCGCGCACCTCGTCGAGATCGACGGGGTCGCCGAGGCTGCGCAGACTGTCGAGCTCGACGGCCGAAAGCGCCAGCGGGGCGCTCTCCCCCAGCTTCGCCCACGCTCCGCGATCGAGGTCGAGGTAGGGCGAGGGAGGCATGCGCAGAAACTAGACGCCGCACGCCGCACGGGCGCTGCGCGAGTTGCCGATCTCACCCGGCGCGGCACCCGCCGGTCGGCTGCGCGAACGCCGCCGAGATCGCCGCCCGGTGACCCCGTACACTGGGCAGACACCTTCTTGAGGAGTCGCACCGTGCCCACCGCACGTCCCGGCGAGCCGGGCTGCAGTAGGGCGCCGGGCCAGCCCCGGCGCATCACCCACACCGCACGACTCGCGCGGGCATGAGCGTCCTCGTGTCCCTCTTGGGCGTGCTCGCCGTCGTCGTCCTCACGGCAGGCACCGCGGTGGCCGTCGCGTCCGAGTTCGCGCTCACCGCGCTGGAACGCAGCCAGGTCGACGCGCACGTCGCCGCGAAGGGCGACCGGAAGGCCCTGGCCGTGCAGCGGGCCCATCGCAGCCTGTCGTTCCAGCTGTCGGGCAGCCAGCTCGCCATCACCGTCACCACGCTGGCCACCGGCTACCTCGCCGAGCCTGCGATCGCGACCCTGTTCGTACCGGGCCTCGTCACGCTCGGCATGGCCGAAGCCGCGGCGGGCGGCACCGCGACCGCGCTCGCATTGGTCCTGGTCACGGCGCTGTCGATGGTGTTCGGCGAGCTCGTGCCCAAGAACCTCGCGATCGCCGACCCGCTGCGCACGGCGCGCGCCGTCGTCTGGCTGCAGAGCGGGTTCGCGAACGCGTTCCGCTGGCTGATCGCCGCGCTCAACGCCGCGGCCAACGCCGTCGTGCGCAGGCTGGGAGTGGAGCCCGCCGAGGAGCTGCGCTCGGCCCGCTCCCCCGGCGAGCTGAGCTCGCTGGTCCGCATCAGCGCCGAGCACGGCACGCTCGACGAGGGCACCGCGACGCTGTTGGACCGGTCGCTGCGCTTCACCGACCGCGTCGCCGAGGAACTCATGACCCCGCGGGTGCGGGTCACGTCGCTCGACGCCGACGACACCCTCGCCGAGCTCGTCGCGCAGTCACAGCGCACCGGGTTCTCCCGCTTCCCCGTCGACGACGGCGGCGACCCCGACGCGCTCGTCGGCGTCGTGCACGTCAAGCAGGCATTCGGCGTGCCCGCCGCGCGATGGGCCGAGGTGTCGCTGCGCACCTTGGCCCAGCCGGTGTCGACGGTGCCGGGGTCGCTCAGCGGCGATGCCGTGCTCACCCAGCTACGAGCCTGCGGCCTGCAGCTGGCCGTCGTCGTCGACGAGTACGGCGGCACGGCGGGCATCGTGACGATGGAGGATCTGGTCGAGGAGATCGTCGGCGACGTGCGCGACGAGCACGACGACGGCGAGCAGGCGCGGGTGCGCGTGCTCGGTGCGGGAAGCTGGTTGGTGTCCGGCCTGCTGCGCCACGACGAGATCGCCGAGGCCACCGGATTCGCGATGCCCGACGGCGACTACGAAACCCTCGCCGGGCTCGTGCTGGCCCGTTTCGGGCGCATTCCCGACGTCGGCGACGACGTCGAGATCGACGGATGGCATCTCACCGTGATGCGCCGTGACCGCAACCGGGTGGCCGAGCTGCGGGTCACCGCGCCCGTGCCGGAGGCCGTCGGTGAGTAGCGACCTCCTCGCCCTCGGCGCCGCCGTCCTCCTGCTGCTGGCCAACGCGTTCTTCGTCGGCGCGGAGTTCGCGCTGATCTCGGCACGGCGCGACCGGCTGGAGGCGATGGCCTACGCGGGCACCCCTGGCGCCTCGACGGTGTTGCGGGCGGGCGCCGACCTGACCCGCATGCTGGCCGCCGCCCAGCTCGGCATCACGATCAGCTCGCTGCTGCTGGGTCGCCTTGGCGAACCCGCGGTCGCCCACCTCATCGAGCGGCCCTTCACCTGGCTCGGGCTGCCCCTCGCGGTGCTGGCGCCGCTGGCGTTCGCGATCTCGCTGGTCGTGGTCGTCGTCGGGCACATGGTGATCGGCGAGATGGTGCCGAAGAACATCGCGATCGCCGGGCCGGAGCGCACCGCGCTTTGGCTGGTGCCGCCCTTCGTGGCGTTCACCGCCGTGATGGCGCCGCTCATCAGCCTGTTCAACCACGCGGCCAACGGGGTGCTGCGGCTCGTCCGGGTCCAGCCGCGCGACGAGCTGGCGACCGCGGTGACGTCCGACCAGCTCGCCGACCTGATCGCCGAGTCCCGCCGCGAAGGCCTCCTCGACGACGACGGCTCGCGGCGGCTCACCCGCACCTTGTCCTCGGCAGGGCACACCGTCGCCGACGTGCTGGTGACGCCGGTCGAGCTGGTGTCGCTGCCGCAGCGGCCCGTCGTCGACGACGTCGCGCGGGCCGTCGCCGACACCGGCTTCTCGCGGTTCCCGGTGCGCGCGGAGCACGGCTTCTCCGGCTACCTGCACGTCAAGGACATCCTCGACATCGCGGACGACCCCGCCGCCGAGGTGCCGTCCGAGCGGATCCGGCGGCTGCCGCAGGTCCGGGTGACCGATCGGCTCGACGTCGCGCTCGCCGTGCTGCGCCGGGCCGGGGCGCACCTTGGCCGCGCGGTCGACCCCGGAGGCGCCACGGCGGGGCTGGTCACCCTGGAGGACCTCGTCGAGCACTACGTCGGCACCATCCGCGACGCCACCCACGCGCCGGAGCGGCCCGCTTGACCTGAACCCCGGTCGAGGTCGGAAGCTTCTGGGGTGAACATCTTCAGCGACGCCGAGCTGGCGTTCCTCCGCGACGCCCGCCTTGCCCGGCTGGCCACCATAGGCCCCGACGGCGCGCCCCAGGTGCGGCCCGTCGGCTTCACCGTGGATGCGGCGGCGGGCACCATCGACATCGCGGGCCTGCGCAACCCGAGCACGCAGAAGTGGCGCAACGTCGCCCGTGACGGCCGTGTGGCACTCGTCGTCGACGACGTGCTGCCGCCGTGGCGGCCGCGGGCCCTCGAAGTGCGGGGCGTGGCCGAGGTGCTGCCCGATGTGCTGCCGGTCGGCGCGTTCGAGGGCGCCGCGCCCGGTGTGATCCGGATCCGGCCGCGGCGGATCCTCGCGTACGGGATCGAGGAGGGCGCGCCCCCCGCGCGCACGGTCGGCGGCTGAGCGGGCGCCCGCCCGCACCGGCATCACCGTGCTCGCGCAGGCGTCCGGACGGGGGTGCGGAGACCCCGACGCCCGTGTCGGTGCCCTGGGGCCGGGAGGAGGAGCCCGCGTACCGTCAACGCGGTGGACGGCGGCCCGATCGTGCTGGCGGAGGCCGAATGGCGGCCGCGCGCGACGGCGCACCGCGAGCGGATGCGCCGGCTCACCGCGCCGCATCGAGAGCGCAAGCAGCGCGGCGAGGCGCACCCGGTGCTCGATTTCCTCTTCACCTACTACTCGTACCGGCCTTCGCGGCTTGAGGAATGGCATCCCGGGCCGGGCGTCGTGCTGCTCGGCGCCCCGGAGTACCTCGGCCGCGCTGGCTACGCGCCCGCCGACGACCCCGGGAGCGTCCGCCTCGACCCCGCCACACTCCCCCGGCTCGCGCCGACTGCCCGGTTCGTCCGCACCCTCCTCGCCGCCACCGCACGGCGTCCACCCCGCTTGAGCTGCTTCGGCCTGCACGAGTGGGCGATGGTGTACCGCTCGGGCGCGCCACGGCACGGCACGGTCCCGCTGCGCCTCGGCGCCGCGGGAACCGACGCTGTCCTCGAATCCTTCCCCGTGCACTGCACCCACCACGACGCGTTCCGCTTCTTCACACCCGCGGCCCGACGCCGCAACGCCGTCACGCCCGGGCGGTTGGATCAGGTTGACCACGAGCAGCCCGGCTGCCTGCACGCCACGATGGACCTCTACAAGTGGGCCTACAAGCTTGCCCCGGCCACGCCCGGCGACCTCGTGGCCGCCTGCTTCGAGTTGGCCGCCGACGTGCGTGAGCTGGACATGCGCGCGAGCCCCTACGACCTCACCGGGCTCGGCTACCCGCCGGTTCCCATCGAGACGCCGGCGGGCCGCGCCACCTACGTGCGCGCGCAAGCGGCGTTTGCCCGGCGGGCCGCTCCCCTGCGGGCTCGCCTCATCGACCTCTGCGCCGCGCTCGTCTGACCGCAGGCCCCTTTGGTGTCGTGGCAGTTGGTTGTCGTTGATCCATTGACGGAATGACGGCGTCAATCAATGCTTGACATGTGGTGAGAAACTCATCCGCAACAGGAGGTATCAACAGCGCCGCTGCCCGCTCTTAGGACAGCGGGCGGGTGGCGACACTCGGAGGGGATGTGGGACCACCCGTCCGCGTGGCCCTGCCCCGGATCAGGCGAACGCCTCCGGAGCAGGGCAGCTGCAGACCAGGTGTCGGTCACCGTGGGCGCCATCGATGCGCCGGACCGGTGGCCACACCTTGCGGTCGTGCACTCCCGGCGTGACCCCGGTCGGATAGGCGGCCAGCTCGCGGCCGTACGGGCGATCCCACTTGTCGGTGAGGCAGGCCGCGGTGTGCGGCGCGCCGCGCAGCGGGTTGTCGTCCACGGGCCACTCCCCCGCGGCCACGCGCTCGATCTCACCCCGGATGCCGATCATGGCGTCGATGAAGCGGTCGATCTCCGCGAGGTCCTCGCTCTCGGTGGGCTCCACCATCAGCGTGCCTGCGACCGGGAACGACATCGTCGGCGCGTGCAGGCCGTAGTCGGCGAGCCGCTTGGCGACGTCGTCCACCGTCACGCCGGACGCCTTCGTGATCCCCCGCAGGTCGAGGATGCATTCGTGGGCCACGCGGCCCGTCGCCCCTGCGTACAGCACGGGGTAGTGCTCGGCCAGCCGGGTGGCGATGTAGTTGGCCGCCGCGACGGCCGTGAGCGTCGCCCGGCGCAGCCCGTCGACCCCCATGAGCCGCAGGTAGGCCCACGGGATCGGCAGCACGCCGGGGCTGCCGTGCGGCGCGCCCGACACGGCCCCGACCACTCCCCGTCCCGGCAGGAACGGCGCCAGGTGCTCAGCGACGGCGACCGGGCCCACCCCCGGACCACCGCCGCCGTGCGGGATGCAGAACGTCTTGTGCAGGTTGAGGTGGCTGACGTCGCCGCCGAACGCCCCCGGCCGCGCCACACCGACCAGCGCGTTGAGGTTGGCGCCGTCGACGTAGACCTGCCCGCCCGCCCCGTGCACCGCGTCGCAGACCTCGCGCACCTTCGCCTCGTACACCCCGTGCGTCGACGGGTACGTGATCATCAGGGCGGCCAGCGCCTCCCGGTGTTGGTCGATCTTGGCGTGCAGGTCGTCGAGATCGACGTCGCCGGTAGGGCCGGTGGCCACCACGACCACACGCAGCCCCGCCATCACCGCCGACGCCGCGTTGGTGCCGTGGGCCGAGGCCGGGATGAGGCAGACGTTGCGGTGCTCGTCGCCGCGGCTGCGGTGGTACGCCGCGATCGCCAGTAGACCCGCGAGCTCGCCTTGGCTGCCCGCGTTGGGCTGCAGGGAGACCGCCGCGTAGCCGGTGAGCTCGGCCAGCCAGCGTTCGAGGTCGGCGATCAGTTCGAGGGTGCCTGCGGCGTCCTCGGCGGGCGCGAACGGGTGCAGGTCGGCGAATCCGGGCCAGGTGATCGGCTCCATCTCGGCCGCCGCGTTGAGCTTCATGGTGCACGAGCCGAGCGGGATCATCGTGCGGTCGAGCGCCATGTCGGCGTCGGCGAGGCGGCGCAGCCAGCGCATCAGCGCGGTCTCCGAGCGGTGCTCGTGGAACACCGGGTGCATCAGGTAGGCGCTGGTGCGGGCGAGCTCGGCGGGCAGCGCGTCGACCGTGGCCGCGTCGAGAGCGGCGGCGTCGGCCTGCACCCCGAACGCCGCCCACAGCGCCTCCAGGTGCGCCACGGTCGTCAGTTCCGAGCAGGCGATCCCCAGCGTGTCGGCATCGACGCGGTGCAGTGCGATCCCGTCGGCATGTGCCGCGTCGGCGATCGCGCCTGCCCGGCCCGCCGCGCGGACCCGGACCGTGTCGAAGAACGCCTCGTGGACGACCTCGACGCCGCCCGCGCGCAGGCCCGCCGCGAGCACGGCGGCCATGCGGTGGGCCCGCAGGGCGATGCGGGCGAGCCCTTCCGGCCCGTGGTAGACGGCGTAGCAGGCGGCGACGACGGCGAGCAGCACCTGCGCGGTGCAGATGTTGGACGTGGCCTTCTCGCGGCGGATGTGCTGCTCGCGGGTCTGCAGCGCCAGCCGCAGCGCGGGGCGGCCGTCGGCGTCGCGGGAGAGCCCGACGAGCCTGCCGGGCAGCTGACGGGCGAGCCCGTCGCGCACCGAGAGGTAACCGGCGTGCGGGCCGCCGAACCCGAGCGGCACCCCGAAACGCTGCGTGGTGCCGACCGCCACGTCGGCGCCGAGCTCGCCGGGCGGGGTGAGCAGCGTCAAGGCGAGCAGGTCGGCGGCGACTGCGGTGAGCGCCCCCCGCTCGCGGGCCGCGGCGATGACCGGCCGGAGGTCGCGCACGGCCCCAGAGGCGCCGGGGTAGGACAGCAGCAGGCCGTAGAACTCCCCATCGGGGAGGCCGTCGGCGGGGTCGAAGGGCACGAGGTCGATGCCGAGCGGCGCGGCGCGGGTGGCCAGCACGGCGCGGGTTTGCGGGAGCGTGTCGACATCGACGAGGAACCGGGGGTTGGTGGAGCGGTTCGCGCGGCGCAGGAGGGTCATGGCCTCGGCGGCGGCGGTGGACTCATCGAGCAGGCTCGCGCCTGCGACGGGCAGGCCGGTGAGGTCGGCGACCGTGGTCTGGAACGTGAGCAGCGCCTCCAGCCTGCCCTGGCTGATCTCCGGCTGGTACGGGGTGTAGGCGGTGTACCAGGCCGGGTTCTCGAGCACGTGCCTACGGATCACCGGCGGGGTGACGGTGCCGTGGTAGCCAAGCCCGATCATCGGCACCGTGACGGTGTTGCGGGCGGCGAGCGTGCGCAGCTCGGCGAGCACCTCCGTCTCGGACCCCGCGGGCGGCAGCGTCGACGGCACGGGTCCGGTGTCCCGGATCGCGGCGGGCACGACCGTGTCGGCGAGCTCGTCGAGTGACGCGGCGCCGATCGCGGCCAGGATGGTGGCGAGCTCGGCGTCGCGCGGGCCGATGTGCCGCTCCGCGAACGGGACACCGCGCTCGAGCTCGATGAGCGCGGGGCGGTCGGTCACGGCGGCATCGGTCGCGGCGGGGTGTGTCGCGGCGGGGTCGGTCATTGCGCCTCCAGGCAGGACAGAGCGGGCGGAACGCCCTCCCCCTCTGTCGGTGCCCACGTGGAGGCGGGCGGCCTGAGAGATTCACCCCGGCCGGGCCAGGGCTTTCCCCGTCGGCGGATCGCCGCCATGGCGCGGGCGATCACTTTCCAGAGGCGTCTCACCGGCGCGGTCCGGGGGCCTGAGAGATTCCGGGGAGGATTTGCTCCTTCGGCGCCCGGCTTTCGCCGGGACTCTCCCGCGCTGGTTCGGCGACTGCACGCCCACTCTAGTCCTACAACGTGGAACTACTGCTAGCCGATCGCGCGCCGGACCCGTCTGCGGGACAGCTCGTCCTCGGGGGCGTCGTCGACGGTGCCGCCGTCGGCCCGCTCGACCGGGAAGTCCTTGATCGAGCCGCTGATCTCCTTCATGGCGCCGGAGACGGCGATGCCGAACACGCCTTGGCCGCCGCGGAGCACGTCGACGACCTCTTCCGGCGAGCTGCACTCGTAGACCGTGGTGCCGTCGGAGAAAAGGGTGACGCCCGCCAGGTCACGGACGCCGCGGCGGCGCAGGTACTCGACGGCGACGCGGATGTTCTGCAGCGACACCCCGGCGTCGAGAAGCCGCTTGACGACCTTCAGGACGAGCATGTCCTTGAACGAGTACAGCCGCTGCGAGCCCGAGCCCGCCGCGCTGCGGATCGAGGGCACGACCAGGCCGGTGCGGGCCCAGTAGTCGAGCTGTCGGTAGGTGATGCCGACGACTTGGCAGGCGGTGGGGCCGCGGAAGCCCACGAGCTGGTCGGGCAGCCCATCGAGACCGGACCCGACGAGCGGGTCCGGAAAGAGCTCGCCCTGCTCGGGCGTGGACGGCGGCTCGTCCACCGCGCCCCCTTCCACTGAATCACATGCTGGTTCTTCGACCGTAGGCGTGTGTACGCGCAGGGTCAACGCAACACGCTCGTGCGTGGTAACGGGGTGGCAGGCCCTCGCGCTACGGCTGGGCGCCGCGCAAGTCCTCAACGGGTCAACGCGACGGCACCCGGTCTGCTGGTGAGACCCGCTACGGCTGGGCGCCGCGGAAGTCTTCATAGGGTCAACGCGGAGGCACCCGGTCTGCTGGTGAGACCCGCTAGGGCTGGGCGCCGCGGAAGTCTTCGGGGGAAATCGAGTCGAGGAACTCCCGGAACTTCTCGACCTCGTCCTCCTGCTCGTCCGGGATGATGAGCCCGGCCTCGGCGAGGACCTGCTCTTCCGCGTGGATCGGGACCCCGGTGCGCAGGGCCAGTGCGACGGAATCGCTCGGCCGGGCGGACACCTTCACGCCGCCGTCGAAGACGAGCTCGGCGTAGAAGGTGCCCTCCTGCAAGTCGGTGATCCGAACCTGCTCGAGCCGCCGCCCCAGGCCCGCGATCACGTCCTTGAGCAGATCGTGGGTAAGGGGCCTCGCGGGCTTCACGCCCTGCTGCTCCAGCGCGATGGCGGTGGCCTCGACAGACCCGATCCAGATGGGGAGATATCGGTCGCCGCTGGTCTCCCGCAAGAGAAGGATCGGCTGGTTCGCGGGGAGTTCGACCCGGACGCCCACCACACGCATCTCGCTCATGCGGTCCCTCCTCCTGACGGTCCTGCTGCCCTCCGACGCTACACGGCACACTCCGCCCGCGCCCGCCGCCGGACGGGCGGCCCCAGCGTGTCGCCGACGGGTGTCAGCCGCGTGGGCCGGTGATGAAGACCAGTCGGAATTTGCCGATCTGTACCTCGTCGCCGTCGACCAGGACCGCCGTGTCTACCGGTTCGCGGTTGACATAGGTGCCGTTCAGGCTTCCGACGTCAACCACCACGAACTCCCCCGCGTCGCTGCGGAACTCGGCGTGGCGGCGAGAGACCGTGACGTCGTCGAGGAAGATGTCGCTGTCGGGATGGCGTCCCGCGCTGGTGACGGCGCGGTCGAGCAGGAACCGCGATCCCGCGTTGGGGCCCCGTTTGACGACCAGCAGCGCCGCCCCCTCCGGAAGCGCATCCACGCCCGAGACGGCCGGGTCCTGTGCAGGGGGCTCCGCCTCGGACAAGAAGTCCGCGCGGAAGACCGATGTGGTCTCCGGGGCGCGCTCCGGGGGCACGCCGGGCCCGTCATTCATGGTCACCTCGGGGTCTCCTCCTGCGGACAAAATCCGGATAAGTCGCGGTCAGTGCAGTGGCTATGCCGGACAAACCTACCGTGCCCGCCCTGCCGGGCATCGGGCCCGGTCACTGCCCGACGAGCTCGCCGTACGCGGCCGCGTCGAGCAATCCGGCGGGCGTATCGGTGACTCTGATGTCGAGCATCCAGCCGTCCTCGTACGGCGCCGAGTTGATCAGCTCGGGGGTGTCGGCCAGCGCGGCGTTGACCGCCACGACAGTACCGCTGACCGGCGCGAACAGGTCCGCGACCGACTTGGTCGACTCGACCTCGCCCACGGCCGTGCCCGCCTGGACGTCGGCGCCCTCGTCGGGGAGCTGGACGAACACGACGTCGCCGAGCTGAGTCTGTGCGTGATCGGTGATGCCGATGCGGACGACGCCGTCGCCGAGGTCGCGGACCCACTCGTGAGCGTCGGTGTAACGCAGGTCGTCGGGGATCACGGCGGGAGCCTAGCTACGGCCTTCTGCCCGCTGCGCGCGGGGCGTGCGCAGCGCGAGCACGATCTGGGTCAGGTAGAGCGCCCCCGTGTAGAGGTACAGCGCGCTGCCCCAGATCGCGAACGCGTAGCCGGTCGGACGGCAGAGGTCGGCGAACCATCCGGTCTGCAGCCCGGCCAGCAGCAGCGGGAACGTCCACAGCAGCAGGAACGTCGCCGCCTTGCCGAGGTAGACGACGGGCGGCGGCCCGTAGCCGCGCGGCCGGAGCAGCGGAAGGCACGCGGCGAGCACCAGGTCGCGGCCGACGAGCACGGCGACGGCCCACCACGGAACGACGCCGCGCAGGCCCAGCCCGAGCAACGCGGCGAAGATGTAGAGCCGGTCGACGGCGGGGTCGAGCAGCTCCCCCAACCGGCTGTACTGGTTGAGAAGGCGGGCGAGCTTGCCGTCGGCCCAGTCGCTGATCCCGCCGAGGCCGAGCACGACGATCGCCCAGATGTCGGTCTCCCGCGCCCCGTGGCCCGCGAGCAGGAGCCAGAGGAACAGCGGCACCCCGAGCAGGCGCAGCACGGACAGCGCGTTGGGAACGGTGAGCACCCGCGTGCTCGCGCCTTCGACCACGTCGCGAGGCTAGGCCACGTCCCGTGGAGGTGGTGGCACGATGCGGGAATGACCTCCGACGCTGCGCCCGACCTGGAGACCGACGTGGAGACCGACGTGGGGCCCGACTTCGCCGCCCTGCTCAAGGCGAAGCAGGCCCCGCTCAAGCAGCGCTACCGCGACGACCCGGAGAGCGCGGTGGTCACGCTCATCGCCGACGGCGAGCTCGACGGCACGGGCGTCGCCTGTCGGGTGCGCACGGCGACCACGCTCGCCGAGGCCGGTCTGCACCCGGCGAGCGGCGGCGACGGCACCCAGCTGTGCTCGGGCGACATGCTGCTGGAGGCACTGGTCGCGTGCGCGGGCGTCACCCTCCGGGCCGTGGCCACCTCCTTGCGGCTCGACGTGACCGGATCCGTGCACGCCGAGGGCGATCTGGACTTCCGCGGCACGCTGGGCGTCGACAAGGCGGCCCCGGTCGGGTTCCGCGACATCCGGCTGACGTTCGACCTCGCCACCGACGCGGACGCCGACCAGCTCGCCACCTTGATCAAGCTGACCGAGCGGTACTGCGTCGTCCTGCAGACGATCCGGCAGTCGCCGTCGACATCGGTGCGCGTGAGCACCCCGTGAACGGCGCGCACGCGCTGCTTCGCACCCTCGTCGGCGCGGGCGTCGACGTGTGCTTCGCGAACCCCGGCACGTCGGAGATGCACTTCGTCGCCGCGCTGGACGGCGTACCCGCGCTGCGGCCGGTGCTCACGCTGTTCGAGGGGGTCGCGACGGGTGCGGCCGACGGCTACGCGCGGATGGCGGGGCGCCCGGCTGCGGTGCTCCTGCACCTCGGACCGGGCCTCGGCAACGGCCTGGCCAACCTGCACAACGCCCGGCGGGCGGGCTCGGGTGTGGTGACGGTCGTCGGCGAGCACGCCACCGGCCACCAGAAGTACGACGCGCCGCTCCAGTCGGACATCGCCGCCCTCGCGGGGTCGGTGTCGGCGTGGCTTCGCACGAGCGCCGCCGCCGCCGACGTGGGCCGTGATGCCGCCGAGGCCGTGGCCGCCGCCGGGGCGGGCCGGGTCGCCACCCTGGTGCTGCCCGCCGACGTGAGCTGGTCCGAGGGCGGCGTGCCCGCCGCATCCCCGGAGGCCCCCGATCCTCTGGCGACCGACCCCACCGCGTTGCAGGCCGCCGCCGAGGCGCTCCGCTCGGGCGAGCCCAGCCTGCTGCTCGTGGGCGGCGACGCCTGCCGCGCGGACGGCCTGGCCGCGGCAAGCCGGATCGCGGCCGCCACCGGAGCGCGGATGCTCGCCGAGACGTTTCCGGCTCGGCTCGAGCGCGGCGCAGGCGTCGCGCCGGTCGGGCGGCTGGCCTACCTCGTCGAGCAGGCCCAACGCCAGCTGGCGGGCACCCGCCACCTCATCCTGCTCGGGGCGCGCGCGCCGGTGGCGTTCTTCGGCTACCCCGACAAGCCGGGCGATCTCGTCCCCGACGGCGCCGTGGTGCACGAGGTGGCGCCCCAGTACAGCCGCGCCGCGGCCGCGGCCACGGCGCTCGCCGATCTCGTCGCGGGTGACACGCCGCCCACCCTCGCCGCCGCGGCGCGACCCGAGCTCCCGACCGGTCCGCTGACGGTCGCCACCGCCGCCGCCGTGATCGGAGCGCTGCTCCCCGAGGGTGCGGTCGTCGTCGACGAGTCCAACACCGCAGGCGTTGGCCTCCCGACAGCCACGGCGGGCGCGCCGCGCCACGACTGGCTCACCCTCACGGGCGGCGCGATCGGCTACGGCCTGCCCGCCGCCACCGGAGCGGCGCTGGCCTGCCCAGACCGGCCGGTCTGGTGCCTCGAGGCCGACGGCAGCGCGATGTACACGATCTCGGCGCTGTGGAGCCACGCCCGGGAGGGCCTCGACGTGACGACCATCGTCTACCACAACAGCGCCTACGCCATCCTGCGCGCCGAGCTGCGGCAGGTCGGCGCGGCAGGCTACGTCGTCGGTGACGGCGCGCGCGCCCGTTCGCTGCTGGACCTGTCCAGACCTCGGCTCGACTTCGTCGCGTTGGCCGCGGGCATGGGCGTGCCCGCCACCTCGGTGAACACCGCCGAAGGCCTCGCCGACGCCCTCCGCCGCGCGTCGGCGGAGGCCGGGCCGCACCTGATCGAAGCGGTCGTGCCTCCTGTCGTCGCGTGAGGCGCGCCGCTCGCCGCGCGCCGCCGACGGCTCGGCGCGCGCCTCCCCGTCCGTCCCGACGCTCCGGCTGGACCGGCAACGTAGGCTCGTTGGAGAGGAACGGCAGGTAGGGCGCGGGGAGCCCGACGCAAACGCCGAGAAGAGTGCGCATGACGGGGATCAGCACGATCGACGACCTTTGTCGCGTCGGGCACACCTGTCTCGTTCCGGACAGCGAGGACCACCTCTGGGAGGCCACGGCCGCGTACGTCGCGGGCGGTCTCGCGGCGGGCGAGCGCGTCGTCTACTTCGAGAACGACACCTCCGACACCCTGCTCGGCAGGCTCGCCGACGACCACGTGCCCGTGGCGGGGGCGATCGCGGAGGGCGGCCTGGTCATCGTGCCCACGCAGCGCACGCGCCAGGTCTGCACGTTCCCCGTCCCCGACATCGTCGAGCTCATGCGTCAGCAGATCGTCGACGCCGACATCGCGGGGTGGCCGGGCATCCGGCTGGCGGGTGAGTCCCGCGAAATCCTGCCGATCGGCGGGCTGCGTAAACTCGTCGAGTACGAGACGGCGGTCGACATCCTCCTGGCCGCGCACCCCAACGCGGGCATGCTCTGCCGCTTCGACCGACGCTTCTTTGACGACGAGGCCGTAGCCGCGATGCGCGAGATCCATCCCACCGAGCTGGTGATGCCCGCGCTGTACGACGACACCCTGCTGCGCGTCACCGGATCGGCGGCCACCGCGCTGCGGTTCGCAGGTGAGATCGACCTGTCCAACCGGCCCCAGGTCAGGCGCCTGCTCGAGACCGCGCTCGACTCCGCCCTCCGCTCCCCCTACGCCACCACCGACATCACCATCGACCTCACCTCGCTCCGGTTCATCGACGTGGCAGGCGCCGTCGAGCTCGTCCACGCCGCCGAGTCCTTCCCCGAGACGCACCGGCTGGTGCTCGTCGGTGCCCGCCCCGGCGTCCACCGCGTGCTCGACCGGTGCGGCGCCCCGTTCGCCCCCCAGCTCGAGGTCGTCCCGCGCGAGGAGGTCCGGTGAGGATCACCAGCCCACCGGAGGCGACCCGGCTGCGGCACGGCGTCGCGTTCTACGACACCGAGGTCGACCTGATCGCCCAGCTCGCGCCGGTGGTCGTCGCCGCGCTGGCGACCGGCGACCCGCTGGCGCTCGCGCTGCGGCCCACCACCGAGGCGGCGCTGCGCGGACAGCCGTCGTGCGACCTGTCCGCCGCCGTCACGTTGGCCCGCCCCGACGGACCAGACGGCCCTTCGGGCCAGACGCTCGCCGCCCGATGGGCCCGTGAGCTGCGCACCCTCACCGCGTCGAGCAACCACTCGGTCTGTGTCGTCACCGAGCACTGGGACGCCTTCGACGGCGCCGACGGCGGCTTCTGGACCGAGCTCGACGCCGCGGCCAACGTCGCCCTCTCCGACCTTCCCGTCGCGATGACCTGCTTCTACCCCGCCTACCCCCTCCACGAGGCGGTCCTGTCCGGCGCGCGCCGCAACCACCGCACGGTGCTGCGCGGTGGCCAGGCCGCCGACAACGCCGACTACGTCTCCCCGCAGGAAGTCCTCCTGGCCTCGCCCGCGCCTGCGCCACTGGTCCTCGGACCGCCCGACGAGCGCCGCACCTTCGGCGCGTGGGCGCTCAACGAGGTACGGGCGAGCGTCGCGGCCATGCTGGTCGCGGCCGGATTCGGCCAGGACCGCGCCGACGACGTCGTGCTGGCCGTCAACGAGATCACCACGAACGCCGTCGAACACGGGCCGGGCGACGCCGAGGTCTGCCTGTGGTCCGACGCCGACGGCTTCGTCGTCGAGGTGCACGACCGTGGTGTGCTGAGCAACCCGCTGCCCGGCCTCATCGCGCCGCACCCGGCCGAGCCCCGCGGCCGCGGGGTCTGGATCGCCCGCCAGCTCTGCGACTCGCTGCATGTCTGGGCCGACGCGGCGGGCACGCATGTCCGCCTGCGCGCCGCGCCCTGACCTACGCTAAGGTCAGCCCCAGGATCGAAGGGTCACGTTGCGTCACGGGGTGGGGCCGAAGGTTCCGCCAAGTGTGACGAAACAGGCCCTTCCCAAGCCGGGCCCACCGGAGAACACTCTTCGACGGGCTCGGCGGACCACACGCGGGCTCAATACACGGGCACAACTCTTCCACGGGACGACCATGTCTGACGATCAGCGGCGATCTCGCTCGGCTCAGGCGCTCCCGCACCGCATCACGGTGCTGGGCGCGTTCACCCTTACGGTGCATGGTGCACCCGTCGCGTTGAGCGTCGATGCCCGGCGGCTGGTCGCCTACCTGGCGGTGCACCCCCGTCCGCAGGCCAGGGCCGCGCTCGCCGCCGACCTGTGGCCTGGGGTGGCCGCGGCCGAACGCCTGCTGGGCGAGGCCATCGCCGCCGTCGACGTACCGGGGCTGCTCGACGGGCTGGATGCCCTCGCGTTGGGCGCCGACGTGACCGTCGACCTCGCCGACGCGATGCGCCTCATCCGCACGCTGCCCACCATGCCCGCGAGCGCACCGGTCGACACCATGCTCCTCACCGCGGACATCCTGCCCGGGTGGACGGCCTCGTGGATCGAGATCGAACGCGAGCGGTTCCGCCAGTTGCGCCTGCACGCCATCGAGGAGCGCAGCCAGCGGCTGATCACCGCGGGCCGCTTCGACGACGCCGTCGCGATGGCCAAGGTGGCCGTGCGCACCGCGCCGAGCCGTGAGAGCGCCCGCCGCGCGCTCATTGAGGCCTACGTGGCGCAGGGCGACCTGGCCGCCGCCGTCAACGAGTACGACGAGTACCAGGAGCTGCTGCGTTCGAGCCTCGGCGGCCCGGTCCCGCACGGGCTGGAGGGGCTGTTCCCCACCACGCCCGCATGGCCGGTGCTGCGCGCCCGCAGCATGATGCCGCGCTCGGCCGTGCAGCTGCCCGGCGGGGTGCGGGCCATTCGCAACGGCAGGCGCCTGGTGGCGGGCGGCTCGGCCCCCGGCAACCCGCGCTGACACCCCTGTGAGTGGAAAGGAGTGCTCTGGCCCTCTTTTCCACTCACGACCAGTTAGTGGAAACGGGGCGGTCGCTTCTCCACGAACGCCGCCAGCCCCTCCGCGCCTTCCGGGCCGTCCGCGCTCGCTCCGATCGCCCGCGCTTCGGCTGCGAGCTGCTCGGACAGCGTCGCCTCGGGTGAAGCCGCCAGCAGGGTCTTGATCCGGCCGAACGCGACCGTCGGCCCGTCCGCGAGCCGCGCCGCCAACCGCTCGGCCTCGGCGAGCACGTCGGCGTCGTCCACCACCGCCGCGACGACGCCGAGCGCGGCCGCCGTCTCCGCGTCCAGCACCTCGTCGGTCAAGAGGATCCGGCGCGCGTGGCCTGCCCCGACCAGCCGTGGCAGGGTCCAGCTCATGCCGCCGTCGGGCGAAAACCCGATGCTCGGATAGGCGGGCCGCAACCGCGTGGAGCGCCCGACCACAGCGAGGTCCACCGCGCACACCACCGACATGCCCGCCCCCGCCGCCCAGCCGGGCACGGCCGCGACGACCGGCACCGCGCAGGTCGCGATAGCCGTGATCATCTCGTGGAAAGCCTCGGCCAACGCCGCGACGTATGCGCCGCGATCCGCCGCGTCCGCGAACGCTCGCACGTCGCCGCCGGTGCAGAAGCTCACGCCCTCGCCGACCAGTAGCGCGGCGCCGACCTCGGCCGGGTCGGCCGTGTTCAGCGCCTCGGCGATCAGCGGCAGCGCGTCGCCGTCGAGCGTGCCGTGCTTCCCGCGCGCCACCCGCAGGCGCAGCACCCGCCCGTCGCGCGTGACGGCGTCCCCCACCGTGGACGGTGCGGTCACCCCAGGGTCCGCAGCTTCGGCAGCACGTCCTCGGCGAACTGGGTGAGGAAGCGCTCTTGGTCGTGGCCGGGGCCGTGGAACACCAGATGGTTGAGACCCGCATCGACGTACGGCTTGATCTGCGCGACGGCCTCGTCAGGGTCCGACGCCACGATCCATCGCTCCGCGACCTGCTCGATCGGCAGCTCGTCGGCGAGGCGCTCCATTTCGACCGCGGAGTCCACGCTGTGCTTCTGCTCCGCGGTGAGCGACAGCGGCGCCCAGAAGCGACAGTTCTCCAACGCGGTCTCCGCGTCGCGGTCGTAGGACATCTTGATCTCGATCATGTTGTCGATCGCGGCCGCGTCCCGCCCCGCGGCCTGCGCTCCTTCCGCGACGGCGGGCATCAGCTTCTCCGTGTAGAGCTCCATGCCCTTGCCGGAGGTGCAGATGAACCCGTCGCCCGCGCGGCCCGCGTACTTGGCGACCACCGGGCCGCCCGCGGCGATGTAGACCGGTATCGGCTGCTCGGGCTTGTCGTAGATCGTCGCGTCGACCGTCCGGTAGTACTCGCCCTCGAACGACACCTCTTCGCCCGTCCACAGCTCCCGCATCAGCCGCACGGCCTCGCGCAGCCGGGCGAAGCGCTCCTTGAACTCCGGCCACTCCCGCCCGGACACCGCGATCTCGTTCAACGCCTCGCCGGTGCCGACGCCGAGCATCACCCGCCCGGGGTAGAGCAGCCCGAGGCTCGCCCACGTCTGGGCCAGCACCGCGGGGTTGTAGCGGAACGTCGGGGTCAGCACGGACGTGCCGAGCTGGATGCGCGACGTGCGCTCGCCCACCGCGGTGATCCACGCCAGCGCGGACGGCGCGTGGCCGCCCTCGTGCCGCCAGGGCAGGAAGTGGTCGGACACCACCGCGCTGTCGAGGCCGACCTCCTCGGCGCGCACCGCGTACTCGACCAACTCGCGCGGCCCGAACTGCTCCGCCGACGCCTTGTATCCGATCCGCAACGTCATGCCCATCAGCCTGCCGGCCCCGGCCGCATTTCGCCCCGCCGAAACTCGGATGACCGCCCGCGGCGGGCCGCCTACCGTTCTTGACGCCATGAGCGAAGCCCTCACGGCAGGCGATCGGCCACCCGCCCCACCCCTGCGCACGCTGCGTCGTCTGCTGCCCTATGTCCGTCCGCACCGCGCCGCACTGGTCGGCAGCGGGGTCGCGGCGCTGGCCGCCACCCTTGCGGGACTGGGAATTCCGCTCGTCACCCGCGCGATCGTGGACGGCCCGGTGGCGCACGGCGAGCTCAAGACCCTTCCGTGGCTCGTGCTCGGCGTGCTGGCGTTCGGGGCCGTCGAGGCCGGGTTGATCTTCGTGCGCCGGATGCTGGTCGCGGGCCCGGCCAACCAGGTCGAGGCGACGATGCGCGCCGACCTGTACGCCCACCTGCAGCGGCTGCCGGTCGCCTTCCACGACCGCTGGGCCTCGGGCCAGCTGCTGTCCCGCGCCACCTCCGACCTCACGACGATCCGCTGGTTCGTCATGTTCTCCGGCATCTTCCTCGTGGTGAACGCGCTGACGGTCGTCGTCGGCGTCGGTGTGCTGGTGTGGCTGTCGCCGTGGTTGGGCCTGGTGGTCGCGATCATGGCGGGCCCGCTCACCGCGACGACGCTCGCCCTCGAGCGCCGCTACTCGCGCGCCGCCCGCCGGGCCCAGGACCAGGTGGGCGATCTCGCCACGGTCGTCGAGGAGTCGGCACTCGGCATCAGGGTGCTGAAGTCGCTTGGCCGCGGACGCAGGCTCACGGGCCGCTTCCTGGCCGACGCCCGCGGTCTGCGCGGCACCGAGCTGACGAAGGTGCGGCTGCTCGCGGCGCTCTGGACGGTCGTCGTGCTGGTGCCGGAGGCCGCGATCGCGGTCATCCTCGCGCTCGGCGCCTACGGTGTCGCCGACGGCACCCTCACGCTCGGCACGCTGGTCGCCGCCGCGACCGTCGTCACCTACCTGTACTGGCCGGTGGAGTCGTTGGGCTGGCTCCTCGCCGAGGCGAGCAACGCGGCGGGCGCCACCGCGCGGTACTTCGAGGTGCGCGACATCCCGCCCGCGATCACCGACCCGCCGCGGCCTGCCGTGCTGGGCGCGGTGCGCGGCGAGCTGGCGCTGACAGGCGTCCGGTTCCGCTACCCGGGCGCCGAGCGCGAGACGCTGCGCGGGGTGGACCTCGCCGTGCGCCCCGGCGAGACGATGGCGCTGGTCGGGGCCACCGGCTCGGGCAAGACCACCCTGACCGCGCTCGTCCCGCGCCTCTACGACGTGACCGGCGGCCAGGTGCGCATCGACGGCGTCGACGTCCGCGACGTGGCGCTGGCGCAGCTTCGCCGGGTGGTCGCCACCGCCTTCGAGGATCCGGTGCTGATCTCGGCGAGCGTCCGCGAGAACGTGGCGTTGGGCTTGCCCGACGCGGCCGAAGGGTCGCTTGCGGGCCCGAGCATCGTCACCGACGAGGAGGTCTGGGGAGCGCTGCGGGTGGCGAGCGCCGACGGGTTCGTCGCGGCGCTGCCGTGGGGGCTGGACACGCGGATCGGCGAGCAGGGCCTTTCGCTCTCGGGTGGGCAGCGGCAGCGGCTGGCGCTGGCCCGCGCGGTGCTCGGCCGTCCGCCGGTGCTGGTGCTCGACGACCCGCTCTCGGCGCTCGACGTGCACACCGAGGCCGAGGTCGAGGCCGCGCTGCGCCGGGTGCTGGGCGGGGTCACCGCGCTGGTCGTGGCGCACCGCCCGTCCACCGTCCAACTCGCCGACCGCGTGGCGATGCTGCGCGACGGCGTCGTCGCGGCGGTGGGCACGCACCGCGAGCTGCTGGCGACCAACCCCGACTACCGGGCGCTGCTGTCGAGTGCCGAAGAGGTGTGGACATGACCGCCGAGACGATCGAGGCCGCCGACGACGGTTGGCGCGGCGTCGCCGACGAGTCGGTCGACGCCGATCCGGCGGCGGCAGGGCTGCGGATGCAGAGGCAGGCCCGGCGGCTGCTCGGCACGCTCATCCGGCCGCACCGGCGCGCGGTCGTTGCGGCCCTGCTGCTGCTCGTCGGACAGACCCTCGCCGAGCTGGCGGGGCCGCTGCTCGTCGCGTCGGCCATCGACACGGGCATCCCGGCCGCGGTGGCGGGCGACGCCGCGCCGCTCGTGTGGGCGATCGCGGGCTACGCGGGCTCCGCCGCCGCCGCGGCGGGGCTGCGCGCGGCCTTCCTGCTGCTCACCGGGCGCGTCGGGCAGGACGTGCTGCTGGACGTGCGGCGGCGGGTGTTCGCGCACGGCCAGCGCCTGTCGCTCGACTTCCACGAGTCGTTCACCTCAGGACGTCTCATCTCGCGGCTGACCAGCGACGTCGACGCGCTCAACGATCTGCTGGAGAAGGGCCTCGACGGTTTCGGCGGCGCGGTGCTGTCACTGCTCGGGATCTCGGTGCTGCTGGTGTGGCTCGACCCGGTGCTGGCTGTGATCGTGCTCGCAGGGTTCGTCCCGCTGCTGCTGCTCACGCGGTGGTTCCAGCGCCGCTCACGGGCGACCTACCGGCGCACCCGGGTCACCGTGGCCCGGCTGATCGTGCAGTTCGTCGAGTCGATGAACGGCATCCGCGCGGTGCAGGCCTACCGCCGCGAGCGGCGCAACGAGGAGATCATGGACCGGCTCGGCGCGGCGTACCGCGACGCCAACGCCGACTCGATCCGCACCGTCGCGTGGTACGTCGGGTCGGTGCGCGCCGTCGGCAACCTCACGTTGGCGCTGGTGCTCGCCGTGGGCGGCCTGCGGGTGGCGGGCGGTGTGCTGGAGCTGGGCGCGCTCACCGCATTCCTGCTGTACCTTCGCCGGTTCTACGACCCGTTGGACGAGCTCGCGCAGTTCTTCAACGCCTACCAGTCCGCGGCCGCGGCACTGGAGAAGGTCGCCACGGTGCTCGACACGCCTCCCAGCGTCCCGGAGCCGCTCGCGCCGGTCCCGCTGCCGTCGCCGGTACGGGGCGAGCTGCGCTTCGCGGCCGTGCGGTTCGCGTACCGGTCGGATCGGCGGCGCACCGTGCTGCCGGAGCTGTCGCTGACCGTGCCTGCTGCGCAGACCGTGGCGCTGGTGGGCGCGACAGGGGCGGGCAAGTCGACGCTGGCCAAGCTGGCCGCCCGGTTCTACGACCCGACCGGCGGCGCGGTCACCCTCGATGGCGTCGACCTGCGCGACGTCGCCGACGCCGAGCTGCGCGCGGCACTGGTGATGATCACCCAGGAGGCCTTCCTGTTCTCCGGCTCGGTGGCCGACAACATCGCGCTGGGCCGACCGGACGCGCCGCGCGCCGCGGTCGTCGCCGCCGCCGAAGCGGTCGGGGCGGGGGCGTTCATCGCGGCGCTGCCCGACGGGTTCGACACGGACGTGCGCAAACGCGGCGGGCGGCTCTCGGCGGGCCAACGGCAGCTCGTGTCGTTGGCCAGGGTGGTGTTGGCGGACCCGGCCGTGGTGCTGCTCGACGAGGCCACGTCGTCGCTGGACGTGCCCAGCGAGCGGGCGGTGCAGGCCGCTCTGGAGACGGTGCTCGCCGACCGCACGGCGCTGATCATCGCGCACCGGCTGTCGACGGTGCTCATCGCCGACCGGGTGCTCGTCATGGCCGACGGCCGGGTGGTGGAGGACGGCTCCCCCGCCGCGCTCCTTTCCGAGGGCGGCGCGTTCGCCGAGCTGCACGCGGCCTGGCGCGCGAGCCTCGACACCCCCTGAGGTCCGCCTTTTCACCACGGGCGCGGTGCGCGGCAGCCTGCGCACCGGCGCCTACCATCGAGCCCGTGCTCCCCGAGACCGCGCCCGCCCCGCTTGACGTCCTACGGCGCGTGTTCGGCTACGGCGACTTCCGCGGCGACCAGGCGGCGATCGTCGACCACGTCTGCGCGGGCGGCGACGCCGTGGTGCTCATGCCCACCGGCGGAGGCAAGTCGCTCTGCTACCAAATCCCGGCGCTCGTGCGGCCCGGCGTCGGCGTGGTGGTGTCCCCGCTGATCGCGCTGATGCAGGACCAGGTCGACGCGCTCACCGCTCTCGGCGTCCGCGCGGGGTTCCTGAACTCCACCCAGGCCCCCGACGAGCGCCGCATGGTCGAAGCGCTCTTCCTGGCCGGGGAGCTGGACCTGCTGTACCTCGCGCCCGAGCGGCTCCGGGTCCCGGCCACCATGAGCCTGCTCGAACGCGGCCGCATCGCGCTGTTCGCGATCGACGAGGCGCATTGCGTCGCGCAGTGGGGCCACGACTTCCGACCCGACTACCTGGCCCTTTCCGAGCTGCATGTGCGCTGGCCGGAGGTGCCGCGGATCGCGCTCACCGCGACGGCGACCCGCGCCACGCACGCGGAGATCACCCAGCGGCTCAAGTTGGAGAACGCCGGGCAGTTCGTCGCAAGCTTCGACCGGCCCAACATCACCTATCGCATCGCGCCGAAGAACGAGCCGCGCCGACAACTCCTCGACCTGCTACGCACCGAGCACGCGGGCGACGCGGGCATCGTGTACTGCCTCTCGCGCAAGTCGGTCGAGCAGACCGCCGAGTTCCTCGTCGCGCAGGGCATCTCGGCGTTGCCCTATCACGCCGGGCTCGACGGCCCGACCCGCGCCGCCAACCAAACGAGGTTCCTGCGCGAGGACGGCGTCGTCATGGTCGCGACGATCGCGTTCGGCATGGGCATCGACAAGCCCGATGTTCGCTTCGTCGCCCACCTTGACCTGCCCAAGTCGGTCGAGGGCTACTACCAGGAGACCGGCCGCGCGGGCCGTGACGGCCTGCCGTCAACGGCCTGGCTCGCCTATGGCCTCGCCGATGTCGTGCAGCAACGCAAGATGATCGACGACTCCCCCGGGGATCGGGACCACCGGCGCAGGCTTGCCCAGCACCTCGACGCGATGCTCGCGCTGTGCGAGACGGTCGAGTGCCGCCGGGTGCAGCTCCTCGCCTACTTCGGCGAGACGACGACGCCGTGCGGCAACTGCGACACGTGCCTGGCGCCTCCGGAATCGTGGGATGGCACCGTCGCCGCTCAGAAGCTGCTCTCGACGGTCTTCCGGCTCGACCGGGAGCGTCACCAGCGGTTCGGCGCCGGGCAGATCATCGACATCCTGCTCGGGAAGCGCACACCGAAGGTCGAGCAGTTCCGCCACGACGAGCTGTCGGTGTTCGGCGTCGGCACCGAGCTGTCGGAGGGCGAGTGGCGCGGGGTGATCCGCCAGCTCCTGGCCAGAGGCATCCTCGCGGTCGAGGGCAGCTACCAGACCTTCCAGCTCACCGACGCCAGCCGACCGGTGCTGCGCGGGGAACGTCCGGTGCTGCTGCGGCGCGACCCGACCAAGACGGTGCGCGCCCGCCCGTCGCGCACCCCCGCCGCCCCGTTGCCCGAGGACGTCGCGCCGGTGTTCGAGCAGCTGCGGGCCTGGCGCGGGGCCGCAGCGAAGGAGCAGGGCGTCCCCGCGTACGTGATCTTCCACGACGCCACGCTGCGGGAGATCGCCATCCGGCGCCCGACCACGCTCGCCGAGCTCGGCCGGATCAGCGGCATCGGCGAGGCCAAGCTGGCCCGCCACGGGCAGGCCGTGCTCGACGCCCTCGCCGCAACCTGAACGGCTCGAAGATCGCGCCGACCCGCACTCCACGACGCTCGCGACCGTCGTGCCGTGCACCTGATCACGATCATGCGCGGATGCGCTCGCCCCTGGGGTCGTGCAGCGCCTGCGGGGCCACCTCGGCGGGAATCCAGTCACCGTCCACCGCCACCGCGACCGCCGGGGCAGCACCCGCGTTCACCGGCAGGTAGGCGTAGGCGATCGAGCGGGCCACCGTGTAGCCGTAGCCGCCCGAGGTCACCTGGCCCACCACCCCGCCATCGGCACCGCCGACCCGCACCGGCTCACCGCCCAGCGCGACGGCACGCGGATCGGCCAGGGTCAGGCACCGCAACCGCCGCCGCGGCTCCTGCAACGCGCAGGCGGCCCCGACGAAGTCGCCCCCGCGGCGCACCGCGAACCCCAGCCCCGCCTCGGCGGGGGTCGTCTCGGGCCCGATGTCGCTCCCCCACGCCCGGTAGCCCTTCTCCAGCCGCAGGCTTTCGATCGCGCGGTACCCGCCGGGCGTGGCACCGGTCGCGGCGAGCGCCGTCCACAGCGCCGCGCCGTACTCCGTCGGGCAGTACAGCTCCCACCCCAGCTCGCCGACGTACGTGACGCGCAGTGCCCGCACCGGAACGTCCGCGACGGTGGTCTCGGCAAGCGACGGGTAGGGGAAGTCCGCGTTCGCCAGCGACACCGGTGTGAGCGGCGCCAGCAGCTCGCGCGCCCGCGGACCCCACAGCCCGAAGCACGCCCATGCGCTCGTCACGTCGACGATCCGCACGTCCGCGTCGGTCAGCCGGGCCTGCCGCCGCAGCCAGCCGAGGTCGTGCATCCCGAACGCCGTGCCGGTGACGACGAGAAACGCATCGGCGGCGAGCCGCGAGACCGTCACGTCCATCTCGATCCCGCCGCGCTCGTTCAGCGCCTGGGTGTAGACGACCGCGCCCGGCGGCCGTCCGACGTGCCCCGCGAACACGTGCAGGCAGAATGCCGCCGCGTCCGGCCCGGTGATCTCGATCTTGGCGAACGACGTCTCGTCGAAGAGGCCCGCGGCCTCGCGCACCGCCCGATGCTCCGGCTCGACGCACGCTGACCAGAGCCGTCCCGCCCACCCCCGCGGCCGCAGCGCTTCGTCCCCCGGTGCCGCGTAGTGGTTCACGCGCTCCCAGCCTGCCTTCTCTCCGAAGCTCGCCCCGTGCGCGGCGTGCCAGTGGTACGCGGGAGACACCCGCAGCGGCCGACCCGCCGTCCGCTCGGCGCCCGGGTAGCGGATGTCGTAGTAGGACTCGTAGTTCTCCCGGGTGCGGGCCAGCGTGTAGCCCGGCGAGCGGTAGTGGTGGCCGAACCGGCGCACGTCCATGTGCCACAGGTCGAGCCCGGGGTCGCCGTCGAGCACCCAGTTGGCCATGACGTCGCCGATCCCGCCCGCGCCCGCGATGCCGTGCGCGCAGAACCCCGCGGCGACGAAGAATCCGGCGATCTCGGTCTCCCCGAGGCAGAACTCGTTGTCCGGGGTGAACCCCTCCGGCCCGTTGATCATCGAAAGGACGCCGACGTCGGCCAGCATCGGCACCCGCACCTGTGCGTTGGCGAGGATCTCGGCGAACCGGTCCCAGTCGGGCGCAAGGAGCTTGCCGTTGAAGTCCGCGGGCGGCACGTGTCCGGGCCAGGCGGGTGCGGACGTCCGCTCGTAGCCGCCCATCACGAGCCCGTCGATCTCCTGCCGGTAGTAGACGAGCAGGTCGGGATCGCGCAGCGACGGCAGCGGCCGCCCGGTCAGCGCTCCCGCGGGCAGCGGCGCCGTGACGAGGTACTGGTGCGACATCGGCACCACCGGGATCCGCACGTCCACCAGCGCCGCGATCTCGGCGGTGTACATGCCGCCGCAGACGACGACGGCCTCGCACTCGACGTCGCCGCCGTCGGTGCGCACCCCGACGACCCGTCGCCCGTGCGGCCCGTCGACCGTGGTGAGCCCCACCACCCGGGTCTGCTGGACGATCCGCACCCCGGCGGCGCGCGCGCAGGCCGCCAGCGCGGTGCACAGCCGGGCGGGGTCGATCTGCCCGTCGGTCGGCGTGTACGCCGCGCCCAGCACCCCGTCCGTCGCCATCAGCGGGAACAGCTCGCGCGCCTCCGCCGCGGAGACGAGCTCCAGCGGCAGCCCGGCGCGCTGCGCCCATCCGTGCTGGCGGCGGATCTCCACCAGCCGCTCCGGCGAGGACGCCAGCCGCAGCGACCCCGACTCCGTCCATCCCGGGTCGTGCTCCCCCGCCGCCAGCTCCCGGTACAGGGCGACCGAGTGCACGTTCATCCGGGTCAGCGCCGGATCGGAGCGCAGCTGGCCGACCAGCCCCGCGGAGTGGAACGTGGAGCCGCTGGTGAGCTCGGCCCGTTCCACGAGCAGGACGTCGGTCTCTCCCCGCCGGGCCAGGTGGTAGGCCACGCTCGCGCCGCCCACCCCGCCACCGACGATCACGATCCGGGCACGGTCCGGCAGCTCGGCCACACCGCAACCCTACGGCCACGCTGCCTGACCTCGTACTGGATCGCGTTCACCTACGGCGGCCCCATCGCGATCACCTGGGGCTGGCTGCTCGTGGGCGGCATGTGCGTGCTCGTCGCGATGGCGATGGGCGAGATCGCCTCCGCCATGCCGACGGCGGGTGCCTTGTACTTCTGGTCATCCCGGCTGGGCGGCGCGGCCTGGGGCTGGTTCACCGGCTGGTTCAACCTGATCGGCCAGATCGCGGTGACCGCGTCGATCGACTACGGGATGGCGATCTTCACCACGTCGCTGCTGCACCTGTGGTTCCCCGACGCGATCGGCACGGACGCAGGCGCGATCTTCATCACCTACACGGCGATCATCGCGGTGCACCTGCTGCTCAACACGCTCGGGGTGAACCTGCTCGCGATGCTCAACAACCTGTCGGCGTGGTGGCACATCGTGGGGGTGCTGCTCATCGTCGTGGTGTTGGTCGTCGTGCCGATCCACCACCAGTCGCCCGCGTTCGTGTTCGGCCGGATCGTCGACAACTCCGGGTTCGCGGGCGCTCCGTTCTGGCTGGTCTTCGGCCCCGGCCTGCTGATGGCCCAGTACACGATCACCGGCTACGACGCCTCGGCGCACATGAGCGAGGAAACCCGCCTGGCCTCCCGGTGCGCCGCGTGGGGCATGGTTGATATTGGCGCAGTTCTTCTGCGGCACCGCGTCGGTGACGTCGGCGTCGCGGATGCTGTTCGCGTTCTCCCGCGACGGCGCGGTGCCGTTCTCCGCGGTGTGGCGCACGGTCTCGGCCAATCGCGTGCCGGTGCGCGCCGCCATCTGCATCGTCGTGCTGGCCTGGGCCCTGATGCTGCCGACGCTGGTCAACCTGGCGATCGGCCAGGTCGCGGGCACGTCGATCGCCGTCATCGGGCTGCACATCGCCTTCGCCATCCCGATCCTGCTGCGGATCCGCGCAGGCGGGCGCTTCGCGCCGGGCGCATGGAGCCTCGGTGCGCACTACCGGTGGATCTCGCCACTGGCCGTGGCGTGGATCATCGTCGTCTGCATCCTGTTCCTGCTGCCCATCTCGCCCAAGGGCATCCCCGGCCCGCACTTCGACTGGGCCGCGGTCAACTACGCGCCGCTCACCGTCAGCGGCGCGTTGGCCCTGTTCGGCGGCTGGTACCTGTTCTCGGCGCGGCATTGGTTCACCGGGCCGGTGCCGGAGGCGGACAGCGAGGCCGAGCTCGAACGGATCGAGCGCGAGCTCGAGCGCTCGCTGTTCGATCCGCAGCCCCGCCGCTGAGCGGTCACGATCAGGACACGGTCTGACGTTTCGGCCCTGCCGGTGGCCGCGCGATCTTCCGACGACACCGGGTGCGACCTACTCTCGCAGGCGTGCAGGTGGGTGACCTCGACCGGGACGTCGCCGCCCTGCTCGACGCCATCCCACCGGCGGCCCGGCACCCCCGCACGGTCGAGGAGCTCCCGGGCGGATTGACCAACCGGAACCTGAAGGTCACCAACGCCGACGGGGTCTGCATCGTCCGCATCCGCATCGAAGGCCACGACCTGCTCGGCATCGATCGCGCGCACGAGTACGCCAACACGCTCGCGGCCGCGACGGCCGGTGTCGGCGCGCCGGTGCTGCACCACCGGCCCGGCGAGGGGCTCACCGTCGGCTTCGTGCCGGGCCACACGCTGTCCGACGACGATCTGCACGATCCCGCAATCCTCGGCAGGGTCGCGGCGGCCTGCCGACGGCTGCACGCGGGCCCGCGATTCGGCAACGACTTCGACATGTTCGCCGTACAGGCCCGCTACCGGCGGGTTGTCGCCCAGCACGGTTTCCGGTTGCCGCCCAGCTACGACGACTTCGGGCCCGCCGTCGCCGCGATGCGGGAGGCACTCGGGCCGCGGATCACCGTGCCGTGCCACAACGACCTCCTCGCCGCGAACATGCTCGACGACGGCACGCGCGTCCGGCTCATCGACTACGAGTACGCGGGCAACAACGACGCCGCCTTCGAGCTGGGCAACATCTGGAGCGAGGCCGCGCTGCCGCCCGAGCTACTCGACGTGCTGGTCACGGCCTACTACGGACGCCCTCGCCCGGTGCAGGTCGCGCGGGCACGGCTCTTCGGCGTGCTCGCGAAGTACGGCTGGACACTGTGGGCGTCCATTCAGGACGGCAGCAGCCCCATGGACTTCGACTTCTGGTCGTGGGGGATGGAGAAGTACGACCGCGCTGTGGCGGAGTTCATCAGTGACGAGTTCGCCGCGCTGCTCCGCGCCGCGCGTGCGCCCGAGAAGGAGGCGTGATGTCCACACCGACCGATGACGAAGCCGTCCTGCACCGCCTCGGCTATGCCCAGGTGCTGTACCGGGAGATGGGCGGCTTCGCCAACTTCTCCATCTCGTTCACGATCATCTCCATCCTGGCGGGCTGCCTGACCTCGTACTACATCGCGTTCAGCTACGGCGGCCCGGTCGCGATCACCTGGGGGTGGCTGCTCGTCGGTGGGTTCTGCGTGCTCGTCGCGCTGGCGATGGGCGAAATCGCCTCGGCCATGCCGACGGCGGGCGCGCTCTACTTCTGGGCGTCCAAGCTCGGTGGCCCCGCGTGGGGCTGGTTCACCGGGTGGTTCAACCTCGTCGGCCAGATCGCGGTGACCGCGTCGATCGACTACGGGGCGGCGATCTTCACGACGGCGCTGCTCAACCTGTGGTTCCCCGACGCGATCGGCACGGACGCAGGCGCGATCTTCATCACCTACACGGTGATCATCGCGCTGCACCTGGCGATCAACTTGCTGGGTGTCAACCTGCTCGCGCTTCTGAACGACATCTCGTCCTGGTGGCACATGGTCGGCGTGCTGATCATCGTCGTCGTGCTCATCGTGGTGCCCGACCACCACCAGTCGGCCGCGTTTGTGTTCGGCCAGACCATCGACAACTCCGGGTTCGACGGCGCCCCGTTCTGGCTGGTCTTCGGGCTGGGCCTCCTGATGGCGCAGTACACGATCACCGGATACGACGCGTCCGCGCACATGAGCGAGGAGACCCGCCTGGCCTCACGTGCGGCGGCGTGGGGCATGGTCATGTCGGTTGTCGTCTCGGTCGTGTTCGGCTTCATCCTGCTGGTGGCCGTGACGTTCGCGGTGCCGGACGTGCAGGGCACGCTTGACGCGGTCGCGAACGCCGTGGTGTACATCTGGACCACCTCGCTCGGCGACACCTGGGCCGAGATACTGCTGGTCATCGCGGTGGTGGCGCAGTTCTTCTGCGGCACGGCGTCGGTCACGTCGGCGTCGCGGATGATGTTCGCGTTCTCGCGGGACGGCGCCGTGCCCGGCTCGCGCATCTGGCGGAAGGTCTCGGCCAAGCGGGTGCCGGTCAACGCGGTCATCGCGATCGTCGTCCTGGCCTGGGCCCTGATGCTGCCCACCCTGCTCAACGCCGCGATCGGCTACCTCGTCGGCACGTCGATCGCCGTCATCGGCCTCTACATCGCTTTCGCGATCCCGATCTACCTCCGCATCCGGGCCGGGTCGCGCTTCGAGCACGGTGCGTGGAGCCTCGGCGACCACTACAAGTGGATCTCGCCGCTCGCCGTGATCTGGATCGTTCTCATCTGCATTCTGTTCCTGCTCCCGGTGTCTCCCAAGGGGATCCCGGGACCGGACTTCGACTGGACCGTGGTCAACTACGCGCCGCTGACGGTCGGCGGCGCGCTGATCCTGTTCGGCGGCTGGTACCTCCTCTCGGCCCGCAAGTGGTTCACCGGGCCGATCCGTGAGGCGGGCACCGAGGCGGAGCTGGAGAGCATCGAACAGCGGATGGCGCACTGATGCCGTCCCACCGGGGGATGCTCACGCTGGAACAGCTCTCCGCGGCGGTCGAGGACGGGTCCGTGGACACCGTGCTCGTCGCGTTCACCGACATGCAGGGACGTCTGCAGGGAAAGCGCTGCGCCGCCGACTACTTCCTCGACGAGGTGGCGCCGCACGCCGCGGAGGCCTGCAACTACCTGCTGGCGGTCGACGTCGAGATGAACACCGTCGGTGGCTACGCGATGTCGAGCTGGGAACGCGGCTACGGGGACTTCGTGCTCCGACCCGACCTCACGACGCTGCGGATGGTGCCGTGGCACGAGGCCACCGCGCTGGTGCTGTGCGACGCGGAGTGGGGCGACGGGTCGCCGGTCGTCGCCTCGCCGCGCCAGATCCTGCGCCGTCAGCTCGAGCGGCTCGCCGCGCGCGGGCTCGTCGCGGACGTCGGCACCGAACTGGAGTTCCTGCTGTTCACGGACTCGTTCGACGCGGCGTGGCAGAAGGGCTACCGCGACCTGCGGCCTGCCAACCTCTACAACGTCGACTACTCGATCCTGGGCACCGCCCGCGTCGAGCCGGTGCTGCGCCGCATCCGCAACGGGATGGCGGGCGCCGGGATGGTGGTCGAGTCGGCGAAGGGCGAGTGCAACCTCGGCCAGCACGAGATCGCCTTCCGCTACACCGACGCGCTCACCACCTGTGACAACCACTCGATCTACAAGACCGGCGCCAAGGAGATCGCCGACCAGGCCGGGATGGCGCTGTCGTTCATGGCCAAGTACGACGAGCGGGAGGGCAACTCCTGCCACATCCACATCTCGCTGCGCAGCGACGATGCCGACACCCGCAACGTGTTTCCCGGCGACGGCCCGCACGGCTTCTCGCCGCTGTTCGCGCACTTCCTCGCCGGACAACAGGCGTGCCTGCGCGAGCTGACCTACCTGTTCGCGCCGAACGTCAACTCCTACAAGCGGTTCGCCGAGGGCAGCTTCGCCCCGACGGCCGTGGCCTGGGGCATGGACAACCGCACCTGCTCACTGCGCGTCGTTGGCCACGGTGCGGGGCTGCGGGTGGAGAACCGGGTGCCGGGCGGGGACGTGAACCCCTATCTGGCGGTGGCCGCGCTGATCGCGGCGGGACTGCACGGCATCGAGGGCGAGCTGCCGTTGCCGCCGGAGCTGACCGGCAACGCCTACGTCGCGGACGCCCCGCGCGTGCCGTCGACCCTGCGCGAGGCGGCCGAGCTGTTCGCCGCGTCCGATGTGGCGGCGGAGGCGTTCGGCAAGGACGTCGTCGACCACTACGCCAACGCCGCCCACGTCGAGCTCGCCGCGTTCGACGCGACCGTCACCGATTGGGAGCGACGACGCGGGTTCGAACGGCTGTGACGCCGCTGATCGGGATCACCGCATACGGGGAGGAGGCCGCGTACGGGGTCTGGAAGCACCAGGCGGTGCTGCTCCCCCGCACCTACCCCGACGCCGTGTTGGCGGCGGGCGGGCTCCCGGTGCTGTTGGCGCCGCACGTCGACGTGGCCGCGATCGTCGACCGGCTCGACGGCATCGTGCTCTCGGGCGGCCCCGACGTCGACCCTGCCCACTACGGCGCGATGCCCGACCCACGCACCGGCGTGCCGAGGGCCGAGCGCGACGCCGCCGAACTGGCGGTGCTGGCGCGGGCGCTGGAGCTGGGACGCCCGGTGCTGGCCGTGTGCCGGGGGCTGCAGGTGCTCAACGTCGGCCTCGGCGGCACCCTCGTGCAGCACGTCCCGGACGCCGTCGGGCACACCGGGCACAACCCGGAGCCGGGCGTGTTCGGGCGCACCGCCATCGCGTTCGACGCCGATTCGCGGGTGGGCGCGGCAATGGGCCCTTCGATCATCGGGCAGTGCCACCACCACCAGGCCATCGACCGCCTCGCGGACGGCCTCGTCGTGACCGGCCGGGCGCCGGACGGCACCGTCGAGGCCGTGGAGCTGGCCGGACAACCGTTCGTCGTCGGTGTGCAGTGGCATCCCGAGCAGGACGACCCCCGGATCTTCGCCGCCCTCGTGGCGGCATCACGAGTGGAGGTGCCGTGAAAGTGGAGGCGCCGTGAGAGTGGAGGCGCCGTGAGAGTGGAGGCGCCGTGAGAGTGGAGGTGCATTGAACCGGTTCGAGGGCCGCACGGCCGTGGTCACCGGCGGCGGCAGCGGCATCGGCCGCGCGAGCGTGCGCAGGCTCGCCGAGGAGGGTGCGCGCGTCGTCGTCGCCGACGTGGACACCGACGCGGGCGCCGCCGCGGCGAAGGAGGTCGACGGCCTGTTCGTGCGCACCGACGTCACGGCCGAGAGCGACGTCGAGGCGTTGTTCGCCGCCGCCGTGGACACATACGGCCGCGTGGACGTCGCGTTCAACAACGCCGGGATCTCCCCGCCCGAGGACGACTCGATCCTCACCACCGGCCTGGACGCCTGGCGGCGGGTCCAGGAGGTGAACCTGACCTCGGTGTACCTGTGCTGCCGCGCGGTGCTGCCGCACATGCGCCGCCAGGGACGGGGCGCGATCGTGAACACGGCCTCCTTCGTCGCCGTGATGGGCGCGGCGACCTCGCAGATCTCCTACACCGCGTCCAAGGGCGGCGTGCTGGCGATGACGCGCGAGCTGGGCGTTCAGTTTGCCCGCGAGGGGATCAGGGTGAACGCGCTGTGCCCGGGCCCCGTCGACACCCCGCTGCTGCAGGAGCTGTTCGCGGCCGACCCCGAGCGGGCCAAGCGGCGGCTCGTGCACATCCCGATGGGCCGCTTCGCCAGGGCCGAGGAGATCGCGGCCACCGTCGCGTTCCTGGCCAGCGACGACGCGAGCTTCATCACGGCGAGCACGTTCCTGGTGGACGGCGGCATCTCCGGCGCCTACGTCACCCCCCTGTGAGTGGTAACGAGTGCTCAGGCACTCGTTACCACTCACAGGCGGTGGAGCACGTCCGGCAGGGGTTCGGCGTGGACCACAGCGAGGCGCTGGGTGGCCCGGGTGAGCGCGACGTACAGGTCGTTCGCCCCGCGGGGGCTCTCGGCCAGCACCTCGGCGGGCTCGACGAGCACCACCGCGTCGAACTCCAACCCCTTGGCCTTGCCGATCGGCAGCACGACGACCGGCGAGGTGAGGTCGACTTCGGGGTCGGCCGGGCCATCGGGTGTGTCGGGGCCGGGCACGATCACGCCCATCAGCCGTTCCCGCAGGCCCGCAACCCGAGCGACGGGAGCCAGCACGGCGGTGCGCCCCTCCCCCACGGCGCCCGCCTCCTCCGCCGTGATCTTGGCGACCTCTTCGTCCAGCGCCCGCGCGGGCACGCCCACGGCCCGCGGCGGCACGCCGGTCGAGCGCACCGACCGTGGCGGAGCCAGGCCCGGCTCGATCACGGCCAGCAGGTCGTCGGCCACAGCGGCGATCTCCGCGGGCGTGCGGTAGTTCACCGTCAGCTGGGCCAGCCGCCACCGGTTCGCGACGTACGGCGCGAGCACCGCGTCCCATGACGTCGCGCCCGCCACGTCGCCGGTCTGCGCGATGTCCCCGACCAGCGTCATCGACCGGGTGGGGCAGCGGCGCATCACCAGCCGCCACGCCATGGCCGACAGCTCCTGCGCCTCATCGACGATCACGTGCCCGTAGGTCCACTCGCGGTCGGCGGCGGCGCGGTCGGCCGTCGAGTCGTAGCGGCGCACGGCCTGGCGCTCGGCGAGCCGGTCGGCGTCGACGACGTCGGTGGCGCGCAGCAGCTCGGGATCGAGGTCCTCCTCGAGGTCGAGCACATCGAGCACGCCCTGGGCGTACATGACCTCCTCCCGCAGTGCGGCGGCCTCGCGGGCGGCGGCCTCGGCGCCGTCGTCGCCGAGCAGCTCGGCCGCCTCATCGAGCAAGGGCACGTCCGCGGGGGTCCAGCGCAGGCCCGGCGGTACGTCCCCGGACGGCAACGGCCGCGCCAGCAACGCCCGGTCGGCGGCGGACAGGCGCCGGGTGGCCGCGGCCAGGCGGCGCGGGTCGGCGTAGAGGTCGCCGAGGAGCTGCTCGGCCGAGAGGGTGGGCCAGAGCGCGTTGAGCTCGCGGGCGAGCTCGCGGCTGTCTCTCAGCTCGTCGCGGATCTCGGCGAGGTCGCCCGCGTCGAGCAGCCGCCGCCCACCGGGCACGATCGAGCGCGCGACCTGCTCGGCCAGTAGCCGGATCGCCTCCTGGTGGAAGATCCGCTTGGCGGCGTTGTGCGGCCTGCGGGAGCGGCGGGCGCGGGTGCGGGCTGCGGCCACGACGTCGCGGTCGACCCGCACCTCCTGCTGCTCCACGACCATCCGCACGGGCCGTCGCGGCAGTTGCTGCCGGTCGCGCACCGCCGCGGCGATGACCCCCGCCATCTCCGCCCTGCCCTTGACCTCGGCAACCTCCGGCGGCTCCGCCCGCCGCGCGTCCAGCCCCGGGAAGAGCTGCCCGACGGTGCTGAGCACGACGCTGGTCTCACCCAGCGACGGGAGCACCTGCCCGATGTAGCGCAGGAACGTGGGGTTGGGCCCGATGACGAGCACGCCGCGCCGGGCCAGCCGGTCGCGGTGGGTGTAGAGCAGGTACGCGGCGCGGTGCAGCGCGACCGCGGTCTTGCCGGTGCCAGGGCCGCCCTGCACGACGAGCACGCCTGCAGGCTTCGACCGGATGATCTCGTCCTGCTCGGCCTGGATCGTGGCGACGATGTCGGCCATCCGCCCGGTGCGGCTCGCGCCGACCGCGGCGAGCAGTGCGGCCTCGCTCGTGAGCCCGCTCGCCTGGGCGGCGCCCGCCGTGCGTGCGGCGTCGAGGTCGAGGATCTCGTCGTCGATGCCGGTGACCGCGCGACGGCGGGTGCGCAGGTGACGTCGCCGCCGGATGCCCTCCGGCGACGCGGCGGTCGCCGTGTAGAAGGGCCGGGCGGCGGGCGCTCGCCAGTCCATCAGCAGCGAGTTGTACTCGTTGTCCTCGTCGAGCAGGCCGAGCCTGCCGATGTAGCGGACTTCGCCGTCCTCGGTGTCCAGCCGCCCGAACGCCAGACCGTGCTCGGCGGCCCGCAGCGCGGCCAGCCGGTCGGTGTAGATGCCCGCGGCGACGTCGCGCTCGGTGAGCGCCTGCGGCGTGCCGACCGTCTCGTCGTGGAGCACCTCCTCCAGCCGCCTGGCGGTCTCGGCACGGCGGCGGTCGAGCCGTTCGTAGAGCATCGCGACGTAGCGCCGCTCGTGCTCGATCCCGTCCGCTGGGACGTCACCGGAGACGTCACCGGCCGTGCCGCCCGAGGTGCTGCCAGACGTGCTGAGTGCCACCGATCACCTTCGCCGCAGGTCTCGTCATGAAGAAGCGACCTACGACCGTACCAGCGGATCGCCCTCAGCTGCCGGGGTGGCGCCCCCGCGGCGCCCTGCCGAACGGCTGCTCCACCGGCTCGACGGCCTCGAGGGGCGGGATGGGGCGCACGGCCGGTGCGTCGGCCAGCGCCAGCTGCTCGCCGTGGTGCGACAGCCGCATCGGCGGGCCACCCACCAGCCGGTACTCGACCTCCTCCTGACGGATCTCGACGCGCAGCTGCCGGTCGTGCCAGTTCAGCCCGAACGAGATCCGCGACAGGGCAGGCGGCAGTCGGGGTGCGAAGCGCAGCCCGTCGGCGTCGCACCGCATCCCGCCGAACCCGATGACGACGGCGGTCCAGGTGCCTGCCATCGACGCGATGTGCACGCCATGGCTGGAGTTGCCCGCCAGGTCGTTGAGGTCGACGAGCGCGGCCTCGGCCAGGTAGTCGAAGGCCAGGTCGAGATGGCCGGTCCAGGCCGCCATCACGGCTTGGGTACAGGCCGACAGCGACGAGTCCCGCACCGTGATCGCCTCGTAGTAGGCGAAGTTGCGCTGCATCTGCTCGTGCGTGAACGCGTCGGGGCGCAGCACCATCGCCAGCACCAGGTCGGCCTGCTTGACGACCTGCTTGCGGTAGAGGTCGTAATACGGCACGTGCAGCAGCAGCGGGTAGTGGTCCGGCGGGGTGTTCTCGAAGTCCCAATGCTGGTGCTGGGTGAACCCCTCCGACTGCGGGTGCACGCCGAGCACCTCGTCGAACGGGATCGTCATGGCCTTCGCCGCGTCCCGCCAGCTGGCCATCTCCTCGGAGTTGACGCCCAAGCTGTGCGCGGCCCGCCGGTGCTTGGCGGCGGTGTCGGCGGCGACGCGCAGGTTCAGCTGCGCCATGAGGTTGGTGTAGACGTTGTTGTCGACGATCGCGGTGTACTCGTCGGGCCCGGTGACGCCGTCGATGCGGAAGCTGCCCGACGAGTCGTGGTGGCCGAGCGAACGCCACAGTCGAGCGGTGGCCACCAGCAGCTCGAGCCCGACCTCCCGCTCGAACGTGGTGTCCCCCGTGGCGGCGATGTGGCGGCGGGCGGCGTCGGCGATGTCGGCGTTGATGTGGAACGCGGCCGTGCCGGCAGGCCAGTAGCCCGAGCACTCCTGGCCGCGGATCGTGCGCCACGGAAACGCCGCGCCTGCAAGGCCGAGCTGCTCGGCGCGCTCGTAGGCCAACGGCAGGATCGACTGGCGCCAGCGCAACGCGTCGGCCGCCGCCTCGGGAGCGAGGAACGAGAGGACCGGCAGGCTGAAGGTCTCGGTGTCCCAGAACGTGTGGCCGTCGTAGCCCTCGCCGGTGAGGCCCTTCGCGCCGACCGCGCGGCGCTCGGCGCGTGCGCCTGCCTGTAGCACGTGGAAGATCGCGAGCCGGACGGCCTGCTGGAGCTCGGCGTCGCCGTCGATCTCGACGTTGGCGGTGGCCCAGAACGTGTCGAGGTAGTCGCGCTGCTCGGCCAGCAGGCCGTCCCATCCGGTGAAGCGGGCGGCGGCGAGCGCGGCCCTGACCTGGTCGTGCAGCGCGGGTTGGCTGCGGCGCGACGACCACCCGTATGCGAGGTACTTGATGATCGTCAACGTCTCGCCAGGCTGCAGGCGGGTGATGACCGTGGTGCGGCCGATGTCTTCCGTGGCCTCGGAGGTGTGCTTGAGCTTCCCGGCCCCTTCGACCTCGTGGTCCATCGCGGCGGCCACCCGCAGCCCCGACTGGCGGGTCCGGTGGATCAGCCACGCGCCGTTGTCGTGGGTGCCGTGCTGCTCGGAGACCAGCGGGTCGGTGAGCGCCGCCTCCACGCGGGGGTCGGCCTCGTCACGAGAGGGCAGTTGCTCGTTGGCCACCAGCTCGGACTGCACCACCAGCAGCGCAGCCTCGTCGAGCACCTCGACCTCGTAGCGGATCGCCGCGATCGCCCGCTGCGTGAGCGACACCATGCGCACGCTGCGCACGCGCACCGCGCGACCGGCGGGCGAGGCCCACTCGACCTCGCGGGTGAGCGTGCCCGCCTGCAGGTCGAGCACCCGCTCGTGATGGCGCAGCTCGCCGTAGCGGAGGTCGAACGGCTCGTCCTCCACGAGCAGGCGGATGAGCTTGCCGTTGGTGACGTTGATGATCGTCTGGCCGGATTCGGGATAGCCGTAGCCGCCCTCGGCGTACGGGAGGGGCCGCTTCTCGAAGAACGAGTTGAGGTAAGTGCCGGGGGTGGCGTGCGGCTCGCCCTCGTCGAGGTTGCCGCGGAGCCCGATGTGGCCGTTGGAGAGGGCGAACACCGACTCGACCTGACCGATGTTGGCCATGTCCAGCTTCGGCTCGCGGACGAGCCACGGCTCGACCGTGAACGGGCGGCCCGGATCAGGACTCATGAGAGTAGCTCCCCCAGATCTTGCACGACCACGTCGGCGCCGTGCTCCCGCAACGCGGCGGCGTGCCCGACCCTGTCCACGCCGACCACGTAACCGAAGCCACCCGCGCGGCCCGACTCCACACCCGCCAGCGCATCCTCGAACACGACGGCCTGCTCCTTGGGCACGCCGAGATCGGCCGCGGCGGCGAGGAACGTATCGGGGGCGGGCTTGCCCGCAAGGCCGCGCTGCTTGGCGACAACGCCGTCGACCCTGTGGTCGATGAGCGCGGTGAGCCCGGCGGCCTCGAGCACCTGCTCGGCGTTGGCCGACGACGACACGCACGCGGCGAACAGGCCCGCGTCCTTGACGGCGTGCAGGTAGCGGACCGAGCCGGGGTAGACGTCCACGCCGACCGTGCGGATCTTCTCCTGGACGAGGTCGTTCTTGCGGGTGGCCAGGCCCCAGAGCGTTTCGGTGCCCGCGGGGTCGGCCTGCGAACCGTCGGGCAGGTGGATGTCGCGCGACTCGAGGAAGCCGCGGGTGCCGTCCAGGCGCGGCCTGCCGTCGACATAGGGGCCGTAGTCGGCCTTCACGTCGAACGGCCGGAACGGGGTGCCGTCGCGCTCGGCGCGGACGCGCAGGTAGTCGTCGAACATCTGCTTCCAGGCCGCGGCGTGGACGCTGGCGGTGTCGGTGAGCACGCCGTCGAGGTCGAAGAGGCACGCGCGGGTGTCATCTGGAAGGCCGAGCATGGACGCAAGGTACCGACCCGCCGATCACGTGGCGCGATCGTCCAACCGATATTCACCTGGTCGCCACAGATCGGCAGTCAGACGGCGACGCGGCCGCCGAGGGCGAGCACCCGTGGCTCGCCAGCACCACCTGTCACGGTGACGAGGCAGCCCTCCTCGGCGCGGCGCGCGGTGACCGAGAGTACACCGCCCTGCGTGCGGGGCTCGATGTCGCGCTGCACGGCGTCACGCACGGCCGCGAGCAGGCGCAGCGGCTCGACCGGAGCGCGCAGGAGCCCGGGCTCGACGTCGATCTCCACCCGCAGCCGCTTGCCGAACCGGGCCTGCTCCAGCGCCAGGTAGTCGCGGATGGTGGCCAGCTCGTCCTCCAAGGTGCTCGGGCGTGTGGTGGGACGGTCGGTGGCCCTGCTGAGGTCGGCGAAACCGACGAGGAGCTCCCGCGCGCGGGTCGGGTCGGTGCGGATGAGCGAGGCGATCGCGTTGAGCGAGTTGTAGACGAAATGCTGCTCGAGTCGGCGGGCCTTGGCGGGCTCGGCGGCGGGGTCAGCGGCCGCACCCTCCCCGGGTGCTTCGGAACGGGTGCCAACCGCGGTCTCCTGGTGGGATGTTGGATCGGTTGGCGCTCCTGGTCCAGATCGGCGTTCGCCTGCGGCATCGGTGGCGACGGTGGCCCCTGCGATCGCACCCGCTGCGGCGACATCGGCGGCAGCGGCGGCCTGCCCGCCGGGATCGGCCACCTCGACCGCGGCGGAGACGCCGTCTGATCGGGTGCTGTCGGCGGTCGCCGCAGCACCGGTGGTGGCGTCGGTGCCGTCACCACCGGCAGGAGCGGTGGCCGTCTCGATGCCGCCCGCTGCCGTGGGCGTCGTCGTCTGCCGGGCGGTGCCACCCTCCGGTTCCGCCGCCTCCGTCTGGCGGGTGGCCTCGTCGTCCGGTGGGTCGGCCCGCCTCGCCCACGGGATCGCACTGGATCCCGCGCCTGCGGTGCCCCGCCAGTGCGGGAGCCGCAGCCTGCCGTCGGCCGTGAACCCGGTGTGGTCGACCAGGCCGACCACCCGCGGCTCGACCCAGATCGCGTCGCGGGCGACGTCCGGCGGGACAGCGCCCTCGAACGGCGAGTCGTCCCGGCGGAGCCTGCGCAGCCCGGCGACCGGACGGCGCTCGTCGCCACTCACCCCGACCCGACCCACGTAGCGCAGCCCGCGCACGCCGGGCACCCCGACGAGCAGGCTCGCGATGCGGTCCGGCCTGCGTGGATCGACAGGGCTCCACCCCCCGACGAGCACCCGCCCGATGCGCGGCACCGGCACCCGCACCCACAGCGGTGAGCGCTGCCCCGGCCGGTAGCGCGATCCCAGATGCCGCGCGTGCAGCGCCTCGACGCCCTTGGCCTCTGCGATGCTGAGCAGGGACGGCAGCTCGGTGATCGGCATCGGCGAGGTGGTCCACACCGGGGCGGCGGCGAAGCCGAGACCTTCCAGCAGGGTGCGCCGGTCGCGGTAGGGCAGGTCGACGACGCTGTGCCCGTCGAGCCACAGCAAGTCGGCCACCTGCAGGTCCACCGGCACAGTGCGGATCTGCCGCTCGGTGGGCCGGAAGCGGGCGCTGCGCCGCTGCAGCCGCGCCACCCGCGGCGCGTGCTCCTCGCCGCGGGCGACCAGGGTGCCGTCGAGGATCATGCCCCCCGGCGGCGAGTGGCGTTCCAGCTCCGGCACCAGCTCGGGGTAGGCCGGGGTCATCGACACGTTCCCCGAGCTCAACAGGCGCGTGCGCCCACCCGGCTCGACGTAGGCGACACAGCGGTGGCCGGTCCAGGCGAGCTCGACGACCCAGTCCGGGCCGACCGGCGCCTGCCCGGTACCCGCGGCGACCTGCATGGGCGGCACGAGATCCGGCATCGACCGCGGACCCCTCGTCACGGTCTTCACGGTAGTCGCCGCCGTGGTGGGCGCGATGGTGGGCGCGATGGTGGGCGCGATGGCAGCAGGGTGACACCGCTGCCACCCAGTTGCAGCGGTGTCACCCTGCTGCAATCCGGCGCGCGTCCCCGGGGACGATGGACCCACCATGACGCTCACCGATCGGCTCCCGCCCACCCCCGACCCCGATGACCTGGTCGAGGCGTTCGCCGACTGGGCGTACGAGGAACGCGGGCTCTCGCTCTACCCGGCGCAGGAGGAGGCGCTGTTGGAGCTCGTCACCGGCGGCAACGTGATCCTCTCGACGCCGACGGGGTCGGGGAAGTCGCTGGTCGCGGTCGGGGCGCACGCCGCGGCGCTCGCCCGCGGGCACCGCACGTTCTACACGGCGCCGATCAAGGCCCTCGTCAGCGAGAAGTTCTTCCAGCTGATCGAGACGTTCGGCGCGGAGAAGGTGGGCATGCTCACCGGCGACGCCGCCGTCAACGAGCACGCGCCGATCATCTGCTGCACGGCCGAGATCCTCGCCAACATCGCCCTGCGCACCGGGCCACGCGCCGACGTCGGTTCGGTGGTGATGGACGAGTTCCACTTCTACGCCGACCCCGACCGCGGCTGGGCGTGGCAGGTGCCGCTGATCGAGCTGCCGCAGGCGCAGTTCCTGCTGATGAGCGCCACGCTCGGGGACGTCACGTTCTTCCGCGACGACCTCACCCGCCGCACCGGCCGGGACACGGCGGTGATCACGTCGGTGGAGCGCCCGGTGCCGTTGCACTACCGCTACGTGCTCACGCCCCTGCACGAGACCATCGCGGAGCTGCTCGCCACCCACGAGGCGCCGGTCTACGTCGTGCACTTCACCCAGGCCTCCGCGGTGGAGCGGGCGCAGGCGCTGATGAGCGTCAACGTCACGAGCAAGGCCGACAAGCAGGCCATCGCCGACCTCATCGGCGCCTTCCGGTTCACCGCCGGGTTCGGGAAGACGCTGTCGCGGCTGGTGCGCCACGGCATCGGCGTCCACCACGCGGGCATGCTCCCCCGCTACCGGCGGCTGGTCGAGACGCTCGCGCAGGCCGGGCTGCTGAAGGTCATCTGCGGCACCGACACCCTCGGCGTCGGCATCAACGTGCCGATCCGCACCGTGCTGTTCACGGCGCTGTCCAAGTACGACGGGCAGCGCACCCGGCCGCTCAAGGCGCGCGAGTTCCACCAGATCGCGGGCCGCGCGGGGCGGGCGGGCTACGACACCGTCGGCACCGTCGTCGCCGAAGCGCCCGACCACGAGGTGGAGAACGCGCGGCTGCTCGCCAGGGCGGGCGACGACGAGAAGAAGAAGCGCCGGATCGTGCGCAAGAAGGCGCCAGAGGGATTCGTCGGATGGTCGGCCACCAGCTTCGAAAAGCTGCAGTTGGCCCAGCCCGAGCCGCTGACCAGCCATTTCAAGGTGACGCACGCGATGCTGCTGAACGTCATCTCGCGGCCGGGCAACGCGTTCACGGCCATGCGGCACCTGCTGGAGGACAACCACGAGCCGCGTCCGCGCCAGCGTCGGCACATCCTGCGGGCGATCGCGATCTACCGGGCGCTGCTCACCGCGGGCGTCGTCGAGCGGCTGCCGGAGCCCGACGCCGACGGCCGCATCGCGACGATCGTCGGCGACCTCCAGCTGGATTTCGCGCTCAACCAGCCGCTCTCGCCGTTCGCGCTGGCGGTGATCGAGCTGTTCGACCGCGCGTCGCCCACCTACGCCCTGGACGTCCTGTCCGTCGTCGAGGCCACGCTCGACGACCCCCGCCCCGTGCTGTACGCGCAGCAGAGCAAGGCCAAGGGCGAAGCCGTCGCGGCGATGAAGGCCGACGGGCTGGAGTACGAGGAGCGGATGGCCCGGCTGGAGGAAGTCACCTGGCCCCGGCCGCTCGACGAGCTACTGGAGGCGGCCCTCGGCACCTACCGAAGGGGCGCGCCGTGGGTGGAGGACGCCCGGCTGTCGCCGAAGTCGGTGGCCCGCGACATGTTCGAGCGGTCGCTGACCTTCGTCGAGTACATCGGCTTCTACCAGCTCGCCCGCTCGGAAGGACTCGTGTTGCGCTACCTCGCCGACACCTACCGCGCCTTGCGCCAGACCGTGCCGGACGAGGCCAAGACCGAAGAGCTCGCCGACATCGAGGCGTGGCTGGGTGAGCTGGTGCGGCAGGTCGACTCGTCGCTCCTCGACGAATGGGAGGCCCTCGCCGCAGGCGAGGGTGGCGGCGATTCCGCTCCTCCGCCCCTCGACGACGTGCCCGACGCCGTCACCCGCAACACCCGCGCGTTCCGCGTGCTCGTGCGCAACGCGCTGTTCCGCCGGGTGGAGCTGGCGGCGTTGCGGCGGTGGGACCTGCTCGGCGAGTTGGACACCGAGGCGGGTTGGGACGCGGAGGCCTGGCGCGACGCGCTGGAGCCCTACTTCGCCGAGTACGGCGACACGTTCACGGCGATCGGCACCGGTCCTGCCGCCAGGGGCCCGGCGCTGGTCACGATCACCGAGGAGCCGGATCGCTGGCTCGTGCGGCAGGTGTTCGACGACCCCGCAGGCGACCGGGACTGGGCCATCACCGCCGAGGTCGACCTTGCGGCGTCCGACGAAGAGGGCGTCGCGATCGTCTGGGTCACCGACGTCGCTCCCCTGCGCTGACTCCCCCCACCGCGCGGGGTTCGGCCTTCTGGCTCCAGGCGGCGTGTCGTCGTCGATTGGAGGACGGTTCGTCGGCGTCAATGATTCACTGACGCCGATGCACGCTGAGGCCCCGATCCTTCGTCGAGTATCGGCTTGATCGGGCGAAAGGACTGACAGAGTGGAGTACGACGACGCGCGACGCTGGCTGGAGCGGGTCGACCCGGCGATCACCCGCGACCGGTCCCCGCAGGCCCTGCTCGACCACCTCAAGCAGCGGAGCGCACCGGGCCCGCTCACCGGCGACGCGGCGGCTGCCTGGTACGCCCTGGTGCACGAGATGCGCAGGCTCGCCGACTACTACGAGCGCGACCTGATCCGCAAGCTGCGCGCCGACGGGCTGACCTGGGCGCAGGTCGCCGACGCCGTACAGGCCCAGCTGTCGAGCAGACAGGCCGCGCAGGCCAAGTGGAAACGGCTCGTCGATCCAGGGCGGCGGATCACCACCGGCGACATGCGTCGGGGCGGCCGCCGTCCGGGCGTGGCACCCGACGACGCGGACCACGGCTGATCAGGTTGACGTTCTTGCGGCGCCGAAACCCCGCTCACGTCAATCTCGCGGGTCGACCCCACCGGGTGAATGCGCCTGGTGGATGTGAAGATCGAGGCATGACCCACCCGATCCGGATCGGCCTGCAGCTACAGCCGCAGCACTCCGACTACGCCCAGATCCGTGACACGGTCGCCGCCGCCGAGGACGCAGGCGTCGACATCGTGTTCAACTGGGACCACTTCTTCCCGCTCTACGGCGAGCCCGACGGCAAGCACTTCGAGTGCTGGACCATGCTCGGCGCCTGGGCGGAGGCCACCACCCGCGTCGAGATCGGCGCGCTGGTCACATGCAACAGCTACCGCAACCCCGAGCTGCTCGCCGACATGGCCCGCACCGTCGACCACATCTCCGGTGGGCGGCTCATCCTCGGCATCGGCGCGGGTTGGTTCCAGCGCGACTACGACGAGTACGGCTACGACTTCGGCACCGCGGGCTCGCGGCTGGCCGACCTGGCCCAGGCGTTGCCGCGCATCCGCAGCCGGTGGGCAAAGCTCAACCCGGCGCCCACCCGTGACATCCCGATCCTGATCGGCGGCGGCGGCGAGAAGAAGACGCTGCGCTACACCGCCGAGCACGCCCAGGTCTGGCACAGCTTCGGCGACGTCGAGACGCTTCGGCGCAAGAACGCCATCCTCGACGGCCACTGCGCCGACGTCGGCCGCGACCCCGCGGCGATCGAGCGTTCGATCGGCGTCCGGAAGTCCCCCGACGAGCTGGGCGACGCGCTCGTGGAGGCGGGCGCGAGCCTCTTCACCGTCGGCTTCGGTGGCCCGCACCACGACCTCGGCCTGCTGAAGGACTGGATCGCCTGGCGCGACGACCGTCGCACGTGACCGTGCTGTCCGCGGGCATCCTCCTGCACCGCACCGGCCAGGACGGCGCCGTCCAGGTGCTGCTGGCGCACATGGGCGGCCCGTTCTGGGCGCGCAAGGACGAGGGCGCGTGGTCGATCCCGAAGGGCGAGCACCCGCCCTCCGAGGACGCAGGCGCGGCGGCTCGCCGCGAGTTCGCCGAGGAGCTGGGCTCGGCCGCGCCCGAGGGCGAGCTGCGTGACCTGGGGACCGTCCGGTCCGGCAGCAAGGTCATCGCCGCCTTCGCGCTCGCGGGCGACCTCGACGCCGACCACGTCGTCAGCAACACCTTCGAGCTCGAATGGCCGCCCCGCTCGGGCCGCACCCAGTCGTTCCCCGAAATCGACAGGGCCGCGTGGTTCGACCTCGACACCGCCCGCCGCAAGATCGTAAAGAGTCAGCGCCCGTTCTTGGATCGAATCTGACCGTCTCTCACCGACGGTATGCATAGGATCATCCAATCGATACCATACGGACACGATCGGGTTACGATCTCGACGTGCCGGAGTTGCGGCTGACCACCACGTCGTACGTCGTTCTCGGCATGGTCGCCCTGCACGGCCACTGCACGCCCTACAGCCTCAAGCGGGCCGTCGGGGAGTCGGTCGGGCTGTTCTGGCACTTCCCGCACGCCCAGCTCTACGCCGAGCCGGACCGGCTGGCCGACCTCGGGCTGCTGGCCCGGTCGGTGGAGAACGCGGGACGGCGTCGCAAGACGTACTCGCTGACCGGTCCCGGTTTGGACGCCCTGCGCGAGTGGCTCGCGGCGCCGACCGCCGAGCGCTTCCAGGTGCGCGACATCGCCGACCTGAAGCTGTTCTTCCGCGAGGTCGGCGAGCCCGACCACGTCGCGTCCTTGGCCGCCGAGCAGATCGCCCAGCACCGCAGGCGCATCGCCCTCTACGACGACCTCCTCCGCGGCGGGGGCGACGGTTCGCCCAGTTTGGAACTGGGTCTGGAACTGGAGTACGCCGCACTGCGATTCTGGAAAGCGCTGGCCGAGAACGACCTCCCCCGGCTGCGGCGGCAGCGCGACCGGGAATGAACCGGCCTGCACGGCGATTGGAGTCGGCATGGCGACGGTGACCCGCGGGTTCCTCGGACGGCGGCGTGAGCACGACCCCCGCCTGCCCCCCGGCCAGTACGACGCTCGCGACGAGTGGCCGGTCCTGCACGCCGAAGCCACCCCGCGGCTGGCGACCGACCGCTGGACGTTCACCGTCTCCGGCCTCGTCGAGCGGGAGACGAGCTGGACCTGGGATGAGATCCACGCGCTTCCCCGGTCCCGCTACGCAGGCGACATCCACTGCGTCACCACCTGGTCGAAGCTCGGGATGACGTTCGACGGCGTCTCCGTCGACACCCTCCTCGACGCGGCGGGTGTGCGGCCGGAAGCCACCCACGTCGTCGCCGTGGCCCACACCGGCTACACCACCAACCTCCCGCTGGCCGACGTCACCGGCGGTAAGGCGTGGGTCGTCTGGGACGCCGACGGGCAACCGCTGACCACCGAGCACGGCGGCCCTGCGCGTCTGCTCGTGCCGCACCTGTACTTCTGGAAGAGCGCGAAGTGGGTGGCGGGCCTGCGCCTGCTCGACCACGACGAGCCCGGGTTCTGGGAGCGCAACGGCTACCACGACCGCGGCGACCCGTGGAAGGAACAGCGCTACCAGGGGGACTGAGCGGAGCTTGCGGAGCGAACATCGGCGCTAGCGGCGCTAGCGGAGCTTGCGGAGCGAACATCGGCGCTAGCGGAGCTTGCGGAGCGAACATCGGCGCTAGCGGAGCTTGCGGAGCGAACATCGAGACTGACCCTGTGACCGCCACCCCCGAGGGCACCACCCACCGCCGCACCCTGCGCTGGCAGGCCGCCAGGGTGCTGGCGGTGCGCGACGAGACGCCCACCGCGAAGACCTACCGGCTGCGCCTGCCCGAACCCCGCCGTCACCTCGCGGGCCAGCACTACGTCGTGCGGCTCGTCGCGCCCGACGGCTACACCGCTTCCCGCTCGTACTCGGTGGCCTCGGCGCCCGACGACTCGGGCGAGATCGAGCTGACCGTCGAGCGGCTCGTCGACGGCGAGGTCTCGGATTTCCTGCACGACGTCGTCGCACCGGGTGACGAACTGGAGGTCAGAGGCCCGATCGGGCTCTTCTTCGTGTGGCGGGGCGACCGCCCGGCCCTGCTCATCGGCGGTGGGTCCGGTGTCGTGCCGCTGATGGCGATGCTGCGCCAGGGCCGCCGCGACGGCCACGCCGACCTGCTGAGGGTGTTGGTGTCGGCCCGCACCCCCGCCGACCTCTACTACGCCCGCGAGCTGCCCGGTGATGAGGTCCGGATCATCTGGACCCGTTCGGCGCCGCCGGACGACCCCCGCGGACCCGGCCGCATGACCGTCGATGACGTCGCACCGCTGGTGCGCGGCCGCAACGGGACCTACGAGGACGTCTTCGTCTGCGGCTCGCCCGCGTTCGCCGACGCCGCCACCGACCGGCTGCGGGAGGCGGGCGTGCCGGACGAGGTGATCCGCGTGGAGCGGTTCGGCCCTTCGGGTTGACGACGGTCACGCGGTGCCGAGCGCGTCACCCGATGGAGGCGGACCGGGGCAACACCTTCCGGTGATCTCCGGCCGCACCCCGCGACCGCAGCGAGCACGGCACGACAAGCTGATCGCCATGCACCGCACACGGGTCGCCGCGATGGCCATGCTGGTTCCCGTCGTCGCCGCCGCGGTGGCGGCCGTGATCATCGCCGCGCGGTCGGGCGCGGGCGAGGACGTCGGCACCGGGCTCGCGGCGCGACCTCCCGCCATGACGTTCCTCGCCGAGGGCGGCAACCGGGGCTGGTAGCGCTAGCCGGCAGCGGCATCCCCGCCGGGACCGCGCAGTCCCCAGGGGTTCGCGCGGTCGGTCGGGTCCCGCTCCGCCATCTGCTCGTAGGTCTGCGCCGCGGCACGGGAAAAGCCGTCGGGCAACCCGACGGCGGCGAACGCGTCGGCCGCCTCGCGCATCTCCCCCACCCATCGCCAGGCCTTGCCCGCCGCCTTGGCGTCGATCCCGGCGAGGTGGGCGTCGAGGTCGACGCCGGTGCGACGCAGCTCCTCACGGATCTCGTCGGCCACGCCATAGGCCCGTGCGGCGGCGTCGAGCGCGACCCAGAGCGTGGGCAGTGCCTTGCTCTGCAGGGCGAAGCACGCCTTGAGCCCGCTCGCCGCGCCGATCGGGCCGGGCAGGACCCGGGCGGCGAACGGCGAGCCCGCGAACAGGTCGGCGACGGTGGCCGCTTCGGCCCCGGCCAGCCACACGACCGTGCGCCCCTGCTCCCACGCGGGCGGCCCGATGATCGCCCCGTCGACCACGCGCTCGGCTCCGAGCAGCCCCGCGATGCCCGTGACCGTGGTGGGCGACACCGCGTTGGCGTCGACGAAGATCGGGCCGGGCCGGCCCTGATCGAGGTGCCGAGCCACCTCCCCGGCCAGCGCGAGCGCCGCGTCCGGCGGGCACACCGAGATGATCACGTCGGACCGGTGGACCAGTTCGGCGACGTCGGGCACGCCGACCAGGTCGGCGGTCTCGGCCCGCTTCGACGTCGTAAGGCTGCGCCCGGCCGCCGCCCAGATCACCGCACCCGCCGCGGGCTTGAGCGCGGCCCCGACTGCGGCGCCCATGGCCCCCGGATGCAGGATCCCGATCACCGGACGCGGCGGCAGCATGGGGTGAACCTACCCGTCAGGTCAGACCGAGGGTCTTCAGCAGCGTGTCGGCGCCCAACGTCGGTGTGAGCGTGCCCGCCCGGACGGCCTGCTCCACGTCCGGCAGCGCCGCGCGGACCCCTTCGTCGGTGCGCAGCCGGTCGAGCAGCCGTTCGCGCACCATCGACCACATCCAGTCGACCTGCTGGGTGGCCCGCTTGTCCGCGAGCTCGCCGTGCTCCTCGAGGGTGGCGCGGTGGCGGGTGACGGCGGCCCACACGTCGTCGAGCCCTGCGCCGCTCTGGCCGCTGCAGGCCAGCACCGGCGCCCGCCACCACGGCGAGATCGGCGGGATCATCCGCAACGCACCGGAGAGCTCGCGGGCGGCGGCCCTGGCCGGGCGGGTGTGCTCGCCGTCGGCCTTGTTGACGGCGATGACGTCGGCGATCTCCAGGATGCCCTTCTTGATCCCCTGCAGGCTGTCGCCGGTGCGCGCGATCGTGAGGAGCAGGAACGTGTCGACCATCGCCGCGACGGCCACCTCGGACTGGCCCACCCCGACCGTCTCGACGAGCACGACGTCGTAGCCCGCCGCCTCCACCAGGACGATCGACTCCCGGGTGGCCCTTGCGACGCCGCCAAGGGTGCCCGCGCTTGGCGAGGGGCGGATGAAGGCGTTGTCGTCGACGGCGAGGCGCGCCATGCGGGTCTTGTCGCCGAGGATGGAGCCCCGGGTGCGGGTGGAGGACGGGTCGACGGCGAGCACGGCGACCCGGTGTCCCGCCCCGGTGAGGCGGGTGCCGAGCTCGTCGATGAAGGTCGACTTCCCGACCCCCGGCACGCCGCTGATGCCCACCCGGTGCGCGCCGCCCGCGTGCTCAAGGAGCTCCATCAGCAGTTGCTGGGCCGCCTCCCGGTGGTCGGCCCGGGTGGACTCGACGAGCGTGATCGCGCGGGCGATCGTCGCCCGCGACCCGTCCAACACCCCCTTCGCGAGCGCCGGGACGTCGATGGGCCGCCTAGCCATGGCGGCTCCGCCGCTCGTGCGCGGAAACGAGTGCTCCGGCACTCGTTTCCGCGCACAGGCTCAGCGCTCCTCCAGCACGGCGAGCAGCTCGACGGCGGCCTCGGCGATCACCGTGCCGGGCCCGAACACCGCCGCCGCGCCCATCGCCTTGAGCCGCGGGACGTCATCGGGCGGGATCACCCCGCCGACGATCACGACGATGTCCGGCCGGTCGAGCGCGGCCAGCGCGGCACGCAGCTCCGGCACGAGCGTGAGGTGGCCCGCCGCGAGCGACGACACCCCGACGACGTGCACGTCGGCCTCGACCGCTTGCCGCGCCACCTCCTCCGGTGTCTGGAACAACGGGCCGACGTCGACGTCGAAGCCCAGGTCGGCGAACGCCGTGGCGATCACCTTCTGGCCGCGGTCGTGCCCGTCCTGGCCCATCTTGGCGACGAGGATGCGCGGCCTGCGCCCCTCGGCCTCGGCGAACTCGTCCACCTTCGCGCGGGCCTTCGTCACCGCAGGGCTCGTGCCCGCCTCTTCGGAGTACACCCCGGAGATGATCCTGATCTGGCCCGCGTGGCGCCCGAAGACCTTCTCCAGTGCGTCGGAGATCTCCCCGACGGTGGCCATCGCCCGCGCGGCGGCCACCGACAGCGCGAGGAGGTTCTGGCCCTCGGCGCGCTTGGCCCCTTCCGCGATCGCGGCCGCGGCGCCCGTCAACGCTTCCAGTGCCGCCGAGACGGCGTCGGCGTCGCGTTCCTCGCGCAGCCGGGCCAGCTTGGCCAGCTGTTCGGCGCGCACGCCCGCGTTGTCGACGGCCCGCACCTCGATCTTCTCGTCCGCCTCCACCCGGTAGGTGTTGACGCCGATGACCGGCTGGCGGCCGGAGTCGATGCGCGCCTGCGTGCGCGCGGCGGCCTCCTCGACGCGCAGCTTGGGGAGGCCCTCGTCGATGGCCCTCGCCATGCCGCCCGCCTTCTCGACCTCGGCGATGTGTCCCCACGCCCGGCGAGCCAGGTCGTAGGTGAGCCGCTCGACGTAGAACGAGCCGCCCCACGGGTCGATCACCTGCGTGGTGCCCGACTCCTGCTGGAGCAGGAGCTGCGTGTTGCGCGCGATGCGGGCGGAGAAGTCGGTGGGCAGCGCCAGCGCCTCGTCCAGTGCGTTGGTGTGCAGGCTCTGCGTGTGGCCCTGGGTGGCGGCCATGGCCTCGATGCACGTGCGGATGACGTTGTTGTAGACGTCCTGCGCGGTGAGCGACCACCCCGAGGTCTGCGAGTGCGTGCGCAGCGACAGCGACTTCGGGTTCTTCGGCGAGAACTGGTTCACCAGCTTCGCCCACAGGATCCGCGCGGCACGCAGCTTCGCGACCTCCATGAAGAAGTTCATGCCGATGGCCCAGAAGAACGACAGCCGCGGGGCGAACACGTCGACGCCGAGGCCCGCGTCGACGCCTGCGCGCAGGTACTCGACGCCGTCGGCGAGCGTGTAGGCCAGCTCCAGGTCGTTGGTGGCCCCGGCCTCCTGGATGTGGTAGCCGGAGATGGAGATCGAGTTGAACTTCGGCATCTCCCGCGAGGTGAACGCGAAGATGTCGGAGATGATCTGCATCGACGGCTGCGGCGGGTAGATGTAGGTGTTGCGGACCATGAACTCCTTGAGGATGTCGTTCTGGATGGTCCCGGTGAGCTGGGCGTGCGGCACACCCTGCTCCTCCGCCGCCACGATGTAGAGCGCGAGCACCGGCAGCACGGCGCCGTTCATCGTCATCGATACCGACATGCGGTCCAGCGGGATGCCGTCGAACAGCTGGCGCATGTCGTAGATCGAGTCGATCGCGACGCCCGCCATGCCGACATCGCCTGCGACGCGCGGATGGTCGGAGTCGTAGCCGCGGTGGGTGGCCAGGTCGAAGGCGATCGAAAGACCCTTCTGGCCTGCGGCGAGGTTGCGCCGGTAGAAGGCGTTCGACTCGGTGGCCGTGGAGAAACCGGCGTACTGGCGGATGGTCCACGGCTGGGTGGCGTACATCGCCGGGTACGGGCCGCGCAGGTAGGGCGCGATGCCGGGATAGGTGTCGAGGAAGTCGACACCGCGCAGGTCGGCGGCGGTGTAAAGCGGCTTGACCGCGATGCCCTCCGGCGCGTCCCACACCGCGGGGCCGGGTCCCCACTCGCCCGAGGGCGGGCCGGTCTCGCCGAGATCGACACCGGTGAAGTCGGGAATCGTCATGCCGAGCCTCCAGCCACATAGGCACCGTCGATCACGGCGAGCGCGTCGCAACCCGCGTAGAGCTGCCCGTCGATCCCGGGCACGTCGACCTTGCCCGCGACCAGGATGTGCCGCGCCCCGGCCGTCCGGAGCGCCGCCGCCGTCGCTTCTCCGCGTTCGGCGTAGAGGGCGTCGCTCGAGCAGAGGACGGCGATGGGCGCCTTCACCTGGTCCCACGCCACGACGACCACCTCAGGGGTCTCGGTCGGACCGGCCTCGACCGCGTCGATCCCGCCCGCGGCCAGCAGGTTGCGCGCGAACGAGGCCCGGGTGCTGTAGGTCGCCAGCGGGCCGAGCGTCGCGAGGAACGCCGTCGGACGGGCGCCGGTGGCGGCCAGCACCGCGTCGGAGCGGTCGCGGTAGGCCTCGTACGCCGCCGCGGGCCGGTAGACCGGCAGCCCCCGCACGGACGCGCCCAGGTTCGGCTGCGCCGGGCGCGGTGCCCGCTCGACCGGCACCTCGGTGAGGTCGGGGAACTCGCTCACGCCGGTGATCGGGGTGCGCCGGGTGGCGACCGCTTGCTCGCGTGCTGCTCGCACCGCCTCGACGCGGGCCGCGACCAGGCCTGCGTCGAGCGCGACGACGGCGCCGCCCGCTGCCTCGAGCTCCTGGAAGAACGCCCACGCGGCGCGGGCGAGGGCGTTGGTGAGCGACTCCACGAGCCACGATCCGCCTGCCGGGTCGATCACCCGCGCGACGTGCGCCTCCTGGATCAGGAGCGCCTGGGTGTTGCGCGCCACCCGGCGCGCGAAGGGCGTGGAGACCCCCAGCGCCGCGTCGAACGGGGCGACCGTGACGGCGTCGGCGCCCCCGACACCCGCGGCGAATCCGGCGATGGTGCCCCGTAGCAGGTTCACGTAGGGGTCACGGCGGGTGAACATGGTCGGCGAGGTGACGGCGTGCTGGTGCTGGCCACCAGCATCGACTCCACACGCCGAGAGCACCCGCGCCCACAGCCGACGCGCGGCCCGCAGCTTCGCGATCGTCGGGAACTGCTCGTCGGTGGCGGCGTAGCGGAACTCCAGCAGCCGGGCAGCGGTGGCGACATCCAGCCCGTCGTCGGTGAGCGCGCGCAGGTAGGCCAAGCCTGCCGCGATCGAGAAGCCGAGCTCCTGGGCGTCGGCGCCGCCCGCGGCGTGCACGCCGGTGGCGTCGACCACGATCGCGCGCACCAGCGGGTGCTCGGCCGCCACGCGCCGTGCGAGCGGGACGACCGAGGCGACGTCGGGGCCGACACCGGTGCGCGCCCGCAGCCCGATCGGGTCGAGCCCGAGGCTGCCCAGCAGGGCGGCCGGATCGGCCAGCGCCCCTGCGGCGTGCGCGAGGTAGGCGGCGGCCGCGCCGGTGTCGGCTCCGCCGGTGTCGAGCGCCGTCGGGGCGAGGTCGAGGGCCACGCCGTCGAGCACGGTCGGCAGCTCCGACCCGTCGCCGGTGGCCAGCCAGATCGAGGTGGCCCCGCTTTCTATGTCGGCCAGTACCGCTTCGTGCGCGCCGCGCGGATCGGGGTCGTCATGGCGGGCCCGCACGTCCCAGCCGTCGGGCACCGGGCCGTCGGCCGTGGCACCGCGCACGAACGGCGGCCTGCCCGGCACCCCGATGGACGGCAGGTCCGCGACATCGGCCGCCGTGTAGAGCGGGGCCACCGGGATGCCGTCCGGCGTGCGGCGCACGAGCTTGTCGACGCCTGCTCCCGCCTCCGCATCGGGGCCGATCCGGCCGGACTTGCGCAGCACGCCGTCGACGAGTGCGGCCCACTGCTCCCGCGTGGCGGCCGGGAACTCACCGGCCAGCACGAGCTCGTCGGGCGGGGCGGGGGGTGGGGTGTCCGCGTCGACCATGGGGGGAGTTTAGGTCGGCCGGGCGGCTCCGCGGGGTCCGTGGAAGTGAGCCGGACCACGGCGGCGGGCTCAGGCCGCGGTGATGGATCCCCCGGACACCGTGATCTTCTTGGCGGGCAGCGGCTTCTTGGCGGGCCCGTTCACCACAGCGCCGTCCGCGATGGCGAACTGACTGCCGTGGCAGGGGCAGTTGATGGTGCCGCTCTCGACCGTCGAGACCGTGCAGCCCTGGTGGGTGCAGATCGCCGAGAACGCCTTGAACGCGCCCGCCTTGGGCTGGGTGATCACCAGGGCGGCGTCGGGGAGGATGATGCCGCCCCCGACCGGGACGTCGGCCGTGGCGGCGAGCTTTCCTGACGCGGCCCCCGCACCGCCGCCGGAGCTGCTGCCCTCGGACTGCGCGGACGGGGCCGGAGCAGGCGCGGCCTGGCCGGTGCCGTAGGCAGCGCAGCCCGCCAGCGCGACAGCGCAGACGCCGCAGCTGCCCACGAGGACGGAACGGCGGTCGAGTGTGGTCATGAGGTGGATTCTCCCGGGGAGCTGATGGGGCGCGTTGGGCGGATCTAGAAGTGCACACCGGAGGTGCCGAAGAACCAGGCGGCGGCGGTGAGCCACAGCACGGTCAGCGCGGTGAAGACGGCCCCGCCGAGTGCGGGCAGGGCCCAGCTGGGCGCCTCGTGGCGCTGCAGCACGAGCATCTTGGCCACGAAGGCACCGTAGAAGAAGCATCCGGCGACCGAGTGCACGAGCCCCCTGGTCGCGTCCGTCTCGAAGCCGAGCGCGTAGAGGCAGTGCACGGCCACGGGCACGGTGACCAGCACCGCGGCCCGCCCCGACCAGCGGTGCAGGGTGCCGATCCAGCGCGGCGCCCGCACCGGGATCCGGCCGTACATGATCATCGCCGAGCCGAGCTGGACCAGGGCCAGCACGAACGCGAGGGTCGCGAGCCACGCCTTGGCCGCCGTGCCCGAGGAGAAGCCTGCGAGGTTGAACGCGAAGGAGGTGGCGTCGTGCAGGCGGGCGTACACGCCGAGCCCGACGGCCACGAGCGTGCCGATCCCGAAGGCGAGCATCACGGTGGTGGTGCGGGCCGAGCTGCCCGCGGGCGTCGGGGCGCTCATTGCCACACCACGACGTCGCCGCCGCCGATCGTGCGGACGACGACCGGCACCCCGTCGATCTCGACCCCGTCCGGGTGCGTCGGGTCGAGGACCGGGGCGGCCACCGTTTCGCTGCCCTGCTCACGCACCCCCGTCTGGCTGCCGTCCTGCAGCACGATCCAGCCGATGCGATTGACCACTCCGCGCACCTGGGCCCTGCCCTCGTACAGCCCGGCGGGTGCCTTGGCCGCCTGCGCCGCGAACGGCCACTGCTTGCCGCCGACCGCGACCGTGCCAAGCGAGTTGGCCTCGTCGACGGTGCCCGTGATCGTCGACGCGCCGTCCTTGCTCTTGAGCGCGAGGTCCGACCCTGACACCGTGCCCTCGAGCCAGGCCTCGATCTTCTTGCCGTCGCACACGTAGCCGACCGCGCGGCCGTCCTTCACCGCGATCGCGACCGTCACCTCGTTGCCTGCGGACCGGCCCGCGTAGGCCTTTTCGGCCACGGCGGGCGGAGGCCGCGGTCGGGGCCGCGGCGGGAGCAGCGGTGGTTGCCGCCGCGGCCTCGGTCGGGGCGGCCTGGGGCGGGACGGCCGCCGCAGGCGCAGGCTCAGCCGTGCGGTTGTCGGGATTGCCGAGCGCGTTCACGGCGAACAGCGCGCCGCCGAGCACGACCACCGCCAGCAGTGTCAGCAGCGGCGCGAATCTCCTCATGCCGACCTCACGGATCCAGGCTCGTCGCGGTTCACGCGAAAATCCTACGGACCGATCGAACCCGGCCCGTCCCCCGGACGTGTACGCGTCAGATCCGCTGCGACTACCGTCGCGCTCCGCGGGTCGCCGGAGGGCACCCCTGAGGAGGGGAATGGGTCGCGAGCGGGCGGTCGACGAGGCGTTGGTCCACGCCGTCTACGCCGAGCACGGTCGGGCCCTGTTGGCGTATGCGACGCGGCTGTTGGGCGACCGCGCCGCTGCCGAAGACATCGTCCAGGAGACGTTGATCCGCGCCTGGCGCCATCCGGAGGTCATGACCAACGGGCGGGGCTCGACGCGGGGGTGGTTGCTCACCGTCGCCAGGAACCTCGTCACCGACCGGATACGGGCCAGGGCCGCCCGCCCGCAGGAGGTGCCGGAGGACCCCGCGCTCCCCCCGGTCGAGCGCGACCACGCCGAGCGCGTGGTGGCGTCGGTGACCGTCCTGCAGGCGATGGACGGACTGTCCGAGGACCACCGCGGTGTGTTGCAGGAGCTCTACTTCCACGGACGCAGCCTCGCCGAGGCCGCCACCGCGCTCGGCATCCCCGCGGGCACGGTGAAGTCCCGTTCGTACTACGCGCTCCGTGCGCTGCGCGAGCGCCTGACCGAGACGGAGGGGGTGCGCGCATGACGGGCCCCGACCCGCGGCACGACCCGGTCGAGCTGAGTGCGCTCGCGCTCGGTCTGCTCCCCCCCGAGCAGGCCGCCGCGGCCCGGCAGCACGTGACCGGCTGCGCGATGTGCCGCCGCGAGTTTGAGGAGCTGAGGGAGATGACCGGCGTGCTGGGCGAGCTACCGCCCGAGGCGTTCCTCGACGGACCGCCCGACGGCGACCTGGTCCTGCAGCGCACGCTGCGCCAGATCCGGGCCGAGACCGGGGTGCACCGCCGCCGCAGGCTGCTCGGCCTCGTCGCGGCGGCCGCGGTCGTGGTGGCCGCGGTCGCGGGCGGGGGTGTGGCGATCGGTCGGGCGAGCGTGCCACTGGTGCCGCCGCCGGGCTCCGCGGTCGGCGCGCTGGTCCTCACCGGGACCGGCGCGGGCGGCACCGCCCTGCGCGCCACCCTCGGCCCTGCGGGCAGCTGGGTCCGGCTCACCGCTTCGGTGACGGGCATCCCGGCCGGGGAGCGCTGCCGCATCCTGGTGGTGGCCCGCAACGGGTCGAAGGAGACAGCGGGGTCGTGGGTGGTGTCGGGCACGCCCGGCGGGTCGGTCGACGGTTCGGCCGCCGTCGCGCTACCCGACGTCGCGGCGGTCGTCGTGCAGAACGAGGCGGGTCACGAGTTCGTGCGGGCCACCGTGTGAGGCTCCCCATGAGGCTCTCAGCGCCGCCACAGCGACGCGCTGCAACCCTCGGTGCTGACCGTCGGTAGTCTTCGCCAACCGGCCCCCTCTGATCGGGACGAGGTTCTCTGTCGTGCGTCTCCGCCTGCTTGCCGCCCTCTGCGCCGTGCTCGCTGTGGGGCTCACCGCCTGCTCGAGCGGTGGGAGCTCCGGTTCGGCACCCCCGGCGCCCGGTGACGTGGCGAGGAAGTCCATCCCCTTCGACGGCGACTGGGGATGGGTGAAGCAGCCCACCAAGACGGATCTCGGCGTCACCCACACGCAGGACAGCCTCGACGATTCCGAGCCGGACGCCGCCCGCAACCGCGGCAAGGCGATCCTGTCCAACGACGGCGCGGTCTGGCAGAACATCCACCTCATGGGCTTCGGCACCCTCAACCCCGAGCCCGCCCCCGGCGAGTTCGACTGGGGCAGCCTCGACAAGCGCATGCAGCTGGTGAAGGACACCGGCGGCAAGGCGATGCTCACGCTGTGTTGCTCGCCCGACTGGATGAAGGGCGGCCCTGACGGCGCCACCGACTGGGACAAGCTGGAGAAGGCGCCGGCCCCCGAGCACTACGCCGATTTCGCGAAGCTCGCCGCGGCCGCCGTGCAGCGCTACCCGCAGGTGAGCCGGGTGCTGGTGTGGAACGAGCTCAAGGGCTTCTACAACGACGACCAGAACCGGTGGGACTACGAGGGCTACACCCAGCTCTACAACCAGGTCTACCAGGCCGTGAAGGCGGTGCGGCCGGACGTGCAGGTCGGCGGACCCTACGACGTGATCACCAGCCTGGACCCCGACCAGGACACCGCCTCCGAGCTGAGGGGCGACTGGGGGGCCGTCGACCAGCGCTCGCTCGACGTCGTCGGCTACTGGCTGTCGCACAACGTCGGCGCCGACTTCATCGTGCTCGACGGCTCCACCAGCACCCAGCAGAAGACCAACCCGCCGTCCATCGACCAGGGATCGGCGAAGTTCGCCGCCGTCGACCAGTGGCTCCGGCAGCGCACCCAGCTCCCGATCTGGTGGGCCGAGTACTACCCCGACGTTCCCGACGGCGTCGAAGCCGGGCCGTCCGCCCCGGCCAGCGCCGTGGCCGACATCGCCGCGATCGGCGCTATGGCCCGCTCCGGCACCGCGGGCGCCTTGAAGTGGGGCCCGCAGGGCGCCAAGGGCCTCAAGTACGCCGCGCTGTGGACCGACAGCACCAAGGACGACGGCGGTCAGCCGACCCCGCTCACCGCGCCGTGGCAGTGGCTCGTGCCGCGCCTTTCACAGGGCAACGTCGAGATCGGGCACTCGCCAACGCAGGCGCTGCTGGCGTTCCGCGCCCCCGACGGGGTGCTGGTGGTCAACACCAGCGACAAGGAGATCACGATCGGCAGCGACTCGATCCCGGCATGGGGCACGGTCCTGTCCGACCGCGACGCCTGACCGATCAGTCGGCGCCCGCGGCGCCCTCGATGGGCAGCACCGTGAGCGTGCGCGTGATCTGCGGGAGGATCCGCTTGATGTAGGCCTGCGCCGCGGCGGTCGTGCCGACGTCGGTGCCCGCCTGCTCGGACAGGAACCAGCGGTGTTCGAGGATCTCGTGGAAGACCTCGGCGGGCGCGAGGCGGTCGACGAGGTCCGCGGGCACCATGGCCAGCACGGGGTCGTACATCTCCGCACGCCACCGGTGCCCCGCCACCGTCTCCGGCACCGGCCTGCCCTCCTTCTGTTCGAGGTAGCCGCGGTAGCTCACGACGTCGTTGAGCAGCCGCCGCGCCTGGTTCTCGGTGAGCTCGAGCCCGGTCAGGGAGAACAGCCTGCGCCGGTCGCGCCCGGCCTCGGCCACCCGGGTGCGGACGCGCAGGCGGGTGCCTTCTGCGGTGGTGATGAGCTCCAGCTCGTCGACGTCGAACCCGAGCTGGTTGAGCCGCTCGATGCGCTCCGCGACCCGGTAGCGCTGCTCGTCGGGGCGGAAGACCTCTTCGCGGGTCAGCTCGTCCCACAGCGCGTGGTAGCGCCGGGGCAGCTCGTTGGCGACGGTGATCGGGTCGACGTCGGCAGGCAGCAGGCCGCCATCCTCCAGGTCGAACAGCTCGCCGCCGACGCGTTCGGCCGCGTAGTCGAGGTCGCCATGGCGCTGGCCGTCGGACAGCTTGGGGTGCATCTCCGCGGTCTCGGCGTCGACGAGGTACGCGGCGATGGTGCCCGCGTCGGGCCGGAACAGCGTGTTGGACAGCGAGCAGTCCCCCCAGTACAGCCCGGCGAGGTGCAGCCGGGCGAGCAGCTCGACCATGCCGTCGATCAGCTGGTCGGTGGCGCGGCCCGTGTGGCGGTGGGAGAAGACGTACCGGTAGGACATCGCGTAGTCGAGGAACCGGGTGACGAGGACGGCGTCCTGCTCGTGCCCGTCGAACGGGGACCGTTCCACGCAGATGCCGAGCACCGACACCGCGGGCATGCCCATGGCCTCCAGGCGGCCCAGCAGGTGGTACTCGCGGCGGGCGAGGCGCTCGTCGATCTCCTTGAGCGCGAAGACCATCCCGTCGATCTCGACGAACCGCACCACGTGCCGGGAGATGCCGCGGTGCGCCACCTCTAGGAGGCGGTCGTCGACCCACTCCTCCAGCGGGACGTCCCATGGCAGCGTGAGCAGGCCCGCGGCGTGCTCGGCGGGCGGCCGAAAGATGAAGCGCACGGGTTCAAGGCCCCGTCATGCTCGCGGGCCGCCCGCGACGTAGAGGACCTGTCCTGAGACGAAGCCCGCACTCTCGCTGACGAAGAAGCTCACCGCGTGCGCGATGTCCTCGACCTGGCCCGCGCGGGCCACCGGGATCTGGGCGGCGCGGGCGGCGGCGTAGGTGTCCCAGTCCTGCCCGATGCGCGCGGCGGTCGCGCGCGTCATGTCCGAGACGATGAAGCCGGGAGCGATGCAGTTCGCGGTGACGCCGAACCTGCCCAGCTCGACCGCGAGGGTCTTGGTGAAGCCCTGCAGGCCCGCCTTCGCCGTGGAGTAGTTGGCCTGGCCGCGGTTGCCGAGCGCCGACGTGCTGGACAGGTTGACGATCCGCCCCCATCCGACGTCCACCATGTGCTTCTGCACGGCTCGCGCCATGAGGAACGCGCCGCGCAGATGAACCCCCATGACGATGTCCCAGTCGCCCTCGGTCATCTTGAACAGCAGGTTGTCGCGGGTGACGCCCGCGTTGTTGACCAGCACCGTGGGCGCACCGAGGCCCGCGGCCACGCGCTCGACCGCTGCGTTGACCTGCTCGGCGTCCGCCACGTCCGCGCCGACCGCCAACGCGCGACCCCCTGCTGCCTCGATCGCGTCGACCGCGGCCTTTGCGGTGGCCTCCTCCAGGTCCAGCACGGCGACCGCGAGCCCGTCGGCGGCGAGCCGCATCGCGATCGCCGCCCCGATCCCCCGCGCCGCTCCGGTGACGATCGCCACGCGCTGGGTGCTGTCGGTCATGGGCTCCTCCACGAGACGTCGGTTCGGTCCGAGTCTTCCCCGCAGGCGAAGGCGCGCCATCCCCGGGTGGTGTGATCGACATGGGGCCTGGACCGCTCCGGGGGTGCACCGCGAGCCGTGTCCGCTCCGTCACCGATCCGTGACATCGCTGCGTGATCATCGCGACCGATGAGGCCGGTGCCGATCGGCTCGGAGGGGGTTTCCGGGAGCGGGCGCCGGTGCCCAAACCCTGATCTCGTAGAGGCGAGGACGCTGTGCCAACTGATGCTGGGCACGCTCGCCGTTCTGCGCCGCGGCCGCCGTGGCTGCTGCTCGTCGCGGCGGCGGTCATCGTGCCGAGTGTGCTGGCCGGTCTGACGCTGCTGTGGCCTCGTCCACAGATCGAGAGCGCGCTCACCGAACGGGCCGAGGCCGCGCTGTCCGCCGCTGGCATCAGCGGAGCCACCGTCCGGTTCGACGGCCGGGACGCGACGATCACCGGTCTGTCGGACGCAGCAGCCGCCAAGGCGGCCGAGGTCGTTGCGGGGGCGACGGGCGTGCGGGTGGCGTTGGTCGGGGCGGGCACGGGCCCAAGCCCCAGCCCGAGCCGGAGCCCGAGCCAGGGGACAAGCGGGGCGGTCCCGGCGCCCACATCCACCCCGGCGGCCGAGCTCGACACCACCGCGAAGCAGGCGCTGCAGGCGAAGATCGCCGCACTGGTGGCGGTCGCACCGATCACCTTCGAGCCGGACAGCCCGCAGCTCACCGCCGAGGGCTCGGCCACCCTCGGGCAGGTGCTCGCGGCCGTGCGGGCGGTGCCTGCGGCTCGCCTGGAGATCGACGGCTATGTCGCCACCGGCCGCGGCAACGGCACCCTCACCGCCCAGCAGCTGTCGGACCAACGTGCGGCCACGGCTCGGGACGCGCTGGTGGCCGCTGGCGTGTCGGCCAACCATCTCACCGCACGGGGACGAGGCGAGGACACCAGCGCGACGGACCGTGCGTTGGCGCGGCGCGTCGAGATCACCGTCGTATAGGAGGGTCGCCGTGCTCTGGTTGCTCACGCAGGTCTGGGTCTGGGTCGTCGTCGCGTTCCTGCTCGGGTTGCTGACGGGATGGCTGTTCTGGGCCCGCCCGCTGCGCCGCCGGGCGGCCGAGCTCGCCGACGACCGCGCCGACCACCGCGCGGCCGCAGGCTGACCGTCGCCCGTCCCGGATCTGGAGGACTGCTCGGTGTCGTGGCTCTACGGCCAGACCTGGCTCTGGTACCTGATCGCGTTCCTCGTCGGTCTCCTGCTGGCGTGGCTCGTCTTCGTACGACCACAACAGCGCAGGCTGAAGGCCCTGCTCGCACGGTCCCCCACGGCAACCCCGCATGCGATCGGGGCGAACGCGCCTGCGGGCCGCCGGTCGACGCAGGCTGTGGCCGTCGAGGAGCGCACCGAGGCCATGCCGCGTCCCGGCGTGGTGCTCGCCGGAGCGGCGGCCGCAGGCGCACGGCAGGACGGCGCACCCGAGGGCACCGACCCGCCGACGGAGTCCATCCCGGTCATCGACCCCGCAGGCAACGGGCCGACCGAGTCGATCCGCGTCGTCGACGCCGCCGTGGACTCCCCTACCGACGCCTTCCCGGCCGTGGACCCCGCGCTGAGCACCCTCGACACCGCTCGCGTCACGGCCGCCGACGCGGCAACACCCCCGCCCGGCATGGCCACTGTCCCCGCGGCCGACGACACCCCCACCCCGCCGGACGGCATCCCGGTCGCCACCGCCACCACCGACGACCAGCCCGAAGCCGACCTCATCCCCGACGACCCGATCTCCGATGAGCCGGCCGCCGACGCACCTCCGGCCGACGGGCCTACCCCCGACGAGCCTCTCCGGGACAGCCCGGCCGCCGCGCCGCCGCCTTCGGGGTCGCCGCCTGTGGCCGAGGAGGCCGAAGAGGACTCGCCCACCACGGCACGGCTCGTCCTCGACCGGGATCAGGCGCCCCCGGGCGAAGCTTCGTCGTGATCGTCGGATCGCGGGACACGACGGTGCACCCTTGCCCCATGTCCCGCACCCGACGATCACGCCTGCCGAGGTCGGGTGACAGCGCCAGCTTCTCGGCCGCCCTCCGCGAGCCCTCAAGCCGCGACTTGATCTTGCCGAAGGCGACGCGCGGCGAGGCGTTGGGCCCGGCCCTCGACGCGGTCATCGCCGACCCGGAGGTCGACCTGACCCGGCTGCGGGTCAGGCGGACTGGGTGCTATACCGCCAGAGTTTCCGGCCGTCGGTCATGCTCGTGCCCACCACCGCCGACGACACGCTGGAGCCGGCCGCCACACCTCTGAACGGCTACGGTCGGGCGCGCAACAGACGCAGGATCTCGTCCTGCCCAGAGCGGAGCTCCACCACATCACCTCGCAGCCCGTCCTGCCCGGCCCGCAGCTCCGCCACATCACCCCGCAGCCCGTCCTGCCCGGCCCGCAGCTCCGCCACATCACCCCGCAGCTCATCCTGCCCGGCCCGCAGCCCGTCCTGCCCGGCGCCCAACTCACCGACGGCGTGCTTCAGCCCGATGACATCCACCCGAAGCTCGCTGACGTCCCCTCGGAGCTCGGTCACGTCCCCCCGAAGCTCGGTGACCCCGCGTTCGACCCGACCCAGCCGCAGACCGTGCTGCTCCTGGGTCGTCGCGATCCCGCGCACGGTGGTCTGCAGCTCGCCGACCAGCCCATACAGGGCGTCGAGATCGTTGCGAAACTGGACCGGCCGGTCCGGCGACGACTCCATGGCGCGAGTGTAGGACGGCACCCCGACCCGGCGGACGCGATCGGGGAAAGTGCGACCGGCAACCGTCCGGTGACCGAGATCTCCTCGGCGGCGTCCGCACGGCGGCGCGAGGATCGATGAATGGACACGGGCGAGTGGCGACGGTGGCCGCTGCTCGTCGTCGGCACCGCCGCGGGCACCGTCGCGCTGGCCCTGCTGAAACTCCCGTCGCCCGCGTTGTTCGCGGGCCTGGTGGTCGCGACGGTGTTGGCGCTGACGGGGCAGGCCCCCGCCGTCGTCCCCCGCCACGCCACGACGCTCGCGCAAGCCGTCATCGGCGTCGTCATCGGCGTGCTCGCCCAGCCCTCGGCGCTCACGGGCCTCGCGGCCGACTGGCTCCCCGTCCTGCTGATCACGATCGGGACGCTCGCGGTCAGCATGGCCGCCGGGGTGCTTCTGGGCCTGCACCGCGGCGTCACCCCGCTGACCGGGATGCTCGCGCTCACCGCGGGCGGCGCGTCGGGTCTCGTGGCGGTGAGCCGCGATCTCGGCGGCGACGACCGGGTCGTGGCGGTGGTCCAGTACCTGCGGGTCGGGATCGTCACCGCGTCCATGCCGCTGGTCGCCGCCCTTGGCTACGGCGCCACCGCGGGCGCGGGGGCACCTGCCGGGGCAGGCGGCTCGGTCCTGGGCGCGCTCGGCTTCCTCGTCGTCTGCACTGCGGTCGGCCTTGGCCTGGCGACGCTCGCCCGCGTGCCCGCAGGCGGCCTGCTCGGGCCGATGACCGTCGCCATCGCGCTCTCCGTCAGCGGACTGTGGTCCGCGGCGCCGCCGGAAGTCATCGTGGAGCTCGCCTACGCGGTGATCGGTTGGCAGGCCGGGGCGCGGTTCACGCGGGAAAGCCTCCGCACCGTCATCACGGTGCTCCCGCTGGCATGCGGGCTCATCGTCGCGATCATCGCGGCCTGCGCGGGGCTTGGTTTCCTGCTGTCTGCGACGACGGGCGCAACGGTGCTGGAGGGCTACCTCGCCACCACGCCGGGCGGCATCTACGCGGTGCTGGCCACCGCGATCTCGGCGGGCGGCAACGTGACGTTCGTCGTGGCCGCCCAGGTGCTGCGCGTGATCGTCATGCTGCTCGTGGCGCCCGCGCTGGCCCGCCTGGCCCGCCGTCGCACGCCGTGAGCCCGCCGGGTCAGCCGTCGCGCGCGGCCTCCAGCCTGTCGTGCGCGTCCGCGGGCGCCCCCTCTTCGAGGAGCTCGACGGCATCCTCGATGGCGGTGCGCAGCCGCGCGGACTCCGCCGCCTGCTCGGCCAGGCGCGTGTGCACCGTCCACAGGTCGAGGAACACGCCCACCTTCGAGCGCAGCACCCACGGGTCGAAGGGCTTGGTGATGTAGTCGACCGCGCCCGCTTGGTAACCCCGGAACGCCAGGTGCGGGTCGTAGTCCACGGCCGTGAGGAACAGGACCGGGATGTGTCGGGTGCGCTCGCGCTGCTTGATGTGCCCCGCGGTCTCGAAGCCGTCCATGCCGGGCATGTGGGCGTCGAGGAGGATGACCGCGTAGTCCTCGGTGAGCAGCCGCTTGAGCGCCGCCTCCCCGCTCGTGACGGACACGACGTCCACCGCGAGGCCCTCCAGGATCGCCTGCAGCGCCAGCAGGTTCTCCCGCCGGTCGTCGACGGCGAGCACGCGGGGCCGAGCCGTCATCGGGCGACCCGCCGGGGACGACGCGGCGGCGTGACCAACGTGGCCATGAGCGCCAGCAGCTCGTCGAGGTCGACGGGTTTCGTGACGTACTCGGTGGCGCCCGCGGCGAGGCTCGCCTCCCGGTCGCCTGGCATGGCCTTCGCGGTGAGGAACACCACCGGCAGCTCGCGGCTGCCGGGGAGCTCGCGGATCAGCCGCGTGGTCTCGTTGCCGTCGAGGTCGGGCATCATCGTGTCCATCAGCACGACGTCGACCTCGGGGTGTTCGGTGAGCATGCGGATGCCTGCCGCCCCGTTGTCCGCGTAGAGCACGGTGAGCCCGTGCAGCTCCAGTGCGCTGGTGAGCGCGAAGACGTTGCGCACGTCGTCGTCGACGATCAGCACGGTCGCACCGGCGAGCCCCGGCACGGCAGGAGCGGAGCGCAGCGCGGGGCCGCGCATCGGCACGGGCGCGGGTATCGGCGCGCGGGTGGCCGTCGCCGACGTGCCGGGCAGGTCGTCGGGCACGAACAGGGTGAACAACGAGCCCTTGCCAACGGTGGAGGTCACCTCGATGCGCCCGCCGAGCATCCGCGCCAGCTCCTTGGAGATCGACAGCCCGAGCCCCGTGCCGCCGTACTTGCGGCTCGTGGTGCCGTCGGCCTGCTGAAACGCCTCGAAGATCATCTCCAGCTTGCCTGCCGAGATGCCGATGCCGGTGTCGCGGACCGCGAACGCGATGAGCCCGTCCACCCGCGCGACCCGCAGCGTGACCCCGCCGCTGTCGGTGAACTTCACGGCGTTCGCCAGAAGGTTGCGCAGCACCTGCTGGAGCCGCTGCGAATCGGTGGTGATCGTGGACGGGACGTCCACATCGATCTCGACGGCCAGCGCGAGGCGCTTCTCCTCCGCCTGCGGGCGCAACGCCTGCTCGAGGTCGCCGAGCACCTCGGCCAGCACGACGGGCGCCGCGTCGACGTCGGCCCGCCCGGACTCGATCTTGGAGAGGTCGAGGATGTCGTCGATGAGCCGCAGCAGGTCCGAGCCCGCTCCGTGGATCGTGTTGGCGAACTCGATCTGGCGCGGGGTGAGGTTGGCGTCGGGGTTCTCCGCGAGCAGCCGGGCGAGCAGCAACAACGAGTTGAGCGGCGTGCGCAGCTCGTGGCTCATGTTCGCGAGGAACTCGGTCTTGTACTGGCTGGCCTGGGAGAGCTGCTGGGCCTTCTCCTCAACGCCGCGTCGCGCCGCGTCGAGCTCGATGTTCTTGATCTCGACGTTGCGGTTCTGCCGGGACAGCTGTTCGGCCTTCTCCTCCAGCTCGGCGTTGGCCCGTTGCAGCTCGGCCGACTGGTCCTGTAGCTCGGTGGTGAGCCGCTGGCTCTGCGTGAGGAGCTCCTCGGTGCGCCGGTTGGCCTGGATGGTCGCCAGCGCCACCCCGATGGTGGCCACCAGCCTGCCGAGGAACGTCAGGTGCAGCAGCGAGAACGGCGTGACCGCGCCCAGCTCGATGACCCCGAGGCACTCCCCTTCGAACAGGACGGGCAGCACGACGACCGCCCGCGGTGTCGCCGATCCGGTGCCCGACCGGATCGCCAGGTAGCCGTCGGGCACGTCGCGCACGTGCATGATCCGCTTGCTCGCCGCCGCCTGCCCGACGAGCCCGTCGCCTGCGGCGAACGCGACCGGCGGCTCCGTGACGGCCTGTGCGAAGCCGCCCACCATCACGTACCGCCGCTCCGAGGACGGAGAAGAGGCCAGGAAGAACGCCCCGACCTGGGCGTCCACCAGCGGCGAGACCTCATTCATGATCAGCTGGCAGACCTCGCCGAGGTCGCGCTGCCCCTGCAGCTGCTCGCCGATGCGCGCCAGGTTGGAGTCCAGCCAGTTCTGCTGGGCGTTCTCCGCGGTGGTCTCGCGCAGCGTCGCGATCATCCGGTTGATGTTGTCCTTGAGGTCGGCGATCTCGCCCGCCGCCGCGACCCGGATCTCCTGGGTCAGGTCGCCGCTCGCCACCGACGTCGCCACGCCCGAGATCGCGCGCAGCTGCGAGGTCAGCGTGAGCGCGAGCCGGTTGACGTTCTCGGTGAGGTCGCGCCACGTGCCCGACACCCCGCGCACCTGCGCCTGGCCGCCCAGCTTGCCCTCGGTGCCGACCTCGCGGGCCACCCGGGTGACCTCGTCGGCGAACGAGCCGAGCTGGTCGACCATCGTGTTCACCGTCGACTTGAGCTCGAGGATCTCGCCACGGGCGTCCACGGTGATCTTCTGCGACAGGTCACCGCGCGCCACGGCCGTGGTGACCTGCGCGATGTTGCGCACCTGGCCGGTGAGGTTGGAGGCCAGCTCGTTGACGTTGACGGTGAGGTCGCGCCACGTGCCCGACACCCCGCGCACCTGCGCCTGCCCGCCCAGCTTGCCCTCGATGCCGACCTCGCGAGCCACCCGGGTGACCTCGTCGGCGAACGACCGGAGCTGCTCGACCATCGTGTTCACCGTCGACTTGAGCTCGAGGATCTCGCCACGGGCGTCCACGGTGATCTTCTGCGACAGGTCACCGCGCGCCACGGCCGTGGTGACCTGCGCGATGTTGCGCACCTGCATCGTCAGGTTCGACGCGAGCTCGTTGACGTTGACGGTGAGGTCCCGCCACGTGCCCGCGGCGTTGGGCACCACGGCCTGACCGCCGAGCCGCCCGTCGGTGCCGACCTCACGGGCCACCCGGGTGACCTCGTCGGCGAACGAGCCGAGCTGGTCGACCATCGTGTTCACCGTCGACTTGAGCTCCAGGATCTCACCCTGCGCGTCCACGGTGATCTTCTGCGACAGATCGCCCGTCGCGACGGCCGTGGCGACGTGCGCGATGCCGCGGACCTGGTTGGTGAGGTTCGCCGCCATGACGTTCACGGCGTCGGTGAGGTCCTTCCAGGTGCCCGCCACGCCCGGCACGGTCGCCTGGCCACCGAGCAGGCCCTCCGTGCCGACCTCCCTGGCCACCCGCGTGACCTCATCGGCGAACAGGCGCAGCGTGGCGGTGAGCGCGTTGATCGTGTCGGCGAGCCCGGCCACCTCGCCCCGCGCGCTCACGGTGATCGTGCGGGACAGGTCGCCCTGTGCGATCGCCGTGGCCGCGTCGGAGATCGAGCGCACCTGGTTGGTGAGGTTGGACGCCATGGTGTTCACCGAGTCGGTGAGCGCGCGCCACGTGCCCGCGACGCCGCGCACATCGGCCTGCCCGCCGAGCCGCCCGTCGGTGCCGACCTCGCGCGCCACCCGCGTGACCTCGTCGGCGAACGACGAGAGCTGGTCGACCATCGTGTTCACCGTGCGGCCGATCCGCCGGTACTCACCGCGCAGCGGGCGGCCCTCGATCTCCAGCGCCATGTGCTGGGACAGGTCGCCCTCGGCGACCGCCTCGATCACCCGCGCGATCTCCGCCGTCGGCGCGGCCAGGTCGTCGACGAGAGCGTTGACCGCCCTGGCGCCGTCGGCCCACGCCCCGTCGTAGGACTCCTCGTCGAGCCGATCGCTCATCCGGCCCTCGCGGCCCACGCTCCGCCCGATCCGCAGCAAGTCGCGATTGTGGCGTTGCGCAACGGCGGCCATGTCGTTGAACTGATCGGCGAGCGCGCCCGCTGCCCCCTCCCGGCGCGGCAGCCGCACGTCGAACCGACCGCGGCGCAGCTGCGCCAACGCGTCGGTGAGCTCGGCCAGCACCGGATCCACCGGCTCAGCGGGGCTGACGGGATCGAGGTTCCGCGCCTTGCGGGCCGTCGTCACGGGTTCGGCCTCCCCTCTCGGGCGCCGGGGCCGCTCCGTCGACTGCCAGCCGCCCGGCACCGATTCGCCAGCGTAGTGGACCGGATCCGCGGGGTGTTCGTCGCCCGCTCGGCGTTTGCCCACCCCGCGCGGGGGCACACCGCCAGCGGAGCCGACCGCCACCGTGCACACTGCACCCCGTGCCTGCCTTGCTGCAGCGGCGGATCCGACTTCCGCCCGACGCGCGCTCAGCCCGGCAGGCCCGTCGCATGCTCCAGGACGTGCTCGACGCGATCCCCGACCTGGACCCCGAGGTGGCCGAGACCGCCATCCTCCTGACCAGCGAGCTGGCCGAGAACGCCGTGCTGCACGCGGGCACCGAGTTCGAGGTCGGCCTCGAGGTCGCTGATGTCGACTCCGACGCCGCGCTCACCGTCAGCGTCACCGACCGCGGCTCCGGCCCGCTGGAGTCGCATCTGGCCGAGCCGCGGCACCGTTACGGTCGGGCGGCGAGCCACGGGAGGGGGCTGGGCCTCGTGGCCCGGCTGGCCACGGCCTGGGGCACCCGCCACGACGCGGACGGACGGCACACCGTCTGGTTCGCGCTCGCGAGCACCCCTGCCGTCCCCCCGCCCGCGCCGGCGGCGCCGCCCGATCGCGCACCGCGGCACGTCAGCCCCGAGCAGGCGCGCCGCCTCCTGCACATCCCGGCGGGTCTTGTGGACCGGCTGCAGCCACTGGAGCTGGTCGAGGAGCTCGTCCGGCGCCTGCGTGACGTGCTCGACGTGCACGCCGTGGCCGTGGTCGTCGACGAGGGCGACGGCGGAGGGGCGGCCGAGGTGGCGCGCGCCGGGCCCGGGGGTGGAACAGTCGTCCTCGACGTGGCGCTGCCCGTCACCCCGCCGCTGCGCGGGTCGGTGCGGCTGCTCGGGCCGCCTAGCGACCGCGACAGCGACCCGAACGACGGCGGCGATCTCGTCGAGCTGGTGGCCTACCGCGTCGCCATGGCCGTCGAGACGCGCTGGCTGCGGGCCGTTGACCAGCGCCGCCGCTCCTGGATGGCGTATCTCGCCGAAGCGAGCGAGCTGTTGGGCCAGTCGCTGTCGGTCGAGCTGGCCGTCGCGGTTGTGCCGCAGGTCGTGGTGCCCCGGCTCGGCCGCTGGTGCGCCGTGCATCTCGCCGAGGCGGGCACACTGCGGCTCGCCGCTCTCACCCACGCCGACGAGGACGAGCTCCCCGAGCTGCGCGCAGCGCTCGATCCCCAAGCCCGGCCCGGCCCTTCTCGCGAGCTGCGCGCCCTCCTCGACCAGGCGGCCGGGGCCGAAGCGGCGCCCGTGCGCATCGCCGCGCCGACCGACGGCCTCGCCGTGCCGCTGCGCTCCCGCGGAGCCATCATCGGCACCCTGCTGGTGGGGCGGCCCGAGGGACGGCCGCACGCGCCCGAGGACGTCGTCCTCATCACCGACATCGCCCGGCGGGCCGCGCTCGCCGTGCAGAACGCCCAGAGTGCGGCCGCCAACGTCGCGGTGTCACAGGCCCTCCAGCAGGCGCTGCTGCCGCGGGCGCTGCCCACAGCGCCCGGCCTCGACCTCGCGGCCGAGTACCTGCCCGCCAGCCGCGGATCGGATGTCGGCGGTGACTTCTACGACGTGCTGACGGTCGACTCAGCGACTTTCCTGGTGTCAATCGGCGACGTCTGCGGCAAGGGTGCGCGCGCCGCGGCCCGCACCGGCCTCGTCCGCGACGTGCTCCGCGTGCTGGTGCGCGACGGCCACGGGCTCACCGACGCCGTGCGGATGCTCAACGAGGTGATGATCGAGGCCGCCGACCCGCTGCAGTTCTGCACGCTCGCGGCCGCCCTCGTCCGCAGGAGCACCGCGGATGAGCCGCCGGGGCTCGCGGTCGAGCTGCTGCTCGCGGGCCACGAGCGGCCGGTGCTCGTACGGGCCGACGGGCGCGCGGAGCAAGTCGGGGCGTTCGGCACCGCCGTCGGCCTGTTGCCGCGGATGCTGGTCGAGGCCACCAGCTACCGGCTCGCGCCCGGCGACACGCTCCTGCTCTACACCGACGGCGTCACCGAACGACGCCGCGGCCGGGAGCAGTTCGGCCAGGAGCGGCTGCTCGCGCTCGCGGCGCGCACGGCCGGACGGTCCGCCCGTGAGGTGGTCGCGGCGGTCCGCGACGCCGTCGAGCGGTTCTCGCCGAGCCCGCCGACCGATGATGTCGCGCTGCTGGCGGTACGCGCGCTCCCCGAATGAACAGCGGGCGAGGTCGCGCGGCCAAGACAGCGCTGCCTGCGGTACGCGCGCTCCCCGATTAGGCCCCTTCCCTCGACGACCCTTCCCTCGACGGCACTGCGCAGCGCATGCTGGAACCGCCGGTTCGGCAGCAGTCTCGCCGCAGCAGGAGGGGGCCCGCCCTGTACGACCGACGCAGGCGACGCGCCGCCCTGCGCCGCTGGCCGACCGTTGCGCTCGTGGCGTTCTGCCTGGTCGCGGGCATCCCGACGACGATCGCGCTGACGCCAGGCCGCGACGTCGTCGCGTTCGGGCAGGTGATCACCGTCGGCGCGCGGCCGGTGCAGCTCGATCCGACCGGCCCCGCCCGGTTGGTGCAGGTCGGCAACACGGCGCTCGACCTGCGCCCGCTCACCGTGTGGGGCCCGCTGCGGCCCCAGCTCACGATGGGCCCGGTGCAGCGCAACGCCGGCGCCGCCGCCGTGTTCGACGCCGACCGCGGCCCCGCCGCCCGTGACGCGGCCGTCGACGCGATCGTCGACGGCTTCCTCGACTGGTACCTGTGGGCCGGGGCGGGACTGCTGGCGTTCACGCTGGTCGCGGCGCTCGCCGCGGTCGGGATACGCAGCCTGGTGGTGTTGCGCCGCGTTGCCCACGATGGGCTCGCGCCGCCCGTCGACCTCTGGCTGCACAGCATCCGGGCGACGCGCCGGATGACGGCGCTGGCGTTCGCCATCTCCGCCCTCGCGTGGCTGGGCTGCGGCGCGCTGGCCTGGACCGGCACCACGGCGGGCCTGCGAGGGGTCACCTCGCTCGCCCAGCTCGTCGGCGCCTACCACCTGTCCCCCGAGCCCGTCGGGCCGCTGCTCACCGGCTACACCGGCGCGGTCATTGGCGACTCGCGCGCCGCGCGGCTCGGCGGCCCGCCGGTGCCCGCGACCGGGCCCTACGCCCGCCAGGACGACGCCGTGTGCAATCGCAGCAGCGACTCGCTCGCGTCCGAGATCGGTGATCTCCTGCCCACGCGCGTGCTCAACCTGGCCTGCCCGGACGCGACGGTCACGGCGGGCCTGCGCGGGCCGCAGGACATCGGAGGGCAGCAGGTGCCCGCGCAGGTCGGTGTGCTGCGCCAGGTGCAGGGCATGCGGTTCGTCGCCGTCGAGATCGGGCCCAACGACGTGGGGTGGACCGACTTCCTGCGCTACTGCTACGGCGTCCCCGACTGCGCCGACACCCTCACCCAGAACGAGTTCGACTACCGGCTGGCCGCGTTCGACCGCGCCTACGGCGACCTGCTCGTCGACCTCAACGACCTCCCCGGCCGCCCGCAGGTGATCATCGTCGCCTCCTACGGCGCGTTCGCGAAGAACGCCGACTGCGCCGACACGAGGGCCACCGGCTACCCCGGCCTCGACGCAGGGAAGATCGCCCTGCTCACGGCGCGCAACGACCAGCTCAACGCCGTCCTCACCGCGGGGGCGGAGAAGTACGGCTTCGCGGTCGCCCGCCCGGAGCTCTCACTGCTGTGCGACCTGCACTCCGACGGGCTGGGCCCGGACATCCAGGGCATGGCCGACCGCTTCCCGTTCCATCCCACCGGCATCGGCTCCCTGCGCATGGCCTCATCGGTGGTCCGGCTGGTCAACCCGCTGCCGCAGCGCTAGAACGAGCTCGTGTACCGGGTGCTGCACGTCGATCTCGACCAGTTCATCGCGGCGGTCGAGATCCTGCGCCGCCCAGAGCTTCAGCAGCGCCCCGTCGTCGTCGGCGGGCACGGGGACCCGACCCGCCGCGGCGTCGTCGCCACGGCGTCCTATCCGGCGCGTGAATACGGCATCCGCTCCGGCATGCCGCTACGCACGGCGCTCGCCCGCTGCCCCGATGCCGTGTTCCTTCCGGCCGACAACCCGGCCTACGAGGCGGCGTCGGAGGAGGTCATGGCGGTGCTGCGGGGCTTCGAAGGGGTCACCGTCGAGGTGATGGGCTGGGACGAGGCGTTCGTCGGCGCCACGGTCCCCGACGAGTCCCCCGACGTCGCCGCGAACGACCTGGCCCAGCGGATCCAGGCCGCCGTCCTCGCGGAGACCCGCCTGTCGTGCGCGGTCGGGATCGGCGACAACCTGCTGCGTGCGAAGATCGCCACCGAGTTCGGCAAGCCCGGCGGTCGGTTCACCCTCACGGCGCAGAACTGGAGCGAGGTGATGGGCCACCGGCCGACGCGGGCACTGTGGGGCATCGGCGCGAAGACGGCCGCGAAGCTCGCCGAGCATGGCATTGTCACCGTGGCCTCGCTTGCCGCCGCCGACCCCGCTGCGCTCGCCGCCGAGCTCGGCCCCGCGCTCGGCCCGTGGTACGTGCAGCTCGGACGCGGTATCGGCCGGGTCGAGGTGCGGGGCGAGCCGTGGGTCGCCCGCTCGCACGGGCGGGAGGAGACCTTCCCGGCCGATCTCACCGAGTGGGCGGACGTTCAGGCCGCCGCTGCGACGCTCGCCCGACGCGTCGCCGACGACGTGCGGGCCGAAGGCAGGCCCGCCGCGCGCGTGGGCGTCAAGGTGCGCTTCGCGCCGTTCACGACGAAGACGCGCAGCATGACGCTGCCGGAGCCGACCTCGGACACCGCGGCGTTGGAAGCGGCCGCGCTGGCCCTGCTGGAGCGCTTCACCCCGGGGCGACCGGTCCGCTTGGTCGGCGTCCGGGCGGAGCTCGCTCGTGCGCGGAAAGAAGGGCTATAGCCACTGTTTCCGCGCACGAGCGGCGAGCCAGGCCACGGCCGCCTCGACCGTCGCCACGATCGGCACGCCGTCGGGGGCGGGCGGGCGGTCCACCATGACGACGGGAAGGCCCAGCTCGCGTGCGGCGACGAGCTTGGCCGCGGTGAGGTCGCCGCCGCTGTCCCGGCACACCAGCACCTCGATGCGGTGCTCGCGCAGCAGGGCACGCTCGGCGTCGGCGGTGAAAGGGCCCCGGTCGCGGAGGAGCACGTGCTGTGCGGGCAACGGCGGCGGGGGTGGCTCGACCGCGCGCAGCAGGAACCAGCCGGGCGTGTCGGCGAAGGCGGCGACGCCGCCGGATCCGAGCGCAAGGAACATGCGCTCGCCGAGCCGCGGTGCCAGCGCGGCGGCGGCGGCCATGTCCGGCACCCGATGCCAGCGGTCACCGGGCCCCGCCACCCAGCCGGGCCGACGCAGCACGAGCAACGGCAGGTGCAGCGCTTCCGTCGCGGCGATCGCGGCGGCCGTCATCCGCGTCGCGAACGGGTGGGTGGCGTCGACGACGACGTCGGTGCCGTGGTCGCGCAGCCAGCCCGTGAGCCCGGCGACCCCGCCGAAGCCGCCGATCCGCACGTCCCCCTCGGGCAGCAGCGGCACGGCGACCGCTCCCGCGAGCGACGAGGTGAGCGCGATCCCCGGCCGTGCCGAGACGGCGGCCGCGAGCCGTCGGCCCTCGGCCGTGCCCCCGAGCAGCAGAACGTTCACCGCCGCCGCAGCAGGTAGGTGTCCATGATCCATCCCTTGCGGGCCCGTTCCCGCGCCCGCACCGCCATGATCTCGTCTTTGACGGCGGCGAGGTCGCCCGCGACCAGCACCTCGTCGGACGTGCCCAGATAGGCCCCCCAGAAGATGTCGACCCCGGTATCGGGGAGGTCTGCGAACGCGCACCGGGCGTCGAGCATGACCACGACATCGTCGCCGGTCATCCCCTCACGCGCCAGCCGCCTGCCGGTCGTCACCGTGAACGCCCCGCCGGTCCGGTTGAGCACGAGCCGGTGCGCGGCGGCCAGCGCCTGCACCGCGCTGATCCCGGGGACGGACACGACGGTCAGCGGCAGATCGAGGCCCTCGGCGAGATCGTCGAGGATGCGCAGGGTGCCGTCGTAGATCGCCGGATCGCCCCAGACCAGGAAGGAGCCCACGCCGCCGACGGGCACCTCGTCGGTGAGCGCGCGGGCGTAGTGGGCCGCGCGGCGGCGCTGCCAGTCGCGCACCGCCGCGGCATAGGCCTCGCCGGTGAGACCCTTCGAGCGGTCACGCTCGGGATCGGGCATCGTGGCGACCCGGTACGGGCCGATGACGTGGCGGGCCAGCAGCTCGGCCCGCAGCGCCGCGAGGTCGGCGGTCGCCTCACCCTTGTCCACCACGAGGAACACGTCGGTGCGCCGCAGCGCCGCCACGGCCTGCAGCGTGAGGTGGTCGGGGTCGCCCGCCCCGATGCCGATGACCTGGACCGTCCGCACGGTCTCCGACGTTAGAGGGTCCGGCGATTGAGGGCTCATTCGCCGGGCGCTCTCAGCTCGCGCCGCGTTCGGCCCGGCCCGGCACCCTGACCACGAGCGCACCCGCGTCCACCCAGATCCGCAGCTCCCTGACCTCGCCGATGAGGTCGCCGTCCACCTGGGCAGGCTGGGCGACGTCGGAGGTGATGACGACCTCGCACGCCTGCCACCGCTCGATGCGCCTGCCCCCGCGCCGGTTGCGGGTCACCACCCTGGCGGCGACGCCCAGCCAGCCGAATATGCCCTTCGGGGCGAGGCTCACCACGTCGAGCCTGCCGTCGTCGATGGTGGCTTCTGGCATCAGCGCGAGACCGCCGACGAGGGTGCCGGTGTTGCCGACGACCACCATGCGCGTGCTGCGCCGCAGCGGCGGGCCACCGTCGATCGTGATCGACACCCGGGCCCGCCTCCCGCGCAGGGCCCGCAGGCCCGAGATGATGTACGCCAACGGGCCGACGCGGCCCTTGAGCGCCTCCGGTGTGCTTTGCATGATCGTCGCGTCGAACCCGGTGCCCGCCATGACGAGGAAGACGCGCACATCGGCCGCCTCGGTCGCCTGGTCGTCGACGGGTTCGGCGGTGGTCTCGGGATGGTCGGCGCGGAGGCGTCCCACGTCGATCGCCCTGTCGTCACCGGTCAGCGCCACTTTGGTCGCCGAGACGACGTCGGTGGGAAGGCGCAACGTGCGCGCCAGCAAGTTGCCGGTGCCCGCGGGCACCAGGCCCATCGCGACGCGGGTGCCCGCCAGCGCCTGCGCGACGGCGCGCACCGTGCCGTCGCCGCCGCAGGCGATCACGACGTCCGCGCCCCGCGCGACGGCTTCGGCGCCCTGGCCGGTGCCGGGGTCCTCGGGTGTGGTCGGCAGCCATAGCGGCGGTGCCCAGCCCAGCCCGGCGCAGACGGCGGTGACCTGAGGGCGGACCGACTCGTCGATCTTGACGGGGTTGACGACGACGGCCGCCAACGGCCGGTCCTGCGGCTCGGCGGTGATCACGTGCTCGCTCGCGCGGTCGCCGCGCCGTAGGGCGAGGACGGTGCCCCCGGCGAGCAGCACGACGAGCGCGCCGAGGAGGACGAACCACCAGAGGGCGGACACACCGCGCACCCTACGACTCGACGATCAACCCCGACGGGACGAGGACTGCCCGGCGAGTCCGGCCGGGCGGCCGTCGCGGGCACGCCCGTATGGCAGGCCTGCGGGCCTGAGCTGTGGCACGGTGGGCAGGTGGGCGATCCTGGGGGCCAAGTGCGGCGGCGGCGTGTGGTCGGGGCGACGGCCGTCGTCGGAGTGGGGGTGCTCGGGGCGTCGCTGTCGACGCGGCCGGGCTCATCCGCGTTCTACGCCCTCACCGGCGCGACCGCGCTCACCTGGGCGGTGGGCGGGCTGGCGGCCGGGCCGCTGCACCGCGGCCGCACGGCAAACCGCAGGCGACCGGTCGTCGGGCCGGTCATCACCGGTGTCGGAGCGTTCGGCGTGTTCTACGGCGCGGCGCTGGTGGCGCGGCGCATCCCCGTCCTGGACCGCGCGATCGCGTCGGTGCTGCGCTACGCCGACGTGGGGGCCGACAAGGGCGCGGGGGCGCTCGTGCTCGCCACCACCCTCACCAACGGGGCGGCCGAGGAGCTCTTCTTCCGCGGCGCGTTGTACGACGCCGCGGGTCGCCGCGCGGTGCCCGTCTCCACCGCCGCGTACATGCTCGCCACCACCGCCACCCGCAACCCCGCCCTCGTGCTCGCCTCCGGGGTGATGGGCGCGCTGTTCGCCTGGCAACGCCGCGCGACCGGCGGGGTCCAGGCGCCGCTGCTCACCCACCTGACGTGGTCGGCGCTGATGCTGCGGTTCCTGCCGCCGCTGTTCAGGCGCTGACGGTGGCCGTGAACTCGCCCAGCGCCGCGAGCAGCCGGTCGACGTCGGTCTCGTCGACGTAGGGGGCGAGCCCCACGCGCAGGGCGCCGGTGTCGCCAAGCCCGAGCCGTCGCGAGGCCTCGAGCGCGTAGAACGACCCGGCCGGGGCGTTGACACCGCGCTCGGCGAGGAACGCGTAGGCCTCCTGCTCCCGTCCGCCCATGCCGAGCAGCAACGTCGGCGTGCGGTGGGCGGCGCGGGAGTACACCGTGACGCCCGGCAGGCGCTCGAGGCCCGCCTCGATCCGCGCACGCAGACCGTCTTCGTAGTCCTCGACGGCGGCCATCGACACCAGCAACCGCTCCCGCCGCGACCCGGTGATGCCGGGCGCCACGATCCCGGCCAGGAAGTCGACCGCCGCCGTGGTGCCCGCGAGCAGCTCGTACGGCAGGGTGCCCAGTTCGAACCGCTCGGGGACGGCGTCGGTCGAGGGGGCGAGCTTGGCCGGGCGCAGCGCCTCGAGCAGGCCAGGCTTGCCCGCCAGCACCCCGCAGTGCGGCCCGAGGAACTTGTAGGGCGAGCAGGCGTAGAAGTCGGCGCCGAGCGCGTCGACGTGGACGGGCACGTGCGCGGTGTAGTGCACCCCGTCGACGTAGACCAGCGCTCCCGCGGCGTGGGCGAGATCGGCGATCGCGCGGACCGGTGGGCGGGTGCCCACCAGGTTGGAGGCGGCGGTCAGCGCCACGAGCCGGGTGCGGGGCGAGAGGACCGCGGCGACGTCGTCCTCGGTGAGCTCGGCCGACCGCGGATCGAACTCGGCCCAGCGGACGGTCGCCCCGACGGCCGCGGCGGCCACGATCCACGGCCGGATGTTCGCGTCGTGGTCGAGACGGGTGACGACCACCTCGTCGCCTGCCGACCAGGTCGCGGCGAGCGTGCGCGCCATGGCGAAGGTGAGCTCGGTCATGCTGCGGCCGAAGATCACGCCGCGTGCGTCCACGCCGAGCAGGTCGGCCATCGCCTCGCGGGCGGTGTGGACGACGGCGTCCGCCGTGCGTTCGGCTTCGGTGACCGTTCCCCGGTTGGCGAGCGGGGCGACGAGCGTGCGCGCCACCGCGTCGGCGACCGCGTCCGGCACCTGGGATCCGCCGGGCCCGTCGAAGTGCGCGAAGCCCGCCTTCAGGGCGGGGAACCGGTCACGGAGGGCGGCGACGTCGTAGGACGCGGCATCAGCGTGGGACACCGAACCAGGGTGGCACACCGGCCGTCATCATCCGGGCAGCCGTCAGGGCACGCGGCCGCTCCAGCCGGGCTCGACGAGGGCCCATTCCTTGGCCCATGCGGCGGCGTTGCGGCGTGCGGTGAGCGCACGCACGCCGGTCCACAGGAGCGCCAGCACGGACCAGCCCGCGATCGCGATGGCCACCCCCCATGTCCATCCGACGGCCGTCGCGGTGCCTTCCGAGGTGGGGGCCTGCGCGAGCCGTCCGCTGCGGTCCGTCCAGATCGGCACGGTGTCGCCGACGGAGCGCGTGCTGTTGACGATCACGCGGCCCTGCGTGACCCGGCCGTCGGGCGTGATCCACCGGGCGAGCGCGGTGTGGGACCGGGAGCCGTCGGCAGGCGTCGCCCCGTCGACGTCCTCCAGCAGCTCGGCGCGCACCGGGGTGCGTGCCGCCGCCTCGGCCCGGCACCTGGCGAGGGTGTGCTCCGCGCCGAGCTGGCCGACGGCGACGGCGAGCAGCACGACGCCCGCCGCGCAGGTGGTGAGGACCCAGGCGGCGAGGTCTTCGAGCCGGTCGGTGCCGCGGGCGCCCGGCCACCTGCCCGTACGGCGTGCGTGCCTGTCACCCGGCCAGCGTCCGACCGCCACGGTCTCATCCCTTCGCCGCGGCCCGCGCGCTCTGCGGGCGCTACCGGATCCTCGCACCGGCGACACGCAGTGTTACGACCCATCAGCACCGTGCGACGACCGGCGCTTTCACCACGACGAGCAGCAGGAAGGGCAACGGCAGAACATCACCAGGCGGCGGGATCGCCGGGGTCGACCGGCTCGGCGCGATGTCTGCCCTGGCGCAGCCCACGCTGGTAGGTGGCCAGGCGCTCGCGAACGCGGTCGGGCACCCGTTCCGTTGGCGTGGCGGCCGGGCGGGCGTGGGCGCCGTCGCCGTCAGCGCGGCCGTCGGAGAGCCGGGGCGGCACCAGCCGCCCGCCAGGGCGCCGCCGCGGCAGACCTTCGGCGGTGAACGTGACGTCTTCTGACTGGTGGGCGGCCCGTTCGGCGGCGGCCCGCCACTCCAGGTCGCTCGGCGACTCCCAGTCGACCGCCGAACCGTTCGCGGCGTCTTCAACGAACCAGGCCGACGCGACGGCCTCGTAGATCGGGGTGGACTCGGGCAGTTGCTCGACGGGCAGGTCGACCATCGGCCCGAAGAGCTCGTCGACCGGCACGGCGGCCGGGTGAGGCCGCCCGTTGCGCGGCCCGGACGCCCGCCCGTACGCCCCGAACCGGTCGGTTCCGGCCTGACCGCCGACCTGATCACCGAGCTGGTCGTCGCCGTGGCGGCCCGCGGCCCGCGCGTTCGTCTCGGCCGTCAGCTCGCTGAACAACGCTTCTACCGTGGTGCGCGGCGACGCCCTTTCCCCTGGCGGGTCCAGTGGGAGGCCGTGGGCGGGGGTCTCGAGCTCGGCGTCGCGCCCGAGATCGTGGTGGGTCGTGCCGTTCGACCCGCCGATCCCCGGGCGCCCCAGTGCGTCGTAGGAGGTCTCGCCGGGCCACGGCGAGTAGTCCAGCTCGTGGACGGTGACCGAGCGGGCCGGACAGTGGATGGTGGCGATCGGCGCCCCTCCGCCTGCGGGGCCGGGCAGGGGGGTGCGCAGTACCAGCCCGCTGCGGGACTGCCGGGCGATCCGCGTGGCCGCGGCCATCCCGAGCCTGCCCGCGGGGTCGTAGCGTGTGGTGCTGGCCGTGCGGATCTCCACGACGATCCCGCCGGGGGCTTCTGTGCGGCTGGCCACCTCGACCCGTCCGCCGGGGTGGATCGCCGTGACGTGGTCGACGACCTCCGACACGACGTGCAGCAGCTCGATGGCGGCGCCGGGCTCGACGGTGGCGTTGGGCCCCGTGCGCACGTCGACGCGCATCGGCTCATCGGTGGCGTCAACGGCCTCGTCGAGGAGCGCGGAAAGGCCTGCGGGGGCGCCGGGCCGCGGCCCTGGGTCGATTCCCGCGAGCAGCAGCAGGGTTTCGGCGTCGTGCCGCATGCGTCGGGCGGTGTCGATCAGCTCGGGCAAACCGGGCGGCTCGGGGGCCAGCGGGTCGGCCCGCATACGATCCACCAGGCGCACGTTGCGGTCGACCCGCTCGCGCAGCCGCCGCAGCACGTCGGCGGACACCTCGCCGCCCTGCCCGCCGTCGGCGCCCGCGGGCGAAGGGCCTGAGCTGCGACCATTCTCACGAGTGGCCGTGCGCTGGCGCCCGACGTTCGCCGAGTCACCCTCGGTCGCGAACATGTCGTCGCCCACCATCGGTCCTCTCGAATGGGGTTCGGCCGCGCGTGCCCGCGCCCACGCCGCTGGGGAGGCGCTGACGGGGTCGCAACCGCCGGTCCTTAGTTGCACGCTACCCGGATCGACCTGGAATCCACCATCGCGTGGGCGCCCAGCACGCGGGTGGCTGCGACGGACGGCCGGTGGAGCAGGCCGTTTCGGCGCACAACGGCCGAGGGCGGTGAGCGGTGCGTCGGTGGTTGGTCGGTGGTTGGTCGATGGTTGGTCGATGGTTGGTCGATGGTTGGTCACTGCCGAATCGGGGCACCCACTGGCGTACGCACGTGAGAGGAGAACGCCATGGGTCTCGACGACAAGATCGACAACAAGTCCGAGGAAATGAAGGGCAAGGTCAAGGAAGGCGCGGGCAAGGCCACCGACGACCCCGGGCTCGAGGCCGAGGGCCGTGCCGACCAGGCATCGGGCTCGGTCAAGCAGGCGGGCGAGAAGGTCAAGGACGCCGCGAAGTCTGTGTTCGACAAGTAAGAGCGTCCGGTGAATGAGGGCTCGCGGAGCCCTCATTCACCTGACCCCTCCAACGCTCACGCTGCGGCGGCGGTCTCCGTCGCGCCCGGAATGTCGATACTGCTGGTCCTCCGCCGGTTCCCGGCGGCGTAGCGACGGCCGCGCAGGGCGGAGGCCACCGCCGCGACCAGGCTCGCGGCCGCGGCGGTCAGTACATCATGCGGGGGTCGGCGTAGTGCTTGAACTCCAGCAGGTTGTGGGAAGGGTCGCGCAGCACGAACGACTCGTGCTCCTCCGCCCGACCCGCGAAGCGGTGGAACGGCTCCTCGAAGAACGGCAGGTCGCGCGTGCGGGCCAGGTGGAGCAGGCGCTCCCAGTCCGCGCGGTGCCGGAACGTCACACCGAAGTGCCGGGGGTACAGCCGCGGCTCGGTGACGATCTCGTCGGAGAGGTGGCACACCACCTGGTCGCCGAAGAAGTCGAGGGTGATCCGGTCGCCGTAGCGGCGGGCCAGCTTGCAGCCCAGCCCTGCGACGTAGAACTCCTGCGCCGCGTCCAGGTCCGCCGCCGGGATCGCGAGGTGGAACGCGTCGTCGCTGGTGCGCATCCCTACCGGCTCGTCCGCATCGTGTCCGACCGCAGCCCCAGGCGCAGCGTCTCCAGCGACAGCACGTCCTGCGCGTGCACGTTGCCCAGGTTCACCGACGGCCCGACCCGCTTGATGAAGAACGTCTGCAGCTCCTTCGTCGGCGCCTCGAACAGCAGCTTCTCGACGTCGAACCCGGATCCGAGCACGTCCTCGACGATCGCGTCGCGCGGACGGCCGTCCGGGTGGCAGAGGCCGCTGCGCCCGCTCTCCCGCGCCTCGGCGGTCACCAGGGTGGCGCCCGCCGCCAGGTCCCGGTCGATGGCGTCGATCCACTCGGCCGCCGACATCGCGCCCGCCCGTCCGGGGTCCTTGAACCCGACCTCGCTGATCACCGTGAACTCGTCGGCCAGCGCGGCCACCCAGCGGGCCTTCTCGGCGTTGCTCAGCGCGACCGTCCCGTTCGACACCTCGACGTGCGTGGCGCCCAGCGCCCGGCACAGGTCGCGGAAGTCGCCGACCATCCCGTCCACCGCGAAGCGCTCGAACAGCGTGCCACCGAAGTAGAACGTGATGCCCGCCTCGCGCAGCACGTCGATCTTGCGCTTGATGTCGCGGGTGACCAGCCCGGTGCACCACCCGAACTTCACCAGGTCGACGTACTCGCCGACGCTCTCGACCATGTCGACGAACTGGCCGGTGAACAGCCCCGTGTCGATCAGCATCGTCAGCCCGGTCCGACGCGGCGCCGATTCCCTTGCGGGCAGCTCCAGCCTCGTGTCGATCATCTTTGTCTCCTGTCGCTCGGTTTACCGGTGAGAGGCATGCGCAGCGGGGTGCGGCGGAACAGCGCCACGAGGGCGAGCGAGCCGATGACCGCGGCGAGGTAGACCGCCACCGTCGGCAGCGGCGGCGGGAGGCCCGCCAGCGGCGCGGACGGACCTTCGACCGTCAGCGCCAAGAGGATCACCGGGTGCACCAGGAACACGCCGAAGGAGCGCTCGGACGCCCAGGTCACCCACCGCGGGGACCGACCGTCCCTGATGTTCGCCCACCCCATCCCGAGCAGCGCGAACCCGGCCACCACCGCGACCACCCACGGCAGCATCACGGGCTGGAACACGTCGCTGGCGAACTGCGGGTTGGTCCCGGTCGCGACCGCCCACCGGTACCAGCCTTCGGCTGCGGCGCCGGTCACGACGACCGCCGCGACGACCAGCACCCGGTGGCAGCGGAGCGCCTCGAGCACCCGCTCGCGGTGCAGCGCGACGACGCCGCCGAGCACCAGGAAGAACACGTACGACCCGACGAACGAGCCCGCGTAGGGCAGCAGGTCGGCCTTGGCCCCGGTGGGCGCGGGATCGTGGACCCACAGGTCGACGAGCACCTGCAGGACCGCGGCGGCGGCCAGCACCCAGCGGTGCCGACCCCTTGTCGCCACGAGCAGCCGCTGGAACAGCGGGAACAGCAGGTAGAACTGCATCGACACGAGCAGGAAGTACAGGTGGTACCAGGCGGTGCCGGTGGCCAGGTTCAGCGCGAGGTTCCGCAGGGCCGCGTCGGGGTCGGGCGGGGTGACCGTCAACCCCGCGGCGCTGTAGCTCACCGCGTGCAGCCCGGTGTAGATCACGGTCCACACCACGTAGGGCACGCCGACAAGCAGGAACCGCCGCCGCCAGAACGGGCCGGTCCGCGGCGGGACGGCGCCGTACCGGTGCACGAGGACGAACCCGGTGAGCACGAAGAACGCCTCACGCGTGAAGTGCAGGAGCATGACGAGCCCGTCGGCCTGCAGGTCGTCGAGCGGGTGCGTCGTCGACAGCGTGTGCACCGCGATGACACAGGCGAACGTCAGCACCCGCACGACGTCGGCCGAAGGCACGTGCGAGACCGACGTTTTCGGGGTTCGTTCACCCCGAACGTCGGTCTCGACGCGATCATCGGCTTGCGAGACCGTCACCGTTCGGCCGCCAGCCCGGCGCGCACCGCGGCGCGGCGCACCTTGCCGGTGGGCCCGACGGGGAACCGCTCGACCACCCGGATCTCCACCGGGCGCTTGAAGGCCGCCAGCTCTCGGGCGCACCGCTCCGCCAGCCGTGACGGGAGGTCCGCCACGCCCGGTTCGGCGCGCACCAGCGCGACGGGCACCGCACCGAGCACGTCGTGCGGACGGCCTGCCACCACCGCCTCGACGACGGCGGGGTCGCCGAGCAGTACCTCCTCGACCTCGATCGGGTGCACCAGTTCGCCGCCGCGGTTGACGACGTCGTCCGCGCGGCCGTGCAGGTAGAGGTAGCCATCGGCGTCGAGCGCCCCGAGGTCGGCGGTGTCGAGCCACCCGGCGGCATCGAAGCGGTCGGCCGCCACGCCGCCGACGTAGCCGCGGATCACCCCCTCCCCACGGATCCACACGCGACCGACGACGCCGGGCGCGCACGGCCTCCCGCGGTCGTCGACGACGCGCACCTCGGCGCCCACCGGCCGCCCTACCGAGCCCGGCCGGTGCGGGGCGTCCAGTGCCGTCGCGGTGATCTGGCTCGCTGCCTCGGTCATCCCGTAGCTCTCCACGACCGGCAGGCCGGTGCGGGCGGCGAAGAGATCCCGCACCGGGGGCGGCAGCGCCGCCGACGCCGAGCGCACGAAGCGCAGCCCTGCGGGCACGATCGGCTCTTCGGCGGCCCGGGCGAGGACCGTGACGATCGCGGGGGCGGCGTTCACCCACGTCACGTCCCGCTCGGCCAGCAGCGCCCAGAAGCCGGTGCGCCGGAACCGCCGGTCGAGCACCAGCTCGCCGCCCGCGACCAGGGTGGCCAACAGGCCCACGACCTGCGCGTTCACGTGGAACAGCGGCAGCGGGCAGAAGCCGCGGTCGGCGCGGGTGAGCCGATGGTGGGCGGCGACGGCCCCGGCGACGTGTAGGCACTGCGCCTCGGTCAACTCGACCGCCTTCGGGGTGCCCGTCGAGCCGGACGTCAGCAGCAGCACCGATCCCGGCCCCGCGGCCTGCGCGGTCGACCCGCCGACCGGTGCCGCGGGGAGGCCGTCGGGCGTGACGAGCACGACGTCGGCATCCGGCGTGGCGGCGGTCTCGGCGGACGGGTCGGCAGCGCCCCGATCGGCAGCGCCCCGGTCGGCAGCGCCCCGATCGGCAGCGCCCCGATCGGCAGCGCCCCGATCGGCAGCGCCCCGATCGGCAGCGCCCCGGTCGGCAGCGCCCCGATCGGCGCGGTCGGTGAGCACCAGCGCGGGCGCGACCAAGGCGTGCGCCCGCGCGGTCTCCGCGGGCGGCGCGGCCGGGTCGACCGGCGCCGAGCACCGTCCGGCCGCGATCACCGCGAGGTGCGCGACCGCGAACGCGAGCGGGTCCGCGATCGACAGCAGCACCCTGGCGCCCGGCGCCACGCCACGGGCCGCGAGCTCGCCCGCCCACCGATCCACGGCGGCGGCCAACGCGCCGTGCGCGACCGTGCGCGGGCTGCGGGCGTCGGACACGAACGTCGTCGCGCCCGCTCGCTCGGAGATCAACCGACGCAAGCCAGGGGCCATGTCCACCCACGGTGTCGGTCGATCCTGTGCGTCTGCTGTGCGGGAAATGTGCGGCTCCTCAGCGTGTGTACCGCGGCGGCCCTGCGGGCGCATACTCGCCTCTGTGCTGCGCGGGCGTCGGTGGGCAACGATCACGTGCGGCGCGTTTGCCCTGTTCACGGCATTCGTCGCGGTGCTGGTAAGTGTGTCGGCCCCGGCAGGCGCGACGGTGAGCGCGGCGGCCGTACCGGTGCCGAGCAGCCCGCCGGATCTCGTCGGCACGGTCGTCGCGGAGCACTCCATCGAGGTCGGTGGCGTCGCGCGGACCTACCGCACGATCGCCCCGGCTGGCGCGGCCACGCACGCGTTGCCGCTCCTCGTCGTGCTGCACGGCCGCGGGCAACCACCGTGGACGGCCGTGCGGGCCACCGGCTTCCTCCCGTTCGCCCGCCGCGACCAGGCCGTCCTCGTCTACCCCGACGGCCTGTCCCGATCGTGGAACGCGGGCTCCGGCTGCTGCGGCGTTGCGGGCACCCGCGGCACCCCCGACAGCATGTTCGTCGCGGCCGTGGTCGCCGACGTGCTGCGCGCCCTGCCCGTCGACCCCGCGCGGGTGTACCTCGCGGGGTACAGCAACGGCGGCAAGCTCGCCTGGTCGCTGGCCTGCGTGCACCCGGCACTGTTCGCCGCCGTCGCCACGTACGGCGCGGTGCCGCTCGCCCCCTGCCCGGCGGGCAGGCCGCTGCCGTCGCTCATGGCCGTCGGTGTGCACGACCGCGTGCTGCCCATCGGCGGCGACCCGACGGCACATCCAACGATTCCGTCGGCCCGCGTGGCGGCGCGGTGGCTCGCCGCCCGCAACCGCTGCGCGGCGGCCCCGGTCACCACCACCGAAGGCGACGCCGTGCGCACCCGCTTCGGGGCCTGCGCGGCGGGCGTCGAGGTCGATCTCCTGGTCTACCCCGGCGCCGACCACAGCTGGCCTGCAGGCGTCACCGACCTGATGTGGACGTTCCTGTCGGGGCGGCACTCCCCTGCTCCCGCGACGCGAGCCCCGGCGGCGCCGAAGCCAGCGCTCGCGTGATCGCCCCGACCAGCGCGCGCGCCGCCTCCTCGGTGAGCTCAACGGCGACCCTGGCCGACGGCCCGCGCTCCGGCGCCATGAAGTCGATGTTCACGGTGTGCCCGTAGGGGGCGTGGACCGGGTGGTCGACGTAGGCGGTGGCGTGGGTCAGCGCAAACCAGCCCGCCGCGCCCTTGCCGCTGCCCTCGATCGCGACCTTCTCCGTGACGTAGGTGCACATGGTGTCAAACCGCCAAGTGGGTGCCGAGGAACGTGAAGATCTTGGACCAGCCGTCGACGGCCGCCTCGGGGCGGTAGGCGGGCCGGTCGACGGAGAAGAACGCGTGTCCTGCGCCGTCGTAGGTGTGGAACTCGTGCGGCTTGCCCAGCCGGTCCAGCTCGGCGGAGAGCGTCGCGGTCTCCTCGGGCGCCGGGAACGTGTCGTCGACGCCGAACAGCCCCAGTAGCGGGCACGACAGCTGCGGGGCGAGCCCGAGCAGCGGTTTGACGGCGAGCGGGAACCCCGCGGGCGGCTGGTTGACGACGAACGCGCCGTAGCAGTCGACGGCCGCGTCGAGCGAAAGGGAACAGGCGGCGAGGAACGTCTGCCGACCGCCGGAGCAGTAGCCGATCACCCCGACCTTGCCGGTGGCGCCGGGCAGCCCGCGCAGGTGGCGGGCGGCGCCGTCGACGTCGCCGACGAGCTGCTCGTCCGGGATGCCGCCCTGCGCGCGGACGAAGGCCGCCGCGTCGTCGGGGCTCGCGCCCGGCGCCTGGCGGGAGTAGAGGTTCGGGCACAGCGCCGCGTACCCGTTCGCGGCGAACCGGCGCACGATCTCCTTCGTGCCCGCGTCGTAGCCGGGCAGGTGGTGGATCACCACCATGCCCCCGTACGGCGCGCCGCCGGTGGGGCGGGCCAGGTAGGCCTCGATCTCGTCGCCGCCCTGGCCGGTGATCGTGATCGTCCCCGCCTCCAGGGAGTCAGTAGCGTTGCTCACGAGGTAGTTTCTACGCCCCCCGTGCGAGCAGCGCGGCATAGCGGTCCAGGTCGACGTTGCCGCCGCTCACGAGCACGCCGACGCGCAGGCCCGCGAGGTCGCCCGCCGCACGGGCGGCGGCCAGGCCCAGGCAGCCCGTCGGCTCCACCACCAGCTTCATCGTCGCGGCGAACACCCGCATGGCGGCCACGAGCTCGGCATCCGATGCCGTCCGGATCTCCGTGACCGCCCGCTGGATGATCGGGAACGTGTGCGCGCCCAGGTGCGTGGTCTGGGCGCCGTCGGCGATGGTCGCGGGCACGTCGATGTGCACGATCTCGCCCGCGGCCAGCGACCGGCGGCCGTCGTCGCCCGCCTGCGGCTCGACGCCGTACACCCGACACGACGGCGCGAGCCCCTCGGCGGCCAGCAGGGTGCCCGCGAGCAGGCCGCCCCCGCCGAGCGGCACGAACAGCACGTCGAGCGGGCCTGCGTCGGTGAAGAGCTCCAGCGCCGCCGTGCCCTGGCCCGCGAGCACGTCGGGGTGGTCGTAGGGCGGCACGAGGGTCAGGCCGCGCGTCTCCGCGAGGGCGGCGCCGATGGCCTCGCGGTCCTCGGTGAACCGGTCGTAGCGGACGACCTCGGCGCCGTACCCGAGCGTGGCAGCGACCTTGGTGGCGGGCGCGTCGTGCGGCATGACGATCGTCGCGGGGATGGACAGGATCCGGGCGGCCAGCGCGACGGCCTGCGCGTGGTTGCCCGACGAGTACGCCACCACGCCCGCCCGCCGCTGGGCGGGGGTGAACCGGGAGAGCGCGTTGAACGCCCCGCGGAACTTGAACGCCCCGACCCGCTGCAGGTTCTCGCACTTGAACACGACCCGGCCGCCGATCTCGGCGTCGATGCGCGACGAGCGCAGCACCGGCGTGCGGTGGGCGTGGCCCGCGAGCCTGGCGGCGGCGGCCCGGACGTCCTCGACGCACGGAAGTGCTGCGGTCATCGGCCGTTGCTGGTCCAGATCGTGACCGGAGCGCCGGTCGCGAGGTTGCCCTGCGGGCTCTGTCCGATCACCTGGCCCTTGGGCAGCGACGACGCGATCGGCACCAGCTGCGCCTGGTAACCCGCGGTGGCGACGGCTTGTGCGCCCGCAGGGCCCTGCTGCCCGACGACGTAAGGGACGATCGGCAGCCGGTCGCCTTCGCCCTGGTAGGCGTCGTCGGGGCCGGGGACGGGCACGTCCGGTTTGCCCGCGAGCAGCTGGTTGAACGCGGCGAAGTACGGCGGGGCGGCGACCGTGCCGCCGAACGCACCGTGCCCGCAGTTGCCGAGGTGCACGGGCTGGCCGGGGCAGATCTCCTGCGGGTGGGAGCTGTCGGCGTAGACCATCGAGGCCGCGGCGTAGCCGTCGACGCCGCCGATGAACGCGACGGACTCGCTCTCGTTGGTGGTGCCGGTCTTGCCGATGTCGGGCCGGTGCCAACCGGCCGCCCCGGCCGCCGCGGCCGACGTGCCGTCGGTGGTGTCCTTCGACAGTCCCGCGGCGAGCGTGTGCGCGAGGCCGGGGTTGACGGCCTGCTCGCACGGCTGCTGCGCCACCGGGACCGGCTTCCCGTTGCGATCGGTGACCGTCTGGATCGGGTTGGGCGGGCACCACACGCCGTCGGACAGGATCGTGGCGGTGACGTTCGCCATCTCCAACGGGCTCACGGGGCTCACGCCGAGGGTGAACGAGAGCAGGCCTTGGAAGTACCGCGACTGCGGCTCGTTGTACTGCGGGTTCTTCGACAGCGGGTCGGCCGGGTCGGTGATCGGTGTGCCGCCCGCCGCGTTCGCCGCCAGCGTGTGCCGCAGGCCGAGCCGGTACGCCATCTGCACGACCGCGGGCATGCCCGTGCGGGTCTCCAGACCGACGAACGCGACGTTCGGCGAGGTCGCGAGCGCGTCCGGGAGCGAGATCGGGTCGGCGTAGTCGCCGTCGTTGGCGACCGGGTAGCAGTGGGTGTAGCGGTTGTTGTTCGGCGGGGTGAAGCAGTCCGAGCCGGGGTTGGGCAGGTCGGAGCCGAAGCCGACGGTGCCCTGCTCCAGCGCCGCCGCCGTCGTGAAGATCTTGAACGACGAGCCCGCGCCGAAGACGTTGCTCGGGTCGGCGACGACGTTGGTCGACCGCTCCCCCTTGGCGGCGTCAGTGCCGAGGTTGCGGTTGGCCACCATCGCGACCACCTCGTGGCCCGCGGTGCCCGGCGTGACCACCGCGAACGTGTTCGCGACGCCGTCCTGGGTGGTGGGGACGTTCCGGTCGACGGCGCCCTTGACGGACTGGCTGATGACCGGGTCCATCGTCGTCTTGATCGTGTAGCCGCCCGTGTCGAGCTGGTCTTCGGTGAACCCGGCCTGCTCCAGGTAGCGCACCGCGTAGTCGCAGAAGAACCCCGCGTCGGGCGCGGCCGCCATGCAGGTGCTGCCGGGCGCGGCGGGGCCGCCGGGCACCACGCCCAGCGGCGCCGCCTTGGCGTTGGTCGCCTCGGTGGCCGTGATCGAGCCGGTGGCGGCCATGGCGTCCAGCACGGTGTCGCGGCGAGCCGCGGCCTGCTGGGGGTGGGTGTAGGGGTTGTAGAGGTTCGGGTTGTTCACCAACCCGGCCAGCAGCGCCGCCTGGGGCACGGTGAGCTTGTCGGCCGTCGTGTTGAAGTAGGCGTGCGCCGCGGCGCCGACGCCGTAGATGTTGCCGGAGAACTCGACGACGTTGAGGTAGCCGGTGAGGATCTGCGGCTTCGGCACGCTGTGGCCAAGCTGCAGCGCCATCTCCGCCTCACGGACCTTGCGGGAGAGGGTGTCGGCCCGGTCGGCCCGCTGCGCCGCGGGGTTCGTGCGGTCGATCACGTTGATGAGGTAGTTCTTGACGAACTGCTGGGTGATCGTCGACGCGCCCTGGGTGGTGCCGCCCGAGGTGTTGTTCACCGCCGCACGCAGCACGGCGCGCGGGTCGACGCCGGACTCGTCGAAGAACCGCCGGTCCTCGATCGCGATGACCGCGGCCTGCATCGACTTGGCGATGCCGTCGTAGGTGACGGGCAGCCGGTACTGGTCGAACAGCATGGCGATCGGTGCGCCCGTGCGGTCGAGCACCGTCGTCGTCAGCGGTACCTGCGCCGCGAGCAGCTGACCGCCGTCCGCGCTCGACGCGATCGCCCCGACCGAGTCGTTCACCTGGTTGGACAACACCCCGAGCCCCACCCCGACCGGGGCGAGCATCACCGCCACCAGAGCGCCCGCGCCGACGCATGCCGCCCCCAGCCGTGCGACCGCGCGCAGGCGCCGTCCACCCAGCCTCATCCGTGCCCCCTTGTGCCCCCGACTCGGGCACGACGCTACCCCCGGTCGGGGTAGGCCGGGCGTCAGGCGCGGTGGCGGGCGAAGCGGCGCAACAGCACCACGGCGGCGACGATGCCTTGGCCACCGACGAGCGCCACACCCACGCCGGGGAGGCCCCACAGGGGCATGAGGACCCACACCGCGGGCAGGACGATCAGCGCCACCGCCAGCGTGACGCCGTACTGGCCGATCCGGTGCTGGCGCACCCTGGCCGCGGCGATCTCGGCGAGGTTCACGCACGCGGGGATCGCGGAGAACGCCGAGAGGGCGAGCAGAGCGCTGCCGGTCTCGGCGTAGTGCCTGCCGAACACCATCAGCACCAGCCACGACCCCGCGGACAGCACGAGCACGGCGGGCACCACCAGCGTCAGCGACTTGGTGAGCATCTGCCGGTACGCCGCGTCGATCTCCGAGGGGTCGGCCGCTGAGTGCGCCACCAGCGACTGACCCATCCCGGTCGGCACGAGGTACAGGGCGTAGGCCAGCTGCCACGACACGCCGAACGTCGCCGCGGAATCCGCGCCGAGCTGCGCGAACACCAGCAGGGGCAAGCCGAAGTTCACGAGCGTGAGGCACATGCTGCCGACCCAGTCGGCGGCGACGAACCCGCTCAGCGAGCGCGGCGTGACCGGCGACGGCGGCCGCTCCGCCTTCGGCAGGCGCGGCGGCAGGACCCGGAACAGGTAGATCGAGATCGCCACGACGGTCACCACCGTGCCCAGCGCCCACGAGCCCGCGATCGCGCCCGAGAAGCCCAGCAGACCGCCTACGATCAGCAGCACGATCTTGAGCAGGGCGAAGCCGAGGTTCTCGAACGGCACGACCGTGGCGCGCCTGATCCCGGTCAGCAGGTAGTCCTGCATGTTGAACACGGTCCAGAACGGCGTCGCGAGCGCGAAGTAGGCGACCAGCGCACCCGCGCCCACCGCGGCCTGCAGGTCCGGCGCAAACCAGCCCGCGCCGAGCGCGAATCCGGTGCCGATCACGACCGCCGCCCCGATGCCGGTGGCGTAGCAGGCGGCGACGAGCGTGCGGGCGCCGCGCCCGACCACCGGCACGAACCGCAGCATCGCGCTGCCCAGGTTGAGCTGGGCGATGATGCCGAGCAGGCCAAGCGTCGACACCACGGTGGCGTTGATCCCGACCGTCGTCGGGTCGAACATCCGCGCGGCGACCACCCAGTACAGCAGGCCGACCGCCGAGGAGACCGCCGAGCTGAGCACCAGCGCCATGCCGTCGCGGCTCTGCGGGTCCCGCCAGCCCGTCGCGAGCGCCTTGAGCCGCGCGACGGTGGGCGGCCCGCCGGATGGCGGTGGTGCGGCCGCGTCGCGGGCCTCTGCGGGGATCACCGGGCCATCATGCAATGCGGTCGCCCTCACCCAGCAGGCAGGCTGATCCCGGCCAGTACCGCGCGGTGGTCGCTGCCCGCGATCGGGAGGACCGCAAATCGGGTGGTCGTCGCCCGCGTGGGCACCAGCACGTGGTCGATCTGGATGCCGCACCACCACGGCACGTTGGCAGGGAACGTGCCGACGAGGGCCAGGCCGGTGCCCTCGGCCGCGCTGCGGCATCGTCGCAGAACGGCGCGGAACGGGGCGTTGTCGGCCGTGGCGTTGAAGTCGCCCGCCACGATCGACCCCGGCGCCTCGGCGAACCACCGCTCGACGTGCGCGAGGTCGGAACGCCACCACCCCGTGCGCACCGGTCCCATCGGAGCTTCCGGATGGACGGCGTAGAAGCTCCGCGCCCCGAGCGCGCCACCGGTGGCACGCAGGTAGCGGTGCCGCATCTCCCGGCCGGACGCCACGGTCAGCGCCCCCATGCGCGCGGACGCCAGCAGCACGACGCCCTCGCCGTCGGACGTGCCGGGCGCGGTCGACGCCCACGCCCGGTAGCCCAGCGCGGCGACCAGCGGAAGCAGCTTGTCGCGGTAGTCCGGTCCGGCCTCCGGCAGCGAAACCAGGTCCGGCTGCTCGCGCTCGAGGATCGTGGCCAGCGCTCCCGCATCGGCCGTGCCGACGAGCACGTTCGCGGCGAGAACTGTGAGATCCGTCATCGCCCGCGTGGTTTCCCGGCGACGGCGGGCGCGGGCACCGACCGACGCCAACCCGCCGAGCGCGGCGGACCCCACACCCACGGCCAGGGGCCGGGTGCCGGGGCGAATCGCCAGCAGAACGGCCGCGCCGAGGGCCGTCGCGGCGACGTGCGGGCGCAGGGCGGCCAGCGCGGCGAACGGAAAACGGGAGCCCCACAGCCGGTCGGGCAGCAGCGCGGCAACGGTGGCGGCCGCACCGACGACGGGTCCACCGACCGCCGATGCGGTGCGCGCCCGCCGACTCCGGCGCCTTCGGAGCGGTCGATCGAGGTCCACGCGGCGGTCAACGGTCCGGGCCGCCAGGCGGTTCCACGGCGTATCGCGCACGTCGCCATCCGACCACGCGCGAGCCCCCTGCGCGCGTCCGGGGGCGACCTGGACATACCTCTCGGCGGGCGGCCCTCGTGCACGGCCTGCCGTCGCATGAGCGACAATCGAGGGCAGGATCGGTCAAGATCCGCGCCGCCGTGCTCACCCGATCGGATGGAGTGTGACCGCACCGATGGCACCGCTTCGCAGCCTGCGCAGGCTGCCCGCCGCGCTCGGTGTGATGGTGGTCTTGGTCCTCGGCGGCGGGTTGGCCGTCGCGACCACGAACGGATCAGGGCACGCCGGTCTCGGTGGCTCGGGCCAGGCAGCCCCGTCAACCCCCGCAGCGCCGCCCCGGCCGGTGGTGTCGATCACGCCCGCGACGCAGGGGCTGAACCCGACCACGCCGATCGTCGTGCACATCGCGCAGGGCACCGCGAAGAAGGTGACCGTCACCAACAAGGCGAGCGGCGCCGCCGTCGCGGGCAGGCTGGCCGCCGACGGGAGCACCTGGACCTCCACCGCGCCGCTCTCCTACGCGGCGGGCTACGCGGTCGGGGTCGACGCAGCGGGCCCGGACGGCACGGCGGTCCACCAGGACCTCGCGGTGTCCACGCTCGCCCCCGCGGTACAGGCGTTCCCTTCGTTCATCCCGCCGCCGACGCAGGACACCGTCGGCGTGGGCCACCCGCTGGTCGTCAAGTTCAACCATCCCGTCCACGACCGGGCGGCTGCGGAGCGGGCGCTGACGGTCACCGCGAACCCGCCGCAGGCGGGTGGCTGGTACTGGCTGTCGGACACCGAGGCCCACTACCGGCCGCAGACGTACTGGACCGCGGGCTCGACGATCACGTTGAAGGCCACCATGTACGGAGTGGACCTCGGCAGCGGCACCTACGGCGAGACCGACCGCACCGAGACCATCCACGTCCACGACGCGTGGGTGGCGAAGGCCGACGGCGCCACGAAGCAGATGCAGATCTTCGACAATGGCAAGCTGGTCAACACGATGCCGATCAGCCTCGGATCCCCCGGCTTCCCTTCGCACATCGGCCCGCATGTGATCTCCGACAAGCAGCCGAGCGTGATCATGGACTCCTGCACGTACGGCGTGTGCGAAGGCCAGCCCGGCTACTACAAGGAGAAGGTCGACCTCGACGAGCGCATCTCCGACGACGGCGAGTTCGTGCACTCCGCCCCGTGGTCGGTGGGCTCGCAGGGCGGCGCGAACGTCTCCCACGGGTGCGTGAACCTCAGCCCCGCCAACGCGCAGTGGTTCTTCGACCACTTCGGGGTCGGCGACGTCGTGGAGATCGCCAACTCGGGCGGCGCGCCGTTGCCACTGTCCGACACGTACGGCGACTGGGAGCTGCCATGGGCGCAGTGGCTGAAGGGCAGCGCGCTCTAGTGCGGTGGCACTGACGGAGCGGAGGCGCCGCGCTCGCGCGGTGCGCCCGAACCCGGCTGACCACGTACGAGCTCGGCGGCCGACGGGGCCGCCAGCACGCTGTGCGGCAGCAGGACGAGGGCCTTCACCCCGCCGTACGTCGACTCGAGCAGCGTCACGCGCACACCGTGGCGACGGGCGAGCCGGGCAACGACGGACATGCCCAGCCGGTCGTCCTCGGGTAGCGCGGGCGGGGCGCCGTCCGGGGTCTGCGCGAGCATCGCGTTGAGCCGCTCCCTGATGTCGGGTTCGATGCCGAGGCCGCGGTCCTCGATCTCGACCGCGGCACCACGGCCGACGACGCTCGCGCCGACCTCGATCGGGCATTGGGGCGGTGAGAACGAGGAGGCGTTGTCGACCAGCTCGGCCAGCAGGTGGACCAGGTCGTCTGCGGCGGCGCCGTCGACCGGCATGTCCGGGATCTCCCCCAGGATGATGCGGGTGGACTGCTCGCCCGCGGCGACCGCGGAACGGATGACCTCGGCGAGCGGCGCGACCTCGCGGCCCCGCTCGGCGGCGTCCCGGCCACCCATGATCATCAGGTTCTCCGCGTTGCGGCGCAGGGCGGCGAGCGTCGCCACCGCGATGAGCGCAACTCACCCGGATCTCCTTCCCTCACGCTCGGGCCGGATGACGGGGGGAGCGATGCCCGGCGAGGTGGTGGCGGAACGTTAGCGCAGCACGCCCCCGTATCCGCCGTTCAGGGGACACGACGGTGCGCTGCCGGAGCACTGGGTGACCGGCGCCCGGCTCATTCCCCGGTCTCGAAGTCCGCCAAGACTTCGCCGGAGGTGTCGAAGATGCCGTCCGCGCCGATCAGCGCCGTGATGCCGTAGCGGTCGAGCTCGGCGCGGACGGCGTCGACCACGTTGGACAGCACCACCCGCACGCCCGCCTTCTGCTCGCGCGCCACGATCTGTCTCAGCACATCGGCTGCCGTGTAGTCGACATCGCCGATCGCGGCGGCGTCCAGGCACAGCCACCGTACGGGCGGCCCCTCATCGATGATCGTCGTGAGGTCGCCGACCAGCCGGGCGACGTTGGCGAAGTACAGCCCGCTGCCGAACCGGTAGACGAGCAGGCCGTCGGTCGTGCGCGCGCCCGGCGTCACGGGGCCCGACCGCCAGTGCCCCGCGGGCGACTTCGCCAGCACGGTGCTGCGCGGCGCGTAGCTGTGCCGCAGGTGGTCGATGATCGACACCACGACGGCGACGAGTATCCCGACTTCGACGCCGAACACCACCACGGCGAGCGCGGTGAGCACGGCGACGACGAACTCGGCCCGCCGCACGGCCAGGATCCGGCGCATGCTTGCGACGTCGACGAGCTCGACGCCGATGAGGAACACGACGGCGGCGAGCGCGGCCAGCGGCAGCCCGGAAAGCAGCGGGGTGGCCACCAGGCACACCACGACGACCACGACCACCGAGGCCAGCTGCGCGACCTGGCTGCGTCCGCCCGCGCCCACCACCATCTGCGTCTTCGTCGGGCTGCCGTTGACCACGAACGTGCCCGTCACGGCGGCGGCGAGGTTGGCGGCCCCGAGCGCCAACAGGTCGGCGTCGGTGTCGACCTGCTCGTCGAACCGGGCCGCGTAGGCGCGCGAGGTCGCCGCACTCTGGGCGAGGATCACGACGAACATCGAGGCGGCGGTGGGCAGCACGGCGACCAGGTCGCCAGGGGCGGACGCGGGCAGCGCGAGGCGGGGCAGCCCCGCCGGAACCGCGCCGAGCACCGCGACGCCGAGGTCGGACAGCCCGAGGACGGCGTCGGCGACGATCGCCGCGACCACCGCGAGCAGGGCCACCGGGACCCGCCGGTCGAGCGCCCGGCCCACCAGCACGGCCGCTACGACCGCGCCGCCGACGAGCACGGTGGGCAGGTGCGCGTGCGGCAGCTCGGCCAGCACCCGTAGGAGCTGCTCCGGCGCGTCACCCCCAACGGCCGCCACCCCCAGGAGGTCCGCGAGCTGGCCGATCGCCACCGTCACGCCGACTCCCGTCAGGAAGCCGACCAGCACCGTGCGGGACAGGAAGTTCGCGAGGAACCCCAGGCCGACGAGCCGCGCCAGCACGAGCAGCCCGGCGACGAGCAACGCGACCGTGCCCGCCAGCGCGACGTAGCGCGGCGAGCCCGCCGCCGCGAGCCCGGCCAGGCCCGCAGCGAGGAGCGCCGCGGTCGCCGAGTCCGCCGCGACGACGAGGTGGCGCGACGAGCAGAGCACCGCGAACACCGCCATCGGTGCGAGCATCGTGTAGAGCCCTGTGACCACGGGCATTCCCGCGATCCGCGCGTATCCGAGCACCTCCGGAACGGCCAGCGCGGCGAGGGTCGCCCCGGCCAGCGCCTCGGGCAGCAGGCGGGCCCGCGACAGGGGCCGGACACCCTGCAAGACGCCCGTCCGCACCCGGCGCAGGAGGGCGGCCGTTCGATCATCAGCCACGGCCCGTCACGTGGGTATAGTCCCCGGCGGTGCCACCCGCCACGGCGTCGCCCCAGAGCGAAGCCAGCGCAACGAACGTCAGCGCTGAGGAGGACGAGCGTGACCGACCTTTCCGATACCACTCCCCCGGGAGCCCCGCCGCCTCCTCGCGACCCGCAGACGATCGCATGGCCCGCGCGGGCGAGGGCCATGCAGCGCGGGGCGGTCGAGGCGTTGCCCCCGCACGTGATCGTGCTGTTCGGCGCGACCGGCGACCTCGCGAAACGCAAACTCCTGCCAGGGCTCGGCTACCTCCAGCAATCGCGGTTCACCCCGGACGTCCGGATCGTCGGCACGGCGATGGAGGACCTCAGCACCGACGAGTTCCGCGCGCTCGCCAAGTCGTCCATCGACAGCTTCGGCACCCACAAGCTCTCCGCAGAGGCGTGGACGGAGTTCTCCGACAAGCTCACCTACGTCCCGCAGGGCGCCGGGCCGGAGGGGCTGACGTCCGCGGTGAAGTCGGCGGAGGCGTTGCTCGGGGAGCACGCGCGCAGGCTGCACTACCTCTCGGTGCCACCGCGCGCCGCCCAGGCCGTGATCGCGATGCTGCGCGACGCCGACCTCGTCGAGAACTCGCGCGTGATCATGGAAAAGCCGTTCGGGGACGACCTGGAGTCCGCGATCCGGCTCAACGACTTCGTGCACCAGACGTTCGCCGAGTCGCAGGTCTTCCGTATCGACCACTTCCTCGGCAAGGAGGCGGCGCAGAACATCCTCGCGTTCCGCTTCGCCAACGGCCTCTTCGAACCCATCTGGAACCGCAACTTCATCGACCACATCCAGATCGACATCCCGGAGACGCTCGGCCTTGACCAGCGGGCGAACTTCTACGAGGCCACCGGCGCCTACAAGGACATGGTGGTCACCCACCTCATGCAGGTGATGGCGTTCGTCGCGATGGAGCCGCCCACGGCGCTGGAGCCGCGCGCGATCAGCGAGGAGAAGAACAAGGTCTTCCGCTCGATGCTGCCCATCCACCCGTCCGACGTGGTGCGCGGGCAGTACACGGGGTACCGCAATGAGAAGGGCGTTGCGCCCGACTCGGACACCGAGACGTTCATCGCCCTCAAGGTCGGCCTCGACAACTGGCGCTGGGCGGGCACCCCGTTTTACCTGCGCACGGGCAAGAAGATGCCCGAGGGCATGCGGATCATCTCGATCGCGTTCAAAGAGGCGCCGCGCACGATGTTCCCTCCCGGCTCCGGTGTCGGCCAGGCGGGCCCCGACCACCTGACGTTCGACCTCGCCGACAACTCGCGGGTGTCGCTGTCGTTCTACGGCAAGCGGCCGGGGCCCGGCATGCGGCTGGAGAAGCTGTCGATGCAGTTCGCCACCGGGGAGACCGAACGCGCAGGCGACGTCATGGAGGCCTACGAACGGCTGATCCTCGATGCGATGCGCGGCGACCACACGCTGTTCACCACCGCAGAGGGCATCGAGTCGCTGTGGGAGCGCTCGACGCCGCTGCTGGATGACCCGCCGCCGGTGAAGGTCTACCCGCCGGGCACCTGGGGGCCCAACGCGATCCACCAGCTCATCGCGCCCAACGCGTGGCGGCTGCCGTTCGAGCGGGCGTGGCGGGAGAAGAGGTAGCCCGCGCCCGGTTGTGTGCTGCGGCAGCCCTGCTCGGTGGCGGGGTTTGGCGGCCTGCTGCGCCCGTAGCGTCGACGGCGGCCGAGAGGTCAGCCCGCCTGCGGGCGTGACCAGGTCAGCGTCTCGCCGGTCGCGCCCATCGCGTGGGCCACCGCGTCCTCGTCCCACTCAACGCCCGCGCCGGGCCGTCGCGCCGCGGTGACGGCACCGCCGCGTACCTGGGCGGGCTCGGCCAGCAGCGGGGCGGCGATGTCGAGGTACTCCAGCAGGTGCGCGCTCGGCGATACCGGCAGTACGTGGGCCGACAGCTCCGGCACGAGGTGCGTCGACAGCGGCAGGCCGTGCGCGTGGGCGAGCGCCGCCGCGGCCGTCCACCCCGACACGCCGCCGATGCGGAAGATGTCGACCATGGCCAGGTCCGAGGCGCCCGCGGCGACCGCGGCGGTCATCGCCGGGATGCCCCACCAGCTCTCGCCCAGCTGGATCGGCGCCTCCGACACCGCGCGGATGCGGGCCTGGCCCACGTAGTCATCGGCGGCGGTCGGCTCCTCGATCCACATCAGCCGCTCGTCGGCAAGGGCCCGTACCCGGTGGATGGCCTCGGGGACGTCGAGGGACTGGTTGTAGTCGATCGCCACCTGCGCCTCGGTACCGACGGCCGAACGAATGGCGCGGACGACTTCGCGATCTGCGGCGACACCGCCCAGGCCGACTTTGACCTTGAACCGGGTGAACCCGAGCGCGGCGAGGCCCTCGGCCTCGGCGGCCGCGGCCGTCGCGCGCATGGTGCGCAGGCTGGCATAGGCCGCGACGGGCTCGGGTCGGCCGCCCAGCAGGGTGACCAGCGGCCGGTCGGCGGCCCGCGCCAGCGCGTCCCAGACGGCGATGTCGAGGGCCGAAGCCGCCATCGTGACCAGGCCCTGCGGGCGAAGCAGCCGAAAGCGCACCTCGACAGCGGCGCGCACCGCCGCCGGGGTGAGCGGCGTGTCGGCCAGCGCCACGCACAGGTCCCGCAGCAGCCGCCCCAGCGGCGCGAGCACCAGCGGCGTGTAGCAGAACACCGCGCTGCGCCCGACGATCCCCTGTTCGGTGTGCAGGTCGAGCAGCACGAGCGGCGCCTCGGGCACCTCGGCGCTCGAGGTCTGGATCGGCGGGTCCAGCGGCACCAGCACGCTGCGCACCCGTACGGCCCGCAGGCTCAGCCCGTCACCGTCGCCGTCCACGCGGCCATTCCAACGATGCAGGCGCCGACGGTCAAGGCGCCGCTCGTCTGCTTGCTGACAGAGCGCCGGTAGGCCCGTCAAGCGGCGGCGAGGAAGGGGCGCGACAGCAGGTCGTGGGTGGGCTCGGGGAGGTCATCGCGGAACGCGGTCGCGACGGCCGCTCCCCAGACGGCGTCGGCCAGGCTGCGGTCGGCGCTCACCGACAAGGCCTCGCCGAACAGGTACCGGGCGAGGAAGGGCACGCCGCAGACGCTCGACGTCTCGTCGACCACACCACACGCGGCGTTCCAGGCGTGCCCGGGGATGGCGGCGCGAGCCTCGTGGGCGCGCAGCCGGGCCGCCGGTGACGCCGCCCAGGCGTGCCGCAGCACGTCCTCGACCTCCGGGGTCCGCGGCCCGTACGCGGTGCAGGGCGTCAGCGAGGTGGGCAGGCAGCCCCCCGTCCAGGCGCGCAGCAACACCTGGTTGGCCTCGGGCTCATCCGCGACACCCGGCGACAGCGCAAGGCCCGCGTCGAACACGGCGAACACGCCCGAGAGGTACGGCGCAAGGGTCCGGTGGACGTGGTCGATCGCGTCGTAGGGCGCGAGCAGCAGCCGCGCAGCGGGGGTCGGCGACGCGGGCAGCCGCGGGAGGCCGAACATGCGGGCCCAGCGGTACCACCGGGCGCCGAGCCAGCCGTCGGGCTCCAGGTGCGAGATCCGGCCGATCACGGCGAGGCGGGCGGCGGCGCGGTCCTCGGCGGAGGCGGCCAGCTCACCCATGCGCAGGACGCGGTCGACGTCGAGGCGGGCGACGGTGACGTCGAGCAGCGTCCGCCGGACGGCAGGCTCCTGGACGGGTATGGGCGTGCGCCCGGCGACGGGGAGCAGATCTAGGGACATCACACACCATGCTTCGGGCGGGGAGGGGGTCGTCCAGACCGTAGGCAGCGGCCCGACGCCGGTTGCCGTACCTGAGGAAGCGGCTTGCCCAGCGGGAGATCACCGGGGGACGAGCGGCAACCAACCGTCGCACGATGGGCCGTTCGGAGCACTGTCGGGGACCGATTGAGGGCGTCGGCTCTCAGCTTGGCCGGTGGTCCGTTCATCGATCCGCTCGCAGCTACGGGACGACCGCGACGAACAGGAAGGCCGCGAAGATCACCAGGTGCACCACGCCGCCGAGCACCATCGCGCTGCCGAGCCCGACGGTCAGCGAGCCGACGACCGCGGTGACGGCGAGCAGCACCAGCTCCGTGCCGGACAGCCCGAGCAACAGCGGGCCCTCCATCCAGATGGAGGCCACGGCGATGGCGGGGATGGTCAGCCCGATGCTGGCGAGCGCGGAGCCGTAGGCGAGGTTGAAGCTGGTCTGCATCCGGTCGCGGGCGGCGGCGTTGACGGCGGCGAGGGTCTCCGGGAGCAGCACGAGCAGCGCGATCGCCACCCCGACGACCGACAGCGGGGCCCCCGCCGCCGTGACCCCGGCCTCGATCGCGGGCGATTCGGCCTTGGCGAGCCCGACGACCGCTACCAGCGAGACGAGCAGCAGGCCGAGGCTGATCATCGCGGCGCGGTTGCTCGGCGGCTCGAGGTGCTCCTCCTGGTCGTCCTCGGCACCGTCGCGCACGACCGGGAGGAAGTAGTCGCGGTGCCGGACGGTCTGGACGAACACGTAGACGCCGTACAGCACGAGGGAGACCACCGCGGCGAAGGCGAGCTGCGGTGCGGCGAACGTGGGGCCCGGCGAGCTGGTGGTGAACGCGGGGAAGGCCAGACACAGCGCCGCCAGGGTGATCAGCGCGGCGAACGCACCGCCGCTGCCCGCCGCCTGGAACTCCACGACGTGGTGGCGCACCGCTCCGACCAGCAACGACAGCCCCACGATGCCGTTGCAGGTGATCATCACGGCGGCGAAGACCGTGTCGCGGGCCAGCGTCGCGGTCTGCGGCCCCCCTGAGGCGGTGATGCTGAGGATCAGCCCCACTTCGATGACGGTCACGGCGATCGCGAGGATCAGGGAGCCCAGCGGTTCGCCCACCCGGTGCGCGACGACCTCGGCGTGGTGGACGGCCACGAGCACCGCGACGATCAGGACGATCCCGACGAACGTGACGAGCACCGGCCCGAGGTGGCGGCCCCAGACGAGCACCAGCACGAGCAACGCGACGATCGGCGTTCCGACGGTGCGGAGCGTGGAGGCGGAGGGGACGGCGGCCACGGTGCCGAGGCTGTCACATCCGCTGACGAACCCGAGCGCAGGCTGGTCGTCGGTGTTGCGCAGGGCCCGCTGATCGAACCGACCGGCCTGCTGCGCCGAAGGCCGGGGGTGCGCTCCCCTCGCCCGCCGCGTCACGCGAGCATCCGCGGGCTCGCCACGCTCCTCGCGCTCCCCGTGACGCTCGCGGTGGCCGGGCTGGCCGTCGTGGCCCAGCCGGGGCCGTCCGCGCCCACGGATCCCGACCCGATCGCCGCCGTGCGTGCCCACCTCGCATCGGCCCCGCAGGACGCCGCGGCCTGGGCCCGGTTGGGTGCGCTCGAGCTCCGGCAGGCCGCGGAGACCCACGACCCGCGCCACTACCCCGACGCCGACGCCGCGCTGACGAGATCGCTGCTCCTGCGACCGGACGGCAACACCGCCGCGCTGGCAGGCCTCGCCGCGCTCCGGACCGCCCAGCACCGCTTCGGCGAGTCGGTCGACCTCGCGCGGCGGGCGCTGGCCCTCGATCCGCAGGACCCCGCCGTGTGGGGCACGCTGGCCGACGCGGCAGACGGGCTCGGCCACGACGACGATGCCCACGACGCCGTCGCGCACATGCTGGACCTGCGCCCCGACACCGCGGGCCGCATCCGGTCGGCGTCCCTCGACGAGCTGAGCGGTCGGGTCGACGTGGCCCGCGCGACCCTGGACCAGGCGGTCGCCGGGGCGAAGGCCGCGACCCAGGACGCCTACGGGTGGGCGCTGATGGCGAACGGCCGCGGCGCCGAGGCCCTGACCTGGGCAGACAAGGCGACGTCGACGGGCGTGCGCAGCGCCTTGTTCACCTTCCACAAGGGCATGATCGAGAGCTCGCTCGACCGGGCCGACGCCGCGCGCGCCGATCTGGCCACCGCACTGCGGATCGATCCGTGGTTCAGCCCGCGGCTCGCCCCGCTCGCCCGCGTGACGCTCACCGCCCTGTCCGGCCCGCAGTAGCCGACCACGGGACGGGCACGCCGGGCGCGCGTCAGGCGCCGTTCACAGGCGCGCCACGACAGCGGCCGTTGCCGGGACGGGAACCCGATGGAACGCTCGACCAACATGGGACGACACCAGCGCCCGGCGATCGCCGCAATCGTCGCCGCCCTCGCCGCCGTGGCGGGATGCGGCGGGGAGCCCGCGCCCGTCGGCCCACCGCCCGGCCAGGCACCGGCAGCCGCGGCACCGGACGCGCCGTCGCCGCAGGCCGAGATGGTGTGCCAGCCCGAAGCGCAGCAGGACATCCAGGACCTCATCGGCGTCGTACCGACCAAGGTCGGCCCGATCCAGTACACCAACCACACCACCACGTGCCGCTACGCCTACGCGGACGGCTCGTTCACGCTGGTCGTCGAAGACCTGCCCAACGACATCACCACCACCAGGACCTATGAGGCGCTCGCGGGCAAGCTCGGGAGGACCACCAGCTTCGACCTCCCCGACGCACAGGGCTACAGCACCAGCGAGGGCTCGGTGGTGCTGCGCCGCGACACGAAGGTGATGCTCGTGGACGTGACCGCCCTGCCCGCCACGTTCGGCGACCCGCCCAACTCGCGCGGCAACACCGCGCTTCTGATCATGAAGGCCGTGCTGAACTGCTGGACGGGCTAGGCTAGCCCGCCGCCCGCTTGCGGATGTCGGGCGGGAAGGCGCCGCGCTCGACGCACAGCTGCGACCAGGCGTTGGTCTGCTCCACCACGGACGCCAGGTCGTCGCCGAGGGCCGCCATGAGGTCGTCCTGACCGGTGTCGGTGGCCGCCTCGATCGCGTCGCGGAACGCCGCGCCCTCCGGGGTGATCTTCCCGTCGGCGAGGAGCCCTTCGGCCTCGAGGCGCGCGACCGCCTTCGCCTGCGCGTCCTCCGGCCAGGCCCTGGTGCCGCTGTACTCGCCCACCGGGTAGCCGACCCAGACCTCCGAAAGGATGCCCATCCGCACCGGGTCCAGCCCGGCGGCGACGGACGCCGCGATGTGCGAGTCGCCGCGGTGCTCGCGCACGGCGTCGGTGGCCCGCCAGAGCCGGGCATAGGGATCGGTGAGCCGCGGCTGCGCCCGCAGCGCCGAGAACAGCACCCGGCCCGTGCCGTCGACCGCGTCGATCGCCCGCTCCAGCACCTCCGCCACCGCCACCGCGGCGTCCTCCGACGCGGTGGATCCGATGGTCGCGCGCAGGCTTTCCCCGGTGACCCGGTCGCGCAGGGCGACCATGTCCTTGGGCTTCAGCGCGGCGCAGCCCTGTTCCCACATGCCGTCGATCACCGCGGGCTCGAACACGCCGAACGTGGCCGCCACCACCGCGCCGGGCACCTCGCCGAGCGGCGCTCCGCGGCCTGCGACGTAGGCGGGGAAGAAGTCGAGGCCGTACTCGGCCATGGCGGCGTTCACCGACGCCGACCAGACGTCGTGCATCGCGATCGGCTCCAGCGCGTCGCGGAGGCGGCGCGCAGGGGTGGCGGTGGCCACGACCGCGGGGGTGGAGACGTCGGCGGGTGCGGGCGCGAAGAAGAACTCGACGGCGGCGGCGTAATCCATACGCCGCACCGTAAACCGGGCCGAACGCCCCTGACCAGCGCAGGCTCAGCGAGCAGGCACGCCGATGAGCGCGCGGGCCTGCGCGATGGAGGCGGGTTCGTGCCCGAGCCGTTCGATGAGCCCGACCACGCCGCGCAGCAGGTCGGCGTTGGACGGCTCATCGGGCCCTGCGTAGTCCTCGAGGCCCACCCGGACGTGCCCGCCGCGGCGGATCGCGTGCTCGGCCAGCCCGCACGCCACGACGTCGCCGCCGAGCACGGCCACCGACCACGGCAGCCCCGACGGCTCCAGCATCTCCAGGTACGCCTCCAGGGCGGTCGGGGTCGGCGGCAGGCCGAACTCCAGCTCACCGCCGAAGTACAGCTTGACGATCGCGCCGGGCGGGACCTTGCCGAGCCGGTGCCACGTCAGCGTGGTGCGCAGGAAGCCCGGCTCGAAGATCGAGATGCTGGGCGCGGCACCCAAGGCCGCGGAGCGCGCGAACATGTACTCCAGGTCGAGGTAGGAGTTCAGGTACGGGCCGGACGCGGCCGCCTCCGGCACGTCGCCCGCGCTGGTGAGGCCGACGTTGACCGAGCCGGGGTCCACCAGCGTCATGCCGCCGAGCCCGCGGAGCGCCAGCTCCTCGACGTGGGCCCACCGGCGTTGCACCGGAATCCCGCGCGCCCCCGCGCCCATCGTCGGGTAGAGCAGCATGTCGGGGTGGCGCGCGAGCACCGGCTCCCACGCCGCGACGTACGGCTCGGTGGCGTGCACGGCGTCGAGGGTGAACATCGGCTCGTTGTTGTGGTTGTGCACGATCGACGCACCCAGGTCGATGCCCTGAAGCGCGACCGCGGCGATCTCCTCGGGCGCGCGGGGCACGTGGCGGTTGCGCGTGCGGGGCGTGGCCCCGTTGAGGGCCAGCTCGACGATGACGGGTGATGTCATGAGGCTCCAATATTCCCTAGCATTGTCGAACCATGAGCAAGTCGCACCCGGACCAGTGGGTCATCCGCGCCGAGGTCGAACGTCCGCATCCGGCCGTGGTCGCCGAGCTCGCGGGCCTCGCGACCACACAGGTCGCCGATTGTGGCGGCCCGGTCGGTGTGGTCGGTCCGGGGATACGCAGGCTCGGGGGCGGCTCCGGGATGTGCGGCTCCGCCGTGACCGTGTGGACCAAGCCCGGCGACATCCTGTTCGTGCTGAAGGCGGTCGATCTCGTCGAGCCCGGCGACGTCCTGCTCGTCGACGGCGGTGGCCGGGAAGACGCCGCGGTCGTCGGCGACATCGTCGGCAAGACGCTCGCCGACCTCGGCTGCGTCGGGCTGGTCGTCGACGGGGTGGTCCGCGACATCGACGGCCTCGACGCGGTGGGCCTGCCCACGTTCGCGCGGGGCGCCCACCCGGCCACCGGCTCCAACACGGGGCCCGGCGCGATCAACGTCCCCGTGCAATGCGGCGGGGTCACGGTGCGGCCAGGCGACGTGGTGCACGCCGACGGGAGCGGTGTGGTGGTCGTCCCGCGGGAGCGGCTCGCGGAGGTCGTCGGTCTGACCCGCGCCGTCGACGAGCGCGAGACGGCGTGGCGCGCGGCGATCGCGGCCGGGGAGAGCCTGCCGTCGGCCACCGGGATCGACGCACTCCTCGCCGAGCAGCGGACACGCAGCGAAGCGCCACTCCCATAGCTTGTCCGCAGCTTGTCCGAAGCCCTGCGGACCGGGCGTCGGGATCGTAGGGTCCACGCATGGCAGAGGCGGCGGATGAGTCGGCGTCGCACAGCGTCGGCAGGCTCCGAACCGACCTGCGGGCGCTGCTCAACCGCGCCGAGGCGGCCTCGCCCGTCGAGGCGATCGACGTGATGGCCGACGAGCTGGCCGCCATGCTGGAGGCCGACGATCTGTGCTTCCTCATCATGGACTTGAGCGGGCGGGCCGTCGCGCGGTTCGGCGGCCTCGACGCCAACGCCGCCCGCGAGCAGCAGGACGGCGCCTGTCACGCCCCGGTCGTCCCGCTGTCGGGCACCGTCTACGAGCAGGTGCTGCGCAGCCAGCAGCCCGCTGTGGGCGCCGCGGACGACGGGCGCCACAGGCTGGTCGTGCCGGTCACCGACCGCGGCGACGCCATGGGTGTGATCGAGATGACCGTGCCGTGGACGCCGACCGAGCGCGACGTCGCGGACGTACAGGAATGCGCCAGGGCCCTCGCCTACCTCGTCGTCGGCTGCAGGCGGCATACGGACCTTTTCGAGTGGGCGCAGCGGTCGCTGCCGTTCTCGCTCGCCGCCGAGATCCAGCGGCGGCTGCTGCCTGCGGCCTTCACCTGCGAGGCGGGCCAGCTCACGGTGTCGGGCTGGCTGGAGCCCGCGAACGCGGTGGGCGGCGACACGTTCGACTACTCACTCGACCGCGACACCCTGCACGTCTCCATCACCGACGCGGTGGGGCACGACGTGCACGCCGCCATGCTCGCCACCCTGCTCGTCAGCAGCCTGCGCAACGGCCGCCGCCGCGAGCGGGGGCTGCTGGAGCAGGCGGCGGCCGCCAACGACGCGCTGGCGGCGCACTCCGGCCCCGGCGACTTCGTCACCGGACAGCTGGTGCGTGTCAATCGTCACACCTCCCGCATGTCGATCGTCAACGCGGGCCACCCGTTCCCGTACCGCGTCCACGAAGGGGTTGTCGACCGGATCGAGCTGGCGATCGACATGCCCTTCGGCCTGCAGCCAGGGCGCGCGTTCACGTTCCAGGAGGTCGAGCTGCGTCCCGGCGACCGGATCGCGCTCGTCACGGACGGTGTGCTGGAGCGCAACGCGGCGACGCTCGAGATCGCTGCCCTGCTCGCCGACACGGCCGACCGGCATCCCCGGGAGGTCGTGTACACGATCGGGGACGAGGTGCTGCGCGCCACCGGCGGGGACCTGCGCGACGACGCCACGATCGTGTGCATCGACTGGCACGGAGGCCCCGTTCGCGGCAGGTTGGCTACGCCGCTGGACGGGACCTCCTGATCGTTTCCGTTCCGTTATCGGCTACGTTCCGCGTCGTGCAGCGGGGGCGCCTTGCTTCCCCGCATCATCACGGGACTGCGGTCGGCCAGCTCCCCATTCACAGGTCGGCCGGGGGGAGGAGCGTGCGGATGTCGAGGCATCGGACGCAGAAGCACCGAGCGCAGAGTCGGTTCTCCGTCAACTGGCAGAGCCCGGCGATGCTTCGGGCAGCGCGCGGCAGCGTGGCGATCGCGCTGGTGGCCAGCGGCGTCGTCGCGTGCGCGACGAGCAGTGCACCACCGCGGCCGAACACCGCCCCGGTGCAGCGCACGTCGATCACCAGTGGTGTGTCGGCCGCCGGTGCGCTCACCGCGGTCACCGAGCAGAACATCGGGTTCGCCAAGGGCGGCCAGCTGACGGCGGTCAACGTCAAGGTCGGCGACCACGTCACGGCAGGCGAAGTGCTCGCCACCACCGACCCGTTCCCGGCGCAGCAGGCGCTCGACCAGGCCCGCGGGCAGCTCACCACCCAGCAGGCCACGTTGAACAAGGTCCAGGACTCGCCTGCCGTCTCGAATGCGCAAGACACCCTGGACCAGGCCGAGAAGATCCTCCAAAAGACCAAGGACCAGGCCGACGCCGTGCAGGCGGCCGATCAGACGGCCGTCGACAACGCCCGTCGCCAACTCAACCAGGCCAAGAAGACGCTCGACAAGGCTGAGGATCAGCTGAGGGCCGACCAGGCGGCGTGCGGGTCGTCGAGCTCCTCGCCGTCGGCGTCGTCGATGACCACCAAGACCCCGAGCACATCCAGCGCCATGGCCGCGGTGGCGGCGGCGGTGGCCCAGTCGACGGCGTCGACGTCGTCGACGGCGTCGGCCGCCTGCGCCAAGATCCCCAGTGACCAGTCCGCCGTCGCCTCGGCGAAGAGCGCGGTCGTCACCGCGCAGAACGCCGTGGACTCGGCGAAGAAGCAGCAGGACGTCGACGAGCAGAACGGCAGGCTCGCCGTGGCCAACGCCCAGCAGGGGGTGGTCACCGCCCAGAACAACCTGAACCAGGTCTCGTCGGACCGCCCCAATGACATCAACGCGCAGGGCGGACAGGTGTCGGCCGCCCAGGCAGCGGTCGACCAGGCGCAGCGCGACCTGGACGACACCACCCTGCGGGCGCCGGTCGACGGCACGGTCTCGGCGGTGAACGGCACGGTCGGCGAGTTCGTCGCGGCCAGCTCCCAAACCTCTGCCCTCGCCCCCGGCAGTGACGCGACGATCCCCGGCACGAACAGCGGCGGCACGTCCGCCGCATCCGCGCAGCAGGGGGCCGCCGCCAGCCCGACCCGGCCGGGCGGCACGCAGTTCCTCGTGCTCGACAACGTCGACGAGTTCCAGGTCGTGGCGACCTACTCGGAGACCGACGCAGCCCAGATCTCGCCCGGACAGAATGTTCGCCTGACGTTCGACGCCGTGCCCGACCTCGAAGCGACCGGATCGGTGCTCTCGGCGTCCCCGACGGCGACCGCGATCTCCGGCGTGGTCAGCTACTATGTGACTGTCGTCCTGCCGAAGGGCGATCCGCGTCTCAAGAGCGGGATGACCGCGCAGACCGAGGTCCTCACCAAGGAAGTCCCCGGCGTACTGGCCGTCCCCAGCGCGGCCGTGCACACGCAGAACGGAACAAGCGTTGTGACGGTGTTGGATCCGAACGGCACCCAGCGAACGGTCACCGTGCAGACCGGCGCCACCGGCGACGGCAAGACCCAGATCCTGTCCGGTCTTACGGAGGGGCAGCAGGTCGTGTTGCCCGCCGCACCATGAGCGAGCCGAACACGGAGCCGTCCGGCACCCCGACCGCGGGCGGCGGCGCGGGATCCACCACCGCCGCTCCGCCCGCTCAGCAGGAGAAGCCCGCCCGCCGCGGGATGAAGCGCAGCACCCGTATCGCGCTGCTGGTGGTGCTCGTCGTCGCGGTCCTCGTCGCCGCGGCCATCGGGGCCAGCTACTTCATCAACGCACGCAACTACGTCACCACGGACAACGCGCAGATCGACGGCGACAAGATCTCCATCAACGCGCCGAGCTCGGGCACGCTCATCGACTGGCGGGCCACCCAGGGCACCCAGGTGCACACCAACCAAATCGTCGGGCGGATCCAGATCCAGGGCGCGTTCGTCCAACCGCAGCAGTACATCCGTGCTCCCGGCGACGCCACGGTCGTGGTCGACAACGGTGTCCAAGGTTCGTACGTTGCCGCGGGTACCCAGTTGGCGGTCGCCTACGACTTCTCAAGGATCTTCGTCACTGCCAGGATCGACGAAACCGACGTCGACGCCGTCCATCAGGGCCAGCAGGTCGACATCTCCGTCGACGCCTTCCCCGACGCCAAGGTCACCGGCACGGTGTCGGAGATCCAGGGCGGCGCCGCGGGCGTGTTCTCCCTGTTCCCGCAGGCCAACACGTCGGGCAACTTCCAGAAGGTCACCCAGGTCATCCCGGTCAAGATCGCGATCTCGAACCCGGGCGGCGTCTCGTTGGTGCCCGGCATGAACGTCTACGTCAAGATCCACAAGACCTGACCGTCGCGGCGGAACAGCACCTCACGGGCTCCCGCGCGCCTACGCGGTGCTCGAGGTCGACACCAGCGGGCTTCGATCGTGCCGAAACCCCGCTCACGTTCCTCTCGTCCGCGACGGGGGCCCGGAGCGTGATTCGCGATGCGGCTGCGTCGGATGTGAATCCGACGAGGCCGACGAATTAGTGGGCGGCGCTCGCCGCCGATCCGGCATCGGCGCCCGTTTTCGCAGGCCCTGAGCGGAGCAGGAACGCCAGCGCCACGCCGACCAGTGTGAGCACCGCGGTGATCGTCATCACCTGATCAAGGGCAGCCACGAACACCTGCTTCGACGTCTGCTGGTAAACGGCGTACATCGCGACCATCTGCCCGTTCGGGCCGGGCAGCAGCTCGGGCATCGGCGTGTCGGCGCCGATCAACGACGTGCGGGCGGTCAGAATCTGGGCCTGCTGCGTCGTCATCAACGCCGTCAGGACGGCGAGCCCGAGCGCAGCGGCGCTGCGCTGCATGACGTTGTTGAACGCGCTCGCCGCGCCGACCTGGCTCACCGGGACCGCCGCCACACCGCCGGTCATGACGGGCATCATCGCCATGCCCATCCCGCCTGCGCGGAGCGCGAGCAGCGCCGCGATCTCCCCGCGGCTGATGTCGATGGACATGTTGTGCAGCGAGTACGTGCCGATGGCGACGATCGTCAGCCCGATCACCGCAGGCCAGCGTGGACCGATCTTGTCGTAGAGCCGTCCCGCGATCGGCATCAGCACCGCCATGACCAACGCCTGCGGCAAGAGCAGCAAACCCGCGTCGAACGCCCCGAGGCCCTGGACCTGCTGGAGGAAGAGCGGCACGTAGAACAGCGTCGCGAACAGGCCGACCATCAGCACGGAGATCAACAACAGCGAGTTCGTGTACGGCCAGCACTTGAAGACCCGCACGTCGAGCAGCGGGTGGTCGACCTCGAGCTCGATGATCACGAAGAGGGCCAGCAGGATCGGCGCCGCCGACAGCAGGATGATGATCCGGTAGGACGACCAGCCCCAGCTCTGGCCCTCCGACAGCGCCAGCAACAGCGCGAACAGCCCGCCCGCGATCGTGAGGAAGCCCAGCACGTCGAACCGCTGCGACTTGACGGCGGGGAACCTGGGCAACACCATCACGGCGGCGATGGCGCCGAGGATGCCGACCGGCACGTTGATGAAGAAGATGAGCCGCCAGTCCACGTACTCGACCAGGTAGCCGCCCAGCGTGGGGCCGATCGCGGGCGCGACGATGATGCCGAGGCCATACATGCCCATGGCCGCGCCGATCTTCTCCCGCGGCACGATCCGGTAGACCATCGCCAAGGCGACCACCGGCAGGATGCCGCCGGGAATCGCCTGGATGATCCGGAAGATGACCATGCTTTCGAGGTTCCACGCGACCCCGCAGAGCGCAGAGCCTGCCGCGAACCCCAGCAGCGCGACGGTGTAGGTGCGCCCCGAGCCGAAGCGGTCCGAGAGCCACGAGCTCAGCGGCACCACAACGCCCAGCGCGAGCGTGTACGACGTGGCGATCCACTGGATCTCGTCGGTGGTGGTGCCGAACGCGTTCTGGATCGTCGGGATCGCGACGTTGACGATGCTGGTGTCCAGGATCGACATGAACATGCCGACGATCAGCACGACCAGCGGCAGGCCCCATCCACCCGTCGCCGCAGGCGCGGGTGCCGGTGCGGCCGCGCGTTCCGGCGGAGCGGCGGGCGGCGGCGCGGGCGACCGGGGCGGCGCAGGCGCCACCCGGGTCGGAGCCGTCGTCACCGGCAGGTCGTCAACGGACATCACTTGAGTGTTGCACGCATGAGGTCGTCGCGCGGACTGCCACGGGTCGGTAGAACGTCAGGTATGACAAATGTCGGCCGGGCGCCGGACATCCGGGACGAAACTCCTGCTCAGGAGATAACGGACGTTGAGGTCATGACGGTCGCGGGACGCGTGCGCGGGCGGTCGAAGGACGGCGTCGCCCGCTTCCTCGGGGTGCCGTTCGCGGCGCCGCCCGTCGGTCCGCTGCGGTTCGCCGCGCCCACGCCTGCGCGGCCGTGGTCGGGGGTGCGCGACGCGACCGCGCCCGGCCCGAACGCGCCCCAGCCGTCCCGCGCCATTCCGGGCATCGACCTCACCCCGATCCTCGGTGCGGGCTGGCGGCGTGGCGAGGACTACCTCACCGTCGACGTCTGGACGCCCGACCCCGGCGGAGCGGGTCTCCCGGTGATGGTGTTCGTGCACGGCGGGGCGTTCATCGCGGGCGAGCCCGGCGCGCCCGTTTACGACGGCACCGCGCTGGCCCACGCGGGCGTCGTGCTCGTGTCCGTGACCTATCGGCTCGGCGTCGAGGGCTTCGCCGCGTTCGGTGGCGGGGCCACCAACATCGGGCTGCGCGACCAGCTCGCCGCGCTCGCCTGGGTGCAGGACAACGTCGCCGCGTTCGGCGGCGACCCGGGCCGGGTCACGGTGTTCGGGGAGTCCGCGGGCGGGTTCAGCGTCGGCTGCCTGCTGGGCTCGCCGCAGTCGCGCGGGCTGTTCGGCCGCGCGGTGGTCCAGAGCGGCGGGGCCGACATGATCCGTTCGGCCGGACCCACCGCCCGGTTCGCGGCCACGCTCGCCGCCGAGCTCGGCGTGTCGCCCGACGCCGATGCGGTGCGGGGGCTCACCTTCGAGGCGACGATCGCCGCGCAGGAGGCACTCAGCGACCCGGCCCGCCGTGGGGACCTACGGGAACCCGACGGCGTGGATCCGGGGTTCGGGTTTGGCGGCTTCCTGCCCGTGATCGGCGACGATGTGCTGCCCGAGCATCCGCTGCAGGCCGTGGCCGCCGGAGCGGCGGCCGACGTCGACCTGGTCGTCGGCAGCAACAGCGAGGAGATGAACCTCTACTACGTGCCGACCGGCGTGGCCGACGTCGTGACCGAGGCCCAGGTGCGTGCCATGCTCGGCGCGGTCCATCCGCGGTCGGACGAGCTCCTCGCCGCGGTCACCGGTCCCGACACCACACCGGGGCAGGCGTTGACGCTCGTGATGAACGACCTGGTGTTCCACGGGCCCGCGCGACGGCTCGCGCATGCCCACGCAGGCACCGGCACAGGCCGGACCTACGCCTACGACTTCGCGTGGCGCTCCCCCGGCTTCGGCGGACGGCTCGGCGCGTGCCACGGCGTGGAACTGCCGTTCGTCTTTGCCACCCTCGCCCCCGCGAGCGGGCCGAACGCCCTGCTCGGCGACGACCCGCCCCAGGCGCTCGCCGACCGGATGCGCGACGCGTGGGTGGCCTTCGCGTGCTCCGGCGACCCCGGCTGGCCCGCGGGACCCGAGCCGCTCCGCATCGACGGCTGACGCCGCGAGACCGACGTTTCCGGGGTTCGAACCCCAGAAACGTCGGTCTGGCGAAGATGGTCCGGCTACTCCCCCAGAAAGCCGCCGGACTGGCGCTGCCACAGCTGGGCGTAGCCGCCGCCGCGGGCCAACAGCTCGGCATGGGTGCCTTGCTCGACGATCCGGCCCCGATCCAGCACGACCAGCCGGTCCATGCCCGCGACCGTGCTCAACCGGTGCGCCACGGCGATGGCCGTGCGGCGCTCCATCATGGTCCACAACGCACCCTGGATGAGGGCCTCGCTCTCCGAGTCGAGGGCGCTCGTGGCCTCGTCGAGCAGCAGGATCGGCGCGTCGCGCAGGATCGCCCTCGCGATCGCCACCCGCTGCCGCTGCCCGCCGGACAGCTTCACCCCACGCTCGCCGACGAGCGTGTCGAAGCCCTGCGGCAGGTCTTCGACGAACTCGGACACGTGCGCTGCCTCGGCCGCTGCCCTGATCTCGGCGACGGTGGCGCCCGGCCTGCCGAACCCGATGTTCTCCCCGATCGTGCGGTGGAACATCACCGGGTCCTGCGGGACGTAGGCGATGAGGCCGCGCAGGTCGGCCTGCGACAGCCGGGTGATGTCCTGGCCGCCGATCAGGATCCGGCCACCGTCGACGTCCATCAGGCGCAGGAGCAGCCGCGCGATCGATGTCTTGCCGCCACCCGAGCGGCCCACGAGGCCGACCCGTTCACCGTCGGCGATGCGCAGGTCGAGCTCGTCGAACAGCGGTGCGCGGTCGCCCGCGTGGGTGAACCGCACCCGTTCGAGGACGACGCTCGCCTCCACGCGGGCCACCGGCTCCGGTGACTCCGGGTCCAGCACCGTCGGCGGGTCGAGCAGCAGCTCGGCGAACTGCGCCGCCTCGGTGAGCGTGCGCTCCAGCTGACGGTAGATCTGGTTGAAGTCGAAGAGGATCTTGGTGGCTTGCACGAAGTACGCGAACGTGACGACCACGGCCGCCACGCCTGCCGTACCCATCCGGTTCGCCACGACGACCGCCAACACCAGCCCGGCCACGTTCGCCGCGACCGACAGCGGCGCGACGACCGTGTCGATGCGCAGGTTGTGGTAGTCCCACGACTGCAGCGTGAGCCTGCGGTGGTCACCGACCCGCCTGCGGTGCTCGGCCGCCTCCCGGCGCTCCGATGCGTAGGCGCGCACGGCGTCCATGTTCGTGAGGGTGTCGGCCACGTGGCCCGACAGCCGGACCCACGACGCCTCCCGCGCGTCCACCAGCGCCTGCCTGCGCCGGATGAGCGGCGCGACGACCACGCCGGTGAGCGCGATGACCCCGAGCAGCACGCCGACCAGCAGGGGGTCGTACTGCCAGAGCACCACGGACGCGAAGGCGAGCGGCACGACGTTGGCGACGATCTGGAACGACAGCGTGTCGACGAAGTCCTCGTACTCCGACGCGTAGGTGAGCACCCGCTTGGTCAGCGAGCCTGCGAAGTTCTCGTGGAAGAACGCCGCGTCCTTGGCCAGCAGCGCGTCCATGCCGCCCACCGAGAGCCGCTCGATGCCGTACGCGTCGGCGCGGTTGAGGCAGTGGACGCCCAGCCGCCAGAGCAGCTCCCCGGCGAGCAGTGCGCCCGCGAACGCGAACAGGTGGGGCGTCACCAGCGACACCGTGAGCGGGGTGCCCGCAGCGAGCGCTCCGACCAGAGCGGCGACAACCAGCGGCGGCAGGTAGCCGATGGCGACGTTGCCAAGGGCGGGGCACAGCAGCGCGCCGGTGGCGAGCAGCGGGTGCGAGCGGAGCTCGCGCAGGTAGAGCCGCAGCGCAAGCAACAGCGCCGCCCGCCGCCGCCCGGAAACAGCGGGCGGGGTGGCGGTGGGCGTCGGCCGCGCGACGGTGGTGGCGGACACCGCAAACCTCTCTTCTCCGGCACCGGGACGGTTCATGGTCGGGCCGCGGGCGATGGCCGTCCACCGGGTTTCGGCCTGCGACCGCTACCGACCGCCTCCGATGTGGCACGCCGCGGTGCTCGGCTGCTGGGCGGAGTTCGCGCCGGCCGTATCCTGCGCGGCAGGACCTAGATCGACCGGAAGGACCGAGCCGTCGATGCCCATGCCGTCGGAGCCGCTTGAGCGGCTCGGGTTCCTCACCATCGGCTCGTTCGACGGTGCCGATCCCTTGCCGGGGCACGAAACCACCCTGCAGATCATCGAGCTGGGCGAACGGCTCGGCTTCGACAGCGCCTGGGTGCGGCATCGGCACCTGCAGTACGGCATTTCCTCGCCCATCGCCGTGTTGGCGGCCGCGTCGCAGCGCACGAGCCGGATCGCGCTCGGCACCGCGGTCATCCCGCTCGGGTGGGAGAACCCGCTGCGGCTCGCCGAGGACCTCGCCACGGTGGACATCCTCACCGGCGGCCGCCTCAACCCCGGCGTCAGCATCGGACCACCGATGCGCTACGACGAGGTGCGCGCCACCCTCTATCCCGACACCGGCGACGTCGAGGACTTCACCTATGAACGCGTCGAGCGACTGCTGCGGCTGATCGACGGCGGGCAGGCCAGCCCGTTCCGTGGGCGAGTGGGAATCGAGGAGTTCTCCGACCGGGTGCAGCCGCAGTCACCGGGGTTGCGGGGCCGGATGTGGTACGGCGCGGGCAGCGTGCGCTCGGCCTCCTGGGCAGGCGAGCACCGGATGAACCTGCTGTGCAGCAACGTGGTGCGGGCCCCCGAAAGCTGGCACGGGGAGGACTTTGCCACCCTCCAGCTGTCCCACATGAGGGCGTTTCGTGAGTACCATCCCGACGGCACGGCCGCTCGGATCTCCCAGGGGCTGGTCGTGATCCCCACCGACCATGCCACGGCGGCCCAGCGCGCCAAGTACGTCGCGTATGCGGAAGCCCGCACCGCGCGCAGGGGGTCGCCCCAAGGGCCCGCGCGACTGATGTTCGCCGGGGACCTGGTCGGGTCCGCCGCGCAGATCGCCGAGCGGCTGTACGCGGACCCGGGATTCCAGCAGGTGCGGGAAGCCGTGTTCGCGCTGCCGTTCAGTTTCGCGGCCGACGACTACGAGCAGATCCTCACCGACATCGCAGGCGCCCTCGGCCCGGCGCTCGGGTGGCACCCTTAGCCTCGGTCCAGCACGACCAGCAGGAGGCCGCCGAGCATCGCGGAGTTCTTGAGGAAGTGAATGCGCTGCTGCGCGCGTGCCGCCGGGTCCTCGATCGTCCAGAACGGGTGGCCTGCCACCGTGGTCGGGATCAACGAGGCCATAAGGGCGACGGCGGACAGCCGCGGCATCCGGCCGAGCGCGAGCAGAGCACCGCCCGCGACCTGGACGGCGGCGTTGGCCCGCACGACGACCGCGTCGTCCTCGGGAAGCGGCACGACCTTGCGGACGGCGGCCAGGGTCGGTCCCGCCAGTGCAACGCGCTTTCCGGGTGCGGCGACAGCGTCGGCGCCGAGCACAATGTAGGTCGTTGCGACCAGGATCCTGGCGACAACGCGAAGCGGATTCTGCATGATCAGCCTCCTCGGCGCGGACACATGCAGCCTAGTCTCGAACGATCACCCCCAGCGGAGCGGTGCTGCTCAGCCCCCGAGGAACGGGGCGGAGTCGCCACGTACCCAGCTGCCGCTCGAGATCCAGCGGTGGAACCCGCTGGGCGCCCTGCGCTCGATCTCGTCGAGCTGGCGCCTGCGCAGCCCGTAGATCAGCTCCAGCGAACCGGGGTCGCGCGCCATCGTCAGCGCTGTGTAGCTGACGTGCCACTCGTGGGCCAGCTGGGCGTTGGACAACATCGCCAAGGACGACCGCTCCTCCACCACCGGCTGCTCGGTGACCGGCCGAGGCCGCCTCCGGCGCGTCCACAACAGCGGAGCGACCACCGCAGGCGCGGCAACCAACGTGGCCGGACCGGCGAGGAGACCAAGCCCCGCGATGACGAGCACCCCGATCCCGCACGCCGCACCGAGGCCCAGCGCAACCCGCGCCGAACGCTCCTTGGCCAGCGCCCATCCCACGACGACGCCAACGCCCGCTGCGACCAGAGCAGGCAGTATCACCGCGGGCGCCGCAGTGATCAGTCCGAGCGCGGCGAAGATGCCGACGAGCGTCCATGCGCCCACACGGACGATCGTGGTCATGGCGGGGGTCATAGCTCGATGTACCCGGCATCCACCCTCGTCAACCGCCGTTCGCCAGGGTGGCGCCGACGTCTGGAAGCCTGTCCGGCGGCGGCACGCTCAGGAGTCGCCCGATTGCGGAGATGTCATTTTCGCTGGTAGCGCAGTACAGTTCAGTCGCTTTCTCTGTGAAGGGGTGATGGCAGTGGAAGCCGACTCCTGGGACGTCTACTTCCCGTCCCCGCTCAGCCTCTCCTTCGTGGCCAACACGTTCGCGCACAACGGCATGCAGCGCGAGCTGGGTCGGCTCCTCGACCTGCACGACGCCCAGGCCGACGCGATCGCCGCCGATCTCCGCCTGCTCGCGCCGGATCGACGGCTGGACGTCACGGCAATCGCGCACTACTCCGTGCCGGGCCACCCGGCAATGCACCTGCACGTGCACGTCTACGTGGCGCGCACCGCGGTGGATCCGGAGACGGGCGAACGATTGCCGGTGGCGCGGGCCGAGCTCGCGGCCGCCGCCTCAGCGGCGTGGCACCGCTACTCCACACGACTGCGCGCGGAGGCCACCGCGGCGCTTGGCATCGGGTGGGATCCGCTGGCCGACGATCCGGCCATCGGCGCCACCGACGGGGTACGGGTGGTCGGGCTGCCGCACGTCCTGCACCTCACCGGCGGCGGGTCCGGCGTCTGCCGCGGTTACCTCGGCCCGCACGAGCAGATCATGGCCGCCGAGCACGCCAAGGTCAGCACCCAAGCACGGCCTGCGTCTGGGTGACCTTGGCAACGGCGCGGCCCTCGGCGTCGCGCACGTCGGTTTCGACCACGATCACGATGCGGCCGACCTGCAACGGCCTCGCCACCGCCTCGACGTGCCCGGCACGCACGCCGCGCAGGAAGTTGCTCGCCGAGCTGATGGTGGCCGTGCCCGTTGCGCTCTCGGGCAGGTTGAGGAACGCGCACAGGCCGCCCGCCGCGTCCGCGAGGCCCATCAGCGCGCCGCCATGGAGCAGGCCGCCCGCCGTGCAGCGACCGGTGCTCCACTCCAGCCGCAGCCGCACCTCGGCGGGTGCCGCGTCGGCCACGGTCGCGCCGAGCAACGCGGTGAACGGCATGGCGGCGTGGAGCGCCGACGTGTCCCAGTGGGCGGTCACTTCGTGAGCAGTACCTCGCCCTCGAGGCCGTCGGGGTCGCGGAAGAACGTGCTGTACGCCCCGCCGAAGTCGTTGACGGTGCCGTCGCCCGCACCAGCCGCGACGAGCCGCTCGCGGATCTCGGCGAACGCGTCCGCGTCGGCGGCCTGCAGGCCGAAGTGGTCGATGCGGCCCCGCCCCCACATCGGTGTCTGCCGGTCGGGCTCGGTGTTGCCCTCGATCGTGAAGATGTTCAGCTCGGTGCGCGGACCGATGCGGATGATCGTCATGGTCTCCCCGGGCGCGTCGCCGTGCGGACGCGTCGGACCGACCTCGGCGTCGAACACCTCGGCGTAGAAACGGCCGAGCCGGGCGACGTCCTTCGAGATCCATGCGATGTGGTTGACGCCATCGAGCAGCATGGGGACCACCCTAGGGGTGGCGCGCTCGTCAGGGGCCGAAGTCGTAGCGGGTCCACCAGTCGTAGAGGGCAGCGCTGTTGCCGTCGGCCCTGGTGATCACGCCCATGGCGACGGCGGTGCGATCGGTCCACCGCAAGGTGCGTCCGGCCGCCGGATCCGGGTAGCACGCGAGCAGGCCCGCGATCTGTCCGTTCTTCGACCAGGTCGTCTGGATGGAGTCGCCGTTGCGGCAGCTGCCGGTGTCCAGCGGTAGCTGTCGCTGCCGGGCGTCGGCGGCCACGAACCGGTCGAGGGTGTCGACGTCGGGGAACCGTACGAACTCGGCCGTGTCGGGGCCGCCTGCCGGGCCCGCAGCGCAGCGCAGCGCCGCCGTCGCGGACGAAGGGCGTGCGGGGTCCGGGCCGCAGGTCGCCACGGTGAAGCCCGGCGGCAGCGCGCTGAGCAGCGCGTGATCGGCAGCCGACAGCGACGGATCGGGGCTGGGACGGGGCGCGGTGCTGGCCGAAGGCGATGGTGTGGCCGGGCTCAGCTGGCCCCGCGCGGTCAGCACCGCACCTCCGGCCAGCCCGATCAGCAGCACGGGCCGCCAACACGGCGAGCGGGCGAACCCGCCGCCTGCCCGTGGGCGGTACCGGTGCCGCCCGCGGCGGCGCGCCCGGACCGGGCTGCGGTGCCGCCCGCGGCGGGGCGCCCAGACCGGGCTGCGGTGCAGGCCGCGGCGGGGAGCCCGGACCGGGCTGCGGTGCCGCCCGCGGCGGCGACGGTGACTCCGGCGGCGGGACCGGGCCCGACTCCGTCACCGTCGCGGCGCCCGGTCTCGGCGTCCGCGGCGGCACAGCGACCGAGGGGTGGGAGAGGGCGTCTCGGGCGGCGGCGGCGAGCGCACCTGCCGACCGAAATCGCGCCCCCGGCTCTTTCGCCATCCCCGCCGCTACGACTCCGTCGAGCGCGGTCGGTACGCGCGGGTCCCGATCCGACGGGCGCGGCGGCGGGGCGTACATATGCGCAGAAAGAACCGCCAGCGGCTCACCCGCATCGAACGGGCGCCGTCCGGTGAGGCATTCGAACAGCACGCAGGCGAGCGCGTAGACATCGACGCTCCGGTTGATCGGCGCCCCCTGGAACCGTTCCGGGGCCATGTAGGCGAACGTGCCGATCGGCGCTCCACCGGTTGTGTCCGCACTCTCGTCCTCGGAATACGTGAGCCGAGCGATGCCGAAGTCCGCCAGATACGCGAAGTCGGGCCCGGAATCACGTGCGCCTGCGAGAAGAACGTTGGAGGGCTTGAGGTCGCGGTGCACGAGCTCTACGGCGTGTGCTGCGTCCAACGCGCCTGCCACCTGTGCGACGACGTCTACCGCTTGGCCAGGCGCCCCCGGCCGCGACCCGTTCAGCGGCACCGTCGTGCTCGGCAACCCGCCCGGCACCAAGTCCCAGACCCCGATCGACGGGACGGCAGGCACCGTGCGCACGATCGCAGGTGACGTCCCGGCTCTCTACGGCGGATCCCGCAACGAGCACTTCTGCGACCGCCAGAAGCTCGTCACCTTCCTCCAGGAGAACCCCGACAAGGCCACGGCCTGGGCAGGCGTGTTGGGCATCAGCACCACCGACATCCCCACCTACATCGCCACTCTCACCCGCTGCAGCTGCGCGCGGACACCCGCGTCACCAACCACGGCTTCGTCGACGACCACGCCACGTCACTGCAATCGGTGCTACAGGCGGGCACCGTCGTACTCGCCGACGACCACGGCCGCCCACGCGTCAAGTGCGGATGCGGGAACCCGCTGCTCGACCCGGTCGCCACCCCGATCACCCCCGTCTACACCGGGCGGCGAGCCGGAACGTCTCCCGGATCACCGATTCGGTGAACTGGGCCGCCTTCGCGCTGGTCCGCACCGGGCCGCTCCCTCCGCTACCGTCCGTCGACCGTAGCGCCCCCGTGGCGCACCACCATGGTCAACGGGACACCAGCGGGGGTCGATCTTGGCGAAACCCCGCTCACGTCCCGTTCGCCCGCGATCGCCGTTTATACCCTACAGGGGTATGCTGCGCGGCATGAAGGTGACCTGGGCGATGGCCGCGACCGCGACGCTGCACTGCCTCACCGGCTGCGCGATCGGCGAGGTGCTCGGCATGGTGATCGGCTCGGCCACCGGGATGAGCAACGCCGCCACGGTGGTCTTGTCGATCGCGCTCGCGTTCGTCTTCGGCTACGCGCTCACCATGCGCGGCGTGCTGGCGTCCGGCGTCGGCTTCCGACAGGCGCTCCACATCGCGCTGGCCGCCGACACGGTGTCGATCGCGGTGATGGAGATCGTGGACAACGGTGTGGTGCTGGCCGTGCCGGGGGCGATGGACGCCGGGCTGACCGACGCTCTCTTCTGGGGCTCGTTGGCGGCCTCGCTGGTCGTCGCGTTCGTCGTGACCACGCCGGTGAACCGTTGGATGATCAGCCGCGGTCGCGGGCATGCCGTGGTGCACGCCCACCACGGGCACTAGTCGGCACTGACGCCGCTCATCCCAGGGCGGCGGCGAGCCGATCCAGGCTCGGCACGACGTAGTCGGGAGTGCGGCACCAGCCGGGATAAGGGCCGCCGGTGCGGTCGATCCAGGACGTGCGCAGGCCCGCCCGCGCGGCCCCGTCGAGGTCCCAAGGGTGGACGGCGACCATCAGGAGATCGCCGGGCGCGACCCCGCACACCTCCGCCACGTAGCCGTACGACCCGGGCGCGGGCTTCCACACACCTGCGTCCTCCACGGACAGCACGTATTCGAACTCCCCGCGCAGGCCCGCGTCGCCGAGCAGCTTCTCCGCGACCGCGGCCGCCCCGTTGCTCATCGTCACGAGCCGCAGGCCGCGGGCCCGCAGGGCGCGCACCCCTTCCGGCACGTCGGCGTGGACGGACAGCGCGGCAAAGCCGTCGAGGACGTGCGCCACGGCGTCGTTCACCGGCCGGTCCAGCTCGATCCCGTGCAGGATCACCCGCAACGCGCTCTCGGCGAGGACCGCGAACCGCTCGGACTCCCCGGCGGCCGTGCGGGCGAACCCGTCGCGCAGGAGCGCGGCGAACCACAGCCGGGCGAGTGCGGGCGACGGGCCGAGATCGGCGAACCGGTTCGCGAGCGGGGCCATGTCGGACAGGGTCTCGTTGACGTCGAAGACGACCACCGATGGCGCCATGTCGTTCATACTAGCTCGATACTGTTCATGAACTGCGGAAACTCATCCACACCATGTTCGTCACTGAGCGCTGCGAAGTCTCGTCGAGCGTCATCTGCGGTCCATCTGCGGGTCAGTGGGAAGATCAATCTTGAGCCAGCTTCTTGATCGCGCACCGCACTGCCGCGCGGTGTCCGCATCGGCAGCTCCGTGAGGGCGCCGGCCGAGTGTTGCAGCTGCGAACCGCTCGACGTTTTGCACATATCGAGCCGCTGTAAACCTCTGGATCCATCAGCATCCCGAGGAGGCTTACAAGCAGGGTTGGCTCGATGCGTCATCGTTCGTTGGTGAGGAAGCGACAGGTCGTGCGGTCCGCGCAAAACGTCGCACCGTGGCACCACGAACCCACGACTCCCGGGCTGTTCTATTCGTTCGACCCGGGCCTTGCCTCACCGTCCGCGGCCGCGGCTCCGCCCGAGCGAGGTTGGCAAGAAACCAAAGCTCGACGGGTGGCGGGCGTGCCTCGCGGTGGGTGCGGACGGGGCAGTGCACCTGGTGTCTCGTCACCACCGCCGCCACCTTGATCGATACTCTCCCGAACTCGTCTGAGCGGACCTGCAGCTACCCGCGGGGACCGTTCTCGACGGCTAACTCATCGTGGATGTCGACGGGGGTATCGACTTCGCCGCCCTGCAACGCCCGAGCGTCCGCCGCGCCGCCCAGCTCGCCGTGGCCGCGCCCGCCTCGACCTGCTCGCGCTGCCCGAACGCAGCCTGTGGCCGCGGCCATACGAGCAGCGCCGTCTCGCGCTTGTGAAACCGATGGGCATCGTGCCGCCGCCGCTCGGACTGATGCCCATGCGTCGATAGCGAGGCGCGCGGGCTCAGCGGCCAGCCGCCCGGGGTACCAGGCGTGGTGGCAAAGCGGCGCGCCAGCCGTATCGACGCGGCATGCGCGGCTGGCAGAAGGTGAGGGGCGCGCCGCACCAGCGAGGCTGTCTGCGGCGGCGTCATCGGCTCGCTTGAGGACCCAGCGGCCTTGATCCTCGGGCTGCCCGACGAGCGCGGCCGGCTCATCGCCGTCGGCCGAACCGGCCGCTGATCACACGAGCGCGTCGCGACGTGCGCGATGGTCTCCGCGCGTCCCTCGGGTCGGATCCGGGAGCAGATCCGGGCCTGTGCGGGCGGTCCGGACGCACGACCCGGACGACGGCGGCGGGCAGCTCATCGGGACGGCCGGATGGTCCCATCACCGGCACACCGGGTGGTCCCATGCCTGGCAAGCCCCTGGTCCCATGCTCCTGGCAACACCAGGTCGCAAATGGTCCCTTCAAGATGCACGTGCTGCTGGGTCGGCGCGGGAGACGCAAGTTTGACGATCGTCAGTTGTCCGGTCCGGGTGCGAGCCAGAGCTGCTCCAGCCGTACCGGCCCCTGCCGTCCATGAGGACGACCACCCGGTCCCGGACGCCGCTCAGAGTGGACCGCCTGATGGGACCAGCCGGATGCCCAGAGCCAGCGGTCGTTCTCGAGCTTGTCGGAGGTCTGCCGGTCGGTCCTCGGTCATCGGTTACGTCGGGGTCCTCGAGTGGGTCCCGGGGTCCGCTGGCCGCCTGGGATCACCGGTGGCGGGAACGGATCCGTGCCCCGGCTGGGGCGGTCGCCGCGATTCGGCGACGGGATGGGCCTGGGACCGGGCCGGAGCTGGGCCGCCGGTCCGGCCCCGGTCGGTGCGTGAGCTGCCCCGACCCGATGTCGGCGCCACTGAGCCGCGGCAGCCTGGGCGGCGCCGGCCTGCGCCGGGCATTGCCGCCGCTCGTGATGGGCGGCGATCTCGGCGATCAGGGCGGTCACCGCCACGATCAGGGGCACGATCCCGGCGTCGCCGCCGAGCCGGTCGTTGAGGCCGCGGATCGCCGCCAATCGCCAGGCCGCGGTCCGCAGCTGGGCGGCCCGCGGGCCCCACACCCGGGGCTGCCCGACCCGGGCCTGCCGCGCCGCCCGGTCATACAGCCGTTCCGCCCGCGCCGCCGCCTCGCCGGCCGCGGTGCGGGCCAACACCACGCGCAGGGCCACGGTCAGGTCCGCGGCGCTGTGCGCAATACCGGCCAGGTCTTCGCCGACCTCGTGTCCGGCGGCACCGGCCGCGACCGCCGCGGTCGCCCGGTCGATCGCGGCCACGGCCCCGGACACCGCCGCGGTCCGCTCGGCCCGACCGATGACCGAATGCTCGGTCGGGGCGGGCGGGATCGGCGTCGGCGGCGCCGGGGCGGAGGCCCAGCGGGCCAGCAGCTGCGGCAGCGCCAGGTCCCGGGCCAGGGTGCGACCGGAGAACCACACCGGATCCCCTGTCGCGGTGGCGCCGCCCGGGTCCGGGTCGGCCACCGCATACCCGACCAGGCGCCCGTCGAGGGTGTGGCGGGGCCGCACCCGCACCCCCAACTCGGTCAGCCGGCGCAGGTACCTGGCGGGGTCGCGGGCCTGCACGGCCGCCACCCGCGCGGCCCGGCGCAGCCACTCGCGGCCCGGCTCGCCGCGGCCGCGCCGCGCCGCCTTCTCCAGCTCGGCCCGGGTCGGCGGCGGCACCGCGGTGCGATCCGCCGCCGCCGTCGGCGTCAACCCCAACGCTTGTTCGGCGGCGCGGCACCCGTCCCGGGCGCGCAGGTAGTCGTGGCGCGGGTGCACCCGGCGCCCGTTGTCTTGGCGCACCAGCACCGCGGCCACGTGCACGTGGTCGGGGGCGTGCCGGATCGCCACCCACCGACACCCGCCCAGATCCCCCGAGGGTGCGATCCCGGTGCGGTGTAGCAGGTCGGTGACCACCTGTTCCCACTGCGCGTCGGTGAGCACCTGATCGTCGGCGTGGTTGCGCAGCGAGCAATGCCACACCGGCCCGCGCAGCGGCCGGTGACTCGGGCGGTGCCTGGGTTCTCGCAGTGGTTCTCGCAGTGGTTCTCGCAGTGGCACCCCGGCCGCGACCGCCGGGGCGGCCAGCGCGGCCGCCAGATCGGTCACCGGGAACGACCCGTCGGCGCGCCGCGGCGGCTGGTGCAGGTGGGGGGCGCCGTCCCAGGCGGCCACCACCCGCTGGTCGGTGTGCTCGTTGAACCGGCCGCGGCCCATCAGGTAGGCCAGCAGACCGGCCACCCGCCAGCCCCGGCTGATCTTCGCGATCACCGCGGGCCTCGCAGGTGTTCCTCCCGGGCGGCTGTGGTCGTGGTCTCCATCGCCACCGCCGCGGTCTCGACGGCTCCGATGGCGCGCTCCACCAACCCCACCACCCGCATCGTCGCGGCGTGCACCGCGCCGGTGGCGTTCGCGTGCGCGGCGACGTCGTTGAGATTGCCGCCCACATTGCGCAGCAGCCGCCGCGCGTCGGTCAGCTCCGCACGCGCCACCATCAGCGTCTGCATCACCCCCGACCAGGAGCCGGCCGGGCCGCGCCCGGTGGTCGCAGCCGCCACCCCCGACTCGCCCAACCACGCGGCCACGTCCTGACCCGCCCGCTCGGCCGCCGCTCGCAGCGCCGCGGCCTCGAAGTCCGACAGCCACACCCGCACCGCGTGCGGCCGACCGCCCTGCGCCCGAGCCCGCCGGGTCCGCTTCCTCACCACCATGCCGCTCCCCACCCGCCCGCTACCGGGGGCGTCCACGCCGGGGACAGCGTGACAG
>CAVTOL010000028.1:0-183778 GCA_963736375.1 uncultured Actinomycetota bacterium
GCGGGCCGCATGGGTGTGTCCGAGGGGCGGCTGCATCCGCTGGACGCCGACCCGCTCGGGAACGCCCGGCCCGCCGCCGAGTACGTGATGGAGTGCGTGCTCGCCCAGCCCCGCCACCACACCGTGCGGACATGGACGGACAACCTCGGTGAGCCGCTGCACGAGATGGTCGTCACCGAGCTCGTCGACGACGGCGTGATCCGCCGCGAGAGCGGCGGGTTCGGCAGGCGGCGCACGGAGCGCTACCCGGCGTTGGATCTGCTGCGCGCCGCGGCGCCGAAGGCGCGCTTCGAGCGCATGATCACCACGCCGCGCGAGCTGGACCTCGCGGGGGCGTTCACGATCGCGATGGTGTGGGCGCTCGGCGTCGAGGCGGTGCTCGACGCAAGGGCCGAGCGCGGCGGCGCAGAGCTCGTCGAGCGGATCAGGGCCCGGATGCCCGTCACGCTGCGGGAACTCCTCGACGGCATCGGCAGCTCCGCCGCGGCCACGTCGCTCACGGTCCGGCGCTAGTGTCCCCCGCCGGAAATTCGCCACATATCTCGACGGCCCAGCTGCACGTCAGCGGCGTTGCTGGTCCGGCCGAGTACGCCCGGTACGAGGCTCGGACCAGCGCCTTGCCGACGTACAGCTGGATCCGCCGATATACGCAACGAGTTTCCGGCGGAGGACACCAGTGCCCGTAAACCCCGAGGCGGACGACCAGCTGGCGGGCTCGTTGTTCGCGCTGGAGAGCGCGGTGCTGGAAGGGGTCGGCACCGCGTCGGGCGGCACAGGTGTGCGGGATTCGCTCGCCACCCGCAACGCGCTGGCCGTCGCGTACTGCGGTGGCGAGCGCTACGCCGAGGCCGTTGACCTGCTGCGCGAGGTCGTCGAGCACTGCACGGAGCGGCTCGGCGCCGACGACCCCGACACGCTGGTCGCGGCGGGCAACCTGGGGGTCGCTCTGGCCTGGACCGGCCGCTTCGACGACGCGTTGCCGCTGCTGTCGCACGTCCTCACCATGCGGGAGCGGGTGCTCGGCGACGAGCACCTGGACACGATGACCGCCCGTGATGCGCTGGCCGTGACCTACCGCCTTTCCGGTCAGGTGTCCGCGGCGGTGGGCCTGCACACCCAGGTGGTCGAGCAGCGCATCCGGATGCTGGGTCCCGCGCACCCGCACACGCTGACCTCCCGGTGCGGCCTGGCGCTGGCGCGCATCGCCGCAGGTAGCGCGGGTGCGGCGGCGAACGTCCTCTCCGCGGCCCTCGTCGACGCCGAAGAGGTGCCCGGTCCGCCGACCCTGGCGACGGTGGTGCTGCGGGCCAACCTCGGCCGGTGTCTCCTGCAGCTGGAGCGGCCGAGCTCGGCCCAGCCGCTGCTGGCGCGGGCACTGGCCGACTGCACGGCGCTGCTGGGCGCCAACCACCCCGACAGCGTCACCTTGCGCGGTGAGCTGGCCCGGATCGGCGGTCAACTGGATCCCGGGGCGTCGTTCTGACAGCGCCGGTGGCTCGCGGTGTACGCCGACCGGGCCTTGACGGTGCCCACGAGGCCCTCGGATCGGGGACCCGGCCCGTCGCGCTGCTCGTCCTCGAGCCCGCCGAGTGCCGAAAGGCGCTGGAGGACGTGCTGGTCGACGCCGGGTTCGACGTGCGGCACGCCGGGCAGGGTGGCGGCCAGGGCGACGAGGCGCCCGCCGACAGCCTCGCCGTGCCCGCCGCTGCGGGGCCAGGCGCGTTGGTGCTGCTCGGCGGGGTGCCACGGCCCGACGATCGCACGCCTGCTGCCGTTGCGGCGCTGCGGGCGGCGGGCTGGGATCACGTGGTGGTCGTCGGGGGTGACGCGGCGCCGACGGCCGTCGCCCGCGCGCTCGGGAGGGGAGCCCGTGGGTTCCTGCTCGCCGCGCCGGGGCGGCCGGACCCGTCCGCCGCCGCCACGGCGGTCGCGGGCGCGGTGCCCGTTGCCGACGCAGGCGGCCGGGAGCGCGTGTTGTCCGCCCGCGAGGTCCAGGTGCTCGGCCTCGCCGCCGACGGGCTCTCCAACCCGGAGATCGCCAGGGAGCTGGGGCTCTCCGCGCTGACCGTCAAGAGCCATCTCGCGCGGATGACGCGCAGGCTCGGCGCCCGCGACCGCGCGCATCTCGTGCTGTTGGCGCTGCGGGCGGGTGTGATTGCGTAAGCAGGGCTCGCATCCGGAGCAATGGTGAACGGATGGTAAGCATTCGCACGCGCTCCGTAGAGGACGTGATCACGGTACGTTTACAACCGATTGCGCTGCGCACAAGAAATGCGCGCACACTGGTCCGGTTCAGCGAATTACGAACGCCTGTTGGATTGTCGGCCAAAACCCGATCGGGTCCATCGGAACGCGCGGCAACAGACGTGTAATTGCTCCGTATGGAGCATCAAATTGGACCACTCGCTGGCTACCGATCTCAGTCCCTCTCCGCTGAGGGACAACCGCGCAAATCGACGGCGGACCGGCCTCGTAGAGTCCACTCCAGTTGTGCTCGGGTTCGCGGGTCGGTGTTCGACGCCCCCTCCGTTGCGATCCGCGACACCGGGCCTGCGACTGCGGCTGTCCGGCCTGCGCCCCACCGGAAGGAGCTCCCCGGCATGTCCCTCTCCGAGCCTGCCACCAGCACCCGCCCCCCTGCTGGTTCGGCAGGCGGCCTGCCCGACCAGCGGGCCTCGACCTCGCCGTTCGACACCTCGTTGCGCGGTTACGAGCGGCGTCAGGTCGATGACTACGTCTCCCGGCAGCGCAACGAACTGGCGACGCTGCGGGCCCAGCTGGCCGAGGCGGAGCGGCAGCGCAGGCTCGCCACCGAGCACGCCGAGGCCACCGAGGAGGAGAACCGGCGGCTGCGCTCGTCCCCTGGCCGCGAGGCGCCACCTCCCGAGGAGGGCTTCGGCTTCCGGGCGGAGAAGCTGCTGCGCCTTGCCGAGCAGGAGGCCGCCGAGGTGCGGGCCCGCACCCGGCAGGAGTCGGTCGGCCTGCTGGAGCAGACCCGCGCCGAGGCCGAGAAGCACCGCCACGAGGTGGAGCAGCAGCTCATCGCCCGCGCCGCGCAGCTGGACCAGGCCGCCGCACGCCGGGCGGTCGAGCTGCAGGAGCGCGAGCAGCAGATCTCCGACCAGCTCGAGGCCACGCGCGCCGAGACCGAGCAGCTGCACGCCGCCGCCACCCGCGCCGCCGACCGGCTTCGCCAGGAGTCCGAGGCCAAGGCCGAGGAGATCCGGATCCGGGCGGAGGCCGCCGCGAAGAAGGTGCGCGACGAGGCCGAGCACGACCTCATGCGCCTGTCCGCGTTGCGCAGCAATGTGCACGCCGAGCTCGCGCGGCTGGCCGAGGTGCTGGTCAACGAGCTTCCGTCAGGCGAGTCGGGCAACGTTGCCCGCAACGGGACGGAGCAGTGATGGAACCCACCAACCGCGCCACGACGACGGCTCGGCCGCGCCCGTCCGGCGCGGTCCCGGCACAAGGCGGGTCGAACAAGGGCACGCCGCAGCCCGCAGGCCGGTCGCCCGCGTTCGAGGACGACGTCGACCGGCGGCGGTTCGTCACCGTCCTGCGCGGCTACGACCGGATCGAGGTCGACGAGTACATCGACGACCTGCTCGCCGTCGTCGCCACACTGCGCACGGCGACGGCCGAGGCCGACAAGATCAAGCGCACTGCCGAGGAGCGCGCCGCGGAGGCCGAGCGCCGTGCGGCGGAGAGCGCCAAGGCGCCGCCGCCCGCCGCGGCCCCCAGCGAGGGCTTCGGGGTCCGTGCCGAGCGGCTCCTGCGGCTCGCCGAGAACGAGGCAGCCGAGATCCGCGCCGCGGCGGCCGCCGAGAGCAGCTCGCTCGTCGAGCGCGCGCGCGCCGACGCCGAGCAGCGCAGGCACGAGGCCGAGCAAGCGCTGATCACCCGGTCCGCGCAGTCCGACCAGGAGGCCGCCCGGCGCACCGCCGCGCTCGACGAGCGCGAGGCGGCGCTCAAGTCCCAGATCGAGGCGGCGCGGGGCGAGATCGAGATGCTCACCCGGGCCGCCCAGCGCGAGGCCGACCGGCTCCGCGAGCAGGTACGCCACGAGATCGACGAGAAGCGGGCGGGGGCCGAGCTCGCGGCCACCCGCGCGGTCGAGGCGGTCGAGAAGGACGTCGCGCGGCTCAACGCGCTTCGCGAGTCCACCCGTCATGAGCTCGCACGGATCGTTGAGATCGTGCGCGCGGCGTCGTCGGGCGCGGGGCAGGGCACGGCCCCGAACGATGGGGACGGCGGCGGCCCGGCCGTCGATCAGGCGGGCGAAGAGAGCGCCAACCAGGCCTGATCGGCCGCAGCGGCGGGCGGCTGCGCGCGCAAGAATGACGACCTGCGCACGCAGGACGATGGAGGGGACATGACGATCACGAGGGCGGCCCGACGCCGCGCCGTCTGCGGGGCGGTGGCGCGCTGACCACGCTGCCAGGAGCCGCCGCAAGCGGTCGCAGTGCCCACCGAACGCAGCCCGCCGCACCCTCGCCCGACTCGGGCGGGGCGCCACGCGCGGGCCGCCGTGCTGCGCCCTTGTTCACCCCTCAGGCCGCCGAGCTCGCGCCGCCCCCCGCCGCGGTGAAGCGCGCGCCGAAGCCGAGCGAGTACGTCGTGCCGAAGATGCCCGAGCGGCCGGTGCGCCAGCCGCCGGTCGGGCTGGGCGGGTTCCTCGCCGTCGCTGTGCTCACCATCGCGGCGCACACGCTCGCGGCCACGTTCACGTCCCTGTGGGTCGCCACGGCGAGCGAGGCGCGCTTCGCGGTGGCGGTGTTCGCCATCCGCGATGCCGCGGTGGCGGAGGTCCCGCTGGCGCCGTGGGACCACTTTGCGGCCATCCAGTTCGCGGCCGTCCAACTCGTGTTGCCCGACGGCGACCCCGTCGACACCGCACGTTGGGCCGGGCTCGCGCTCGGGGCGCTCGCCACGCTGCTGATGTGGCCGGTGCTACGCGGGCTGGGCAGCTCGGTCACCGCCACGGTAGCCGCCGTCGGCGCCCTCGGTGTCGCGCTGCCGCTGCTCGCGCTGCGCTCCACGGTCACCACGGCGGTGGTCGGCGTCGTGTGGCTCTCCCTCGCTGCCGCGTTGGCGGTGCGCAACAACAACCGCGCGGCAGGCGTCGCGGCGCTGGCCGCCGTGGCCACCGTGCCGCTGGCCGCCGCGCCGCTGCTGGCCATGGCGTCCGCGATCAGCCTCGACGGCAGCGCCCGGTTGCCCGCCCGGCTGCGCAGGCCGGTGGGGATCGTCGCGGGGCTCGGCGCGGTGGCCGTCGTACTGGCCGCCACGCTGCCCGGCGGCCCGTTCGTCGCCACCGCAGGCCCTGATATCCCGGCCGCGATCACGTTCGCGGGCGTCGCGGTCGTCGTGGTACTCGTCGTGCTCGCGGGTCGCGCCGACGATCTGCTGCGCCCGGTGTTCGTCGCCGCCGCGCCGCTCGTCCTCGTCGGGCTGATGCCCGGCCCGTCCACGGCCGCTGCCGCCCTGCTCGTCACCCCCGTGGTCGCCGTCGCGATCGCGATCGCCGCCGACCAGGTGCACACCCGGGTCGTGCGCAGGCCGCTGCGCATCGCCATGGCGTTCGCGCTGGCCGCCGTGCTGGCGGTGCCGGTCAGCGTGGCCGCGGGCTGGCCCACGCCGTCGGGTGGGTCGCTCGTCGGCTGGATCACCACGCAGACCGGGTCCGGCACCGTCGTCGTCGCCGACGCCCTCGACCGCGCCGAGCTGCGCGCCGCGGGCTTCCCGGCTGCGCGCCTGCGCACCCCCTCCGATCCGGCCCTGGCAGGCGAGCTGCGGCTGATCGCCGACCGGCCCGGCGCCACCGTCGTGCCATGCCCGCCCGGCGCCGTGCTGGCAGGCACGCCGAACGGCAGCGGCGGCGCCCCCGCCGTCGTGTGCGGCGCGCTCACGCCCGCCACCAACGTCGAGGCCAAGGTGCGTGCCCGGCTCGGCACCGCCCTCACCACGAACACGGCGCTACGGCTTGACGAGACCGCCGCCACGCTGCTGCGCGACGGCAACGTCGACCCCCGCCTCATGCTCACGCTCGCCGCGCTGACCAGCGCGCACCGGGTCGGGGTCGCCGCGTTCCCCGCCGTGCCGCTCGACGCGCCGGGGGCGCTCCGCCGGGTGGTCGTGCTGTCGTCGTTCGACGGCACGGCGCCCGCGTCCTCGACGCTGCTGAAGACGTGGCTCGCCGGGCAGCAGGCCCCGTTCGCGCCCGCGGGCGTCACCGCCGATGGACCGGATCTCGTCCTCAACTACCCCGTGCCGTCGCCCACGGGACTGTTGCCTCTGTAATCGACCAGGGTAACGATCTGGTCATGCCGGTAACGCAGGTCACAGCCCTTCCGAGGCCTGTGCAGGAGGGACTGACATGACCTTGCACCGCCGTGCTCTGATCTTCGTCACCGCCATCGGCGCAGCGCTCGGCCTCGCGCTCGCCGCCGCAGCGCCCGCATTCGCCGCCGACCAGGCCTACCTTCGGCTGGCCCACCTCTCACCCGACACGCCCAACGTCGACGTCTACGTCAGCAGCGTCGCCGATCCCGCCAAGTCCGTGGTCGTGCCCGGGGTGGGCTACGGGGCCGTGTCGGGGTACCAGCCGATCGCCCCCGGCTCCTACGTGGTGAGCATGCGGAAGGCGGGCGCGCCGAAGGACTCACCGCCCGTGATCTCCACGACCGTCGACGCCAAGGCCGGGCAGGCCTACACCGTGGCGGGCACCGGCCTCTCGGCCTCGCTCGGGCTCACGGTGCTCAACGACCAGCTCGCCCTCCCGCCTGCAGGCAAGGCCGCCGTCCGGTGCATCAACGGCGCGGTGACCGCGTCCTCGGTCGACCTCGGCCAGGCGGGCAAGCAGCCGTGGGCGACCGGCGTCAAGTTCGCCACCACCACCCAGTACACCGACGTCAACGCGGGCACCTGGACCCTGCAGGTCACCGCGCCCGGCAAGGCCCCCGTCGACCTGCCGGTCACCGTGGACCAGAACTCCACCTACTCGGTGGTGCTGCTGGACAAGAAGGGCGCGTTCAGCGCGCAGCTCATCCGCGACAGCGCGGGCGCCACGGTGGCCCCGGCAGGCGGCGTCGAAACCGGGTTCGGGGGCACCGCGCCCGACCCGCTCGCCCTGGTCGCGTTCGGCGCCGCCGCCGTGGCGCTCGGCGTCGTGGCCGCGCTGACCATGGCCGCCGGGATCCGGCGTGCTCGCGAAGGCTGATCCGCCACAGGACGCCCGGCGGTCACAGCCGCCGGGCACCGCGCCCCCCGGCGCGGTGAGTCTGCTTGGCGGTGTGCTGCTGAAGTCCCCGCCCGCGCCTGTCGCGCCGTCGCCGCACCCGCGTCCGCCCGCCCCCCGTGCGTCGTGGCGGTCCGCGGCGCGGATGGGCCTGGCGGTCGCGGTGGTCGCCGCGCTCGTCGGCTCGGTCACGGTGGCCGTCCGCACCCCGCCCCTGGTTCCGGCCGCATCCGCGCTGCCGCCTGCCCCGGTGCTGTTCGACCCCGTCGCGCCCGCGCCCCAGCCTGCCGCCGCGGTGGCCACCGCGACGACGCTCGACGTGCCGCGGCTGCGGATCAGCCGGTCGTCGCTGGTCGAGCTGGGCGTCGACGGCGCAGGCGTGCTCATCCCGCCCGCCTCGACCGCCGTCGCGGGCTGGTACGCGGGCAGCGCGGTCCCCGGCGAAGTCGGGCCCACCGTCATCGCGGGCCACGTCGACTCGTACGAAGGCCCCGGCATCTTCTACCGGCTCGACACGCTGCGCCCCGGCGACCTCATCTCCGTCGGTCGATCGGACGGCGTGACCGTCCGGTACCGCGTCACCGAGGTGACGACCGTCGCCAAGGACGCTTTCCCCACCCGACAGGTCTACGGCCCGACCCCCGGCCCCGAGTTGCGGCTGATCACGTGCGGCGGCGAGTTCGACCACACGGGTCGGCGGTACCTGAGCAACGTCGTCGTCGCCGCCGTCTCCGCCGACGCCTCCTGACGCGGGCGACTACCCTTGGTTCGCCCGGACGTACGCGGAGATGAGGATGGCGGCGAGGATGAGCTCCCCTGTGACCTACCTCGACCACGCCGCCACCACCCCCATGCTGGACGCGGCGGTCGCGGCCATGTCCGCGGCGCTGGGTCGCACCGGCAACGCGTCGTCGCTGCACACGGCGGGCCGCCGCGCCCGTCGTGAGGTCGAGGAGGGCCGTGAGCGGATCGCCGCCGCGGTCGGGGCGCGCCCGTCGGAGGTCGTGCTCACCACGGGGGGCACCGAGAGCGACAACCTCGCCGTCAAGGGCCTCTACTGGGCCCGTCGGGCCGCCGACGACCGCCGCCGCCGCGTGCTCGTCTCGGCGATCGAGCACCACGCCGTCCTCGACTCCGCGCGGTGGCTCGCCGAGCACGAAGGCGCGCAGGTCGAGGTGCTCCCCGTGGACCGCGACGGTCGGGTGCGGCCTGCGACCCTGGCGACCGCGCTCGCCGACGAGCCCGAGTCCGCAGCCGTCGTCTCGGTGATGTGGGCCAACAACGAGGTCGGCACGGTCAACCCGATCCGCGAGCTTGCCGAAGTCGCCCACGGGCACGGCGTGCCGATCCACACCGACGCCGTGCAAGCCGTCGGGATCCTGCCCGTGGACTTCGCCGCCTCCGGGGTCGATGCGCTCACCCTCACCGGCCACAAGCTCGGCGGCCCGTACGGTGCGGGCGCGCTGCTGCTGGGGCGGGAGGTGCCGGTCATGCCCCTGCTGCACGGTGGGCTGCAGGAGCGCGATGTGCGCTCCGGCACGCTCGACACGCCTGCTGTCGTCGGCCTCGCCACCGCCGTCGAGCTTTCCGTGGCGGACGCGCCTCGGCGGGCGGCCGAGCTCGGCGGCCTGCGCGACGACCTCGTCGGGAAGATCCTCGCGACCGTTCCGGAGGCCGTGCTGAACGGCGACCCCGGCACCGGCGTCATCGACGGCGGCCCTTCCCGGCTGCCCGGCAACGCCCACCTCAGCTTCCCCGGTTGCGAGGGCGACTCGCTGCTCATGCTCCTCGACGCCCACGGCATCGAGTGCTCCACCGGATCGGCGTGCACCGCAGGCGTTGCGCGGCCGAGTCACGTGCTGCTGGCGATGGGGGCGGACGAGGCGACGGCGCGCGGGTCGCTGCGGTTCTCCCTCGGCCATACGTCGACCGCCGCCGACGTCGAGCGGGTGACGGCCGTGATCGGCCAGGTCGTCGAGCGGGCCCGGCGGGCAGGGCAGAGCCGGTGAGGGTGCTCGCCGCCATGTCCGGCGGCGTCGACTCCGCGGTCGCCGCCGCGCGGGCCCACGGCGCCGGGCACGACGTCGTCGGCGTGCACCTGGCCCTTTCGCAGGCTCCGGACGCGTTGCGGGCGGGCTCGCGGGGCTGCTGCTCGAAGGAAGACGCCGCCGACGCCCGCCGGGCCGCCGACGTCATCGGCATCCCGTTCTACGTGTGGGACTTCGCCGCCCGGTTCGCCGCCGATGTCGTCGACGACTTCGTGGCCGCCTACGCCGCAGGTCAGACGCCCAACCCCTGCCTGCGCTGCAACGAGAAGATCAAGTTCGCGGCGCTGCTGGACCGGGCGCTCGCGCTCGGGTTCGACGCGGTCTGCACCGGACACTACGCGCGTCTGTCCGCTGGCGAGCTGCGGCGGGCCGTCGACGCCGACAAGGACCAGTCGTACGTCCTGTCCGTGCTCCGCCCGGACCAGCTGCGGCACGCGATGTTCCCGTTGGGCGACACGGTGAAGGCCGACGTCCGCGCCGAAGCCGGTGCGCGGGGCCTGCGGGTGGCGGACAAGCCGGACAGCCACGACATCTGCTTCATCCCCTCCGGCGACACCCGAGCGTTCCTCGCGGCTCGGATCGGGGCGCGACCAGGTGCGGTCGTCGACGCCGCCACCGGTGCCGAGCTGGGCCGCCACGACGGCGTGCACGGGTTCACGGTCGGGCAGCGCCGCGGCCTCGGCGTCGCCGCGCCCGCCGCGGATGGGCGCCCGCGCTACGTGTTGGGCATCGAGCCGGTGAGCGGCACCGTCCGGGTCGGGCCCGCGGCGGCGCTGGACGTCCAGACGGTCGACGCCGAGCGGCCGGTCTGGACCACGGGCGCCACGCCCGGCCCTTTCGACGCGGAGGTACAGGTGCGCGCGCACGGCGGCCGCGCCCCGGCCCGCGTCCTGCCCGACGGCGACCGCGTGCGCGCCGATCTGGCCGAGCCGCTCCGCGGCGTGGCGCCGGGCCAGGCGATCGCGTTCTACGCGGGCGACCGGGTGCTCGGCAGTGCCACCATCACCGCCACCCGCTGACGCGCCCGCCGCCCGGGCGGCCGCGCACCGTCGCCCAGGTTCGCCCCCCGCCACCGCCCGCCCCCGCCCGCCCCGCGCCCGGGCCGCCCCGCCACCCTCGCCCCGCCCCCGCCGCCCGCCCCGGCCCCGCCCCGCCCCGCCCCGCCCCGGCCCCGCCCCCCGCCCCCGCACTTCGCACCCCTTCGGGGCACTTCGCACCCCGCCGGCGGGGTGCGAAGTCGACGTAAGGGGTGCGAAGTGCGTCCCGGGCCCCCCGTCCGGCCGCCGCCCGCTCAACCGCCCGGCCGTCACGGCGGGCGCGGGCGGTGGTAGACACCGGGCATGACGCCCGCCGTCCGCCGCCCTGCGGGCATGCCGTGAGCCCCCGGTGAGCCCCCGATGAGCACCGACGATCCGCTCGCGGCCGCGCTCGCCGCCGCCGGGCTGGCCGGGGTCCGGCCGGGCGAGGCCGCGCCGCAAGAGCCCACGCACAGCTCCGGCCCCGACCCGGATGAAGAGCCACCAGCCCCGCCCGCGCGCTGGCCCGACGGCGCGGCCACCGGCGTTGGCTCGATGCCCGGCACCGACCCGCGCGAGGCCGCTGCCATCGTGGCGGGCGAGCTGCCTGTGTTGACCGCCCTGCCCGAGCTTCCCGCCCGCGGCGTCGGCGCCGACATGATCGGCCGCACCGCGGGCATGCTCGTCGACATCGCCGTCGAAGTACGCCCGTCCGGCTACCGCGTCACCGCGAGACCGGGCCGCGACCAGCGCCGGGCTATCGACTTCCTCCGTGTCGACCTCGACGCCTTCGACGAGGCGATCGACCCCGTCCGGCCCCCGTGGGTGAAGGTGCAGGCGGCGGGGCCGTGGACGCTCGCGGCGTCGGTCGAGCTGCAGTCGGGCCACACCGTGCTGACCGACCGCGGCGCGGTACGCGAGTTCGCCGCCAGCCTCGCCGAGGGCCTCCGTGTGCACCTCGCCGAGGTGGCGGCCCGTACCGGGGCCGCGGTGCTGCTCCAGCTCGACGAGCCGTCGCTGCCCGCGGTGCTCACCGGGCGCGTCCCCACCCCGTCCGGTTACGGCACGGTCCGCGCGGTGTCGGAGACGGCGGCCGCCGACGTCCTGCGCGACCTCGTCGCGGGTGTCGGCGTCCCCGTGGTTGTGCACTGCTGCGCCGACCGGCCCCCGCTGGGGGTGCTCGGCACCGTCGGCGCGGTCGCGATCGGCGTCGACGCGACGCTGCCCTCGGTGGCGGGGCGCACCGCGTCGCCCGCCGCCCTCGACGCCTTCGGCGCAGTGTGGGACGCGGGCACGCCGCTGCTCTTGGGCATGGTGCCCGCCCGCGACCCCGGCGGCCGCCCGACCAGCCGCGCACTGGCCCGCACGGCGTTCGACCTCGCCGACCGGCTCGGCTTCGACCGCGTCCGGCTCGCCCACCTGGCCGTCCCGACGCCGACGTGCGGGCTCGCGGGCGCCGACCCCAACTGGGCCCGCCGCGCGCTCGCCCTCTGCCGCGAGCTCGGCGAGGTGTTCGTCGACCCGCCCGAGGACCGCGACTGAGCCCGCGAGAGCGACGCTTCCGGGGTCTGCGCCCCGCGAACGTCGATCTCGTGGCGATCTTTCGGTGGCCGATCGCGCAGGACTGTCGGTCCGGCTCGGTAGCCTCGCCCCGTGAGTCCAGAATCCGTCCGCGAGCGGTACGCCCGGCTGGCCGAGGAGGTCAGGGGCCATCGGTTCCGCTATTACGTGCTCGATGCGCCGGTGCTGTCCGACGGCCAGTTCGACGAGCTGTGGCGCGAGCTGCTGGAGATCGAGGAGGAGCACCCCGAGCTCGTCACGCCGGAGTCGCCCACTCAGCAGGTCGGCAGCGCCTTCTCGAGCGATTTCACGGCCTACAACCACCTCGAGCGCATGCTCAGCCTCGACAACGCGTTCAGCGCAGACGATCTGCGGGCGTGGGCCGAGCGCGTGGCCCGCGACGTCGGAGCGGAGCAGCTGCACTACCTGTGCGAGCTGAAGATCGACGGGCTCGCGGTCAACCTCCTGTACGAGAACGGGAGGCTCACGCGCGCGCTCACCCGGGGTGACGGGCGCACCGGCGAGGACATCACGCTCAACATGCGCACGCTGGAGGAGGTGCCGGAGGAGCTCACCGGCACGTCCGAGTTCCCCGTGCCCGCGTTGATCGAGGTGCGCGGCGAGGTGTACTTCCGGCTGGCGGATTTCCAGGCGCTCAACGCGCTCATGGTCGAGGCGGGCAAGCCCGTCTACGCCAACCCGCGCAACACCGCGGCGGGCTCGCTGCGGCAGAAGGATCCGCGCATCACGGCGTCGCGCAACCTGCGGCTCATCTGCCACGGCTTCGGCAAGCGCGCGGGGTTCACGCTGGAGCGGCAGTCCCAGGGCTACGACGCGCTGCGCGCATGGGGGCTTCCGGTCTCCGAGCGCTCGGTGGTGCTCAAGGGGATCGACGAGGTCATCGCCCACACCGAGTACTGGGGCGAGCACCGCCACGACATCGAGCACGAGATCGACGGCATCGTCGCCAAGGTCGACGAGGTGGCCCTCCAACGGCGGCTCGGCTCCACCTCGCGCGCGCCACGGTGGGCGATCGCGTTCAAGTACCCGCCGGAGGAGGTCACCACGAAGCTCCTCGACATCCGGGTCAACGTGGGCCGCACGGGCCGGGTCACCCCGTTCGCGTTCATGGAGCCGGTCGTGGTCGCGCAGTCCACGGTGTCGCTCGCCACGCTGCACAACGCCGATGAGGTGCGCCGCAAGGGCGTGCTGATCGGCGATCGGGTCGTCATCCGCAAGGCGGGCGACGTCATCCCCGAGGTGCTCGGCCCCGTCGTCGATCTGCGCGACGGCACCGAGCGCGAGTTCGTCATGCCCACCCACTGCCCGGAGTGCGGCACCGCGTTGGCCCGGCAGAAGGCGGGCGATGTCGACCTGCGCTGTCCCAACGCCCGCTCGTGCCCTGCGCAGCTGCGGGAGCGGCTGTTCCATGTCGGTGGCCGCGGCGCGTTCGACATCGAGGGCCTCGGCTACGAGGCGGCGGTCGCCCTGCTCAAGGCGGGCGTCGTGCACGACGAGGGCGACATCTTCGGGCTCACCGAAGGCGACCTGCTCCAGACCGAGCTCTTCCGCACGAAGGCGGGCGAGCTGTCGGCCAACGGCCGCAAGCTGCTGCTCAACCTGGAGGCGGCGAAGGACCGGCCGCTGTGGCGCGTGTTGGTCGGGCTTTCGATCCGGCACGTGGGGCCCACCGCCGCGCAGGCCCTCGCGCGCGAGTTCTCCTCGATGGAGGCGATCGAGTCCGCCGCCGAGGCGGCCGCGCGCGCCACCGAGGCCGCAGGCATGGCGATCACCTCCGACGGCAGCGCGGGCGATCCGGCCGACGAGGCCGAGGCCGATGTGTCGACGGCCGCCGCTGCGTCCCCCGTGGCAGGCCCCGGCGGCACCGACGCGGATGCGGCTGCACGGGATGCGGCTGCACGGGATGCGGCCGGGCGGGATGGGGCCGGGCGGGATGCGGCTGCGGGCGAGGTGGCTGCGGGTGATGCGGCCGAGGGTGATGCGGCCGAGGGTGATGCGGCCGAGGGTGATGCGGCCGAGGGTGATGCGGCCGAGGGTGATGCGGCCGAGGGTGATGCGGCCGGGGCGGATGCGGCCCCCTCCGCCGACGAAGCCGCAGCCATCGCCGAGAAGGCCGCCCGGGCGGCGGCCCGCGCGCAGGTCAAGGAGCTGGCGGCGGCGCTGGCGCCGATCGCGGGCGTCGAGGGGGTCGGCCCGACGATCGCTGCGGCGCTGCGCGACTGGTTCTCGGTCGATTGGCATCGCGAAGTCGTCGCCAAGTGGCGCGCGGCCGGGGTGCGCATGGTCGACGAGGTCGACACGTCGATGCCGCGCACGCTGGAGGGGTTGTCGATCGTGATCACCGGGTCGATGGAGGCCTTCTCCCGCGACGAGGCGAGGGAGGCCATCGCCGCGCGCGGGGGACGGGCGGCGGGGTCGGTGTCGAAGAAGACCGCATTCGTCGTCGCGGGTGAGGCGCCGGGATCGAAGTACGACAAGGCGATGGAGATCGGAGTCCCCGTGCTCGACGAGGCCGGGTTCCGCGTGCTGCTCGACCGTGGCCCGGAGGCGGCCTTGGAGGCCGCGAGGAAAGAGTGAGCGAAGGGGAGTGTCGTGGCGCACACCTGTCGATCAATAGGCCGGACCAACGCCCTGTCGTACCGCGATAGCCCTTACGATCGAGAGGCGACCCCGGAATGCTCTCCTAACGGAGAGGCGATGTGCGGCGCGTTCGCGGGATATCGTCGTCGAAGTGGGGGTGTCGCGGTGTTGCAGGCGGTGCTGAACGGGTCGCGCCCCGAGGACGCGCACCCCGCGCTGCCCATCGTCCCGCGCCATCTCGCCCGCGATGCCCGAGCGGTCGCCGAGCAGGGCGTGTCGTCGGTGCACATCCACCCCCGCGACCCCGAAGGCATGGAAACGCTCGACCCCGCCTACGTCGGCGACGCGGTCGCGGCCATCCGCCAAGAGGTCCCCGGCATGGAGATCGGCGTCCCGACGGGCCGCTGGATCCAGCCCGACCCCGACAAGCGCGTCGAGGCCGTCCTCGCCTGGGGGCATCTGGGCATCGGCAAGCCCGACGTCTGCTCGGTCAACGTCCACGAACGCGGTTGGGAGCGCGTGTGCTCCGCGGCGGAGTCGGTGGGCATCGGCGTCGAGCTGGGCGTCTGGACGAGCGGCGACGCCGTCACCCTCCGCCGCAGCCTGCCGCCGCGGGGCACCACGCGAGTGCTGGCCGAGTCCACCGTGTCCGATCCGAGCACAGCGGTCGCGGAAGGCGTGCGGATCATGCGTGCGCTGGGGTCCGATCTCGGGGTGCCGGTGCTGCTGCACGGGGAGGAGGGCGGCGCCTGGCCGGTGCTCGAGTACGCGATGGGCCTCAACATCGACACCCGCATCGGCTTCGAGGACGTGCTCGTCCTGCCCGACGGGTGGCTGGCTACCGGCAACGACAACCTGGTTTCCAAGGCGCTTGAGCTCGGGTCCGGCAAGCGCGCATGGGGCCTTCCGCAGCGGATGCGCTCTCGGCGCGCCCGCTGACGTACCCGTCGGACGTCAGCCGCCGAGGATCGTGGTGACGATCCCAGCCAGGTGCGACAGCCTCGCGAGCTCTGACGGCCGGAACGCGGGCCCGCCGGGCCGTCCGACCACGAGGCCCTGGGCATCGCCGACGGGGCCGAACGGGGCCGCGGCGAGCTCCGTGTCGAGGTCGCTCCACGGGGTGGGCACCCAGTGCACCACCGGGTCGAGGACGATCGCCTTCGACAGCGGCAGCCACGGGAGATCCCCCGCGATCGTCTCGGGCGCTGCGGAGCTCTCAGCGAGCCGGTAAGACCGGGTGTCCTCGCGGCGCGCGATCAACGCCCAGCCCGCCCGGAAGATCCGCGGCACGCCCTCGGCCAGTAGGGCGAGCCCGCCCTCCGGGTCGCCCGCGATCTCGTCGATCAGCTCCAGCTCGTGGTGGGTCGAGAGGAGCCCCGAATGCGGGCGCATCGACTCAACCTCGACCCCCGGCACCGACTCCGCCGACGTGATCAGCACATCCGGCGGTCGCCCGACGGGCAGCTCGACGGCGATGTCGTCGATCGCGTGGCCCGCGGCCCGCTCGACCACGGACACGCCGAGGATGTCCGCCCCCGCGTTGCCCAGCGCCGTCGCCACAGCCCCCAGGCTGCCCGGCTTGTCCGGAAGGACGATGCGGAGCAGGTACGACACGCCAGACACGCCCTCTCGCCGACACCCCCGACGCCGCCCCTGCCGCGCCCCGACCGGCGATTGTGTCAGTGCGGTCCCTGCCGGAGCGAGCGCAGGGCCCGGCCGGTCGTCGATCGCCCGGTTCGAGTGCACCGCATGCAAAGCCAGTAGCCCCCCGCGCCTAAACTTAAACGCAGGGTCGACGTTCGCGCCCGATGTCGCGCCGAGACGTCCCGCAATCATCGGAGGAAAGATCGTGGCTGCAGATACGGGTGGGATCACCCGGGACGAGGTCGCGCACCTCGCCCGGCTGGCCCGGCTCGCCGTCACCGACGCGGAGCTCGACGTCTTCGCAGGCCAGCTCGACGTCATCCTGGGCGCGGTCGCCAGGGTCGGCGAGGTCGCCGCGGACGACATCCCGCCCACGTCGCACGCGGTGCCGCTGGAAAACGTGTTCCGAGCCGACGAGCTGCGCCCGAGCCTCACCCAGGCGCAGGCGCTGTCCGGTGCCCCCGCAGCCGAGGACGGACGCTTCCGCGTGCCGCAGATCCTGGGGGAGGAGCAATGAGCAGCGACCTGCTCCGCCTCACCGCCGCCGAGCTGGCCGAGAAGATCCACGCCCGCGAGGTGTCGGCCGTCGAGGTCGCGCGCGCCCACCTGGAGCGCATCGCCGAGGTCGACGGGCAGGTGCACGCGTTCCTGCACGTCGCGGAGGAGGCCGCGCTCGAGTCGGCCACGCTGGTCGACGAGAGCCTCGCCGCGGGCACCGCGCCCGCGTCGCCGCTGGCCGGGGTGCCGCTCGCGCTGAAGGACGTCTTCACCACCGTCGACATGCCCACCACCGCGGGCTCGAAGATCCTCGACGGCTGGCGCCCGCCCTACGACGCCACGGTCACCATGCGCCTGCGCGCGGCCGGGATCACCATCCTGGGCAAGACCAACATGGACGAGTTCGCCATGGGCTCCTCCACCGAGCACTCGGCATGGGGCCCCACCCACAACCCGTGGGACCTCACCAGGGTGCCGGGCGGCTCGGGCGGCGGCTCGGCCGCGGCGCTGGCGGCGTACGAGGCGCCCCTGGCCATCGGCACCGACACCGGTGGCTCGATCCGCCAGCCCGCGGCGTTCACCGGCACGGTCGGGGTGAAGCCCACCTACGGCGGCGTGTCGCGCTACGGGCTGATCGCGTGCGCGTCGTCGCTGGACCAGGCAGGCCCGTGCGCGCGCACCGTGCTCGACGCCGCGCTGCTGCACGAGGTGATCGCGGGCCACGACCCGCTCGACTCCACGTCGATCGACCTGCCCGTCCCTGCGGTCGTCGCGGCGGCCCGTGAGGGGGCCCGCGGCGATCTGTCAGGGCTGCGCGTCGGCGTCGTCCGCGAGCTGGGCGGCGAGGGCTACCAGCCGGGCGTGCGCGCGTCGTTCGAGCAGGCCATCGCGCAGCTCGAGAAACTGGGCGCCGAGCTCACCGAGGTGAGCTGCCCGCACTTCGAGTACGGGCTCGCCGCCTACTACCTGATCCTGCCCAGCGAGGTGTCGTCCAACCTCGCGCGGTTCGACGCGATGCGCTACGGCCTGCGGGTGCCAGGGGCCGGGTCGGCGGAGGAGGTCATGGCCGCCACCCGGGAAGCAGGCTTCGGCGCCGAGGTCAAGCGCCGCATCATCCTCGGCACGTACGCGCTGTCGTCGGGCTACTACGACGCCTACTACGGGCAAGCGCAGAAGGTCCGCACCCTGATCTCGCGCGACTTCGCCGCCGCGTTCGAGCAGGCCGACGTGCTCGTGTCGCCCGCCACGCCGACCACCGCGTTCCCGATCGGCGACAAGGTCGACGACCCACTGGCCATGTACCTCAACGACCTCGCGACCATCCCCACGAACCTCGCGGGCACCGCCGCGCTCTCGGTGCCGTCGGGCCTCGCCGCTGACGACAGCGTGGTCGGCCTTCCCGTCGGGCTGCAGATCATGGCGCCCGCGCTGGGCGAGGCCGTCATGTACCGGGTCGCGGCGGCGTACGAGGCGTCCCGGCCCTTCCCGACCGCACCGGAGGTCTTGTCGTGAGCACGCCCGTGCTGGTCGCGTACGACGACGTCGTCGCCCGCTACGACCCGATGCTCGGGCTCGAGGTGCACGTCGAGCTCAACACCCACACGAAGATGTTCTGCGGCTGCCCCACCGCGTTCGGCGGCGAGCCCAACACCCAGGTCTGCCCGACGTGCCTCGGCCTGCCCGGCTCGCTGCCTGTGTTGAACTGCACGGCCGTGGAGTCGGCGATGCGGATCGGGCTCGCGCTCCACTGCGAGATTGCGCCGTGGTGCCGGTTCGCACGCAAGAACTACTTCTACCCCGACATGCCGAAGAACTTCCAGACGTCCCAGTACGACGAGCCGATCGCCTACGACGGCCACCTGGACGTCACGCTGGACGACGGCACGCTCGTGCGGGTGGGCATCGAGCGGGCGCACATGGAGGAGGACACCGGCAAGTCGCTGCACGTCGGCGGGTCCACCGGGCGGATCCACGGCGCCGAGTACTCCTTGCTCGACTACAACCGGGCGGGCGTGCCGCTGATCGAGATCGTCACCAAGATGATCCCGGACACCGGGGCGCGGGCGCCGGAGGTGGCGCGGGCGTACGTTACGGCGCTACGTGACCTGATCAAGTCCCTCGGCGTGTCCGACGTGCGCATGGACCAGGGCTCGATGCGTTGCGACGTCAACCTGTCGCTGTCGCCCATGGGGTCGGGCGAGCTCGGCACGCGCACCGAGACCAAGAACGTCAACTCGCTGCGGTCGGTGGAGCGGGCCGTGCGGTACGAGATGACGCGGCAGGCCGCCGTCCTCGACGCGGGCGAGCCGATCGTCCAGGAGACGCGGCACTTCGAGGAGCAGTCCGGCACCACCCGCGCTGGGCGGCGCAAGGAGACCTCCGAGGACTACCGCTACTTCCCCGAGCCCGACCTCGTCCCGATCGCGCCCTCGCCCGAGTGGGTCGACGAGCTGCGCGCCACGCTGCCCGAGCTGCCGTGGGCGCGCCGCGCGCGGCTGCAGGCCGAGTGGTCGCTCACCGACGAGGAGCTGCGCGATCTGGTCAACGCGGGCGCACTGGACCTCATCGAGGCCACCGTGGCCGCGGGCGCCCCTGCAGGTGAGGCCCGGTCGTGGTGGGTGTCGTACCTGACCCAGCAGGCCAACACGCGCGAGGTACCCCTGGAGGCGTTGCCGATCACGCCCGAGGCCGTGGCACGGGTGATCGCGCTGGTGGTGTCGGGGGAGCTGACCACGGCGCTGGCCCGGCAGGCCGTCGACGGCGTGCTGGCGGGGGAGGGCAGCCCCGACGAGGTCGTCGCCGCCCGCGGGCTCGCGGTCGTTTCGGACGAGGGCGAGCTCGTCGCGGCCGTCGACGCGGCGCTGGCCGCCCAGCCCGACGTGGTCGAGAAAATCCGCGGCGGCAAGGTGGCGGCCGCGGGCGCGATCGTGGGCGCGGTGATGCGGGCGACCGGTGGCAAGGCCGACGCCAAGCGGGTGCGCGAGCTGGTGCTGGAGGCCTGTGCGCGGTAACGAGTGCTCTAACACTCGTTACCGCTCACGACCCGGTTGTCCACATCGCACGCAGTTGTCTACAGCTTGGCGGCATCCGCCGCGCCGCTGATCCCTTCTGTCGCATGATCGGATCATGGCAGGCAGAGCTTCTGACCAGGCCAACTTGTGGGCCACCATCGAGACGGATCGGCACGGCATCGTCGACACGGCCCAACTCCATAAGCTCGGGGTGACCCGCGACATGATCGTCGCCCAGATCAACGGTGGACGATGGCAATGGGTACTTCCGCGGACCTACGCCACGTTCACCGGCCCGCTCTCGCGAAGCGCCCGGATCGAAGCGGCCTTGCGCTACGGAGGTCCGGCGGCCGTGCTCAGCCATCGCACGGCCGCGGAGGAATGGGGCCTGGTACCCGTCGGAGAGGGACCGGTGCACATCACCTTGCCCTACGGGTCGTCGGCGATCTCGCAACGGCCGTTTGTCATCGTGCACCGGTCGCGGGCGTACGCGCACATCGTCGTCGAGCGAAGGCCACCGTTGACGAGTCGGGCCGATACAGCGATAGATATGGCAGGCCAGGAACCGGACGCACGGTCTGCGCGGGTGACCCTCACACAGTTGCTGGTCACCGGGGGCGTTCGTCCCGTGACGGTCGAGCGGCGGCTGATGGAGCGCCCACCTCTCCGCTACCGGCGGGCGCTGCACGCCGCCGTTGCGCTCGTGCGCAGCGGAGTCCAATCGATGCTCGAAGAGCGCTACGCGCTCGAAGTGGAGGATGCGCACAGCCTGCCGCTGGGGCGCCGCCAGGGTCCGTTTGCGGTCGACGGCGTCACGTTGTTCGAGGATGTCGTCTACGACCCCGTCGGGGTCGGGCTTACGGTGCGGCTCGACGGCCGGACCCATCTGCTGAACAGCGTCGCGTTTCGCGACCGGCGGAGGGACAACGCGGCCGAGCTCGCCGGTCGGGCGCGGTTGACGTTCGGGTGGCGCGATCTCGCCGAGGACCCGTGCGGGGCGGCCCGAGAGGTGGAGGCAGTGCTGCGTCGCGAGGGCTGGCCGGGGTCGATGGCGCCGTGTCCCCTATGCCCTCGTGAGCGGTAACGAGTGTTCCAGCGCTCATTACCGCTCACGGGGTCAGGTGCGCCCGGCGCCTCCGCCGCCGCCCACCTGGATGCGGATCACGCGGTCGTCGCTCGAGACGGGCGTGCCGCCGCCCTTGTTGACGGTGCCCAGCCACAGGAAGCCGTCCGGGCCCAGCGCGGCCGGGCCGAGCCTGCCGTAGACGTCCTTGAGCAAGGTCTGCGGCTGGCCGCTGAACAGGCCGTTGCGGTCGCCGCGCAGCACGTAGGTGGCCGTGCCGTAGGTCTGGGCGATCGTGACGACGCCGTCGTGCGCCGCGCAGCCCGCCACCCCGGGCCGGTCCGGCCAGCGCCAGGCGGGCACGGGCAGCGGCCCGGGGAGGACGAGGTGCAGCGAGTCGCCGTCCTCGGTGCGGTCGGGCAACCAGGCCAGCGCGGTGGTGTCGTCGACGCACAGGCCCGCCGGGTCGCTCACCCCGGTGCTCAGCACGGGCGAGCGCGGGTCGGGGTTGCTCACCCCGGGGCGGCCGAGCGTGTCGATGCGCAGCACCTTCCCGGCGAGCGAGCCGGGCAGTGAGGTGTTGATGCCCGTGTCGCCGGTCGCGACGAGCAGCAGCCCGTCCGCGTCGACGCCGAGGGCGCCCGCGTTGTTGGCCGCACCCCGCGGGATGCCGACGAGCACCGGTTTGGGCGGCTCACCGGGGGCGAGCTTGACCACCCGGTTGTCCGTCGGCGTCGTGACGTAGGCGTAGACGAGCTGGTCCTCCGCGTACGCGGGCGACAGCACGAGCCCCGTGAGCCCACCGCCGCCGATGGTGTCCACCGGGATCGTCGTGACCAGCGAGGGCGCCGCCCCCTGCCGCACCCGCATCACCCGGCCCGTGGCGCGCTCGCCAACCAGCGCGGACACGCCGTCGGGCAGCACCGCGATCGCGCCGACCGGGGCCAGGCACGTCGCCACGACCTGGGGGTCGGGGTCGACGCACCCCGACGGCGCGCGCGGGCCGCCGCTCTCGGCCGGGTCCGACGACGGCGGCGGCTCCTCGGTGGGGGTGCGCGCCGCGGCGGGCGGGCCGCCCAGCTCGCCGACGCCCTCGATCTTGTCTCGCCAGTCGTGCGGGCCCCCGTCAGGGAACGACGCGCAGCCCGCCAGCAGCAGGACGGCCAGCAGCGCGATGACGCCCCGGCTCCGACCCACCACACCCAGCAGGCTAGGCACCGCGGGGTGAGCGGCCGGTGAGTACCGTCGGAAGCCATGGACGTTCTCGTGCCGCACGAGGCCGGGATCGCCGCCCTCGCCGACGTGCCCGGTGTGCGCGCGATCCGCTACCGCCCCGACGCCCCGATGCCGCCCGAGGCGGACAGCGCCGAGGTGCTCGTCGCCCCGTTCCTCGTGACCGGCGAGGTCGTGGCGCGTGCGTCGTGGGCGTGCCCCTGACCGACGCCACCCGCGGCCTTGTCGACGCCACGTTCCTCGCCGCCATGCCCGACGGGGCCGTGCTGGTCAACGCCGCGCGCGGGCCCGTCCTGGACCCCGACGCGCTGCTCGCCGAACTCACCTCGGGACGGCTGCGCGCGGCGCTCGACGTCACCGATCCCGAGCCCTTGCCCGCGGGTCACCCGCTCTGGTCGGCGCCGGGGCTGCTGCTCACCCCGCACGTCGGCGGCAGCGTGCCGCTCGCCAGGGATCGCGCGTTCCGGATCGCGGCCGAGCAGATCCGGCAGTACGCCCGCGGGAACACGCCGTCGAATCTCGTATAGGACGGGTACTGACCCCCTGCTCACCGCTACTGTGCCGCGCATGACCGAGCAGCCAACGACCTCCTACCCGGGGTTCGGCAACTACGGCTCGACCACGGCCCCCGACACCCGCCCCACCCGGCGCCCGCTGGCGTGGAACGGCGGCACCGACATCGGTCTGCTGCTCCTGCGTCTCGGCATCGGCGGCGCGACCTTCGCGCACGGCGCGCAGAAGGTGTTCGGGCTGTGGGGCGGGCCGGGCATCGCAGGCTTCGCCAACAACCTGACGGGCTTCGGCTACCAGCAGGCGACGACGCTGTCGTGGGTCACCGGTGTCACCGAGCTCGTAGCGGGCGCCTTCCTCATCGTCGGCCTGTTCACCCCGCTCGCGGCGGCCGCCGTGCTCGCCATCATGATCAACGCGGTGCTGCTCAAGCTGGGCAACGGCTTCTTCGTGACCGGGCCCCGCGGCGGCGACGCGATCGAGTACTCGGGGGTGCTCGGGCTCGGCGCGGCGTGCCTGGTGATGACCGGGCCCGGCCGGATCGCACTGGACAACGGCCGCGCCTGGCACCGACGCCCCGCGTCGTGGGGGGTGCTGGCGCTCGTCATCGGCATCGCCGCCGCCGTGTTGGTCTACGTCTTGCTGCGACGGCCGGTGGTCGCCTGACCCCGGACGCCGCCTGGCTGCCCGTCCTCGAACGACGGCTGGCCGCGCCGGTCCGGGTCATCAGCCGCACCCCGTTGGCAGGCGGGTACGTGGCCGCTTCCGTCGAACGGGTGGAGCTGACCGTCGGCGGCCAGGTCCGAACCGTCGTGCTCAAGGCGGCTGGACGGGTCGAGGTCGCCACCATGCGCGCGGTTGCCGTCGTAGACGGGCCGCCTCGCCCGCTCGCCATCGGCCCGGACTGGCTGGTGCTGCCGTACCACGACGGGCCGCCGCTCGGGCCCGCCGACCCGGTGCCGGACCCGGTGTGGCGCACGCTGGCCGCGGTGCACGCGCACTGGCACGGACGACGGCCCCGCGGCGTGCCCGTCGTCGACGCTGCGTGGTGGTCGGCGCTGTGCGACCGCACGCTGGTCGCCGTACGGGGCGGCCGGGCCAGGACCGGGGAACGGGAGTTCGCCGCCGCCGAGCGAGCGCTGCTGGCCTGGCGGGCCGATCCCGCGATCACGGACGCGCTGGCGCGGATGCCGCGCACGCTGGTGCACGGCGACGCCCACCGCGGCAACGTGCTGGGGGACGTGCTGATCGACTGGGGCAACGCCCGCGTCGCCCCCGCCGCCCTCGATCGCGCGACCCTGTGCGCCCAGGACGCCGTCCCGCCGCCGTGGTTCCCCGAGCCGCCCGCACCGGAGCAGGACTGGGCCGACGTCCAGGTCCACGTCCAGTACCTCGGCTTCGCCGCCGACCACCTCGGCGCCGCCAGGGTCGGCGAGATGATCGAGACGGCGGCCGCCGCGTGGGGGCGCCTCCGGCGCTCGTGAGCGGTAACGAGTGCTGGAGCACTCGTTACCGCTCACGGCACCCGGCGGACCGCCCCCGTGTGCGCGCTCGTGGCCAGCGCGGCGTAGGCGCGCAGGGCCTTGCTCACCGGCCGGTCGCGGTCGCGCGGCTGCCAGGGCCGCTCGCTCGCCTCCACCTTGGCGCGCCGCTCGGCCAGCACCTCGTCGGCCACGTCGAGGTGCAGCGTGCGCTCGCGGACGTCGATGACCACGCGGTCGCCGTCCTCGACGAGCCCGATCACGCCCCCCGCCGCCGCCTCCGGCGAGATGTGGCCAACGGAGATGCCGCTGGAGCCGCCCGAGAACCGCCCGTCGGTGATCAGCGCGCACACCCGGCCGAGGCCTGCCCCCTTGAGGAACGCGGTGGGGTGCAGCATCTCCTGCATCCCCGGCCCGCCGGAGGGGCCCTCGTAGCGCACCACCAGCACGTCGCCGGGCTGCACCTGCTTGGCGAGGATCATCGAGACGGCCTCCTCCTGGCTCTCGACGACCCGCGCCGGGCCTGCGAAGTGCCACATCTCCTCGTCGATCCCGGCGGCCTTGATCACGGCGCCGTCGGGGGCGATGTTGCCGCGGAGCACGGCGAGGCCGCCGTCGCGCGTGTAGGCGTGCGCGACGTCGCGGATGCAGCCGCCCGCCGCGTCCGTGTCGAGGGACGACCAGCGGTTGGTCGTCGAGAACGCCTCCGTGGTGCGCACCCCGCCCGGCGCGGCGTGGAACAGCTCCACCGCCTCCTCGGACGGCGTGGCGGCACGGATGTCCCACGCGTCCAGCCAGGCTTCCAGGGACGGGGCGTGCACCGTGTGCACGTCGGCCTTGAGCAGCCCGGCCCGGCGCAGCTCGCCGAGGATCGCCGGGATGCCGCCTGCGCGGTGGACGTCCTCCATGTGGTAGTCGGAGTTGGGCGCCACCTTGGCCAGGCACGGCACGCGCCGGGAGACGGCGTCGATCGCGGCCAGGTCGAAGTCGACCTCGCCCTCCTGCGCGGCGGCGAGGATGTGCAGCACCGTGTTCGTGGAGCCGCCCATCGCCACGTCGAGCGCCATCGCGTTCTCGAACGCCGCTCGCGTCGCGATCGAGCGGGGCAGCGCCGACGCGTCGTCGCCCGAGTACCAGCGTGTGGCCAGCTCCATCACCGTGGTGCCCGCCCGCTCGAACAGCGCCCGGCGCGCCACGTGGGTGGCCAACGTCGAGCCGTTGCCGGGCAACGCGAGGCCGAGCGCCTCGGTGAGGCAGTTCATCGAGTTCGCGGTGAACATCCCCGAGCACGAGCCGCACGTCGGGCAGGCCGAGCGCTCGACGAGCGCGAGCCCTTCGTCGTCGACCTGCGCCGACGCCGACGCCGAGATCGCCGTGATGAGGTCGGTCGGGGCGTGCGCCACGCCGTCCACGACGACTGCCTTGCCCGCCTCCATCGGCCCGCCCGACACGAACACCGTCGGGATGTTGAGCCGCATGGCCGCGTTCAGCATGCCGGGGGTGATCTTGTCGCAGTTGGAGATGCAGACGAGCGCGTCGGCGGCGTGCCCGTTGACCATGTACTCGACGGCGTCCGCGATGACCTCGCGCGAGGGCAGCGAGTAGAGCATCCCGCCGTGGCCCATGGCGATACCGTCGTCGACCGCGATCGTGTGGAACTCCCTCGGCACGCCGCCTGCCGCGCGCACCCCGTCCGCGACGATCTCGCCGAGGTCCTTGAGGTGCACGTGGCCGGGCACGAACTGGGTGTAGGAGTTGGCGATGGCCACGATCGGCTTGCCGAAGTCGCCGTCGGTCATGCCGGTGGCGCGCCAGAGCGAACGCGCTCCGGCGGCGTTGCGGCCGTGGGTGGTGACGCGGGAACGCAGGGCGGGCATCTACTCGTCTCCGATGCTCAGGCGCCCGCCGGACGCGGCGGCGAGCTGGGGCAGGTCGCGGACGCGGACGCAGCGGAGCGGTAGCTCGGCGCCGTCGGTCAGCACCGCCCGCACCCCACCCTTGTCGTGCAGGTGCAGCGAGCGGATCTGCGACCACGGTACGCGCCGCGAGCCGACGAGCCGCCGCACGGTCAGCGCCTCCGCGTCGACGACGGTGCGCACCCGCACCACCCACACCACCACGGCCACCGGCAGCAGGTAGACCAGCCAGAAGTACGGCGCCCCGAACGCGACCGGCGTGGCGCAGACGGCGAGCAGCACGGCCCCGAGGATCGCCAACCGGGGAATGCGGAACACCGCACGTGGCTCTTCGCTCACCCCGCCATCGTCGCAGCCCGCTCCGCCCTTGACGCGACGCCGCCGCGATTCCATACTTCTCGCCCAGCGGAAGTTGGATTCCACCTAAGGGAAAGAGTCAATGTCGACTGAACCCGCAGCGCGCCCCACCACCGACCATGTGCCACCGTGGGCGAGCCCTCGTCTCTACAACGACGACCTGGCACCGACCACCGAGCGGACGTGGGGCACCTACAGCCTCTTCGCCATGTGGATGTCCGACGTCCACAGCATCGGCGGCTACACGTTCGCCGCCGGGCTGTTCTTCCTCGGGCTGCTCGCGTGGCAGGTGTTCGTCGCCCTCGTGGTCGGCATCGTGATCGTGTTCTTCCTCATGAACCTCACCGGGTTCGCGGGGCAGCGCACGGGCGCGCCGTTCCCGGTCATCGCCCGGATCTCGTTCGGGGTGTTCGGCGCCAACCTGCCTGCCCTCATCCGCGCCGTCATCGCCATCGCCTGGTACGGCATCCAGACGTGGCTGGCGTCGGTCGCCGTCGTGGTGCTCGCGCTGTCGCTCTGGCCTGGCCTCAAGCCCTGGAGCGAGGGCGGGTTCCTCGGCCTGTCGCCGTTGGGCTGGGCGGCGTTCGCGGTGATGTGGGTGCTGCAGCTGATGGTCATCCGGCGCGGGATGGAGACCGTGCGCCGGTTCCAGGACTGGGCAGGCCCGGCGATCTGGGTCGTAATGTTCGTGCTCGCCATCTGGATCGTCGTGAAGGCGGGCTCGGGCTTCAGCCTCAACCTCAGCACCCAACAGCTCTCCGGCGGCGCCGCGGCGGGCGCGTTCGTGTCGGCGGTGGCGCTCACCGTCACCTACTTCTCGACCCTGCTGCTCAACTTCTGCGACTTCGCCCGCTTCGCGCCGGACCGGCGGACCGTGGTGCGCGGCAACTTCCTCGGGCTCCCGGTGAACTTCCTCGCCTTCGCGGTGGTGACGGTGGCCGTCACGGCGGGCAGCGTCGCCGTGTTCGGCAAGGCCCTCACCGACCCCGTCGAGATCGTCGCCCAGATCGGCAACGTGTGGGTCACGCTGGTCGGCGCCGCCACATTCATCATCGCGACGATCGGCATCAACGTCGTCGCGAACTTCGTCTCGGCGTCCTACGACTTGTCCAACGTCGCGCCGAAGTACGTCGACTTCCGCCGCGGCGGGCTGATCGCCGCGGTGGCCGCCGTCGTGATCCTGCCCTGGCAGCTCTACAACAGCCCGGTCGCGATCAACTACTTCCTCGGCGGGCTCGGCGCGCTGCTGGGGCCGCTGTTCGGGATCATCTTCGCCGACTACTTCCTGCTGCGCAGGCAGCGCGTTCTGGTGGAACAGCTCTACACCGAGGACCCGAACAGCCCGCACTGGTACCGGGGCGGCTGGAACCCGAAGGCACTCGCCGCGTTCCTGCCGTCGGCGCTGATCTGCCTGGTCCTGGCGCTGGTCCCGACCTTCTCCGCGGTCGCGTCCTACTCGTGGTTCGTCGGCGTGGTGCTGGGCGGCGCGCTGTACCTGGCGATCGCCCGCCGCAGCTACGTCGATCAGGGCAACGGCGCCGTGGCGAGCCCGCTGCGGTAGGCGAACACGACGAGCTGAGCCCGGTCGCGCGCGCCGACCTTGGTCATCGCGCGCGCGACATGGGTCTTCGCCGTGGCCCGGCTGATCACCAGCCGGGCCGCGATCTCGTCGTTGGAGAGCCCGTGGGCGGCGAGCGCGGTGATCTCGCGCTCACGGTCGGTGAGCGCGGCGAGCAGATCCCCGTCGGCAGGGGAGCGCTGCGGGCCACCCGCGAACGCCGCGATCAACGTGCGCGTGACGGCGGGCGCCGAGGTCCGCGCGCTGGCCCATGCCCAGCTGCAGCCGCCGCGGGCCCAGCTCCTGGGCGCCCGCGAGGTCGCGGCCGTCGAGCGCCATCACGCGGTAGGGGGCGCCGAGCAGGACGGGCGCCTCAGCGGTGCCGTCCATGCTCGGGGCGACGGCGTCGATGATCCGCAGCCGCACGGTCTGCCCCGGACGAGCGTCGAGATGCAGGTCACCTGCGGTGTCGTTGACCGCGATCGCCCCGGATGCCGGTGTCGCGCAGCATGAGGGTGCGGTCGACGTCGGCGCGCGGGCCGCCCGCCGGGTCGACGACGAGCGCGCCGAAGAGCCCGGCCGGGATCTGGTTGCCGGTGTCCTGGTGGGAGTGGTACCAGAACGTGCCCGCCTCGTCGGCGAGGAACTGGTAGGTGAACCTCGCGCCGGGGGCGACCGCGTCCTGGGTGATGCCCGCGACCCCGTCCATGGCGGCGGGCACGCGCAGGCCGTGCCAGTGCACGGTGGTCGCGACCGGCAGCCGGTTCACCAACGTCACTCGCACGCGGTCACCCTGGGTGACGCGCAGCAGGGGGCCGGGCACCGTGCCGTCGTAGGTGTATGCGGGCCTGCCGTCGATCACGGCGGGCCGGGCGGTGAGCGTGAACGCCTTCACCGGCTGCGGCCCCGGCGGCGCGACGAGCGCGGTGACCGAGGTGGCCCCGGCACCGGACGACGCGACCGAGACCGCCGCGGGCATGCCGGACAGGCCGCTGCCGACGCCGACGAACGTCACGAGCGCCACCGGGACGACGACCGCGGCGGCCCCCACCACCGTCCGTCGGGACCGCCTCCGGGATGTCCGCACGACAAGCCTCGCCAGCACCGTGACGGCGAGCAGCTCCAGCCCGACGCAGGCGACGTCCGCGACGCCGATCTCCTCGGGCGTCCAGGGTTCGCGGCCCGATCGGCAGCCCGGTCGTGCGGGACACCAACCACAGCGCCACGAGCAGCACCTGCCCGGTCGCGACCCCGGCGGCGAGTCGGCGCGTGGGGCGCAGCAGCGCGACCGCGGCGCCCAGTTGGACCACGCCAACCACGGCGAAGAAGATCCCGAAGAGCAGGTACTCGCGCAGGTGGTCGGGCACGACGGCGAGGTGGATCGCGCCCGCGCCCGCCGTGAGCGCAGCTGCGGCGACGCGGGCCACGACGCCGTACTCGGAACGAGGTAAAGCCATGGCCCCGAAGATGCTCGCCGCGGGGCCCGACGTCGTCGGACAGCAGGCTCGACCGCACTACCACCCTGGTGGTAGTCCCATGATCCGGACGCCCCGTCTCACGGATTTGACGCCCCGGCCGCCGGGCGGCTAGCGTCGCGGCCATGTTTACGACCAAGGTCCTCGTACTTCTCAGGCGCGTCAACGCCTGAGCGAGCCCTCGGTCGTCGACGCGCCACCCTCGTTCCGCCTCCCGGCGGTCGGGGGTTTTTTCATGTTCGGATCGAAGTTCACGAGCAGCGAGGCGAAACCCCATGACCACCGCAACACCCCGATCAGGGCCGAAACCGGCGCCACCGCCCGGGCGGCCCGCCGCGGCCCAGCGCCCGGAGACCCCGCGCGCCGAGACCGTGGCCGGAGACCGCATCGACAACGTGCCCATGACCGGGGCGCAGTCGCTCGTGCGCTCGCTGGAGGAGGTCGGCTGCGAGGTCGTCTTCGGCATCCCCGGCGGCACGATCCTCCCCGCCTACGACCCGCTGCTGGACTCCACGAGGGTCCGGCACGTCCTCGTCCGCCACGAGCAGGGCGCAGGGCACGCGGCCACGGGCTACGCGCAGGCCACCGGCAAGGTCGGGGTCTGCATGGCGACATCGGGCCCCGGCGCGACCAACCTCGTCACCCCGATCGCCGACGCCCACATGGACTCGATCCCGATCGTGGCGATCACCGGTCAGCAGAGTCGGGCGCTGATCGGCACCGACGCGTTCCAGGAAGCCGACATCACCGGCATCACCATGCCGATCACCAAGCACAACATGCTCGTCATCGACGCCACGGACATCCCGAGGGCGATCGCGGAGGCCTTCCACCTGGCGTCAACGGGCCGACCCGGCCCGGTGCTGGTGGACATCCCCAAGGACGTCCTGCAGGAGCAGACGACGTTCAGCTGGCCCCCGGAGCTGCAGCTGCCCGGCTACCGGCCGACGATCCGGCCGCACGGCAAGCAGATCCGCGAGGCCGCCAAGCTCATCACCGCCGCCCAGAAGCCCGTGCTCTACGTCGGCGGCGGCGTGCTCAAGGCCGAGGCGTCCGAAGAGCTCTTGCGGCTGGCGGAGCAGACCGGCATCCCGGTCGTCACCACGCTCATGGCGCGTGGCGCGTTCCCCGACAGCCACCGCCAGCACGTCGGCATGCCGGGCATGCACGGCACGGTGGCCGCGGTGGCGGCGATGCAGAGATCCGACCTGCTGGTGGCGCTCGGTGCCCGGTTCGACGACCGCGTCACCGGCCAGCTGGCGAGCTTCGCCCCGGACGCCAAGATCGTGCACGCGGACATCGACCCGGCGGAGATCTCCAAGAACCGCCGCGCGGACGTCCCGATCGTCGGCGACTGCCGCGAGGTGATCCTGGAGCTGATCGACGCCGTCGCGGCGGAGCAGGCGGCCCATCCGGCCGCCGACCTGACGGCGTGGTGGGCGTACCTGAACGAGCTGCGCGAGACCTACCCGCTCGGCTACGACTGGCCCGCCGACGGCTCGCTGTCCCCGGAGTACGTCATCGAGCGCATCGGGAAGATCGCGGGCCCGGACGCGCTCTACACGGCCGGGGTCGGGCAGCACCAGATGTGGGCGGCGCAGTTCATCCGCTACGAGAAGCCGCGCACGTGGCTCAACTCCGGCGGGCTGGGCACGATGGGCTTCGCCGTGCCTGCGGCGATGGGCGCGAAGATGGCCGTGCCCGACGCCGTCGTGTGGTGCATCGACGGCGACGGCTGCTTCCAGATGACCAACCAGGAGCTCGCCACCTGCGCGATCGAGAACATCCCGATCAAGGTGGCGATCATCAACAACGGCAACCTCGGCATGGTCCGCCAGTGGCAGAACCTGTTCTACGCCGAGCGCTACTCCCAGACCGACCTCGGCACCCACAAGCACCGCATCCCGGACTTCAAGCTGCTCGCAGAGGCCATGGGCTGCGTGGGCCTGCGCGCGGAGTCGAAGGAGGACGTCGACCGGGTCATCCACCAGGCCATGGAGATCAACGACCAGCCGGTGGTGATCGACTTCGTGGTCGGGGCCGACGCGCAGGTGTGGCCGATGGTCGCCGCGGGCACCGGCAACGACCAGATCATGGCCGCGCGTGACATCCGACCGCTCTTCGATACCGACGAGCTCGTCGCGGACCCCGCCACGATCGACGCCGTCATCGAGGAGGCCCAGTCGTGATGCACCGCCACACGCTCTCGGTGCTCGTCGAGGACAAGCCCGGTGTCCTCGCCCGCGTGTCGGGGCTGTTCTCCCGGCGCGGGTTCAACATCGAGTCGCTCGCGGTCGGGCCCACCGAGCACCCCGACGTCTCGCGCATGACGATCGTGGTCGCCGTCGAGGACTTCCCCCTCGAACAGGTCACCAAGCAGCTCAACAAGCTCATCCACGTCCTCAAGATCGTGGAGCTCGAGCCGACGCAGTCGGTGCAGCGCCAGGTGCTCCTGGTCAAGGTGCGCGCCGATCCCGCGGTCCGCAGCCAGGTGCTGGAGATCGTGGAGCTGTTCCGCGCCAAGGCCGTCGACGTCACGCCCGAGTCGCTGACGATCGAGGCGACGGGCACCGCGGACAAGATCGCGGCCCTGCTGAAGAATCTGGAGCCCTACGGCATCCGCGAGATGGTGCAGTCCGGCACCATCGCGGTCGGCCGTGGGCCGCGCTCCATCACCGCCACCCCCGCCCGCTGACGTCGTGCGCGAAAAGCATCGCTATAGCGATGTTTTTCGCGCACGACCAGCGCGCCCCGTTCGCTAGCTGGGAGAGAACCCGTGAGTGTCAACATCTACTACGACGACGACGCCGATCTGTCGATCATCCAGGGCCGCAAGGTCGCGGTGATCGGCTACGGCAGCCAGGGCCACGCGCACTCGCTCTCGCTGCGCGACTCGGGCGTCGAGGTGCGCATCGGCCTGCAGGAGGGCTCGAAGTCGCGGGCCAAGGCGGCCGACGAGGGCCTCACCGTCGGCACCCCCGCCGAGGTGGCCGCCTGGGCCGACCTGATCATGATCCTGGCCCCGGACACCAAGCAGCGCTTCATCTACGCCGACGACATCGCGCCCAACCTCGAGCCGGGCGACGCCATCTTCTTCGGGCACGGCTTCAACATCCGCTACGGCCTGATCACGCCGCCGTCCGACGTGGACGTGGCGATGGTGGCGCCGAAGGGGCCCGGCCACCTGGTGCGCCGCCAGTTCGTCGACGGCAAGGGCGTGCCGTGCCTCATCGCCGTCGCGCAGGACGCCACCGGCGGGGCGAAGGCGCTCGCCCTTTCCTACGCCGCCGCGATCGGCGGCGCGCGGGCGGGTGTGATCGAGACGACGTTCACCGAGGAGACCGAGACCGACCTCTTCGGCGAGCAGGCCGTGCTCTGCGGCGGCGCCGCTGCGCTGGTGCAGACCGGCTTCGAGGTGCTCACCGAGGCGGGCTACGCCCCCGAGGTCGCCTACTTCGAGTGCCTGCACGAGCTCAAGCTGATCGTCGACCTCATGTACGAGGGCGGCATCGCCAACGAGCGCTTCTCGATCTCCGACACCGCCGAGTACGGCGACCTCACCCGCGGCCCGCGGATCATCACGCCCGCGACGAAGGACGCGATGCGCGCCATCCTCGCCGAGATCCAGGACGGCAGCTTCGCCCGGGAGTGGGTGGCCGAGGACGACGCAGGCCGTCCCAACTTCACCCGGCTGCAGAAGGAGGGGCAGGAGCACCCGATCGAGCAGGTCGGGGAGAAACTGCGCGGGCTGATGAGCTGGGTGGGCACGAAGGCGACCTGACCGGGCCATGATCGCCGCGTTCGGTGCGTGAGGTGCGCCTGCGCACCTCACGCACCACAAACGGCGATCATGGCGGCGCAGCGCGCGGGCCTTCCCGGTCGTGTCGGGGTGCCGCTCTACGATCGAGTGGTAATGCCCGCCGATCTGGGAGCCTTCGTGAGCACCGCCGCCACCCGCCCTGTCGTCCTGCTCGCCGAGAAGCTCGCGCCGTCCGCGGTGGCGCTCCTCGGCGATGACGTGGAGATCCGCCACGTCGACGGCACCGACCGTCCCGCGCTCCTCGCGGCGCTCGCCGATGCCGATGCACTGCTCGTGCGGTCGGCCACCAGGGTCGACGCGGAGGTGCTGGCGGCCGCCACCCGGCTCAAGGTCGTCGGCAGGGCGGGCGTCGGTTTGGACAACGTCGACGTGCCCGCGGCCACGGCGCGGGGCGTGATGGTCGTCAACGCGCCCACGTCCAACATCGTGAGCGCCGCCGAGCACGCCATCGCCCTGCTCCTGTCCGCGGTGCGGCACATCCCGGCGGCCGACGCCAGCCTGCGGCAGGGCCAGTGGAAGCGCAGCAGCTTCACCGGCGTCGAGCTGTCCGGGAAGACGGTCGGCATCGTCGGGCTCGGCAAGATCGGCCAGCTGGTGGCGCAGCGGCTGGCGGCGTTCGGGGTCACCCTCGTCGCCTACGACCCCTACATCGCGCCTGCCCGCGCCGCCCAGCTCGGCATCGAGCTGCTCACGCTGGAGGCGCTCCTCGGTCGCGCCGACATCATCTCGATCCACCTGCCCAAGACCTCCGAGACGAACGGGCTCATCGGCAAGGACCAGCTGGCGCTCACCAAGCCGGGCGTGATCGTCGTCAACGCCGCGCGCGGTGGCCTCGTCGACGAGGACGCGTTGGCCGAAGCCGTGCGTTCCGGCCACGTCGGAGGGGCGGGCATCGACGTCTACGTCACCGAGCCCACCACCGCGAGCCCGTTGTTCGAGCTGGAGCGGGTGGTCGTCACGCCGCACCTGGGCGCGTCCACCGAGGAGGCGCAGGATCGCGCGGGCACCGACGTGGCTCGCTCGGTGCAGCTCGCGCTCGCGGGCGAGTTCGTTCCGGACGCGGTCAACGTGCAGGTGGGCGGCGTAGTCGGCGAGGAGGTCGCCCCGTGGCTGCCGCTGGTGCAGAAGCTCGGCCACGTGCTCTACGCGCTGGCGGGGCGGTTGCCGTCGTCGGTCACCGTCGACGTGGCGGGTGAGCTCGCCAACGAGGACGTGAGCGTGCTGTCGCTCGCGGCGCTGCGCGGGCTCTTCACCCACGTCGTCGAAGACCAGGTCACGTTCGTCAACGTGCCGGTGCTGGCCCAGACGCGGGGGGTCACCGTCGAGCTCGCCACCGCGCCGGAGAGCGAAAACTTCCGCTCGGTCGTCCAGCTGCGCGCGGCGATGCCGGACGGCGCGGCGATCACCGTGTCCGGCACCCTCACCGGCCGGGCCCAGGTGCACAAGCTGGTCGAGGTCAACGGCAGGCACTTCGACCTGCGCGCCGAGGGCGATTACCTGCTGCTGGAGTACGCCGACCGGCCCGGCGTGATGGGCCGGGTGGGATCGCTCTTGGGCGAGGCGGCCGTCAACATCGAGGCGGCGCAGATCAGCCAGACCACCGACGGCGCCGACGCGATCATGCTGCTGCGCGTCGACCGGCCCATCGACCCGGCCGTGCTGGAGCCGATCGGCGCTTCGGTCGGCGCCACCACGACCCGGCTGATCTCGTTCGAGTGACCCCGCCGGGCGGCGCCGATCGCGGGTGCGACCTCGGGTGCAGACTCCATCCGGGCTAGCGGCAGAATGACGTGCCCGGGGGATTCCCGGGCAGCGGGCGGGTCGGGCTGCCCTTTCACCCGTCGGGGCGACCCCGATGGGATGGCAGGCGGGCGGCGGCGGCCGTCGCAGCCGGTAGCGTGCGGCGGTCCGGATTGGGCCGGTCGAAGGAGGGATTCAGGATGCGCCTTGCGGTCATCCCGGGGGACGGCATCGGGCCGGAGGTCATCGACGAGGCGCTGAAGGTGCTGGAGGAGGTCATGCCCGGCACCGAGACCACCACCTATGACCTCGGGGCGGCGCGCTGGCACTCCACCGGCGAGCTGCTGCCCGAGACGGTGCTCACCGAGCTTCAGCAGCACGACGCGATCCTGCTCGGCGCCGTCGGCGACCCGTCCGTGCCGAGCGGCATCCTCGAGCGCGGCCTGCTGCTGCGGCTGCGGTTCGAGCTGGACCACCACGTCAACCTGCGCCCGGCCCGGCTCTACCCGGGGGTGCGTGGGCCGCTCGCGGGCAACCCAGAGATCGACATGGTGGTCGTGCGGGAGGGCACCGAGGGCCCCTACGTCGGCACCGGCGGCCTGCTGCGCAAGGACACGCCGCACGAGATCGCCACCGAGGTGTCCACCAACACCGCCTACGGTGTCGAACGGGTGGTGCGCGACGCGTTCGCCCGCGCCGAGCGCCGTCCGCGCAAGCACCTCACGCTCGTGCACAAGACGAACGTGCTCACGTTCTCAGGGCGGCTGTGGTCGCGGCTCGTCGAGGAGGTGTCGCTGGAGCACCCCGACGTGTCGGTGGCCTACCAGCACATCGACGCCACCACGATCCACATGGTGCAAGACCCCGGCCGTTTCGACGTGATCGTCACCGACAACCTGTTCGGCGACATCATCACCGACCTCGCGGGGGCGATCACCGGCGGCGTCGGGCTCGCGGCCAGCGGCAACCTCGACGTCAGCCGCCGCAACCCGAGCATGTTCGAGCCCGTGCACGGCTCGGCGCCCGACATCGCGGGCCAGGGGATCGCCGACCCGACCGCCGCAGTGCTGTCGGTCGCGCTGCTGCTCGACCACCTCGGCGAGCGCGACTCGGCCCGGCGCATCGAGGCCGCGGTCGCGTTCGACCTCGCCACCCGCGACCACAGCGCCACCGGCCACACCCGCAGCATCGGCGACCGGCTCGCCGCCCTGGTCAGCAGCCACGCGACGAGCACGGCCGGCTAGGCGGTCAGACGACGGCCTCCGCGGGGCCGACCATGATGTCGACGCCCGCGCCCGCGAAGTTGGGCAGGTCGGCCACCGCGGCGCCCCCTCGGGGCCGCCAGCGCGGCCTGGGCGTCGGACTCGGGAGTCCCAGTAGAGCACCGCGACGAGAGTACGCTGAGGCTTGTCGGCATCGTCCGCACCGTACCGGGCTCCGGTCCGGGCCAGTTCATCGTGTACTTCCGCAGGCCGGGCAGCTTGGCCGCGAGCACGGCGTGTACCTCGCGGTAGTGCTTGTCGAACGCGGCAGGGTCCTCGGGGTGGCTGTAGAGCGCGGTGAGCTGGAACACGCAAGACCTCTAAGCGACGTTCTCCGCGGTCCCGGGCAAGATGTCCACGCCCGCGCCCGCGAAGTTGGCCAGGTCGGCCGCCGCCGCCTCACCCTCGGGGCCGCCGAGCCGGCCTGGCCTTCGGACTAGGAGTCCAGCACAGGACGGCGACCCTCGTCCCACGATGTGGACACCGGTTCGACACCGCGGGACGGGTCGTGCCATGCTCCGCCTCGTGTCCCGCTTCAGCGTGATCATTATCGAGCAGCGCGTCGGCTAACCGCACCACGGCCGACGCGCAGACCTCTCGCACCCGCGAGGGGTCTTTTTGTTTGTCCCGAAGCCTCCGAGAGCCCGAAGAGAGTCCCAATGTCCCGCACCGAGCCTGCCGAAACACCCCTCGGCGACGCCTTCCACGTGTATGACACGACGCTGCGCGACGGCGCCCAGCGCGAGGGGATCTCGTACTCGGTGGCCGACAAGCTCGCCGTCGCCCGCCACCTCGACACGCTGGGCGTCGGGTTCATCGAGGGCGGCTGGCCGGGGGCGCTCCCCAAGGACACCGAGTTCTTCGGCCGTGCCGCGGCGGGCGAGCTCGCGCTGCGGCACGCCGCACTCGTCGCGTTCGGCGCCACCCGCAAGGCGGGCGCGACCGCGGCGGCAGACCCGCAGGTCCGGGCGTTGCTGGACAGCCAGGCGCCGGTCGTCACGCTCGTCGCGAAGTCCGACCGGCGGCACATCGAGCGGGCGTTGCGCACCGACGTCGCCGAGAACTGCGCGATGGTCGCCGACACCGTCGCGTTCCTTTGCGGCGAGGGCCGTCGGGTGTTCCTCGACGCCGAGCACTTCTTCGACGGCTTCGCGTTCGACCCCGACACGGCGCTGCGCGTGCTGGACGCCGCGGTCACCGCGGGCGCCGACGTCGCCGTGCTGTGCGACACCAACGGCGGCATGCTGCCGCTGGACCTGGCCGAGGTCGTGACGGAGGTGGCCGCGCGCACCGGCTTCCGGCTCGGCATCCACTGCCAGGACGACACGGGCTGCGCGGTCGCCAACTCGGTGGCCGCGGTACAGGCGGGCGCGACGCACGTCCAGTGCACCGCGAACGGCTACGGCGAGCGGGCGGGCAACGCCGACCTGTTCGCCGTCGTGGGGAATCTCGTGACCAAGCTGGGGATGCCCGTCCTACCGGACGGCCGCCTCGGCGAGCTGACCCGCACCTCGCACGCGTTGGCGGAGATCGCCAACATCGCTCCCGACACCCACCAGGCCTATGTCGGGACGTCAGCGTTCGCTCACAAGGCGGGCCTGCACGCGAGTGCGATCAAGGTGGACCCTGAGCTGTACAACCACATGAACCCGGTGGATGTCGGCAACGGGCAGCGGGTGCTGGTCACCGAGATGGCGGGCCGGGCCAGTGTCGAGCTCAAGGGGAGCGAGCTCGGCCTGGACCTGGCCGCCCACCCCGACGCCGTGTCGTCGGTGGTCGCGACCGTGAAGGAGCGGGAGGCAACGGGCTGGTCGTTCGAGGCCGCCGACGCCTCACTGGAGCTGTTGATGCGCTCGGCGCTGGGGGAGACGGCGCCCGCGCCGTTCGCGCTCGACTCCTACCGGGTGATCACCGAGCACCGGGCCGACGGGAAGGTGGTCGCGGAGGCAACCGTCAAGGTCGTCGTCAACGGACGGCGTGTGCTGTCGACGGCCGAGGGCAACGGCCCGGTCAACGCGCTGGACGCCGCCCTTCGGGCCGCGCTGGAGCCGTCCTGCCCGTGGCTGGCCGACGTCGCGCTGTCGGACTACAAGGTGCGGATCCTCACCCGCGGCACGGACGCGGTGACCCGGGTGCTCGTCGAGTCCACCGACCGGGCGGACCGCGCAGGGGTCGAGTGGACCACGGTCGGCGTGCACGGCAACGTCGTCGAGGCGTCGTGGCTGGCGCTCGTGGACGCGCTGGCCTACGCCGCCCTGCACCACCGCGTCCCGCTCGCCGTCACCCCCTGACGCGGCCGTGATCGGCGGGAGTGGAACACGAGGCCTCTTCGGAGGGCCGTGGTGTGCCGTTCGTGGCGATCATGGGCGCACGCGCGCAGGGCGGCGGGCCCAGGCCGGGGCGTGCTCGGGCAGCGGGCCGATGGCGATGAGGCGCGCGGGAATGCCCTGCAGCCAGGGGAACCGGGTGAGCAGCCCGAGCGGCCCCGGCGCTTGCCCGGCGGCCCCGGCGTCGCCCATGCCCGACGGACGGGTGATGGCGGACCCGGTCGTGCCCCCGCCGGGGGCGCCCGCGAGCGCCTGACCCAGCACGACGCGGTGGGCCAGCCGCTGGAAGCCCTGGATCAGGACGGTTGGCCACCAGCGCCGCCGCTGCACCTTGCGCAGCACCGAGCGCGGGACGATCCCGCCCGACGCCAGCGCGGGCCCGAGCACCCGGGCCGCCGCGACGGCGTCCTGCACGGCCAGGTTGATCCCGACCCCGCCCACGGGTGACATCGCGTGGGCCGCGTCGCCGATCAGCAGCAGCCCGTCGCGGTCCCAGCGCCGCAGCCGTTCCAGGCGCACGTCGAGCAGTTGCACGTCGTCCCACGACCGCAGGTGGTCGACCCTGTCGGCCATCCAGGGCAGCAATGCGGCGAACCGACGCCGCAGCTCCTCGATCCCGGCCGCCCGCAGCGTGGCGTCGCTGCCCTTGCGGATGAGGTAGGCGCACTGCCAGTAGTCGCCACGGTCGATCAGCACGCAGAAATGCCCCGTCGCGAAGCGGCCGACCCCGCCGGGCGGGTCGTCCTCGCGCCGCGGCAGCCGGAACCACCACACGTCCATCGGCACGCCGAACGAACGCGGCCGCAGGCCCGCCGCCGCCCGCACCGCCGAGCCGCGCCCGTCGCACGCGACCGTCACCGACGCCCGCACCTCGTGCTCGACCCCGGTCTCCCGGTCGACGTACCGGACGCCTGCGACCCGGTTCCCGTCCCACAGCAGGTCCTTGGCCTCGGCGTTGCGGCGCAGCGTGAACGTCGGCTCCTCCTCGGCGACCGACGCGAGCATGTCGAGCAGATCCCACTGCGGCACCAGCGCGATGTGCTGATGGGCGCCCGGCAGCGACCTCAGGTCGGCGACCGGGAAGCTGCCCTGGTCGAGTTGCACCTGCATCCGGTTCAGGAGCCGGTGCGGGATCTGTTCGAAGCGCTCGCCGAGGCCGAGCTCGTCGAGCAGGGTGAGGGTGGAGGCGTGCACGGTGTCGCCGCGGAAGTCGCGCAGGAAGTCGGCGTGCTTCTCCAGCACGGTGACCTCGACGCCCGCGCGGGCCATGAGCAGGCCGAGCACCATCCCGGCCGGTCCGCCCCCGACGACGAGGCAGGTCGTGCGCCCGTTATTCATCATATGTTGAATTTAGCGCGAACGGACCGCCGGGGCAACCCCCGGCCTGCTGCGGACCGCGGGGCTCCGCTAGAGTTGACGTCAGCGGGCCGCCGAGGAATCGGCGGCCGGTGGGGTATGGTGTAATTGGCAGCACGACTGATTCTGGTTCAGTTAGTCTAGGTTCGAGTCCTGGTACCCCAGCGAAGTCGCCGAGCAGGTCGTCCGGTACGATTTGATCGCGATTTCCAAGGCCCCGTCGTCTAGCGGCCTAGGACGCCGCCCTCTCAAGGCGGTAGCGCGGGTTCAAATCCCGTCGGGGCTACAAGCGTCTGGCCAGGACAAACGTCCTGGCCAGACCTGTGTTCGAGGCCCGTCGTGGGATGGGTTGTGGGATGGTCGTTGCTACGGTCCGAGCGTGCCTCCACGGCCTCGACGTCATCGCGGGTACCTGGAACAGCTCCCATCCGGGAGTTTCCGGGCTGTTGTCTATGCAGGCACCGATCCGTTGACAAACAAGCCGAAATATCTGCGTGAAACGCATCGCACAAAGGATGCAGCTGAGATCGCGCTCACACGGCTGCAGGGGCAGGTCGACGACGACCGGCACCCGAGGCCGACATCACGGTCGGCCGTGCGATCCAGCGGTGGCTGGAGGTCGCCACCCTGGAGGACACGACCCGCGAGCGCTACGACGACCTGATCCGGATCTACATCACCCCGACGTTCGGCAGCATGCCCGCGGCAAAGCTCGACGCCGAGCTGCTGGAGCGGTTCTACGCACGGCTGCAACGCTGCCGTGCGTTGCGTTCGGGTCGGTCGACTGGTGGGCACCTATGCCGCCCGCTGAGCAGCTCGACGGTGCGCAAGATTCACTTCATCATCAGCGGCGCGCTGGAGCGGGCGGTGCGGTGGCGCCATCTCGGTATCAACAAGGCGGCCCTGGCGGTGGCTCCGTCGGCGAGGCAGACCGACCCGGACCCGCCCTCCGCCAGCGAGGCGGCCCTTCTGTTGTCCGCCGCCCGGTCAGAAGGCAAGAACGCTGCGTAGAAGCAGGTAGAGGCCGAAGAACGTTGAGATCGACGCGGCAATTGCGGTGCCGTGACGTTCGAGAAGCCGGGAGATCGGTTCCAGCACTCGCGCGGAAGCCCGGGGCGCAACCACGTCGATGAGGAGCGGGAACCAGACCGGCGTCATCGCCACACCGACGAGGACCATCAGCGCGGCTGTTTTCGCGATTGGGCTGATGTCTGCCCTTTCGATCTCACGCAGCGCACCGGCCGACAGCAGGATCGTGCTGACGTTTGTCACCATCATGGCGATCCCGAGACCGACGAGCCGGACGTTGCTGTGGAGGCTCGGCGGATTGGCGCCGGTGCGGGCAGGCGTGCCGCCCTGGTCGCGGGGCTGCCTCAGGCGCCGGATCACGAGCCGGGTGGCGAGAACGAGCAACGCCAGGCCCAGCACGGCATCCACAACGTCGACCGATAGCTGTTCGCGCGCATTGGACGGCCCGAGGATTGCGGGGACGGCGAACAGCCCGAGGACACCGATGCCGAGCAGCGGAACTGCACCGCCGAGCAGGTAGGCCAGTACCTCGATCCGCCGCCTGCTCCCTCCGGTCGCGAGCAACTCGACGGTGACCGCGACGAGCGCCGGGCTGATTGCCGCGCCCAGCGCGAGCGGAACGGCGTGCAGGAGCGGCGGGATCACCTGCGCTCCGCTGACTCGGTGAACCTTGCTGGACAGCAGCATGAGAACGACGAGCCGTCGGGCCGCGGTGGGGCCATGCGCTGATTGTGCTCGTCCCGCTGGCGATGGAGTCGCGCCGCTGTCCGCGGGGTCGTCTGCGGAGGTGATCGCTCCGTCTTGACCATGTCCCGAAGACGCGCGCCCACCCCGAATCACCACCCTCGACCCGGCCTGACCAGCGCACGAACACTCTCAGCCGGTGTCCGGCGGGGCGTGGACACACGCCCTAGCCCGAGTTTCCCGGCTAGTTCGATCTTGAGCTGGTGTTGAGGTAGCTCCGAGTGGGCTGAGCTGGTCGTTTCCGGCGTGTTGGGTGGTGTTGGATCTTGCGATGACCTATGACCTAAAGAGTGGCCAGCCTGTACAAGAAGGTGATCAACGGGAAGCCGTACTGGTACCTGCGGGAGATGGCGTGGGTGGACGGCAAGCCGAAGATGGTGTCCGAGCGCTACCTGGGCTCGGCCGCCGACATCGCCGCAGCGTTGGACGCCCGCGAGACGGCGATCCGCCCTGAGCGGACCCGGCACCTTGCGTTCGGGGACGTCGCGGCCGCGTGGGGGATGCTGGACCGCCTCGGTGTGATCGCGACGATCGACGAGGTGGTCGGAGCGCGCCGCCGCGACGCGGGCGCCTCGGTGGGCACCTACCTGGCGCTGGCCGCCCTGGGCCGGCTGGTCGATCCCTGCTCCAAGCTCGGGTTCGAGAAATGGTGGCGCACCACGGCCGCGGACAGGTTCACCAAGATCAGTGCCGGGGTGCTGGACCACCGCAAGTTCTGGGACGCGATGCACACCGTCAGCCCCGATCAGCTGGCCCGGATCGAGCACCGCCTGGCCATGGGCATGGTCGGCGCCTTCGGCCTGGACATCTCCGCGCTGGCGCTGGACATGACCAACTTCGCCACCTACATCCGACACCACCAACGACAAGGCACCCATCGCCGCGCGGGGCAAGGCCAAGCAGAAACGGGCCGATCTGCGCCTGGTCGGGCTCGGCCTGGTGATCACCCGTGACGGTGGGATCCCACTGGTCTCACACACCTACCCCGGCAACCGGCCCGACGTCACCCAGTTCGCCACCATGATCGACCTTCTGGTGGCGCGGCACACCGCGCTGGCCGCGGCGCTCAACAGCGCCCCCGCCTCCACCCGAGAGACCCCGCAGACCCCGCCGCAGACGACCCCGCCGCAGACGACCCCGCCGCAGATAACGGTGGTGTTCGACGCCGGGCAGAACTCAGCTGCCAACCTCGCGCACCTGGCCGCGGCCGGGTTGGGGTTCGTCGGGTCGATCCCACCGTCGGACTGCGCGGACCTGCTGGCCCGCCCGGCTACCGACCGACACGTCGTGGACCCCGACCGGTTCCCCGGCGTGACCGCGCTGGAGGACCGCCGCCGCGTCTTCGGCGCCGATCGGCGCGTCGTGCTCACCCACTCCCCGTCCCTGCACACCGCCCAGACCCGCGGCTTCGACCAGACAATGGCCACGGCAACCGCGAAGTTGTCCGTGCTGGGCGACACCCTGGCCCGAGGTCACACCCGCCGAGCCCGCGACAAGGTCACCGCCGAGATCACCCACATTGTCAAAGACCCCTGGGTACGGCGCGTCGTGTCCTGGCAACTGTCCGGTGACACCCCCACCGAGCACCGGCTCAGCTTTGACATCGACGACGCAGCCCGCACTGACCTGGAGACCGAGGTCTTCGGCAAACGCGTGCTGATGACCGACCGCGACCAGTGGTCGACAGCCGACGTGGTCGCCGGCTACCGCTCCCAGTCCGAGGCCGAGTTCGGCTTCCGCCAGCTCAAAGACCCCCACGTCGTCTCGTTCAGCCCGATGCACCACTGGACCGAACACAACATCCGCGTGCACGTCTTCACCTGTGTACTGGCCCTGCAGATCGCCCACCTGATGCGCCGCCAGGCCCGCCGGCACGGCGTGGCCCTGTCGGTCCGCGAACTGCTCGACACCCTCGCCGGCATCCAGGAGACCGTGCTGATCTACCCCTCCACCGGAGGGCGCCCCAAGGCCCGCCGCATGCTCACCGAGACCACCACCACCCAGGACCAACTCGTCGAGATCTTCGAACTACACCGCTGGGCGCCCCAACCTTAGGTCATAGGCCCAAGCAAGATCAAAACCTGCTGTGACCAGCGGGGATGCCGACCTAGATCACGCTAGCCGGGAAACTCGGGCTAGCTCAACCCCGCGATTCGGGCTAGGGCGACGAGCGGCGCCGACGCTCAGAACGCGGCGAGGCGACGGGGGCTGCCTCCGGCGTGGGGCGGTGGCGATCAGGTCGGCGCGGGAGAACTGCAGATGCTTGCCCGGGAACGTGCACGGCACCGTCCGGGTTGTGGAGCGCCGACGCAGCCAGGACTCGTGCACCGCCAACAGCCGGGCCGCCTCGCCGGCGGGTACAGCGGCAGCACCTGCGTTGCGGCAAACCCCGCACGGCGGGCCTCGGGTCCATCACGTGCGGCGCGGTGCCGGTGATCCGCAAGCTGCCAGCTACTACGGGCGACCCTGGATGGTCTCTCCCCTTCTCACGGATTCCGAGGGATGATCATGGCCGGGACCAGTAATGGGCCCGCTGCTCTTGATCCGAAGGGCCCATGACCTTGCTGACCGCGACCGCGGCGCCGCCTGCTGTGCGGTTCCGGGATCCCGGGACGCTGCTTGTCGACCACGGCGGTGACATCCGGCCGGTCGGGGGTGCTCGCCTCGACTGCGCGCTGGCCGTCCTTCTCGTCCACGCCGACCAGCGTGTTGGTTCGGAAGCGCTGGTGTCGGCGATCTGGGGAGAGGACGCCACACGACGCGCGGCGTCCACGCTGGACACCCATTGTCCAACGGCACTCAGCCGGTGCTCGTTGGGCCCGAGGTCGGCAGTTGCAGGTTCGGCTTGGCGTTGCCTGTGGGGGCGCCATTTCCGACATGCCAGGACGTGCTCGACGCAATAAACGCCGGACAAGACGGCGGATGCGGCGGCGCGGGTAGGTGGCGCCTTGTTGCCGACAACGGATCGCCCGGCGGCGACCGGTCTGCTTTCCGTACGACTGCTACCGCGACACCACCACCGCCGCCACCACCGGCTGTCGGTGGAGATCGACGAGCTCGACCCCGGATCGGCCCGCTGATGACCGCGATCAACCCCACCCTGATGGGACTGTCCTGGTCGGCGCCGGTCCCGCCGGTACAGGAGCTGGCGTCTCGGTACGGCGTCTCCTTTCTCTCCCGTACGGCAGTCCGGTCGTCTACGCGGCCGGTGGCAGGGGCACGCGACCTTGGAAGTCGGGTCTTTTGGACCTACCACTCAGATCCCGCGGGCCCGGGAAGATGGAGACCGTGCGAAACGGGTGCCTTTCGCGGAACTGTCGAGCCAGAAATGGTCGATATGAAACGGGCGTAGGGGCCAGGTGAAAATGGTGGTGAATACGCCGTCGAGCGATGGCCCGGTGGGGGTGGCGTCCGGCTTCCGGGCGCGGCTGGTCGACAGGGGCCCGCGCGGAAACACTGCGGTTGACGGGGCGGCGATGGTGCTTCTGCACGGGATGCCGGTGGACGCCGATGTACGGGATTCGCTCGGCCGTTGGTTCACCCCCGAGGACGGTGCGCAGCCCGACGGCGTGGCCGCGACCGCGCGCCGTTGGCTGCAGGGCACAGGCGTCGACCGGTGGAGTGACGCCTACGAGATGATCTCGACCTTTGAGATCTTGACGATCTTGACGTGCTGACAGGTGATTTCGTTCCCGACGATGTCGTGGGCGCCGTGCCCGAAGCCGTTGCCGTACCGCATGAACCTGGTCGCCGAGGCCACGCCGTCCGGCATCTTCCCCGTACCGCTTCAGCGTCCGGAGGAGATCGTGCGTAATCGGCTTCGAACTCCCGTGACACGGGCCGCGGCATGACCGACGCGACGATTGCTGAGCTGGGCCGACGGGTGGCCGGTCCGGTGCTGCGGCCCGGGGACGACGACTATGCCGTCGAGCTCGCAGGCTTCGATCTGGCGGTGGACCAGTGCCCGGCGATCGTCGTGGGGGCGACCGGCCCGGCCGACGTGATCGCTGCGGTGCGCTACGCGCGCGAGGCGGGTCTGGCGGTCGGGGTGCAGGCGACTGGTCACGGCATCACGGTGCCTGCGGACGACGCCCTGCTGATCACCACGCACCGCGCGGACGGGGTGCGGGTGGACCCCGCTGATCGGAGCGCCTGGCTTGAGGCCGGAGCCGTATGGAATCGGGTGCTGCACGAGGCCGCGCCGTTCGGTCTGGCGCCGCTGGCGGGCTCGGCGCCCGGGGTCGGCGCCGTGTCCTACACCCTGGGCGGCGGGCTCGGCGTCTTCGGCAGGCGGTGGGGGTTCTCCGCCGACCGGGTGCGCAGGCTCGACGTCGTCACCGCCGACGGCGAGTCACGGCGGGTGACCGTCGAGGAGCACCGGGACCTGTTCTGGGCGTTGCGCGGAGGCGGCGGAAACTTCGGCGTCGTCACCGGTGTGCAGGTGGAGCTGGTGGAGCTGGTGGAGCTGTACGGCGGTGGCCTGTTCTTCCCCGGCGAGGCGGCCGCCGAGGTCCTCACCGCACTGCTCGCCGTCGGCCGCGACGCCCCCGACGAGGTCAGCCTGTCCGCCGCGCTGATGGTCTTTCCCGATCTCGCGACTGTGGCGTCGGCGGTGCGGGGCCGGTGGTGCTGCCATGTTCGTGTCAGCTCGACGGGTACCCCGCAGCGCTGCGAGCAGGTCATCGCGCCCGTCCGCCGCGCTGCGACCCCGCTATTGGACACGCTGCGGACCATGCCCGTCACCGATGTCGGCACGATCCACAACGACCCCACTACGCCGCGGCCGACCAACACCCGCTCGCTCGTGCTGCACAGCGCCGACCACGAGACCGCAGCCGCTGTTCTGCGCCACGCCGGACCGGACATACCGTTCGGTATCGAGGTCCGTCAGCTCGGCGGGGCACTGGCCCGGGGACCGGTCGTTCCCAATGCCGTCGGGCACCGCCGCGGTGCGGTCACGGTTTACACCACGGCCTATGCCCACCCGGGCGGTCTCCGCGCGTCCGACGGCGTTGCCGAGCAGGCCCTGCTCGACGACCTCACGCCGTGGAGCGACGGCGGCGCCTTGGTCAACTTCCTCGCTGGGGCCCACGTCACCCCGGCCGACGTCCGCGCGGCCTACGAGCCCGACCTCTGGACCCGCCTTGTGGAGGTCAAGACGCGCTGGGACCCCGGCAACGTCTTCAGGATCAACCACAACGTCCCACCCGCGGCCATGGAGGCGGTGACTCCTGGAGCCACATCGCAGGTGAGCAGTAGCGGCGAGGTTCCTTCGGCGACACCTGCGGACGCGACTGTGCGACGACGCTCATGACCCGCACCACCCGAGAGCGGGCTACCGTCCACGCGGCCCTGCGCGGCGGGGCCCTTCGCCCCGATCCTCACCTGAATGAGCGCAGCGCGTTCGATCCCGACGAGCGCGCGGTACTCGGGCTCCCGAGCTGTTCACCATTCGCATCGCCCCCTCGAAGGGCCCGGCCATGACTACTCACTTGCGCATTCCGCTCAAGGGCTCGACTGCAGGCATCCAGTACGCAGGCTGGCAGCCCGCCGCCGTCGCCATGGCCGGGCTGGGCAACCGCGTGCTCGCAGGGCAGCGCGTTCCAGTGGACGACGGTGTGACGCTCAATGCGGACGTCTACACCCCGTCGACGCCCGGCCGTTACCCGGCGGTCGTCTCGTTCGGCGGCTACAGCACCGAATGGCACACCGCGGGCATCCCGACCGGGACGAACGAGGTCGGCTCCCCACCGGTGTTCACCGACCGCGGGTACTGCCCGGTGATCGTCGAGCGTCGTGGCATGGGCCGCTCCACCGGTGAGCAGGTCATGTTCTTCGACCCTCAAGACGTCGACGACCACGAGAAGGTCATCGCCTGGGCCGCCGAGCAGCCCTGGTGCAACGGGCAGGTCGTGCTCTTCGGCACCTCTTACTACGGCATGACCCAACCCCTCGTCGCGGCCCGCAAGCCGCCTGCGTTGCGGGCGTTCTTTGCCAACGAGCTGTGCACGGACTTCTTCCGCCACCTCGTGCAGTTCGGCGGCGTGCCTGCCAGCTTCTTCCTCGCGCTGTGGATGGGCGGCAACTACACCGAGGTCAACTACACCAAGCGGATGTCGCCGAACCGCCGCGCGCTCATCAGCCACCTGACCAACGGTCCGCTGCACCCGGTGCTCGAGAAGGTGGTGCACAAGAACGCCGACCGGATGTTCGCGTCCTTCATGGCGAGCACCCCAGTAGAGTGGGCCCGCCGCGTGTACGCCAGCTGGATCTTCGACGAGAAGACCCGCGCGGAGTCCACGATTCCCGAGGGCTCGTCGACCGTTCTCGGCGACGTCGAAATCCCGTTCACCGTGGTGCAGAACCTCGGGTACTTGAACCTGCACCAGTTCGGCAGCTACGACCTCTTCGAGAACGCCGCGACCCCTGTGGACCGCAAGTGGATGATCCTCGGTCCCCCCCAGTTCGACCTGCCGGTGTACGCCTGGCAGGGCGAGGCCCTCGCGTTCTTCGACCACATCCTGCACGACGTCGACAACGGCTACGACAAGCAGGCGCCGGTACGCTACTGGCTCGACGGCGCCGACCGGTTCGGTGCCGCCAGCGCGTTCCCGCCGCCTGCGGGAGGAGTGAAGCGCCTCTACCTCGGTTCCGGCGGGGATGATCACGCAATCCACCGGCTCGACACGCAGAGCACGTCCCCAGGGTCCAACTCCTGGGTCGCCGTGCCGTTCGGCGTGCCGGTCCTCGGCGGGCTCGACGAGATCGCCAACCAGACCCTGACCTTCGACCTACCGGTCGCCGAGGACCTTCACCTCGCCGGGGCGGTCACCGCCCGACTGAGCTTCAGCAGCAACGAGATCGACTCCTATGTGCTCGCCCGCCTCGCCAGGGTCGAACCCGCAGGCGAGCTCCACCACCTGTCGATGGGAGCCCTCCGGCCAGTGGCCCGTACCGAGGACACCACGCGCAGCACCGCGATCGAGATCGCGATCGACTCCGGTCGCCGCGAGCCCTTGGTACCTGGTGAGCCGGTCGTGCTGCGCTTCAGCCTGACACCAGGACCGACTCACCTATCCGCAGGCGACACGCTGCGCCTCGAGCTCGGCAGCCGCACCGATCTGCTGCGTGGCGACGTCAGCGAGGGCTATGCACAGTTCGATCTCCCCGTCCCGCCCTATCTGTGCCGCAACACGGTGCACTTCGCCGGGCAAAGCTGGCTCGAGGTCATCAGCGTGCCGGTGTCCGGGGACCCGTGAGCGCCCGGCTGATGGCCCACGCCGCCGACATGGGCAGTTTCTGGGTGCTCTCGGCGACGAGGATCGACCGGTCGGAGTGCCCACGAAACCACCAGACCGGCGGATCAGATTCTCAGTCAGGAGGAGGTTCGCTGTGGCAACTTCAACCGAGAACGGGGCCGCCCTCGGCGATGTCGAGGCCGCAGAGCTCGAACAGGCGCTCACGGTGCTTGCTTGGAGCGATCCTGCATTTGCAGGCGCTCCCTCCGCCGGGATGTCGAAACTGGGCGTCGAGGTCCCCGCCCGGCTGCGGCTCGAGGTACGGGTCCAGCGCCGCGACACTCTGTACTTGATCATTCCGCCCGCTTCTTCGGACGGAGGAACGGACAGTGTTGTTAATCAAATGGACCTGTGTGGTAGTGGTGACCAGTTCGTGTGGGTCATGTCGCAGGATGCCAAACTGGCGTTGCTAAAGATGCGTCATCAGTACCGGGACCGTGTGAGCAAGGGCGAGCGGTGAGCGGCGACCGCTTCACCGAGCACTACCGGCTGGTCAGTGCCGACCTCGAGAAACGCGCAGAGTTGCTAGCAGACCCGAAGGCGGCGCTCGCTGGGTACTTCGGCGCCGTCGTCGACGGCGAGTATCGCATCGAAGTCATCGAACAACGCTCCGACACGATCACTGCGGTCATACCTGCTCCGCCCCAGCGGGAAGTGGACCTCTCCGCGCGCCTCGCCGACGTATCCGGGCGGGTTTACGACATGCTGCACACCGCGGGAATTGCCGGGTATCTGGTACCCGACGAGGCGCTCACTTGGGTGCTTCGCGATATGCGGGCGCTCTGGGCAAGTGGCCGCGGCGGAAGCGACGCCAGCGCTCCCGCAGACGCCGAGTGTGGGGAGTGACAGCATGGTGAACGTCCGTGATGCGTTCTACGAAGTGCTTCGTGCCCATGGGATCAGCACCATCTTCGGGAATCCCGGGTCAAACGAGTTGCCGTTGCTGAGCAACCTTCCGGCCGACTTTCGTTACATCCACGCGCTGCAGGAAGGCGCGGCAATCGGGATGGCGGACGGTTACGCGCAGGCTTCAGGACAGCCTGCGCTGGTGAATGTGCATGCCGCGGCAGGGACCGGCAACGCGATGGGGAACCTCACGAATGCCCAATCCGCGCATGTACCCGTCATCGTCACGTCAGGGCAGCAGGCCCGTCGTTACGCGGCACTCGGGGCGCTGTTGACCAACGTCGATGCACCGACGCTGGCCAGGCCGCTTGTGAAATGGAGCAATGAGCCGCTACGACCACAAGATGTTCCCTACGCGCTATCGAGGGGCATTCTGCTCGCGACGTCGGCCCCAGCCGGGCCGGTGTACCTCTCGCTCCCCCTCGACGACTGGGACGACGATGCCGATGCCTGCGCGCTGGCACAGCTCAAGGGCCGGTCGATTGACGGTGACCCCGTTCTGGCCGAAGAATCCCTTGAGTTGGTGCGAAGCAGATTGGCGGCGGCGTCGAACCCCGTCATGATCCTCGGTCCAGGCACGGACGACGCTGCAGGCTGGGACGGCGCAACCCGGCTGGCGGAAAATCTCGCGCTGCCGGTGTTCGTCGCATCCAGTCCGTCACGCTGCCCTTTCCCCACTCGTCACCCGAACTACCGGGGTATTCTGCCGTCCGACATCCCCGGTGTTGCGCGCGAGCTCGAAGGCCACGACCTCATCGTGGCCTTCGGCGCCGCGATCTTCCGGTATCACGTCTACGCGGAAGGTGACTACCTACCCACGGGCACCGAGCTGTTGGCCATCACGTCGGACCCCGATGAAGCCGCCCGCGCCCCGATCGGCCGCGCACTGATCGGCAACCCGTCCGATGCCCTAACCCGGCTCGCAGAGACAACCCCCATCAGCGAGCGGGCGCCACTCGCCGCTCTTGCCCAGCCCCGCCGCCTTGACCAAGCAGGTCCCGCGTTCAGCGCGGAGGCCATCATCGGAGCGCTCAACGCCGCCAAGGACGAGAACACCATCATCGCGCACGAGTGGACCTCGGTGGACACCACCTGGGACCGGTTCGACCTCTCCCGTCCCGGCAGCCTGTTCTTCCCCGCCGCCGGAGCGCTCGGGTGGGGTCTTCCCGCAGCGATCGGGCTGCAGATGGGGGACCCGTCTCGGCGGGTGCTGGGCATCCTCGGTGACGGCGCGCTGCACTACACCGTGAGCGCGCTCTGGACGGCCGCGCGCTACCGCGTGCCCGTCGTGTTCGTCGTGGCCCGCAACGGCGAGTACGCCGCCTTGAAAAACTTCGCCCAGGTGATGCACTTCGAGGAGGTGCCCGGCCTCGACCTTCCCGACATCGACATCACCGGTATTGCCAGCGGATATGGCATACCCACGACCCAGGTCACGAGCCTCACCCAGCTCACAGCGGTGGTGAAGGAGGCACTGTCTTACGACGGCCCGCGCCTGATCGAGGTCCCCCAGCAGCGCCTGCCCACCTAACGGGGTTTGTCGGCCCGGTTGTGTCAGAGAGTGTTTGAGAAGCGCCGGCGTGTCTGCGTGACCTCCCGAAGATCCTGCCCGTGGTGCGCACCCAATTGCGGGTGCAGGAAGGTCGCAACCCCGAGCCCAGCGCCGGGCTGATCGACTCCCAGAGCGTGAAAGGCGCCGACACCGTCGGCCGCGACACCCGCGTTCGGGCTCGCGACGTCGCAGATCGCCACCGAGGTCCTCGCTGCTGAGGGCCTGACTGCACGCAATGCCGCGGCCTGGCTCGGTACCCAGTCTCGGCTCAGCGCGGGGCCCGGCTCAGGTGGGCCGCGGCCGGTCGAAGGCGACGAGGCGTGGCGCCTCCATGCGGGCGACCTGGTCGTCGTCGACGAGTCCGCGATGAACGACACCGCTGCCCTGGCCGCGATCCTCGCTACGTCGAGGCGGCCGGCGCCAAACTGCTGCTCGTCGATGACCATCGTCAACTCGCCGCGATCGGCGCCAGCGGCGCCATGGATCTCGTCGCGGCCAGCGGCGCCCGCTACGAGCTGATAGAGGCGCGCCGCTTCACCAACGAGTGGGAACGCGCCGCCTCATTGCGTCTGCGCGATGGCGACGAGTCGGTGCTGCGTGACTACCACCGACAGGGCAGGCTACTCGACGCTGGCACGACCGCGGACGCTGAGCAGTCGGCCGCGACCGCATGGCTGGTCGATACCCTGTCCGGAAAGCACGCGCTGCTGCTCGTCGGTCCGCCTGTCCGCGCAGCTGCGCGCCGAGCTCGTCCGCCTCGGGCACGTCGACGAGGTCAGCGTGCGGATCGCGGAAGGACTCTGCGCCGCGGTCAAAGACCTGGTTCAGGCCCGCTGGAACGGTTGGGACCTCGCAGGCCACGCAAGCAACCGGCGCGGCCCGATCAACCGAGAGACCTACCGAGTTCAGGCGCTGCGCGCCGACGGTGGCCTCGACGTCGCCCCACTCCTGGGCCGCGGCCCCGACGGCAATGTGCTCTGCGACCGCATGGTGCTCCCCGCGCGCTACATCGCCGAGCAGCTCACCCTCGGCTACGCCTCGACTGTGCATGCCGCCCAGGGCATCACGGTGGACATCAGCCGCGCCGTGATCACACAGCGCACCGCGCTGGCCGCGCTCTACGTCGCGCTCACCCGCGGCCGAGACAGCAACCTCGCCCGCGTCGTCACCACGGCTGGCGTCGACGACCCCGCCCGCGGCAGCGAGCGCAACGAGCTGCACCGTGACCCCCTCGCCGTCCTCGCGGGCCTCCTCTCCGACCGCGAGCCTCTCGAAGCGCGGTCGGCGACGACGATCGCGGCCGACTCCGCGCAACTCGCCGGGTCGGCGCAGACCGCGGGGGAGCGGCTCGCCGAAGCCGCCCAGCTCGCCGCGACCGCCCGTACCGTCGACTGGCTCGACCAACTCACCATCGACGGTCTGCTCTCGCCCGACCAGAGGGCGCGCATCGCCGCCGAGGACGGCGCCGCCTCGCTCGCCCGCGTGCTGCGCCGCGCCGAGCTGGCCGGCGAGGACCCGCGCCAGCTGCTTCACGACGCGGCCGGGCGTGGGACGGCGGCGTGGGATGGTTCGTGGGATGAACTGGCGACTAATAGCACGTGACCGAGTCTCATGATAAGGCGCGAGAAGTATCTGACCACGACCGATGCGCCGAGGGTGCCAGTCAGTCTGGCCTCTCAAGGCGGTAGCGCGGGTTCAAATCCCGTCGGGGCTACAAAGGGTCTGGCCTGGGCAGCTGCCCAGGCCAGACCCGTCTCCGGGGTGGCTCCCCGCAGAGGCGGCAGGAGCCGCCCTGAATACACCGCGGGTGCTTGCTCGCGGGCCAGAAAACCCCTTCGCTATCTGGCTGTTCACCTGGCCAATGTGCCGATATCGACGCTCTGCCCTTCGGGAGACCCTGATGGACGCTGCGGACCCACGCGCCGCCGCGCCCTCTCAACGATCCCGACCAACGGAGAAGCACGGATGACCGCCATCACATCGACCAAGCCACCGATCGATCCCGAGGACGTCAAGCGCGTTTCGGCCGCGCTGTTCGACCGGCGCCGTGCAGGCCACGCGCGGGACGGGGCCGAGTTCGCCGACGCCGTCGCCCGTCGTCGGGAGGCCCTCGACGAGCCCGCCCTCCTGTCCAACTTCGTCGTCCTCGACCGGCCGTTCGTCATTTTGGAAACGCCACGGTCGGAGCTTTCCATCTTCATCGATGCCCATTACGAAGCGCTGAACAGCTCGGCGAAAATTCTCATCGACAAGCATTCCGGCGGAGATTCGACCCAGTTCACCTTTCACTTCCTCTGGACCAATACGGCGCCGACGGCCGCGGTCATCAATGTCGCTACCTCGCTTTCGCTGAACGGCTTTTGCGAGGCCATCGCGGACCGGGGAATCTTCTCCGGCCACGAGAGCTGGATCACGATGGGCGCGTTCTTGAGCCTGATCCGGTGGAGCGGTTGGGGGGTCGACCCGGCGACCGGTCAGAGCAGGGATCAGACACCGTTCCCCGTCAACCAGCCCACGCAGTTCAAGCAAGTCGCGTCCATCGACGTGCACGGCGGCGGCCTGTTCGGCGACGTGGGCATCGAGGAGCGGGAGTTCCAGTTCGAGCCGTTTCCGCTGAGCTGTGACCTGATCGCCGTGCCCGCGGGCGCGACCATGATCTTCGAGGTCTCCCTGCTCGTGCAGTACGGCTTCTCGGACGGCGGCGACACCGACCTCGTCAAGCTGGACCTCGCCACCGACCAGTTCGATCGAAGGGTCATCTGCCCCTTGGTGGCGTTGGAACTCCTGACCGCGAACGCGCAGCCGTAACGCGGCTTCTCACAGCGCGTCGGTCTCACAGTGCGTCGGCGAGGGCTTGCTGGACCACCTCCGTGAGCGCGGGGTGGATCCAGTAAGGCCGCTCGACCAGGGTGCGGGCGGTGATGCCGAGCGTGGCCGCGAGCACGAGCGGCTGCAGGAGGGTCGGCGCCTGCCTGCCCATGATGTGCGCGCCCAGAATCGCGGAATCGGCCGGATCGACCAGCACCTTGCAGAATCCGGTGCCGTCCTCCATCGCCCAGCCGTAGGCGGTCTCGCCGTAGCGGGCCAGCCCGACCCGGTGGTCCACGTCCCGAGCACGCAACTCCTGCTCCGTCGCGCCGATCGCCGCGATCTGGGGGTGCGCGAAGATCGCCGCAGGTACGAGGTCGTGCCCGGCGCTGACGAGATCGTCGGGATGGCGGATGTTGTGCCGCACGACATCGGCCTCGCGGTTGGCGACGTGCTTGAGCGGCACCGAGGTGCACACGTCGCCGAGCGCCCACACACCCTCGGCGGTGGTGCGCTGGTGGGCGTCGACGACGATCCGGCCCGCGTCGTCGACGTCGACGCCCGCCGTATCCAAGCTCATCCGGTCGCCATTGGGCACCCGGCCGACGGCGACGAGCAGGGTGTCGGCCGCCACGCTCGTGTCGTCGTCGAGCGTGATGCGCAGCGCCCCGGGCTCGCCGGACACCTGCGTGGCCTCCCGGCCGAGGCGCAGGTCGTAGCGCTTGGCCGCGAGCGCGGTGAACTCCTCGGTGACCGTCACGTCCTGCCCGTCGAGCAGCGTGCGCGCCATCTCGATCATGACGATGTCCGCGCCCGCCGCCGCGAAGACGTGGGCGAGCTCCGCGGCGATGTAGCCGCCGCCGAGCACCGCGAGCCGTTGCGGCGCACGGTCCCTGCGCATGATCGTGTCCGACGTCTCGTACGGCAGGCCCGCGTCGGCGACCGGGGGCGGGACGAGCGGCCTGCTGCCGGTGGCGACGACGATCCGGTCGGCGGTCAACGTGGCGGCGTCGGGCCCGTCGACCCGCAGCGTTCGCGGCCCGGTGAAGCGCGCGTGTCCGGTGTAGACGGTGATCCACGGCGTGTCGATGCGGCCCGCCCGTCCGTTGTGGGCGATCGGGTCGAGCCTGCCGAACACCCGCTCGCCGACCGCAGCCCACTCCACGCCATCGAGCTCCGCGCGCACGCCGAGCCGGCCCGCATCGGCGACCGTGTCGACGACTTCACCCGTGTAGGCCAACATCTTGGTCGGGATGCAGCCGACGTTGAGGCAGGTGCCGCCGAAGCGCCGCTCCTCCTCGACGAACGCGACGTCGAGGTCGGCGAACGAGCCGTCAACGACCCGGTTGCCCGAGCCGGTGCCGACGACGATCAGATCATGATGCGGCATACCCCGATGGGTACCCGCGCAAGATCCGGACCAACCCTCAGCCAGCCCCGGCCCGGAACGGGTCCGCGTTCGGCAGCTGTGCGTTGTGCTGCGGCGGGGTGCCCCGTTCGCCACCGTGGTGCTCGGCGGAATCGTGGTGCTCGGCGGGGTCGTCGTGGTCGGCGGGGGCTTCGTCGTGGTGGTGGGCGGCGGCGTGGTCGTCGGCGGCAGTGTCACCGTGGTCCGGATCACCGGCGGCAGCACCCGGGGGGTCGTGTGCTCCACCGGCGGCCGCGGAACGACCGCCTGGGTGGTGGTCGGGGCGGCCTCGGTGGTCGTGGCGACAGTGGTGGGAGCGATGGTGGGGAAGGTGTCGAGACTCGTCGTCGACATCGCTGGCCGCGGCCACAGGAACACCACCGCGAGGACGGCCACGGCCGCCGCTGCCCCTCCTGCGCCAACGAGCGTGGCGGGGCTGCCCCGTCGCGGCGGCGGCGCGGCGTAGGCGTACTCGGCCTCGTCAGGCTCGTACTCCGGCATCGGCGGCCGGGCGGGCGGTGGCAGCCGAGACGAGCTCAGCCGCTGGGTGGGCGCGAACGCGTCGTCCGCCGAGGTCTGCGCCGAGGGGGCGTAGGCCTCCGTCTGCTGCGGCGAGCCCGCCCATGGGAGCTGGGCGCCGGTGGTCGCGGGTGACGCCGTCGCACCGTGCAGCGCGACCGGCATCGGTCCGCTGCCGTGGCCGCGCGGCGCGGGCGGGTAGGTGCCGGTGGCCGAGATGCCAGCGGGCGTCAGCGACAGCGCGGCGCCCTTCGCGATCGCGTTCTTCGGGTCGGCGTCCACCGCCACCGGGCGGCCGAGCTGCTCGGACACCATCTGGGCCACGAGCGGGATGCGCGACGAGCCGCCGACCAGCAGCACGGCCGTGAGTTGGTCGGCGCTTACCCCTGCCGAGGCGATCGCGCGGCGCAGCGCGCTCACGGTGTCCTCGACGGGCGGGCGGATCATCGCCTCGAACTCGCTGCGGTGCAGCCGCACGGACCCCTTTCCGACGGGGGTGAGCACCGGGATGGACACCTCGGTGTCCGCGGACAGCGCCTCCTTGGCCTCGGTGCACTCGCGGCGCACGGCCGCCACCGCCGTCAGCACGGCCGGGTCGCTCTCGTCCAACCCTTCGAACGCCTCCGGGAGCCCCTCGACGACGTGCTCGAACACCAGCTCGTCCAAGTCGATCCCGCCGAGCCGCTCCACGCCCTCCGGCCTGCCGAGCAGGCTGAACCCGTGCGGATCCTTGTGGACGACGGCGGCGTCGAACGTGCCGCCGCCGAAGTCGTATACGGCGATCGTCGAGCCCGGCTCCACCCGCTCGGCCGCCGCGTAGTGCAAAGCCGCGGCCTGCGGCTCGGCGAGGAAGGTGACCGGCAGGCCGTGCCGCTGCAGCGCCGCGCCGAGCAGCTCCTTCTTGTGCGCGCCCCAGGACGCCGGATGCGTGACGGCCATGCGCGCGGCCGGGCCGCCCTCCCGCTGCGCGACCCGGTCCACCACCCACTGCACCAGCCGGGCGGCGAGCTCTTCCGGCGCCCACGGCCGCCCGCTGACCAGCACCGGCGTCGGGTCGCCGATCCGTCGCTTGAACTCCCGCACGACGTGGTCGGGATCGGTGGTGGCGCGGCGCTCGGCGGCCTCGCCAACGACGACGCTCCCGTCGTCGCCGACGAACAGCACGGAGGGCACCGCGCTCGACCGATCGCCCAGGTTGACGATCTCGGTGTCGGCGGGCCAGGCCCCGACGCGGCTCGTCGCGGCGGCGGTGCGGGTGGTGCCCACATCGATGCCCAACAGGTAGCCCGAGGTCACGCTTGTCCTCTCTGCCGCCCGTCCGTCGAGGGAGCGGGACAGCGGCGAGGATTCACGGTAGCGCGCCGCCTCCCTCAGCCACTTCGCACCCTTTCGGTCGACTTCGCACCCGGCCGGCGGGGTGCGAAGTGGCGCCAGGGGTGCGAAGTCGGCTCAGAGACGGTGGTGCAGCGCCTCGGCCGCGGCGAGCAGGTCGGCCGCCCAGCGCACCCCGGGACGGCGCCCGATCCGCTCGATCGGCCCGGAAACCGACACCGCCGCCACCACCTGCCCGCCCACGTCGCGCACCGGCGCCGAGACGCTGGCCACCCCGGACTCCCGTTCGGCCACGCTCTGCGCCCATCCGCGACGGCGGACGTCGACCAGCGCGCGCTCGTTGAACCGGGCGTCGGCCAGCAGGGCGCGCTGCACGGTGGGCTCGGCCCACGCGGCGAGCACCTTGGCCCCTGAACCCGCGGTCATCGGCAGCCGGGAGCCCACCGGCACCGTGTCGCGCAGGCCGCTGGCGGGCTCGGCCGCCGCCACGCACACGCGCTGGGTGCCGTCGCGCCGGTAGAGCTGCACGCTCTCGCCGGTGATGTCGCGCAGCCGGGGCAGCACGGCGGCGGCCGCCTCCAGCAGCGGGTCGACCCCGCCCGCGGCGAGCTCGGCCAGCGTCGGGCCCGGTCGCCACTTGCCGTCGGAGCCGCGGTGCAGCAGCCCGTGCACCTCCAGCCCGACCGCGAGCCGGTGCGCGGTGGCGCGCGGCAGCCCGGTGCGCTCACACAGCTCGGCCAGCCCGCACGGCTCGGCCGCTGCGACCCGCAGAACGCCCACGGCTTTGTCGAGCACGCCGATCCCGCTATGCTGTCTCACAAGCCGATACTAACTTCCTACCATTTGAGACGTCCAGAGGAGCAGCTGTGGGTCGCACGATGGCCGAGAAGGTGTGGGAGGCACACCTGGTGCACAAGGGGGAGAACGGAGAGCCCGACCTGCTCTACGTCGACCTCCACCTCATCCACGAGGTCACGAGCCCGCAGGCGTTCGACGGTCTGCGGATGGCGGGACGGCCGGTGCGCAGGCCCGAGCTGACGCTCGCCACCGAGGACCACAACGTCCCGACGCTCGACGTGCTCGCGCCGATCGCCGACGAGGTCTCACGCACCCAGGTCGAGACACTGCGGCGCAACTGCGCGGATTTCGGCGTCACCCTCTACCCGATGAACCACGCCGAGCAGGGCATCGTGCACGTCGTCGGGCCGCAGCTAGGGCTCACCCAGCCGGGCATGACGGTCGTCTGCGGGGATTCCCACACCTCCACCCACGGCGCGTTCGGCGCGATGGCGTTCGGCATCGGCACATCCGAGGTCGAGCACGTGCTGGCCACGCAGACCCTGCCGCTCAAACCGTTCAAGACGATGGCGATCACCGTCACGTCCGAGGACGGTCGCCTGCGGCCCGGCGTCACGAGCAAGGACGTCGTGCTGGCGATCATCGCCGAGATCGGCACCGGCGGCGGCCAGGGCTACGTGCTGGAGTACCGCGGCAACGTCATCGAGAACCTCTCGATGGAGGCGCGGATGACGATCTGCAACATGTCGATCGAGGCGGGCGCGCGGGCGGGAATGATCGCGCCGGACGACACGACGTTCGACTACCTTCGCGGCCGCGACCATGCGCCGACCGACTTCGACGCCGCCGTCGCCGAATGGCGCGAGCTCGCCACCGACACCGACGCGGTGTTCGACGCCGAGGTGCACATCGACGCCGACACGCTCACCCCGTTCGTCACCTGGGGCACCAACCCGGGGCAGGGCCTACCGCTCTCGGAGCGGGTGCCCGACCCGGAGCGGATCGTCGACGAGAACGAGCGCACCGCGGCCGAGAAGGCGTTGACCTACATGGGGCTGACGGCGGGTACCCCGCTGCGCGACATCCACGTAGACACGGTGTTCGTCGGCTCCTGCACCAACGGGCGCATCGAGGACCTGCGCTCCGTCGCCGAGATCATCGAAGGCCGTCGCGTGGCCGACGGCGTGCGCATGCTCGTCGTGCCGGGCTCGATGCGCGTGCGGTTCCAGGCCGAGCAGGAGGGGCTCGACAAGATCTTCACCGCGGCGGGAGCGGAATGGCGCTCGGCGGGCTGTTCGATGTGCCTTGGCATGAACCCCGACCAGCTGGCCCCCGGTGAGCGCTCGGCGTCCACCTCGAACCGCAACTTCGAAGGCCGCCAGGGCAAAGGCGGGCGCACCCATCTCGTCTCGCCGCTGGTGGCCGCGGCCACCGCCGTCCGCGGCACCCTTTCCAGCCCGGAGGATCTGGTCTGATGGAGAAGTTCAGCACCCACACCGGGATCGGCGTGCCGCTGCGTCGGTCCAACGTAGACACCGACCAGATCATCCCGGCCGTGTGGCTCAAGCGGGTGACCCGCACCGGGTTCGAGGACGGCCTGTTCTCCGCGTGGCGGAACGATCCGTCGTTCGTGCTCAACACCGAGCCGTTCAACCGCGGCTCGGTGCTCGTGGCGGGCCCCGACTTCGGCACCGGCAGCTCGCGCGAGCACGCCGTATGGGCCCTGACCGACTACGGGTTCCGCGTGGTGATCTCGTCCCGCTTCGCCGACATCTTCCGCGGCAACTCCGCCAAGGCGGGGCTCCTGGCCGCCGAGGTGGCGCAGCCCGACGTCGAGCTGCTGTGGAAGCTGCTGGAGAACGCGCCCGGCACCGAGGTGACCGTCGACCTGGCCGAGCGAACGGTGCAGGCCGCCGACCTCACTGTGCCGTTCGACATCGACGACTACACGCGCTGGCGGCTGTTGGAAGGCCTCGACGACATCGGCCTCAGCCTCCGCCACGCCGACGCCATCGCGGCGTTCGAGGCGCGCCGCCCGGCCCGCCTCCCCGTCACTACCTCCTAGACACGCCGGATCTTGTTGCATGGCAACGGGATCCGGCCCTACGGTCTCCAGACCATGAACAAGTCCCAGCTCATCGACGCGCTGGCGGCGCGCCTCGGCGACCGGCGCACCGCGGCGTCCGCGGTCGACGGGCTGCTGTCGACCATCGTCGAGACCGTCCAGTCGGGGGAGTCGGTGTCGCTCACCGGCTTCGGCGTCTTCGAGGCGAGGGCCCGCGCCGCGCGGGTGGGGCGCAACCCGCGCACCGGCCAGACCGTCGCGGTGCCCGCCGCCACCGTGCCAGCGTTCCGGGCAGGCACGGCGTTCAAGACGGCCGTCGGCGGCAGCCCTCCCGTCGCGGCCCCGGCCGTGGTGGAGGCCCCGCCCAAGCCCGCAAAGGCGAGCAAGGCGAAGAAGACGAAGAAGGACTCCAAGAAGAAGGCGAAGAAGTAGCCGAGAGTCATCGATCCGCGGTGCGGAGCGCGGATCGATGACTCTCGCGGCTCAGCCCGTCGGGTGCGAGTAGTAGTCGGCCGAGCGCAGCACCGAGCCCGTGAACCCGAGCACCCACGTGCTCGCCTTGCGGGAGGGCACGGCGGACGGGTCGACGGGCAGCCGTTGCGGCGAGCTCTCCACCAGCGCGCGCACGACGTCGGGGATCACCCCACCCTGGCTCGCCACCGCCGTCACGCCGGGCACCGTGGCGAGCTCGCGCAGGCGCGCGAGGCCCGCGCGCGGCCGGTCCCAGTAGTCCTCCTCGCCGAGGAGCGGCTCGTCGCCCACGGCCAGGCCGAGCTGTTCGGCGAGCGGCGCGATCGTGGCGCGGCAGCGCAGCGGCGGCGCACTCACGAGGCGATCCGGCCCGAACAACGGCAGCAGCGTGCCCAGGTGCGCCGCCTGCTCCCGCCCCGACGACGACAACGGCCGCTCCTCGTCGTCGCCGTTCCACTGGCTGCGGCTGCCCGCCTTCGCGTGCCGCACGAGCAGGATGGTCGACGTGGGGCGCCCCAGTGCCTCGAAGCGCTGCAGCACGTCCAGGTCGTGCAGGTAGGAAAGCATCTCGGCGGCCTGCGCCGGCGAGATCCAGCGCAGCTCGTCGACCTCCGCGTCCGGGGTGAACCCGTTGTCCTTGAACACGCGTCCCGACCAGTACCGCACGAGCTTGTGGCCGTCCGGAACCGAGTAGCGCACGTCGCCGAGCGCCGGGCCGAGGTGCACAGCGAGCCCGGTCTCCTCGGCGACCTCACGCACGGCCGCGAACGGCATGGTCTCGCCGTGCTCCAGCTTGCCCTTGGGGAACGACCAGTCGTCGTAGCGCGGGCGGTGCACGACCGCGATATCGCCGTCCTCGCGCCACACCACCGCCCCCGCGGCGCGCACGTCGATCCGTTCGCTCTGCCACGAGCCGTTGATGGCGCCGCGGCCCGCCGGGGTCGTCACTCCGCCTCGGCGGCGGGGACCGCGCGTCGCAGCATCATCTCGGCCTGGTGGTCACGCACCGGCGACACCCCGGAGTCCGGCGACGGCGACGGCGACCACTTGCCGTCCGGCCCGAGCGTCCAGCAGCGGGTGGCCGGGTCGAGGCAGGAGTCGAGCACCTCGCCCAGCCGCGCGGCGAGGGGCTCGTCGGCCACCCGCAGCAAGACCTCGACGCGCCGGTCGAGGTTGCGGTGCATCATGTCGGCGCTGCCGATCCAGTAGTCGTCCGCCGCGCCGAAGTGGAAGATCCGGCTGTGTTCCAGGAAGCGGCCGAGGATCGACCGCACGTGGATGTTCTCCGACAGCCCGCCGCGGCCGGGCCGGATCGCGCAGATCCCGCGCACCACGATGTCCACCGGCACGCCTGCCTGCGATGCCCGGTAGAGCGCGTCGATCACCTGCTCGTCGACCAACGAGTTGAGCTTGAACCGGATGCGGGCCTCGTCCTTGCCCTCGCGGTGGGCCTCGATCTCGTCCTCGATGCGCCGCACGATCCCACGCCGCACGCCGTAGGGCGCCACCAGCAGCGACCGGTAGGACGTTTGGCGCGAGTAGCCGGTGAGGGAGTTGAAGAGGTCGGTGAGGTCCGCGCCGATCATCGGGTCGGCGGTCAGCACCCCGATGTCCTCGTAGAGCCGCGCGGTCTTCGGGTGGTAGTTGCCGGTGCCGATGTGGCAGTAGCGGCGGATCTGGCCGCCCTCCTGGCGCACGACGAGCGCGGTCTTGCAGTGTGTCTTGAGCCCGACCAGCCCGTAGACGACGTGCACGCCCGCCTTCTCCAGCTCACGCGCCCAGCGGATGTTGGCCTGCTCGTCGAACCGGGCCTTGATCTCCACCAACGCAACGACCTGCTTGCCCGCCGCGGCCGCGTCGACCAGCGCGTCGACGATGGGGGAGTCGCCAGAGGTGCGGTAGAGCGTCTGCTTGATCGCGAGCACGTCGGGGTCGGCGGCGGACTGCTCGATGAACCGCTGCACGCTCGTGGAGAACGAGTCGTAGGGGTGGTGCACGAGCACGTCGCCCTCGCGGAGGGTGGCGAAGATGCTGCGTGGCGTCTCCCGCTCGGCGAAGGCGGGGTGGGTGGCGGGCACGAACGGCTCGTCCTTGAGGTCGGGCCGGTCGACGGCGTGGATCGTCCACAGCGCGGTGAGATCCAGCAGCCCCGGCACCGTGACGACGTCGGCGGGGTCGACGTCGAGCTCGCGCAGCAGCAGCTCCAGCACGTGATCGCTCATCGTGTCGGTGACCTCGAGCCGCACCGGTGGCCCGAAGCGGCGCCGCGCCAGCTCGCGCTCCAACGACTGCAGGAGGTCCTCGTCGCGGTCCTCCTCGACCTCGACGTCGGCGTTGCGGGTGACGCGGAACGCGTGCACCTCGGCGACCTCCATGCCCGCGAACAGCTCGCCGAGATGCGCCGCGATGAGGTCCTCGACGGGCAGGAAGACGACCCCTGGCTCCTCGGTGAGCACGTGCACAAGGCGTGGCACGTTGTTGGGCACCTTGACCCTGGCGAACCGCTCGGTGCGCGCCTCGGGATCGCGCACCGTGACCGCGAGGTTGAGCGAGAGCCCCGAGATGTAGGGGAACGGGTGCGCGGGATCGACGGCGAGCGGGGTCAGCACCGGGAAAACCTGGGCGAGGAAGTACTCCGACAGCCGCGTGCGCTGGTCGTCGGAAAGGTCGCTCCAGCGCAGGATCCGGATGCCCCGCTCCTCGAGCTCGGGGCGGACCTGGTCGAGGAAGACCCGTGCCGCCGCGTCCGCGATGGCCTGGGTGCGCGTCGCGATGCGGGCCAGCTGCTCACGAGGGGAAAGCCCGTCGGCGCTGCGGACGGCGAGGCCGGTCTCGTCGCGGCGCTTGAGCCCGGCCACCCGGACCATGTAGAACTCGTCGAGGTTGGACGCGAAGATCGCGAGGAACTTGGCCCGCTCCAGCAGCGGCTGGCTGGGGTCCTCGGCCAGCGCCAGCACGCGGGCGTTGAAGTCGAGCCAGGACAGCTCGCGGTTGAGGTAGCGGTCGTCGGGCAGCTCGGAGGTGGGCGCGGGGGTGCGCGCGGGGGGGTTGACCGGGACGGCGGCGACGGCTTCCAGCACCGTCGGGTCGGCGAGCGCGAGGCGGTCGCCGTCGAGCTGATCGGGCGTCTCGGAGGCGGGTCGGTCGGCCGGGGCCGGGGCGGAGGGTGTGCTGCGCTCGACGGTGGTCTGCGTGGTGGCCGCGGCGTCGCGGGCGGCGGCGCGCACGCGGCGGTTCGACGCGCGCGGGACGCGCCCATTCCCGGATCGGGCGCCCTGACGCTTCGACTCCTGCGGTCCGGGCTCGGTCCCCGGCGAGCGGCTCACGTCATCACCCACGGCGGTGATTCTGTCCCACGGCGATGCTGCTGTGCTCACCTGCGGCAGGCGACAACCGGGTGAAATCACACGTGCGCAAGGGCCGCATGGGTGTGTGAGCCCACGCCGAGACGAAGGGCCTCGGCCAGGTCGGCTGCGGTGTCGACGTCGCGGCGAAGGCTCGGCCAGCGTCCGTCCAGCGCCACCGCTCCTGAGGCGCGGTGGCGGGCCGCCGAGCCACCTCCGAAGCGGGGGTCGAGCTCCACACCCGCCGCGGCCAGCAAGAACGTGGTGCCGGTGCCCTCGGCGTCGGCCGTGAACGCCCTGGCCCCGATGGCCAGCGCCGCCGTCACGGCCGCGTCCAGCTCGTCGGCTCGCAGCGCGGGCAGGTCGGCCTGGAGCGCGCCCACCGCGGTGTGCGGGTCGCGCTGGCGCAGGAGGAGCGCGCCGCGGTCGTAGGCGGCGTTCAGCCCCACCAGCGGGTCGTCGACCACCTCGATGCCCGACGCCGTGAGCGTCGCCGCGACCGTGCGATCCGCGCTGACCACCAGCACGGTGCGCACCCGCAGGGCCGCGCGGGCCGCGGCCACCGTGTCGAGCGTGAGGGCGAGCGCGAGCCGCATGTGCCCGGCCGGGTCGCCCGCCGGGTCCCGCAGCCGGGACTTGGCCGCCGCCAGCCGCTTCACCGGGACGACGAGGTCCACCCGCTCCACGAGATCATGCTGCCACCGGGCCCGGTGCGAGGTCGCCTCCCGTGGATCACGGCCGATGGGCTTCGTGGTTCCCGGCAAGGCGGAGGGCGGCGTATGTACTTGAGACGCCCGACAACGCAGCCGGGGGCCATCTGGGCGCGAAGACCGCGGTTGCTGATCCATGGGAGGCGACCTAGACCCGTGGCGCCCGGCCGGGGAGACTCGCGCGTGATCGGGAGAGGGAGGCGGGCGTGCGGCGCGAGAAGGGTGGGTTCTGGATCGCGTTCTGCGCGGTCTTCTTCTACCCGATGGGCTGGCTGCTTGGCCGGTCACGGTTCGAGGGCACCGAGCACATCCCGGCGAGCGGCGGTGCGCTGGTCGTCGCCAACCACCTGTCGCACCTGGATCCCGTGTTCACCGGGCTGATCGTGCATCGTGCCGGACGCGTGCCGCGGTTCCTGGCCAAGCACAGCCTCTGGAGCGTGCCCGTGCTCGGCCAGGCGTTGCGCGGCAGCGAGCAGATCCCGGTGTACCGCGACTCCGCCGACGCCCAGCGCAGCCTCCGCGAAGGCACCCGCGCGCTGGCGGAGGGCAAGGTGGTCGTCATCTACCCGGAGGGCACGATCAGCCGTGATCCCGAGCAATGGCCGATGCAGTCCCGCACCGGCGTAGCCCGGCTGGCGCTGACCTCGGACGTCCCGGTGCTGCCGGTGGTGCACTGGGGCACCCGCGCGGTCTTCGACGGCTACCAGAAGCGCTTCCGCCCGCTGCCGCGCAAGCCCATCGTCATCCGCTGCGGACCGCCGGTCGACCTCACCGCCTACCGCGGGCGCGAGATCGACGCGGTCCTGCTGCGTGAGGTCACCGACCTGATCATGGGGGAGGTCCGCGCGCTGCTGGCCGACGTCCGTGCCGAGCCCGCGCCGAGCGAGTTCTACCGGAGGGGTGTATGAGGCCGAGCACAGAGCTGCGCCGCGTTGCCGTCCTCGGAGCCGGATCGTGGGGCACGGTGTTCGCCAAGGTCATGGCGGACGCGGGGCGCGACGTCGTGCTCTGGGCGCGACGGGGTGACATCGCCACCGCCGTCAACGACACGCACGCCAACCCCGACTACCTGCCCGGGGTGCCGCTGCCCGCGTTGATCACGGCCACCACGGACGCCGCCACCGCGCTCGCCGACGTCGACGCCGTCGTGTTCGCCGTGCCGTCCCAGACGCTGCGCGCCAACCTCGAGAACTGGCGTGCGCTGCTCCCACGGGGGAAAACGCTGGTCAGCCTGGCCAAGGGGGTCGAGCTGGGCACGCTCAAGCGGATGAGCGAGGTCATCGCCGAGGTGGCGGAGGTGCCCGCGGACCAGATCGCCGTCGTGACCGGTCCCAACCTCGCCCGCGAGATCGCCGCCGAGGAGCCGACGGCCACGGTCATCGCCTGCGTCGACCACGACCGCGCGGTCGCCGTCCAGCTCGCCACCACCACCGGGTACTTCCGCTCCTACACCCACACCGACGTCGTGGGCTGCGAGATCGGCGGAGCGGCCAAGAACGTGATCGCGCTGGCGTGCGGCATGGCGGCGGGCATGGGGTTCGGCGACAACACGAAGGCGTCGCTGATCACCCGTGGGCTCGACGAAACCGCCCGGCTCGGCACGGCGCTCGGCGCTGACCCGTTGACGTTCGCGGGCCTCGCCGGGCTCGGCGACCTCGTTGCCACCTGCTCGTCGCCGCTTTCGCGCAACCGCACCTTCGGCGAGCGGCTGGGCCGCGGGGAAAGCCTCGCGCAGGCCGAGGCGGCCAACCACGGCCAGGTGGCCGAGGGCGTGAAGTCGTGCCAGTCGTTGTGCGAGCTCGGGGAGCGCCAGGGCGTCGAGCTGCCGATCGCCGACGCCGTGCGCCGCGTCTGCCACGAAGGCCTCTCGCCCGCCGAGATGGGCAAGGAGCTCATCTCCCGCGCCCCCCGGCATGAGCGCCGCTGACTGTGAGCGGAAACGAGCGTCAGAGCACTCGTTTCCGCTCACGACGGGCGCCGGGGACGGGACGCGCTGTGTGCAGGGCGGCGCTGGACCCGACGCGCTCGGGGCGCCGATGTACCCCGGCCCGGTGCTGTCCTCGACCTTCCACCTCGGGCTCCCCGACGACCCGCTCCCTCCCGACTTCTACGGCCGCGCCGCCAACCCCACCTGGCGCGCGCTGGAAGCGGCCATCGGCGGCCTCGACGGCGGCGACTGCGTGGTGTTCGCCTCCGGCATGGCCGCCGCGGCGGCCGTGCTGCGCCTGCGCCCCGGCCCCGTCGTCCTGCCGTCCGACGGCTACTACGTGGTCCGCGCTCTGGCCCGCGACGAGGGCCGCTCCGTGCGCGAGGTGCCCACCGCGGGCCCGTGGCCCGACGACGTGTTCGACGGCGCGGGCCTCGTGCTCCTGGAGACGCCGTCCAACCCGGGCCTCGACGTCTGCGACATCGCCGCGCTCACCGCCGCCGCGCACGCCGCGGGCGCGCTCGTGGCCGTCGACAACACCACCGCCACCTCGCTCGGCCAGTGCCCGCTCGAGCTCGGCGCCGACCTCACCCTGGCGAGCGACACCAAAGCGCTGGCGGGGCACGACGACGTCGTCCTCGGCCACGTCAGCACCCGCGACGCCGCGCTGGCCGACCGGCTGCGCGAGCTGCGCACCCGCGGCGGCGCCGGGCCGGGCCCGATGGAGGCCTGGCTCGCCCACCGCGGGCTCGCCACGCTCGACCTGCGCCTCGCCCGGCAGGCCGCCAACGCCGCCGCACTCGTCGAGGTGCTGCGCGCGCACCCTGCCGTCGCGGCGGTGCGCTGGCCCGGCCATCCCGCCGACCCGGCGCACGCGATCGCGCGCAGCCAGATGCGCAGGTGGAACGGCGTCGTGGGCATGACCCTCGGGTCCGAGGCGGCGGTGAGCCGGTTCCTCGCGGCGGCGCGGCTCGTGGCGTCGGCCACCAGCTTCGGCGGCGTGCGCACCAGCGCCGACCGCAGGCAGCGCTGGGGTGACGCGGTGCCGCCCGGCTTCCTGCGCCTCTCCATCGGCTGCGAGGACGCGGACGACCTCGTCGCCGATGTGCGCGCCGCGCTCGACGCGTGCTCCGCCGCTTCCCCTATCACACTCGCGTAACCCACGCGGGCTATGGTCTGATCTGCCCAGGGAGGTGGTCGCGTGAAGCGAGCGAGATCCGGCCAACCCGACCCCGACGGCGCCGACCCCGAACCAGGGGAGGTACCGGGGGGTACGCCGAGCCCGGGCGTGCTCCCAATGGGATCCCGGGTCCTTCTGCTCAACGCGACCTTCGAGCCGCTCGCCGTCGTCACGGCCAGGCGCGCCGTCGTCCTCATGCTGACCGGCAAGGCCGAATGCGTGGAGGCCGTCCTCGACGAGGCGTTCCACTCCGAGAACCTCACCCTGCCTGCGCCGTCCGTGATGCGCCTCTCCCGCTACGTGCGCGTGCCGTACCGGGCCGCCGTCCCGATGACGCGCGCGGGCGTCCTGCGCCGCGACGGTCGCCGCTGCGCCTACTGCGGCCGCCGGGCCGACACCATCGACCACGTCGTGCCCCGCAGCCGCGGCGGTGGACACACGTGGGAGAACTGTGTCGCGGCCTGCCGCATCTGCAACTCCAGGAAGGCCGATCGGCTCCTTGGTGAGCTCGGCTGGACCCTCGAACGGCCGCCGCGGCCGCCCAGCCGCAGCGCAGGCGGGGTGCTGGTGCTCGCCGTCGAGCCGCTGCCCGCATGGGAGCCGTGGCTCGCGGCCGCGGCCTGAACCGGCGCTCTTCACCCGTTTGCTCGACAGAAGGTCGGGCCCCCGCGTTGCGTGGTCACGGGTCGTCGACATTAAAATGCGCCGGCTCCCCCGTTCTAGTTACGCCCACCGAAAGACGCTCCGGTGAGCGGCATCAACATCGTCATGGTGGGAGCCCTGCGGGACGGGGATCTGACCCATGGATGGTCGACAGCGTGGACCGACCACGCGGCCTGCTGCTGTGCGCGAAAGCGACTACAACGCGCTCTTCGACAGTTCAGCCGACCGCACGCCGCCGCCGATCGAGATACCTGAAGCGCCTGCGCCCAACCCGACCGACCAACGCCGGGTCCCACGGGCCCTGCTCGCGTTCGCGTTGGGTTCGGTCCTGGTCATCCTCCTCGCCTGCGTCGGCGGTCTTCCTCACCGTCCAGCAACTGACCGGCAACATCCCGCGCGTGCCGAACGTGTTCAGCGGCCTCGACAACGCCGAACGCCCGACACCGGTCGCCGACCGCGTCAGCTTCCTCGTCATGGGCACCGACTCCCGCCAGGCCGCAGTGCAGCGTGGCGACGCCGTGCTCACGTTGGCCCGCGTCGACGTCGACCTGGATCCGTCCGCCACCCGCGCCTCGGTGGTGTCGATCCCGCGCGACGCCTGGGTGACCATCCCCGACAACGGCCAAGGCAAGATCAGCGCCGCGTACGGCGTAGGAGGCCCGACGCTGCTCGTGCGGACCGTCGAGCAGCTCACCCACGTCCGCATCGACCACTTCGCCGTCATCGACTTCGCCGGATTCCGGCAGATGGTCGACGCCGTGGGCGGCATCGACATCCAGGGAACCCACCTCGGCGGCTCGGAGGCGCTCGCCTACGTCAGCCAGGGCACCGCGAGTCCGGCCGAGTACCGCGACCGGCTAGCCCGGCAGCAGACCGCCATTCGTGCGCTCCTCGACAGGACCGCAGCCGACGGGCTGCTCGGTGACCCGCTCAAGCTGTTCCGTCTGCTCGACGCACTGAGCAAGGCCGTGAGCGTCGACGAGACGCTGACCAGCGCAGGCATGGACGGGCTCGCGTTGCAGATGCGTGGCCTGCGCAGCTCGACGACCCAGTTCGCGGTGTCCCCGGTCCGCGGGATCGGTCGCGAGGGCGGACAGACCGTCGTCTACCTTGACGGGGCGCGTTCCGACCAACTGTGGAACGCCGTACGCGACGGCACAGTCGACGGCTACCTCAAACAGTTCCCCGGCGACTCGATCAAGGCCCCGCACTGAGGTGGCGAGCTAACGGTTCGGTGCCGCGGGTAGGACGCGAAGGTAATGAGAGGCATCATCCTGGCCGGGGGCTCCGGCACCCGGCTGCACCCGATCACACGGGCAGTGTCGAAGCAACTGCTGCCCGTCTACGACAAGCCAATGATCTACTACCCGCTGTCGGTGCTGATGCTGGCCGGGATCAGGGAGATCCTCTTGATCTCCACACCGCACGATCTCCCGCAGTTCCAGCGCCTGCTCGGCACCGGCGACGAGCTGGGCGTCGCGATCACCTACGCCGTTCAGCCCGAGCCGCGCGGCCTGGCCGAGGCATTCGTCATCGGCGCCGACCACGTCGGCGAGCACCCGGCCGCGCTGGTGCTTGGCGACAACATCTTCCACGGGCCGGGCTTCTCCCGGATCCTCGCGGGCGCGATCACCGACATCGCGTCTGGCGCCGCCGGGTGCGTGCTGTTCGGCTACGCGGTGCGTGATCCGCAGCGCTACGGGGTGGCCGAGGTCGACGCGGACGGCTGGCTGCTCTCGATCGAGGAGAAGCCGGAGAAGCCGCGGTCCAACCGGGCCGTGACCGGGCTCTACTTCTACGACAACGACGTGGTCGCGATCGCCGCGGGGCTGCGGCCGTCCGCGCGAGGCGAGCTGGAGATCACCGACGTCAACCGGGCGTACCTGGAGCGCGGGGCGGCGCGGGTCCGCGACCTCGGCCGCGGGTTCGCGTGGCTGGACACCGGCACGCACGAGTCGCTGCTGGAGGCGGGGGAGTACGTGCGCGTGCTGGAGAATCGGCAGGGCATCCGCATCGCGTGCATCGAGGAAATCGCCATGCGGATGGGCTTCATCGACGCCGAGGCCTGCTACGCGCTCGGCGAGGGGCAGGCGAAGTCGGGGTACGGGGAGTACGTCATGGACGTCGCCAGTTCGTTTCGTGGATAAGGTCTTTTCGGGGGTAGAAGAGAAATGCGCATCGTCGTCACCGGTGGGGCCGGGTTCATCGGGTCGCACTACGTCCGGTCGCTCTGCGGCGGCGCCTACCCGGCGTTCGCGGGCGCGCACGTGGTCGTGCTCGACCTGCTCACTTACGCGGGCACCCACACCAACCTGGCGGGCTGCGACGTCGAGTTCGTCCACGGCGACATCCGCGACGCCGACACCGTCGCCGGGGTGCTGCAGGGCGCCGACGTGGTGATGCACTTCGCGGCCGAGTCGCACGTCGACCGGTCGATCGTCGGTGCGGCGGACTTCGTCTCGACCAACGTCGTCGGCACCCAGGTGCTCCTCGCGGGGGCGCTGGCGGCGGGCGTCGACCGGTTCGTGCACGTCTCGACGGACGAGGTGTACGGCTCGATCGACGAAGGCGCGTGGCCCGAAACCCACCCGTTGCTGCCCAACTCGCCGTACTCAGCGTCGAAGGCGGGCTCGGACCTGCTCGCCCGCGCGTATCAGCGCACACACGGCCTGCCGGTCTGCATCACCCGGTGCTCCAACAACTACGGGCCGCACCAGTTCCCGGAGAAGGTCATCCCGCTCTTCGTCACGAACCTGCTCGACGGCCGCAAGGTGCCGCTCTACGGCGACGGCCTCAACGTGCGCGACTGGCTGCACGTCGACGACCACTGCCGGGGCATCCAACTGGTGGCCGAGAAGGGACGCGAGGGGGAGATCTACAACATCGGCGGCGGCACCGAGCTGACCAACCGCGAGCTCACCGAGCGGTTGCTGGACGCGGTGGGCGCCGGGCCGGAGATGATCGAGCCCGTGCCCGACCGGCTCGGCCACGACCGCCGCTACTGCGTGGACTGGACCAAGATCGCCGACGAGTTGGGCTACATCCCCCGCGTTCCCTTCGCCGAAGGGCTCGCCGCCACGGTGGCGTGGTACCGCGAACGGCGCGACTGGTGGGAGCCGCTGAAGCGGTAGTACGGCAGCCGCACTTGTTGAGGTGGCGGGCAGGTGGCGGGTGTTGCTCGGGTCTGTGGCGCTGCCCACGTTGGGGGCGGTCGCGGTGTGTCGTCCCGCATGAGGGCGACCGCCTCAAGATCATCAAGTTGTGACGCGAGAATTACCGGAGGCGGCCGCGGCGGCCATGGTAGCCGGTGAGCGGGCCGCGGCGATCTTGACCGAGCTGCACGCCCGGCTGGAATCGTGTTTCGCCCGGCCAGAGCCTTATGTCCAGGCCCGGAAGTATATGGCGGCGTTGATGAGTGACCTGCCACGCAAGAACGGCTGGACCGTCGCCGAGCACGCCGGGGACGCCACCCCGGACCGCACCCAGCGGCTGCTCAATCACGCCGTGTGGGATAACGAACGGGCCGCCGGTGTGGTCCGCGGGTTCGTCGTCGAGCACCTGGCCCCCGGCGCGGAGCTGATGGTCGGCGCGCTGGACGAGTCCGGCCATCAGAAGCAGGGCAGCGCCACGGCGGGGGCGAAACGGCAGTACATGGGCTGCGCCGGGCGGGTCGCGAACGGGGTCAACACCGTGTACTGCACGTATGCCACGCCTGGCGGGCACTCCTTGGCCGGCGCGCGCATCTGGGTGCCCGCCGAGCAGCTCGAGGACCCGGACCGCCGTGTGGCGCTCGGTATCCCTGAAGCTGTCGAGTTCGCGACGAAACCCCAGCTGGCCACACAGATCGTCGCTGACATGGTCGCCGACCAGACGATGCCACCCTGGTTCGCCGGCGACGAGGTCTACGGCCGCTCCCCGCAGCTGCGCGACTACCTCGAAGAACAGGGCGCCGGGTACGTGCTGCGCGCCGGCTGCGACTTCCGGGTCGAGATGACCACGGGCACCCGCGAACGCCTCGACGTCCTGGTGGGCAAGCACCTGACCGGCCGCAACCACCGAAATCGGTGGGAGACTCGGTCGGTGCCCGGGTCGAAAGGAGCACGCGCCTACGCCTGGGCCTGGCTGGGCACCGCCGACAAGACCCACCACGTGCTCATCCGCAAACACCTGGGCAGCGGCGAGCTGGCCTACCACTACTGCTACGTCCCGCCCGGGCGCCCGGTCACCCTCACCACCCTGGTGCGGGTCGCCTGCCTGCGCTGGCCGGTCGAGGAAACGTTCGAGTTCGGCAAGGATCACTTCGGGCTCGACCACTCCCAGGTCCGCCTCTACACCGCCGTGCTGCGCCACATCGTGCTCACCATGGCCGCCCTCGCCGTCTGCGCCATCACCGCCGCCGCCGAGAAATCCCGAGGACCACAACCCGTCCTCCCCGACCACCCCGACCAGCAATCACCCCGAGACATCGGGCTGATCACGCTCACTGTCGCCGAGGTCAAACGACTGTTCAACCTGCTCACCCACACCGGCCACGACATCGCACATCACCTGCACTGGGTCGTCTGGAGACAACGCCACCAAGCACGCGCCCGCTGGTATCACCACCGCACCCGCCTCCGGCGGGATCAGCCAACATGATCAACTACAAGTGCGGCTGCCGTAGTAGGCGGCCGCCACGCCGGAATGTCACACAATCGACGGAATTCGTCGCACTCGGCGCCGATTTGCCGGTTCCATTCATGACAAATCGAATCCATCGCGTTTGGATATCGATCCGATTACTGTGAATCAACTGTGAATCGCCGAGCGCGCACCGTGCGTCGGGGACCGGGGCAGGGGTGGCACGCGCTGGCCGTCGCCTACGGCTGTGAGCTGCGGAAACCTCGGCTGGGGCCACCCGGTGCCCAGCTCAGTGCCTTCTCAGTGCCACTATCGTGGCGTCCCCTATATTCGGGCTGCACGGCCGATCGCGGTGGGCCGTGTGAGAGGACGTCGAATGTCGCTGCCTGCTCCCCCAGTCGCGCCCGAGCCACCAACCCCGTCCAGCCCCTCGCGCCGGTCGGGCTTCATGGCGTGGCTGCGCTCGCTGCGGCGGCGGACGCTGCTGCTCAACATCGGCCTGGCCTTGCTCGTGATCGTCATCCTGGTCTTCGCGCTCATGACGGCGTTCGCGCCGCGGCCAAACCCGAACCCCGAGCGAACAGTGGCCGTCACCCGGGGCACCGTCACGGCCTCGGTCACCGCGAGCGGCAACTCCCAGTCGTCGCTCGCCACCCCGGTGAGCTTCGTGACCAACGGGGTGCTCACGGCCATCGACGTCAAGCCGGGTGACACGGTCACCACTGGTCAGGTGCTCGCGACTATCGACCCCGCGTCGGCGCAGACCACCCTGGCCACCGATCAGGCCCAGCTCGACAACGCCCTGGCGGCGCTGGCCCAGGCGCAGGCGGGCCCGACCGACATCAAGAGGCAGCAGGACCAACTCGCGATCACCCAGGCCCAGCAATCGGTCGACGCCGCGCAGAACGCGTTGGACACGGCGCAGAAGCAGCTCGACCTCGACAAGAAGTCGACCGACACCGCGATCAACAACGCCCAGGCAGAGCTCGACGCGCGACACCCGCACGCAGAACGCCCTGGTCGAACAGGCGCGAGCAGAGCTGCACGACTACAGTCTGCAGTCCCCGACCACGTCTGCGTCTCCGACCACGTCTGCGTCCCCGACCACGTCGGCGTCCAGCACGATCGCTGGAATCAAGCTCAGTAGCTACTCGATCGGATTGTCGGACAGCAGCTCGTCCAGCAGCTGCGCGGCGCTCATCAACGCGCAGAACACCGCGCAACTCGACGCTGCTGGCCGACCAGCAGGCCATCACCACCGCGAAGCAGAACCAGAAGACCACCCTGCTGAACGACCAGAAGGCGATCGACACCGCGCAGGCGAACTTGACGTCAGCCAAGAGCAACGTCACGGCCGCGCAGCTCCAGGCCCAGGCCGACCTGCATCCGGAGACCCCTGAGCAGATCGCGCAGGCCCAGGCCACGGTGAACGGCGCTCAGGCCACGCTCGACGCCGCCCGACGTGGCGTCGACCAGACCACGCTGCGCGCCCCGCAGGACGGGAAAGTGCTGTCGGTGGCGAACAAGGTGGGGGAGGTGTCCACCGGAGGCAGCAACGGCTCGTCGAGCTCGAGCAGCGGCACCACCAGCAGCAGCGGCAGCGCGAACTCGGCGTCGGCGATCAACCCGGCGACGTCATCGGGCAACGGCTTCATCGTGATCGCCAACGCCAGCCAGCTCGCCGTCACCGCCAACATCGCCGAGGCCGACGCGGCGAAGGTGCAGCTCGGGCAGCCCGCGCGCGTCACGTTCCCCGCGACGAACGCCACCGCCGACGGGACGGTCACGCAGATCACGCCGCAGAGCACGCTGACCAACAATGTCGTGCAGTACCCCGTGCAGGTCTCGCTGGCGACCGCGCCACCGGGGGTCGGCGTGGGCAACACGGCCAGCATGTCGATCACCACCGGCTCGAAGTCGGGCGTGCTGGTTGCGCCGACGTCGGCGATCACGACGGTGGGCAACAGGCACACGGTCATCGTCCGTCGCGGTGACCAGGATGTGGTCGTGCCCGTGGAGATCGGCCTCGTCGGCGACACCACCACCGAGATCACCGGCGGCCTTGGCGAAGGCGACACACTCGTCTTGCCGACGGTGTCCACCTCGACGAACAATGGGTTCCCCCGCGGAGGTGGAGGCGGCGGATGACGCGACCGGTCATCGAGCTGCATGCGGTGTCGAAGGTCTACGGCAGCGGCGACACTGTCGTGCGCGCTGTCGACCGGGTCGACCTGGTCGTCGAGCGCGGTGACTACGTTGCGGTCATGGGTGCGTCCGGCTCGGGCAAATCGACGCTGATGAACATCATCGGCTGTCTCGACGCGCCCACCTCCGGTCGTTACCTCCTCGACGGCGTCGACGTGCGGCGCCTCGACGACCGACGCCAAGCCGCCATCCGCAACCGCAAGATCGGGTTTGTGTTCCAGTCGTTCAACCTCATCCCGCGGACGACCGCGCTGAATAACGTCGAGCTGCCGCTGGCGTACGGGGGTGTGCGCTCGGCCGAGCGGCGTCGGCGGGCCCGTGCCGCGCTCGAACGGGTCGGCCTCGCCGACCGGGAGCACCACCTGCCGTCGCAATTGTCGGGTGGGCAACAGCAGCGCGTCGCCATCGCGCGGGCGATCGTCACGGACCCCGTGATGCTCCTGGCGGACGAGCCCACCGGCGCGCTCGACAGCCACAGCACCGACGAGGTGCTGATCCTCTTTGATGCGCTCAACAGGGCGGGCCGGACGGTTGTGGTGATCACGCATGAGGAGGACGTCGCGTCGCACGCCCACCGGGTCCTGCGGATGCGCGACGGCGGGATCGTGGCCGACCAGCGCACGGACGCCGAGGTCCCCGGATGAACATCCGGGAGAGCGCCGTGTTCGCCCTGCGCGGGGTGCTGGCGAACAAGCTGCGGTCGTTGCTGACGATGTCGGGCATCCTCATCGGCGTCGCCGCCGTCATCATCCTGATCTCAGCGGGCACCGGCGCCAACCGGTCGATCACCGACCAGATCACCGCGTTGGGCGCCAACACGCTCACCGTCACCCCCAACTCGACGCTCGGCGGCGGCCGCAACCAGCAGGGCAGGGGCGGGGGAGCGGCGAACCCGACGAGCGTCAACACCGGCACCGGCACCCGCAAGGTGCAGCTGACGCTCGACGACGCCGAGGCGCTCGTCGACCCGGTGCTCGCGCCGGACATCGGGCTCGTCGCGCCGGTCGTCTCGGTCTCGTCGGTCAACGCCACGTACAGCGGCGCCACCCACGCCGTCACCACGTTCACCGGCACGACACCCAGCTACCTGACGATCAACAGCAACTCCGTGCAGGCGGGCGTGCCCTTCACCGACTCGGACTACACGGGCAGACGCAGGGCCGCGCTGCTGGGCCCCACCGTGGCGAAGGACCTCGTCGGTGGCGACGGGCTCGGGATCGTGGGCCAGACCGTGCAGTTCAACGGGGTGTCGTTCGAGGTGGTCGGCGTCCTCACCGCCAAGGGCAGCCAGGGGCCACAGGACCGCGACGATGTCGTGATCGCGCCGCTGACGTCCGTGCAGGACACCCTCGCCAGCTACAGCACGCTGAGCAGCATCGCCGCCCAGGCCACCGCGTCGGACAAGGTGAACAACGCGCAGGACCAGATCTCCGCGATCCTCACCGCGCGCCACCACGTGACGCCCGCGCAGGCCGATTTCACGATCTTCAACCCGAGCTCGATCCTGGCGACGGTCAACACGGTCACCGGCACGTTCACCCTGCTGCTCGGGGCGGTGGCCGGGATCTCGCTCTTCGTCGGCGGGATCGGGGTCATGAACATCATGCTGGTGACGGTCACCGAGCGGACGCGGGAGATCGGCATCCGCAAGGCGATCGGCGCGCAGCGATCTGACATCGTCGGCCAGTTCCTGCTGGAGGCGGTGCTGTTGTCACTGGCGGGCGGTTCGATCGGCGTGGTGATCGGCGTGCTCGTCGGGTCCGCGAAGATCGGCACCTTCCAGCTGGTCGTGGCGCCCTACTCGATCGTGTTGGCGTTCGTCGTGTCCGTGGCCATCGGGCTGTTCTTCGGCTGGTACCCGGCCAATCGGGCCGCGTCGCTGCGGCCGATCGACGCCCTCCGCTACGAGTGACCGGAGCCGCTTGATGACTTCACGCCGCGGCGATCTGCCCGCCGTCGACCCGCGCATCGACGAGGAGGGTGTCGCTCATCCCCGCGACCCGCACGGGGGCGATGCGCCCGATGTCGGATCCGGATGTGGCTGCGGCTGGTTGGCGTGCGAGCGATCTGCCCGTCGCCGAGTCGCCGTTAGCCAGTTCGGAGGACACCGCCGATCAAGCTGCCGCCGATCAACCAGCCGCCGGACCGCCGCCGGACCAGGGCGGCGCCGATGCATCCGCGCCCGGCGCCGATGCGCCCCCGACCGGCGCTCACCTGTCTCCGCGTGGCTCTGACGTGCCTGCGCCCGGCGCCGATGCGACCCCGACCGCCTCGTCGGCCGCTGAGCCCGGCGCAGCCGACCGTCCGGCCTCACCCGTCCCCAGTCCGAAGGCCTGCAGGCCAACCGTCGCCCCGTCGCCTGCCGTTCGGCGCGACCCCTTCGCGACCGCCCCGCTCGCGGCTCTTCCGCCGTCAGCAGGCAGCAGAGGCGCCGCCGCCCCGCTCTTCGGTAGCTCGTCCCTGGATGAGCCGACGTCTGGTGAGGCGTTTGGCGGGGATGCGTACGCGGCCGACGCGCCCGCCCCGATGTTCGTCGACGATGCGCCGACGGAGGCGTTTCCCGTCGCCGCAGCCGCGAGCGGCAGGCACCGCGCCGACCCCGATGAGGACGCCGACCTCGTTGCCGAATGGCGACCGCCACGGCAGACCAGCCGGGTGACGATGGGCCTGCTGGCCGCGCTGCTCGTGGCACTCGGGTTCTTCGCGGGCGTACTCGTGGGGCGGACCGCGGGAACCGCCACGTCCTCCGGCGACACGGCCAGGCCTGCCGCCACCGGGGCGGCTCGCCCAGGGCCGCTGCGCTAGCAGGGTAGCCATCGGGTAAGGAAACACTTCCGCCGTTGCGGCGATCCTGTGCAGTCCGCGGCCATGGGATCGGCATGACCCGACGGACAGACTTCTCCTCGCGAGCTGGAATCGACAAAGCACCCGAGGAGCCCCCGATGAACGCACCCCGTCATTTCCATCACGGGCCGCAGACCCCGGCGGTTCATTCGGCCACCCGCCCGTCTTGGGGTCCGGGTCAGGTGCCTGGTGGGCCGTACGGCGGTAGCCCTTACGGTGCCCCGCCGCAGTACAACCCGTTTCCGCATAGTCCGCCGCCGCCCGGCCCGTATTCGGGGCCGCCGCCGCAGGTGCCGCCTGTGGGTGGCGCTCCGCAGAAGGGTCGCGGCTCGCGGCGGAACATGGTGATCGCGGCGACCGCGGCGATGGCTCTGCTGGCGGGCGGCGGTGCGGCGGCCTACTTCGCACTGGCGAAGCCGTCGGCTGCCTACCAGCCGCTGTCCTACGCGGGGCCGGTCCCGTTCACCGCCCCCGTCGGTGTGGACAACCCGGCCGTCGCCCCGATCGCCGATGCGAGCGGGACCCGCTCCGGCGACACCCCCGGCCTGTTCGCCGCCGACCCCGCGCACCCGGCGTGCGACGCCGCTGCGTTGATCAACGCACTGGAGGCCGACCCGGCCAAGGCGAGCGTGTGGGCAGGGGTGTTGGGAGCGACCGCCGACGAGATCCCGGACATCGTGAACAGCTTGACCCCGGTGCAGTTGCGGAGCGCGACCGCGGTGGTCGACCACGGTTTCTCCAACGGCAACGTGGTGGACACCCCGGCCGTGCTGGCGCCCGGCACCGCGGTCTTCATCGACGCTCGAGGAGTTCCCACCGTCAAGTGCGTGTCCGGCAACCCGCTGACGGCGCCGCTGCCCGGCACCGTGCCCGCCACGGCCACCGTGATCAGCCCGACGGCCCAGCCGATCCGCGTCAACATCTTCGTCAACCCGACCAACGGGCACTCCACCAGCAGCCCCGGCAAGCCCGACCGGCCGGGCCACGACAACAACGGCAACAACCACGGCAGTGGAAGTAACGGCGGTGACCACACCAAGCCGAAGAGTGACCCGGTGCTGGACAAGGCGGCTGCCGACGCGGCGGCGGCGGCAGCCCAGGCCCACAAGGACGCCGAAGCGGCACGCACCAAGGCCAACGACGCCGACACCGCCGCGCGGTTCGCCCAGGGCTTCGTCAACTCGGCGCAGACCGACTTCGAAACGGCCACGAAGGCCGCCAATGACGCGAAGACGGTCGCGGACGCGCTGGCCAAGGGCGCCGCCGCGGCTCGGGCCCAAGCGAACGCCGAGCCCGGCAACCTGCTCGCCCAACAGGCCGCCGCGAACGCCGAGGCCAAGGCCAAGGAGGCGGCGGACCAGGCCAAAGCGGCAGGCGATCAGGAGCAGCGGGCCAAGACCCAGCTCGACCAAGCCAAGCAGGACCTTGAGACCAAGCAGAACCAGGCCAAGTACGCGGGCGCCGCGGCCACCAGCGCGGAAGGCACGGCCACCCAGGCCGACAAGAACGCCGAGGCCGCCAAGAAGGCCGCCGAGGACGCCCGCAAGAACCACAAGGGCGACAAGGACCAGGACAACGACAAGGACCACAACGACCCCGGCACCCCTGGCACCCCTGGCACCCCTGGCACGCCCGGCACGCCCGGCACCCCCGGCACCCCTGGCACCCCCGGCACCCCCGGCACCCCCGGCACCCCCGGCACCCCCGGTATACCGGGTACGCCCGGTGGCCCTGGTGCTCCTGGTGCTCCCGGTGCTCCCGGTGGCCCTGGTGACCTCGTCGCGCCTGGCGATCCTGGTGCTGCCGGCACCCCTGGCACCCCCGGCACCCCCGGCACCCCCGGCACCCCCGGTGCGCCCGGCACCCCCGGTGCGCCTGGTACGCCCGGCACCGCTGGTACGCCGGGCACCGCTGGTACGCCCGGTGCCCCCGGCACCCCTGGTGCTGCCGGTACCGCCGGTGCCCCTGGCATCCCCGGTACGCCTGGTACGCCCGGCGCCCCCGGTACGCCTGGCGGCCCCGGCACCCCTGGTGCCCCTGGCACCCCCGGCGCCCCCGGCACCCCCGGCACGCCCGGCACTCCCGGTGCTGTTGACAACGTCCCCGGCCAGGTGGCAGGCGGCGGCAATGGCGGTGCGTCCGCTGGCGGCGACGCAGCTGACAAGGGCAAGGGCAAGGGTAACGGTGGCGGCAGCGCCTCGGGTAGTGGCAACTCCGGTGGCGGCGCCTCCAGCAACAGCGGCGGCTCCGACAGCGGCGGCAAGAGTGACGGCGGCGGCTCCGGCGGCGGCAATGACGGCGGCGGCTCTGGCGGCGGCTCCGGCAACGGCGGCGGCGGCAACGGTGGCGGCGGCAACGGTGGCGGCGGCTCCTCGTCCCACAAAAGATGACAAGTAATCGAGTCGAGGTCGACCCGGCCGCGCACTGATCGTCCCGAGCTGTCTGCCCGGCCCCCGATTCGTCAGGGGCCGGGCAGACGGCTGTTCCCGCCGACGGCCTGCCGGAAGTGGGGGGCGCGAGCAGCAGGCCTTGAGGCTCCCCGGCAGCCAACCAAGCGGTTGGCATGTGCGGCCGATCCGAAGGAGCTGGCCGAGGAGCGGCGGCTGGCCTACGTCGGGATCACCAGGGCGCAGAAGTGGCTCTACCTGTCCCGGGCGCAGATGCGCTCCTCGTTCGGGCAGCCCAGCGCCAACCCGGCGTCCCGGTTCCTCGCCGAGGTGCCCGACGACCTCGTCGAGTGGCGGCGGGTGGCGCCGGAACGGTCGGCCTCGCTCGGCCGTCGTCCTACCGCGACCGGCCGGGGGGACTGGAAGGTCCCCGAACGCAAGCTGGCCCCGGCGATGCACCTGGAGGTCGGCGACCGGGTCAACCACAACCGATGTGGCGAGAGGAACGTGAGCGGGGTTCGGACAAGATCGAAGCCCGCTCACGTTCCTCTCGGCGGCGTGCCGGGCGATGGATCCCGTGCGACGCGAGCCGCGGCATCGGGTTGATCTTGGTGCCGTCCGGCGCCCAGACCGCGCGGGCTATGCGGCCTGTGGGCGCAGGGCCCGGTCGGATCGTCGGGTGGGGTTGCGGCCTGCGCCCGACGCCATGAGCGTGCTGTCGGGCTTGAAACCGGTCGAGCAGGGTGTGTCATCCGGCATCTCGACCACATCCGCCCGTTCCGAGCGGGTGGGCCGACCAGCCTGGCCAACGGACGCGGAGTACTACGTGCGCGAGATGCCGGGGTGGCGGGTCGAGCTGGTCCACGACGGTCTCGGCAGGCAGCCGCACACGGTGCGCACCACCACCCCGACCGGGCACACCTACACCGGCCGCGCAGGCCCCGCGCCCTGATGTGGAATGTGTGGTCAGGGGTCGCGATGAAACACTGTGAGGCGTTCGGCCTCGTCGTCGACGGCCCGTTGGGCGGCCCGCGAGAGCGGGGCGAACGGGGCGGGCGCCACTCGGTCGTCCACAAAGCGCCAGGTGCCTGCGACGTGCCCGTCCACCAGGAAGGTCGGGATCGACTGCGGCATCTTCGTCGCGAACACCTTGTCCCGATGCTCGTCGGGCATGATCCGGGCCCGCTTGGCGTGCCCGAGCAGGAGCAGCGCATCGAACGTCGAGAGGAAGCGAACCGGGGCCGGGGTGGCGCCGTCCGGGCGCGGCGCGTCGGGGAGGTCCACGAGCACGGCGCCGTCGGGATCGCGGTCCGTGCACAGGTCGAGCCGGGCCAGCACGGCCTTGGTCTCGGTGATGTTCCAGCCCGCGTACCGGGCCACATCCGACGGCGAAGCCGGGCCGAAGCCCGCGAGGTAGCGCCGCACCAGCAGTTCCTCGGCCGCGGCGCGTTCCACCGGCGTGGGCGGGTCGAGCCAGTCGGAAGCGAGACCGTAGACGTGCGCGCGGGGCAGCTCCCACGTGCCCGCGGGCGGCACCCGCACGAGGTCCAGCCACAGCTGCACGCCCGGGAACACGGCCGCCGGGAGGCCTTTCGCCACGATGGCGGCCACGAGCTCGGCCTGCTTGCGCGGCCCGTCGGCGAGGCGGGAAGCGGCGATCTCGGCCGCGGCCGTCATGTCGGCCTCGGTGAGCCCCCGCGGCGACCGGAGCCACCAACGGCGCCGCTGCTCACGCACGGCCTCGGTGAGCGGCCAGAAGTCCCGCGCGGACACCATGTGGATCGTGCAGCGCATCACCCAGGCCTGCACGATGTCCGCGGAAAGCAGCGCCTCCGTGAGGTCGGCGCGGCGGAACCCGGCCAGCCGCGACCACAGCCCGACGTACGCCGAGGGCGCGTACTGGGTTTGCAGACCGCCCACCCGCTCGACGGCCTCGGCCGGGGTGAGCTCAGCGCGTTCCAGCAGGAGCTGCCGGGCCAGCACAGCCCGGTTCAGCTCCGCCCAGCTGAGCGTCATCGGTCGGCGAGCACCGCCAGCCGGGCGAGCACCTCGTCGGGCCCGAGTGCCTGCGCTACGGCGTGCATGTCCGGGCTGCGCGTGGAGCCCGTGAGCGCCAGCCGCACGAGCTGGGACGCCTCCCGGATCGAGCCGTGGTAGGCGTCCGGGTCGGCCTTGTACTCCTTCGGGCTCGCGGCGAACCCGTTGCGGGTGCTCGCGGCGCGGATCTGGTCGAACCACTCCTTCGGGTCGTCGAGGTGGCGGTAGGAGCCGACGAGGTCGGCGACGAACGCCGTGACCGCCGCCGGGTCGACCGCCGACGCCTCAGCCACCCGCGCGTCGGTCGGCCCGGCGAGCCGCGTGAACAACGCGGGGAAGAAGAAGCCGTACGCGGCGCGGAAGTCCGACCACTTGCGCAGGTCCTTGCGTGGGTTCGCCACCCCGTCCCGCTCGACGGCGATGGCGCGCAACGCGAGGTCGGGCTCGGTGGCCAACACCGCGGCCAGCTCCGGGTCGTAGACCTGCGCCCACGCGGTGACGGCGGCGAGGACGTCGGTGCCGGGCAGCGTGGCGATGTGGTCGGCGCTGATGTCTTCCAGCTTGACCAGGTCGACCAGCGGACCCGCCGTCCCGCACTGGTCGAGCCGGATCGGCGTGGCGAGCGCCTCGGCCAGCGGCAGCTCGGCCAGCCGCCCGTTGGCCAGCCCGCGGAGGTAGTACAGGACTGCCGGGGCCGGGTATCCCGCGGCGATGTAGAAGTCGACGCTCGCCTCGGGGTCCTTGCGCTTGGAGAGCTTCCGCTTCCCGCCGGGGATCTGCTTCATCAGCGGGGCGATGTGCGCGTACGTGATCGCCGGATGTCCCAAAGCGGCGAACAGCTGCTGGTGCAGCGGCACCGAGGAGATCCACTCCTCGCTGCGGATGACCAGCGTGACCCGCATCAGGTGGTCGTCGACGGCGTGCGCGAAGTGGTAGGTGGGCAGGCGCGGGCTCTGGTCGGACGACTTGAGGATCACCGCGTCGTTGCGGTTGGCCTCGTGCGACAGCTTTCCGCGGATCGCGTCGACGAAGCTCACCCGCCCGTCGCCTGCGAGCTCGGGCGCCCGGAACCGGACCACGTAGGGCTCGCCCGCCTCGAGTTTCGCCGCGACGTCCTCGGGCGCGGCGTCGCGCCACAGCGCCCATCGGCCGTAGTAGCCGGTGGGGAGCTTCGCCGCCTGCTGGCGCGCGGTGATCTCGGCGAGCTCCTCCTTCGTCGCGAAGCACGGGTAGGCCGTCCCGGCACGCAGCAGCTCCCGCACGTAGGTCAGGTAGATCTGCTCGCGCTGCGACTGGTGGTACGGGCCGTAGTCGCCCCGAGAATCGACACCGTCGTCGGCTTCGTCGGGGGCCAGGTCGAAGTAGGCGAAGGCCCGGTCGAACTGCGCGAGCGCGCCCTCGACCTCCCGGGACTGGTCGGTGTCCTCCACCCGCACGATGTAGACGCCGCCGGAGTGGGTGGCGACGTCGCGGTCGATCGTCGCGACGTAGAGCCCGCCGATGTGCACGAACCCGGTGGGCGACGGGCCGAACCGCGTGACCTCGGCGCCCGCGGGCAGCGACCGCGGCGGGTAGCGCTCCTCCCAGTGCGCGGGGTCCGGGAGGTCGGCGGGGAAGAGCGAATCGATGAGAGCGCGGTCCAGCACGGTGGTCGAGGCTATCCGACGATGCGCTGTGTGCCGGTGTAGACGTTCATCGTCTCGCCGCGCAGGAACCCGACGAGCGTCATGCCCATCTCCGCGGCGAGCTCCACCGCGAGCGACGACGGCGCCGAGACGGCGGCCAGCACCGGCACCCCGGCCATCGCCGCCTTCTGCACCAGCTCGAACGACGCGCGGCCCGACACCATCAGCACCGTGCCCGCCAGCGGCACCCGCTTCTCCAACAGCGCCCAGCCCATCGCCTTGTCGACGGCGTTGTGCCGCCCGACGTCCTCGCGGGCCACGAGCAGCTCGCCGTCCGCCGTGAACAGGCCCGCCGCGTGCAGGCCGCCGGTGGACTCGAAGAGGCGCTGGGCCGCGCGGAGCGTGTCGGGCAGGCCCGCGAGGACGGCGGGCGTGACCGCGACGGGGTCGTCGGCGGGCAACCAGCGGGTGGTGAGCCGCACGGCGTCCAGCGCCGCCTTCCCGCACACCCCACACGACGACGTGGTGTAGAAGTTGCGCTCCACGCCGACGTCCGGCGGCGCTACGCCGGGTGCGAGCGCCACGTCGAGCACGTTGTAGGTGTTGTGGCCGCTGTCGTCGACGGAGTGGCAGTATCGGGCCGTGGCCACGTCGGCGACCTCGCCGATCACGCCCTCGGTGAGCAGGAACCCGTGCGCCAGCTCGACGTCGTGGCCCGGGGTGCGCATCGTGACCGACAGCGCCTTGCCATCCACCCGCAGCTCCAACGGCTCCTCGGCGGCCAGCGTGTCCTGCACGCGGCGGCGGCCGTCGGCGGTGATGCGCAGCACGGGCCTGCGTGCGGTGCGGCGACTCATCCGATGCGACCCTCCCATCGGGCGCGCGGGGTTACGCTTACTCCACGGTAGTACCCCGCCCGACAAGGGAGGATGCGATGAGGCGCCGTCGCCCCCGCCACGTCCGGATCACCGAGCCGCTCGTCCGTGACAACGGCGTGTTGCGGCCCGCGGCCTGGGACGAGGCCCTCGACCGGGCCGCGGCCGGTTTCCGTGGGGTCGCGCCCGAGGCGTTCGGCATGTTCAGCTGCTCGAAGGCTACCAACGAGATGAACTTCGCCGCGCAGAAGTTCGCCCGGGTGGTGATGGGCAGCAACAACGTCGACTCCTGCAACCGCACTTGACACGCTCCCTCGGTCGTCGGTCTGACGGCAGTGTTCGGAGCGGGTGGCGGCACCTCGGCGTACGTCGAGGCCGAGGACGCCGATCTGCTGGTGCTGTGGGGTTCCAACGCGCGTGAGACGCACCCGATCTTCTTCCACCACGTGCTGCAGGGGCTGAAGAAGGGCACCCGCATGTGGTCGGTCGACCCACGGCGCACGTCCACCGCGCGGTGGGCCGACGGCTGGCTCGGGTTGGACGTGGGCACCGACATCGCGCTCGCCAACGCCATCGGGCGGGAGATCATCCACGCCGGGCTGGTGAACGAGCCGTTCGTCCGCCGCGCCACCACCGGGTTCGACGACTACCGCGCCACCGTCGAGCCCTACACGCTCGAGCGCACGCAGCAGATCACCGGCGTCGACGCGGAACTCATCCGCGGCCTCGCGCACGCCTACGCCACCGCCGATCGCGCCCAGATCTGCTGGACGCTGGGCATCACCGAGCACCACAACGCGGCCGACAACGTGTTTGCGCTGATCAACCTCGCGCTGCTCACCGGGCACGTCGGGCGCTACGGCTCCGGCCTCGTGCCGCTGCGTGGGCAGAACAACGTGCAGGGCGGCGGCGACATGGGCGCCATTCCGGCGAAGCTGCCCGGCGGCTACGACCTGGGCGACGACGAGGCCCGCGGCCGCTACGAGCGGGCCTGGGGCGTGTCGATCTCGCCGAAGCCCGGCATGCACCTTTCCCAGATATTCGACGCCATGAACGCGGGCACCCTCAAGGCGCTCTACTGCATCGGGGAGAACCCGGCCGAGTCCGAGGCCAACGCCACCCACGCCCGGCACCTGTTGGAGGGGCTCGACCACCTCGTCGTCCAGGACATCTTCCGCACCGCCACCGCCGACCTCGCCGACGTCGTGCTGCCCGCGGCCGCCGACTGGTGCGAGTACGAGGGCACGGTCACCAACTCGGAGCGGCGGGTGCAGCGGGTCCGCAAGGCCATCGACCCGCCGGGCCAGGCTCGCCCGGACACCCACATCATCTGCGGGATCGCCGAGCGACTCGGCCATGCGTGGGGACAGCCGACGGCCGAAGAGGTGTGGGACGAGCTGCGCTCGCTGTCGCTGAACTGGCACCACGGCATGTCCTACGCCCGGCTCGACGCGCTCGGCGGCATCCAGTGGCCCTGCCCCACCGAGGACCACCCCGGCACCCTGCTGATGCACGCCCGGCTGTGGGCGGAGGATCCGGCCGAGCGGGGCACACCCGCTCCGTTCACGCCCGTCGAGCACGAGCCGCCGGTGGACGAGCTCACCGAGGAGTTCCCGATCCGGCTCACCACCGTCCGCGTGCTCGACGCCTACAACTCGGGCGTCCAGACCGGCGGATACGCCTCGCCCCTGCGGCGTCGGGAGTCGCTGCGCATGGACGCGACCGACGGTGAGAAGCTCGGCATCGCCGACGGCGAGCGCGTGCGGGTGGTGTCGCGGCGTGGGGCGGTGGAGGCGCCGGTGGCGTTCGACCCGTCGCTGCGGCCGGGGCTGGCGTCGTTCACCCCGCACTTCTCCGAAGAGGTCGACATCAACGTGCTGACCAACGACGCGTGGGATCCCAAGTCGGGCACGTCCGAGTTCAAGGCGACCGCTATCCGGGTCGAGAAGATCACCGAGACGATGTCAGTGGCCGGAAGCTGACGAGGCAGGCCCCTTCGCTGCACTTCGCACCCCTTCGCTGCACCTCGCACCCCATCGACGGGGTGCGAAGTGACCACGAGGGGTGCGAAGTGGCGCGGGCCTGCCCGCCGACTCCCCAATCGGCCTCCGACGTGGCAGGGTGGCGGGGTGGACTTGCGGCTCTCCGACGCGGAGCCGACCGACGCCGAGCGGCGGGCGATCGAGGACGTGTTCGCTGCGCACCGGGCGCCGCACGACCTGCCGGGGGAGGATCAGCGGTTCCCCGACAGCGGGCACGCCGCCCGCGGTCGGCGGCACATCCTGCTCCCGGCGCTGCACGCCGTGATGGCCGCGGTCGGGTACTTGTCGTTGGGCGCGCTCAACCACGTCGCTCGCACGCTGGCCGTGCCTCCTGCCGATATCTACGGCGTCGCCACGTTCTACGCGCTGTTCGCCACCGAGCCGCGCGCGCCGCACGTCGTGCACGTCTGCGACGACGTGGTCTGCGGGCCGCGCGGGGGTGAGGTGGTCGCCGCCGGGCTCACCGAACAGTTGGGGCCCGAAGGCGAGGGCAAGGAGGCGTGCTGGGTGCGCAGCCCCTGCCTGGGGCTGTGCGAACGCGCGCCCGCCGTCATGCTGCAGCTCACGGGGCAGCCCGACGTGAGCATCGCGCCCGCTGCCACGGCCGACGTCACGGCCGCGCTGCGGGCGGCGGTCGCCCTCGGTGACGGTGAGCTCGGCGACATCGGCGGTACCGGCCTCGTCGGCGTGATCGGCGAGGACGCCACCGTCGACCACGCGGCCGGGCACATCGCCGCCGACCGGGCGTTCGCCGACAGCACCGTGAGCGCCCCGCAGACCCCCGATCCCACACTCCGGCTGCTGGGCAGGGTCGGCGTGGTCGACCCGGAGAGCCTCGACGACTACCGCGCCCACGGCGGCTACGCGGCCCTGCGCCGCGCGATCCGGCTCGGCCCGTCGCGGGTGATCAAAGAGGTCACCGATTCGGCGCTCACCGGGCGCGGCGGCGCGGCGTTCCCCACCGGCACCAAGTGGTCAGGGGTGGCCACGGCCCCGCAGCGGCCGCACTACCTGGTCTGCAACGCCGACGAGTCCGAGCCCGGAACGTTCAAAGACCGGGTGCTCATGGAGCACGACCCGTTCGGGCTGATCGAGGCGATGACGATCGCCGGGTACGCCACCGGCTGTGAACGCGGCTACCTCTACATCCGCGGCGAGTACCCGCTCGCCACCCGCAGGCTGCAGCACGCCATCGACGCCGCGCGGGCCCGCGGGCACCTCGGCGTCGACGTCGTGGGCGCGGGCTTCGCGTTCGACGTCGAGCTGCGCCGCGGCGCGGGCGCCTACATCTGCGGCGAGGAGACCGCGCTGCTCAATTCGATCGAGGGCTTCCGCGGCGAGCCGCGCAACAAGCCGCCGTTCCCGAGCGTCAGCGGCCTGTTCGGGTGCCCCACAGTGATCAACAATGTGGAGACGCTCTACGACATCTTGCCGGTGCTTGCCGCGGGCGGCCCCGCGTTCGCGCAGGTCGGCGGCGGTCGGTCGACGGGGCCCAAGCTGTTCTGCGTGTCCGGCGCGGTCGCCGTGCCGGGCGTGTACGAGGTGCCGTTCGGCACCACACTGCGCGAGCTGCTGGCGCTCGCGGGCGGCGCGCCCGACGACCTGCGCGCGATCCTGCTCGGCGGCGCGGCAGGCGGGTTCGTGCTGCCCGACCATCTCGACGTGCCGCTCACCTTGGAAGGCACCCGGGAGGTCGGGGCCACGCTCGGCTCCGGCGTGGTGCACGTCCTCGACGGCTCCGCCGACCTGCCCGGGATGCTGCGCCGGATCGCCGCGTTCTTCCGCGACGAGTCGTGCGGTCAATGCGTGCCGTGCCGGGTCGGCACCGTCCGGCAGGAGGAGTCGATCGCCCGGCTCACCCGCGGCGCCCCGCTCGACGTCGAGCGGCGCCTGCTTGACGATCTCGCGCGCGTCATGCAGGACGCGTCGATCTGCGGGCTGGGCCAAACCGCGCCTGCCGCCATCCTGTCCGCGTTGAAGTTGGGGCTGCTATGACCACCGTGATGCTGGGCTCGATCGCCCGGATGCGCACCCTGACCGTCGACGGCGTGGAGGTGCGGGCGCCAGAAGGCGCGACGATCCTCGACGTTCTGCGCGAGCGCGGTATCGAGACCCCCACGCTGTGCTGGGCGCCCAACCTCACCCCGATCAACGCCTGCCGGGTGTGCATGGTCGAGGTGGAGGGCTCGCGGGTGCTCGTGCCGTCGTGCGCGCGCCCGGTCGAGGACGGCATGGTGGTGCGCACCGACTCGGAGAAGGTGCGCCACAGCCGTCGGATGGTGCTGGAGCTGCTGGCGTCGTCGGTCGACCTCTCCCAGGCGAGCGCGGACGTGCAGCGCTGGATGCGCGAGTACGGCGTCGACACGGAGCGCTACGGCCCGCCCGCGCCGCCGTCCGACGACCGCGACACCCGCCGCGCGGGCCACCACCACGCCCCCGACGGGTCCACCGCCGAGACCGTCGCCCAGCCCGTCAAGATCGACAATGACCTCTACGTGCGCGACTACGCCCGTTGCATCCTCTGCTACAAGTGCGTCAAGGCCTGTGGCACCGACGCGCAGTTCACCTTCGCGATCTCCGCGGCAGGCCGGGCCTTCGACGCCCGCATCGCCACCGAGCAGAACGTCGAGCTACCCGACTCGGCCTGCGTGTACTGCGGCAACTGCATCGGCGTATGCCCGACGGGCGCGCTGAAGTCGCTGAAGGAGCACGAGCTGCGGGCGGCCGACGACTGGCATCCCGACGACGAGACCGTCACCACCACCATCTGCTCGTTCTGCGGGGTCGGCTGCAACCTGGAGCTGCACGTGCAGCAGGGAGAGATCGTCAACGTCACGAGCCCCGCCGACCACTCGGTCACCCACGGGCACCTGTGCATCAAGGGTCGGTTCGGCTTCCAGCACGTCCAGAATCTCCCGGAGGCCTGAACTAGCATCGGGCCGTGGTCGGGCTCACGGAAGCCGCGGGCGTCGTCCTCGCAGGCGGCCGGTCTTCGCGGATGGGCCGCGCCAAGGCCGCCCTGGAATGGCACGGCGCAACGCTGCTGCAGCGCACCACAGCGCTGCTCGCACGCACCGTCGGCGGCCCGGTGTTGGTCGTCGCCGCGCCCGGCCAGGAGCTTCCGGAACTGCCGTCCGCGGTCGAGGTGGTGGCCGACCCGGTCGAAGGGCTGGGGCCTATGCGAGGGCTGGCGACGGGACTGGCCGCGCTCGACGGGCGCGCATCAACGGCCTTCGTGTGCTCGACTGACCTGCCGTTCTTGCACCCCGCCCTGGTCAGCAGGGTGCTGCGCGAATTCGCCGATCCGGGGATGGACGTCGTGATGCCGGTGGCGCGCGGGCACCGACAGCCGCTGGCCGCGGGCTACCGGACGGCGTTGGCCACCCTCATCGAGAAGTTGCTGGGGGAGGGGGACCTGCGGCCGGGGATGTTGTTCAAGCACTGTCAGGTGCGCCAACTCGACGACGACGCGCTGTTGGCCGATCCCGACCTGGCGCGACACGACCCTGAGCTGGACTCGTTGGTCAACGTCAACGAGCCCGCCGACTACGCGGCCGCACTCGCCCGACCCGAGCCCGAGGTGCTGGTCGAGCGGTTCGGAGCGCTCGCGGGCCGCGGGCAACGGGGGCCGCGCAGGGTCCGCGCCGCCTCCCTCGGTGCAGCGGCCGCGGCCGTGGGCATCACCTTCGACCGGCACGTCGTCGCGGCCGTCAACGGCGACCAGTTGACCCGTGACGCCCGCCTCCCGCTCGTCCGCGGTGACGTGGTCGCCTTCCTGTCGTCCGAGGGCGGGCGGCTGAGCGGAGCTTGCGGAGCGAACAAACAGTGCTGAGCGGAGCTTGCGGAGCGAACAAACAGTGCTGAGCGGGCCTACCCTCGGGGCTGTGCTGGCCGGTGGGTATTTCGGCCGGGCCCGTCGTCGAACGTCGGATCGCTCGATCCGCTAGACGACGTCCGGTCCAGAACTCCCCCGAGGCCGGAACGCGCCGATCCCGGCGGCGGGCAGGGCTTCGCCCCAGAGGTAGCCCTGGCCGTAGCGGCAGCCCAGCTCCCGCAGCGCCGCCGCCTCCGCGTCGGTCTGCACACCTTCGGCCACGGCCGTCAAGCCGAACGCGTCGACCACGGCCAGCAGCGCCGCGGCGACGCGTCGCTGCTGCGGGTCGGAATCCAGGCCGGTGATCAGCGACCGGTCGATCTTGATGACGTCGACGAACTTGCGGCGGACGTAGCCGAGGGACGAACACCCGGTGCCGAAGTCGTCGATCGCGACGCCGACTCCCGCGGTGTGCAGCACCTCCATCGTCTGCAGGGTCTGGGGGTCCTCGCCCATCATCTGCGTCTCGGTGACCTCCAGCAGCACGTCGGCGGCATGCACGCCGTGGCGGTCGAGGCAGGCGAGGACGTCGTCGGCGAATCCAGGGGTGCGGAACGTCATCGGTGAGACGTTGACGTGGACGCACAGCGGGGCCGGAGCGGGCCACGCCGCGCGCCAAGTCGCCACCTGGGCCACGGCGGCGTCGAGCACCCAGCGGTCGAGCGCGACGATCAGGCCCGTGTCCTCGGCCACCGGGATGAACGTGTCGGCGGGCCGCAGCCCGTCGGCCGGGTGGTGCCAGCGGAGCAGCGCCTCGACAGCCGTGGTGCGACCCGTCGTCAGCTCGATGATCGGCTGGTAGTACGCCACGAACTCGCCTGCGATCAGCGCGTTGCGCAGCTCGTCGGCCTGGCGCAGCCGCCGTAGCGCCGCGGCGTGCATCGTCGGCTCGTAGACCTCGACGCCCCCGCGTCCGCGGGCCTTGGCGACGTACATGGCGGTGTCGGCGTCTCGCAGCAGAACGCCTGCGGTCTGGCCCGGCGTGGAGAACCGCACCCCGATGCTGGCGCTGACCCAGCACCTCTGGCTGCCCGCGCGCACGGGCACCTGCAGCGCGGTCATGATCCGGTCGGCGACGTCGAGGACCTGCTCCTCGGTCGCGTCGACGACGAGCAGCGCGAACTCGTCGCCGCCGAGCCTGGCGACGGTGTCGGTCGCGCGGGACACCGCGCGCAGCCGCCGGGCCACCTCGACCAGCAGCTGGTCGCCGACGGCGTGCCCGAAGCTGTCGTTGACCGCCTTGAACCCGTCGAGGTCGAGCACCAGCACCGCAGGCGGATCGCCACCGCGCCCGGCGCCCGCGACGGCGTGATCGATGCGATCGGCGAGCAGCATGCGGTTGGCGAGATCGGTCAGTGGGTCGTAGAGGGCGAGGCGCTCCAGCTGCAGGTGCGCCTCGGCAAGCTGGCGGGTGCGCTCGGCCACCCGCCCTTCGAGGTGCTTGTTGAGCGCCTGCAGCTCCTCGGCCAGCATGTTGACGCCGACGATCACCGCGTCGATGTCGTCCGAGGCGGCCGAAAGCGGCATCCGGGCGTTGAGGTTGCCCGACGCGAGCTGCACCACGAGCTCGACGAGCCCTTCCAGGCGCGGATCAGGCGGCGTCGCCATGCTGCGACCAGGCCTGCGTGAAACACACCGCGCAGGCGTGATCACGTTCCGCGAAACCGCTCATTACGCACGAGGGTAGACGGAGTTCCGCCCTGTGATCGACTGGTCACCGGCGCGTCATGACTACGGTGCGGGGGTGAGCGCTCGCCTGACGCTGATCGCGCACGCGTCCACCCCCGCCACCTCGCGCACGACGTTCGCCAACGACGAGGGCGTCGAGCCGCGGGGGGCCGCGGCCGCTGTGTCGGCGTCGGGGGCAGCTCAGATCGGGCGCGTCACCCGTGCGTTGTGCTCGCCTGCGCCCGCTGCCGTCGATACCGCTGCGGCGTTGGGCCTCTCGGCGACGTCCGATCCGGGGCTGGCCGACTGGCACCTCGGCGACTGGCGGGGCCGCACCCTCGACGACGTCGCCACCGCGGCCCCGGCGGCCGTCGCGGCCTGGCTCGGCGACCCCGACGCGGCGCCGCACGGTGGGGAGACCCTCACCGCGCTGGTGGCGCGGGTGGCGGAGTGGCTGTTCGGACGAGACCCCGAGGGGCACACCGTGGCCGTCACGCACGCGGCCGTGGTGCGCGCCGCCGTGATCGCGACGCTCGGCGCACCGGCCGGAGGGTTCTGGCGGATTGACGTCGCGCCGCTCACCGCGACCGTGCTGCGCGGCGAGCCATCGCGGTGGACGGTGCGCGGCACCGCCCTTCCCCTCGACGCGGGCCTGGGGGGAGGATCCGGACGATCCGGCTGAACCGCACCGATCGGTGACGTCGTGAGGGGAGCATGGTTGTGCACACCGACCCGGACACCGCCGACATGGTCGCCGCCGTGCGCTTCACCGAGCTGATGGACGGCTACCTGGGCACCCAGCTGCTCTACGTCGGGGTCGAGCGCGCGCTGCTCGCCCAGGCCGACCTGCGGCTCACGACGGTCGTCGCCGCCGACCCGGTGTCGGGCGTGCACGTCTTCGAGGCCCACCCCGTCTGAGCGCCCCTCGTGAGCGGAAACGAGTGCCTGAGCACTCATTTCCGCTCACGACCTGACGAGCACCACGACGAGCGTGCGGGGGCCGTGCACGCCCTCGACGCGTTCCAGCTCGATGTCGCTGGTGGCCGACGGTCCGCTGATGAACGTCAGTGGCCGGTCGGGGGTGAGCGCGGCGAGGAGCTCGGGGACGGTGTGCACGACCTGCTCGGCGCGCACCACGCACACGTGGACGTCGGGCACGAGGGTGATCGCGCGGCGGCCCTGGTCGGCGGACCCGTCGAGGGCGATGGTGCCGGTCTCGGCGCAGGCGGCGGCGCACCCGGTGACGACGGCGGCGAAGCCGTCGAGCTCGGCGGGGGTGAACCCGCGGTCGGGCACGCCGTCGGGGCACCAGCCGTCGGGCAGGCCCGGCGGCACGAGCACGGGCCCGCCAACATCGGGGAGTGCGTCGGCGAGCGCCACCGCCACCACCGCCGCAACGTCGTCGGGGGTGGCGTCGACGACGGTGGCGCGGTAGTCGAGGAGCCGGTCGCGCAGGAGCTCGACGAGCTCGGGGGCACCCGGTGGGTGGGCCCCGGCACGCCGGTAGTCGCGGGGGATCTCGCCGGGCGTGGGCCGGGCGGCGGCGTTCGCGGCCCGGATGCGGGCGAGCACCTCGTCGCGGGCGTTCACGGCGCGCCCTCGGCTCCGCCGGTCGGTGGCGGCGAGGTGCGGCTGGCGGCGGCGCCGTGTTCGCGGGCCCACCACTCGCGGAAGGTCTCGGCCGGTGGGCGGGGGGCGTCGCGGCTGGCGGTCCACCGCGACAGCGGCGGGGGCAGGGTGGTGATCCGGCCCGCGGCCCGGCCGAGGAGGCGCCCCGCCCGGGAGGCCTTCTCGGCGGCGGCGAACCGTCGGGGATCGGCCATCACCCACGCGGCGGCGGCCATTCCGAGCGCCTCGGGGGTGGGGACGCGGCGGCCGCGGTTCGCGTCCACGTGCGCGGCCCGCAGCTGCACCAACAGGCTGGGGATGTCGATGCGAACGGGGCAGGCGTCGAAGCAGGCCCCGCACAGCGACGACGCGTACGGCAGCGAGGCGTTGTCCTCGACGCCGGTGAGCTGCGGGGACAGCACCGCGCCGATGGGGCCGGGGTAGACCGAGCCGTAGGCATGTCCGCCTGCGCGTTCGTAGACCGGGCACACATTGAGGCAGGCCGAGCAGCGGATGCAGTGCAGGGCCGCCCGGCCGACGGGGTCGCTCAGCGCGGCCGTGCGGCCGTTGTCGAGCAGCACGAGGTGGAACGCCTGCGGCCCGTCGCCGGGGGTCACCCCGGTCCAGGCCGAGGTGTAGGGGTTCATCCGCTCGCCGGTGGACGAGCGGGGCAGCAGCTGCAGGAACACCTCGAGATCGGTCCAGGTGGGCACGAGCTTCTCGATGCCCATCACGGTGATCAGTGTTTCGGGCAGCGTCAGGCACATGCGCCCGTTGCCCTCGGACTCGACGACCAGCAGCGTGCCCGTCTCGGCCACCGCGAAGTTGGCGCCGGAGATCGCGACCTTGGCCCGCAGGAACCGTTCTCGCAGGTGCGCGCGGGCGGCCATGGCCAACCTGCGTGGCTCCGCGGTCAACGAGGGGTCGACGCCGGGCATCTCCCGCAGGAAGATCTCGCGGATCTCGGCGCGGTTGCGGTGGATGGCAGGCACCAGGATGTGCGAGGGCAGGTCGCCGCCGAGCTGGACGATCAGCTCGGCGAGATCGGTCTCCTTGGCCTCGATGCCCGCGGCTTCGAGGGCCTCGTTGAGCCCGATCTCCTGGGTGGCCATGGACTTGACCTTGACGACCTCGGTCTGCCCCGTGGCCCGCACCAGGTCGGTGACGATCTGGTTGGCCTCGTTCGCGTCGCGGGCCCAGTGCACCACGCCGCCGCGGGCGGTCAGCTGCGCCGCAAGCCGCTCAAGGTGTTCGTCGAGGCGGGCCATGGTGGCGGTCTTGATGGCCTCGCCCGCGCGGCGCAGCGCCTCCCAGTCGTCGAGCTCGGCGACCACGGCGGCGCGCTTGTCGCGGATCGTGCGGGTGGCGTGGCCGAGGTTGCGCCGCAGCTGGGCGTCGCCCAGCGCGTCCTTCGCCGCCGCGGGGAACGAGCGCGTGCCGCGCAGGTGCCCTACACCCCGCGGGGCGACGGCAGGCATCCCCAGGTCGGTCGTCATCGCCACCTCCGGTGGGTCGTGAGCGGAAACGAGTGCTTGAACACTGTTATCCGCTCACAGCCAGGATTTCGGCCAGGTGCACCGTGCGGGTGCCCGACCGCAGCCGCGACAGCCCGCCGCCGATGTGCATCAGGCACGACGCGTCGCCCGCGGTCAGCGCCTCCGCCCCGGTGGACAGCACGTGGCGCATCTTGTCGGTCAACATCGCCGTGGACGTGTCCGGGTTCTTCAGCGCGAACGTGCCGCCGAACCCGCAGCACTGGTCGGCCTCGGGCAGCTCCACCAGCGTCATGCCGCGCACGTGGCGCAGCAGCCGCAACGGCTTGTCGCCCACCCGCAGCATCCGCAGCGAGTGGCAGGTGGGGTGGTAGGTCACCCGGTGCGGGTAGTACGCGCCGACGTCCTCCACGCCCAGCACGTCCACCAACAGCTCCGACAGCTCGTACGTCCGCGCCGCCACCGCCTCGGCCCGCACGGCCAGCGCTTCGTCACCCGCGCGGCGGGCGACCATCGCGTGCTGATGGCGCACCGACCCCACGCACGACCCCGACGGCGCCACCACCACCTCGTACGGCTCGAACACCTCGACGTGGTGGCGCACCAGCGGCAGGGCCTCGTCCTGGTAGCCGGTGTTGACGTGCATCTGCCCGCAGCACGTCTGCGCCTCCGGGAACGCCACCTCATGCCCCAGCCGTTCCAGCAGCGCCACCGTCGCCTTCCCGACCTGCGGGAACAGGGCGTCGGCCAGGCACGTCACCATCAGCGCGATCTTCATCAGGCCACTCCGTCCAACGGTCGCAGCCGACTCGACGCCCGCACGACCAGCTCTGGGGTCAGCACCACCTGCCGGTGCTCGTGGTGTGCTCCGCGCACCCGCGCCTCCTCGATCAACATCTCCGCAGCGGTGCGCCCGATCAGCTGTCGCGGCTGCGACACGGAGGTGAGCGGCACGGCGGCGGCCTCGGCGAACACGATGTCGTCGTAGCCGACGATCGCCAGGTCGTCGGGCACCCGCAACCCGAGCCGCACCGCCTCCTGCAACAGGCCGAGCGCAAGCAGGTCGTTGGCGCAGAACGCGGCCGTTGGCCGGATCCTGGCCGGGAGCCCGGCCAGGCGGGCGCCTGCGCGCCTGCCCTCCGCGATGTCGAGCGCCGCGGTCTCGAGCACCACCACGTCGCCGACGTCCGCGCCTGCCGCCGCGTAGGCCCGGTGGACCCCCGCAAGACGCTCGGCGACCTGCGGCAACGACGACGGCCCTCCCACGAACGCGAGGTGGCGATGGCCCGCATCGAGGAGGTGCGTCGCGGCGAGGTCACCGCCCGCGACGTCGTCGACGGAGACCGAGCAGTGGTCGGGGCTGTGCGCGTCGACCATCACCACCGGCGTGCCGCGCCGGGGGAGCAGCACAAGCCGCTCGTCGGTCCGGTCGACCGGCGTGATGAGCACCCCCTCGACCCGCTGCTGCTCCAGCAGGTCGAGGTACGCCGACTGGCGGCCCTGATCCTGGCCGCTGTCGCAGAGGAACACCGCCAGCCCGACCGCGTCGGCGGCCTCCTGCACGCCCTGCGCGACGTCGGTGAAGAACGGGTTGCCCGTGTCGAGCACGACGTACGCGAGCGTGCGGCTGCCGCCGCCGCGCAGCTGGCGAGCCGACTCGTTGCGCACGAAGCCCAGCTCCGCGATCGAGGCCAACACCCGCTTCCGGGTGCGCTCGGCCACCACTTCGGGACGGTTCAAGACGTTCGAGACCGTGCCGATGGAGACCCCCGCATGCGCGGCGACGTCCTTCATGCTCGGTGAACCCGCCATGAGGACGCCCCCCTCCGGTCAGGCATCATCTTGACCGCAGGCGTTGAAACGTGCAAGCCCATGGGATGGGACAGCGATGATCCCAACCGTCGGACAAGCGAAACCATCGGCTACCGCTCTTGTGAAACGTTATAAATGCTTGCTAGGTTCCTCCTCGCGAAGCCGCTACTGCCGAGCGGAAGTCCCCGTACCACAGCACGTCCGCCCTCGTTTCGCATCCGGCGATCGAGGGCTCTCCAGTCTGATCCTGCACCGACGAAGGAGTCAGCATGCGCATTGCCCGGACGTTGAAGGTGGCCGCCGTGCTCGGCGTCGCGGCCACGATGGCGCTGACCGCGTGTACCCAGAAGAGCCAGAGCGGAGGCGGCGCTGAACCGGCGGCACCTCGGGCGGCGGGGGCACCGTGAAGGTCGCCTTCGTGCCCGAGCTGCAAGGCGTCCCCTACTTCGAGGCCATGAACGCGGGCGGGAAGAAGGCAGCGGCCGCTCTCGGCAACGTCCAGTGGCTCTACCAGGGCCCGACCACGGCCGACGCGGCGGCGCAGGCCGACATCGTGCGCTCCTACATCCAGCAGAAGGTGAACACGCTGATCGTGGCCCCGAACGATCCCGACTCGATGGCGCCGCTGCTGGCCGAGGCCAAGGCGCAGGGGATCCACGTGGCCACCGCCGACACCGACGCGCCCAACTCGTGCGCGAGGCCTTCGTCAACCAGGCGACGGCGGAAGGCATCGGTCAGTCGCTGACCGACTCGCTGCTCAAGGCCATGGGCGGCCAGGGCAAGTACGCGATCGTGTCGTGCGGGCAGACCGCCGAGAACCTCAACTCCTGGATCAAGGTCCAGAAGGAGTACACGGCCTCGAAGTACCCGCAGGCGCAGATCGTCGACACCGTGTACGCGGGTGAGGACCAGGCCAAGGCCACCCAGATGGCGACCGACCTGATGAACGCGCACCCGGACCTCACCGGTCTGGTCGGCGAGTGCACGTCCTCGGCGCCGGGCGTGGCCCAGGCCGTCCAGGACGCGAACAAGATCGGCAAGGTGTTCACCGTCGGCCTCGGGACGCCGCAGTCGATGAAGCCGTACCTGGCCAAGGGCTCGTCGACGGCCGCGATTCTGTGGAACGTCGAGAACCTCGGCTACCTGACCGCGTGGACCGGCGCCCAGCTCGCGGAGAACAAGCCGTTCGCCGACACCAACAACGTCAACGACGCGATGTCCGCGATCAAGTACGACGCCGCCGCCAAGACGCTGCTCCTCGGCCCGCCGCTGGCGATCACCAAGGACAACGTGGACCAGTTCAACTACTGAGCCGCGGACGTCTCCGGGAGGCCGGGCAACCCTGCCCGGCCTCCCGGGTGCACCCGAGTAACGGAGCGACCGACGATGACCGTCGACAACACGCCACGCCTCGCGCTGCGCGGGATCTCCAAGAGCTTCGGCGCGGTCCGCGCCATCCGCAGCGCCGACATCACCGTCCACGCGGGCCGGGTGCACGCACTGGTGGGGGAGAACAGCGCGGGCAAGTCCACCCTGATCAAGATCATCTCTGGCGTGGAGCAGGCCGACACGGGGACCATCGCGTTCGAGGGCGCCCCCATCCAGATCGCGTCCACGGGCGACGCGATCGCGCTGGGCGTCGCCACCGTGTACCAGGAGCCGCAGCTGTCCCCGAGCTCACGGTCTCGGAGAACATCTTCACCGGCCGTCGGCGGCATCGACGTCTCGGTCGCAGGCGCGATCATGGTCTGCGCGGTGCTGACGGCGAAAGCACTGGTCGCCGGGGTCTCGGCGCCGGTCGCCGTGCTGATGTCGGTGGCCGCAGGCGGCGTGCTCGGCCTGGTCAACGGGTTGCTGATCGCCTACGGCCGGGTGCACGCGATCATCATCACGTTCGGCACGGCGAACCTGTTCCTCTTCGTCGGGCTGCAGATCTTCGGCTCGCACACGGTCAACGGCATCCCGCCGACGATCGAGGTCTTCGGGCGCGGCGACGCCGGTCGCATCCTCGGCGTCCCGAACGCCTTCGCGATCACCCTGATCGTCACCGCCATCGCCTGGTGGTACCTGCGGCACACCGCGGGCGGACGGCACTTCTACGCCGTCGGCGGTGACGCGCACGCCGCCCGCCTCGCCGGTGTACGGGTCCAGCGGCGCGTGCTGCTGGCGTACCTGGTCACGGGCCTGCTGGTGGGGTTGGGCGCCTGCTTCGTCATCGCGCAGGGCACCTCGACGCTGGACCAGTCGGTCGGCACCGGCAAGGAGCTCGCGGTCATCGCGGCCGTCGTCATCGGCGGCACGTCGATCATGGGTGGCCGCGGTTCGGTGCTCGGGACGCTGCTGGGCGCGCTGCTGGTCCAGTCCGTCACCTCGGGCGTCACCCAGCTCGGCTGGAGCTCGCAGCTGTCGGACCTCTTCGTCGGGATCTTCATCATCGTGGCGGTCGGCACCGACCTGCTGCGGGCGCGCACCCGGAGGACGCGATGACCACCGCCACCCCGACCCCGCAGGCGCCCACGCCCCACGCGGAGCGGGAGAGCCTCGGCGCCCGCGCGTTGCGTGCGCTCCTGACCCAGCGGATCGCGCTGCTCGCCGTGCTGATCGTCGTGGTCGTCGTCTGGTTCTTCGTGCTGGACGCCGGTGGCTACCTGACCGCGTCCTACAACTTCGACTACATGTCGGCCAGCCTCATCACCGCCGTGCCCCTGGCCATGCTCGGCCTCGCCGAGCTGCTCGTGATCCTCTCCGGCCGCGGCGGCATCGACCTCTCGGTCGGCGCGATCGTCTCGCTGTCGGGCATGATCTTCGGGTTCGCCTACGGCGAGTGGGGTTGGCCGCTCTGGCTCGCGGTCATCGTCACGGCCCTGTTCGGCGCCCTGCTCGGCGCGGTCAACGGGTTCCTCGTCGCCTACGTCGGCTTTCCGGCGCTGATCGCCACCCTCGCCACGTTCTACGCCTACAAGTCCATCGCGATCGTGATCAACGACCAGAGCCCGATCAGCACCCCGCCGATCCAGAGCCTGTTCTCGATCACCCGCTCGGTCGAGCTGCCGCTGTTCGGGCAGTACGTGCCGGACGTACCGTTGGGGCTGTTCACGTTCCTGCTCCCGACCGTGGTGCTGGTCTGGCTGCTGCTCGCCCGCACCACGTACGGCCGCAGGCTCTACGGGATCGGCACCAACGACGTCGCCGCGCGGTGGGCGGGGCTGCCGGTGCGCGGCACCCGGTTCAAGGCCTACACCTACGCGGGTCTCATCTCCGGCATCGTCGCCGTCGTCACCGTCGCCCAGTTCGCGTCGGCCCGGCCGGACGCCGGGGTGTCCGGCAACGGGATGGCGCTGCCCGCGATCACCATCGCCGTGCTGGGCGGCGTGGCGATCACCGGCGGCATCGGCAGGGTCGCGGGCGTCGTGCTCGCCACCTTGCTCATCGTCTGGCTGAACGCCGGGATCCTGCTCGCCTTCGAGGGCAACGAGGGCGCCCAGTACCAGCTGCTGGCCCTCGGCGCCGTGCTCGTCTTCGCGGCCCTGCTCAACGGGCTCACCACCCGCCGGTACGGCGGAACGCGCTAGCACCAGGAAGGACGACGCCATGGGAACCGACGCCTTGCGCGGGCTGGACGAGTTCACGATCGAGGTGCCGAGCTGGGCGTACGGCAACTCCGGCACCCGGTTCAAGGTCTTCTCGCACGCCGGGGGTGCCGCGCAACCCGTTCGAGAAGATCGCCGACGCGGCGCAGGTGCAACGCGGTGACCGGGCTGGCGCCGCGGGTGTCGCTGCACATCCCGTGGGACCGGGTCGACGACTTCGGCGCGCTGGCCACGCACGCCAAGGAGCTCGGGCGTGCGGATCGGGGCGATCAACTCGAACCTGTTCCAGGACGAGGACTACAAGCTCGGCTCGCTCGACCCACGTCGACGAGCGGATCCGGGCCAAGGCGGTCGCGCACCACCTCGACTGCATCGAGGTGATGCGCGAGACCGGGTCGACCGACCTGAAGATCTGGCTGCCCGACGGCACCAACTACGCCGGGCCAGGACTCGCTGCGCGGCCGCCAGGACCGGCTGGCCGATCGCTGGCCCAGATCTACGCCGCGCTCGACGACGACCAGCGGATGCTGCTCGAGTACAAGTTCTTCGAGCCGTACTTCTACGCGATGGACATCCCGGACTGGGGCACGTCGCTGCTGCACTGCCTGGCCTTGGGCGAGCGGGCGCAGGTGGTGCTCGACACCGGCCACCACGCGCCGGGCACCAACATCGAGTTCATCGTGATGCAGCTGCTGCGGCAGGAGCGGCTGGGCGCGTTCGACTTCAATTCCCGCTTCTACGCCGACGACGACCTGATGGTCGGCTCGGCCGACCCGTTCCAGCTGTTCCGGATCATGGTCGAGATCGTGCGCGGTCGGCGCGCACCGCCCGGACGTCGGGCGTGAACTTCATGCTCGACCAGTGCCACAACATCGAGGACAAGATCCCCGGCCAGATCCGGTCGGTGCTCAACGTGCAAGCAGGCGACTGGCCAAGGCGTTGCTCGTCGACGCGCGAGGCGCTGGCCGCGGCCCAGCAGGCCGGTGACGTGCTGGGCGCGCAACGGCGTCCTGATGGACGCCTACGAGACCGACGTCCGCGGCGCTGCTCGCCGACCGGCGCGAGGCGCGCGGCCTGCCGCGCGACCCGATGGCCGCCTACCGGCGACTCCGGCTACGGCGCGCGGATCGCCGCCGAGCGGGTCGGCGGCACCCAGGCCGGCTGGGGCGCCTGAGCCCGGACCGTGCACGCCGCGCATTCCGACGCAGCGCCCACCATCGAGGAGCTCGACAATGACCGATGAACCACCGACCGTCGCACGAGCTGATCGCCCGCTCCAACCGGCTGGGCGCCGACCCGCGCAACACCAACTACGCCGGCGGCAACACCTCGGCCAAGGGCACCGAGACCGACCCGGTCACCGGCGAGCCGGTGGAGCTGATGTGGGTCAAGGGATCCGGCGGTGATCTCGGGCACGCTGACCGCAGGCCGGGCTGGCCGTGCTGCGGCTGGACCGGCTGCGCGCGCTGGTCGACGTCTACCCGGCGTCGAGCGCGAGGACGAGATGGTCGCCGCGTTCGACTACTGCCTGCACGGCAAGGGCGGCGCCGCGCCGTCGATCGACACCGCGATGCACGGGCTGGTCGACGCCGCCGCACGTCGACCACCTGCACCCCGACTCCGGGATCGCGCTGGCCACCGCGGCGGACGGGGAGAAGCTCACCGCACGACTGCTTCGGCGACCGCGTGCGTGTGGGTGCCGTGGCGGCGCCCCGGCTTCCAGCTCGGCCTGGACATCGCCGCGGTCCAGGACGACGAACCCGCAGGCCATCGGCGTCATCCTCGGCGGGCACGGCATCACCGCGTGGGGCGAGACCAGCGAGGAGTGCGAGGCGCAACTCGCTGGAGATCATCCGCACCGCCGCAGGAGTTCCTCGACCGAGCACGGCGGTCGCCGAGCCGTTCGGCGCCGGTCGTGCCCGGCTACGAGCCGCTGCCCGAGGCCGAGCGGCGCGCCAAGGCCGCGGCGCTCTTCCCGACGATCCGCGGCCTCGCCTCCACCGACCACCCGCAGGTCGGCCACTACACCGACACCGACGCGGTGCTGGAGTTCCTCGCCCGGGAGAAGCTCCCGCGCTGGCCGAGCTCGGCACCTCCTGCCCGGACCACTTCCTGCGCACCAAGGTCAAGCCGCTGGTCGCTCGACCTGCCCGGCGACCGCGACCGTCGAGGAGATCATCGCCCGGCTGAAGGAGCTGCACGCCGCCTACCGCGACGACTACCGCGCCTACTACGAGCGGCACGCCACCCCGGACAGCCCGCCGATGCGCGGCGCCGACCCGGCCATCGTGCTCGTGCCCGGCGTCGGGCATGTTCTCCTTCGGCAAGGACAAGCAGACCGCCCGGGTGGCCGGCGAGTTCTACGTCAACGCGATCAACGTGATGCGCGGCGCGGAGTCGGTGTCGACCTACGCGCCGATCCCGGAGTCGGAGAAGTTCCGCATCGAGTACTGGGCGCTGGAAGAGGCCAAGCTCGCGCGGATGCCGAAGCCGAAGCCGCTGGCCACCCGGGTCGCGCTGGTCACCGGGGCCGGCGTCGGGCATCGGGAAGGCGATCGCGCACCGGCTCGCCGCCGAAGGCGCCTGCGTCGTGGTCGCCGACCTCGACGCCGACGAAGGCCGCGGCCGCGGCGGCCGAGATCGGCAACGCCGACGTGGCCGTCGGGGTCGGCGCCGACGTGTCCGACGAGGACGCGGTCGCCGCGCGCGGTCGACGGCGGCCGTCGCTCGCGTTCGGCGGCGTCGACCTCGTGGTCAACAACGCCGGTCTGTCGATCTCCAAGCCGCTGCTCGAGACCACCGTCGCCGACTGGGACCTGCAGCACGACGTGATGGCCAAGGGCTCGTTCCTCGTCTCCCGCGCCGCCGCGCAGGTGATGATCGACGCAGGGGATGGGCGGCGACATCGTCTACATCTCCAGCAAGAACTCGCTGTTCGCCGGGCCCGAACAACATCGCCTACGGGGCCACCAAGGCCGACCAGGCCCACCAGGTGCGGCTGCTGGCCGCCGAGCTCGGCGCCGCACGGCATCCGGGTCAACGGCATCAACCCCGACGGCGTCGTGCGCGGCTCCGGGATCTTCGCCGGCGGCTGGGGCGCCAAGCGCGCCGCGGTGTACGGCGTCACGGAGGAGGAGCTCGGCGCGTACTACGCCAAGCGCACCCTGCTCGGCCGGGAGGTGCTGCCCGAGCACGTCGCCGCCGCCGTCTTCGCGCTCACCGGCGGCGACCTGTCCCAGACCACCGGGCTGCACATCCCCGTCGACTCCGGCGTCGCCGCCGCGTTCCTGCGATGACGGCCGATCGGCGCCGATCGCTGGCGGCGGTCGATCTCGGCGCGTCGAGCGGCCGGGTCATCGTCGGCCGGGTCGGACCCGGACCACCTGACGCTGACCGAGGTCCACCGGTTCCGCAACGGCCCGGTCCGGCTGCCCGACGGCCTGCTACTGGGACGTGCTCGGCCTCTACCTCGACGTCCTCACCGGGCTCGCGGAACGCGGCCCGCGACGCAGGCCCGCTGGCCGGGCTCGGCGATCGACTCGTGGGCGGTGGACTACGGGCTGCTCGACGGCCGACGGCGCGCTGCTGGGCAACCCGCGGCACTACCGCGACGCGCGCACCGAGACGCGTGATCGACGACGTGCACGCGCAAGGTCGACCCCGAGCGGCTCTACGCGACCACCGGCCTGCAGTACCTGCCGTTCAACACCCTCTACCAGTTCGCCGCCGAGCCGGAGCTGCACGCCGGACGCGGCACGCGCGCTGCTGATCCCCGACCTGCTCGGCTACTGGCTGACCGGCAGGCAGGTCGCCGAGGAGACCAACGCCTCCACCACCGGGCTGCTCGACGCCCGCACCGGCGACTGGTCCCGGCCGCTGATCGAGCGCGCTCGGCCTGCCGCCGGCCTGCTGCCGGACGTCGTCGCGCCGGGCGAGCCGCTCGGCGCCGGTCACGCCGGAGGTGCGGGCCGAGATCGGCGTCGAGCGACGAGCTGCCGGTCACCACGGTCGGCTCGCACGACACCGCCTCGGCCGTCGTCGGCGTCCCGGCCGAGACGCCGCACTTCGCCTACATCTCCTGCGGCACCTGGGGGCTGGTCGGGGTCGAGCTCGACGCAGCCCGGTGCTCACCGAGGACAGCCGGGCGGCGAACTTCACCAACGAGCGCGGCGTCGACGGCACCATCCGCTACCTGCGCAACGTCATGGGCCTGTGGCTGCTGTCGGAGTCGATGCGCACCTGGAGCCTGCGCGGCGCTCGCGTCGACCTCGACGAGGCTGCTCGGCGCGGCCGCGGCGCTGCCGGCCGGGCGGCCCGCGCATCGACCCGGACGACCCCGTGTTCCTGCCGCCGGGCGACATGCCCGACGCGGATCGCGCGCGGCCTGCCGGCCGTCGGGACGCCGGTGCCCGACCCGGCCGAGGTCGTGCGGTGCATCCTCGACAGCCTCGCCGCCGCGTTCGCCGCCGCGCTCGATCGAGGCCGAACGGCTGTCCGGGCAGCCGGTCGAGGTCATCCACATCGTCGGCGGCGGCTCGCAGAACGCGCTGCTGTGCCAGCTCACCGCCGACGCCGCCGGCCGGCCCGTGGTCGCCGGGCCGGTCGAGGCCACCGCGCTGGGCAACCTGCTCGTCCAGGCCCGCACGCACGGCGTCCTCACCGGCGACCTGGCCGCGCTGCGCAAGCGGGTGCGCGCGGCCGCCCGGCTGCAGCACTACCGGCCCAGGAGCTGAGCCGTGCCCCGCTACTGCTTCTAGCTGCAGGTCCGGCCCGAGCGCATGGCCGAGTACCGGGAGCGCCACCGGGCCGTGTGGCCGGAGATGCTCGACGGCCGCCCCGACGAGGGCTTCCGGCTGCTGGAGGAGACTCGGCGGGCGCTGGCCGACCCGAAGATCGACGGAGTGCCAGGAAACGGCGCCCCGCGCCCGGGTGAGCACTTGCTCAAGCCCATCCGTCAGCTCATCGAGTCGGTCAACGACACCCTGATAGGACGCTCGACCTGGAACTGCACGGCGAGTTCGGACCTACTCCTCTAGGCGGCGGTAGGCACGGGTGGTGGTGGTCGTCGGCGGGGTTGCCGCTGCGGATCGATCCAGGTCGGGGGATAGAACTCGGGGACGCCGTCGATCAAGGCGACGGCCCAGTCTGCGTGATGGATCAACCGGTGACACGCCCGGCACAGCAGGACCAGATTCCCGAGTGCGGTCACCCCGCCGTGTTCCCAGGGGATGAGGTGATGGGCCTCGCACCAACTCGGTGGCCGGCCGCACCGGGCACAGCCCCGGTCACGAGCCACGACCGCCCGGCGTAGGCCGTCGGGGACCACCCGGGTCATCCGTCCCACGTCCAGCGGTTAGCCGCGTCCGTCCAGGACGATCGGGATGACGGCCGCATCGCAGCGCAGCATCCGAAGGCCTCTCCGAGGAGAGCGTGCCCCCGAAATCCAGACAGGCCGCCTTCGCCCGGTTCTCCAGATCCTCCAGCCCGATCAGCACGTTCATATGCGGACGCGCCCCACCACACTGCGGCAGGTCGGGCGTGGTCGAGGACGTAGCCGCAGACATCGGCGAGCGCTTCGGCCTGCCGCTGAGCCGGAGTGCGGCGTTCATCGGCGTCGACCGGACGGGAATGCGCATCGACGGCAGCTGCGATCGCATCGAACATGGCCGCGTCGTCGTAGTGGCCGCGCAGGGTGCCGCCGGGGCGGCCACGGTGACGGGCCAGGTGCAACTCGTTGACCGGATCCGGCCGCTCGTCGGGCTCGGGCCCGTCTTGGTCGAGGGTGTCGACCAGCCGCGTGCCCCAGTCCAGCAACTCCGTCGGCGTGTAGTCGGTCGACTTGGCAGCGAGCACGGCCTCCGCGCCCGCCCACACGTCAGGGGCGAGTCGGCGCGCGCATGGGCCTGCGAGCAGGTGGGCGATGATGTCGACATGGCGCAGGCTGATGCCGCAGGCCGCGAATGCTTCGGCGGTGTGGGGCAGGTGCGCAGGTAGCGGGGTGCCGTCGAGACCGGTGCGTGGGTGGGCCTGTTCGGCGGCGATGACCCGACGCCGGGCATCGGCCCGGTCCCAGCCCAGCAGGTCGGCCAGCGCGGTGGTGGTGTTGCGGTAGCCGCGGTCGGTCAAGGTGCCGCGCCGGTCCAGGTCGGCGACCACTCCGACGACCCGGCGATCCAGCTTGCGGGCGACGGCTTCGCACACGGTCAGCGCCGATACGAGCTCATCGTCGGTGGCGGTCGGGCCAGTCGCCTCGTCCAGAGCGGCGAGCCCGACCGCGAGCAGGCGGTAGGCGTTGGCGACCCCGGTTTCAGACACGGCGCCAGTCTATTCGAACATATGTGCTATATCTATGAATCGGTGATGATGTTTGCAAGTGTAAATCCTCCGGCGCGCCTCTTTGCCCGGAGCTGGTCGCGCTGAGTCCGTGGGCTTGAAGCGGCGGTCGAAGTAGTTCTGGTCCGGACGACCGACAGCTCGACCGATATGGGGCCGTGGGACTCGGTGCTGCTGGACGATCGCCGTGAGGCCCGCGCGACGACCGCGCGCCACGTCGCGCCGCACCGCCGTCGAGTGCGCCGTCGGCGACGAGCAGACGGAGCCACGCGTGGGGCAGGGCTTAATGTCTCGACATGACCGCGACCGGGGACGAGCACGGCGAGAGCGTGCTGGCCCGTGCCGCCGCGCTGTTGGACGCGTTCGACGACGAACACCGCGAGCTCACGTTGGCCGCCATGGTCGGGCGGTCGGGCCTGCCCCGCTCGACGGCGCACCGGATGGCGGCCCAGATGGTGGCGCTGGGCTGGCTGGACAAGCCCGGCGGCCGCTACCGCATCGGCAACCGGCTGTTCGCGCTCTCCGGGCTGGTCCCCGTGCGGCATACGCTGCGCGAGGCCGTGCTGCCGTTCCTGCAGGACCTCTACGAGGCGACCCGCACGACCGTCCAGCTCGGCGTGCTCGACCGACGACCGCGTGCTGATCGTCGAGAAGATCACCGGGCACCGGCGCATGCCGATGCTCACGCAGGTCGGCGGCCAGATACCGGCCTACTGCTCCAGCCTCGGCCGGGCCATCCTCGCCCACTCGGACGGGGTCGCGGTCGACGCCGTGCTGGCGGGCGAGCTGCCCGCCGCACCGGGCGCACCCTCACCGACCCCGACGCGATCCGGGAGGAGATCGCGCGCGGTGCGCGAGCGCGGCTACGCGTTCGACCACGAGGAGGGCAACGCCGGGCGTCAGCTGCATCGGCGCGCCGATCTTCGGGCCGCTCGGCGAGATCGTCGCTGCGCTGTCGGTGACCGGCCCGACGGCCGTGGTGCGCCCGGACCGGCTCGCTTCCGCGGTGCGCATGGCGGCCGCCGCCGCGTCCCGCGTCCACCTGCGCCGCGCTGACGCGCTCGTGCAGCGGAAACGACTCGCTCATGGCCGCGCTCTTCCGCGCACCGGGCCCGTACGGCAACGAACGTCGCCCCGACGCCCATCCCGGTGATCCACTCCGGCACCGGCTCGTAGGCCGACCACACGCAGCGGCTCGCCCGACCGCGGCCAGCCCCGCCGAGCCAGGTGCGCACCTCGTGGGCCCGCTGCCCGCCTCCTCCTGCAGACGGGCGTCGCCCAGCGCGGCGACCGCGGCCAGGTCGCCCGCCGCGAGCCGGTCGAGGAACCAGCGGTCCCACTCCGCGGTCCACCCGCGCGTTCGGGTTGCCGCCCATCGCGCGCACCCGCGGCTCGCGGGCGGCGGCGACGGCGTGGACGTCGCCGCCGGCCGTGGATCACCGACGTCCGGCGCTCGCCGGGCATCGCAGGGGTCGCGCGGGTCGTTGGACGGCAGCCAGTGCGACAGCCCCCCGCTGGCCGCGACGAGCACCCGCCCGACCTCCGGGCGCCGCGCGGATCGCGGCGCCCAGCGCGCTCCCCGAGCCGCGACGCAGCGCGCCACGGTGGGCAGCGGCGGGGCGGCCGTGTTGATCACGAGCGGGACGAGCGGGACGGCCGCGCCGCCGGTGAGCATGTCGTAGGTCTGCACGACGCCGTGGTCGACGGTGAGCGAGTACGACAGCGACAGGTCGAAGCCCGTCGGCCGCGAGCCCGTCGCGGATCGACCAGGCCAGGTCGGCGGCGACCGGCAGCGGGCCCGAGCGGGTGCCGAAGTCGCCGAACGCCACCACCTCCTCGACGCCGAGCACGAACGGCGGCATCACGTCGTAGAAGTTGGCGTGGAAGTGGTCGGGTCCGAGCACGACGACCGCGTCGGGGGCCAGGCGCGGCGACGGCGTCGGCGACCCGCGCCGACGTCGGCGAGGAAGCGCCGCGCCCGGGTCGGACGCCGCGGCGGGCGGGGTCATCGTCGCGAACGGCGAGTGCGACATCCCGACGAACCCGACAGATCTCGCTCATGCGGTCGACGACGTCCTGCCGGAGCAGGAACTCGCGGTGGACGCGCAGGTACTCGTCGACCTTCTCCCACTGCGGCCAGTGCCCGGCGTCCGCGATGACGTGCAACCGCGCGTCCGGCAGCCAGCCGCAGCAGCATGTCCGCCTCGTCGAGGCCGCCGGTGGGGTCGTGCTCGGTCCACAGCAGCAGCGTGGGCGCGGTCGATCTTGCCGACCCAGCCCGGCTCCCACGCGAAGTCCTTGCGCACCTGCGGGTCCTGCAGCACGAGCGTGTTGCGGATCGCCCGCTCGAAGCCCGGCCGGGTGTAGACGGCGCGGCGCAGGTTCACCAGCTCGTCGGTGACCATCTCCGTGTGGTGGAACAGGAACTCCACCCGGCGGCGCACGGTGGCGTCGCTCGGGTCCTGCACCGCGGCCAGCGTGCGTGTCGCGCAGCCGGGCCATCACCTCGGGCTTGTTGGCGATGTTGCCGGGGGTGTTGAGCACGAGCCGTCGCACCCGGTCCGGGTGGTGCGCGGCCGTCCACGCCGCCACCCAGCCGCCCAGCGACTCGCCGGACAGGTGCGCCGCGTCGATGCCCAGCGCGTCCATCGTGCCGAGCAGGTGCTCGGACGAGCACGTCGATCGTGTACGGCCGGTCCGGCAGGTCCGACCAGCCGTGCCCGACCATGTCGTAGGCGGTCACCCGGAAGTCCCGCGCGAGCCCGGCGAGGTCGCGGGCGTAGGCCTCGAGGTGCCCGCCGGTGCCGTGCAGCAGCACGAGGTCGGGCCCCGACCCGGCCTGCAGCACGCGGGTGCGCACCCCGCCGACGTCGACGTGGCGCAGCTCGTGGTCGACGTCGGCCAGCTCGCCCCAGATGCTGATGTGCTCGGCGGGCGCTCATGCACGCCTTCTCCTCCTTGAACCGCGCCCGCGCCTCGTCGAGCGTCGCGAGGCCGGCGCTCTGCCGTCGCCCGACGCCCAGCAGCGCCGAGCAGGCGGGAGTTCTCGATGGTCAGGAACTCGACCGGGTCATCGGCCGAGTCGTTGTAGTGCCGGTGCCAGGCCCACGGCGGGGTGTAGACGAGGTCGCCCGCCGCCCAGGCCACGGTCGTGTCCGGCACCTCGTCCGCGCCTTCGATCTCGCTGTGCCCGCGCCTGCGATGACGTAGTGGACGGTCTCGTGGTGGTGGCGTTGCATGTCCGAGCTCGATCCGGCGGGGATCGTCTGCCGGAAGATCTCGAACGTCGTGGTCGGCAGCCTGCCCGCGACGGCGAGCCTGCTCGGGTTGTGCACCTGGTCGGCCGGGAGCGGCTCCAGCTCGTCCGCGTGCACGACCACCGGGCGCGCCGTGCCCGGCCGCACCGTGTCCGCGATCGCGCCGAGGAAATCGCCCATCGCGAAGTCCGGCCCCGACGTCGCCACTATTTCCCCCCGGCCAAGTCGTGCCCACCTCAGATGTGCCTCTCCGTGTTCGTCCGCCGTCGACGGTCAGCACCGTGCCGTTGACGAAGCTCGCCGCGTCCGAGGCCAGGAAGGCGACGGCGGCGGCGATCTCGTCGGGCTGCGCGGCCCGCCCGACCGGCACCTCCGTGGCGTCGGCGGCCTCCAGCTCCGCGTAGCTGACGCCCAGCGCCCCGGCGCGGGTCTCCAGGATCTCCCGCCGCCGGGCGGTCGCGGTCGCGCCCGGAGCGACGCAGTTGACCGTCACCCCGCGGTCCGCGCACTCGCGGGAGAGCAGCTTGGCCGCCGCGGTCGTCGCCGACCGGAGCACCACGGACGCGGCCAGGTCCGGCTGGGGCTGGCGGACCATCACCGAGGTCACGAACACCACGCGGCCGAAGCCGCGGGCCGCCATCGCGGGCAGCGCGCGGCGGGCCAGCCGCAGCGGCCCGGTCACGAGCAGCGCCAACGCGTGCTCCCACTGCGCGTCGGTGACCTGGAGGATCCGCCCCGGCGGCGGGCCGCCCGCGTTGAGCACCAGCACGTCGACCTCGGCCGCCACGGCGGGCGGCTCCGCCGCGGACACGTCGGCGACCAGCGCCTCGACCTCCGCGCCGGTGTCGACGTGGATCTCTTTCGCGGCCGCCTCCAGCACGTCGGCGCGGCGGCCGGTGATCACCACGCGGTGGCCTGCGCGGGCCAGGCGCTCGGCCACCGCGCGACCGATGCCGGTGGCGCCCCCGCCGACCAGCGCGCTCCGTCCGATGATGGCGTCCTCCTCGGTTCGACGGGGCCAGCCTGCGAGCCGATTGACCCGCCGGACAACGCGGCGTCCCACTCAGCGGGACGCCGCATAGGTCGCCGCAGGTCACCCCGGCCACCCTGTGGGCCGGCGACAACGCGAAGGAGACCGCGATGACTCTCGGTGGTGGCTACCTGCTTCCGTCGCGCGAAGGACGCGACATCAGGGCGATCGGCCTCGGGATCACGATGAAGACCGACGGGAAGTCCACACACGACGCCTACTCGCTGTTCGAGTACGCCGTGCCTGCGCACACCAGCGGGCCGCCGCCGCACGTGCACACCCGCGAGGACGAGTCGTTCATCTGCCTCGCCGGACGCCTCGACGTCATGCTCGGCGGCGAGCACTTCACGATCGGGCACGGCGACTACCTGTTCCTGCCGCGCGACGTCGTGCACACCTTCCGCAACTCCACCGACGAGGAGGCGCGGGTGATCTCGGTGGTGTCCCCGGCTGGCCTGGAGCGCTACTACCAGGCCCTGGCCGAGCTGCCGGAAGGGCCGCCGGACATCGCGGCCATCAAGGAGATCATGGCGGACTTCGGCCTCGAGCTGCGGCTCCCGCCCCAGGCGGGCTGAGCCGATGCGCGTCGCGGTCATCGGGGCCGGCGTCGCGGGCCTCGCCACCGCCAAGGTGCTCGCGCAGGCCGGGCACGCCGTGCGGGTCTTCGACCGCACCCCGACGTGGGCGGCGTGTGGAGCGCCACCCGCCGCTACCCCGGCCTGACCACGCAGAGCCCGAAGGCCCAGTACGCGCTCTCGGACTTCCCGATGCCCGCCGACTACCCCGAGTGGCCGACGGGTGCGCAGGTGCAGGCCTGGCTCGCGGGCCTACGCCGAGCACTTCGCGATCGACGTGGCGGCTCTCGACGGAGGTGCGCGGCAGCACGGCCGACAGACGGCGGCATGGGAGCTCGACCTCGGCGGCGACGACCGAGGACGTTCGACCGGCTCGTCGTCGCCAACGGCGTGTTCTGCGAGCCCGCCGTCCCGAGCTTCCCCGGGCTGGCGGAGTTCGCCGCTCGCGGGCGGACGGCTCTGCGCAGGCACCGACTTCCACGACGCCGAGAACGCGCGCGGCAAGCACGTGCTGGTGGTCGGCTACGGCAAGTCGGCCTGCGACGTCACCGTGCCGATCAGCGAGACCGCCGCGAGCACCACCGTGGTCGCCCGGCAGATGCTGTGGAAGGTGCCCCGCAAGGTGGCGGGCGTCGTCAACTTCAAGATGCTGCTGCTCACCAGGATGGGCGAGGCGCTGTTCCGGTACCTACGGCTGCGCGGCATGGAGAAGTTCCTGCACGGGCCGGGCAACGGGGCCCGACGGCGGCTGCTCAACGGGCTCGGCACGGTGTCGGTGCGCCAGTTCGGGCTGCGCAAGCTGGGGCTGGTGCCGCCGGGGCAGATGGAGGACATCGTCCGCGGCGCGATCGGCCTGGCCACGGAGGGCTTCTTCGAGGGCGTGGCAGACGGGCGCATCGACGTGCGCCGCGACTGCACGATCACCGCGGCTCGCTCGCCCGCGACGGCCGCCCGGTCGCCGAGCTGTCCGACGGCACCACGTTGCCCGCCGACCTCGTCGTCTGCGCCACCGGGTTCACCCAGGGCGTGCCGTTCCTCGACGACGCCGTGCAGCGGCCGCCTGCTCGACACTCGCGACAACTTCCTGCTCTACCGGCAGATCCTCCCGCTCGGCGTCCCCGGGCTGTACTTCAACGGCTACAACTCGTCGTTCTTCAGCCCGCTCAACGCCGAGATGGCGGCGGTGTGGATCGCCGCCGACCTCGCCGGCGCCGCGCCGCTGCCGGACCCCGAAGACGATGCGCGCGCGCGGTGGTCGACGCAGCTCGCGTTCATGGACGAGGCGACCGAACGGGCACCACTGCCACGGCGGGAAGATCATCCCCTTCTCGTTGCACAACGTGGACGAGGTGCTCGACGACCTCGACCTCAACATCCCGGCGCGGGTCCGGGCGACGCCACTGGCTCAACCCGGTGGACCCGACGGCGTACCGGAACGTCACGCCCGCGTTGGTGCGCAGGCTCGGACAGGGCACCGCGCCTCACAACGGCCCCGCGGCGGTGACAGTGCGTAGCGCATCACGCGCGAACGGGTGAGAAGATCGCAAAAGTTGATATCCGCCGCCGAGTGGACCTTGTGTATCAGGCGGGTGAGTCGTCACTCTTAGTCTCAAGATCCTAGGAGGTCCCCGAGGGGGGTGGCGCCGATGCCCAGCTTGGTTGCGTTCGGGGCCGTCCTGATGGTCATCGGTGCCGTGCTCGTTGCGCTGCAACGCAAGCGCACACCGCGGCTGCGTCTGTCGAATGTCGTCTCGGCCGATGTGGTCGGTGACCTTTCCCCGCTCTTCGCGCACATCGAGCGGATCGACTCCGCGCGCGGACGCCTCGACCAGGCGATCGACACCGTGGTGCCGGTCCGCAACGGGTACACGCCGCCACCGTCTCGCGCCGACGTCGTGCGCGCCTACGCGGTGGCCCGCGATCGGCTGGTCGACTTCTCCCGCGTCTACCTGCGCAGGCCGCCCTCGGACCCGCTGACCCGGTTCGCGGCGTTGAGCCACTGCGTCGACGAGACGCTCGCGACGGAGGAGTCCCGACGATCGACCGACGAGACCGGCGAGCCCGTCGACGCGCGAGAGGACCTGCTGCGCAGGCTCGATTTCCTCGGCGGCGCGTTGCGCTGGGATCGCCGCCGCCTGCCCGCGGCCGCGCCGAGCGGGAGCGAGCTGAGCGTGGTCGTCCGCGAGCTGAAGCGGGGGGTCACCGCCTACGTCGACGCGCTGCGGCTCCTGGTCGCCACCCGCCGTCGCCGCGGTCCGGTGCGGTCGCGCAAGAAGCGCGCGGAGCTGGCGCACATCATCTTCGTGGCCGAGAAGGAGGTGGTGGCGGCCGACGCGCTGCTGGCCCGCGGGGCGCCCGTCGAGGCCCTCCGCACGCTCGCCGGGGTGCGGCTGCCGAAGGTCGCGGGCCCGACCGCCGACGCCGCGTTCACGGTGGCGTGCCGCAGCGCGGCCGCGGGCCTGCGGGTCGACACGGCGGCCCGCGAGGTCACGCTGGGGGAGCTCGTCGAGCAGTGCGGCGTGATCCTCGACCACCACGTCGACGCGCTGCTTGCCGCCGTGGCCGCGGACGCCGAGGCCAGGCGGCTGCTGCACCGCTCGGCGCGCCGCTCGGTGCAGGCAGACGGCGAGCTGGAGGCGGGCGCGCTGCCTCGGCGCTGACCGTGGTCCGCTGCCCGGTTTGCGTACTACGGTCCTCCTGGCGAGGAGGCATCCATGTCGACCACGGCTTTCGACCCGTTCGGCGAGGCGTTTCTCGCCGATCCCTACCCCGAGTTCGCCCGGTTCGTCACGGCCGCGCCGGTGTTCTGGTCGCCGGTGCTCCGCTATTGGGTGGTGTCCCGGTACGCCGACTGCAAGCGCGTGCTGCGCGAATACGGCACCTTCTCGGCGGCCAACAGCCTGGCCCCGGTCACACCGCCGTGCGCGCGGGCGGGCGCCGCGCTCGCCGACGGCGGGTTCCGGTCGATACCGACGCTCACCAACGTCGACCCGCCCGCGCACGGCCGCACCCGCCGCATCGCCTACCTCGCGTTCACCCCACGGCGCGTGGCGCAGATGGAGGGGTTCGTCCGCGACACCGTCCGTCGCTTCATCGCCGACCGGCTGCACGAGGGGCGGGCCGACATCGTCGCCGCGCTGACCTGGGAGCTGCCCGCCCGGGTGATCTTCCAGGTGCTCGGCGTGCCCGCGTCGGACGTCGAGTCGGTGAAGGCGGGCGCGGCCAACCGGCTCCTGTTCATGTTCGGCCGCGCGGGCGAGGACGAGCAGGTCGAGATCGCGGCAGGCATGGCGGAGTTCTGGTGCTACTGCGAGGCGCTGGCCGAGGACCGGCGCGCGCACCCCCGCGACGACTTCACCTCCGACCTGGTGCACACCCCGGACCGCGACGGGCGCCCGCTCACCCAGCAGGAGGTGGCCACGATCCTGTTCGGGCTGCTACTGGCAGGCCACGAGACCACCACGAACCTGCTGGGCCACGCCGTGCGCAGGCTGCTGGAGCACCGGACGAGCTGGGCGGCGCTGTGCGCCGACCCGACGCTCATCCCGGGCGCGGTCGAAGAGGTGCTGCGCTTCGACTCGTCGGTGATCCACTGGCGGCGGCGGACGACCCGGCCCGCCGTCCTCTCGCGGGTGGAGCTGCCCGCCGACGCGAACGTGCTCGTCTCCATCGGCGCCGCCAACCGTGACCCCGCCGTGTTCGCCGATCCCGACCGGTTCGACATCCGACGGCGGGAGGCGAGCGAGCACCTCTCGTTCGGCAACGGCCCGCACTACTGCCTCGGCGCGCCGCTCGCGCGGCTGGAGGCCCGCGTCGTGCTGGAGGAGCTGACCGCGGCGCTGCCGAGCCTGCGGCTCGCGTCCGGCCAGACGTTCGCGTTCAGCCCGATCATCGGCTTCCGCGGGCCCACGGCCGTGCACGTCGAGTGGGATCTGCAGCAGGACGGCTGACGGCGCATGAACGGGGACGGCGGGTTGGTGGGCCGTCGCGCCGAGCTCACGGCGCTGCGCTCGGCCGTCGATCAGGCCGCGCGGGGCACCGGCGGGGCGGTGTTCGTGCTCGGCGAGGCGGGGATCGGCAAGTCGCGGCTGCTGGCCGCCGCGGTGGAGCGGGCCCGCGCGGCGGGCATGGCGGTGCTGACGGGTCGGGCGGTGGCGGGCGGCGGCGCTTATCGGGCGGTCGCGGCGGCGCTGGCCGTGCACCTGCGCGATCGGGCGCCGACCGACGAGGGGCTGCGGCCGTTCCTGCCTGCCCTGCGCAGGCTCTTGCCCGCGTGGACCCCGGACGGCACGGCCGACGCCACCCCCGTCGACGAGGCCGATCCGACCGTCGTGCTCGGCGAGGGTGTGCTGCTCCTCCTCCGGCTGGTGGCCGCCGACCGTGGCTGCCTGCTGGCGCTGGAGGACCTGCACTGGGCCGACGCGGACACCCTCGCCCTCGTCGAGTATCTGGCGGAGGCCGCGGGCTCGGCGGGGGTGCTGCTGGTCGCCTCGGCCCGGGACGACGGGGCGCGGGGCGCTGGGCTCGGCAGGCTCGGCGTGCCGGTGCTCCGGCCGCAGCGGCTCTCGGCGACGGAGACGGCGGCCCTCGTCGCAGCGCACGCCGCGCACCTGCCCGCCGACCGCGTGGATTTCGTGGTCGCCACGGCCGACGGCTTGCCGCTGCTCGTCGAGGAACTGGTGCGGCAGGACCGTCCGGGGGTGCCGCCGACGTTCGCCGCGCTGGTCGAGCAGCGTTTGGCGGAGCTGCCCCGTGATGCGGCCGGGGTCCTGCGGGCCGCGGCCGTGCTCGGCGGCGACCCGCCGTGGGCGTTGCTGCCGCAGGCCGCGGACCGGCCGGAGCCTGCCGTGTCGGCGGCGTTGCGGGCGGCGGCGGACACGGGGCTCCTGGTCGTGCGCGACGGCGAGCTGCGGTGGCGACACGCGTTGACGTGCGATGCGGTGGCAGCCACGGCGCTGCCGCCGGAGCGGGTGGCCGTGGCCAGGCGGGCGGCCGACGCGCTGCTCGCCCGCTGCGCTCCGGAGGACGAGATGCGGGCGGCGGAGCTGCTGTGCGGCGCCGGGGACGACGGGCGGGCCACGACGCTCCTCCTCCGGTCGGCCCGCCGGGACCTCGCGCGCGGCGCGCTGCGCAGTGCCGCGGCGCTGCTGGACCGGGTCCCCGCCGCCCGCGCTGCCGAGGCCGCGGGGGACCGGGTGGTGCTGCTGACCCGCCTCGGCCGCGCCGCCGACGCGCTCGAGGTGGGGGAGCGCGCGCTGCCCGCGACGGTAGGCGACGCGCACGCCGAGCTGTGCCTGCGGCTGGCCAGGGCCGCGGTGCGCGCGGGCCGGTGGTCGCGGGCCCGGGCGTACGTGGACCGGGCAGGGCGTCCGAAGGACCCGCGCACCCCGCTGTTGGCCGCCGACGCCGCGTTCGGGGTCGGTGACGTGGCGGGCGCCGCCGCCCTCGCCGCGGACGCCGTCGCCGCGGCCGAGCGGGCCGCCGCGCCCGAGCCGTTGTGCGAGGCGTTGGAGCTGGTGGCGCGCTGCGCACGACAGGACGGCGACGAGGAGGTGGCGGACGCCGCGTTCGGGCGGGCCGCCGCGGTCGCGGCCGAGCACGGGCTGCTGTCTCAGCGCGTGGAGGCCGAGCTGGGTCGCGGCATGCTCGACCGGTTCGACGGCCCTTGGCGACTCGACCAGCTGGCGGTGCCGAGGGAGCTGGCGGTCGAGGCGGGGATGCTGGCCGTCGTGGCGCGCATCGACCTGCTGCTCGCCGACGGCATCTTGACGGTCGACGGGCCCGCCGCGGCCGCGCCGGTGGCCGAGGCGAGTGCCGCGCTGGCGGGCACGCTGCGGCTCGGCGCGCTGCAGGCGGTGGTGCAGACGCTGCTCGCGGGGATCGGGGCTGTCATGGGCGACGTGGCCGCCGTGGCGCCGCTGATCGACGCCGCACTGGCCCAGCCGGACCGGCCGCCGGAGACGGCGGCGTTCGGGTCGGCGATGCGGGGGCTCGCTCCGCTGATCGCGGGCGACCTCGGCCGCGCCGACGCCCTGATGCGGCCCGGCATGGCCACGCTGCTCGCGTACCCGGCGGTCCCGCCGCTGTCGTTCCTCGGTCTCTGGGTGCTCCTGCGGGCGGTGCGCGGCGACGACGGCCCGGCCGCGACGCTCGCCGAGCTCGGCGCGAGTCGGCGTCCCGCGAACCGGGCCGCGTTGGCCTATGCCGCCGCCGTCAAAGACGGCCGGTCGGACGTCGCCGCGGCCGCGGCGCATTTCGCCGACGGCGACCGGATCGCGGCCCACACGCCATGGTGGCGGAGGCTGCTGCGGATGCTCGCCCTGCACGCCGCGCTGGCCGACGGCTGGGCCGCACGGGTCGACGCCGTCGGCGCGCTGCGCGCCGACCTCGCCGAGCACGAGCGCCTCGGCGACCACCAGCTCGCCCGCACCTGCCGCGACCTGCTCCGCCGCGCCGGGGCGCCGACCCGCCGCGGGCGTAGCGCCACCCGGGTGCCCCCGGCCCTGCGCGCGGTCGGGGTGACCGGCCGGGAGATGGACGTGCTCGTCCTCGTCGCCGACGGCCTCAGCAACGCCGAGGTCGCCGAGCGGCTCTTCCTCTCCCCGCGCACGGTAGAGACCCACGTGGCGAACCTGCTGGCCAAGACGGGTTCCGCGAACCGGGCACAGCTGCGCGCGTTAACTCCGTAGCGACCACGGAGCTGCCGCGGGCGCGGCTCGCCGATCGTGGTCGCCATGACACACGACATCCTTGTGGTGGGGGCGGGCCCGGCCGGGCTCGCCACCGCGATCACCGCCGCCCGGTGCGGCGCCCGGGTGCTCGTCGTCGAGCGCCAAGCGGGCACCTCGATCTTCCCGCGCGCCACCGGCGTGAGCACCCGGACGATGGAGATCTTCCGATCCTGGGACGTGCACGATCTCGTCCGCGCAGGCGAGCTGCGGGTGCAGCCGCTGTGCTCGGTGTCGCCGACGCTGCGGACCGCGCTCCCGGAGGGCCTGCCCGCGGGCTATCCGGCCGACGTCCGCGCCGTGCTCGCCAAGAGCCCGACGCTGCCCGCGTGCGTCCCGCAGGACTACATCGAGCCGGTCCTGCTCGACCATCTGCGCCTGCTCGGCGGCGAGGTGCGCTTCGGCGTCGAGCTCACGGGGCTCGCCGACCGGGCCGACGGCGTGCATGCGGTCCTGCACGACCGAACGACCGGCGCGCAGGAGCGGGTGACCGCCCGCTTCGTCGTCGGCGCCGACGGCCCGCGGGGTGGCGTCCGGCGCGCGCTGGGCGTCGGGCTGACCAAGCTCGGCACGATCGGCGAGTTCGTCAACGTGGTCTTCAGGGCCGATCTTGACCCGGTCGTCGGCGACCGGCGCTACGGGCTCTACGTCATCGAGCACCCCGGAGCGGGTGGCGTGCTCGTGCCCGCGGGCGGGGGCCGCTGGTGCTACGGGCGGCAATGGTTCCCCGAGCGCGGCGAGTCGGCGGCCGACCTCACACCGTCACAGTGCGAGGCGCTCATCCGGGCCGCCGTCGGGGTGCCGGACCTCGACGCGGCGGTGCTCGCCCGGCTGCCGTTCACGATGGCCGCGGAGCTCGCGGACACCTTCCGTTGCGGCAACGGGTTCCTCGTCGGTGACGCGGCCCACCGCATGACGCCGGTCGGCGGGGTCGGCATGAACACCGCCATCGCCGCCGGGCACAACCTGGGCTGGAAGCTGGCGTGGGTCGCGCGCGGATGGGCGGGCCCCGGTCTGCTGGACAGCTACGAAGACGAGCGGCGCCCGGCCGGGGAGTACCGGGCGCGGCGGTCGCTGCGGATGGGCGGCCCGCCCGAGCCCGACCCGTTGGGCGAGGATCTCGGCAGGCAGTACACATCGTCCGTGGTCGCGCCGGGCGCCGGGGGCCGCGCCGCGCACGCCTGGGTGACGGTGGACGGGCGCCGCCGCTCAACGCTCGACCTGTTCGACGGGCGGCTCACGCTGCTGACCGGGCAGGACACCGCGGCGTGGCGCGCCGCGGCCGACCGGATCGGGGGGCCACCGCTGGCGGTGGTCGACGTCGGTCAGGAGGGCGCCGTGCTGGTGCGGCCTGACGGCCACGTGGCCTGGCGCGCCGCGACCGCCGACCGGCCGGAGGCGCAGCTGCGGGCCGCGCTCGACCTGACGCTGGGCCGGGTCCCCGCGGTGGCCAGTCGCGCGGCGTGATCGCGTCGAGTGGCACGCCATGCACGCCGGGACGTGCGTGGTGTGCCACTCGGGCCGATCTAGCGGGCGTTGTGGAAGATCACGCCCAGGACGTGCCTGCTGCCCTCGTGGACGGCGCTGACGCCGTGGCGCACCTGGACGCGGTGGTCGCCGCGGGTGCCACGGCGGGGACGGTGGTGGACGGGGAACACCACCGCCTGGCCCTGGCCGGGGCGCAGCACGATCGGCCGCGACTGCTGCCGTGGCCGCTGCTCGACGAACACGCTCTCGCCACCGGTGAAGTCCACATCGGGCCTGCTCAGCATCACGAGGAACTGCAGCGGGAACGTCAGGTCGCCGTAGACGTCCTGGTGCAGGCAGTTGTAGCCGCCGGCGCCGTAGCGCAGCACGAGCGGGGTGGGCTTGGTCTGGCCCGCGCGGGCGCACCGGTCGAGCAGGCCGTCGAGCGTGTCGGGGAACGTGGGCTCGCCGAGCCGCTCGGCCCAGGCGTTCGCGACGCGCGCGATCGGCGGGTAGAGCTGGGTGCGCAGGGTCTGCACGAGCGGCGGCAGCGGGTCGGCGAAGTAGCGGTAGCTGCCCTCCCCGAACGCGTGGCGGGCCATCACGACGGTGGAGCGGAACAGGTCGTCCTCGTCGAACATGGCGACGAGCTCGGCACACTCCGCCGCCGGGAGCAGCGGCGGGGTGACCGCGACGCCGTCCTCGTCGAGACGGTGCGCGAGATCGGTCCAGTCGAGGTCGGGCAACGCGAGTGTGCTGGTCCGCATGTCTCCAGCGTGGCCCCGCGCCCGCGCCGCCGCTGGCGGAAATCGGACGCGCCGGCTCGGCTGTGGCGCGTCACCGGTGCAGCTCGTCCTCCAGGTGGACTCGGATGATCTCGTCGAAGGACTTCTCGGCGACGAACCCGAGGCGCTCCGCCCGGCTCGCATCCAGCGCTGCCGCCCAGCCGCCGACCATCCGCATGATGTCCGGGTCGGGTTCGCGGCGGATCAGCCGCACCGCCGCCTCGCCGCCCACGCGGCGCAGGGCCTCGATCTGCTCGCCGACCGTCGCCGACAGGCCCGGCATCGACAGGGTGCGGCGCGGCCCGATCAGCTCGGTGTCGATCGTCGCTGCGCGCAGGACGAACCCGACGGCCGAGCGGGGCGACGCGTGCCAGTGCCGCACGGTTTCGGGCACCGGCAGCACCGCCTCGCGACCGACCAGCGGCTCGCGCAGGATGTTGGAGAAGAACCCGGACGCCGCCTTGTTGGGCGCACCGGGCCGGATGCAGATCGTCGGCAGCCGGATGCCGACACCGTCCACGAAGCCGCGCCGCGTGTAGTCGGCCAGCAGCAGCTCGTCGATGGCCTTCTGGGTGCCGTAGCTGGTGAGCGGCAGGGCGGCGTAGTCCTCCGGGATCGGGTCGGGCAGCGGCGCGCCGAAGACCGCGATGGACGACGCGAACACCAGCCGCGGGCGGTAGCCCTCGATCGCCCGGATCGCCTCCAGCAGGGTGCGGGTGCCGTCGAGGTTCACCCGGTAGCCCTTGGCGAAATCGGCCTCGGCCTCCCCGGAGACCACTGCGGCGAGGTGCACGATGACGTCCGGACGCGCGTCGACAAGGCGCTCTGCTGCCGCGGGATCGGCGAGATCGCCCGCCCACGCCGCGCCCGCCGCGGGCGGATCCGGCGCCACGACGTCGACCACCGTGAGCCGCTCGAGCTCCGCGTCGCCCACCCTGCCGTCGGCAGCGAGCCGGTCGACCAGCTTGCGACCGATCATCCCGGCTGCTCCGGTCACGGCGACGTGCATGCCCGCCAGCGTAAGCGCCTCAGGTCGGTTTCCCGCGTCCGACGAACGCGTCGCGCAGGAACGGGTCGAAGCGCGGGTCGAGCGGCGGGCAGTCCAGGTCGGTCAGCACCCGCTCGCGGACGCCGTGGCTGCGGATCGCGGCGTAGGCGGCGCAGTACGCGCGGTGCGCGTCCAGGTAGCGCGCACGCAGCGCGACCAGCTCCGCGAACAGTCGTTTCTGCGCCGTGCGCGTCGCCGCCAGCTGTTCGACGATGCCCGGTTGCACGGCGGCGACGTCGTCCAACGCGGTGTTCTTGGGTGCGGTCGGATGCATCTACAACCCCCGAAGCGTGGCCTCGCCGAAGCAGAACCGGCAGCACCACGATCGCGCCCCGCGCTTGCCCCGACCATGGCTGGGGCGGCAAGAATTCCCTGCGCCCGGGTAAGGGGATTCTTACCTCCCGGTCACCCCGACCGGGCCGGGTCGATCGCCACCGGTTCGCGGTGCGCCTCGTGGTGGCCCCTGTTGGGGGGCGTGGCCAGCACGGCCTTCGTCGCGTCGTCGAGGGCGGCGTCGGAGAGCGCGCCGTTGCCCGCCAGCACGGTCTCCAGCGCGGTGAGCCAGTGCTCGTAGTACGACCACGGTTCCGCGCCGCCGTCGGCCTCCCACCGCCGGATCGCGTCGACGAGCGAGAGCTGGAACTCGCTCCACTCGTACTGCCCCGCGTGGTAGGCCGCCACCGCGATCGCGAACGCCCGCAGCTCCCACGGCTTTTCGAACGACCGCTCACTGCCCGGCAGCTCCGAGATCAGCGCCTCGACGCGGCGGCGGGCGTCCCCCAGCTCGGTGGCGTCGGGTCGGAAGCCCATCAAGCGGCCCGCGGGGCGCCGGTGCCGATCATGGAATCGCGCGTGACGAGCGCGGCGAGCGCCTTCTCATCGAGCCCCTCGGTGCCCGCCGGACGCTGCGGAAGCACCCAGTAGCGCATCTCCGACGAGGAGTCCCACACGCGCACCTCGACCGAATCGGGAATGTCGAGGCCGAAGTCCTCCCGCAGCACCTTCCGGGGCTCGCGCACGATCCGCGAGCGGTACTCGGGGCCCTTGTACCAGTTCGGCGGCAACCCGAGGACCGGCCACGGGTAGCAGGAGCACAGCGTGCAGGTGATCACGTTGTGCACGGTGTCGGTGTTCTCGACGACGACCATGTCCTCGCCCTGCAGGCCGCCGATGCCCATCTCCGCGCATGCCTCGGTGGTGTTTGCGAGCAGCCGGGCCTTGAACTCGGGGTCGGTCCACGCCTTCGCGACGACCGCGGCGCCCAGCTGCGGCCCGACCTCGTTCTCGTAGATCTCCGCGAGCCGGTCGATCGCGGCGGTCGTCATGATCCCTTTCTCGATCATGATGGCCTCCAGCGCCTTCACGCGGGCGGCGATCTCGTCCTGGGTCCTGATGTGAACGCTCATGCCGAGTGCTCCTCTACGGGTGCGGCGGCTGGGACGGGTGCCGTGGCGTTGGTCGGCGATGTCACCGCCGCCTCGATGTAGGGCTCCCAGACGTCGAAGTAGACGACGCCGTTCGGCTCGGCGGCCTCCGGACCCCAGAGCTCCTCGTTGGTGAACTTGACCGTGTAGACGTGCTCGGGGGCCTCGGGGCCGCCGTTGCCCGCGCTGTCCGGGTAGATCATCGTGCCGTGCGCCATCTCGACGACGCCGGTCTTGCCGCGGATGTAGCGGGCTTTGCGGGTGTGGCCCCGCGGGGCGTCGTCGACGACCGTGACGTGGTCGCCCACCGCGAACTTCGCGGCTTTGTCCGACGGCCGCCCCGCGGGTGCGCCCGCCTTGACGACGCCGTCCACGAAGGCCATCAGGTCCGGGTCGTCGCGCTGCGGCAGCGGCGCGTCGGGGTTCTCCAGGTAGTACTGGGTGCGCTTCTCGATCTCCGCCTCGTCGAGCACGCCCTTGGCCAGGCCGTAGTGCTCGGCGGCGTGCATCCAGTGCTCGTAGTACGGGGAGAGCAGGTAGGCCGCCGGGTGCATCTGCTCGATGCCGTAGCGGAACATGTCGACGCCGAAGAAGCCCGCCCGGAACGGCATGGAGAACATGGCGAACGCCGCCTTCTCCCACTCCGCGCGGAACAGCGGCTCGCTCTTCGGCACCGGGACCGGGCCCAGGCCGTCGGTGCCGCCCAGGTCGTGGACGCCGTTCATGCCTGGCTCCCCACGCTCGCCGCGGACGGCCGCGGGAAGCCCCCGACGGCCTGCTCGAAGGTGTGCGCGACACGCAGCACCGTCGCGTCGTCCCACTGCCTTCCGATGATCATCATTCCGGTGGGGAGCCCGTTCGCCAGCCCGGCGGGCACCGAGCAGGCCGGATGCCCGGTCACGTCGGTGACGCACGTGTTGGCGATCATCTCCAGGCCGCGGAGGAGGATCTCGTCCCGCGGCGCGTCGGGTGCCGGGATCACGGTGGCCTGCATCGGCAACGTGGGCATGACCAGCACGTCGTAGCGCGACAGCGCCTCGTCGTAGGCCTGCCGCAGCTCGTAGGCCAGGTTCTGCGCCATCGCGTAGTGCTTGCCGTGGTGGCGGTCGACCGAGGATCCCGCGGTGAGGAGCACGAACTTGACGGTCTCGGAGAACCGGCTGCCGTCGGCGCGCCACCGATCGCCGTAGTAGTCGATGACCTCGGGGTCGTAGAGGCCCTTCCAGTTCATGCCGTACCCGTTGGCGTCCACCATCTGGGCGGCCGCGCCCTCGGTGGCGATGACGTCCCAGATCCGCGCGCCGGAAAGGTGCCACGGGACCGAGACGTCCTCGACGACGAGGCCCGCACCGCGCAGCGTCTCGGTGGCCGCGCGCACCGTGTCGTCGACGGCGGCCTCGGAGTTGGGATGGCCGAAGCCCTCCGTGACGACGCCGACCCGCAGCCCGGAGGCGTCCCTGGCGAGCGCGGCCACGTAGTCGTCCGGCACGAGGTCGCGGGGCTGCCGCGGGTCGAGCCCGTCCGGTCCGGCCAGCACGTTCAGCATCAACGCGGCATCGGCGACCGTGCGCGTGATCGGGCCGACGTGGTCGATGGTGGCCTCGATGGGGAACGCGCCGGTGTAGGGCACGAGGCCCCACGTCGGCTTGTGCCCGACCGTCCCGCTGTAGGCGCTCGGGATGCGCACCGAACCGCCCTGGTCACCACCGGTCGCGACGTCCACGATGCCCGAGATCACGAGCGCCGCGCTGCCCGAGGACGACCCGCCCGCCGAGCGGGTCTCGTCCCACGGGTTGCGCACCGGCCCGGTCTGGGAGGTGTGCGAGCCGCCGGAGAAGCAGAGGTCCTCGCACACCGCCTTGCCGGTGATCGTGGCGCCCGCCGCGAGGACCCGGGAGACGACGGTGGCGTCACGCAGCGGCGTGTAGCCCTCCATCGTCCCCGCGCCGTTCATCATCGGGACGCCCGCGACGGCCGTGTTGTCCTTGATCGCCGCGGTCTTCCCGGCCAACGGGCCCTCGCCGGACCCGGTGATCGACGTGGTGACGTACCACGCGTTGTACGGGTTGTCGGGGGCGTCCGGGCGGCTCCAGGACCGCTCGGGCATCGCGGGCCGCGAGGCGGCGTAGAGCTCCTCGACGGCGTTCCACGACGCCAGCAGGCCCTCGACGAAGGGACGGAACGAGGCGAGGTCGGCGTCGGAGAGTCCGAGCCCGTAACGCTGCTCGATGCGGCGCAGGGTGGCGTCATCCGGAGGATCGACGGGCATGGCAAAACACTAGGGACGGCGGCGATCGCCCGTCAATATGCCAATACTCGTTGACGGGTCATTCCGGCACGCTGACCGTGAAGCCGCCTTTGGTCGCTTCGGCCAGGTAAAGCCGCTGTTCGACGGTCTCGGGCCCGCTGACGGTCACGACGCCGCGCGCGAAGTCCCCCCGGCTGCGGCGCAGCTCGCGCGCGACCGTCCGCGGCTCGTCCTCCCCGGCCTTGCGCGCGGCGGCCGCGTAGAGGTGCACCGCCTCGTAGGCCGACTCGGAGATGCTCGACACCGGCGGCGCCAACGCCCCGAACGCGCTCCGGTAGCGGCCGAGGAACGCCGAGTTGGCCGCGTCCGGGAGCTGCTCGAAGTAGCCGGAGACACCCAACATGCCCGCGCCCGCGGCGTCGCCGATCCGCTCGCGGGTGGGCTCGTCGAGCGCGAGCGCCAGTGTGCGGGCCCTGTCTCGTACGCCCACGCGGTGGCACTGCCGCTCGAACGCGACCAGGTCGGCACCCACGAACGAGGACAGCACCACGTCGGCGCCGGAGGCGAGCACGGACTCGACGATCGGGGTGAAGTCGCGGGTGCCCAGCGCGGCGAAGGCCTCGCCGACGACCTGGCCGCGCTGCTCGCCGACCACCCGCCGCGCGGCCGCGTGCACCGCCCGCGGCCACACGTAGTCGTTGCCCGCGAGGAACCACCGGCGCCCGCCCGCGACCCGCATCGTGGGCGCGGCCGCGGCGCTCAGCTGCTGGTAGGGCCGCTCCCCGAGCTGCACCCGCAGTTCGGCGCCGAGCCCGCCTTCGTTCATCACCGTGTGCACGAGCAGCACCCGGTCGCCGCGCAGGGCCTGCGAGACGCGCGCGAACGTGGCCGACGTGGTCGTCGCCATGATCACCCGGCAGCCGGTGCGCACGAGCCGCCGTGCTTCGACCGTGCCCAGCACCGGGTCCGTGCCGTCGTCGCCCACCACGAGGCGCACGCGGCTGCCGCGGATCCCGCCGTCGGCGTTGATCTCCTCGACGGCCATCGCGGCGAGGTTCTCGGTGGCCGTGGCGAAAACGCTGCCGGGGCCGGACTTGCTGGTCAGGAGGCCGATCGGATGGGCACCGCCGTGTTGTGGCTCGGCGACGGTGAAGCCGCGGCGGCGCATCAGCCAGCGCAGCCCGTCCTCGTCGAGGTCGGCGACGACGCGTACGCGCGTGCCGGTGCCCTCGGCGTCGAACAGCAGCCGCAGCGTGCCGCGCCACGGCACGTCGAGCCGGATGTCGATGCGGCCGCGGCGCCTGCCGGGCGGCCGGATCTGCGCGATCCGACCCAGCAGATCGACGGCGGGCCCGCCGAGCGGCGCGCGCAGCGCCACGGCCGCGCCCGCGGCCAGTCGGTCGCACGTCGTGTCGAAGAGCCAGCCTGCGCCCGAGCCCGCTCCGACCAGGTCGAACACGACGCTCGGCGGGGCCTCGATCCGTTGCTCGGCCGACAGGGCCAGGCCCGCCATCACATCGCTCTGGCGTCCGACGGGTCGGTCTCGGCGGAGTGCTCGGCGGCGGCCTTGGCGTCGTCCAAGGATCGCTGGAACAGCTCCTGGAGGAAGCGGATCACGTCCTGGGCGGGGCCGGTGCTGTCCACCGAGTAGAGGCGGAAGCGGCCCATGCGGCGTTCGGCGATCAGGCCCGCCGTGCGCAGGATCCGCAGATGGCTGGACACGGCCGTGCGGCCGACGCGCTGGACCGCGTCGGACAGCTCGCCCGCACTGCACTCGTCGCGATCGGCGAGCACGGCGAGGATCTCGCGCCGGACCGGATCCGCCAACGCGTCGAACGCCAGGTCGGCATCCACCTGTGCCCGCCTTCCGCTTGTCGAATCGAGGATATCGCGGGCCGGGTTCGCTGTCGGTCACGGATCGCGCAGCCCGACGGTGTCGGTCACCCAGAACGGGTCGCAGTACACCAGCGCGCCGGTCATCCACGCCCGGTGCGCGGACAACAACCCGACCTGGAAGGCGGCGTCCGGGATCCGGATCGAGGGCCGGGTGAAGCCCTGCGCGCTCGCGCCGACGAAGCCGCGGGCGCCGTAGTACGCGGGCGAGCCCTCGACGAACACGGCGGGCGCGTCGAGCGTCGCCGCGTGGTCGAGGGCCGCGGCGACGAGCGCCGTGCCGATGCCGCGGCCCTGCGCGGCGGGATGCACGGACAACGGGCTGAGCACCAGGACGTCGACAAGCCGTTCGCGGGCATCGACCCACGAACGCGACAGGTGCACGTGGCCCAGCACGGTGCCGTCGTCCTCGGCGACCAGACCGGTCACCCGGTGGCCTGCCGCGGCGAGCAGGTCGAGCAGCCGGACGATCGTGGGGCCTTCGTCGCCGAAGGCGCGGGTGACGATCTCCTCGATCGCGGCGTCGTCGTCTGGGAGGGATGGCCTGATAAGCACAGCGCCCATCGTGGACGCACCGCTTAGCATCGCCCTGTGGAGCTGCTGGAACGTGGTCCGGCGCTGGCCGCGTTGCACTCGGCTCTCGCCGAGGCGCTGGGCGGAGCGGGGCGGGTCGCGGCCGTCTCCGGCGACGCGGGCATCGGGAAGACGAGCCTGGTCGAGGCGTTCACGGCCGCGGCGACCGACAGGGCGCGGGTGCTGGTCGGCGCCTGCGACGACCTGCTCGCCCCGCGCGCGCTCGGCCCGCTGCACGACATCGCCCACGGGCTCGGCGGCGAGGTCGGCGCGCTGCTGGACGAGGCGGCGCCCGCCGAGCGCCTCTACCGCGCGGTGGTCGAGGCCCTGCGCGGCGCGCCCACCGTGCTGGTCGTCGAGGACGTGCACTGGGCCGACGAGGCCACTTTGGACTGGCTCGCGCACGTGGGTCGCCGCATGGCCGAGCTGCCGGTGCTGCTGGTGCTCACCTTCCGCGACGACGACCCGGAGCCCATGACCCGGATCGCCAGGGTGCTCGCCGGGCTGCCGCGGCGGGTCGTCGTGCGGCTGCCGTTGCCGCTGCTGTCACCGGAGGCGGTCGCGGTCCTCGCCGGGCCACGGGCTCGCGCGGTGTACGCGCTCACCGGCGGCAGCCCGCTGCTCGTCACCGAGTTGCTCGCGGGCAGCGGGACGGAGGTGCCGCTCTCCATCCGGGAGTCGGTGCTCGGACGGCTCGCCGCCGCCCCGCCAGGGAGCCGTGCGGCGATCGACGTCGTCGCGCTCGTGCCGGGCGTCACCGAGTGGTGGCTGGTGGAGGCCACGAGCGGGCTCGAAGCCGCCGAGGCGGCGATGCGCACCGGGCTGCTCGTCGCCGACGACGCGGGCGTGCGCTTCCGGCACGAGCTGACCCGCCGCGTCGTCGAGGACGCGCTGTTCGTCCCGCGCCGCCGTGCCCTGCACCGCCAGATCCTCACGGTTCTGGAGGGGCGCGCAGGCGTCGACCCGGCCCGCCTCGCCCACCACGCCCGGTCCGCTGGCGACGCGGCGGCGATCCTGCGCCACGCGGTGGCCGCGGGCCGGAGCGCCGCGGCCGCCCGGTCGCACCGGGAAGCCGCCACGCAGCTCGGCGCAGCGCTGGAGCACGCCGGACTGCTCGACGAGCGCGCACGCGCCGGGCTCCTGGAGATGTTCGCCATGGAGGCCCACCTCACCGACCGGACCCGCGAGTCGCTGGCGGCCATCGAGGAGGCGGCGCGCCGGTGGCAGGCGCTGGGCGACCAGCGGGCCGCCGGGGCGAGCCTCGCCCGCCAGGCCGAGGTGCAGTGGCGCTCCGGAGACCAGGCCGGTGGCCTGAAGGCGGCGCAGACCGCGGTCGGGATCCTGGAGAGCCTCGATCCCGGGCCCGAGCTCGCGATGGCCTACGGGATGGTCGCGGGCCTTTCCAACATGAGCGACGCGTACATCGAGGGCCGGGCGTGGGGTGAGCGCGCCGCGGACCTCGCCAGGAAGCTCGGCAGCGACGCCGCGCTGGCGTTCGCGCTCGTCCAGGTGGGCGTCGCGACCGCGGACGACGACCCCGACGCGGGCACGGCCATGCTGCTCGCGGCGCACCGGCTCGCCGACGGCGCGGGCCGTGACGACGTCGCCGCGCTGGCGCTCACGTTCCGGGCGCGGGCGTGGGTCTACCGCTACCGCGCCGACCAGGCCGAGCCCGCGCTCGCCGAGGCGTTGGCGTACGCCGACGCGCATGAGGTGTCGGCGTACCGGCAGTACACGCTCGCGCTGCGCGCCCAGAGCGTCGCCGACCTCGGCCGGTGGGAAGCCGCCGAGCAGGACGCGCGCGCGGTGCTCAGCGCGAGCGACCAGTCAGGCATCTTCGCCGCACCGGCGCTGCTCACCCTTGGCCAGCTGCAGTCCCGGCGCGGGGAGGAGGACGCGGGCGCGACGCTGGAGGAGGCCTGGCGCTGGGCGCTGCGCGCGGGCGGCATCCAGCGCGTCGGCCCGACCGCCGCCGCCCGCGTCGAGCACGCGTGGCTGACGGGCGACCGGGCCGCCGCGCGGGCGCTGGCCGCCGACGGCTTTCGGCGGGTCGCCGAGATCGGCGAGCCGTGGACCACCGGCGAGCTGGCGTGCTGGTGCGTGCAGCTGGGCATCCCGGTGGCGCTCCCCGGCCCGATCGCGGAGCCGTACGCCGCGCTGCTCGGCGAGGACTGGGCCGCGGCCGCGATCTACTGGGAGAAGCAGGGCCGCCCGTACCGGCACGCGTTGGCGCTCACCGCATCCCACGATCCCGACGCCGTCGTCCGCGCGCTGGGCATCGCCGACCGGCTGGGCGCGAGCGGACTGGCGGTCCGGCTGCGCGAGCAGCTCCGGGCGCTGGGCATGACCCGGGTGCCACGCGGCCCGCACGCCGACACCCGCGCCAACCCCGGCGGCCTTACCTCCCGCCAGCTCGAGGTGCTCGCGCTCGTAGCCGAGGGACTGACCAACGCCGAGATCGCCGCCCGGCTGGTGGTGTCGATCCGCACGGTCGACCACCACGTGGCGGCCCTGCTGTCCCGGCTCGGGGTCGACTCCCGGCGGGCCGCGCGTCGCCGCGCCGTCGAACTAGGCATCCTTTCCTAGGTAGACCGTCGCGAAGAGATGGGCCGAAGCTGCCGATGCCCGGCCATGCCCGCACGACGGATGCTCGATGGCGTCAAACCTCGAACGCACATCAGGAGCACTTCATGACCACCCCCACCACCATGCCCGCCGTGACGCACGTCGCGATCACGGTCTCCGACATCGAGGCGAGCAAGCAGTGGTACACCCGCGTGCTCGGCGCGGAGCCGGTTCTCGACGAGGACACCGGGCCGTTCCGGCACGTCGTCTACGCGCTCGGCGCCACCCTGCTGGGCCTGCACGGGTTCCCCGTGCTGACCAGCGACGAGAAGTTCGACGAGCGTCGCCCCGGGCTCGACCACATCGCGTTCGGCGTCGGCAGCCGCCAGGAGCTGACCGAGTGGGCGGCCCGGCTCGACGCGCTGGGCGTGTCGCGCGGCGAGATCCTCGACGCGCACTACGGCTCCGGGCTGTCCTTCCGCGACCCCGACAACATCGCCCTCGAGCTGTTCGCCCCGCCCGCCTGATCGTGCGGGCCGTCAGGGCAGCTCAGCGGTCGACGAGGTTGGTGAGCGGTTCGCCCGCCAGCAGCGCCCGCGCGTTCGCCGCGATGAGGGCGGCCGCCCCGAGTGGGCGGCCGCCCGCCGCGTGCGGCGTGAGGAGCACGTTCGGCAGGTCCCACAGCGGCGAGTCGACCGGCAGCGGCTCGGTCTGGGTGACGTCGAGGGCCGCTCCGGCGAGGCCGCCCGAACGCAGCGCGTCGGCGAGGGCGTCCTCGTCGACGGTGCTGCCGCGCCCGACGTTCACCAGCCAGGCCGTGTGCGGGAGCAGGGCGAGCCTGCCTGCGTCGAGTGCCCGGTCCGTCGAGGGGGCCGTCGGCAAGATCATGACGAGCACGTCGGCGGTCGGGAGGACGGCGTCGACGTCGTCCACGACGCGGAACGGCCCGTCCGTGCGCGGGGTGCGGGCGACGCCGATCACCTGCGCGCCCAGCGCCGCGCAAAGCGGCGCGAGGGTGCGGCCTATGCCGCCGAAACCCCAGATCACCACCGTGGCGTCGCGCAGGGTGGTGAAGCCCTGCGCGTTGTCGTGCGGCTGCACGCCGCCGAGCTCGGGCGCCCACCGGTGCCCGATCTGCGCACGGACGGCCAGGTGCAGGTGCCGCGCGGCGGCGAGGGTGAGGGCCAGTGCGTGCTCGGCGACGGTCCGGTCGTGCAGCGATCGGCCGCTGGTGAGCAGTACACCTTCGGGGAAGCCCGCCTGGAGCACCGGGCCAGGGCCTGCCGCGAGGTCCTGGATCCACCGCAGCCGCGGCATCCGCCGGGCGGCGTCGGCGAGCTGCTCCCGGCCGTTCGTCCACACGACCAACGCCTCCGCGTCGACGTGCTCATCGGGCACGGGCTCGGCGACGCGATAGCCGATCGGCTCGAGGTCGTCGGACCGCAGCTCGGCAGGGTCGAGCGGGATCGTGTCCGGAACGAGGATCTTCACGGCGGCTCCTGCTGGCGGGATGATCGGCGGCCTGGAAGCATCGGCGGCCGTACGTCGACGAGAGAGATTCGGGGGTGTGATGGCGTCCGACATCACCGAGTTGATCCTGGCCCACCACGCGTGGTTCCGCGAGCAGTTCGTGCGGCTCGACGACGCGGCCGCCGCGCCATCGGACGTCGACGCGCTGCGTGCGCTGTGGGAACCGCTGGCCACGAAGCTGGACCTGCACGCCGTCGCCGAAGAGGAGATCTTCTACCCGCAGCTTCTGCGGCGCGGCACGCAGGACCCGCGTGAAGAGACGCTCGACGCGATCGGCGACCACAACGAGATCCGCGACGGCGTGCACGCGGCCGCCGCGGCGACCATCGGCACGCCGGAATGGTGGGCCGCGGTCGCGCAGACCCGCGAGGCCAACGACGAGCACATGGCCGAGGAGGAGCGCGAGGGCATCCCCGACTTCCGCCGCAACGCCCCGACCGGTCTGCGCGAGTCGCTTGGCCGCCGGTTCGCCCGGTTCTTCGAGGAGCACGAGACGACGGACGCGGTGAACGTCGCGGACAAGGACCCACAACGCTACGTCGACGAGGTCGAGCGCGACATCGCGCAGGCCCGCCCGAGCGACGGCTCGCTCGGGATCGGCAGTCTGAAAGGACGGCGCCAGCGATGACGGCCACCGACCACCTGCTCCGCGACCTTGCGCCGATCCCGGCGAAGGCCTGGGAGGAGATCCAGTCCGAGGCCCGCGACCGGCTCACCGCGCAGCTCGCCGCGCGCAGGCTCACCGACTGGTCAGGGCCGCACGGGTGGCAGGAGGACCGGCTCTCGATCGGCCGCACCGCGGACATCGGGGGCCCGCCCGGCGGATCGGCGACCGCCGAGGTGCAGACGGCGCAGCGGCGGGTACTGGCCTACGCCGAGATCAAGGTGCCGTTCACGGTGAGCAGGCGCGAGATCGACGACATCCAGCGCGGCGCCACCGACGCCGAGCTGGACGACCTCGACCGGGCCGCGCACGCCGCGGCCCTCACCGAGAACCGGGCCGTCTTCCACGGGTGGCCCGCCGCCGGGATCACGGGTCTCGCGGACGCGTCGGGGTACCCGCAGGCCACGTTGGGCGACGACTGCCAGACCTACCCGACGGTCGTCGCGCAGGCCGTCGACCGCATGCGCACGAGGGGCATCGGTGGGCCCTACGCGCTCGCGCTCAGCCCGGCCCGCTACACCCGGATCGTGGAGACGACCGAGCACGGCGGCTACCTGCTCGTGGACCACCTCACGCGGGTGCTCGGCGGCGAGGTCATCTGGTCGCCTGGCCTCAACGGCGCACTCCTGCTCAGCCAGCGCGGCGGCGACTTCGTGCTGGCCGTGGGGCAGGACTGGTCGGTCGGCTACAGCGCCCACGACGCCGAGCACGTCCAGCTCTACCTGGAGGAGACGCTGACGTTCCGTGCGATCGAGCCCGACGCCGTGATCGTCCTCGCGGAGGGCTGAACCTTCCTCGGCCCGCGGCCGTCCTCCGTGTAGCGGGGAGTGTGGCCCGCGACGGAGGGCGCGCCGCCGTTCGGGCACGTCGCGGTGCCCGCGCTGTTGTACCGGGTCCTGACGGCCGCTCCCGACCTCCGCCCGGTCCCCCCGCGGCTGCGCCCGCTCATCGCGGCGTGCCTCGCCAAGGACAGCGCCCGGCGGCCGACCCCCGAACAGATCCTGCAAGGCGTCGGCCCGGTCGAGCCCACGCTCGACTGGCTGCCCTCCCCCGTCGCGCGCATGGTCGATGACCACGCCACGGAGGCGCGGCGCCTGGCCGGGGTGCGGTCGGCCCGGGAGGTCATACCCGTCGAGCCCGGTACCGACGTACTGCGCCCGCCCAAGTCGCGCCGCCGCGTGTGGGTCGGTGCGGTCGGGCTGGTCCTCGTCTGTGCGCTGGTGGCCGTACTGGTGGTGGTCCAGCTCGGACGCCCGACGGCGAGGCGACCGCGGCAACGCTCGTCGGCGATCTGCTCCCACGGACGTTCGCCTGCGACGTCCAGGCCGACCCGCCCACACCCGCGGAGGCGGGGATCGTCGCGGCGAGCAACGTGGTGTTCGAGGAGGGCGTCGAGACGCTGCCCGCGCGGGTGCGCGACCACCGGACGATCACCGTCGCCTACTTCGACGACGCCGCCCGCACCCGGATCGGTCAGGAGCTGCGCGGGCGCATCGGCGGCTGCCGCACCAAGGTCCCCGTCGGCTTCACGGCGCTGCGCTTCAGCGGCAACGCGATCCCCGACGCTGACGAGACGGTCGGCTACGTCTTCGAAATGCCGCCCATCAAGGCGCTGCCGCGGACGCCGCCGGAAATCGGGTCGTGCGAGATCGCCCGGCTCGATGCGGTGGTCGTCCGCGCGTGCGCGTTGATCAGCAACAACCGGGACCCTTCGAACCCGCAAGACGGCCTCTTGCGCGGCATCACCCGCGGCATGATCGAGCCCGTGCTGCGGCAGGCGGCCGTCCGGCAGGACCGGCCCGCGTTCTGATGGGGACCCTCACCGGCCGGGGTGCAGGAGGCGGATCGTCACCGGGTCGCCGCCGAAGGGCGGTCGGTCGGCGGGGGCTCTGACCAGGCCGTCGACGTGCGGCTGCGGCGGTGCGGGGGGTGCCGGCATCGTGCGGGCGAGCCGTTCCAGCGCGTTCGCGTAGAAGCGCACCTGGGTGCGGCGCCCGAAGAGCCGGAAGCCGAGCGCGATGAGGGGGTTGCGGATGCGCGCGCGACGCGAATGAGCGCGGATGCGGAATTCGACAGAGCCGCTCGCCAGGTTCTTGGCGATCTCATACGTGAGCTTGCCCTGCTCCAGATGCCCATCGAGGGTCTGGTAGGACCAGCCGATGCGGTGCTCGCCGTCGCGCACTTCGTCGTGTGCCTCGGTGATCCGCACGCCCATCGCGAACCGGAGGATGAGGAATCGTCCGACGAGCAGCATGTTGCGGCCGATGAGGTCGCCAGGGTACCGGTAGACCGCCCGCAGGATGGCGGGGTCGGCGAACTCGTAGCTGTTGACCAGCTCGGCCGCGACGCTGCCCAAGCCGTCGTCGGCGATCTTGCCGGGCGCCTCGCGGCCCAGCTCGACCCGCACGTCGTCCTGGTGCCAGCCCGCGACGACGTGTGGCGGCGCCTCCTGCTCGGCGTAGTTCACCGAGCGCTGGCTGAGCTCGCCAACCACCTCCGCGAGGTCGTCCTCCCTGACGGGCCGCCTCCTCACCGTCGCCGCCGTCTGCCTTCGTCGGCGACGGTGTCGGCGATCAGCCAGAACATCGGCGGCCACAGCCCGACGAACAGCGCCCGCCGCTCCGCGTTGCCGCGCTGGGTCTGGTCGACGGTCTTGGCGCGGATCCACAGCCCGATGCAGAGCCCGATCGACCCCAACGAGGCGGCGCGGAGCCCGAGCGAGGCCGGGGTGGTGAACCGGGTGGCGGAGGCGACGATTGCGTTCATTGCGGACGGGTACCCCACTGACCATGCACCTACGCAGGCTCGGGATCGTGGCGCGGTGGCCGCTCGGCATCGCGCTGGTGTCGTGGCGCTACATGTGGCGGATCGTCCCGGTCCACCGCGCCGACCAGGAGGGCGACGAAGGCGACCTCCCCGAGCCCGTGCCCGGCGAGTACCACGACGAGCGGCTCGGCCCGCTCGAAGACGGCGTCGGCCCGATGCTGCACCGTCGCTACGGGGTGACCGCGGACGGGTCGTCCGCGCGGGCCGGTGACCTGATCGCGGCGTTCGGCCGCGAGCCGAACCAGGGTGCGCCCGCCGACGTCGCGGTGTTCTTGAAGACCCGTGGCCCGTCGGGCGCGCTGCGGCTGGGCGACGAGTTCGTGGTGCGCATGCCCGGCCCGTGGGACGGCCCGGTCCGGGTGATCGGCGCCACCCCGACGTCGGTCCGCCTCGCGACGCTGCGCGGGCACCTGGAGGCCGGGCAGATCGAGTTCAGCGCCCGCGACGTCGCCGACGGGGTGGTGGAGTTCCAGATCGAGTCGTGGGCACGCGCCGCCGACCGGCTGTCGCACCTGCTCTACAACCGCCTGCGGCTGGCCAAGGAGATCCAGCTGAACCTGTGGGTGGAGACGTGTCTGCGGCTCACGGCCGCAGGCGGCGGACGCCCGCGCGACGGCGTCCACGTCGATACCCGACGGGTCGAGGAGTCCCTGCTGGCGAGGTCGGCGGACGAGGAGAGGCAGGCTGCGCCGGTCACGACGTGATGAGCCGCACCACAGCCCGCTCCAGCTGTGCGCGGGTGGCGTCGTAGGTCAGGTCGGGCATCGGCCCCGAGAGCTTGCGGAGCGCGGGCAGCACCGTGCGGCCCTCGGTGAACTGCTCCAGCACCCGCGGGTCGATGTAGGAGGCCCTGGCCACGGCGGGCGTGTTGCCCAGGTGCTCGGACACCTGCTTGACCGCCTGGTTCACCACCCGCTTGCGCGCGCGCTCGGAACGGGGAACCCCGCCTTCGGCCGCGCCCGCCGCGAGGGTCACCGCGGCGAGCACCGTCGCGTTCCACGTGCGCAGGTCCTTGCACGTGTACTCCTCGCCCGCCAGCTCCTTCACGGCGGCGTTGAGATCTTCGGCCCGCACGTCGTGCCATTCACGGCGGGCGTTGCGGTAGACCAGGAGGTCCTCCCCGCCGCCGCGGCGGCGCAGCAGCGCGTTGACCATGTTGTGCAGCAGGGGGTCCTTCAGCGCGATCGCCCGCGGCACACCGCCCTTGGCCGGGTAGGAGAACAGCACCGCGCCGCGCTTGAGCTGCACGTGCTCGCGGCGCAAGGTGGCGAGCCCGAACGTGCCGTCCTCGTCGTCGTCACCGGGCGCGTACTCCTCGCCGCCCGCCCGGAACACGCCGAGGTCGAGCATTCGCACCCCACCCGCCAGCACCCGGTCGCGGCCGAGGCCCGGGGTGCCGAGGCGGGTGACCACCTCCGTGCGCACCTCCACGAGGCGGCCGCCCAGCGTGAGCACCCGGTCGTGCTTGTCGCGGTCGCGGGCGGTGCGCCAGTCGTCGTGGTAGCGGTACTGGCGCCGCCCCGCGACATCGGTGCCGATCGCCTGGATGTGCCCCTGCGGATCGGGGCAGATCCAGACGTCCTGCCACGCGGGCGGGATGACCAGCGCCTTGATCCGCGCGATCAGTTCGGGGTCGGTGATCGGGGCGCCTGTGACGTCGAAGAAGCTCCAGCCGCGGCCGCGCCTGCGGCGGGTCAGGCCCATGTCGGCCGGGTCGACGCGCACGAGCCCGGTCGGCATCGGCGTCGACGGGGCCACGGACACGGTCATGGTCACGACGTACCCACATCGTCCGCGGCGCATGTACGGCCCCTCGCAGACCCGGTACGCCGCGACCCGCCGTGACACGATGCGGGTTCTGACAGCGACGCCGGGAGAACCGCATGCGACTGCTCGACGCCCTGATCACCCGACTGCGCACCCCCTTGGAGAAGCTGGTCGATGAACGCGTAGCGGCCGAGGTCGCCCGCCAGATCGAAGAGCAGCAGCTCGACGCGCTCTACCGCTACCGCCTGCACGGCGACCCGGCGCGGCTGCACATCCCGGACACGGCCGTGGTCAACAACGCGCTGTTCAACGTCTCCGGCGGCGAGATCACCCTTGGCGAGTACGCCTTCTTCGGCCACGACGTCGCCGTCCTCACGGGCACGCACGACATCGAGAAGTTCGGCCTGGAGCGGCAGCGGACGTTCCCGCGCTCCGGCCGCGACGTCGTGATCGGCGACGGCGTGTGGCTGGCCAGCCACGTGCTCGTCTTCGGCCCGGTGACGATCGGCGAGCACGCCGTGGTGGCGGGCGGGTCGCTGGTGCGCGAGGACGTCGAGCCCTACACCGTGGTCGCGGGCCGCCCGGCCAAGGTCGTCAAGAAGATCGTCCCTCCGGCCGCATGAGGCTGGAGATCGGCGCGGGGGAGCGGCCACATCCCGACTACGACCTGCACGTCGACCTGCTGGCGCTGCCCGACATCGACGTCCGATGCGCGGTCGACCGGCTGCCGTTCGCCACGGGCTCGATCGACGCGCTGCGCGCCAACCACGTGCTGGAGCACCAGAGCTACGAGCTGGTCGCCGACACGCTGCGGGAATGGGCCCGGGTGCTGCGCCCCGGGGCCACGGTGGACATCGGCGTGCCCGACGCCAAGTTCGTTGCGGCGCAGTGGGTGCGCGGCGAGATCGACACCGCGGAGGCGAACTACTGGATCCTCGGCGGACACTCCGATCGCCTGGCGCACAAGGGCTACGACGAGCACGGCGTCCCGCTGTGGATCTGGAACGCCCACCACACGATGTTCGACGCGGAGTCGCTGCGCGCGGCCGTCGCGGAGCACCTCGTCGTCGACGAGCTGTTCACCTACGACCTCCGCAACCTGCGCGTCTACGCGCACAAGGCGTGCGTCTCGGCGTCGTAGAGCCGCACCGCCTCCGGCGGGAACGTGAGGTGCACGATCTCGCCGGGACGGGCGCGGAACGTGGCCGGGGCGGCGACCTTGAGCGTCTCGTCGCCGACCGCGACCGTCAGCAGCACGGCTGATCCGGTGGGTTCCAGCACCTCGACGCGCGCGCTCACGTCGCCGTCCGCGGAGTCCACGGTGATGTTCTCGGGGCGCACACCGAGCAGCACGTCCCGACCGCCCCGGCCTGCCGCGGCGCGGGGCGCGCGCAGGACGGCGTCGGCGACGTGCAGGCGGTCGCCGCCCGGGTCGACCTTGGCGGCGAGGAAGTTCATCGGCGGTGAGCCGAGGAAGCCGCCGACGAAGCGGTCGGCCGGGGTGTCGTAGACGTCGATGGGGTCGCCGAGCTGCACGATCCGGCCTGCGCGCATCACGGCCACCCGGTCGCCGAGCGAGAGCGCCTCGCCCTGGTCGTGGGTCACGTAGATGGTGGTGGTGCCCAGGTCCTGCACGATCTTCTTCAGCTCGGTGCGGAACTCGAGGCGCAGGAGCGCGTCGAGGTTGGACAGCGGCTCGTCCATGAGCAGCACGTCCGCGTCCATGACGATCGCGCGCGCGACGGCGACCCGCTGGCGCTGCCCGCCGGACAGCTGCGCGGGCTTGCGGTCGAGGTAGCGGTGAAGCTGAAGCAGGTCGGCGGCCCACGCGACCTTGCGGTCGATCTCGCCGCGGTCGCGCTTGGCCATGACGAGCCCGAAGGCGATGTTGTCGCGCACCGTGCGGTGCGGGAACACGGCGTAGGACTGGAACACCATCGACAGGCCGCGCCGGTGCGCGGGCAGGTAGGTGACGTCGCGGCCGCCGATGGCGATCGACCCGTCGTCGGGCAGCTCCAGCCCGGCGATCATGCGCAGCAGCGTGGTCTTGCCGCAGCCCGACGGCCCGAGCAGCACCATGAACTCGCCGTCGGCGATCTCCAGCGAGACACCGTCGGTGGCCCGTTCGGCGTTGCCGGGGTACGTCTTCACCAGGTTCTGGATCACGACGTCACTCATCGGATGGTCGACCCCCACATGTTGGTGAGATAGCGGCGCATCAGCGCGATGAACAGCAGCGCGGGCAGCACGAGCGCGAACCCGCCCGCGAAGCGGTAGGCCAGCGGCGAGTCGCCCAGCGAGGACAGCACCTGCGCGGGCAGGGTGTGCCGGTTCAACGTCAAGATCGACGCGCCGAGCACCTCGTTCCAGCTCTGCACGAACGTGAAGATCGCCGCGGCGGCGATGCCCGGCAGCGCCATCGGCGCCACCACCTGCCGGAACGCCTGTGCGGGCGTGCAGCCGAACACCCTGGCGGCCTCCTCGACGTCCACCGGCACGGCGAGGAACACGCTGGCGCAGATGAGGATCGTCGTCGGGAGCGACAGCGCGGTGTGCAGCAGGATCACGGCGTACGTGGTGTCGTACAGGTTGGTCGTCAGGAACAGCTGCGCGAGCGGCACCGACAGCACCACGATCGGCAGCGCGCGGGTGAGCAGCAGGAACAGCTGGTAGGGGTCCTTGCCCGCGAACGGGGTGCGGGCCAGCCCGTACGCCGCGGGCACGCCGATGGCGAGCGACAGCACGAGCGTCCAGAAGCCGACGATGAGCGAGTTGCCGAACGACGGCACCACCCCGGTCGAGGAAAGGAATGCGCCGAGCGTTTCGAACGACAGGTTCGTCGGCAGCAGCGACAGGGGGAACGCGTTGAGCGACGCCCGTGTCGACACCGCGGCGAGGGTGATCAGGTAGAGCGGCACCGCCATGAACGCGGTGACCGCGATGCAGGCCACCTGCAGCCACACCCGGTTGCGGCGGTGGCGGTGCAACGCGGCTCCGCCGCTCGTGCGCGGAAAAGGTTGCTCTGGCGACGTTTTCCGCGCACGAACGGCGGAGCCGCTGGTCATCATGTCGACTCCTCGCTGCGCAGCGAGTGGAGATAGATGATCGAGGTCAGCATGGAAAGGGCCAGCACCACGAGGGCGAGCGCGGCGGCGACGCCCGGGTCCTGCAGCACCACGTACCAGCGGTAGGTCTCGCCGACCAGCAGCGGGAAGTTGTCGCCGGTGAGCGCCCTGGCGACGGCGAAGGTCTGGAACGCCAGGATCGTGCGGAGGATCAACGCCACCGAAAGGCTCGGGCGCAGCAGCGGAAGGATGACCGTCAACAGGCGCCGCCACGGGCTTGCCCCGAACACGGCGGCGGCCTCCTCGTAGTCGCGCGGGATGCCCTGCAGCCCGGCCACGACGATCACGAGCACCAGCGACGTGGCCCGCCACACCTCGGCGACGAGCACCGCGACGAAGAGCGAGACCGGGTTGTCGAACGCCAGCCACGCCACCGGCTGCAGGCCGACGTCCACGAGCAGGGAGTTGAGGTAGCCGCGGTCGGTGAGCACGGCGAGCCACACCAGACCGGCCGCGAGGTCGCTCACCGCGAGCGGGATGGCCCAGACGAAGAAGTAGACGTTCGCCAGCCGGGGTTTGGCCCGCAGCAAGAGGGCCATGGCGAGGGCGAACGCGAACTGCACCGGGATGAGCACGACGATGAGTGCCACGGTGTTGCGCACGGCAGGCCAGAAGTTCGCGTCGGTCACCATGCGTTCGACGAACTCCAGCGTGAAGCCCTCATCGGAGCGGAAAGCCTGCAGCACGCCCTCCACCATCGGCCAACCGAGGAGCAGGGCCATGAAGAGCAGCGACGGGGTGATCAGCAAGGAGCCCGGAAGGGCCTTTGGGGGCGCGGCGTGTGCGGGTCGACGGGGCTTCGGTGCCGCGATCGAGCGTCGGGGCGGCCATCACGCCACCGCGCAGACCGGGGCGGCCGGGTCGGGCGCCCAGCACGGCACCTTCGCCTCGGCGAGCAACGCCGAGAGGCGCCCGGCCTGCTCGTCGAGCACCGGGCGCACCGGGCGGCGGTTCAGGCAGATCTCGCGGAAGCTGTCCCGGAACACCTGGGCCACCTGCTGGTCGCGGCGGCCCAGCCCGACGGGCGGCAGCGCGAGGAGCGCGTCGCGGCTGGCGGCCTGCGCCTTGACGGCGGCCGCCTCGCCTGCGATCCCGCCGGGGAGGTCACGGGGCAGCTGCACCGACGTCACGGGGAAGAACGCGTTCTGCCGCAGGGTCTCCACCTGCATGGCGGGGTCGGCGAGCCCGCGGATCGCCTGCTCGGCGGCGGGCCGCTCCAGGCCGCCTTTCGGGAGGGCAACACCTGCGAGGACGAGCATGTAGCCGCGGCCTTTCGGCCCGCGAGGGGCGGGCACCATGAGCCAGTCGTCCGGCTTGTCCTTGGTGGCACCGACGAGCCGCGCGACGTGGTCCCACGCCACCAGCACCTCGCCGCGGGCCAGCGGCTCCTGCATGTACTCGTAGTTGGTGGACGCGGGCGCGGTGGCCGCCCAGAGCTGCGCCATGTAGGTCCACGCGGCCTCGGCGTCGGCGCCGCGGAACGTCGTGACCTGCCCGCCGGTGAAGCTCGGCAGGAGGTAGCCCTGGATGAAGCGGTAGCCGAGACCCTTGGGGCCCGCGGGGATCCCGAACACCGGACGGCCCGCACCGGCCTGCGCGGCGCGCGCCCACGCGAGGTACTGGTCGTAGGTGAGCTCGTGGACGTCGGCGCCCGCAGGCAGCCACTGCAGGGCCTGCTTGTGCACGGCGAGGATGTAGGTGGCCTGCATCCAGGGCACGAACTTCGGCGTGGTGCCGCCGAACGTCGTCAGCTGGAGGATCTCCTTCGGGTAGCCCGCGGGCGCGAGGTCGCGCAGGAGGCCGCTCACGTCGTCGAACGTGTCGGCCAGCGGGGCCAGGTCGTTGTAGAGGCCGCCGATGAGGGCCGTGCGCACGTTGTGGGCCTTCGCCTGCGATGTGATCGTGGTGGTGAAGACCCCGCCCTCGACCGGGTTGTACGCCACCGGCACGGACAGCCTGCTGCGGAGCACCTGCTCGTAGCGCTGCCGCTCCTCGACCGGGGTGAACTGCGTGGAGAGGAAGCCGACCGTGCCGGGCGAGGCCGCGCCGCTGGTGTCGAACCCCGCGCAGGCGGCGAGCAGGGGCGTCGCGAGCAGGCCGCCGAGCACCGCCCTGCGCGTGATCGGCTGCATCGGGGCTCCCTCCGTCCTCTGCGGAATGCCCCGCGGTGCGCCGGATTAATCCCGGTTTGGTTCAGAGGCCGCCCGCGCGGGCGACGGCCGCGTAGAACCGGCCGCTGTCCTTCGGCGTGCGCGCCAGGGTGGCGTAGTCGACGGCGACGATCCCGAACCGCTTCGCGTAGCCGTAGGACCATTCGAAGTTGTCCATCAGCGACCAGACGAAGTACCCGCTCACCCGAGCGCCCGCGGTGATCGCGGCATGCGCGGCGGCGAGGTGTTCGCGCAGGTAGGCGGTGCGTTCGGGGTCGGCGACGCGACCGTCCGCGCCCACCGTGTCGGGGAACGCGGCGCCGTTCTCGGTGACCATCAGCTCGAGGCCGGGTCGGCGGGCGGCCAGCTGCCGCAGCAGCGCTGTGAGCCCGCGCGGATCCACCGGCCAGCCCATCGCGGTGTGCCTGCCGCCGCGCAGGCGGGGGAACTCGACGTCGTCGCACGCCACCCAGGGCCGGGCGCCGCTGTCGCCGTGGCCGTCGGCGCTCTCCCGCGGCCGCTCGCGCGTCCAGTGCCGCACGTGGGTGGGCGTGTAGTAGTTGACGCCCAGCACGTCGATCGGGGCCGCGATCGCGGCGAGGTCGCCTGGCTGCACGAACGACCAGTCGGTGACGATGGCGGTGTCGGCCAGCACGTCGTCGGGGTAGCGGCCGTCGAGGATCGGGTCGAGGAACACCCGGTTCTGCAGCCCGTCGACCCGGCGTGCGGCGTCGTCGTCGAGGGCGGAGTCGGTCTCAGGGCGCACCCACGCCAGGTTGAGCGCGAGGCCCACCTTCGCCGTGGGCGCGGCCGCCCGTACCGCGGCGACCGCGTAGCCGTGCGCCAGGTTGAGGTGGTGCACGGCGGTGAGCGCGGCCACGTCGTCGGTGCGGCCCGGCGCGTGCACGCCGCTGGCGTAGCCGAGGTAGGCCGAGCACCACGGCTCGTTCAGGGTGAAGTACCGGCCGACGCGGTCGCCGAGCGCTTCCGCGACGACGGCGGCGTACTCGCCGAACCGCTCGGCCGTGGCCCGGTTGGCCCAGCCGCCCGCGTCTTCGAGGGCCTGCGGGAGATCCCAGTGGTACAGCGTGACCGCGGGCGTGATCCCGGCCGCGAGCAGCGCGTCGACCAGGTCGGAGTAGAAGGCGACGCCCGCCGGGTTGACCGGGCCCAGCCCGTCGGCGGTGACGTGCGGCGTGATCCGCGGCCAGGCCACCGAGAACCGGTAGGCGGTGAGCCCCAGGTCGGCCATGAGGGCGACGTCCTCGCGGAAGCGGTGGTAGTGGTCCACCGCCACGTCGCCGGTGTCGCCGCCGTCGACCTTGCCGGGCGTGTGGGCGAACGTGTCCCAGATCGAGGGCGTGCGCCCGTCCGCGGCCACGGCGCCCTCGATCTGGTAGGCGGCGGTGGCGGCGCCCCACAGGAACCCTTCGGGGAAGCGCAGCATGCCGCCGATCATGCCGGCGCGCGCTTCAGTGCGGACGGAATAGGCCGAGCTGTCCCGGCGTCAGCCGAGTGGGTCGGGCACCGCGTCCGGGCCCGCCGCGCAGCGCTCGCCCAGCCGCCGCCAGGCCGCTTCGCCGTCCGCCCCGGCGAGCGGGTCGCCGTGCCCGAAGCAGACGGTCGCGGCCGGGACCTGGGCGAGCGCGGCGAACGAGACGCGGGCCAGCCCCCGGTTGGTGTTGAACGGCCCGAGCATGAGGCCCGCGGCGCCGTTGGCGACGAGATCGCCGGTGAACAGCACGCCGTGTTCGGGGAGCGCCAGCGCGATGCTGCCGTCGGTGTGGCCGGGGGTGGCGACGACGCGGGCGCCGCCGCCGAAGTCGACGGTGTCGCCGTCGCCGAGCTCGACGTCGACAGGGCAGGGCGGCACCGGCGGCATGTCGGCGGTCACCTGCGCGTAGATCGGCTGCTCGGCCGGGGTGAGCGGCGGCTCGGCGCGGCGGCGGAAACCCCGGACGATCGGGGCGTCGGCGCGGTGGGCGTACACCGTGATGTCGCCACCCCAGGCCCGCAGCGCCGCCGCGGAGCCTGCGTGGTCCTCGTGGCCGTGGGTGATCACGATGCGGCGCAGGTCGGCGCGGCGGAGGCTCAGCTCGTCGAACACGGCGGCGAACGCGCCCTCGCTGCCCGGGATCCCGGTGTCGACGAGGGTGATGCCATCGTCGTCGCGCCAGAGGTAGGCCTGTCCGAACGCGGGCCGGATCAGGTGCAGTCGGGGGCCGAGCGACACGATCTCCACACCCCGAAGGTAGGGCCGCGGGTTACGGGCTGGTGGGCCTGTTCGCGGTCGGCAGAGCGCGCGTTCGGGCGAGGTCGGGGTGACCGACCGTTGGCCATCCGCGTCCGTTGGAGTGAAAGCTGGGCGTGTTTGTGCGCACGCTATGGCGGTCCGGCCCACTCGCTCGTTAAGCAGACGAACGCATCACGGCTTGGTGAGGGGTCCAGGGCATGTTTTCGATCATTGCGAGCCGGGTTCCGACGGGGTGGCCGATCTGTCGCGGTTTGCAGACCGAGCACGAGGGCGGTGCTCGGGAGTGTTCGCTGGGCCCGGGGTGCCTCGGCGTCGACGAGCTGCACGCCTCGTGGCGCTGCTGCTTCATCCCGGCCGGTGCCGAAGAGCCGCACGAGTGCGCGATGTGCGGCCCGCAGTGTCATCGGACGACGTAGGGCAACCCGACCCCGCGGAAACGCCGGGCGTGCCGCTGCCGGTGGGGCCGTCCAGCAGGCCGGACCGGTGACTGCGACGGCACCCCCGCCCGCCTTCGGCCTGCGCTTCCGCGACCGGCCCGACCTCGAACGGCGACACGCCCAACCCCTCGCGGGCCCCGATGGCCGGCTTCCGGCCCGGCGCTAGGGCCGAAAGGACCGAATCCGGTTTCCGATCCCGTCTCGGCCCGGGGGCGTTCGTCCGCTGTCGGCCCGGCGTCACCCGCTCCTAGGGTCGGACCGGACGCTGCCGAGGCCCGAACGACACGAGCGCGGCGCCGGAAAACCGTTCTCGGGAGGTCGAGATGTCGAAGTATGTGTATGCGTTCGCCGAGGGTAACAAGGATCAAAAGGACCTCCTCGGCGGGAAGGGGGCGAACCTCGCGGAGATGGCCGGGATGGGGCTGCCCGTGCCGCCGGGGTTCACCGTCAGCACCGAGGCGTGCCGCGTGTTCCTCGACAGCGGCGTGCTCCCCACCGAGCTGAACGCGCAGGTGGACGAGCACCTCGCCGCCCTCGAGGCGGCGATGGGCAAGACGCTCGGTGCCGCGGACGACCCCCTGCTCGTCTCGGTACGTTCCGGGTCGAAGTTCTCGATGCCCGGAATGATGGAGACGGTTCTCGACGTCGGCCTGAACGACAGTTCGGTGATCGGGCTCACGAAGGCCGCCGACGACGAGCGGTTCGCATGGGACTCCTACCGTCGCCTGATCCAGATGTTCGGCAAGACCGTTCTCGGGATCGACGGCGGCCATTTCGACGCGGCGTTCGACGCCGTGAAGAAGACCCGCGGCGCCGTCAGCGACCTTGACCTGGACGCGGCGGACCTGCAGCAGGTCGTGGCCGCCTACAAGGGCGTCGTGCGCACGCAGGCAGGCCGGGAGTTCCCGCAGGACCCGCGGGAGCAGCTCGACCTCGCGATCAACGCCGTCTTCGAGTCGTGGAACTCGCCGCGCGCCCGGCTCTACCGGCGCCGCGAGCACATTCCGGACAGCCTGGGCACCGCGGTCAACGTCATGGCGATGGTGTTCGGCAACCTGGGCCCCGACTCGGGCTCCGGGGTCGCCTTCACCCGCGACCCGGCCACCGGTGAGCGCGGCGTCTACGGCGACTACCTGCCCAACGCCCAGGGCGAGGACGTCGTCGCAGGCATCCGCAACACGATGGCGCTGGCCGAGCTCGAGCAGCTCGACGCCCCGTCGTACCACCGCCTGATGGAGATCATGGCGACGCTGGAGCAGCGCTACCTCGACATGTGTGACATCGAGTTCACGATCGAGCGCGGGCGCCTGTGGATGCTGCAGACCCGTGTGGGCAAGCGGACCGCCGCCGCGGCGTTCGTGGTGGCGTGCCAGCTCGTCGACGAGGGCCTGATCGACATGGACGAGGCGCTGCGCCGGGTGACCGGCGACCAGCTCGCCCACCTGATGTTCCCGCGGTTCGACGCGGGCTCCGGAGCGACCGTGCTGGGCGTCGGCATGAACGCGTCCCCCGGTGCCGCGAGCGGCGCGGCCGTCTTCGACAGTGCGACCGCCGTGGCGCGGGCCGCCAAGGGCGAGAAAGTGATCCTCGTCCGCCGCGAGACCAACCCGGACGACCTCAACGGCATGATCGCCGCGCAGGGCATCCTCACCAGCCACGGCGGGCGTACCAGCCACGCGGCCGTCGTCGCCCGCGGGATGGGCAAGACGTGCGTCTGCGGGGCGGAGGCGCTGCTGGTCGACGTCGTGAAGAAGACGCTGACGACGCCGGACGGGACCGAGGTCGTCGAGGGCGACATGCTCTCGATCGACGGCGGCTCCGGCGAGGTGTTCCTCGGCGAGGTGCCGGTTGCACCGTCGCCGGTGGTCGAGTACTTCGAGGGCACCGCGGACCCGTCGGCCGCGGACGCGAGCGAGCTGCTGCGGGCCGTGCACCGGATCATGAGCTACGCCGACAAGCGGCGGCGGCTGCTGGTGCGCGCCAACGCCGACACCGGCGAGGACGCCGCGCGTGCGCGGCGGTTCGGGGCGCAGGGCATCGGCCTGTGCCGCACCGAGCACATGTTCCTCGGGGAACGCCGCGCGACGGTCGAGCGGCTGGTGCTGGCCTCGACGGACGCCGAGCGGGAAGCGGCACTAGCCGAGCTGCTGCCGCTGCAGCGTGATGACTTCATCGAGATCTTCACGGAGATGGCAGGAGAGGCCGTCACGATCCGGCTCCTCGACCCGCCGCTGCACGAGTTCCTGCCCAACCTCACCGAGCTGTCGGTCAAGGTGGCGCTCGAACACGACCACGGCGAGCACATCGACAAGGACGAGCGGCTGCTCGCGGCCGTGCGTCGGCTGCACGAGGAGAACCCGATGCTCGGGCTGCGCGGCGTGCGGCTGGGCATCGCGGTCAAGGGACTGTTCGGGATGCAGGTCCGGGCGATCGCGCAGGCGGCGGCCGAGGTGCGCAGGCGCGGTCTCGAGGTGCGCCCGCAGATCATGATCCCGCTGGTCGGGTCGGTGCGGGAGCTGCGCTCGGTGGCGGAGGAGACCTCCGCGGTGCTGGTCGACGAGGCGGAGCGCCAGGGCATGGAGCTGGGCGCCACGGTCGGCACCATGATCGAGCTGCCACGGGCCGCGCTGACGGCAGGGCACATCGCCGAGTCCGCGCAGTTCTTCTCGTTCGGGACGAACGACCTGACGCAGACGACGTGGGGCTTCTCACGCGACGACGTGGAGGGCGCGTTCTTCTCGCGGTACCTGGAGCGCGGGATCTTCGAGGTCTCGCCGTTCCAGACCATCGACCGCCACGGCGTTGGCAGGCTGGTGCAGATCGCCTGCGAGGAGGGCCGGGCGGTGCGTCCGGAGCTGGAGCTGGGCGTCTGCGGCGAGCACGGCGGCGACCCCGCGTCGGTGCACTTCTTCCATGAGGTCGGACTGGACTACGTGTCCTGCTCGCCGTTCCGGGTGCCGGTCGCGCGCCTGGAGGCGGGCCGGGCGGCGGTCGAGGTGTCGGGCGGCGCGGGTACCGCCTGACGCCTGACCGGCTCGTTCTCGGCCCTGGGGTCTTCGGATCCCGGGGCCGGGCTCTGTTCGGGTGCCTGTGCTCGGCGCCTTCCGCCGCTCGGGCCTCAGCTTGCCAGGGTGAGTGGCGCGCCGATCAGGCCCGCGGCGAGGGTGTTGCCGGTGGGAGGGTCGATGAGCAGGAAGCTGCCGGTGGCGCGGATCGCGGCGTAGTCGTCGACGGGAAGCGGGTCTGCCGTACGCAGCGTCACGCGGCCGATGTCGTTGATCGCGAGCTGACCGGGCGTGTCGACCCAGGTGACGGTCTCGGTGTCCAGCTGGTCGCCCAATGCGCCGATGATCGCCTGGGTAGTGCGGGTGCCGTGCTTGACCAGCAGCCGCGCGCCCTGGCGCAGTGGCTTGTCCGACAGCCAGCACAGGACGGCGTCGAGCTCGGCCGTGACGGTGGGCGCTGCGGATGCGTCGGCCAGCACGTCGCCGCGCGAGAGGTCGATGTCGTCGGCCAGCCGGATCGTGACGCTGCGGCCCGCGCCCGCGGCGGGCAGGGGACCGTCGGCCGTCTCGACCGCGGTGACGGTGGTCTGCGCGCCGCCGGGCAGCACGACGACGGCGTCGCCGGGCGTGACGGTGCCCGCCGCCACCTGGCCCGCGTAGCCGCGGTAGTCGGTGGCGTGATGGCGGATGACGTACTGCACCGGCATCCGGAACGGCGCGCTGACCTCCGGACCGGTGACGGGCACGGACTCCAGGTGGTGCAGCAGCGTCGGCCCGTCGTACCAGGGGGTGTGCTGCGAGCGGTCGACCACGTTGTCGCCGAGCAGCGCGGACACGGGGATGGTGACGACGGCGTCGTCCGCGAAGCCGAGAGAGCGGGCCAGCCCGGTGAAGTCCTTGGCGATCGCCTTCAGCAGCTCCTCGTCGTAGCGGACGAGGTCGATCTTGTTGATGGCGAGGACGAGGCGCGGCACGCGCAGCAGCGCCAGCACCGCGGCGTGGCGGCGGGTCTGCTCGACGACCCCGCTGCGGGCGTCGACCAGCAGCACCGCCAGCTCGGCCGTGGACGCGCCCGTGACGGTGTTGCGGGTGTACTGGACGTGGCCAGGGGTGTCGGCGAGCACGAACTCGCGCTGCGGGGTGGAGAAGTAACGGTAGGCGACGTCGATCGTGATGCCTTGCTCCCGCTCGGCGCGCAGGCCGTCGACCAACAGGGAGAGGTCGGGCGTCGAGAGGCCCTTGTCGACCGACGCCCTGTGCACGGCCTCGATCTGGTCGGCGAGCACCGACTTGGTGTCGTAGAGCAGCCGCCCGACCAGCGTGGACTTGCCGTCGTCCACCGAGCCCGCCGTCGCGAACCGCAGGAGATCCCTGGCTCCACCGTCTGCCGAACTCGCAAGCTCGTTCATGGGTCAGAAGTACCCTTCGCGCTTGCGGTCCTCCATGGCGGCCTCCGACAGCCGGTCGTCGGCCCGTGTGGCCCCACGCTCGGTGAGCCGCGAGGCCGTGACCTCGGCGATGATCTCGTCGAGGCTGGCGGCCGTCGACTCGACCGCGCCGGTGCACGAGCCGTCACCGACGGTCCGGTAGCGCACGGTCTTGCGCTCCATCTGCTCGGCGCCGCGCGGGCCGCCCCACGGCCCTTCGGCGAGCCACATGCCGTCGCGGCGGAACACCTCGCGCTCGTGCGCGTAGTAGATGGACGGCAGCTCGACTTGCTCCCGCGCGATGTAGCGCCAGACGTCCAGCTCGGTCCAGTTGGAGATCGGGAAGACCCGCACGTGCTCACCGGGGGCGTGCCTGCCGTTGTAGAGGTTCCAGAGCTCGGGGCGCTGGCTGCGCGGGTCCCACCGGCCGAACGCGTCGCGCAGCGAGAGGATCCGCTCCTTGGCCCTGGCGCGCTCCTCGTCACGGCGACCGCCGCCGAAGACCGCGTCGAAGCGGTGCTCGACGATGGAGTCCAGCAGCGGCTGGGTCTGCAGCGGGTTACGGGTGCCGTCGTGCCGCTCGACGAGCCTGCCGTCGTCGATCCAGTGCTGCACGTGGGCGACGTGCAGGCGCAGGCCCAACCGCTCGACGAGCCGGTCGCGGAAGTCGATGACCTCCGGGTAGTTGTGCCCGGTGTCCACGTGCAGCAGCGGGAACGGCACCGGGGCGGGCGCGAACGCCTTGACCGCCAGGTGCACGAGCAGCGTGGAGTCCTTGCCGCCGGAGAAGAGGATCACCGGTCGGTCGAACTCGCCCGCGACTTCCCGGAAGATGTGGATGGCCTCCGATTCGAGGGCGTCGAGGGCGTCGAGCGCGGGTGCGGTCATTCGTGCAGCCCGCATTCGATCTTCCCGGTGCCCGCCCACCGGCCGGACCGGGGGTCGGCACCGGGCAGCGGCTTCGCCGTGCACGGCGCGCAGCCGATCGACGGGTAGCCCTCGCCGACCAGCGGGTTCACCAGTACCCCGTGCTCGGCGATGTAGGCCTGCATGTCGTCGTCGCTCCACGCGGCGAGCGGGTTGATCTTGACGAGCCCGAACTTCTCGTCGTAGCCGACGAGGGGGGTGTTGGCCCGTGTGGGGGCCTCGACACGGCGGACCCCCGTGATCCATGCGTCGTAGCTCGCCAGCGTGTCGGTGAGCGGCTCGACCTTGCGCATCGCGCAGCAGAGGTTGGGGTCGCGGGCGAACAGGTCCTTGCCGAACTCGATGTCCTGCGCCGCCACCGACCGGCGGGCTAGCGCATTGACGATCTTGACGTCGTAGACCTGTTCGACGGCGTCGCGGGTGCCGATCGTCTCGGCGAAGTGGTAGCCGGTCTCCAGGAAGAGGACCTCGATCCCGGGGAGGGCCTTGGCGGCCAGGTCGACGAGCACGGCGTCCTGCATGTTGGAGGCGACGATCATGCGGCCGCCGAACGTCTCCACCGCCCACGCGAGCACCTGTTCGGCGCAGGCGTCCGGCCCCAGCTCGGCGCTCCCGCGCTCGGCGAGGGCTCGTAGGTCGACCTCGGTCGCGACACTCACGACGGCACCCCGATCCCGATCATCTTCAGGCTGAACGTGCGCAGGCAGGCCGCGCAGTACCAGGCACCGTGGGCCGCCTCGGACGGACGGAGGTCCTCGTCGCCGCAGTACGGGCAGTAGAAGGGCACAGCCCGCTCACTCATTCCCGGCCCCCGGCGGTCGTGCGCGGAAATGAGTGCTCTGGCACTCGTTTCCGCGCACGGGTCACTTGAGGTCTCCTTCGTCCGCGCGGGCCACCCACTGGGCGAACCGCTCGCTCGTCGGTGCGCTGCTCGACGTAGTGCCGCACGATGCGCTCGACGTACTCGCCCAGCTCGGCGCTGGTGACCTTGAGCCCGCGCAGCTTGCGCCCGAACCCGGCGTCCAGGCCGAGGCCGCCGCCGAGGTGCACCTGGAAACCCTCGACCTGCTTGCCTTCCCGATCCGTGACGATCATGCCCTTCAGGCCGATGTCGGCGACCTGGGTGCGGGCGCAGGCGTTCGGGCAGCCGTTGAGGTGGATCGAGATCGGTGCAGTGTCGGCACCCACCCCCCCGATGTCGGCGAGCCGCTTCTCCAGGTCGTCGACCAGCCGGATCGCCCGCTCCTTCGTCTCGACGATCGCGAGCTTGCAGAACTCGATGCCGGTGCAGGCCATCGTGGCCCGCCGCCAGGGCGACGGGTCGGCCTGCAGCCCGAGGTCGTGGAGCTCGCGGGTGAGTTCCTCCACCGCGGTGTCCGGCACGTCCAATACGACGATCTTCTGCTGCGGGGTGAGCCGGACGCGCCCCGACCCGGCGCGCTCGGCCGCGTTGGCGAGCGCCACGAGCGTGGTGCCCGAGACCCGCCCTGAGGCGGGGGCGACGCCGACGTAGTTGCGGCCGTCGCGCTGCTTGTGCACGCCGATGTGGTCGATCGGCATCGCGGGGATCGGCGGCGCCGGGCCGTCGACGAGCGTGCGCCCGAGGTACTCCTGCTCCAGCACGCGACGAAACTCGGCCGCGCCCCAGTCGGCCACGAGGAACTTGATCCGGGCGCGGTGGCGCAGGCGGCGGTAGCCGTAGTCGCGGAAGATCGACACGATGCCCGCCCAGACCTCCGGCACGTCGGCGAGGGGGATCCATGCGCCGAGCCGTTGGGCGATCTTCGGGTTGGTCGAGAGGCCGCCGCCGACCCACACGTCGAAGCCCGGCCCGTGCTCGGGGTGCACGACCCCGACGAACGACACGTCGTTGACCTCGTGCGCGACGTCCTGCTGCCACGAGATCGCGGTCTTGAACTTGCGCGGCAGGTTGGAGAACTCGGGGTTGCCGATCCACCGCTCGAGGATCGCGTCGATGGCGGGCCGTGGGTCGATCGCGTCGTCGGCGGCGATCCCGGCCACCGGCGAGCCGAGGATGACGCGCGGGGTGTCGCCGCACGCCTCGGTGGTGCGCATGTCCTCGCTCTCCAGGCGCTGCCAGATCGCGGGCATGTCGACGATGTCGATCCAGTGGTATTGGATGTTCTGCCGGTCGGTGACGTCCGCGGTGTCGCGGGCGTAGGTCTGGCTGATCTCGCCAAGGGTGCGCAGCTGCGCGGTGGTGAGCGCGCCGCCGTCGATCCGCACGCGGAGCATGAAGTAGCGGTCGTCGAGCTCCTCGGGCTCGAGCACCGCCGTGCGGCCGCCGTCGATGCCGGGCTTGCGCTGGGTGTAGAGCCCCCACCAGCGCATCCGGCCCCGCAGGTCGGCGGGGTCGATGGAGTCGAACCCGCGCTTGGCGTAGATGTTCTCGATGCGGGCGCGGACGTTGAGCCCGTCGTCGTCCTTCTTGGTGCGCTCGTTCGGGTTGAGCGGCTCGCGGTAGCCCAGCTTCCACTGGCCTTCGCCGCGCTTGCGTTTGACAGCAGGGGTGGTCACGACGACGCGCCTCTCGCGGATTGGGAACGTGCAGGCCGAGGACGGAGTTCAGCGACAGAGCGCGCTGCTCACCCGGCGCAGGTCGACATGGCGACGCGCCACCAGCAGGAGGGCAGGCTGCGTCGCGGTCACGTGGACAAGGGTGCCATCCGTCCGGTCTGTGGGCCAACGCCGTCCGCATGGTGGGAGCAGATTCATAGCGGCCAGGAAGTGGCCGCTATGCGATCTAGGTTGTCGGCATGATCCGCACCAGGGGACTCACCAAGGACTTCGCCCGCGGCGACCGCACGGTGCACGCCGTTCAGGCGCTCGACCTCGACATCGCGCCCGGCGAGCTCGTCGCGGTGCTCGGGCCGAACGGCGCGGGCAAGTCGACCACCATGCGCATGCTCACCACCCTGATCGCGCCGACCGCGGGCCGCGCCGAGGTCGGCGGCCACGACGTCATCGCCGAGGCCGCCGCCGTGCGGCGCACGATCGGCTACGTCGGCCAGGGCAACGGCGCAGGCCACAACCAGCGCGTCCGCGACGAGCTGCGCACGCAGGGCGCGGTGTTCGGGCTCGACCGGCGCACCGCCCGCCGCCGCGCCGACGAGCTGCTCGCCGCTCTGGACCTCGGCGCGCTCGCCGACCGCAAGGTCTCGAGCCTTTCCGGCGGCCAGCGGCGGCGGCTGGACGTCGCGATCGGGCTGGTCCACGCACCGTCGATCCTGTTCCTCGACGAGCCCTCCACCGGCCTCGACCCGCAGAACCGCGCCAACCTGTGGGACCACGTGCTGCGCATGCGGGACGAGCACGCGATGACGGTCGTCCTGACCACGCACTACATGGACGAGGCCGACGCGATGGCCGAGCGCGTCATCGTCGTGGACCACGGCCGGGTCATCGCGGACGACACGGCCGACCGGCTCAAGGCCGACCTGGCGGGCGACCGGATCGTCGTCACCACGCGGGCGCCTGCACGGCTCGCCGAGCTGGCGCGGCGGCTGCGGGCGCGGGAGGTGACGGTCCAGGGCGGCCGGGTCGAGGCCCGCGTGGCCGACGGGCCGCGTGCGCTGCCCGCGCTCCTCGCGGCCGCCCATGCCGACGGCGCGCCCGTCGAGACCGCCCAGGTGCACCGCCCGACCCTCGATGACGTCTTCCTGACGCTCACCGGCCGCAGCCTCCGCGAAACCGCTTCGGAAAGGACCGCCGCATGACCACCGCCGTTGCCTCCACCCGCACCGCCGTCCCGGCCAGGGCGTCGAACCTCGCCCGCGACGTCGGCATCGTCATGCTGCGCGAGCTGCGGCCCGTCCTGCACGACCCGTTCTCGCTGATCTTCGGGATGATCCAGCCGCTGGTGTTCCTCGCCTTGTTCGGGCCGCTGCTCGCCGGCTCGGTCGGGAACGCGATCGGCGGGGACGTGTGGGGCTGGTTCGTGCCCGCGATCCTCGTGATGACGGCGCTCTTCGGCACCTCGACGACCGGCGCCAACCTGCTGTTCGAGCTGCAGACCGGTGCGCACGAGCGGATGCTCGTCACGCCGCTGCCGCGCTCGGCGCTGCTGGTCGGGCGGGCGTTGAAGGAGATGGTGCCGCTCACGGGGCAGGCCGTGGTGATCGTCGCGGTGATGCTGCCGTTCGGGCTGCGGGTCAACGCGCCGGGTGCGCTCGCGGGCCTGGTCCTGCTCGCCGTGTTCGGGGTCGGGCTGGGGTCGCTCTCGTACGCGCTGGCCGTCGCCGTCCGCAAGCAGGAGTGGATGTTCTGGGCGGTGCAGCAGACGCTGCTGTTCCCGCTGATGATCCTCTCCGGGATGCTGCTCCCGCTGGAGACGGGGCCCGCGTGGATGCGGGTGGCCGCCGAGTTCAACCCGCTTGCGCATGTCGTCGCGGCGGAGCGGGCGCTCTTCGCCGGGCAGTTCGCCACCGGCGCGGTGCTCGCCGGGGCGCTGGCCGCCGCGGCAACGGCAGCCGTCGGGCTCGCTGTCGGTATTCGCGTCATGGAGCGCAGCGCCGACTGAGCCCTGTGCGCGGTAACGCGTGCTCCAGCACTCGTTACCGCGCACGACCTTGGCGGGGGCGCGGTTACCGTGGACGGGTGCCCGCCCCGCCCTTCGGCGTCTACGTCCACGTGCCGTTCTGCGCGGCGCGCTGCGGCTACTGCGACTTCAACACCTATACGGCCTCGGAGCTGGCGGGCTCGGGCGCGTCGCCGGACGGGTGGCTGGTCGCCGTGCGCCGGGAGCTGGCCATGGCCGCCGAGGCGGTCGGGCCGCGCGCCGTCGACACCGTGTTCGTCGGCGGCGGCACACCCTCGTTGATCGGCGCTTCGCGGCTGGGCGCGGTGCTCGCCGCGATCCGCACGACGTTCGGGCTGGCCGAAGGGGCGGAGATCACCACCGAGGCCAACCCGGAATCGACGTCGCCGGAGTTCTTCGCCGCGCTCGTCGACGCCGGGTTCACGCGGGTGTCGCTCGGGATGCAGTCGGCCGCCCCGCACGTGCTGCGGGTGCTGGAACGCCGCCACACCCCCGGCCGGGCCGTCGACGCCGCCCGCGAGGCCCGCGCGGCCGGGCTCGCGCACGTCAACCTGGACCTGATCTACGCGACGCCGGGGGAGACGGACGCCGACCTCACCGCCTCGCTCGACGCCGTCCTCGCCGCGGGGGTGGACCACGTCTCGGCGTACGCGCTGATCGTCGAGGACGGCACGGCGCTCGCTCGGCGCGTGGCTCGCGGCGAGCTGCCCGCCCCCGACGACGACGTCGCCGCCGCCCGCTACGAGATGCTCGACGACCGGCTCACCGCCGCGGGTCTGCGCTGGTACGAGGTGTCGAACTGGGCCCGCTCCGATGAGGCCGCGTGTCGGCACAACCTGGGCTACTGGCTCGACGGCGACTGGTGGGGGCTGGGCCCCGGCGCGCACTCGCACCTCGCGGGCACGCGGTGGTGGAACGTCAAGCACCCGGCCCGCTACGCGGCGGCGCTGGCGGCGGGGGAGTCGCCTGCGGCCGGGCGCGAGACGCTGACCGACGCCGAGCGGCACACCGAGCGCGTGATGCTGCGGCTGCGGTTGGCGTCCGGCCTGCCGCTCGACCTGCTCGACTCGGACGGCCGCGGGGCCGCCGAGCAAGCGGTCGCCGACGGCCTCCTCGCGTGGGCGGCTGACGACCGGGCCTGGCCGCCTTCCCCTGGCGACGCGGCCGGGCGGCCTGTCGGTGGCGGCGCCGCGCCTGCTGCGGGTGGCGGTGCTGCGCCTGCCGGGGGTGGCGGTGCTGCGCCTGCTGCGGGTGGCGGCGCCGCGCCTGCCGGGGGTGGCGGCGCCCGCGTCGTGCTCACCCGCCGCGGGCGGCTGCTCGCCGACGCCGTGGTGCGCGACCTGCTCGTCCCCGCCCCGGCCGTCCCGTGATCCCCCGGCGTCCATGATCGCCGGGATCGGTGCGGGAGGTGCGTCATCGCACCCCGTGCACCGATCCTGGCGATCTTGCCGTCGTCGTGAGCCCGCGCCTCGGGGACCTGTCCGCGCAGGTCGACGCGCTCAGCCGGGCCGTCGACGGTGGCTCATGCCCACGACGGTCTGAAGCTCGTGCGCGGATAGCGTTGCTCTGGCGACGTTTTCCGCTCACGACCCGAGGTAGGCCCGGCCCCGTGGAGACAGCCGGTAGCCCACCTCGAGGCTCTCGGTGAGTCCCAGCTCCTTGAGCTTGCGCACATCGCGTTTGAACGGCAGCGTCTCCCGGCCCAGCGACGCGGCGAGATCGGGCGCGCGCACGCCCGGCCGCTCGGCGATCAGCCGCAGCACCGTGTCGGTCCACGGCCCGCGCAGATCCATCCGCGCGAGCCGGGAGGCGAGCGCGGAACGGTCGTCGTCGGTGAGGTCGGCCCGTTGCCGCAGCGCCACGCGCGGATCCGGGCCCGCGGGCCGCACGGTGATCCGGTAGAGCTTGCCCGCACCGGTCTGCGCCGCGCGCAGCGCCGCCACCGTCGGGTAGCCTGCCGCCTTGGCGTCCGCCGCCATGAGCCGGGACAGCGCCACCGGCTCGACCGCTGTGAACTCCAGCACGCCGACCACCGTGCGCTGCGTGCCGCCCACGCGCACCCGCGGCCGGTCCCAGCGGCGGAACAGGGCGGTGACCGAGCCGTCGGCGATCGCGTCCAACACGGGCCTGCGGATGAGCACGCGGCCATCCTGCCGCACGTCGCGGCATAGACTGTCGGTTGTGAATGCCGACGAGCGCCGCTTTGCGGTCCTGCGCGCGATCGTCGCCGACTACGTGGCGACGCACGAGCCCGTCGGCTCCAAGATGATCGTCGACCGGCACAACCTCGGCGTCTCCAGCGCCACCGTGCGCAACGACATGGCCGTGCTGGAGGAGGACGGGCTCATCGTCCAGCCGCACACCAGCGCGGGGCGGGTGCCCACCGACAAGGGCTACCGCGTGTTCGTCGATCGGCTGACGCAGGTCAAGCCGTTGTCGACGGCCGAGCGCCGGGCCGTGCAGAGGTTCCTCGACGGCGCGGTCGACCTCGACGACGTGATGCGCCGCAGCGTGCGGCTGCTCGCCCAGCTCACCCGGCAGGTGGCGGTCGTCCAGTACCCCACGCTCACGCGCTCCACGGTGCGGCACTGTGAGGTGGTCGCGCTCACGCCCGCTCGGCTGATGCTCGTGCTGATCACCGACTCGGGCCGGGTCGACCAGCGGGTCGTCGACCTCGGCGAGGTGCTCGACGAGGACGACGTCGCCGCCCTGCGCGCCCTGGTCAACGGCGCGCTGTCCGGCAGGCCGCTCGTCGCGGCGTCCGTGGCCGTCGCCGAGCTGCCCGAGAGCGCGCCCGCCGAGCTGCGAGGCGTGATCACCGCGGTGGCGTCGGTGCTCATCGAGACCCTCGTCGAGCACCCGGAGGAGCGGCTGCTGCTGGGTGGCACCGCCAACCTCACGCGCAACGCCGCCGACTTCCCCCACTCCCTGCGCCAGATCCTCGAGGCGCTGGAGGAGCAGGTGGTGGTGCTGAAGCTGTTGGCGTCCGCGCAGGACCCTGGCATGGTCACCGTGCGCATCGGCGGCGAGAACGAGGCCGAGGAGATGCGCGACACGTCCGTCGTCTCCATCGGCTACGGAGCGAGCACCGTGCTCGGCGGAATGGGTGTGGTCGGACCCACCCGGATGGACTACCCGGGCTCGATCGCGGCGGTGCATGCCGTCGCTCGGTACGTAGGTGAGATCCTGGCGGGACGCTAGGAAGATTGAGTGAGAGATCATGAGGGACGCTGGGGTGGTACGCGACTACTACGGGATCCTCGGCGTCACACCGGACGCCGGGCCCGACGAGATCAAGCGGGCCTATCGACGGCTCGCCCGTGAGCTGCACCCGGACGTCAACCCGGATGCCGGAGCGCAGGAGCGGTTCGCCGAGGTCAGCGCGGCGTACGAGGTGCTGTCGGACCCGGAGAAGCGCCGCGTCGTCGACCTCGGGGGCGATCCGCTGGGCAACGGCGGGCAAAGCGCGGGCGGCGACCCGTTCAGCGCCTTCGGCTTCGGCGACATCATGGACGCGTTCTTCGGCGGCAGCGGTGGCGTCGGCGCCAGGGGTCGTGGGCCGCGCAGCCGCGTGCAGCCCGGTGCCGACGCGCTGATCCGCATGTCGCTCACCCTGGAGGAGTGCGCCACCGGCGTCAGCCGCGAGCTGCCCGTCGAGACGGCCGTGCTGTGCTCGGACTGCTCCGGCGGTGGCACCGCCCCCGGCACCAACACCGCCCGTTGTGACATCTGCAACGGCCGCGGTGAGGTGCAGAGCGTCCAGCGCTCGTTCCTCGGCCAGGTCGTCACGTCCAGGGTGTGCCCGACGTGCCGCGGGTTCGGCGAGGTCATCCCCGAGCCGTGCAGGCGTTGTCAGGGCGAGGGCCGCGTTCGTTCCCGGCGCGACGTCCCCGTCAACATCCCGCCCGGGGTGGCCGACGGCATGCGCGTGCGGCTCGCGGGTCGCGGCGAGGTCGGCCCTGGCGGTGGCCCCGCGGGGGACCTCTACGTGGAGGTCGAGGAGGAGCCGCACGAGCTCTTCACCCGCGACGGCGCCGACCTGCACTGCACGGTCCAGCTCCCGATGACGGCCGCCGCGCTCGGCGCCACCCTGCCGCTGCCCACGCTGTCGGGCCCGGAGGAGCTGCACGTCGAGCCGGGCACCCAGGCGGGCACCGTGCGCACGCTGCGCGGCAAGGGCATGCCTCGCCTCCGCTCCAACGGCCGCGTCGACGGCCAGGGCGACCTCATGGTGCACGTCGACGTCGTCGTGCCCACCAAGCTCGATCGCGAGCAGACCGAGCTCCTTCGCAAGCTGGCCGCGCTTCGCGGTGAGGAGCAGCCTGATCTCTCCGGCGGTGGTCGCAACGGCCACGGCCTGTTCTCCCGGCTGCGCGACAGCTTCCGGTAGGTGACACCCCCACTGTTCCTGCTCGACGTCGTGCCCGAGGGTGAGCACGCGGTGCTCGACGGGCCGGAGGGTCGGCACGCCGCCACCGTCAAGCGGCTGCGGCCGGGCGAGGCCGTGCTGCTCGGCGACGGGCGGGGCGTTCTTGCCGAGGCCGTGGTGTCGGGTGTCGGGCGCGACCTGGTCGAGCTGACTCTTGCCGACCGCGCGCTGGTGGCCCCACCGTCGCCGCGGGTCGTCGTCGCGCAGGCGCTCGTCAAGGGCGACCGGGGTGAGCTGGCCGTCGAGCTGGCCACCGAGGCCGGGGTGGACGCGCTCGTGCCTTGGACGGCGGCGCGGTGCGTCGTCCGCTGGGCCGACGGCGCGCGGGGTGACAAGGGGCTCGCCCGCTGGCGGGCCACCGCCCGGGAGGCGGCCAAGCAGGCCCGGCGGCCCTGGGTGCCCGAGGTGGCCGAGCCGGTGTCCACGCGCACGCTGGCCACGCGGGTTGCGGCGACGGCCTGCGCGCTGGTGCTGCACGAGAGCGCGACGACGGCGCTCACCGACGTCGCGCTGCCCGATTCCGAGGAGATCCTGCTGGTTGTCGGGCCGGAGGGCGGGGTCACCGACGACGAGCTGGGCGTGCTCACCGCGGCGGGAGCCACCGCCGTGCGGCTGGGGCCGGAGGTGCTGCGCGCCTCGACCGCGGCCGCCGTCGCCCTGGGCGCGCTGGGCGCGCTGACCGACCGCTGGGCGCGGTGACCGACCGCTGGGCGCGGTGACAGCGCCCTGCGCGCGGTGACGGCCGCGCGCCCACCTGCACGTCCCACCCCGCTCCACCCACCGCCCCAACTGCCTCCACCGCCCCGTACGGCACCCCACCCACCCCCACCGGCTTGATCATCGTTCGGTGCAATGGCGGCCGGATCTGCGCCGGGTTTCGCACCCAACCGGTGATCATGGGCCGGGTAGCGGGGCAGCAGGTGGCCGGAGCGAGCGAGGCGGGGCGGGCCGGGCAGCGGGCAGCTGGGCCGCCGGGCGGGGCGAGCGGTGGTGGCGGGGCGAGCCGGGCGGGGCGGCCGTGGTGGCGGGGCGAGCCGGGCGGGGCGGCCGTAGTGGGGGGCGGGGCGAGCGGTGGTGGCGGGGCGGGCTGCGAGGATCGGATTGTGCCCGTCACCATCCCGTACGCGCCGGGGCCGCACCGGTTCGGCGAGCTGACGCTGCCCGTGGGGCCGCCCCGCGGCGTGGTGGTCGTCGTGCACGGCGGGTTCTGGCGGCACGCCTACGACCTGTCGCTCGGCCGCCCGCTCGCCGCCGACCTCGCCGCGGCGGGTCTGGCGGCGTGGAACGTCGAGTACCGGCGGGTGGGCGGGGGTGGTGGGTGGCCCGCGACGTTCGACGACGTCGCCGCGGCCGTCGACGCGCTCGCCGGGCCCGTCCACGAAGCCGCCGGAGGAGGGCTGCCGCTGGACCGGGTCGTTGCGCTCGGGCATTCGGCGGGCGGCCAGCTCGCCGCCTGGCTCGCCGCCCGACCCGGCCTGCCGCCCGACGCGCCGGGCGCGCACCCACGGGTGAGGCTGCGCGGGGCGGTCAGCCAGGCGGGCGTGCTCGACCTCGTCGACGCGGCCAAGCACGGCCTGGGCCAGGGCGCGGTGGTCGATCTGCTCGGCGGCCCACCCGACGCGGTGCCCGACCGCTACGCCCTCGCCTCCCCGGTCGCCCGCGTGCCGATCGGTGTGCCCGTGCTCGGCGTGCACGGCACGGCCGACGACCGCGTGCCGGTGCGCCAGACCGAACGGTTCGCCGCTGCGTCCGGCGGCCGCTGGACGCGGCTACCCGGCGTCGACCACTTCGCGGTGATCGACCCGACCACCCCTGCCTGGACGGCCTGCCGCGACGCGGTGGAGGAGATCCTGGCCTGCTGCTGAGGTGGCTGATCGCCTACTCTCGTTCACCATGCTGATCTCGGCCGAGGGCTCCGCGGTGCTGCTCGTCGACATCCAGGAACGGCTGGTCGCCGCGCTCGACGGCGGCAAGGACATGGTAGGCAACGCGGCCAGGCTGGCGGCCGCTGCGGCGTTGCTCGACGTGCCGGTGTGCGCCACCGAGCAGGTCCCCGACAAGCTCGGCCCCACCGTCGCGGAGCTTCAGCCCTATCCGCAGCTCGTGCTGCCCAAGACGGTCTTCAACGCCGCGGGCTTCCCGACTCTGCTGCCACCCGGCACCGAGGAGGTACTCATCGCGGGCTGCGAGGCGCACGTCTGCGTGTTGCAGACCGCGGTGGGGCTCCTGGCCGCGCGGCATCGCGTGCTGGTGGTGGCCGACGCGGTCGGCTCGCGCACCACGGCCAACCGGGACGCCGCGCTCGACCGGCTCGTCCGGCACGGCGCCGAGCTCGTCACCACGGAGATGGTGCTGTTCGAGTGGCTCCGCGACGCGACCCACCCCCGATTTCGCGAGGTGCAGGGCCTGATCAGATAGTGCGCTCTGCCACGAACGCGCTCGCCTGCGCCACGTACTCCCCGTAGAGCACGGGCGCGCGCGGCACCGCCAGCGCCACCTGCCCGGGCGCCGCGTCGAGGAGGAGCACGTCGTGCAGCAGCGCCGAGGGCTGCAGCTTCCCGGCGAGCCCCGCGCTGATCAGCCCGGCCTGCGCGGCGAGGTCGAACGACTCCGGGTAGCCCGCAGGGGCGCGGCCCAGCACGCTGACCGCCACGTCCCGGTTGCAGGCGAAGGCCAGCTCGACCAGCACGGTGAGCAGCCGTTCGGCGGCCAGCGCCGTGACCGGCTCGTCGACGAGCCGGGGCGGGTCGATCCGGCCCAGCGCGGGCACCGTGGCCAGCAGCTCCCGAATGCGCCGCAAACGGGCACGGAGCACCCGTCCGTCGAGGTCGAGCGGCGCGGCGCGCGTCGTCATCTGGTCATGGTTTCACGAACCCTCACGGCCGCCTGAAGCGCAGGGTGACGATCTGGAACGGGCGCAGCCGAAGCCGGTCGCCGTCGAGCGCGACGGGTGCGGGCAGCGGCCTCTCCAGCAGGTCGGTCTCGGTCACCGACACGTGGTCGAAGGTCGGGGTGATGCGGGCCGACGCCCGGCTGCCGAGCGCCTCGTAGAGCCGCACCACCACGTCGCCGCTCCCGTCCTCGGCGAGCTTCACCGCCTCGACGACGACGGCCGGATCGTCGACCACGACCAACGGCGCGACATCGCCGCCGCCCCGCACCCGGCGCAGCGGCAGGTTGAGCCGGTAGCCCTCGGCCACGGCGTCGCCGATCGTCGCGCCGACGCGCAAGGCCACCCGGAACCGGTGTTCGCCCTGGTCGGCGTCCGGGTCGGGGAAGAGCGGCGCGCGCACGAGCGACAGCCGCACGGTGGTGGTCGGCCCGTCGCGGGTGATGTCGTGGCCGTACGTGGCGTCGTTGGCCACCGCCACCCCGTAGCCCGGCTCGCCGACGTGCACCCACCGGTGCGCGCAGGTCTCGAACCGTGCGGCGTCCCATGACGTGTTGGCGTGCGTCGGGCGGTGCACGTGCCCGAACTGGATCTCGGACGCGGCCCGGTCGGCGTGCACGTCGAGCGGGAAGGCGAGCTTGAGGAGCTTCTGCCGCTCGTGCCATTCGACGTGGGTGTCGATCTCGATCGTGCGGCCGCGCAGCACGACGATCTGGGTGATCGTGGAACCGCCGACGTGGCGCACGATCCGCACCCCGTCGCCGTCGGTCGTGACGTCGCCCTCGACCAGGTCGACGGCGTGACGGCGGTAGTGCCGGTCGATGTCCCAGGCGTCCCAGTACGTGGGGGTGTCGCGGTGCAACTGCAGGAGGTTCGCCGCGCCGCCCGGCGGGACCAGCTCGCGTTCGGCGAGCATGTCGTAGATCGACGTGATCAGCCCGCGCTCGTCGACGACAACGCGCAGCTCGTCAGTGGCCAAGCCTCGTGAGCGGAAAAGGTCGCTATAGCCCTCGTTTCCGCTCACGACCCGGTTCGGCGGCGCAGTGGCCACCCCGAGGCCCGGCACCCCATCCACGGCGTACGGCCCGGCGTTGGCGGCCAGGTCGCGGTCACCGGGGCCGACGAGGAGGGTGAGCGCGTCGGCGATCACCGTCTCCAGCTCCTCGGCAACGCGCGCGTACTCGCGCTCGGCCTGCCGGTGCACCCAGGCGATCGACGTGCCGGGCAGGATGTCGTGGAACTGCTGCAGCAGCACCGTCTCCCAGCAGCGGCGGAGCGTCTCGACCGGGTAGTCCGCGCCCGCCCGCACGGCCGCCGTGGTGGCCCACAGCTCGGCCTCGCGCAGCAGGTGCTCGCTGCGCCGGTTGCCGCGCTTCGTGCGCGCCTGGGTGGTGTAGGTGCCGCGGTGGTACTCCAGGTACAGCTCGCCCACCCACACCGGCGGTGTCGGGTACTCGGCCGCGGCGGCTGCGAAGAACTCCGTGGGCCGGGCCACGCGCACCGTGGGCGAGCCCTCCAGGTCACGGGTGCGGTGCGCGGCGGCCAGCATCTCGCGGGTCGGGCCGCCGCCGCCGTCGCCCCAGCCGAACGGCACCAACGACGTGTTGGCCCGGCCCTTCTCGGCGAACTGCCGCTGCGCGCGGGCCAGCTCGCCGCCGGACAGCTCGGCGTTGTAGGTGTCGACGGGCGGGAAGTGCGTCAGGATCCGCGTGCCGTCGATGCCCTCCCATGCGAACGTGTGGTGCGGGAACCGGTTGGTGTCGTTCCAGCTGATCTTCTGGGTGAGCAGCCAGCGCCGCCCGGCCGCGGCGGCGATCTGGGGAAGGGCGGCGGAGTAGCCGAACGAGTCGGGCAGCCAGACGCCGTCGGACTCGACGCCCAGCTCGTCGCGGAAGAAAGCCGCGCCGTAGACGAGCTGGCGGGCCAGCGCCTCACCGCCCGGCATGTTCGTGTCCGACTCCACCCACATGCCGCCGACGGGCACGAACCGACCTTCGGCGGCCCGCTTGCGGATGCGGGCGAAGAGCTCGGGCTGGTGGTCGCGCACCCAGGCGTACTGCTGGGCCGAGGAGGCCGCGAACACGAACTCCTCGTCGCGGTCCATGAGCTGCAGGGCGTTGGCGAACGTGCGGGTGACCTTGCGGACGGTCTCGCGCACCGGCCACAGCCACGCCGAGTCGATGTGCGCGTGGCCCACCGCGTAGACGCGGTGGGCGCTGGCGTAGGCGGGGCGGCCGAGCACCTCGGCGAGATCGGCGCGACCGGCCGCCGCGGTGGCCGCGACGGCGTCGGGGTCGACCGCGTCGACCGCGCGCTCAAGGGCCCGCAGCACCTCAGCGCGTCGGGGAAGGTCGCCGGGGAGGGCCTCGACGAGCCCGGTCAACGTCCAGATGTCCTGGATCAGCGTCCACACATCGACGTCCAGCTCGGCGAGCTCGACCGCGCCGAGGCGGTAGAGCGGATCGTCGCCCGCCGTGGCGAGCTCGCCGAGCGGTGTCGGCGCCCACGCCCAGCCGCCGGTCATGTCGGGATTGGCGGCGGCCTCGACGAAGAGCTCTACCCGGGTTGCAGGAATGTCACCCTGCTGCCACCCAGTGGCTGCAGTGTCACCCTGCTGCAGCCCGGGGCGGCCAAGCGGCACCGCGCGGCGGCGGGGCTCCAGGCCGCCGAGGACCACCCCGTCCGGGGCGTACACCGTCCCCTCGGCCTGGAAGCCCGGGCCCGCGCCGGTGAATCCCAGGTCGACGACCAGCTCCGGGTGCGCCCATCCCGTGGGCACCGCGCCGGTGACGCGGAACCACACCGTGCCCCACGGCCGTCCCCACGCCTCGCCGACGGCGAACGGGCGATACTCCTGCGCTGCGGCCTCGGCGAACGGGACGGGCTCGCCGGGCGCCGTCCACGCCGTGATCTCGCAGGCGGTCTTCGCCCGGTGCAGTGCGGGGGTCAGCCGCTCGCGGACGAAGCGGGCGACGCGGGGGAGGACGAAGCCGGAGTCGTCATGCACGGCCCCATCGTGAGCGGAAAACGTCGCGAGAGCGATGTTTTCCGCTCACGAGCCGATAGGCCCGCGTCGGGCAGCCGCCGCTCGAGCGTGGCGGGGCCGCTGCCCGCGGCGCGGGCGACCATCCGATCGCTCGTGATCAAGCTCCTTCAGGCCAGGAGCAGTCGGCTCCAGGCGTCGATGAGGTAGGTGGCGAAGCGCTCGTGGCTCCAGCCGCGCTCGCCGACCAGCAGCACCCAGTACTCGGTGCCGTTCATGCTCCAGACGATGTCGGCGACGTCGTCGTCGGTGAGATCGGCGCGCAGCTCCCCGGTCGCGCGGAGGTCGGCGGCGAAGCGGCGCATGTTCTGTGCGCGGCGCTCGGCGATCTCCTTCCACAGCGCGGCGGACTCGATGTCGGCGCCCGCGGCGTCGCGCAGCGCCAGGAACACGGGCGCGAGCCTGCGCTGCACGTCGACCAGACCCGTGGCGTAGGCCGTGATCTTGTCGCGAGCGGACGTGGCGGCGCGCACGCGGGCGACGTAGTCGCGCTCGTCGGCGGGCACCGCCACGTCGGCGCCGGAGATGGCCGTCTCCAACACCTCCCGGAGGAGGGCGGGCTTGCGGCCGACCGTGGCGTAGACCGTGTCGACCGCGACGCGCGCCTCGCGCGCGATCTCCGCGACCGTGGTTGCGGCGTAGCCACGCCCGACGAACAGGTCGCGGGCCGCGGCGAGGACCGCGCGGCGGGTCTGCGCCGCCTGCTCGGCGCGGCGCGGCGAGTGGTAGCGGCGGGCGTCGCGTTTCGCCGTGTCACCCACCCGGCCATCCTCCCGATCGGCTGCGCTGTCAGCTGAGCCGGGCCAGCACGCCGGTCTGGGCGAGGACCGCGAAGCGGTCGGGCACTCCCCAGTGCTCGACGATCCGCCCGTCGACAACCCTGGCTATGTCGATCACGCTAAAGTCCAGCGGCCGCCCGCTCGCGGGCCCGAAGAACGGGCCGGTCGCGGTGCCCCGCCCTCGCGCCCGCACCCAGATCACGTCGCCCGCCTCGACGGTGTCCTCGATGGTGAAGCGCAGGTCCGGCGCCATGCCGTGGACGTCCCGCATGGCCGCCTTGACGTGCGCGATGGCCGCTGCGCCTGCGCCCGCGAGGCCGAATTGGTGCTCCACGAGATCAGCGGAGCACAGCTCGTCGACGATCGCGTCGTCACCGGTGGAGAAGCCTTCGTCGAACATGCGTCGCAACACCCGCACCGCTGCGGTCTCGGTCGTGGTCATCCATCCTCCTCATATTGAACCGAACTAACTCGGATTAATACTGGACTGTAGGACGGAGTGGTCCGGGCGTCAACCCGCCCGCGGAATGCACGGGCAAAGGCGTGGCCGAGCGCGGTAGCATCGGCGTCGTCCCATCCGCGGTAGCGAAAGCAGGCGGCCGTACTTGACCCATCCGGATCCCGTCCAGTCCCGCTTGGCCGTTCCGGACGCCGCTCTGCTCGCCCTGCTGGGCTCGCGCGACGAAAGCCTGCGCATGGCCGAGGACCTGCTCGACGCCGATGTGCACGTCCGAGGCAACGAGCTCACCCTTACCGGCACCCCCGCCGACGTGGCGTTCGCCGAGCGCGTGTTCACCGAGCTGATCACCCTGGCCGAGCGCGGCCAGCAGGTGTCGGTCGACGCCGTACGGCGCACCGTCGAGATGCTCGGCGCAGGCTCCGGTCGGGAGGGGGAGTCACCCGCCGAGGTGCTCTCGCTGGACATCCTGTCCCGCCGTGGCCGCACCATCCGGCCCAAGACGTTGAACCAGAAGCGCTACGTCGACGCCATCGACGCGCATACGATCGTGTTCGGCATCGGCCCTGCGGGCACCGGCAAGACGTACCTCGCGATGGCCAAGGCCGTGCAGGCGCTGCAGGCCAAGATGGTCAACCGGATCATCCTCACGCGACCCGCCGTCGAGGCGGGCGAGCGGCTGGGCTACCTGCCCGGCACGCTGTACGAGAAGATCGACCCGTACCTGCGCCCGCTGTACGACGCGCTGCACGACATGATCGACCCGGAGTCGATCCCCAAGCTCATGGCGGCGGGCACGATCGAGGTCGCACCGCTGGCCTACATGCGCGGCCGCACGCTCAACGACGCGTTCATCATCCTCGACGAGGCGCAGAACACCACGCCGGAGCAGATGAAGATGTTCCTCACGCGGCTGGGGTTCGGGTCGAGGATCGTGGTGACCGGCGACGTCACGCAGGTCGACCTGCCCGGTGGCGTCCGCTCCGGCCTGCAGGTGGTGCGGGAGATCCTGTCCGACGTCGACGACGTGCACTTCGCACTGCTGTCCAGCGCCGACGTCGTGCGGCACCGGCTGGTCGCCGACATCGTCGACGCCTACGCCCGCTGGGACGCCTCGGGCGAGCGCCCCAACCTCCGGGCCGCCGCCCCGCGCAACGGCCCCCCGCCCGACCGTCGCGCCCGCCGCCGCTGACCCTCGGTGCGACCGGCGGGGGCCGCCAGGGCGACTTCGCACGGCTGCCGTCACTTCGCACCCCGCGGGCGGGGTGCGAAGTGCACACAAGGGGTGCGAAGTCGGGCCGAGCGGCGGGGGGCTCCCCGCCCGCCCGCGGCAGGCCGCCCGGCACCCAAGCCCGGTTTCAGACCGGGAGGTTGCGGTCAAGGAACGCGTTGCGGAACTTGCCCGCCGGGTCCGCGGCCCGTGCCGCCTCGACGAAGTCGGAAAGGTGCGCCCACAGCTGCGCCAGCTGCTCCGGCGGCGTGCTGAACACCTTGCCCCAGTGGGGGCGGGCGTCGAGGCCGTCCAAGGCTGCCTCGACCGCACCGACGACGGGCCGCACCGCCGCCTCGTCGGCGATCCAGGTGAAGTGCAGGGCCGCGCTGTCGCGGCCGTATGCGGCGGAGAGCCACTGCTCGTCGGCCGCCACCGACCGGACCTCGGCCACGTGCAGCACCGGCGCGATGCGGTCGCGGATCGCGTCGAGGGCGCGCAGCGCGGGCACCACGTTGTCGCGCGGCACGAGGTACTCCGACTGCAGCTCGTCGCCGTTGCTCGGGGTGAAATCCAGGCGGAAGTGCGGGAGCCGCGTGTACCACGGCCCGGTCGAGCCCAGCTGCGGCGTGCAGGAGGCGGGGTCGACGCCGCGCACCATGTGCCGTGGGCCGTCGGCGGGCTTCGTGCCCAGCCACCCCGTGGGCAGCGCGGGCTCGTCGGCCCGCTGCTTCACCCACACCTGCTCAAACCCGTCGTCCTCGTAGTAGCTGAACAGGCTCACGCTGTAGGCCGCTGCGAGCGCCTCCGGCACGTCGTCGATCGACCGCAGGCCCTCGACGACGATCTGCCGCACGTCGTAGGTCGGCACGAGATCGAGCGTCAGCCGCGTGACGACGCCGAGCGCGCCCAGCGCTACCACCGCCCCTGCGAACCCCGGCTCGCCCCGCCGCACCGTGCGCAGCTCCCCGTCCGGCCCGACGAGCTCCACCGCGGACACCGACGCGGCGAGGATCCGGTTGCCGTCGCCCGAGCCGTGCGTGCCCGTCGCGCACGCCCCGGCGACCATGATGTGCGGCAGCGAGCCGGTGTTGGGCAACGCCAGCCCGGCCTCGTGCACCGGCGCGACCAGCTCGCCGTACCGCGTGCCCGCCGAGATCGTGACGGCGCCGTCCGCGATCTCCAGCGACGGCGGGAGCGCGGCCAGCGACAGGAGATCGCCGGTGGTGTCGGCGACCGGCGAGAACGAATGCCCGCTGCCGAGCACCCGCACCCGCTGCGCGCCCGCCACCAGCTCCTGCACCTGCGCCACCGACGTCGGCCGGTGGAATCGCGCCGCGCCGAAGGTGACGTTGCCCGCCCAATTGTGGATCACGTCGCCATTCTCGCCGTCGGACCGCGACGCGTCGACCGCCCGTGATCGGGGGATGACTATCCTGGGAAGCGTGTCGATCGAGGTGAGCAACGAGTCCGGCGTGCCCGTGGACGCCGAGCTGATCGTCTCGGTCGCGCGCCACGCGCTCACGGCCCTGCGGGTGAGCCCCGCTGCCGAGCTGTCGATCATCGCCGTCACCCTCGACGCGATGGCCGAGCTGCATGAGCGTTGGATGGACGAGCCCGGCCCCACCGACGTCATGTCGTTTCCCATGGACGAGCTGGTGGAGGAGTCGCGGCGGCCCGACGCGTCCGACATGGGCCCGGCGCTGCTCGGCGACATCGTGCTCTGTCCCGAGTTCGCCAAGGCGCAGGCCAGCGCGGCGGGTCACGGCCTTGACGACGAGCTGCACCTGCTCACCGTGCACGGCGTGCTGCACCTCCTCGGCTACGACCACGCCGAGCCCGACGAGGAGCGCGAGATGTTCGCCGTGCAGGCCTCGCTGCTCGAAGACTGGCGCCGAGCCCGCCGCACGGCTGCGGCCCGCGCAGCCCAGCGGCGCAGCGACTCCGCCGTGCTCGGCACCGTCGGCCTCGAGGACACCTGACCGTTCGATGATCGCTCCACTGCTCGTCGTCGCGGTGCTGCTCGTTCCGGTGGCGGGCTTGTTCGCCGCCGCGGACGCCGCGCTCAACTCGGTGTCGCGCGCGCACGTCGATTCCCTCGTGCGCGAGGGGAAGCCCGGGGCGCGCGCGCTGGCGAAGGTCGTCGCCGATCGACCCCGGCACGTCAACCTGCTCCTGCTGCTGCGCCTCGCGGCCGAGACCACGGCGACGGTGCTCGTCACGATCGCGTTCGTGCAGGTCTTCGCCACGGCGTGGGTCGGGGCACTGGTGGCCGTGGGCGTGATGGTGGTGGTGTCGTACGTCTTCATCGGCGTCGGCCCGCGCACGCTGGGTCGCCAGCACCCCTATCGGATCGGCATGCTGCTCGCCGCCCCCGTGCGGGCGCTCGGCACCCTGCTCGGGCCCCTCAGCCGGCTGCTCATCGTGATCGGCAACATGGTCACGCCGGGGCACGGATTCCGGCAGGGCCCGTTCTCGTCCGAGATCGAGCTGCGCGAGCTGGTGGACATGGCCAGCACGTCCGGCGTCGTCGACGAGGGCGAGCGCCAGATGATCCATTCGGTGTTCGAGCTGGGCGACACGATCGCCCGCGACGTCATGGTGCCCCGCCCCGACGTCGTGTGGGCCGAGCGCGACACGCCCGTCGACAAGGTCGTGCGGCTCGCGCTGAAGAGCGGCTACTCGCGGCTGCCGGTGCTCGGCGAGGGCATCGACGACATCGTCGGCGTCGCCTACCTGAAGGACCTCGTGCGCGCTCAGGCCGAGCGCCCGGACGCCGCCTTGCCGGAGGTGATGCGCCGCGCGGTGTTCGTGCCCGACTCCAAGCAGGTCGACGAGCTGCTCAAAGAGATGCAGGCCGCGCGCAACCACATGGCGATCGTCGTGGACGAGTACGGCGGCACCGCGGGCGTCGTGACGATCGAGGACATCCTTGAGGAGATCGTCGGCGAGATCACCGACGAGTACGACACCGACGAGGTGCCCGCCATCCAGGAGATCGACGGCCACACGCGGCGGCTCTCGGCCCGGCTGCCGGTGGAGGACCTCGAGGAGCTGTACCCGCCCACCGGCGATCCCGATGGACCGAACCTCCTGGCCGACGCGCTGGCCGAGGCCGACGTCGACACGGTCGGCGGCCTGCTCGCGCAACGGCTGGGCAAGGTGCCGTTGCCCGGAGCGGAAGCCGAGGTCGCAGGCCTGCGGCTGCGGGCAGAAGGCGGCAAGGACGCGCGCGGACGGCTGCGCATCACGTCCGTGCTGGTGGAAGAGATCGAACCGGAGGACGAGCGCGCTGATGACGCTTCCTGAGACCCCCAAGTACGACCTGGTCGTCGTCGGCGGCGGCATCGTCGGCCTCGCCACCGCGTACGCCGCAGTACGGGCGGGCCGGTCGGTGGCCGTGGTCGAGCGCGAGCCGCGGCTGGCCGCGCACCAGACCGGGCGCAACTCGAACGTCATCCACTCCGGCCTCTACTACGCGCCCGGCGGCCTGAAGGCGCGGCTGGCCGTGGCGGGGTGCGCGGAGACGGTCGCGTTCTGCCGGGAACACGACCTGCCCCACCAGGTGTGCGGCAAGCTCGTCGTCGCCACCGAGCCCGAGGAGCTGCCCCGGATGGCGGAGCTCGCACGCCGCGGGCACGCCAACGGCGTCGAGAACCACGAGCTGGACCAGGCCGGGATGCGGGCACACGAGCCGCACGTGCGCGGGATCGCCGCGCTGTGGGTGCCCTCCACCGGGATCTGCGACTACCGCGTGGTCGCCGAGAAGCTGGGCGAGCTCGTCGTCAAGGAGGGCGGGGAGATCTACCTCGGCCGTTCGGTCACCATGCTGCAGCGACGCAGCGGCGACGTCGTCGTCCGCGGCGACGGGCCGGACCTGCTCGGCACCCAGGTCGTCGCGTGCGCGGGCCTGCACTGCGACGAGCTGGCCCGCGCGTCGGGCGCCGACCCCGGTGTGCGGATCGTGCCGTTCCGTGGCGAGTACGCGGGGTTCTCCGAGCGGGCCGCTGCGCTGGTGCGCGGGTTGATCTACCCGGTGCCCGACCCGGCGTTCCCGTTCCTGGGCGTGCACGCCACCCGTGGCATCGACGGGCACGTCCACGCGGGCCCCAACGCGGTGCTGGCGCTGGCCAGGGAGGGCTACGGCTGGGGCACGGTACGCCCGAGGGAGCTGCTGGCCACGCTGGCCTACCCGGGCATGCTGCGCGTCGCCAAGAAGCACTGGCGCTACGGGTTCGGCGAGATGCGCCGGTCGCTGTCGAAGGCGGCGATGGCCCGGCAGATCCAGCGGATGCTGCCCGACGTCACGGCCGCGGACCTGTCGCCCGCGGGCGCGGGCGTGCGGGCGCAGGCCGTCAGGCCCGACGGCGCACTCGTCGACGACTTCCTGTTCGCCGAGCAGGGCGGCGGCCCCGGCGCCGTGCTGCACGTGCTCAACGCGCCCTCGCCCGCCGCCACCGCCGCCCTGCCCATCGGGCGCGAGATCCTGGCCCGGCTCACCGGCGATGCGCCCTCCGGGCCTGTGAGCGGAAAAGAGTGCTCTGGCACTCGTTTCCGCGCACGACCCCAGGGGGAGCAGTGACCTTTCCCGACGTCCCTGCCGGGTTCCGCTCCGGCTTCGCGTGCTTCGTCGGACGGCCGAACGCGGGCAAGTCCACGCTGACCAACGCGCTGATCGGATCGAAGATCGCGATCACGTCGTCGCGGCCGCAGACCACGCGGCACGCGATCCGCGGCATCCTGCACCGGCCGGACGCCCAGCTCGTCGTGATCGACACCCCCGGCCTGCACAAGCCACGCACGCTCCTCGGGTCACGGCTCAACGACGTCGTGCGGGAGACCTGGTCGGAGGTCGACGTCATCGGCTTCTGCGTGCCCGCCGACGTGCCGGTGGGCCGTGGCGACGAGTTCATCGTCAACGAGCTGAAGGCCGTGGCGGGCCGCACCCCGGTGCTCGGCGTCGTCACCAAGACCGACCTCGCGCGGCCCGAACAGGTGGCCGAGCGGCTCAGCCAGCTCGCCGAGCTCGCGGAGATCGTCGAGTTCGCGGAGATCGTGCCGTGCTCGGCCGTCGATGGGTTCCAGGTGGGGACGCTGGCCGACCTGCTCGTCGCCCGCCTCCCGGAGGGCCCGCCGCTCTACCCCGACGGCGAGCTCACCGACGAGCCGGAGGAGACGCTCGTCGCCGAGCTGATCCGCGAAGCGGCGCTCGAAGGCGTGCGCGACGAGCTGCCGCACTCGATCGCCGTCACGATCGACGAGATGGTGCCTCGCGAAGGCCGCGACGACCTGCTCGATGTCCACGCCGTCATCCACGTCGAGCGGGCGAGCCAGAAGGGGATCGTGATCGGCAAGGGCGGGGAGCGGCTGCGTCAGGTCGGCACGGACTCGCGGCGGCAGATCGAGGCGCTGCTGGGCACGCGGGTGTTCCTCGACCTGCACGTGAAGATCACGAAGGATTGGCAGCGCGACCCGCGACAGCTGCGCAAGCTGGGGTTCTAGTAGCTGCTGGGGATCGAGCTCGCCACGGCCGTGAAGAAGATGATGATGAAGACGATGTAGGCGATGAACAGCAGCGTGAAGATGCCGCCGATGATGATGCCCGCCAGCGCGAGCCCGTCGCCGTCCTCGCCGGTCTTCTTGATCTGACTGCGCGCCACGAACCCGAACACCAGCCCGAGCGGCGCGAGCAGGATCCCGAAGACCAGCGCCAGGATGGCCATCGTGTTGGTGCCGCGCGACGCCGGGTAGGGCTGGCCGTAGCCCGAGTAGGGCTGCGGGTAGCCGGGCTGGGGGTAGGCACCGTAGGGGTTCTGCTCGTAGGGCCCGGCGGCGGGATACGGCTGCTGGCCGTAGGCGTTGGGGTCGTACGGCTGCTGGCCGTAGGCGTTGGGGTCGTACGGCTGCTGGCCGTACGCGTTCGGGTCGTACGGCTGCTGGCCGTACGGTCCCGCGCCATAACCCTGCTGTTGCTGCGGCGGCGGATAGGCGCTCTGCTGCGGGGGCGGCGGGGTGTTCTTGCCCAGCGAGACGGTGTGCTCCGCGTCGTCGTCGGACTGGTGCGGACTCGACATGCTGGGCCCTCCTGGTCGGCGTTCGCCACCGATCGTAGGCCCGGGTCGTAGGCTTGCGTTATGGCCCTGTACCGCGACACCGGCGTCGTGCTGCGGGTGCAGAAGCTGGGCGAGGCCGACCGGATCGTCACGATCCTCACCCGTCGGCACGGCAAGGTCCGCGCGGTGGCGAAGGGGGTGCGGCGCACCCGTTCGCGGTGGGGAGCGCGGCTGGAGCCGTTCAACCACGTCGACGTGCAGTGCTACACGGGCCGCTCCCTGGACATCGTGACCCAGGCCGAAACCGTCGACGCGTTCGGCGCGGGGCTGATCGGCGACTACGGGCGGTACACGGCGGGGTGTGCGGTGCTGGAGACCGCCGACCGGCTCGTCGCCGAGGAGGGCGAGCCTGCGCTGCGGGTATACCTGCTGGTGGTGGGCGCGATCAGGGCGCTGTCGGGCCGCGAGCGGGACCCGTCCCTCGTGCTCGACGCGTTCTTCCTGCGCGCGATGACCCACGCGGGCTGGGCCCCCGCGATCAACGACTGCGCCCGGTGCGCGGAGCCCGGCCCGCACCCGGCGTTCAACGTCGCCGCCGGGGGAGCGGTGTGCGCGCGCTGCCGCCCGCCCGGCTCGGTCACGCCTTCGCGCGCGACGTTCGTGTTGCTCGACGCGCTGCTGCACGGCGAGTGGGACATCGCCGACGCCGCCGCCCCTGCCACCCGCCGCGACACCTCAGGCCTCGTCGCCGCCCACCTGCAGTGGCACATGGAGCGTCAGCTGCGCTCGCTCCCCCTCGTGGAGCGCCGCGCCGTCCGTCAGTGAGACCCCCTTGAGCTGCGTGGCGAGCACGATCACGAGGCACAGCAGGCACAGGCCGATCAGCAGCAGCCGCCCGAGCTGGGCCACCATCAGCGTGAACAGGTGGTTGGCCGTCCTTCCCGTCGGGCACGACCATCCCGACCAGCTGCGCCTGGTCAACGACACCGTGCTGCGGTGGCTCGACGCGCAGCCGCCCGCCGTAGGGTGGCGCCCGTGCCCCTGCCGCCTCCCCCGCACCCGAGTGGCGCACGGCCACCCGCCATCCCGCGTAGCCTCGTGCCCCGCCACGTCGCGCTGGTGATGGACGGCAACGGGCGGTGGGCCAACGCGCGCGGGCTGCCGCGGATCGAGGGACACCGGCGCGGCGAGGCGTCGCTCATGGACGTGGCGTGGGGTTGCCTGGAGATCGGGGTGCGGTGGCTGTCGGCGTACGCCTTCTCCACCGAGAACTGGAAGCGCAGCCCCGACGAGGTGCGCTTCCTCATGGGCTTCAGCCGCGACGTGATCCACCGCAGGGTCGACGAGCTGCACGCGTGTGGGGTGCGGGTGCGGTGGGCAGGGCGTCGCCCGCGCCTGTGGCGCAGCGTGATCCGCGAGCTGGAGATCGCCGAGGAGAAGACCCGCCACAACGACCTGCTCACGCTCACCATGTGCGTCAACTACGGCGGCCGCGCGGAGATCGCCGATGCCGTCCGCGACATCGCCAGGCTCGTGGCGGCGGGCAAGCTCAAACCCGACAAGATCGACGAGCGGACCATCGCCCGGCACCTCGACGAGCCGGAGATGCCCGACGTCGACCTGTTCGTCCGCAGCTCGGGCGAGCAGCGCACGTCCAACTTCCTGCTCTGGCAGTCCGCCTACGCCGAGATGGTCTTCCTTGACACCCTGTTCCCCGACTTCGACCGACGCCATATCTGGGAGGCGATCGAGATCTACGCCCGACGGGACCGCCGATTCGGCGGCGCACTCGACAAGCCCGACGCGTCATGACCGCCGACGTGCTTTCCCCCGCGGAGGCGGCATCGTGACCGCCGACGTGCTTTCCCCGCGGAGGCGGCATCGTGACCGCCGACGTGCTTTCCCCCGCGGAGGCGGCATCGTGACCGCCGACGTGCTTTCCCCGCGGAGGCGGCGTTGTGATGGAGACACTGCAGACCGCCCGCGCCGCGTTGGAGCGCTACGTGGACGTGACCGTCGACGACGACGGCGCGATCACCTTCCGCCACGGCGACGTCCCCTGCGCGTTGCAGGGACTGGAGCTGGCCGAGGGCCTACCCGTGCTCAGCCTCACCTGCGTGGTGGGCTGGGACCTGCCCCGTGACGAGGACATCCCCGCCCGCGTCGGCCTCCGGGCGGGGCAAGGGCTCTTCGGCACGCTCGGCGCCACGGCGAGCGAGCGCGGCTGGGATGTCACGCTCCGCTACGCCTTCCCGGCGGTCGGGCTGGGCGAGGCCGCGCTCGGCACGTTGCTGATGCTCGTGGTGAGCAACGCGTCGGCGGTGCGCGCCGAGCTCGTCTGATCACGAGCGGGCGCGACGTCGGCGAACGGGCTGAGCCGTCCCCATTCGGCCAGCATCCGCACCGTCCACGGCGGTCCGTCCACCGTCATCGTGCCCGCCCGCATCGCCTGCGCCAGGTTGAGCCGCCCGCAGTGCCAGGCGATCAATGTCGCCGGGTCGCAGCCGACGACGGCGTCATCGCCGTGGCCGGGGTCGTGCACGCAGACCTCCCGGTCGGCAGGGCCGACGACGAGCCAGTACCGGTGCGGTCCCCGTCCGCCTGCGATCTCGAAACGAACGACGACCCGCGGCCGTGGCAGCGACGCCCTGTCGATCAGGTGCGCGAGGCCCCACAGCGCCAGGTAGGGGTCGTGGTGCTCCGGCCGCGTCTCCCGCCACCGTGCCCCCCACGTGCCGAGCGCGATGCAGACCTGCGCCAGCTCGAGGCCGCTCTCGGTCAGGCGGTAGCCGGGGGAGCGGCCGCCGGAGCGCGCGACCAGCCCTTCGCGCTGCAGCGTGCGCAGCCGACGGGCCAACACGCTGCGCGGGATGCCGGGCGCACCCGCGAGCAGGTCGCCGAACCGGTCGGCGCCGACCATCAGGTTGCGCAGGATGATCGGGGTCCAGCGCTCGGCGAAGATCTCCGCGGCGATCGCGATCGGGCAGTACTGGCCGTAGCCGTCCACGGGCCCCGACGATCCTCCACGGGCGCAGCCACCGGAAGTCCGTTTTACGAACTTCCGCGGGTTCTTCGGCTACCGGACACTCGCGGCATGACGATGTCAGCCCACACGTTCTGGACCCTCGGCGACTACGCGCGCATCGCCGAGCTGATCGCCCCGATGGGCCCGGCCCTCGTCCGCGCGGCCGGGGTTGGGCCCGGGCAGCGCGTCCTCGACGTCGGCGCGGGCACCGGCAACGCCACGCTGCCCGCCGCCGCGACGGGAGCCGACGTCGTCGGCACCGACATCGCTCCGGAGCTCATGGCGGTCGGTGAGCGTGCCGCGCAGGAACAGGGGTTGGACGTCGACTGGCAGGTGGCCGACGCCCGGCGTCTCCCCTTCCCGGACGCATCCTTCGACGTCGTGCTGTCCGTCCTCGGCGCCATGTTCGCGCCCGACCACGAGGCGACCGCCCGCGAGCTGCTGCGGGTGTGCCGTCCGGGCGGGATGATCGCGATGGCGAACTGGACGCCGGACGGTGAGGTGGGCCGCTACTTCGCGATCCTCAACCGCTACGCCCCGGCACCGCCGGGGCCGAGGCCAACGGCCTGGGGCGAACCCGAGTACGTGACCCGCCTGCTCGCTCCGGCTGCCGTGACGACGCGGCGATCGCACGTCCGGCTGGTGTTCACCGGGACGCCCGCGGAGGTCGTGGCCTACTACCGGACGCACTTCCCGCCCGTCATCACGACGTTCGCCGCCCTCGACGACGCGCAGGCGGCGGCGCTGGAGACCGAGCTGATCGCGCACTTCGAGGGCGGGTACGACCTTGAATACCTGACGGTGCTGGCGGTCAGCCCTCGGCCAGATGCACGACCGGCAGCTTCGAGAGGTCGGTCGGGGTGAGCCTGCCCGCCGCGCCGAGCACGTCGTTCTGCGTCTTCTGCATCCGGGCGTCGAGCAGGCCCGAGAGCGCGTACGTGACCCGGCCGAGCAGCCGCACCGTGGTGTCGTCGACGAGGGGACGCGGCGTGGAGATCACCGCGACCCCCTGTGGCTTGCCGTCGTTGGACTGCGCCACGCCGATCGTGAACGACTCGCGCGGGTTGAGGTGGCGGGAGGCGTAGTGGTCGCGCAGCTTCTTGACCATGTCGTGGAACTCGGTGACGTCGCCGTCGAGCTGCAGCTCCTTGAGATCGGCCTCGGTGAGCACGGCCTGGCGTCCGGAGAAGCAGCGCACGTAGCCGACCAGCGCGCCGGTCCAGAGCGCCTCGACGAACGCCACGTCCGGCTGCGGCGGCGCGAGCGCGGTGACCAGGTGTTCGCAGCAGCGCAGCACGTACTGGAGATCCTCGAACACGGCCGCCTGCGTCGCGAGCTCGGCCGCCTCGGCGCCTTCGAACCTGCGTACCGTGCTGGGAGCCCCGTTGGTCGATGGCGCGGTCATCTCGCGGACGCTAGTCGCCCTGTCCGTTCGCCGCCGTGTCGATCTGAGACGCGGCCGCGCAATCGCGGCACAGCCCGAAGATCTCCACCGTGTGCGAGAGGTCGGAGAAGCCGTGGCGTTCCGCGACGGCCTGCGCCCACGTCTCGACGGCAGGCCCCTCGATCTCGACGGCCGCGCCGCACCGCCTGCACACCAGGTGGTGGTGGTGCTCTGCGCTCGCGCACCGCCGGTAGACGGCCTCCCCCGAATCGGAGCGCAGCACGTCGACCTCGCCGCCGTCGGCCAGCGCCTGCAGTGTGCGGTACACGGTGGTGAGCCCGATCCCGTCGCCGCCGCGGCGCAGCTCGTCGTGGATCTCCTGGGCGGAGCGGAAGTCGTCGAGCCGGTCCAGTAGGGCCGAGACGGCGGCGCGCTGCCGGGTGGAGCGCACAGCGCGCGTCACGGTGTCGTCTCCGTGTGGGCCTCCTCCGCGTGGGCGACGGCGTCGACGACGATGTGCGCCAGGTGGTCGTCGACCAGCGAGTACAGCACCTCGCGCCCCTGCCGCTCGCCGTGCACCACGCCCGCCGCCTTGAGGATCCGCAGGTGCTGGCTGACCAGCGGCTGGGCGACCCCGATCGCGTCGACCAGATCGTGCACGCACCGGCTGCCCGTCAAGAGCTCCAGGACGATCGCGATGCGCACCGGCGCCGCGAGGGCGCGCAGGAGATCACCCGCCGCGACCAGCGTTGCGGTCGGGCGCGTGGCGCCTGCGACGGTGGACATGACTGTCATTGTACGGAGCCGGCATCCTCGCCGGATGCTGCTCGTCTGCCGGTTCCAACCCCTCGATCCCACGGCGTTCGCCGAGCGGGCGCAACGCGCCCTCGCGCTGCTCACGGCGGCACCAGGGTGTCTCGGCGGCGAGTTGGGCCGCGCGGTCGATGAGCCCGCGCACTGGGTGCTCACCGTCCGATTCGCCTCGGTCGACGCCTACCGCCGGGCGCTCTCGCCGTTCGACGTCCGCGAGCACGTGGTGCCGCTGCTCTCCGAGGCGGTCCCGGAGCCGTCGACGTTCGAAACGCTGGTCACCGCCGTCGACGGTCGCGTCACCGTGCGGCCGAGCCTGCTCGCCGACGGGTGAGGCATGCCGTTATCGTCCGGCCATGGCCACGGCTCTGATCACGGGCGGTAACACCGGCCTCGGGGCCGCGTTCGCGCGGCGGCTTGCGGCCGACGGCCACGACCTCGTGCTCGTCGCCAGGGACAAGGAGCGGTTGGCGGAGACCGCCGATGCCCTCCGCGCCGCGCACGGGGTGCGCGTCGAGACGCTGCCAGCGGACCTGACCGTCGCCGAGGAGCGCGCGCTGGTCGAGCAGCGGCTCGCCGACGGCTCGGCGCCGGTGGACGTCCTGGTCAACAACGCGGCCCTGATCGTTCAGCAGCTGTTCGACGAGGCGTCGATGGAGGCGCTGCAGGACGAGCTCGACGTCAACGTCACCGCGGTCCTCCGTCTCACACGGGCCGCGCTGCCCGGGATGCTCGCCCGCCGCCGCGGGTCCGTGATCAACATGGCGAGCTTCGCGGGCTATCTCCCACCGGCGGGCTGGTCGTACGGCGCAAGCAAGGCCTGGGTGCTGAGCTTCACCGACGGCATCGCGGCGTCGCTCGCAGGCACCGGGGTGCGGGCCATCGCCGTCGCGCCCGGCGCGGTGAAGACCGGCTACCACGAGCGCAACGGCCTCCCGACCGGCCGCTCGGCGATGTGGCTCGAGCCCGAAGCCGTCGTCGACCGCTGCCTGGCCGACCTGGCCAGGGGGCGCGCCCTTTGCGTACCGGGCTCGGCCTACCGCGTCGTCGTCTCGGTGTTGGAGCTGCCGCGCACGACCCTGCGTGGGCTGGCCAGGCTGGCTCGGCGCAACCGCGAGCGCGGCGTGTCCCGCGACCGCCCGCCGCGCTGATGCCAGGACCTTCCAAGATCACCAGGATGGGTGCACAGGGTGCGCCTGCGCACCTCGCACACCGATCGCGGCGATCTTGGGTGGTCGACGGGTCCGGGGTGGGTGAGGTTAGGGCGTCCGCGATCTCGGTTGTCCGGCCCGGCCGGTAGGCTCAACACTTCATCCATCCCTACGTCGTGGAGTGTCGTCCGTGGCCACGAAAGCCTCATCCGCCAAGATTGAAACCATCGTCGCGCTGGCCAAGCGCCGCGGGTTCGTCTTCGCGTCGGGCGAGATCTACGGCGGCACGCGGTCGGCGTGGGACTACGGCCCCCTGGGCGTCGAGCTCAAAGAGAACATCAAGCGGCAGTGGTGGAAGTCGATGGTCACCGGCCGCGAGGACGTCGTCGGCCTCGATTCGTCGGTGATCCTGCCGCGCCAGGTGTGGGTCGCCTCTGGCCACCTCCAGGCGTTCCACGACCCGCTCATCGAGTGCACCAACTGCCACAAGCGCTACCGCGCCGACCAGCTGGCCGAGGAGTACACCGAGCGCAGCGGCAAGGCGACCACCGAGGACGACCTGTCCGAGGTCCCGTGCCCCAACTGCGGCGTGCGCGGCCAATACACCGCGCCGCGCGACTTCAACATGATGCTCAAGACCTACCTCGGCCCCGTCGAGTCCGAGGAAGGCCTGCACTACCTGCGGCCGGAGACCGCGCAGGGCATCTTCGTCAACTTCCTCAACGTCCAGACGACGTCGCGCAAGAAGCCCCCGTTCGGCATCGGCCAGATGGGCAAGAGCTTCCGCAACGAGATCACGCCCGGCAATTTCATCTTCCGCACGCGTGAGTTCGAGCAGATGGAGATGGAGTACTTCGTCGAGCCCGGCACCGACGAGGAGCTGCACCAGTACTGGATCGACGAGCGCACGAAGTGGTACGTCGACCTGGGCCTTCAGCCTGCGAACCTCCGCCAGTACGAGCACCCCAAGGAGAAGCTCTCCCACTACTCGAAGCGCACGGTCGACATCGAGTACCGCTTCGGCTTCACCGGCCAGGAGTGGGGTGAGCTGGAGGGCATCGCGAACCGCACCGACTTCGACCTCACCACCCACTCCAACCACTCCGGCGTCGACCTGTCGTTCTACGACCAGGCCACGGAGTCGCGGTACCGGCCTACGTGATCGAGCCCGCCGCGGGTGTCGGCCGCTCGATGATGGCCTTCCTGATCGAGGCCTACACCGTGGACCAGGCGCCCAACGCCAAGGGCGGCGTCGACGAGCGCGTGTCGCTGAAGCTCGACCGGCGGCTCGCGCCCGTGAAGGCCGCCGTGCTGCCGCTCTCGCGCAACGCCGACCTCTCGCCCAAGGCCCGCGACCTCGCCGCTGCGCTGCGCAAGCACTGGAACGTCGAGTTCGACGACGCGGGCGCGATCGGCCGCCGCTACCGCCGCCAGGACGAGATCGGCACGCCGTTCTGCCTGACCGTCGACTTCGACTCGCTTTCCGACCAGGCCGTCACGGTCCGCGAGCGCGACTCGATGGGCCAGGAGCGGGTTGCGCTGGACCAGGTGGAGGCCTATTCGCGGCGCGGCTGCTCGGCTGCTGACGTCGGCTACGCGAGGCCGACGTTTCCGGTGATCGAGGCCCGCGAACGTCCGTCTCGTGGTGATCATGCCTCGTCGGGCTCGGCCACCCACGCGGAGAAGACCGGCAGCCCCGCCCACGGGCCCGTGCCCGTGGCCGTGGCCACCACCGCGTAGGGCCGGTCGAACCGCAGCTCGGCCTCCCGGCGCCTGCCCGGCGGCCGGAAGCTATCCGCACCGCGACCGCCGTGACCGCCGCCGCCTCGAAGCCCTCGCGGTGGTAGCGGGCAGTGGCGGCCTGCGCGGCGTCCGGCCTCGGCCCCGAAGAGCCGCCCGAGCACCGCCGCCGCGCCCGCGAAGCCGAACGCCTCGCCGCGCAGGTCGTGCTCGGAGGTCGCCGACCACGCGGGCAGCACCGCGCTCACCCGATCGCCTGTGCCCGTCGACTCCGTGACCGTCCACGCGGGCCCGTCCCCGAGCGGAACCTCGGCCAGCGGGAGGCGCTCGATCCGACCCCGGGCCGCATCGTGTGCGGCGGCCAGCACCACGTCGACGGGGACGTCCGGCGCGGCCACCACCGACGTCACCGTGAGGCCCTCCGCCCCCGCCCGGTGCAGCGCGACATCGCCTGCGACCGGGTGCCGGGCGATCGCGCACTCGTGGCCCTTCTCCGGCGTGCGCAGCACCGTGCGAACCCGCTCGCGCCAATCGGAGCGGAACGCGTCCGATCCCGTCGTCGTGAACGGGTGCGTCCAGCCGATGCGGGTGGCCAACGCGTTGGCGAGGACGCAGCGCACCGCGTCGTCGACGTGAGCGGGAAGTGGTCGATCATCCCGAGCGTGTGCTCCCTGGCCCAGCCGTCGGCGGCGTCCTGCGTGGGCACCGGGCCGCGCGCGACCGCCGCGGGCAGCCCCGCAAGCCACTCCGCCCCCGCGGGCGGGGCGTCGCGGGTCCATGCCGCGGTCGCGGCCGCGAGGCCGATGCGGCTCGTCGAGCAGCTCACGGGCGTGGCGGGCGGCGTCGGCGGCGGGCATGCCGAGGGCCTCGCCCGCGTCGCCGATCAGCGCGAGCAACAGCCACGCGCCCAGCGGCGACGCGACGTGATGACGGGCGCCGACCGCCGCGTGGAACCGCGACGCGTACCCGGCGACCGCGTCCGCGAGCGCCGCGGTGGCAGCAGAGGTCGCGGAGGTCATGCGTCCAGTGTGCCCGGTTACGCTGGCGGGGTGGATGGGGATCTG
>CAVTOL010000029.1:0-95967 GCA_963736375.1 uncultured Actinomycetota bacterium
CCATCCGCAGCAGCTTCTCCGCGCGGAAGCCGAAGCTCTCCTGCGGGTCGGCGGGCTCGTGCGCGGAACGGGCCCGCACATCCCGCAGCTCCACGGCGGCGGCGTCGGCGCGCTCGGTGGCCGCCTGCCGCTGCCTGCGCTCGTCGGCGAGCTGGGCCTTCAGCCGGGAGATCTCCTTCACCGGGCGGCGACGAAGTCGTCGACCTGACGTCGCTCGTAACCACGCAACGCGGTGTCGAACGGCTGCTCGGCGCCGCCCTCGGGCGTCGAAAGCGGAGGGTTCGCAGTGGCGGGACCGGCCACGTTTCACTCACCTTCTGGTTGTTTTCTGGGTGGATCGCCCGTGGGCGGGTGCAGTGCTCAGTTCACGCGCAAGTTCGCGCTCAGGCTCGACCGTCCGCGGCGGCGAGCCGCCCAGGACGGGCAACGGGGCCGGGACGGTCTCCGTTGGAACCGGCCGCCTGGCCACCGTTCGACGACCGGGCGCCACGCTGCCCCGGCAGGGCGTCAACCCGCTCGTCGGCGCCGTCCTCGTCGTCAGCATCGACGCGACCTCCACGCTGTCCGCGGATGGAGCAGTGTCGGCCAGTGCGCCGGGAGGGCCTGGGTGCGCGCGTGCTCGCCGCCCGAACCCGGCATCTGCGGCAGCGTCCAGTCGAGGAGCGCGCGCACCGCGGTGAGCTGCTCGGAGACCTGGTGCTGGAGCGCGCGCAGCTCCTCCAGCTCCCGCTGGGCCACGGCGACCTCGTGCCGGGCCTCCGCCCGCACGCGCTGTGACTCGGCGCCCGCCTCCGCGAGCTGCGCCCGGGCCTGCTGGGCGGCCGACTCGAGGATGCGGCCCGCGTCCTCGCGGCGCGCAGCCTCCTGCGCGGCCAGCTCGGCGAGCATGGCCGAGCGGCGCTCGTCGATCTCCGCGGCGAACTGCTTGTCCGCGGCGCCGCGCCGCTCGGCGAGCTCGGCGTCGAGGCGGGCGCGCTGGCCGTCGGACTCGTTGCGCAGCTGCTCCAGCCGCGTGCGGCTCTCCTCAGCTGGCTGCGCAGCGCCTCCTGCGCGCTGCGCCGCTCGGTCTCGAACTCGTGGCGCTCCTTCTCCAGTGCTCCCGTAGCTGTCGGCCTCGGCCTGGGCGAGCGCGAGGACGTGCGCAGCGCTGCTGGTGGCGCGCTGGCGCATGTCGTTGACCTCGTCTTGGGCGATGCGCACCATCTGCTGCAGGCGCTCGCTCATCCCGTCGACGGTGTGCGGGATCGTCGACAGCTCGGCGACCTGCGCGCGCAGCTTGTCCGTCTCCGACCGCCGCTGCGCGCTGTCGGCCCGGCCGCCTGGATGTCGCCGATGCTCGCCTCCAGCCTCCGCGAGAGGACCTCCGCCTCGGCAGTGGCGGACTCGCGCGCCGCGACCGCCGCGCGCAGTTGGGTGCTCAGCATGTCGATCTGCTCGTCGACCTGGGAGCGGTCGTATCCACGGCGGACGACGGCGAACTCGGTCTCGTCGGCAACGGTCATCGGGGTGACCTTTCGAACTATGGCGTCGGGGCGGGCGACGCCTGCCCGGGCCTCCCGCTGGGGACAGAGGCCGCGCTGGCAAGAGATTAGTGCGTTCTGCGACGAGACCTTCGTCGGGGTCCCCTGAACGGGGCAGGAACTGATCAGGCCAGCGTGACTGACCGTAGCGGGCGGACCGAGGTAGGCCGAATGCCCTGCGCGGTCGTTCATACCAGGGCGGCATCGACGACGACGTTGTCGTCGTAGCTCCTCGCGGAGCGGTCGAACGTGCCGCCGCAGGTCACCAGGCGCAGCTCAGGGCCCGCTGTGGGGCCGTAGACCGCCTCGGTAGGGAACTTGTCCTTGGGGTAGAGCGCCACGCCGATGACCGAGAAGCGCACGGTGCGCCCGTCCGAACGGGTGACATCCACGACGTCACCCGGCCGAAGGGTGCGAAGCCGGAAGAACACCCCAGGACCGCTGCGGGAGTCGACGTGCCCGCCGATGACGGCGGGGCCCTGGTCGCCGGGCACGACGCCCGCGGCGTACCAGCCTGCTCGCGCCGGGTCGGCGGGCGCGGCCAGCTCACCGCTCGGGGGGTCGGCGACGAGGTCCTCGAGCGGGCCCGCGACCTTCAGGGCCGGGATCGAAACCGCGACGGGCCGCACCGGGGCCGCGACCGCGCCGTTCCCCGACGCGGCGGCGGGCGGACGCAGCAGGGCAGGGCCGTCGCCGGTCACGGCGGGCGTCAGCAGCACCGTGGCGCCCACGACGGCCGACGCCGCCACCGCGACGAGCACCCGCCGCGCCAACAGCGCGCTGATGTCCTCGGCGGCCACGGCGGTCAGCAGCGCGCTCGTCGCCACCACGACGAGCACGGCGTCGCCGTCGGGGCCGGGGATCCACAGGCACACGACCAGCCCGACCAGCGCCGCGCACACCGGACGCAGCCACGTCACCCGCCGCCACAGCACGCAGGCGACGAGCAGACCCCAGAGCGTCAGCACGGCAGGGACGAGCGGGGGCAGGGCCGCGAGGCTCGTCGGGGCGGGCGAGCGCGACCGCCACCGCCGCCGCGGGAACAACGGCGCCGAACCCCACCGCGAGGCGCGCGGGACGCGGGAGCCGGTGCACCACCGCGCCCGGCACGGCCATCGCGCCGAGCAGCAGGATCAACCCCACCGCGGCCACCGGGATCACGCCGACGGCCAGCACGAGCAGCGTGACGGCGAGCCCGTTGCGCACCGGGCCGCCCCCGACGGCCAGCGTGGCCGCGCCCACGAGCAGGAGCAGGCCCGTGCCGTCGACGCCCGGCCCGGACTCCAGGTCGACGACGAGCACGGCGGCGGCGTACAGCGCGAGCACCGCCGCCCCGGACGCCGGGGAGACCCGCAGCCGGGTCGCCAGCACCCACAGCAGCACGCCTGCCGCGACGGCGGTGGTGAGCGCGACGACAGCGGCCGCGTCGTCGCCGATCAGACCGTAGAAGGCGTCAATCAGCACAGATCAGCACGCCCGGCCCGCGGACCTCCCTCGCCGGGACAGGACCGCCGACGCCACCCCCGCTGCCACGGCCACACCGCCGAGGAGCAGCTCCGACAGCGGGCCGTGCGGGTCGGCGGCGCCGCCGTAACCCGCGGCGATCGACCCCGGCGGGACCGCGACCGGGCCCGCCGCGTCGACGTGCGGCTGCGCCGCGATCTTCGGGCCCTCGCTGACGAGCACGACCGAGATCACCTGGTTGGCCCCGACCGACACCGCCAGGTCGGTGCCCATGCCGCCGGGCGGACCCGCGGAGAGGCCCAGGGTGCCCGCGTCGACCGTCCGGTAGCCGCTGACCTGGGCGAGCGGCAGCCCGGTCGAGAACGGGGCGCCACCGGGCCCGCGCACGTCGAGCACCGGCGCAGGCGGCGCCGCGTTGATCACCCGGACCCTGGCCCGGCCCGCGGGAGGGGCCGTCAGGTCGTCGGTGAACACCGCGAGGGCCCGCTTGTCCGCCGCGCCGACCGAGGCGAGCGTGTACGACGTCCCCGCGTCGGCCTTGAGCGCCGAGCTGACGACCGGCGTGGTCGTGTTGCCCGCGCCACGGATGGTCACGACGTAGTCACCCGGCTCGATGCGCTGGTACGCCGAGAGCGCGCCGTACGGTTCGCTGGGGAGCATGATGTCGCGGGAGGGATCGCCGACCGAGGCGACCGAGATCGTCACGCCGGACATGTCGGGCGAGAGCTGCGCGAGCCGGACGTACGTCGCGGAGTCGGCGTTCGCTCCCGGCACGGCGAGCAGGCCCAGCGCGAGCACGAACACGGTCAGTGCCAACACCCTGGCCATCCGGCGCGCCGTGGAGGGCCTCGCGACCGCCTGTGGGTGCCTGCGCATCCGGACCTCCTGCTTGCCGACGTTCCGAGCGGGGGTGGGGTGACGCACCGCATCCAAGATTGGGCCGACCGTGCGACCCCCGTTCGAGGCGGAGGCTAGCGCCGAGCCCGGCGGCGCGCGCACCGGGTGGGGTGTGTCGCGCCATGTCCGTGCAGATGCACGTGAAGGAGAAACCGCACAGCCCATTGCGACGGCCGCCGAAGCGGAGTAACTGTCGTCACCGGTATCCGGCCTCGGGGGAGACGGGAGTACGCCATGCGTCGGCAGCGAGCCGCAGCCGAAGGCGCCACACCGCAGCGGACCTGGTCTCTTGTCACCTGTCTCGAGGACGGCCACAGCCACGCCGTGGCCGATCCGGTGCTGGCCGAGGGCGGCATCGACTCCGGTCGATTCCCCGCCCGCTGTGGTCGGCTCATCGCCCCCGTCGCCCTGGCGGCCCCCGAAGGACCGCCCTGTCCCCTGTGCGGGTGACCTGACCACCGCCAACGGCCCAACGTGGCGGAAATTGTCGACAACCGGGTGGCATCGCCACCCACGTCGAGTGGATCGTTATCACCCGAGTGGCGGTATGCTGTCACCCGACCAGAGCATGACAACGGTCGCCTGCGCGACGATATTCGGGCCGGTGCACGACAACGGCACGTTCACTCCTGCTTCGGCTGTGCCCGCTCCCCCCGCTGTCCTTTCCGATCCCGTCGACCTCACTGCGCCTGCCTTCCCGACCGTCCGCAAGGGCTACGAGCCCGCTGCCGTTGACGGGCATTTCGCCCTGCTCGCGGCGTCCGTCTCCGCGCTGCGCACGGCGCTCGCGGACACCGAGCGCCGCCGCGCCATGGCCGAACAGCACGCCGTCGCCGTCGAGGAAGAGATCCGCGTCGTCCGATCCGGGCTCACCCCGGCGGCCGACACGGGCTTCGGCGCGCGGGCCGAGCGGATGCTGCGCCTCGCCGAGACGGAGGCGGATCAGATCCGGTCCACCGCGCGCCGCACCGCCGCCGAGGTGACCGAACGGGCGCGCAACGAGGCCGAACGCCATCGCCACGACGTCCGACAACAGCTCATCGCCGAGAGCGCGCGCGCCGAGCAACAAGCCCATCGCCGCGCCGCGGAGCTGCAGGAGCGCGAGGACGCGCTGGACGACCGGCTGGCGCACGCGCGGGCCGAGGCCGAAGCGGTGGCCGCGGCGGCCGAGCGCGCCGCGGACGCCCACCGGGCCGCAGCACAGGCGGACGTCGACGAGCTGCGTCGGCGGACGGCCGACGAGCTGGCTCGAGCCCGTGCGCTGGCCGAGCGCGAGCTGGGCAGGCTGCGCGACCTGCAGGCGGGCGCCAGGGTCGAGCTCGCCCGCATCGCGGCGGCGATCCGCACCGAGCTCGCACCGAGGGCCACCGGTGTGGTGCGCCCCTCCCCGCGCCCGTCCCGGCGCAGCGAGGCGGCCCCGGCCGAGGGCCCCGACCACGACTCGTCGGACGACAACCCGCACCGCTACGCGGACGCCCTAGCAGGCCGCTAGCCGCCCCTGCGCAACGATGCGGGAGCCGTCGCCCCGCACGGACACCGGCATCGCCCCGGCGGCGCCCTTGGTGGAAAGTTCACGATCATGCCTGTGCACGGGCCTACTGCGGCCGCGGGCGCGGCCGTTCCCCGGCCGGGCCGCGGTCCGCTGCGCGCGCCTCCGGCCAGAGATCGGTTCGTCGCCGACCTGATGGCCGAGATGACCGTCGAGGAGAAGATCGGCCAGCTCATCGGGGCCGTGCTCGGTCCGAGCGGCCTGCCGAACCCGGTCGAGGGGCCCGCCCCCGGCGTCGTCGTGGTCGGACCCCGGCCGTTGGCGGCGATGGCGCAGGACCTGGCGGAGGCGCAGAGCCGGATCCGGGCGACCGCCCGGCGGCCGGTCCCGGCGCTCGCGGTGGCGCTGCACGACCCGACCGACCTGCCCGTCCTCCCGCCCGCGCTCGCGAGGGCGGCCACGTGGAATCCCGACCTGGTCGCCGAGCTGGCCACGGCGGCCGCCGGAGCGCTCGCCGCGGCCGGGGTGCACGCCGCGGCGGGCCTGTCCGTGGCGCCCGCGCTGGGCCGCGCCGGATGGGCCGACGTCGCGGGCAGCCTCGGCAGCGACCCCGTGCTCGCGGGCGAGCTGGTGCGCGCCCACGTGTACGGCCTGCAGGGCGGCGGCCCGACCCGGCTCGGCAGCGGCACGCTGGCCGCGGCCGCCCCCGACGTCGGCGGCACGGCGGGGCAGGCGGTCCGGGGGATCGACCACGGCTGGTCGGAGCGGTCGCTGCGGACGACCGTGTTGGCCGCGAGCGAGTCGGCGGTGCGCGCGGGCGCGGCGATCGTGCTGCCCGCCGCGGTCGCGAACGACGGCATCCCGCTGCACGCCGACTCCCGGCTGCTCCAGCAGGTCCTGCGCGCCGAGTGGGGCTTCACCGGCGTCGTGATGGCGTCGGCGGACGAGGTGATCGGCCTCGCCGAACGCCACCGCGTCGCGGAGACCGCCGACGCGGCGCTGGCGCTCGCGATCGAGTCCGGCGTGCACGTCGTCCTGTCCCCCGACGGCGACGACGACATCGCGCGCCGGATGCTGCGGCTGCTCGGCGAGGGCAGGCTGGCGAGCTGGCTGGTGGACGCGGCCGTGGTCACCGTCCTGCAGCTCAAGCTGGCCTTGGGCCTTTTCGACGAGCAGGCGCCCGGCCGCCCGCCGCTGCCCCGCGCGGCGCGGGCCGCGCTCGCGGCCAGGGCGGCCGCCGAGTCCGCGGTGCTGCTCACCGACCCGCGCGGCGTGCTTCCGGTCGTCGGGGCGGGGCCGATCCTCGTGACCGCCACCGGGCCGACGGTCGAGACCCGCGCGCTCGTCGACGCGCTGGCGCGGCGGCACCCCGGCGGCGCACGGGCGGTCGAGCCCACCGAGGTCGGACGGCACCCCGGCGCGGCGGCCGTCGTCGTGGTGGTCGACGACCCGGACGGGGCGGAGATCGCGATCGGGCGGCTCGTCGCCACCGGCACGCCGTGCGTCGCGCTCGTGGGCGGCGCGGACCCGCGCGCGCTGGGCCCGCTCGTGGCGACGACCGCCGCCGTCGTGCTCTGCTGGCAGCCGGTGCACCTGCACGCCACCGCGCACGCCGACGTACTGGTCGGGGCCGTCGAGCCGGGCGGCCGCCTGCCCCTCCCGATCACCGGCGACGACGGCCGCGTCGTCTTCCCGCTCGGCCACGGCTCGGGCTACGCGGGCGTCGAATACTCCCACCTGCGGATCGCCCCCGACCGCGCGATGGGGCCGCCGCAGCTCGTCGTCCAGTGTCGGCTGACCAACACGGGCGAACGGGCGAGCAAGGAGGTCGTGCAGGTGTACCTGCGTGACGACGTGGCCTCGATCGTGCGGCCCTCGGCGGCGCTGGCCGCGTTCACCACCGTCGAGCTCGCGCCCGGCCGCACCGTGACGGTCACGCTGCGGATCGCCGCCGCGCGCCTCGCCCTGTGGAACCGGGCGATGCGCCACGTCGTCGAGCCGGGGAGCTTCACGGTGCTCGTCGGCCGCTCGGCGACCGATCTGCGGCTGCGTGGCACGGTCGCCGTGGACGCTGCGGTCGACCTCACCGACTGAGCTGGCTACGCGGCGAAGGCGACCGGGGCTCAGCCCTTGCGCTTGGCGACGGCCTCCCGCAACTGCGGCGCGACCTTGAACAAGTCCCCCACCACCCCGAAATCAGCGATCTCGAAGATCGGCGCCTCCGGATCCTTGTTCACCGCCACGATCGTCTTCGACGTCTGCATCCCCGCCCGGTGCTGGATCGCTCCCGAGATCCCCAACGCGATGTACAGCTGCGGCGACACCGTCTTCCCCGTCTGCCCGACCTGGAACTGGTGCGGGTAGTACCCCGAGTCCACTGCCGCCCGCGAGGCCCCCACGGCCGCACCCAGCGCGTCCGCCAAGCCCTCGACCACGGAGAAGTCCTCCGCCGAACCCACCCCGCGACCACCCGACACCACGACGGACGCCTCGGTGAGCTCCGGCCGGTCACCGCCCACGATCGGCTCCCTGCTCTGCACGGTCGCCGAGCGCCCCGAGGCGGCGGGCACCTCAACCGTCTCCTCGGCCCCCGCGCCGGCGGCGTCCTCGACCTCGAACGACCCGGGCCGCACCGTGATCACCGGATGCTCGGTGGCCGACTTCGCCTGCGCCACGTACGCCCCGCCGAACACCGAATGCGTCACGCCATCGGGGGTGACGTCCACGACGTCGTTGAGCCAACCCGAGCCGGTGCGCAGCGCGAGGCGCCCCGCGATCTCCTTGCCGTCCGCGGACACCCCGATCAACACCGCCGCGGGGCTCTTGGCCTCCACCAGCGCGGCCAGCACGTCGACCTGCGGCGACAGGAAATCCTCCCGGTCGGTCTCGGCCACGTACACCTTCTCCGCACCGTGCGCCTTCACCGCGTCGACGAGCTTGCCCGCCACCCCCGGCGCACCGACCACGACCGCGGACGGCTCGCCCAGCGCGCGCGCCGCCGTCAACAGCTCGTAGGTGACCTTCTTGATCTCACCCTCGACGTGATCGACGAGGACCAACACCTCAGCCATCGTTGCCCCTCTCAGATCAGCTTCTGGCCGACCAGGTACGCGGCGATCTTGTCGCCACCGTCGCCCTCGTCGGTGACCTTCTCGCCCGCACTCTTCGGGGGCTTTGGCGACGCCGACGTCACCGTGCTCAGCGCGTGCGCCAGCCCCACCTCGCCCGCGTCCACCCCGACATCGGCCAGGCTCAGCGTGGCGACCGGCTTCTTCTTGGCCGCCATGATCCCCTTGAACGACGGGTAGCGCGGCTCGTTGATCTTCTCCGACACCGACACCACCACGGGCAGCTCCGCCGTGAGCACCGTGGCGCCGTCGTCGGTCTCGCGGCGCCCGGTCACCGTGCCGCCCTCCACCGTCAGCTCGCGGACGTGGGTCATCGCGGGCCAGCCCAGCACGTCGGCCACCATCGCGGGCACCGCCGCACCGCGCCCGTCGGAGGCCTCGTTGCCCGCCAGCACGAGGTCCACTCCTTCGACCGTGCCGATCGCTTTCGCCAGCACCTTCGCCGTGGTCACCGCGTCGGAGCCCCCCAGAGCCTCGTCCGAGAGGTGCACGGCCTTGTCCGCACCCATCGACAGCGCCTTGCGGATCGCGTCGGTGGCCCGGTCCGGGCCCATGGTCAACACGATGACCTCCGAGCCGTCGTTGCGTTCCTTGATCTGCAGCGCTTCCTCAACGGCCCGCTCGTTGATCTCATCCAGCACGGCATCCGTGGCGTCGCGGTCCAACACCCCGTCCGCGTCGCGCAGCTTGCGTTCCGAATAGGTGTCGGGCACCTGCTTGACCAGAACGACGATGTTCATCGGACCTCTCCGACCTCCTGCCGATGTCGCGGGGCGCGTCTCGCACGCCGACTCTGCCACCGTCGACGCCACGAGGCGCGACAGGCCGCACATGTTACCGGTGGGTAAGCACCGGGCAACGCGGCTCGCGGGTGAAACTCCTCACCCGGATCGGCCCACGGATGCCCGCCCGGATCGGCAGCCCGTCGTCCACGGCCCACCCGCAACGGCCTAAGGTTCTCCAGCGTGACGACCTGCGTGGCGCGGCGACGCGCGTTCCTCGGCGCCGCGCTCGCCGCATGCCTCGTCGGCACGGCCGGGTGCGGTCAGTACGCGCAGGGCGAGGAAGTCACCACGCTCGCCCCGCCGCCCTCCGCCGCAGGGCATCCGCCGGGCTCCATCAGCTTGCCGATGGGCACCGAGATGGGCGTCGCCGTCAAGAAGGTGCAGGACGCGATCACCGCGGACGGCGGCACGGTCCTCGCCTCCGTCGACAACGCCGCCGACGCCTCCGCCGTTGGCGCCACCGTCCCCGCCAACACCGTCGTGATCGGTGGCCCGCCCGCGGCGGGCCTGCCGATGCTGCGCACCAACCAGCAGGCGGCCGCCGCGCTGCCCGAGCGCTACCTGGTGCACCAGACCGCCACCGGCGCCGTCCAGCTCGTCTACAACGGACCGGACTACGTCGCGGTCATCTCCGGTGTCATCGATCAAACGGTGAGCAACCCGTTCGCGCAGTCGGTGACGAAGGTCGCGGACCAGACCACCGGTACGGCGGGGGACCCGAGGCCCGCGCCGCTCATCGGGGTGTCGCCCACCGGATACCTGCGCGTCGCGCCGAGCAACGCGAGCGTGCCGGTCACCCTCGCCCGCCTCACCACCGAGGTGAAGTCCGCGGCCGAGACGGTGGTGGCCACCCAAGACCTGGCCAACGGCTCCGGCGGCTCCGGTCCCGCACTGCGCGCCACGACGTCGATACTGGTCAGCGCGCCCACGCTCACGTCGCCGTTGGTCGCGGCGGCCCCGACGTTCGGCCTGGAGCTGCCGCTGCGGTTCGTGATCTGGCTGGACGACAAGAACGTCACGCAGGTCGGGTACGTGGACGTCGGCGTGCTCGCGGCCCGTCACGGGCTCAAGGCCGACGACCCGAACGTCGCGAAGGTGGCGGCCGAATGCGACCGCCTCACCAAGATCGCCACGGGCTGACCGATGGTCGTCACCGGCTACGACGACCGCTTCGGGTGCGGCTATGTGGTCAGCACCGGCGCGGACGTTCCGCGGGCGCTGCCCGGCGTGCTCCCCGTCGCCCACGACGGGGTCACGGTGCTGGCCACCCCTGAGCTCGCGGCCACGCTCCGCGACGCGCTGCAGCACCGCCCGGTCACGCTGCTGAGCTGGTCGGGACCGGAGGTCCCGCTCACCCTCGACGACCGCACCCTCCTGGCGTGGCTCCGGCACACCATCGGCGGGGTGCTCACGGTGAGCGGCGACCCCGGCCCGGACCCGCGGATCCGCCGCGCCCGTTCGTGATCAGGAGCCTGCCGCTCACCGGTGAGCGGACGGTTCCCGGCATCCCGCACGAGAACTACTGGTTCCAGCGGCACCTGACCGTCTACGAGGCGCTGGCGCCGCGGTGTCGGGGTGTCGTGCTGGAGGCGGGCTGCGGGGAGGGCTACGGGGCGGACCTGCTCGCGGACGGCGCGGCGCGGGTGCTCGCGCTCGACTATGACGCTCAGGCGATCGGGCACGTCGGGCGGCGCTACCCGCGGGTGGCGGCGGCGCGGACCAACCTGGTCGCGCTTCCGGTGCGCGACGCGGGGGTCGACACGGTGGTGTCGCTGCAGGTCATCGAGCACCTGTGGGACCAGGCGCGGTTCCTGCGCGAGTGCCGCCGCGTGCTGGCGCCGGGGGGCGCGCTGATGCTCTCGACGCCGAACCGGCTGACGTTCTCCACAGGCCGCGACACCCCGCTCAACCCCTTCCACACGCGGGAGCTCTCGGCCGCCGAGTTGGTCGAGCTGCTGGTCGAGGCGGGGTTCGTCGATGTCGCCGTGCTCGGCCTTCACCACGGCCCGCGGCTGTGCGCGCTGGACGTCGACCACGGCGGCTCGCTGGTCGCCGCCCAGACCGCAGCCGTGTTCGCCGACGCCTGGCCGGAGGCCCTCCTGCGCGACGTCACCGCCGTGACGACGGCCGACTTCATCCTCTGCCCCGATGCGCAGGGCCACCAGGTCGACGCGAGCCTCGACCTGGTCGCCACCGCCACACGGTGCGTCGGTAGCGTCCGCGGATGACCGACGCCTCCGGCGGGCCCGTCGGGACGTTCTGCCTCGTCCTGCACTCCCACCTCCCCTGGCTCGCGCACCACGGGCGGTGGCCGGTCGGGGAGGAGTGGCTCTACCAGTCGTGGGCGCACGCCTACCTGCCCGTGCTCGACGTCGTGCGACGGCTGGCCGCCGAGGGCCGCCGCGACCTCCTCACGCTCGGCGTCACGCCGGTCCTGGCCGCCCAGCTCGACGACCCGCACTGCCTCCGCGGCACGCACGCCTGGCTCGGCGGCTGGCTGCTGCGCGCCCACAGCGCCGCCCCCCGCCTGCCCGAGCTCGCCGCCCACGAACACCGCGCCGCCACGGCCGCGCTGGCCACCTTCGAGACCCACTGGCGCCACGGCGCCTCCCCGCTCCTGCGTGCGCTCGCCGACGCCGACGCCGTCGAGCTGCTCGGCGGACCGGCCACGCACCCGTTCGGCCCGCTCCTGCTGCCCGAGGTGCGCGCGTTCGCCCTGGAGACCGGCCTCGCCGACGCCGCCCTCCGCCTCGGTGCCCGGCCCACCGGGATCTGGGCGCCCGAATGCGGCTACGCGCCCGGGATGGAGGCGGGATACGCCGCGGCGGGCGTGCGTCGCTTCCTCGTCGACGGCCCCGCGCTGCGCGGCGACACGGCGTTCGCCCGGCCCGTCGGTACGTCGGACGTCATCGCGTTCGGCCGCGACCTCGACGTCACCTACCGCGTGTGGAGCCCGCGCGCGGGCTACCCCGGCGGCCGCGATTACCGCGACTTCCACACCTACGACCATCGCTCCGGCCTCAAGCCCGCGCGGGTCACCGGCCGCGCCGTCGCGCCGCCCGACAAGCACCCCTACGACCCGCAACGGGCCGCGGCGGCGGTCGCCCGTGACGCAGCGGATTTCGTGTCGGTCGTCCGCAAACGCCTGACCGACCTGCGCGAACGGCACGGGCGGCCCGCGCTCACGGTCGCCGCGTTCGACACCGAGCTTTTCGGCCACTGGTGGCACGAGGGCCCTGCCTGGCTTGAGGCCGTGCTGCGCGCGCTGCCTGCGGCGGGCGTGCGGGTGACGACCTTGCGCGGCGCGGTCGACGCCGGGCTCGTCGCCGACCCGGTTCCGCTGCCCCCGTCGTCGTGGGGCTCGGGCAAGGACTGGCGGGTGTGGGCGGGCGAGCAGGTCGCCGACCTCGTCGCCAGGGGCGACGACGTGCAGAAGACCCTCGTGAGCGTCCTCGGCCCCGGCCCGACCCGCGACCCGGTGGCCGACGCCCTCGCCCAGGAGGCGCTGCTGGCGCTGGCCAGCGACTGGGCGTTTATGGTCAGCAAGGACTCCGCGGCCGCCTACGCGCGCGATCGCGCCGCCGCACACGCCGACCACGTCGACGAGCTCGCCCGCCTCCGCGCCTGCGGGCAGACCGACGCCGCGCTCCACCGGGTGGCGACGTGGCCCGCTGCGCCGTTCGGCCACATCGACGTCCGCACCGACGTCAGCACCGACGTCAACACCGTCGTCCAGGGCGTGTGGGCTGCACAGCAAAATGGTTGCTGACCACAACTAATTGTGGTCACCTGACTCGGTGAATCCCCGCCCCGCGCTCGTCGTCGGGGTCCTGGCGGCGTGCGGCTTGGCCGTGTCGCTGATGCAGACCCTCGTCATACCGCTCCTGCCCCGCTACCCGCAGCTGCTGGACGCCTCGACGTCCACGGTGACGTGGCTGGTGACCGCCACCCTTGTGGCGGGCGCGGTGTGCGCGCCGATGCTGGGCCGTCTCGGGGACATGTACGGCAAGCGCCGGATGCTCGTCGTCGCGCTCGGGCTGGTGGCCGCGGGCTCGGCGCTCGGCGCGCTCGCCCCCGACGTGGGCACGCTGATCGTGGCGCGGGCGCTGCAGGGGGCGTCGCTCGGCGTGGTGCCGCTGGGCATCAGCATCATGCGCGACGTGCTGCCGGAGGGCCGCGTCGGCGGCGGAGTGGCGCTGATGAGCTCGTCGCTTGGCATCGGCGGCGCGGTCGGCCTGCCGCTCACCGGTTTCGTGGCCGAGCACGCGAGCTGGCGGTGGCTGTTCGCGGGCGCGGCCGTCCTCGGCGTGCTCCTGATCGCCGCCGTGCTGCGCTTCGTCGACGAGTCGCCGGTGCGCGCGGGCGGCCGCTTCGACCTGCCGGGCGCCGCAGGGCTCGCGGTCGCGCTGGTCTGCCTGTTGCTCGCGATCTCGAAGGGCGCCGAGTGGGGCGGCCTCGTGGCGCTGGCGCTGCTCGGGGCCGCTGCGGTCGTGTTCGGCGTCTGGGGCCGGTTCGAGCTGCGCACGCGTTCGCCGTTGGTCGACCTGCGGGTCACCGCGCGGCCCGCCGTGCTATGGACGAACGTGGCCTCGGTGCTGATCGGCTTCGCCATGTTCGCGGGCTTCCTGGTGACGACGCAGGTGCTGCAGGCGCCCGTCGCGACGGGCTACGGGTTCGGGCTCTCCCTCGTGCTCGCGGGCATCGTGCTGCTCCCGATCGGTGGGGCGATGGGCGTGTTCTCGCCCGTCTCGGCCCGGCTGTCGGCCCGGTTCGGCGCGAGGACGACGCTGCTGCTCGGCACGTCCGTGTTGGTCGTCGGCAACGCGGGCATGGCGCTCATCCCCGGCACCGTGGCGTTCGTGATGGTGGCGACGACGGTCTCGGCGATCGGCGCGGCGCTCGCGTACTCCGCGCTGCCGTTGCTGATCATGGACGCCGTGCCGCCGACGGAGACGGCCGCGGCCAACAGCCTCAACACCCTGATGCGGATGCTCGGGACGTCGTCGTGCAGCGCGGTGGCGGCGGCCGTGACGGCCGGGCTGGTCATCGTCGTCGATGGGCGCACGATCCCGTCCGCTGCGGCGTACAGCGTGGTGTTCCTGGCGGCCGCAGGAGCGGCGCTCGTCGCCACCCTCATCACGGCGGCCACCCCGCTGCCACCGTCGAGATCGGCGCGAGAAGCACTCGGCAACCGTCGTCACCGTCGTGTGGTGCCGGTCGCGCCGATCACCGATGCGGGCCGGTATGTGCGCCGCGGGTCGGCCGTGGGATCTTGCCTCACGCCGTCCTCGGACACCGGTTGAAACCGGCCGGGGTGTCGGCTTGGGTGGGGCCGGAGCACGGACCGACGGAGGAGCGCAGGTGACGGCACAGGCTTTTCGACGGGTCGCCATTGTCAACCGGGGTGAGGCCGCGATGCGGCTGATCAACGCGGTGCGGGAATGGAACGCCCAAGGCCTCCCGCCGCTGCGCACGATCGCGATCCACACCGCCGTCGACCGCACCGCGATGTTCGTCCGCGAAGCCGACGAGGCCGTGCTGCTCGGCCCGGACGACCCCGAGCACCTCGGCCCGTCGCCGTACCTGGACTACGCCGAGCTGGCGCGGGCGCTCACCATCGCCCGCGCCGACGCCGTATGGCCGGGCTGGGGCTTCGTGTCGGAGAAGGCCGAGTTCGCCCGGCTGTGCCGCGACATGGACATCGTGTTCATCGGCCCCTCCCCCGAGGTCATCGAGCAGCTCGGCGACAAGATCGCCTCGAAGCTGCTCGCCGAGGAGGTCGGCGTGCCGATGGCGGCGTGGTCGGAGGGACCGGTCGCCGACCTCGCGGACGCCCGCGAGCACGCCGAACGCATCGGCTACCCGCTCATGATCAAGGCGACGGCGGGCGGCGGCGGCCGCGGCATCCGCAAGGTCGAGCGGCCCGAGGACCTCGCCGAGGCCTTCGAGCGCGCCTCCTCGGAGGGCGCCAAGACCGCGGGCGACGGCACCGTGCTCATGGAGCGCGCGATCTCCGGAGGGCGCCACGTCGAGGTGCAGATCATCGCGGATGCGACCGGCGACGTGTGGACGCTCGGGGTGCGCGAATGCTCGGTGCAGCGGCGCAACCAGAAGGTGCTCGAAGAGTCCGCCTCCATCGCGCTGGACGACGAGCAAGACCAGCTCCTGCGCACCTCGGCCGCCGCTTTGGCGAAGGCCGCGGGCTATGTCAACGCGGGCACCGTCGAGTTCATCTACGAGCCGCGCGAACGCCTGCTGTCGTTCCTCGAGGTCAACACCCGGCTGCAGGTGGAGCACTGCGTCACCGAGGCCACCACCGGTGTCGATATCGTCAAGCTGCAGCTGCACGTCGCGGGCGGCGGCAAGCTGGCGGAGATCGCGCCGGAGCCGCCGACGGCGCGCGGGCACGCGATCGAGGCCCGGCTCACCGCCGAAGACCCCGAGCAGGGTTTCGCGCCCGCGCCCGGCTACATCGAGTACCTCAGCCTGCCCGCGGGGCCGGGCGTGCGCGTCGACACCGGGGTGGCGACGGGCGACACGATCCCGCCGCAGTTCGACTCCATGATCGCCAAGATCATCGCCTGGGGCCGGGACCGGGACGAGGCCAGGGCGCGCCTGTCCCGCGCGCTGCGCCAGACCGCGGTGGTGATCGAAGGGGGTACCACCAACAAGGCGTTCCTGCTCGACCTGCTCGACCGCCCCGAGATGCTGGCAGGCGAGGTGGACACCACCTGGCTCGACACGCTGATGGCCGACGGCTACGCCCCGCCGCGGCGCACCGACGTCGCGCTGCTCGCCGCCGCCATCGAGGCGCAGGACGCGCACGTGGCCCGGCAGCGCGCGCGCCTCTTCGCCTCCGCCGAGCGCGGCCGCCCCGAGGTCGGACAAGACACGGTGCACCAGGTGAACGTGCGGGTGGGCGGGGAGTCCTACCGGATGCGGGTCGCGCAGTCCCGTGGCACCCGCTACCACGTGGAGCTGGACGGCAAGGCCGTCGACGTCGAGGCAGAGCACACGGGGCGCTTCGAACGCAAGCTCGCCGTCGGCGACATGACCTTCGCCGTGCTGTCGGCGCCGCAGGGCAACGACTACCTCGTCGAGGTCGACGGCACGGTGCACCGCATCTCCGGCGGCGAGGCGGGCATGGTGCGCGCGCCCGCGCCCGCGATGGTCGTGGCGATCCCGGTCTCGCCCGGTGACGAGGTGACGGCGGGCGACGTCGTCGCCGTCGTCGAGAGCATGAAGCTGGAGACGGCGCTGCGCGCCCCGGTGAGCGGCCGGGTGCGGGAGATCCTGGTCGCGCCGAACACCCAGGTCGAGGGCGGCACGAAGCTGGTGCGGCTGGAGCCTGATGCGGACGGCGAGGCCGTCGTCGGCACCGAGCGGGCGTCGCTGGCAGGCCTCGCCACCCCACCGGTCGCGGGCTCCGATCCCGCCGCCGTGGCCGCCGATGCGCTCACCTCGCTGCGCTACCTCGTGCTCGGCTACGACATCGACGAGCGGGACGCCCGTCCGTTGCTGGCCGCGCTGAACGCGGCGCGGCAGGACCTCCCGCCCGACGACCCGACCGTGCTCGAAGGCGAGCTCGCGACGTTTCAGATCTTCGCCGACCTCTGCACGCTCTCGCGCAACCGGCGCGGACCCGAGGACGAGAGCGAGCAGGTCGACCCGGCAGGCGAGGAAGCGCGCAACCCACAGGAATACCTCTACGCCTACCTGCGCTCCCGCGACGCCGACGCCGAGGGCCTGCCCGAGTCGTTCCGCGCCAAGCTGCGCAGGGCGCTCGCCCATTACGGGGTGGCCGACCTCGAGCAGTCCGATCAACTGTCCTCGGCGCTGTACCGGATGTTCGTCGCACACCGGCGGGCGACCGCGCAGGTGCCCGTGCTCCTCGACCTGCTGAGCTGGCGGCTGCGGCGCCCCGACTCGCTGCCCGCGCACGTGCGGGAGCGCTACCAGCGCGTGCTCGACCATCTCGTGAGCGCCACCCAGCTGCGGCATCCGTTGGTGGGCGGCCTGGCCCGGCGCGTGCGCTACACCTGCTTCGACGCACCGGTCATCGCCGCCGAGCGGGCCAAGGGCCAGCAGGCCGTGCGCGAGCTGCTGGACCACCTCGCCGACGACCCGGTCGAGCGGGCCGCGCAGATCGACCGCATGGTGGCCGCGGCCGATCCGATCCTCGGGGTGTTCGGGAGCGCGCACCACGCGGTGATGCTCGAGGTGATGACGCGGCGCTACTACCGGGTGCGGGAGCTCACCGACTTCCGGGTCGAGGACCGGGGTGGACGGCCGCTGCTCACGGCGTCGTACACGTATCACGGAAAGCGGCGGACCGTGCTCGCCACCACCGTGCACACCGAGCCGAACGCGCCCGCGGGCACCGACCCGATGTCGGTGCAGGGCGATCTGCGTCGGCTGATCGGTCAGCTGCCCACCGACGCGAGCTTGCGAGCGGCGCATCAGCCCGACGCGAGCTTGCGAGCGGCGCATCAGCCCGACGCGAGCTTGCGAGCGGCGCATCAGCCCGACGCGAGCTTGCGAGCGGCGCATCAGCCCGACAGCACCGCGCTGCTGGATCTCTACGTCATCGCGGGCGAGGCACCCGACGCCGACCCGGAGCGCTCCGCTGAGAAGATCCGCGCGATGCTCGGGAGGCTCCCCGAACGCCTGGAGCGGGTCGCGGTGGCGGTGCGCCGTCCGGCGGGCGACGAGCGCTCGGCCTGGTTCACGTTCCGACCGGATCCGTCGGATCGGCGGCCGGTCGAGGACCGCACCCTGCGTGGTCTGCATCCGATGGTGGCCGAGCGGCTGGACCTGTGGCGGCTCGCGAGCTTCGACCTCACCCGGCTGCCCGCGCCGGTCGACGTGCACCTGTTCCGCGCCATCGGCAAGAACGTGCCCGACGACAAGCGGCTCATCGTCCTCGCCGACGTCCGCGACCTCACGATCCTGCGCGACGAGGAAGGCCACATCCGCGCGCTGCCGCAGCTGGAGCACGTGCTCGACGGGTGCCTGGACGCGCTGCGTACCGCCCGTGCGGCCGACCGGGGCGACGCGCGGACCGACTGGAACCGCGTGCTGCTCTACCTGTGGCCCGTCGTGCACGTCGGATTCGACGAGCTGGGGGAGGTCGTGCGGATCCTCGCCCCCCGGTCGGAAGCCCTCGGGCTGGAGCAGGTGCTCGTCCAGTTCCGGCACGCGGCCACGCCGGAGGACGAGCCCACCGCGTACGTGCTGCGGATGTCGCGGCCGCCGGGTGCGGGCCTCACCGTGCGGCTCACCGCGCCCCCCACCGGGCACATGCGCGAGCTGGACTCCTACACCCAGAAGGTGATCAGGGCCCGGCGCCGCGGCGCGGTGTACCCGTTCGAGCTGGTGCCGATGCTGGCGCGCAACCCCGACGCGGGCGGCGCCGAGGGCACGTTCACCGAGTACGACCTGGACGAGAGCGGAGCGGCGGTGCCGGTCGAGCGCGCGCCGGGGCAGAACACGGCGAGCATCGTGCTGGGCACGGTCACCACGGTGACCGAGCGTTACCCGGAGGGCATGACCCGCGTCGTGCTGCTGGGCGACCCGACCCGAGCGCTGGGTGCGCTGGCCGGGCCGGAGTGCGCGCGGGTGTGCGCGGCGATCGCGCTGGCCCGGCGGCTGGGCGCGCCGATCGAGTGGTTCGCGGTGTCCGCGGGCGCCAAGATCGCGATGGATTCCGGCACCGAGAACATGGACTGGATCTCGCGGGTGCTCCGGGCGATCATCGAGTTCACGCAGGACGACGGCGAGATCAACGTCATCGTCACGGGCATCAACGTCGGCGCCCAGCCGTACTGGAACGCCGAGTCCACGATGCTCATGCACACCAAGGGCATCCTGGTGATGACCCCGGACTCGGCGATGGTGCTCACCGGCAAGCAGAGCCTTGACTACTCCGGCGGCGTCTCGGCCGAGGACAACTTCGGCATCGGCGGCTACGACCGCATCATGGGCCCGAACGGGCAGGCGCAGTACTGGGCGCCGGACGTCAGCGCGGCGGTGGACATCCTGCTCGCCCACTACGCGCACACCTACCGCGCGCCGGGTGAGCGGTTCCCGCGGCCCGCGCCGTCCAGCGACCCCGTCGACCGGGACATCTCCGACTCGCCGCACGCCGGGCCGGGCACGGACTTCACCACGGTCGGGCAGATCTTCACCGACAACCCCGGGCGCAAGAAGCCGTTCGACATGCGCTCGGTCATGCGCGCGGTCGCCGACGCCGACCACCCGACCCTGGAACGCTGGGTCGACATGGTCGACGCCGAGGGCGTCATCGTGTTGGACGCGCACCTTGGCGGGCAGCCGGTGATGATGCTGGGCATCGAGTCGCGGCCCCTGCCGCGGCGCGGACGTGTGCCGGTGGACGGGCCCACGACGTTCACGGCGGGCACGCTGTTCCCGCGCTCGTCGAAGAAGGCCGCGCGGTCGATCAACACGGCGAGCGGCAACCGGCCGCTGGTGGTGTTGGCGAACCTGTCGGGCTTCGACGGGTCGCCGGAGTCGCTGCGGCAGCTCCAGCTGGAGTACGGCGCGGAGATCGGCAGGGCGGTGGTGAACTTCCGCGGGCCGATCGTGTTCTGCGTCGTGTCGCGCTACCACGGCGGCGCGTTCGTGGTGTTCTCCAAGACGCTCAACGAGGGAATGGAGATCGCCGCCGTCGAGGGCTCGTACGCGTCGGTGCTCGGCGGGGCGCCCGCCGCGGCCGTCGTGTTCGCCGGTGAGGTGAACAAGCGCACCGCGGCCGACCCGCGGGTCTCCGGGCTGGAGGCGCGCATCACCGAGGCGCGCTCGGCAGGCTACGAGGCCGAGGCGGCGCGGCTCACCGCCGAGCTGGCGGTGCTGCGGCCCGAGGTGCGGTCGGAGAAGCTGGGGCAGGTGGCCGACGAGTTCGACACTGCGCACAGCATCCAGAGGGCGCAACGGGTCGGGTCGGTGGACGAGATCGTCGCGCCGGTGCGGCTGCGCCCCTACCTGGTCGACGCGGTGCAGCGCGGTATGGCCCGCTGAGGTCGGGGCGCGGCCGACCTGCAGGAGGGTGACACCGCTGCAACTCAACGTCAGGAATGTCACCCTGCTGCAGGTCGGGGGGCTTGCGGCAAGCACGGCGGTGCTGCTGCTCGCCGTCGCCGCCCGCTACGGGCCACACCGCGACGAGATGTACTTCGTGCGCGTGGGCGGCGCGCCCGCGTTCGGGTACGTCGACCAGCCCCCGCTCACGCCGCTGTTGGCGCACGCCGTCGACGCAGTGACCGGCGGCTCGCTCGTAGGGCTGCGCACGCCGTCGGCGCTGATGGCCGGGCTCGTGGTCGTGCTCACCGGGCTGCTCGCGGCCGAGTTCGGCGGCGGGCGGCGCGCGCTGGTGATCGCGGCGGCGTCGGCGGCGGTGTCGTCGTTCCTGCTGGCCACCGGACATCTCCTGTCGACGACGACGCTCGACGTGTTCGTCTGGGCGCTGCTGTGTTGGCTGGTGGTGCGGGCGCTGCGCGACGGCGGTCCGGTGTGGCTGGCCGTGGGCGCGGTGGCGGGCGTCGGGTTGGAGAACAAGCTGCAGCCTGCCTTTCTGCTGGCCGCGCTGCTGGTCGGGGTGTTGGCGGTGGGGCCGCGGAGCGCGTTGGCGGCGCGGTGGCCGTGGCTGGGTGGGGTGGTCGCGCTCGCCCTGTGGGCGCCGAACCTCGTCTGGCAGGTCACGCACGGCTTCCCGATGGTGGCGATCGCGGCGTCGATCGCGGCGGGCGGCTCCGCCAGCAGCCGACCGTGGTACCTCTTCCCGCCGTTCCTGCTCGTGCTGGTGAGCCCGCTGCTGGTGCCGGTATGGGCGGTGGGGTGGTGGCGGCTGCTGCGGGACCCTGCGCTCGCGACGTGGCGGGCGTTCGCGCCCGCGTCGGTGCTGTTGGTGGTGGTGTTCATGGCGACCGGCGGCAAGCCGTATTACGTTGCGGGCCTCTACCCGGTGCTGCTTGCGGCGAGCGCCGAGCCGGTGGCGGCCTTCACCCGCCGGTCAGCGCGACGGGCGCGGCTGGTCGGAGCGGCGCTGGTCTTGTCACTGGCCGTCAACGCGGCGATCGTCCTGCCGGTGCTGCCGGTGCTGCCGGTGCTGCCGGTGCTGCCGGTGCTGCCGGTGCTGCCGGTGACGGCCGTCGGCATCAGCAACGCGCTCAACCCCGACCTCGGCGAGACCGTCGGCTGGCCCCGGTTCGCCGACACCGTGGCGCGGGTGCGTGCGAGCCTGCCCGACGCGCGGGTCGCTGTGTTGACGCGCAACTACGGCGAGGCCGGGGCCGTCGACCGCTACCTGCCTGCGATGCGGCCCGCGTACAGCGGCCACAACGCCTACTGGGACCTCGGGCCGCCGCCGGACGACGCCACGGCCGTCATCGTCGTGGGATACGCGCCGGAGCAGCTGCGGGCGTGGTTCGGGCGGGTCGAGCAGGCCGCCCGCGTCGACAACGGCGTCGGGCTGGACAACGACGAGCAGGGCGTACCGGTGTGGGTGGCCCGCGACCGGCGCGCCCCGTGGGCGACGCTCTGGCCACAGCTGCGCCACCTCGGTTGACGGCGCCGGATCGCAGCAATGTCACATTGCTGCAGTGTCGCGGCCCCTCAGCGGCGGGTGCACACGCCTTTCGCGGCGAGCACCCGTTCGACGGCGGCGTCGTTGGCCTTCGGGTCGAGAGCGCCGGAGGCGAGGCCGCGCTCCAGGCCGTCGAGGACCGGGGTGACGGGATCATTGCTGGTCCACAGCGCCATGTCCGCACCCGCGCCGAGCGCCCGCTGCACGGCCTCGGGCAGCGCCAGCTCGTCGGAGATGGCCTTCATCGCCCCGAGGTCGTCGGTGATCGTGAGGCCGTCGAACTGGTAGGTGTCGCGCAGGAGCCGGTAGGTCGCGGGGGTGAGGGAAGCGGGCAGGTCGGCGGTGAGGCCGGGCACGTCGAGGTGGCCGACCATCACCCCGGTCTGCGCGGGGTCGGCCAGCGGTCCGCCGGGGCGGAGCAGCCCGGCGTAGGGCGTGAGGTCATCGGTCTTCAGCTGGTCGAGCGGCGGGGTGGTGACGCGGCTGCGGTGTGAGTCGCCGTCGGCGTGGCCGTGCCCGGGGAAGTGCTTGAGCACGGTGAAGATGCCCGCCTCGTGCTCGCCCTGCGCGTAGGCGGCGGCGTAGCCGGTGACGGTGTCGGCGTCGGGCGAGAACGACCGGTCGCCGATGACCGCGGTGTTGGCCTGGTCGCTCACGTCGACGTCCGGAGCGAAGTTCATGGTGATCCCGCTCGCGGCGAGCTGCCTGCCCCGGTTGCGGGCGATCTGCTGCACGTTGGCAGGGCCGACCGTCGAGGCGAGGGTGCGGGCGCTGGGCAGGTCGCCGTCGAGGGCGTCGATGCGCTGAACACGGCCGCCCTCGTCGTCGACGGCCACGGCGAGCGGCAGCCGCGAAGCCGCCTGGACACCGCGCAGCGCCTGGTCGGTCAGCAGCCGGGTCGCGGTGCCGCCGATGAAGATCCCGCCGACCTGCATCTCGTGCACGAGCCGTGCGGTCGCCGCGGGGTCGGTGGCCACCACGCCGACCATGAGCCGTTGCGCGAGCTTCTGCCGCGGGCTCAGGGTCGCGACGACGGGTGTGCAGTCGGGCAGGCGGTCGTCGCCGAGGGCCAGACCGGTGACCTGCCCCGGCGCGACGAGCGCGGCCTGGGCGGGCGGTGCGCCGGTTTGGGGACGCGTCGGTAGGACGGCGAGCAGCGCCAAGCCGATGCCGACCACCAGCGCGACCACGAGCGGCACCGCAGGGCGGCGGCCCAGCCGGAAACGGCGCGGGGCCGGGATGACGACCCCGTTCGCGCGGGCCGCGAGCCGTAGGCCTGCGATCCGCCGCCCGCCGCCCGGCCGCGGGACGGCCACTCCGGGATCCGGCCCTTCGACCGGGGGGCGCCGCCGTCGGAAGCGCAGGCGCGGCGCCGGGAATCGTGGTCCCGACACGCGGTGGGCACCGGTCGCGGACGCCCGCCCGCCCGTCGACTCGACGGCCACGTCCGCGCCGGGCGACCACGCGGCGGGTGGCCCGGGGTACAGGACGGTCGTGGGGGGCCCGTCGTCCGGCGCGAGGGCCCACGCGACCAGGCCCTCGGGGCTGAAGACCGTCGTGGGGGGCTCCGGGGCCGCCGGGGGCGACCAGGCGGCCGTGTCGTCGGGCGCGGGGGCGGGCCGATCGGTGATCGGCGGCGCCGAGCGCTGCGCGGGCAACCGCACCCCGGGCGCCTGCGCGACGACCGGCACGGGCTGGTGCGCCGCCACCGGGCCATAACGGGTGACGAGCGGGCGTGACCGCCTGTCCAAGGGCAGGCGGGCAGTGCGACGGACCACGACCGAGCGCGACCGACGCCGGGGCAAGGGGGAGCGCGGCATCGCCCACCATCATCGCCGCCCGGGCGCCGTTCGGCCGCCCACGAGCCGCGAACGGCAGACGGGATGCGCCGGACGCCATTTCGCGGGCCGTCCGCTACGCCGTCAGAGTGCGCCCCAGAGCCTCGGGCTGCGCGGGTGCGAACTCCCATAGCCGCATCAGGCTGAAGCGGGCCAGCCCGCCGAGCACGCTCGCCACGGTGACGGCGGCCGACTCCATCAGCGCGGTCGGGCGGTCCACGACGGCGCTCAGCAGCAGGAGCACGGCCGACCCGTAGAACGCGTAGAAGACCATCGTGGCGACGTTCTGCATGACCGTGCGCCAGCGATGGCCGCGCCGGACGTGGAAGGTGAAGCGGCGGTTGGCTTCGGTGGTGAGGAGCGTGCAGAGCACAACTGCGACGACGTTCGCGGGCACTGCGGAGAGCCAGAGCCTGGCGACCAGGAACAGCGCAACGTTGAGACCGGTGCCCAAGCCGCCGACGAGCGCGTAGCGGCCGAGCTGGGCGACCGTCGGGTGCCGACGGAGGTGGGCGCGGCGCGGCGTGGGGATCTCGATCGCCGGGGCCGTCAGCGAGGTCGTCACGCTCGCCATGCCCATCACGTCCTCTCCCCCGCCTGAGCTGTCCCACTCAGTCAACGACAGGTACCCCGGGTAACGCTGTCCATATCCTATGCATTGCTTATGAAATCGTGACGCCGGACACCGGCCACCACTGCTCAACCTTCCTGTTGAGGGATTGTTGAGCAATCTGTATCGTCGCGCCTCACATCGACTCCTGAGAGGTGCGCGTGAGCACGACACCGACCGAGACCCCGTCAACCGGCGCATTCGCCTGGTTCCGCACGCTCGGCGCGCAGGGGCGCCGTGCGTTCGTCGGAGCGTTCGGCGGCTACGCCCTGGACTCCTACGACTACCAGATCCTCCCGCTCGCATTGGCCGCGATCAGCGCGGCGTTCGGGCTCACGACCGGCCAGGCGGGCCTCCTGGCCACGACCACGCTCGTTGTGTCGGCGATCGGCGGCGCGCTAGCGGGCGTGCTGGCCGACCGCTTCGGCCGGGTGCGCATGTTGCTCGTCACGGTCATCACGTACGCCGTGTTCACCGTGGCCTGCGGTTTCGCCACCAGCTACGAGATGCTGCTGGTGTTCCGCGCGCTACAGGGTCTCGGCTTCGGCGGCGAGTGGGCGGCGGGCGCGGTGCTGGTCGCGGAATACTGCCGCCCCGAGCACCGGGGGCGGACGCTCGCGTGGGTGCAGAGCGCCTGGGCGGTGGGCTGGGCGCTCTCCGTGATCGTGTACACGGTCGTGTTCCAACTGGTCGGGCCCGAGCTGGGGTGGCGGGTGCTGTTCTGGACGGGTGCGCTGCCCGCCGTGCTCGTGCTCTACGTGCGCTGGGCGGTCAAGGACGCGCCCGAGGCCGAGGCCCGCCGCAAGGAGAGCACCGACCGCGGCTCGTTCCGCGCGATCTTCCGCGGCCCGCTGCTGCGCACGACGCTGTTCGCGTCGCTGTTGGCCACCGGCGTCCAGGGCGGCTACTACGGGCTGTTCACCTGGCTGCCGACGTACCTCAAGACCGCGCGCGGCCTCTCGGTGATCGGCACCGGGAGCTACCTGTTCTTCGTCATCGCCGGAGCGTTCGTGGGCTACGTCGCGGGTGGGTACGTCACCGACCGGCTGGGCCGCAAGAAGACGTTCGTGCTGTTCTCCGTGCTGTCGGCGGTGCTGATCGTCGGTTACACGGCCATCCCGACCGGCGCCAACACCGCGATCCTGTTCCTCGGCTTCCCGCTGGGCTTCTGCGCGTCGGCGATCTTCTCGGGCTTCGGCTCCTACCTCGCCGAGCTGTACCCGGCGCACGTGCGGGGCACCGGACAGGGCTTCACCTACAACTTCGGCCGCGGGGTGGGCGCGCTCTTCCCTGCTGGCATCGGGTTCGCGGCGCAGACACTGGGTGTTGGCGGCGCCGTCGCGTTCGCCGCGGCGGCGTACGGCATCGCGGTGCTGGCGCTGCTCGGCCTGCCCGAAACCGTGGGCCAAGAGCTGTCGTGAGCGGAAACGAGTGCTCTGGCACTCGTTTCCGCTCACAGCTACGTTTCCCGGGTGGACGTCGTGGAGTACCGGCCGACGCCGGACCAGTTCGCCTGGACGTTCGGCGGGGTAGCGCCGACACATCGCATCACGCCGGGCACCGCGCTGCGGCTCTGGACGGAGGACGCCTTCTCCGGACGGCTGCAGCGCACCACCGACCGGCCCTCCGAGGTGCTGGTGATGACCGAGGTCAACCCGCAGACCGGGCCGTTCTACGTGGAGGGCGCCGAGCCCGGCGACACCCTGGCCATCCATATCGCCGACCTGCAACCGGCCCGCGACTGGGCGGCGTCGACCACGATCCCGTTCTTCGGCGCGCTCACCGGCACCGACCGCACCGCGCTGCTGCAGGAGCCGCTGCCCGAGCGCACCTGGATCTACCAGCTCGATCGCGCCGCGGGCACCGTGCGCTACGAGGCCGCCAACCTCGGCCTGGACCTGCCGATCGCGCCGATGCTCGGCACGGTCGGTGTCGCCCCTGCTGGCCGCGAGGTGCGCACGAGCCTCGTGCCCGACATGTTCGGCGGCAACATGGACACCCCGGAGATGCGCGCGGGCACCACCTGCTACCTGGGCGTCAACGTGCCCGGCGCACTCTTCTCGGTCGGCGACGGGCATTACCGGCAGGGCGAGGGCGAAAGCTGCGGCACGGCCGTCGAGGGCGCGATGGACGTCACCCTGGTCGTCGACCTGATCAAGGGTGGCGCACCGATGTGGCCGCGGCTGGAGCACGACGACGAGATCGCCGTCGTCGGGTCCTCCCGGCCGCTGGAGGATGCCTGGAGGGCCAGCCAGGTCGGCATGATCACCTGGCTCGGCGAGCTGTACGCGCTCGACCGGCTCGACGCCTACCAGCTGCTCACCCAGATCAGCCGCTCGCCGCTGGCCAACGTCGTCGACGCCAACTACTCGGCCGTCACGCTGCTCGACAAGGCCTTCCTGCCCCCCGCCGATGCCTACGGCGGGATGCACGCCCACCTGCGCTCGGTCGCGAAAGGACTGCTCTAGATGGATCTCCAGCTCGACGGCAAGGTCGCGCTCGTCACCGGCGGCACGAAGGGCATCGGGCGGGCGTGCGTCGAGGCGCTCGCCGCGGAGGGCGCCACCGTCGCGTTCTGCGCCCGTACGGCGTCCGATGTGGAGACGGCCGCGAAGGAGCTGACCGCGGCCGGGCACACGGTCGTCGGCACCGCGCTCGACGTCGCCGACAAGGCCGCCCTCGAAGGCTGGGTGCGCGCGTCGGCCGAGCAGCTCGGCCGGATCGACGTCGCCGTGGCCAACGTGTCGGCGCTCGCCGTCGGCCCGACCGAGGAGAACTGGGAGGCGAGCTTCCAGGTCGACCTCATGCACACGGTCCGGCTGTGCGAGGCCGCGCTCCCGCACCTCACGGCGACCAAGGGCGCGATCGTCGCGATCTCGTCGGTGTCCGGCCGCGAGATCGACTTCGCCAAGGACGCGTACGGCACCATGAAGGCCGCCGTCGTCCACTACGTGCAGGGGATCGCCTTCCAGCTCGCCGCGTCGGGCGTGCGGGCGAACGTGGTCTCGCCGGGCAACACCTACTTCCCCGGCGGCATCTGGGCCGGGATCGAGGCGGGCAATCCGGACCTGTTCGCCGACTCACTGGCCCTCAACCCGACTGGCCGGATGGCGAACCCGGAGGAGATCGCCTACGCGGTCACGATGCTGGCGAGCCCGCGGGCGTCGTTCATCACCGGCACGAACGTGGTGGTCGACGGCGCGCTCACCCGCGGCGTCCAGCTCTAGGAGCGGGAGATCTCCCCCACCGCGGGTGATGCCCGCGGAGGGCCCGTCCCCGGATGCTCGGCATCGACAGCGCCGTCCGGCCCTGACGCGGTCCCCTCCGACGCATCGACCGGACGGCGCTGCGCTACGACGCCTCGAGGAGCGCACATGACGTCCCCACCGGTCGGCCCGGTCGAGTGGGTGGCCATCACCTTCCCCGGCGCTGTGCTCGGCGCCGCCGTGGCCACCCCGATCGCCGACCTGGTCGCGGCGAAGACCGTGCGCCTCCTGGACGCGGCCGTCATCCACAAGGCCGCCGACGGCACCATCACCGAGGGTGAGCTCGCCGACGAGACGTCGGCGTTCGACGAGGTCGACGGCGACGTGCTGGAGCTGCTGAGCCACGACGACCTCCTGGCGATCGCCGAGTCCCTCCAGGACGACACCACCACGCTCGTGCTGGTCTGGGAGAACCTGTGGGCGAGCGGCTTCGCCGAGGCTGTGCGCGCCCACGGCGGCAGCGTGCTCGCGTACGACCGCGTGCTGCCCGTTGTCGTCGCCGGGGCGTTGGCCGCGCAGGAAGAGAGCCGGGTATGAGACGCGGATTCGGTCGCGGGCGCGGCGGTCCCGGGCTGCTGGGCACCATGGCCCGCACCGCCGTCGTGGCGGGCACGGCCTCGGCGGTGGCGGGGCGGGTCGGCGCAGCGCAGGAGGCCGCCGCCCATCGGGACCGGCAGGCCACCGCGGCGCAGGAGGAGCTGCGGCAGGTGCGCATGCAGGCCGAGGTGGAGACCCAGGTCGCCGACGCGCTGCGCGCCGAGGCGGCCGCGCCCGCGCAGGCGGCACCGTCGGTCGACAACCTGTTTGCGCAGCTCACCAAGCTCGGCGAGCTGCGGGACGCGGGTCTGCTCACCGACGCCGAGTTCGCCCAGCAGAAGGCCCGGCTGCTCGGATGACGTCCGAGCCGACGTCCGAGCCGACAACCGGGCGCCGCCGGGTTGCCATCGCGTGCCAGGGCGGTGGCAGCCACACGGCGTTCACCGCCGGTGTGCTCCGACGCCTCCTCGACGGACCGGAGATCGACGAGTACGACGTGGTCGGGATCAGCGGTACCTCGGGCGGGGCGGTGTGCGCCCTGCTGGCCTGGACCGCGCTGCGCGACGGCGACCGCCACAAGGCCAGGGCCCTGCTCGACGGCTTCTGGGCGGACAACGCCGCGTCCACCCCGATGGACGTGGCCGCCAACGCCTGGATGATGTGGGCGGCCACCCTGCAGAGCGCGGGTTGGCTGCCGTCGGTGAGCCCCTATGACCTCCCCGTCGACGGGCTCGGCCAGTTCCGCGACCTGCTGAAGCACCGGGTCGACTTCGACGCCATCACCGCAGACCCCGACGGGCCGCTGCTCGTCGTGGGCGCCGTCGACGTCCTGTCCGGCCGGTTCAGGGCGTTCCACAGCCGTCGCGAGCAGATCACCGCGGACATGATCCTGGCGTCGGCCGCGATCCCGAACGTCTTCCCGGCCGTGCACACCGACGGCGGCACCTTCTGGGACGGCCTGTTCTCCCAGAACCCGCCCGTGCACGAGCTGCTCGACGCCTCGCCCGACGAGCTGTGGGTGATCCAGATCAACCCGACGGCGCGCGCCGATGAGCCCAAGACGATCTTGGATATCACCGACCGCCGCAACGAGCTCGCGGGCAACCTGTCGCTCTACCAGGAGCTGCACGGCATCGAGGTGATCGACCGGCTGCTGGCCGACGGAAAGCTGGTCGACAGCCCGTACCGGCAGATCACGGTGCGGGTGCTGGAGTTCGCGCGCCCGGCGTCGTCGCGGCTGCTCGGGCCGACGTCCAAGCTCAACCGCGACGCCCGGTTCCTGCGCGCGCTCATGGAGCAGGGTGAGCGGCAGGCCGAGGAGTTCCTCACGACGCTGGCCTTCGAACGCGCCTGGCGGGCCAAGGACATCGACGCGGTGCTCGGCCACCTCGCGCCGGACGTGGAGCTGGCCGTTTCCGGTCCGTTCCAGGCGGACGGGGGCAACGCGCCCGCCGACGTGGCCGAGCTGTGCCGCAGCGCCGCCATGGACCTCACCCGCAAGCAGCTCACCCGCGACCACGCGGTGTGGGACGTCCGGCTGCCAGGGGGCCGTGGCCGGATCGCGGCCGACATCGTCGACGGGCGGGTGACGCGGCTGCGGTTCAGCTGAAGGCGAGCACCGAGGCGGTGAAGCCGTGCAGGTGGTTGCGGCCACCGACCGGCCCGATCTCGCCCGCCGCGAAGAAGCCCGCCACCGCCAGGTTGTTCGCGGCGCCGAGCGCGGCCTTCACCGCGCGGACGTCGTGGTCGGCGTCGGGGAACATCGTGGTGCCGCGCCCGTTGCACGAGAACAGCAGCGCGCCGCGGGCCGGGTGGGCGGCGCCGTCGAGCAGCTCGGTGAGGTCCTCGCCGGCGCCCGCGGCGTCGCGCACCTGGAAGCGCACGGTCTGCCCGACCTCGACGACCTCGCCGACGGCCACCGCTCCGGAGTCCGGGTCGGCGCCAACGACCCCGCGGATGAGGAAGTCGCCGCGGCCGTGCTCGTCGGCGTACTCGTCGATCGCGACGCCGAGGTGCAGCCCGCGGGTGGCCAGCTCCTGCTCGTCGGGCGGGAGCGCCGAGACGATGTCCACCAGCCGGGTGTAGGCGGGCGTGCCCGCCAGCTCAAGGAGCAGGTTGCGCTCCGCCCGCGTGACGATCATGGTGGGCCCGATGGGCCGACAGCCCTGGCTGACGACAGCGCGCGCCCCGACCGCGGTGTCCCCGCCGCCGAGCACGACGCCGACGCCGCCGCCCTCGAGCACCTCGCCGTCGCAGAACAGGCGGTTCGCCCCGGCCCCGCCCGCGGCCCCGGCCAGGCCGCCGACCAGCGGAAACCCCGGGGCGGCCGTGTTGCCGCGCTCCAGGAAGGGGCCGATGGGGAACGTGTAGGGGTCGACGAGCATGGCCGCGACCCGGTCGTCCGACGCGGGTTGGGGCAGGCCGCCGATGTGCAGGCTGTCGCCGACGCGGGTGACCTCCAGCCGGTACGGGGTGATCCGCGCGCCGGGCAGCACGGCCGCCCAGGCCGCGACGGCGGGGCCGTGCTCACGCCCGTGGCCGTCGCCGATCACGCCGCTGGCGGTGGCGCCGATCGCCACGCGGGCGTCGCCGAACTCCATGGCCCGCCGCCCCGCCGCGGCCGATTGCTCCGGGTCGTGGCCTGCGCCGGGGGCGACGAACACGCACAGCAGGTCCGGCCGGGCGCCCTCGAGCGGGGCGAGGGCCTGGCCGACCGCGACCTCGGCCGCGCCCTCCAGGTCCGGGCCCGCCGCCATCCCGTCGCCGAACCGCCGTCCGTCCGTCACGCGTCCTCCCCCGTCGAGCCCCCCATCGTGGCAGGGGTCGCGGCCGACGGCCACCACCCGCCGAGCGCCGCCGAGCGCCCACCGCACCGGCGAAGCCGCGCCCACACCGGCGAAGCCGCCCCCGCGCAGGCGCCCGGACACCGGTGCGAGCACACCAATGCCGGTGCGAGCACCACAACGCCGGTGCGGCCGAACCGCAGCGCCCGGCGTGCCGACCGGGGGCGTTGCTGCGGCGGGTGGGTAGGCGCGGGGTCAGGTCCGGACGGGCGCGAGCTGGGTGGCGCGCCACAGGAGGTGCATGCCCGCGTCCGTCGAGCGCTCCCGCACGTCGGAGCGCTGCCCGGGGAGGACGCGGTCGCGGGCGAGCACGCGGCCGTCGCCGGTCGTCACGCACAGGCAGACGTAGCCGACCGGCTTGGCCGCGGTGCCACCGTCCGGCCCGGCGACACCGGTGATCCCGACGCCGACATCGGCGCCGAACCGCGCCCGCGCCCCGTCCGCGAGCGCCCGCGCCACCTCCGGCGACACCGCGCCGTGCGTCGCGATCATCTCCGCGGACACGTCGAGGAGGGCGGTCTTGGCCGCGTTGGCGTACGCGACGACGCCGCCCGCCACGTACGCGCTCGACCCCGGCCGGTCCACGAGGCGCGACGCCAGCATCCCGCCGGTGCACGACTCCCCCGTCGCGACCGTCCACCCGCGCGCCAGCAGCCCGGTCGCGACCAGCTCGTCGGTCGTCGTGCCGTCCGCGCTGATCAGGTGCTTCGCGTGCCGGGTCGCGAGCTCGGCGTGCAGCTTCGCCGCAACGTCCTCGTGGCCGGGCTGCGACCGGATCTCGACCTCCAGCTCGGAACGGCGCAAGCAGGTCGTCACCTCGACGCCGGACTGGTCGAGCTCGCGCAGCGTGGCGGCGATCTCCGACTCGGGAAGGCCGTAGTAGCGCAGCTCGCGAACGTTCGCGGCGGGCGTGGAGGCCAGCAGCGCGGCGGTCGGCGGGGAGGCGAGCGCGGCGGGCCACATCGCCGTGAGCTCCCGCGGCGGGCCCGGCAGCACGAGCACCAGCGGCCCGCCCGGCCGTTGCACGACGAGCCCCGGCGCGGTGCCCACCGGCGCCAGCGCGACCGCGCCCCGCGGCACCATCGCCTGCTTGCGGTTGGCCGCCTCCAGCGCGGGCCCCGCGAACCCGTTGCGCGCCGCCCACCCGGCCAGGATCGCGGCGATGTGCGCGCGCATGGTCTCGTCCAGCTCCAGCGGCGCCCCGGCGAAGGCGGCGACGACCTCGGCGGTGAGGTCGTCGGCCGTCGGCCCCAGTCCGCCGGAGGTGACGATCAGCGCAGCGCCCGCGTCGGCCGCGAACCGCAGCGCCGCCGCAAGATCCTCCGGCCGGTCCCCGACGATCGTGACGTGCGCCACCTCGAACCCGAGCCGCCCCAACTCGCGGGCGACGAACGGGCCGTTGCGGTCGGCGATCGCGCCCGAGAGCAGCTCGCTGCCGGTGACGACGACGGCCGCGCGCGGCCGCTCCGAGAGAGGCATGCGCCGACTCTAGGCCGGATCGGTCGGTCGGGGCCTCACGCCGGGTCGAGCTCCGCGGCGACCGCCTCCAGCGCGGCGGTGGCGGACTCGTGGCCGATCCGCACCGCCTCGGCGATGGGCCCCTGCTCGACGCAGAGCGCGCCCACGCCCGCCGATCGGGACGGCCCGATCGCGCACAGGTGCCCGCCGAGCAACGAGCCCTCGACGACCAGCCGCAGGTCGAGGCCGTAGCGGCGGGAGCCCTGTGCGACCGTGCCCAGCCCCGGCACCATCCGGTCGAGGGTGCGCGCCCACAGCGACAGCCGCGCGTCGGCGTCGTGGTGCAGGTCGGCCGCCCCGCGGCAGAGCATGACCAGCACGTGCGTGGCCCCGCCGCGCAGCGCGCGTTCGATGGCCAGCGGCTCGCCCACCGATCCGTCCACCCAGCGCCGCCCGTCCCACGCGACCGGCGGCCCGGCGAGAAGCGGGATCGACGCGCTCGCCTGCAGCGCCACCCGCCAGTCGGCGACCGACGTCATGCCGGTGAGCGTGTGGGCGGTGAGGTCGGCCGTGTCGGTGGCCACGAGGTGCATCGACGCGGGCGTGCTCCCGAGCTTCTCCCAGTCCAGCGGCTTGCGGTGGCCGAGGACCTCGTCGAGCAGCAGCGACAGGTTCACCACCGGACGGCCGGAGCGGAGCCGCCGCATGTCGATGAACGCGCGGGTGCACAGGTCCTCGGAGTAGCACGCCGCGCAGGCCGCGGCCGCGTCGGTGAGGAAGGCCGCCGCGCTGATCGCGCCCGACGACGAGCCGTACACCTCGTCGAAGGCCGCGCGCAGCCCGGCCCGCTCCAGCGCGTGCAGCATGCCCGCGACGTAGGCGCCGCGCATGCCGCCGCCGCCGATCACGAGCGCGACGCGGTGCTCGTCGAGCCGGGCGTCGGGCGTGGTGCCCGCGGCCCGCCGCTCCAACAGCACGCGCACCACGGACCGGTCACCGTGCAGGAACGGAAGGGACCCCGACGTCACGTCGAGAAGGATACGTACGCTGTCGGGGTGCCGATCACGGTCGTTCTCGCCGAGGACAACGCACTGTTGCGGCACGGGCTCGCCCGCCTGATCGACTCCGCGCCCGACCTGCGGCTCGTCGGCGCGGCCTCGGACCTCCCGAGCTGCCTCGCGCTCATCGACGAGCACGGGCCCGACGTGGTCGTCACCGACATCCGCATGCCGCCGAACCACACCGACGAGGGCCTCGCGATCGCCGCCAGGCACCCGAACACCGGCGTCGTGCTGCTGAGCCAGTTCGCCGAGGCCGCCTACGCGCTGTCGTTGCTGGCCGACGGCAGCGCGCGGCGGGGCTACCTGCTCAAGGAACGGGTCGCCGACGGCGACGAGCTGGCCGACGCGATCCGCCGGGTCGCCGCGGGTGGGTCGGTGATCGACCCGACGGTGGTCGAGGGGCTGGTGGCGGCGAACAAGGCCCGCCCGTCGCGGCTGGACGCGCTGACCCCACGCGAGCTGGAGGTGCTGGGGGAGATGGCGCAGGGCAAGGCGAACGCCTCGATCGCGGCCCAGCTGGTGCTGTCCGAGCGGGCGATCGAGAAGCACACCAACTCGATCTTCGCGAAGCTCGGGCTCTCCGAGGAACGCGACCTCAACCGCCGGGTCAGCGCGGTGCTCGTGTACTTGCAGGACCACTGACGGGGACACTGACGGGGACACTGACACGGAGCCTGAGCACGGGCCGGTCGGGATCGGCAGGCCGCGGGCGGTACCCCTGGACCAGCACCTTCTCGGCCCGCGGCCGCGGATAGGCAAGGAGCGCATCGGGGAACGGCGTGGGCGGCAGGCTCGGGTGAGCTGACATGGCGGGTGTCCTTCTCGGAACGGGCCGGGCTTCCCCGGGTTACGACGAGAACCTTGGCGCCGCCGGGCCGTCGATCCGAGGTCGGCACCTTGCGGATCACGGGTGGGGATAGCCACACCCCCATCGGGTGGCTGCCCCCTCTGCCGGGTCGGCCGTCAGCAGGCACACTCGACGCCATGCAGCCAACGCCCGTGCGTGTGCTGGTCGTCGACGACCAGCGTCCCTTCCGGGCGGCCGCGTCGGCGGTGCTGCGCCGGATGCCGGACTTCCTGCTCGTCGGGGAGGCCGAGACCGGCGAGGACGGCGTGCGCGCCGCCGCGGAGCTGCGGCCCGATCTCGTGCTCATGGACGTGCGCCTGCCCGGCATCGACGGCATCGCCGCGGCGGGCCGGATCCACGCCGAGATCCCCGCGAGCGTCGTCGTGCTCTGCTCCTCCTACGCCCGCGAGGACCTCTCGATCACGCTCGACGAGCCCGGCGTGGCGGGCTATCTGCACAAGGAGGAGCTGCACGGCCCCGCCTTGCGCGAGCTGTGGGCCCGGCTCTCCGGTTAGAGACGGGTTAGCCGCCCAGCCGCATCGCCGTCGATTCCCGCGTCGCCCGCAAACCCGGCGCCAGTGCAAGCAGCAGGGCAAGGACGAAAACCCCGGACACCGTGCCGATCAACAGCGCGACCGGTGCCGCAAGATCACCGCCCACCCCGATCGACGTCGCGACCTGCCACCACAACAGGCGGGCGGCGGCGAGCCCGACGGGCACCCCGAGCACCAAGGCGGGCGCGACGATCGCGCCGCCGAGCACCGCGAGCGTGCCCCGTATCTGCGCGGGCGTCGCGCCGATCGCGGCGAGCACGGCCATCTCCCTGGTGTGGCGGCGCGCCGCGGTGATGAGGGTGTGCGCCATCGCCGCACCCGCGACGAGGGCCAGCGCCGCCGCGAGGAGTTCGGGCAGCCGAGCGAGGTCGGCGAGGTTGCGCACCTCGGGCGGGGTCTCGCGGGGCAGGATCCCCAGGCTGCGGCCCAGCTCGGCGGCGAGCCTCCCCGCCTGTCCTGGCGCGGCGACGACCTCGGCCCGCACGATCGGCGTCGTGCGCGCGAGCCCGCCCAACGCGGCGTCGGTGACGACGTTGCTGGTCCCGAGGTGGCCGCCGTCGTCCACGACGGCGACGGTGCCGGTGACCGTCAGCACGAGCGGCCTGCCGTTGCGGTTGACCACGGCGACGGTGTCGCCGACGTTCAGGCCGCGCCGGGCCGCGACGCGCGGGCTGAGCGCGATCTCGGTCGGGCTGTCGGGCAGCCGCCCGCTGACCAGGCCCGCGGGCACCACGCCCTTGCGCGGCGTGCTCGCCTGCACCGGCAGCACGGCGCCGTCGGCGAGCGTGGCCGCGACCGAGCGCGTGACGGCCACCGCCGCCACCCTGCGGTCGACGACGAGCTTGGCGACGTCGGCCTCCTCGGCGTCCTCGACGGTGAGGTCGGCGCCCTGCCCGTACCGCACGGGATCCGACAGCAGCAGCGCGATGCCGGACCCGAACGCCAGCGCCGCGACGATGCCCGCCACGGCCACGGCGGCCCCTGCCGACAGCGCCACCTCCCGCCCGTGGGCGCGCACGGCAAGGCGCAGCCCGACGAGCGCCTCCGGCCCCAGCCCCGTCCACGCCGCCCCCCGCGCGCGAACCGGGCCCGCCGCACGCCCGCTGCTGCGGCCCGCGAGCGTTGCCGCCACCGCCACCAGCGCCAGGAAGGCGAGCGCGGTCGCGGCCGCCCCGCCGAGGGCCACGTCCCACGGCGCCCGATACCCCGGCTCCGGCTCGAACCGGGCCTGGCTGCCCAGCGGCTGCAGCGTCCCGGCCGCCATCCCCAGCGCGCCCGCGAGCACCGCCGCGACGACGGCGGCAGGCCCGGCGGCGCCCAGCCGGGCTGTCACCCGCTCCCCCGGCGTCAGCCCCAGCGCCCGTTCCACCGTCTGCGACGACCGATGCGCGGCGTGGTGGCGCAGCAGTCCTTGCCCGACGACCAGCAGACCCCCCGCGGCGAGCACCGCGGCGAAGATCGTCAACCCGACGACGAGGGTGCGCTCGGCCGCCCGCGCGGCCGGGTCGCCGTCCGCCCGTGGGCGGAACACCTGTGGCGGCAGGTACGCGGCCAGCACCGACGGCGGCGCCGCGGCGGCCGCGTCCGCATAGGCCTGTGCGAACGCGTCGGCCGCTCCCGGCGTGTCGTCGAGGCGGACGAAGGCGGGATGGCTCGACGCGGTGTCCGCGTAGCGGCGGGCGAACGCCGGGCCGGCCAGCACGTCCGAAAGCGGACCGCCCCACCCGGGCATCCGCGCGATCCCGACCACCCACATCCGCAGGACCGGGCCCTGGGGGTCGCCGACGCCCGAGCCGAGGCGGGCGATCTGGTCGACCGTGAGGATGCGCAGGGTCACGGCCGTGCCGACGCGCAGGTCGCTCGCCTCGGCCAGCGGCTCGCTGATCATGATCTCGTCGGCGGCGTCCGGTGCGGGAGCCCGGCCCGCCACGAGCACCGGGTGCACCAGGTCGGGGGGCTGGTCCGCGCCCGCGCCGAGGGAGGCGAAGCGCAGCGCCGCGCCCTCGATGCGCACGACCCACTGGTCGGTCAGCCACGCTCGGCGCACGTGCGGCAGCGTCTGCACGGCCGCGGCGAGCCCCGGCTGGTCGACGGGCACCTGCAGCCGTACGTCGTCGAGGCCGACGGCGTCGGCGAGGCGGTCGTATGCGCCTGCCGTGCGCTCGCCGAGCGCCGCCGTGCCCAGCACCAGGCCCGCGACCAGCCCGAACAGCACCCCGAACAGCAAGAGCGCGCGCAGCCCGGTGCGGCGTTCGGCGGCGGCGACAGCGCGCACGGCCCCCCATGCGGCAGAGCCTCGTGAGCGGAAACGAGTGTCAGAGCACTCCTTTCCGCTCACGACCCCGCGCGCCACCGCTCAGCCCACCCGCGCGGCGGCCGAGGCGGCGACCGGCACGCGGCCGCCGATCGCGGTGCCTGCCCCTGGCGTCGACCGGATCGACAGGGTGCCGCCGACGGCGCCGAGCCGGTCGGCCATGTTCTGCAGGCCCGCGCCGCGCGCGACGGTTGCCGGGTCGAAGCCGGGCCCATCGTCGGCGACGGTGAAGGCGAGATCACCGTCCACCGCCGCGAGCCGGATCGTGACCCGTGCCTCGGAGGCGTGCTTGGCCACGTTCTGCAGCGCCTCAAGGCAGCAGAAGTACACGGCGACTTCGACGGCCTCCTGCCCTTGGGCTGTGCGCTCTGGCCGGTCGTCGATGACCGTCACCGCGACCGGGCTGCGGTCCGCCACCGCCCGCAGCGCCGCGCCCAGTCCGGCGTCGCGCAGCAGCGGCGGGTAGATGCCGTGCGCGAGGTTGCGGAGCTCGGCGACGGCCTGCCGCGCGCCGCCGTCCAGCTCGTCGAGCAGCTCGAGGTCGGGCGAGTCGGGCGGCAGGCCGTCGCGCAGGAGCCGCAGCCCGACCGCGAGCGCCACGAGGTGCTGCTGGGCGCCGTCGTGCAGGTCGCGCTCGATCCGCCGCCGCTCTTCGGTCGCCGCCGCCACGATCCGGGCCCGCGACGCCTGCAGCTCGGCGTTGCTCTCCCGCAGGTCCACGAGGGTGGCCTGGAGCGCCTCGTCGAGGGCCCGGCTGCGCAGCTCGATCGCGAGCCTGCCCGCGACGGCGGCCAGCGCCCGCTCGTCGGCCCCGGTGAACGCGGCGGCGTCCGCGGCCCGTTCGATCACCAGCAGCGCCAGCACCCTGCTGCCGTCGACGGCGGGCGCGAAGCGCATCTGAGGCGGGTGGGGCGCGTCGGGCACCAGCCGGGGCAGCCACATCCGCAGCCATCCGGGCCCGGCGACGCCGACGCGGGCGAGCAGGCCGCGCTCGGCCGCCGTGAGCGGTATCGGCGGCGGTGCGCCGTCGAGCGGGGCGGGCACGATCGTCGCGCATTCCAGGTCGCCGTCGTCGAGCCTGCCCTGCGGGCCCGTCCAGATCCGCACGCTCGACAGCCGCCAGTCCCGGCGCATCGACTCGGCCAGCGGACGCAGCAGCTCGGCCACCGGCTCGGTGCGCCGCGCCCGGTCGCCCACGTCGGCGAGGAGCTCGTCGGGCGAGCGCCGAACGCCCGCCAACGCCGACCGGGTGCTCCGCGCGATCCGCCTGCCCAGCGGTCCCGCGCAGGTCGCCACGAGCAGCATGCCCAGCAACGCAGGGTTGACCAGGTCGAGCTGCGCGCCGACGGGGAGCCTGCCGAAGGCCAGCAGCATGAGGAGCAACCCGAGATCGACGGCGACGGCGAGGCCCGCGAAGTCCGACGCCGCCACCAGGACCGCGGTGCCCGCCCGGCGCGCCCGCGCGGTCGTGGCGGCGACCGCCCCGACCACGACCGGCAGCACCGACAGCGCCACCGCGACCGGGAACGGCGGTCCGCCGCCCAGCAGCGCGACGCACACGCCGACCGATGCGATGCCCAGCCCGACGATCACCCCCGACACAAGCAGCGACCGCGCCGCCCGGCGGCCCCACAGCAGGTTCACGCGGGTATCCGGGTCTCGACGCGGCCGTCGCGCATCCGCACGACCCGGCTTGCGCCCGCCGCCACCTCGGCGCTGTGGGTGACCACGACGATCGTTTGGCCACGGGAGTTCAACTGCCGGAAGAGGTCGAGCACCTCGGCCGCGCCCGCTGAGTCCAGAGCGCCGGTCGGCTCGTCGGCCAGGAGCACAGTCGGCCTGTTGGCCAGCGCACGGGCGATCGCCACCCGCTGACGCTGCCCGCCCGACAGCCGCGCGGGCAGCTCGCCTGCCCGCTCCAGCATGCCGAGCCGGTCGAGCAGCTCACGGGCCCGCGCGAGCGCGTCCTGCCGCCGCGCGCCCCCGACGAGCGCGGCCAGGGCCACGTTCTCCACCGCCGTCAGGTGCTCGATCAGGTGGAAGAACTGGAACACCAGTCCGATGTGGCGGCGCCGGAGGCGGGCCAGCCCGGTGGCGCCGAGCCCGTCGAGGCGCGCGCCCGCGATCTCGATGCTGCCCTCGTCGGCAGGCTCGAGCCCGGCCAGCACGTGCAGCAGAGTGGACTTCCCGCATCCCGACGGCCCCATGAGGGCGACGAGCTCGCCGTGCGCGACCACGAGGTCGACCCCGCGCAGCGCGCGGACCGGAGCGGTTTGCGCGTCGAACGTCCGTCGCAGCCCCCTGGCCACGAGCACCGCGCCGGGAACCGCGTCGTGGTCTGGGCTCACACCTCACCTCCCGGCCGATGCACTCGCCGTACGAAGACTAGGCGTTAACGGCTGGTAAGCCCGTGTTGTGCAGGCGTCGGGGGCTTCCGTAGGGTTCGCCCAGCGGCCCCGCGCCGCGATTCCACGACCCCCTCGAGGAGCGGGCAGGCATGAACACCGAACCACCCACCGACGCGAGCGTCGGTGCCGGTGACGGATCGGACCTGGGGGAGGCCATCCGGTTCGACGTCGTCGACCACGGCACCGCGGTCCGGGTGCTGCACGTCGTCGGCGAGCTGGACACGCTGACCGCGCCCCTGCTGGCCATGCGGCTCACCGAGCAGCAGTCGGCGGTGCCGAAGCTCGTCGTCGATCTGTCGGAGGTCTCGTTCCTCGGCTCGGCGGGGCTCGCCGCGCTCGTCGAGGCGAAGGACGCCGCCGACCGGCACGGCGGGCAGCTGCTGGTCGTGCCCGGTTCGCGCATCGCGCGGCGCGCGCTGGAGGCCACCGGCCTGCTGTCGCTGTTCACCGTGGCCGACGACGTTCCCGAGGCCCTCGGCGCGCGGTAGCAGATCCGCTACGGGCGCGCTGCGGCATGTCCGCCCCCGTCCCGCGACCGTCGATGACACGCTAAGGGGATGGACGTCACCGACCTGACCGCGCTCACCGCGGCCGAGATCGTGGCGCGCGTGCGCGACGGGCGCGCGAGCGCCGTCGGCGTCGCGAAGGCGCACCTGGCGCGGATCGCCGAGCGCGACGGCGATCTCGGCGCCTTCCAGGAGCACTACCCCGAACGGGTGCTCGCCGAGGCGGGCGCGGTCGACCGGCGCGCCGACCGGTTCGCCCTGCCCCTCGCAGGCGTCCCGGTGGCGATCAAGGACTGCGTCGACGTCGCGGGCTACCGGACGCGCCACGGCAGCGCCGCCACGTCCACCGATCCCGCCCGACGCGACGACGAGCTGGTCAAACGCCTCCGCGCGGCGGGGGCGGTCGTGCTCGGCAAGACACGCATGCCCGAGCTCGCGATCTGGGGCTTCACCCACTCCGCGCTGGGCACCACCCGCAACCCGCTCGACCCGGCGCTGGACCCCGGCGGCTCCAGCGGGGGCAGCGCCGCGGCCGTGGCGGCGGGGCTGGCCGCGCTCGCGCTGGGCACCGACGGCGGCGGCTCGATCCGGATCCCGGCGGCGTACTGCGGGCTGGTCGGCGCCAAGCCGGGCCGCGGCGTCGTCCCGCTGCCAGGCGGGGCCGACGAGCACTGGTGCGGGATGACGGCGGTGGGCCCGCTGGCGCGCACCGCCGAGGACGCCGCGCTCATGCTGGGCGTGCTCGCCGGGCAGCCGTTCTCCGTCGACGCGCCGGGCCCCGTGCACGTGGCGCTGTCCCTGTCCGCCCCGCTGCCGTTCACGTGGCTGCATCCCGATCACCGTGCCGCCGCCGTGGGCGCCGCCGCCCGGCTGCGCGCCGCGCCTGGCGGGGCCGCGGTCACGCTCGCCGACCCGCCCTACCCGCGCACGCTGGGCCTGGCGTGGACCCGGCGCTGGCAGGCGGGGGTGGCCTGCGACGCGGTGACCCTCGGCCTCGACCTCACCGCCGTCGAGCGCCGCACGGCCACGGTGATCCGGCGCGGGCGTCGTGTGCAACGGTTCGCGCCACCCGGCGAGGCCACGATGACGGCCTGGCGCGACCGGGTGCTGGAGTGGTTCGACGAGGGCGGCTACGACGTTCTTGTCGGGCCCGCCACCGCACGGCGGCCGGTCGCCGCGGGCGCGTTCGCGGGCCGGGGCTACCGGGCCACCCTCGTGCGCTCGGCGTGGCAGACGCCCTTCACGCAGGCGTGGAACCTCGCCGGGCTGCCCGCCGTCGTCGCCCCGGTGCGGATCGGCGGCCGCCCGGTCGGGGTGCAGTTGGTGGGTCGCCCCGGCGCCGAGTCCGCGCTGCTGTCCGCGGCGGCCCGGCTCGAGCAGCGCGTCGTACCGATGGCGGGCGCGGCCCCGAAGCGGATCTACGTCTGACCGCGGGCTCCCGGCAGTGAGCTTCAGGTGGCACGCGGGGGCTCGGCGCCCTAACGTGAGCCACAATGTCCGAGACACACCGCCAGCCCGCACCGCCTGCGGGCGATGACCAGATCACCCTCGCCGTCCATCGCGACGGCACCCGGGTGGTGATCGAGGTCGGCGGTGAGGTCGACATGCTGACCTCGCCCCACCTACGCGCCCTCGTGCTGGAGCACCTCGGGGACACGGCGGGTGTCGACCTGGTCGTGCTCGACCTCGACGCGGTCACGTTCCTCGGCACGAGCGGCCTCGCCGTCCTCATCGAGGTACGGGAGGCGGCCCACATGGCGGGCGTCGAGCTGCGCCTGGCCTGCACCGCCCGGCGGGTGCTGCGGCCGCTGACGATCGCCGGTCTCGTGTCCCTTTTCGACATTCACGAGTCGCAGGAGGACGCCCTCGCCGCGACGTAGCCACAGTGACCTGCGTCACAGCGTGTTTGGCCGTTCAACCACAACGGGAAGTCGGCCTCGCAGTGAGCTGAACCGTGCGGCGAGAGGGCGACCATGAGCGACGTGTCCAGGCTTCCCGGACCAATGGATCACGCGTGGCAGTGGCAGCGGCTCGGCTCATGCCGCGGTATGGACAGCGCGATCTTCTTCCACCCCGACGGGGAGCGCAACCCGTCGCGGGCCCGGCGCACCGCCCAGGCCAAAGAGGTGTGCCACCGCTGCCCGGTGATCGAGCAGTGCCGCGAGTTCGCGTTGCAGACACGTGAGCCGTTCGGCGTATGGGGCGGGCTGGCCGAGGCCGAGCGCAGGGTCATCCTCGAGCAGCGTGGCGTGGCGATGGCAAGCTGACGGTGTCGGTGTCGTCCGCCTCGGCCCTCCCTACCAGGGAGAGTTCCAGGCAGCGGTAGCGCAGCAGCGGCAGCCCGTATACCCGCGCGATGCGCCGCGCGGCGCGCACGAGCACCCCGTCCGCGGGGGTCGCGGGCGCGAGGCAGTACACCCCCGCCTCCGGATCGAAGCCGACCAGCTCGCTGAGCGCGGCGACCAGGTCGTCCTCCACCGCGGCCTCCAGCGAAGTGCCGAGCGCGAGGCGGTGCACCATCAGGTCGGGGTGCCCCAGCGCGGCGACGCCCGCCCGCAGCTCGTCGGCCACCTCGCCGTCGTGCGTCCACTCGACGGGGTCGTCCTCGGGATCCTCTTCAGAGCCGCCGCCGACGGTCGCGGCTCCCTCCGTGGCGAGCAGCACGTCCGCACGGCCGAAGCTGTCCAGCAGCCGCGCAAGATCTGATTCCGGCCGAAGCAGTTCGACGGCGTCGGCCGCGATCGCCACGACCCTGCGGTCGGCGTCGCTGACCGGCGCAGACACCATTGTGGACCCCCCCACGGAGGCGGGGACCGCGCACCCCACCTCCGGAACTGCGCTCATCGCCGCCCGCCCCTCCGACGCCGCACACCGCCGTTGGTGCGCGATCTCCAGTGAACCGGTTGTGCGTCGCAGGGTCCCGCCCCGGAGGTTGCGCTACGCCGAACGGTGCTCAGCAATCCGTGAGTGGCGGGCGTCCGCCGTTGTCCGGTCCGGCAAGGCCGACCACCAGCGGCGCGACGTCGTCGCGGAGCTCGCCCGGCGGGCATACATTCACGACGCGCTCGACCACCTCGTCGGCCGACGCACCCGGTTGAAGTGCGGCGACCGTGCGCTCGAGGAGATCGGTGCGCTCCTCGGCGTCCTCCCCCGCGACATCGGTGAACCCGTCGGTGCAGAGCAGCCTGCAGCAGCAGGCTGCCCGGCGCACAGCGGACCTGGGCCTCGGTGTGGCCCGCACCCGTGCGACGCCCCAGGTCGCGCGCTGCCCCGATCATCGGCGAACGTTGCTGGCTCGATCGCGGCGAGATTGGCGTAAAACGACCTGGCGCCGCCGCGGGTCGATCATGAGAACGGCGGCGGGCGCCGTGTGCAGGACGGCCGGAAGCCGACGGACGTCGCCGTCAGCACCCGACTCGTCGTCGTGTGCCCGAACATCGACATCAGCGATTAATGCCCGGCCGCCCGCGGGCGCGGCAGGAAGGCGGCGGCGGCGGCGGGCGGACGGTATCGCCGCCCGGGCGCGCGCACACCGTGGGCGTCCGGATAGGGTCGCGCCGGTTGAGAAAACAGCCGCCCGCCCCGGAGCGGCGATGATCGCCCCGGCGCCCGTCCCTCGTCTGAACCGTCGGAGGTGAGCGTCGTTGCTCGACCCCACCATGCCCCGGCCAGCCCCCGGTCCCGGTGAGCTCGGCGTGATCTTCGCGCAGCCGGATGCACGTCACGCGCTGCTCGTCGTGGAGGGTGAGATCGATACGCTGACGGCGGGCACGCTGGAGCACGCCCTGTCCAAGCTGCTGTCCGACCCTTCCGATGTGCTCGTCGTCGACCTCGCCGCCGTTACGTTCCTGGCTTCCAGTGGGCTCGCCGTGCTCATCAGGGCGGCTCACCAGGCAGGCGATCGGCGGCTGCGGCTCGTGGCGGCCTCGCGCGCCGTCCGTCGGCCGATGGAGATCACCGGATCGGATCAGCTCTTTGATCTGTACCCGGACCGCGACGCTGCACTCTCCCCCTCCGTTTGATCCCCCGATGCGGGGAGTAGGAAGATGACCGCTCCAGGCCACAGGCCGCGAGAGGAGACCGGCAGCGTGTCCGATTGGGACTCCCATCCGCCCGCCGACACGCCAGGCGAGCTCTCCGTCGTGGAGGTGCGGACCTCGGCGACCGCCGCGCTGATACCGACGATCCGCGCCGTGGCGTCCGATCTCGCCGCGCGCGCCGATTTCGACCTCGATGCGATCTCCGACCTGCGGATGGCCGTGGACGAGGCGTGCGCCACGCTCGTCGACGTCGCGGCGCCCAAGACCATGTTGCAGTGCACCTTCCTCGTGCACGCCGAGCACATCGAGGTGCACGCGCATGTGCGCGCGGGATCGGCGGACGCGGCGGTGTCCACGGACACGTTCGGCTGGCGGGTGCTCCAGACCCTCGCCGACCACGTCGAGGCCCTCCGGCACGAGGGCGGCGACGGCGACGATCCGGCAGGCCCGACGGTCGGCATCCGGTTGGACAAGCACGCAGGCGCGCCACCCCGGTGACCGCGGCCGACCCGGAGTACGGCCACCTCGCCCCGCTGCTGACCGAGTACGCCTCGCTCGCCCCCGACGACCCGCGTCGTGAGGCGATGCGCGACGAACTGGTCACCGGGTACCTGCCGGTGGCCCAGCACATCGCACGCCGGTTCGCGGGGCGCGGCGAGCCGTTGGACGATCTCGTGCAGGTGGCGACCGTCGGGCTGATCAACGCCGTCGACCGCTTTTCGCCCGAGCGCGGCGCCGACTTCTTCTCCTTCGCCGTGCCGACCATCAGCGGTGAGATCCGGCGCCATTTCCGCGACCTCGGCTGGTCGATGCGCGTGCCGCGGCGCCTGAAGGACCTGCACGTGGCGATCAACGGCGCGGTCTCGTCCCTCTCCCAGGGCCTGGGCCGCGCGCCGAAGCCGACCGAGATCGCCGAGCACCTCGGCGTGCCGATCTCGGACGTGCTCGAAGGTCTGGAGGCCTCGGAGGCATACCGCAGCTCGTCGCTGGACGAGATGCTCTCCTCGGAGCAGGGCAGCGCCACGGTCGGCGAGCTGGTGGGCGCGGCCGACGCCGAGCTCGACCGGGTGGACAGCCGCCAGGCGCTTCGCCCGATCCTGGCCGAGTTGGAGGAGCGCGAGCGCACGATCGTGCTGCTGCGCTTCTTCGGGAACATGACCCAGACCCAGATCGCGGAGAAGGTCGGGATCTCACAGATGCACGTCTCGCGGCTCCTGGCGCAGACCCTCGACCGGCTCCGGAGTCGGATGGACCCCGATACGCGCGTGGGCTGAGAGGTCGGCGAGGATGCCCGGCATGAGCCAGCCGGAACACGTCCTCGTGGTCGGGGCGGGGATCGGTGGGCTCCGAACGGTCGAACAGCTCCGCACTGCGGGCTTCCAGGGCCGGATCAGCCTCGTCGGCGATGAGCCACACCCCCCTTACGACCGGCCACCGCTCTCCAAGCAGGTGCTGACCGGCGAATGGGCGCCCGAACGCACCACGCTGCGCTCCGTGGACGGCCTCCACGAGCTGGGGGTGCGCGCCCACCTCGGCATACGCGCGGTGGCGTTGCGGCCGGGCGAGGTGGAGCTCGCCGACGGAGCGTCGCTGCACGCGGATGCGATCGTCGTGGCCACCGGGCTGGCCGCACGCACCCTGCCCGGCCAGCCCGCCGGGGTGCACACCCTGCGCACGCTCGATGACGCGTCGGGCCTGCGCTCCGCGTTGGAGCCTGCGGGCTCGCTGCTGGTCGTCGGGGGCGGCTTCATCGGAGCGGAGGTGGCGAGCTCGGCGCGCACCCGCGGCCTGGCCGTGACCGTGCTCGAGGCACTGCCGGCGCCCGCGGCCCGCGCGCTCGGCGAGGAGCTCGGCGCCCTCACCGGAAGGCTCATGAGCGAGGCCGGAGTCGACCTGCGCACCGATGTGCGGATCAACGGTTTCGTCGGTTCGGGTGGGCGCCTCGGGGTGGCGCTGGCCGACGGGGAGCAGGTGGAAGCCGACGTCGTCGTGGTCGGGATAGGCGGTGTGCCCCGGTTGGGGTGGATGGACGGCGCGTCGGCAGCCGAGGACACCGGATCCGGGCCGACCGGCGGATCGGTGGACGGCCTCGCCTGCGGACCGACCGGCCGGGTCGAAGGGCGGCCCGGGGTGTGGGCGGTGGGCGACGTCGCGGCGTGGCTGGATCCCACCCACGGCGATCGGCACCGGCACGAGCACTGGACCAACGCGGGCGACCAGGCCGCCACGGTCGCGCGCGACATCCTCGGCGAGCGGCCTCCGCCACCTGCGGTGCCGTACTTCTGGTCCGACCAGTTCGGGTTGAAGATCCAGCTCTTCGGCAGGCCGGAGCACGCTGACACCCTGCTGCCGCTGCACGGCGAAGGGCTGGAGGGCGGCGCCGTCAAGGGCACGGTGGCGGGCATGCTCGCCAACGGGAAGCTGGTGGCCGTCGTGGGATTCGGCGCGGCGCGCTTCGTCGCGCGCTACCGCCCACTGCTCCAGGAGGGCGCGGACGGCGCCGCCGCCCTCAAGCTGGCCGGGACGCTCGCCAGCCGGTGAGCAGGCCTGCCCTGCCCACTCCGCCCGCTCTGCCGTGGGCGCAGCCCGTCCGCCGTCAGCGGAAGAGCTTGCGCAGCAACGCGAAGGCGACGAGCGCCCCGATGGCAATGAGACCGTACTTGATCTTGGGGTCGGCGAGCCGCTGCTGGAGGTTCGCCCGGCCCTGGTCGACGAATCGCTTCGGGCTGGCGCGCTCGCTGAGCACATCGAGGCTCTCGGCGAGCGCGTCCCTCGCCTTCTCGATCTCCTGCTGGATGCTGTCCGGGTCGCGCGCCACGACGCCTCCTGACGTGCCGGTGGGTAAGGCAGCCCACACCGTAGATCACACGGCGCCGACCCGGCCGGGCGACGTGCCAGGATCGACACATGACCACCCGTCTCACTCCCGGCGCTGCCGCACCAGATTTCACGCTGCCCGACGCCGACGAGAAGCCCGTGTCGCTCGCCGACTACCGCGGCCGCCGTGTCGTCGTCTACTTCTACCCGGCTGCGAGCACCCCTGGCTGCACGAAGGAGGCCTGCGACTTCCGCGACAACCTCAGCGAGCTGAACGGGGCGGGCCTTGACGTGCTCGGCATCTCCCCCGACAAGCCCGCGAAGCTCGCCAAGTTCCGCGACAAGGAGGGCCTCACCTTCCCGCTGCTTTCCGATGCCGACAAGGGGGTGCTCACCGCCTGGGGCGCCTACGGCGAGAAGCAGATGTACGGAAAGACCGTGACCGGCGTGATCCGCTCTACGTTCGTGATCGACCCGGACGGGAAGATCGAGCTGGCGCAGTACAACGTGCGCGCCACCGGACACGTGGCGAAGCTGCGCAAGGACCTGGCCGTCTGAGCCTCGGCAACGTCCGTATCCTGGCGGGGTTGCCGGCGTAGTCCAACTGGCAGGAGACACGATCTTTAGGTGGTCGACAGTGCGGGTTCGAATCCCGCCGCCGGTACGACCCCTCGTGCGGCCCCGACCCCGCCGCCTGCGGGCGGGTGTCGGGTTGCCGCGCGTGACGATCTGCAGCTCCGGGCGACCCGCCGCCGCGGGCTCGGCGCCTGCGACGGCCACGTCCCCTGAGGTGTCGGTGCGGCGCACGACCGCGCCCGCGTGCTCGAGAACCGTGAGCAGAGGCACGTTCGGCTGCCCGTAGGTGTTGCCCGCCCCCACGCTGACCAGCACCACCCGCGGCCCGACCGCAGAGAGGAACGCGGGCGAGCTGTAGCGGCTGCCGTGGTGCGGCGTCTGTTGTCAAGTTGTATGGGCGGCTACGCTCTCGCGGCATGACCCTCGTCGCAGTGGCCCCCGCCATGGTCGTCGCCATCTACTGCCGCATCAGCATCGACAAGTCGGGCCGGCGCGAAGGCGTCGAGGCGCAAGAGCGATGGGGCCGGGAGTACGCGGCCGAGCGCTGGCCGGACGCCATGGTGCGGGTGTTCACCGACAACAACCTGTCGGCCGCCCGTGACGACCGCCGGCCCGGGTACGACGAGCTGCGCGCCGCCATCCGGGCCGGCGAGATCACACATGTGTGGACGGTCGAACAGAGCCGATTGGAACGCCGCAAGGCCCCGTGGTTCGAGCTCGCGGCCGAGCTGATCGCGGCCGGCATCCACGAGATGCATACCCGGCGGGATGGCCTGGTTCGGCTCGACGACATCGGGTCGGACGTGCGCGCCATCGTGAACGCGCAGTACGTGGCCGACCTGAAGAAGAAGATCAGGGACAAGTCGGCCGAGCTCGCCCGTGAGGGCCGACCGTCCGGCGCGATCGTGTTCGGCTACCGCCACGGCGTCGACGAGCTCGGCCGCAAGGCGCTGCACGTGGTACCCGAGCAGGCTGACGCCTTGCGCTGGGCTGCCGACGCGGTGCTGTCGGGATGGTCGCTGACCGCCGTCGCGGACGAGTTGACCGAGCGCGGGCACCGGGGGGCGCAGGGTGCGCGGCTGCGCACTTCGAGCGTGCGGTGCTTCCTTACGTCACCGACGGTCGCCGGGCTGCGGGTACACCAAGGCGAGATCCTCGGGCGCGGGAACTGGACGCCGATCTTGCCCGAGGACGTCTGGCAGTCGGTTCGGGCGCGGCTGTCGGGGCCGCGGACCATCCGGCGTCGGGACGGCCGCGCCTATCCGGTGAGCGACGCCGTGTTCACGGGCAACGCCAGCCGGACGGGTCGCCGGTATCAGCTCACGGGCGGGCTCGCGGTGTGCGCAGTCTGCGGCGCGCCGCTGTCCGGGTGCCGGGTGCCGCGTGCTGGCAACCCGGTCCCCTACCTGCGGTGCCAGCCGAGCAGGGGCGGGCGGGCCTGCGTTGGCATCCTCATGCAGCCGACCGACGACTACGTTACCGACCGGCTGTTCGCCGAGCTGGACAAGCCGGCGTTCCTTGCCGCACTGGCCGCTGACGAGCACACCGCGCGACGGGGCGAGCTCGCCGCCGCCCTGACCGCGCTTGACGCGCAGCGGGGCGAGCTCGCGGGCCTGTGGGCCGCTGGCGGAATGTCCACCACGGAGTGGTCCGCGGCGCGGGCCGGGCTCGACCAGCGCGAGCACGCGCTGCGGGCCGAGCTCGGCGCGCTGCCGGCGGCTCCGGCGCGGCTGGCGGGAATCGAGGGGGCGCGGGAGGCGTGGCCGGCGATGACGCTTGACGAGCGACGGGAGTTCCTGCGGCTGTTCGTGGCCCGGGTAGTCGTCGACCGCGCCCCTGCCAGCCGGCGGGCCGCGATCGAAGAGCGCGTCACCGTCGAGTGGCGTTCCGCGCGGTAGTTCGATGTGCAACTATTGGGTAATAATGGAATGAGATGAACGAGAGAAGCGGTTCGGCGCCCTGCCCCACGCAAGCAAAGGCCGCTACTTCACGCCTCGCCGCTCGAAAAGGCGGGCCGCCACTACCGGCCTGACCGCGGTTATTCGGCTATCGAAACCCAAGCACAATGCAAGCGAGACCGTGCGGCCCGATTCGAACCACTTTCTCAGATTGCATGTACGGTCGCGTCGGTAGCCTTCCGTTGCACCCAATTGTGAACGGCGTTGTATATGTCGCACACGAAGTCCGGGATCCCGTACGCGATCGATGGCTTCTGCCGCGGCGCAGCTGCGGAACCCTGGCCAATGCCCGGACCCCAATCGGCGCCGCGGATCAACTTCATTTCACGCTTAAACCATGACACTTTCACCCATCCGCCTCGCCGTTATCAGATTCCAGCGCTCAGCAGATATCCGGCAGCCTCAACGCCATCATCAGGGCGACGTAATCTAATCAGGCTTCGGTTGCCGCACGCATTGATCCAATATCGTCCGCAGAGCGGTTTCAAGCGCGCTCGGCTGGGCAGGCGGTTCGGGCGAATCGGTCACGTTGGGCTGCGTCGCTGCTCACGCGCTGGAGTTACGCCGAGCAGGCTGGCCGACGCGCTGAGCTGACCCGCTGGCCGGAACTACGGACGGTGTGATGACGGCAGTGTTCGGGGGCGACCCGTCTGCTTTCCGGCGTTCTCCGGCGGCGGCCGGCTGGCTGTCGGACATCGCCCGCCTGGCGAGCGCGGCCCGAACGATGCGTGCGGCGCGTGCCAGGGTGAGGGGATCATCAAGGGCTCTGACGGGGACTGCCCTGTCGTCCCAATCTCGAAAGTTGTGGCTAGCCGCCATCGCCACCGCCGGGCGGGAGCGTCGGCAGGTGAAGTGGGCCGCGGGCAGTGAAGTTTGTCATCCGGTCGCGTGTGGCGGCGCATACCTCTCTGAACTGAGAAAATGAATTTGAAAGTGAAGTGAAGCCAACCGGTGGCGGCAGGGGCGAATCAGCTCTGCGCGTGGCGCGGGCGGCGGTCGGGCCGGCTTCACTCACCCCTCCCATCTGATGCGGCACGTATGTCGCCGCGGTCATCGCTGCCCCTGTGGGTCGTCTGCAGCGGTTGCGACCGGACGCGCGGCGTCGCGGCGGGTGAGGGCGTTATGGATGGCCGCCGGGTCGACCGGGTACTTGTGGCCGGTGGTCGGCACCTTTACCCCGTGCTCGGCTTGGAGGTAGCGGCGCAGGTCCAGCCCGGTGATCGACCGGTAGGGCGCCCAGCTCGGCGCCAGGCGCCGCCCGCGGCGTCGGGCGGCGGCTACGGTGCGTGAGCTGCGCGGCAGCCGGTCCTGCTCGGTCTCGGTGTCCGTGTTCCCGCCCGATCCGGGCGGGACGGGGCATGTCGTGCCGGGCCAGGCGGGGGATGTCGATGGGGTAGGTCGGGGCGCGAGGGGGTACATTTCTCCCCTACCCGGTTGTCGGTCACCAACCAGCTTCTGAGGTGTGCATACGGGCGGACGGGGCGGAGAAGTTGGCGGGGTAGGTCCCCGGGCAGAGAGGCGCCCGACCCCCGGAATTGCGCCTGTTTGGAGGGTCTCGATCGGACCTACCCCCGTCACCTCGGGCTTCTGCCGAGGGGCGCGTCCCAGTTCGTGCCGGCCGGCCCGCTGGCCGGTCACGTGACCGGCCCCTCGTCCTGGTCGTCGGTTGCGCGTTGGGCGATCCGTGCACGTACGGTGGCCGGGTTGAGCGGCCAGGTGTTGTGCGCGCGGGGCACGGTGATGCCGTGCTCGGTGTGCAGGATCGCGCGCAGCGCGGTCCCGGTCAGCCGCTGATACGGCGCCCAGTCCGGGGCCAGATCCCGCAGCAACGCCGGGATGTCGGCGGTACCAATCTTGTCGGCGCCCAGCACCTGGTCGAGATCGTCGAGCAAATCCCGCGTCATCGGAGTGTCGACAGCGCCATTCATTCCGCCATTCGAGGTGCGCGTCACGGCGGGGTGGAGGTTGGTCATGGCGCGGGTGATGATGTCGGCGGCGGCGTCGAACCCGGTGTCGTCGTCGACCTCGATGTAATACCATTTCACGATCTCGAACCGCTCCGGGGTGGCGCCGGTGAGGATGGAGGTGCCGACGTCTTTACCCATGCGCAGTTCGGTCGCCCGGATACCGGCCTGGAACGACCCGTCGCCGAGGAACCCGTCGTTGGACCGCCACGACTTCACCGCGAAACACGCATTCAGCTTCACCAACTCGACAATCTTCGGGGGGATCGCGTCCGCCCGCGATGATTGGGTGTCGAATCCGAGGGTGATCGCCGTCTTTCGTGCCCGGCGCATGGTCTGCACGGCCAGATCCGCGGCTTCCTTGCCGTGGACGTCATGGCCGAACAGTTCATGGCATTCGGAGAACAACGCCACCACCGGCCGCAAATCCGGATGCTTCTCCGCCAGCGGGCGGGTGACCTTCTTCGCCCCCAGCGCGGCCAGCCGGGCCTCCCGGCGGCCGACCTCCTCATACAGCCCGTACAGCGCGTCGACGGCGGCGCGCACGGTGGCCTCGTCCACGCCGCGGTGGTAGCGGGCCAGCCGGGGCTGGTAGGCGTCGAAGTCGCCGTTGTTGGCGAACACGAACACCCACAGCTCGGCCAGCGGATCCAGGGCGGCCCCGGCCATCACGACGCGGGCGGCGTTGGACTTGCCCTGCCCCATCACCCCACCGAACGCGATGTTCGCCCCCGGTAGGGCGGGGGCGGTCACGTCCCCGCGCTGCGACACCCCCAGCGGAACCCCGGCGAACACGTCCACCACCCCCTCGTGCAGCAGGGGGTAGGGCGGGGCGGGTTTCTCGGTGGCGCCCTGGTCGGCCACCCACAGATCCACGTAGCCGGCGTGGGCGGCGGCGGTGGGCCAGACTTCGAGGGGGGCGCGGACGAGGTTGCGGGCCAGCACATCGCGCTTGTCGGCGATCATCTCCGGGGTCACGCCCATGGGCAGGCTGAACGTGGCTTGGTAGCCGCGGCGGTTGACCCGCACCGGTGGGGTGGCGAACTCCACCTGCCACCCCTCCTTCACGGCCCGGTTCAGCGCCGGGATGCCCAGGTGGGCCAGCGCGGTCGCGATCCCACCCGGGGTGACAATCACCGTCGGGTGCTCCCGGCCATCGGTGGGCGCGGCCCAGCGCGGCACGCTGCCGTGTCGCCGGCCGACCTGCCACAGACCGGCCAGCACCAGCCACGGCGTGGCGATGGTGACGGGCAGCCAGATGGCGTCGAGCAGCCACACCGCCCACGCGACCCCGTCGACGGCCTTCTGCAGCGGAGTGAGCGCCCATTCGGTGTCTTGGTGGGCGATGGCCAGCACCGCGCCCAACCCGAGCAGCCCCCCGATCCCGCTCATGATCACGACTGCGATGGCGCGGGCCAGATCGAGCGGGGCGACGATCCAGTCCATCCGGCGGCGGTGCCGCCGTTCCCGGGCCTGCTCGGCGCGCTGCTCCCAGTCGGTGAGCCGTTCGTAGTCCCCGGCTGCCTCGGCAGCGCGCATCAGCCGCTCGTAGCGGGCGTTCGTCCGCGCCTCCCACCACCGCCGCAGCAGCACGAACGCCCCAGTGAGGGGGTAGAGCACCGTGTTGCGGGCCAGCCAACGGGCGGTGTCTCTGGTCCGCTCCTGGGTTGCGCCCCGCCCGACAACGGCCGCGGCGTCGATTACAATCCGCCGCCCCGGCGACCGCGCCACACCAGCACCGGCCGGGCGCCGAGCCGGCAGCGTCGGTGCCCGACGCGCCACCTCCGTGCCCGCACTGTCGCCGACGGCGCCCGCGCCGCGGTTCATCGCGCCGCGCGGCGGCGGTTCAGCTCCGCTCTGCTCGGGTCCGCCCTGCGCAGGTGGGTGAGTCATCGGCGACTCCCGTGCTCGCGGCGGATCGCTCGCGCCTGGCATCGTCGCCGGGGGACGGCGCATAAGACGGCGAGCAGCCGCGCCACCGTCGCCCCCGCCAGGAACGCCGGCAGCCCCAACACGACCGCCCACACCGCTGTTGGCCCGGTCTGGGTGACCACCTCCCACTGCCCACCGATGATCATTCCGGTCGCCACGGACGTGCACGTCAACGCGCCCGACAGCCCACCCCACCGCGGTCCACCCGACGGCGCACGGAGCCGAGCAACAGCACGCCCCCAGCCTCGCCCAACCGGCGCTGTGGTCGCCGACAACACCATTGCGATCCCCACCAGTGCCGACACGCCACCGGCCGCGATCAACAGCCAACTGATCTGAGCGGTCATCGCCGCCCACCTCCCCGACGACGGTGCGAGCCGGTACCAAGACCGGTAGTGCCGGTGAGCGCGTCCGCCAGCGTGTAGCCGGCCAGCAACGCCGGAACGACGAGGACCACCCACACCAAGGTTGTGTTCTGCGACCAGTAGGTGATCACCGCCCACTGCGCGCCCGCGATCACCGCAGCCGCCAGCAGTACCCGCCCCGCCACCGCCACGAGCAGCACGATCAGCAGGATCGCGAGCACGGCCAGCACCTGCCCGCCGGTCACGGTGAACCCCTCCATCAGCGCTCACCCTCCCTGTCCGACCCGGCCGGTTGTGGCCGCGGCCCGGGACCGGCGGCCGGCCGCGCGGTGGCCTGTCGCCAGTGCGGGACCAGCGCCCGCCGGTCGTCCTCCCCGAGCGCGCCCCAGACACCGACGGTCTGCTCGCCGAACATCCGCAGCTCCAGTTCCAGGCACTCCCACTGGACCGGACAACCCCGGCACAGCCGGGTGGCAAGCTCCCGGTCGGTGCCGTCCTCATGCAGCCAGCGCGGCGGCTCGTCATCGGCGCTGACCTCGAGGCAGGCGCCGTCTCGAGCCACGATCTCGGCGAGCACCCGGCTGGGCACCCGCCGAAGTCGCGTCAACCGCTTCACGATCTCGACCAACCAACCGTCATCGCGGGCCCTCATGGCGCACCGCCGCCCGTCGGCCGCCCATCGGCATCGCCCGTCCCTGGCGCCCCAGGCGGGGGTGGTGGCGCGGCACAGCAGCCGAGTCACCGCCGCTACCGGCACCCCTGTCCGCCCGCGACGCTTCACCAGCGGGAGCACGCCACGACGGATCGCCCGACATACCACCGACTGATCAACCCCGAGAGCCCACGCGGCGTCACGAACCGACAGCAGCGACCGACCGGGTGCGATCTTGTTTGCAGCATTCATCAGTGTGATTCCCTTCGCTTCGGCTTTCGGCTCGCGTGGAACGCGAGCCGCCCGCCATCAAGTAAGGGCGCCGCGCAACAAGACAACTACGTCAACGCGGGAATAGATAAATTCCCTGCCGGAATATCCGCAGGCCAGCCACCAACCGCTACGACTCAATATTCCAGGAACGAATATCGCGGGACGAATAATCCGGCCTGGGAATGTTGATCTAGGCAGGGACGCTTGATGCTGTCCGGACAGCTCCTGGCGATCTGCGCTCGCACTCGCGTCGCCGCTGCGCTCCCGCAAGCTCGGGAGCGCTGAAAGCGGCTACTACCTGGCGATATGCCGATCGCGACATGCGGCATTCCGAAATCGGCATAGACCCGTGGGCTCCGTGGCCCGACACTTCGGCTCAAGACGAGCTTGTCCCAACCCGATGGCGCGAGACGATGACCATAACCTCACCTGGTGCGCGCGAACGCATGATCGTCACTGCATCGCTCACCAGCGGCATAGCGTGCGTCGCGTGCGGGATGACAGAGTCGGTGAATCTGATTGATGAAATCATCCGCACGGATCACGTCGAATGGGAGACCATTCTCCTTGTCGGGACCGTCGAGTTTCACAGCAGTAAGGCTGGACCGTTCCCCAATCATCAGCTCAGAGTCAGCGTTCGCCCGTCAGCAGGCTTCGCGGCATTGAACTACATAGACCACGATGATCCACTACTGGCGATCGCCAACTCGTTCAACCCGAAACGTCCGCTCCCGGAGGTGAAACTCATCTTCAACGGCTCAACCGGCTCAGTGTTTCCACGCAGTGCTGCCATACCCGCAGCAGACGCACGTAAAGCCCTGCTGGAATGGCTTCACACTTGGAAACGACCGACCTGCATCGAATGGCGCCCATACGATGCCTACTAGACAACGATCGGTCCTATGGAGGCCGGGAGAGAACTCGTGAAACTGGTAGAGCATCGAGCCGACCCAGTGCCGTCAGACCCATTACAGGAATTCCTACTTCGCGGCAACCGCGCTGCGCGGCTACTCACCGAGCACGTAGACGACGGAACGGGCCATTGCTCGGTGTGCTCCCAAGGCGGGCAGGTCGGCCATGTGAGGTGGCCGTGCCAGCTGGCGACGGCAGCGCAGCGCGCCGCAGAACGCCTAGCCCAATGAACACCGAAGCCCGCGATCGGATGCGCGGGGTTCGGTCTGGTCGTCATCGGCGTCGTGATGGTGCCGTATTGGGTCGAACGCCGGACGGGGAGGCAACGAGCCCAGCTGGCCAAGATCGAGCTTTTGGAGCCGAAACAGCACAACAATGTGGCCGAGTACAACATGGCAGGGATACTTTACCCGGGAAAGCTGGATACCGATCTGATCACCAAATGCTCGATGGTCGATGCGCCGGGCGGCGCAATGCCGCTGCGCGACTGGTTGAAGCATCTTGCTGTCGTCGACGCGTGGCCGGTCGTGGTTTCCCGGCCCTACACCCGAGCCGCCGCCGATCCCGAGATCCCCGAGTACTTCCGCGGCGTCCACATGGAGCAGCCCCAGCGCCATTTCCTGGCCGCACTGATGATCGTCATGGGCCAGCGGACACCGTGGCCGTCGTATCGCGAATGCGGGAAGCCCATTCCGGGGGCATTCCGGGGTGCGCAACTCGAGGCGAGCCGATCAACGGAGCCACCTCGGACCGAATGATCGGCGTGCGGGGCGGGGTCCTTGGCGAACTCGGCACCCGCCGGCCGGCGACCCCGGTTGCGCTGGCCACTACGATCGCCCCGATCCGCTCGGCGATCGTGGTCGAGCCAGAGGTCACGGCCCGGTGAGCCAGGAGCTGGACAACACCGTGTACGAGCTGCTGACCACAGCACGCGCGGTGATCTACCGGCATATCAAGGACGGCCGCAACCACTGCCGCCGCTGCGGCAACCCCCGGCAATGCTTCGAGATGGGCACCGCGATCGGGGCGCTCGATCTGATTCTGGGCCTGCATCCGCCGCTCGGCGAGCCGCCGACCAGTCGTCCGAGCCATTGAGCCCAGTCACTTACTGCAGCCGGAAGATTCGGCCTGCTACTCATCGGGCCAATCGCCTACGCCGCCCGCCGGCCTGGACGCGCCCTGAGCGCGATGCGACCAACAAGCGCTGCCCGCTCCTGCCCGACCAGCTGGCCCACGCAGGCATGGCCGAATCCGTGATGACGCGGACTCGGCACGAGCCCGCTACCTCGCGGGCCGAACCGGAAAGAGAGGATGCGCCCACTTGCCGCTGAACGCAACTGGCAAGATCTCATTGGCAGGTTTGAGAGGAGGAGTCACAAATGAGCCGGAGGTAGCTTACTCAGGTCGGAGTAGGGTACGCCATTGGGTGATCGGGAACTGCTGGTATGTAGGAGACAGGATATGTATGCAAACGTGCGTTGCTCCTGCCTCGTGATGTGCGCGGATTCGCTCTTTGATCCGAGCGACACTGCCGTGGGCGACGATCGCATCCACGAGGCGGTCGCTACCGTCGCCGACGAAGTCGGCCTCGCTGAAGCCAAGGCGGCATAGATTCCTGGTGTAGTTCTGTAGCGGCAGGTAGCGACGGATGTGGGTCCGTGCGAGCCGTCGAGCCTGGCTTGGGTTTTCATCGAGTACAACGGCCTGCTCCGGTATGAGCAGAGCGGTCGGCCCGAGAACATGGCGAGCGAGGCGTGTGTGCTCGGGCGGAACGAGGAAAGTGTGTGCGCCATCGGCGCGTTCGGCCGCCAACTCAAGCATGCGCGGCCCCAGTGCCGCCAGGACCCGCTTCGGCCTTTCAACCGGTTTTCTTGCCTTATAGGCCTCCAACGCCTCGTCCATGCGGTCCAGGTAGTCGCGCATCGCTGAGAATGGCTTCACGTATCGGTGCCCGCGAACGTTCACGAGTTGGCGGTGGCTAACTCCGAGCCCGAGCAAGAAGCGATTGGGGTAGGCCTCGGCGAGGGTAAGTTGTGCAGCAACGGTGGCGAAGGCGTCGCGTACCCAAATATTCGTCACACCTGTCGCAACGGTTAGCCTGGTGGTCGCGGACAGCAGGATTCCAGCCAGGGTGAACGGATCCCGAAAGAGCGCCTCGCCAACCCAGATCGACCCTAGATCGAGCTGTTCAAGTTCGGCGACCCACGCCCGAATCTGCTCCGCCTCGTGGTAGTTGAGGTGGAAATCCCACATTCCGACTTGATCAGCATCGAGGGGGGACATGTGAATCAAGGTAGCAGCGACTGGCTCGGGCTCGCGGCGAGGAGCTGATCGAAATGTTGAAGGGCAGAGCTGCCGGCAGCGGCAGACATCATGCGGCGCAACTGATGAACGCGCTCGCCGATCGGACCGATTCGTTGCTCCGCCGGGATTGCCCAGGCAGAGGTGGCCAGGTCGACAGCACGGTCCACGTCGTGCTGGGCATAGGTCATCGCGATGTGCAGGTTGACAACAGCGCGACCTTTCAGGTGTCCGGGCCCCTGGGCCTCCAGCGCCCTCTCGAACGCCTCGCGTGCGCCAACGAGATCGCCCACTGCCAGCAGGGTACTGCCCTCGTAGTAGTCAATCCTCAGTTCGCCGCCACTGGTGTCCATGCCGTGCCTGTAGATATCGTCGGCGACTCGCAGCGGAGAGTTCTGCGCTCGGACCAGCGCTTCGCGGGCCGCTGCAACCTCGCCCAGAGCGGCATGGGCGCGGGATCGCAGCGCGTCCACCCATCCGTTGACGGGCGTGCTTCCAGCTCGGCCCACATGGTAGTGGGCCCGGTCGAGCAGTTGCTTCGCCTGCCTGGGGTCGCCGCGGTCGAACGCGACAACACTGTGGGCGCCGAGCAACCAAGCGGCCAGCGAATCGTCGCCGGCCTCGGATGCTGGTTCGAGCGCGAACTCGTACCACGCCTCTGCCTCGACAGTACGGCACAGATCGAACATCAACCAGGCTCGCTGGCCTGCGAGATGGCCCGCGATCGAGCAGAGACGTCGCCGATAGGTAATTGGCTGTCCAACCCCCAACAGCCGGGTAACTGCTCGGATGTGGTCGTTGACCACCGGGAGCAGCTGGGATGGCGGCACGGTAGCGAAGTGGGTGTGGATGGAGCACACGGTTCGCTCGAACCGATCGAGCATCGCCTCTGAAACTCCCGCTGGCTTCAATGCCACGTCGAGATCGGCGAGCTCACTGCCCATGACGTCACCGAAGGCGAGGCGGGGTGCGGGCCGGCCAATGGCTTCTTCGACGGAATTCGATAGCAGATCGAGGGTTGCGGAGCCGATCGACCCGGCTTCTGGCAGTTGGACCCGCTCGACAGCAGTCGAGATCTCATCGGTGTCGTGGTCGACCGGACGGGGGGCTTTCCCAACAGTTGGGGCTTGCCCACGCACGACCTCCGGCGAGGTGCTCAGGCGGCTTTGACCTGGAAGGTCAAACCAGAGAAGATGCTGAGGCAGATGCAAGACCTTAGCATGGTTTCGGAGGGCGTCTAGATTCTGCTCCGGTTTCCCATTCTCTAACTTGCTGACCTGAGCCTGTGTGAGTCCAAGCCACCGCCCAAGAAGTTCCTGGTTGAGGGCCTTGCCGAAGAGCAGGAGATGGCGCGGATGGTTCCGATAAGCCTTGAATACCCTGCCGATGTGCTGACTTTCAAAAGCTGAAAGGAAGTCATCAGTTTCAAAGAATTCATCCCGGAGCTGAGCCGGCGGCGCGTGAAGTGAATCGCGTTGATCTCGATGGCACTTGCCGCACAAGCGCGCCGTATTGTCGTTGGCCAGCACCGCTCCGCAGCCGTGGCAACGTCGTTTGCTATGTGTAGCACGGAGCCGCTGTGGATCACCCATTCACACATGATCCCTTCTGGCCCCAAAAGCTGAGCCGCCAGCCTCTCCCGTCATCCAGGGGGCATAGTACATAGAGGTGTGCTTCCATCGAGGCCGTTTGACTCGACCCGTCTGACCGGACTTCCGAAGATCATGAGCACACGAGCGGCCGGATCTGGTGTTTGACCTGCGGGAACGCCGAGTTGGCTCGTTGGGGTTGTGTTACTACGGCGAGTTGGGTGTCGGAGGGCGGTTCAGTCGCTCTCGGGGAGGGTGAAGTCGAAGAACTTGGGCGGTTCGGGCAGGTCGAGCGCACGGAGCACGGCCTGTTGGCCGGGAGTGGTCGTGCTGCGTTGCGCGACCCGGCCGTGGTCGGTGGCCAGGGTGATCAGGTGCATCCGGTCGAGTTCGTGGCGGGTGTTGCGCCAGGTGTCGCCGGTGGCGTTCTCGATCACCCGTAGGAGCAGGAGCGCGAGCCAGCACAGCTGGATGTGGGCGCGGATGCGGTCCTCGCGGTAGTGGAACACCGGGCGCAGCCCGAGCGCGCCCTTGAAGTCGCGCCAGCCGCGTTCGACGGCGAGGAGCTGCTTGTAGGCGGCGGCGAGATCATCCGGGGTGAGTGTCGTGTCGGAGGTGCGCAGCAGCCACTTGCCGTCCAGGTGCGCCTCCCGCTTGGCGGCGCCGTGGTCGACCCGCAGCAGCCCGGAGGGGGTGCGACGCAGGTAGCGGCGCAGCCCGGGCTTGGCGCGCAGCGATCCGACGAGTTCGTCGCGGCGCCGCGCGGTCCAGTCATCGGAGCCAACGATCAGCGTCTCCAGGTGCGCGACGAGGTTGGTGCGGACCTGCTGGTCGCGCTCGGCCTGTTCGGGGTTGTGGCAGATCACGAACCGTTGGGTGCGGGCCCCGTCGTCGCCATCGTCGGCGCCGTCGCCGTCCCCGCCCGGGGCGACGTGGACCTCCTTGACCCGCAGGTTGTCGGCGACGGTGCGGTAGCGGCCGGGGCGGGCCAGCGCGGCGGCCGCCTCGGTGTTGGTGTGGCGCAGCTTCTCGGCGTGGATGTAGTGCCCGCCGCCGCGGGTCAGGTAGGCCCGATTCGCCGCGGAGGCGAACCCGCGGTCGGCCACCCACACCAGCCGGCGCAACCCCCAGCCGCCCAGGTCGTCTTTGACGGTGCGGATGATCGCGGTGTCGGCGGTGTCGCCGGGGAAGCTCCAGCACCGCACCGGCACTCCGTCGCGGGTGACCGCCATCGCGATCACCACCTGCGGCAGATCGGCGCGGTGGTCCTTGGAGTGCCCGAACGCCCGGGTCCCCGCCTCGGTCGGGCTGCGCAGCTCGTCGTCGCCGACCGGGTCGGCGAGTTCGGTGTCGTCGTCGGCGGTCTCGGTCTCCCAATAGGTGGAGGTCGTGTCGACGAAGACGATGTCCAGATCGAGGTTGAGCAGGTGCGCGACCGAGGAGAAAATCTCCGCGGCGATCTCGTCGAGGGCGTCGAGCAGGAAGTCCATCGCGGCGTACGCGGCGTCATCGGTGAACCCCGCGCAGCCCCCGATCGCGACCCGCTCGGCGACCCAGCCGGTGGCAGCGAGCTTCGATCCCGGCTCGCACGCCCGCTGCGCGACCAGCGCGAACACCACCCGCTCGACCGCGTCGCCGTCGCGGCGCCGCCCGGCGGCGACCCGGCGGATCGCCGCGCCGACCCCGAGGCGTTCCCAGATCCGATCCAGCGTCCACGCCGCGCCGAGGCGCCGCGAGTCCAGGACCTCTACCTCTCCGCCGCCCGCGCCGGCCGTCGCCGCCACGGCCTGCTCCGGGCTCAGGAACCGCGAGATCGATGAGACGAGCCGGGCCAGCGCCGCCCGGTCCACCCGATCCGCCCGCCCGAAGCTGTGGATCACCTTCGCGACCGGGTTCCCGCTGACCGGGTGCCGCTCGTTGTGCGCCAACTGCAGATAGCTCACCACCGAGCCGTCCCGGTTGGTCCGCCGCGTCTCCCGTAAGAACACGCCTACAACTCGACCACATCACCGCAGCTCATGTCCAGCGACACGCCTCAAGTCGTGTGCCTACACGATTCGCGCTCCCGAAACCCTTGCCAACCTCCTGAGCAGGTCAAACGCTATCGATCAAGCACTCATGTGCCTGTGATCTTCGGAAGTCCGGTCTGGTCTCGGGGAGCGCCCCGGGACATGCCGAGGGTTGGCTGCGTTGACTTGATCTTTCTGGCCACATCGGCCCAGGCACCGAGCACGAACGTCCCACCACGTTACGAAGGGCAGGGAAGCGGGGAAGCACGCCGGGCAGGCGGGTCGCCGCCACCGGGCTGGCGGCCTCCTCGCGGCCGTGTGGGTGCCGAGAACCCCTGTCACGGCCTCTGAGTAGCACGTTCGCAACCAGCCTTTTCCAGTTTGATCAGCCGGCGAGGATCAGGGCCTGGACGGCCTTGACGAGGGTGGTGGCCTGGCCGGGGCTGGAGCGGATCTTTCGGAGGATCGAGCAGGCTGCGGGCGATGTCGGCGTAGGCGATCGCGGTCGCCGAGCTGAGGTGGAACACCGCGGCCAGGTGCAGCGGGTCGGCCCGGACGGCGAGCGCTTCGTGTAGCACGCGGTCGCCGCGGATCTGCTCGAGCTGGACACCGCGCAGCAGCAGGTGCCAGCTCAGGTAGTAGTCGCTGATCGGCGCGGTGCCGGTCGCGGTGACAGCGGAGACCAGCACGTGTCGGTTCGAGGTGTGCGCCCACGTGGCGTGCCGGTGCTGCAGCCATGCGAGCAGCGCACGGTGGACGAACTCGCCGAGCTGTTGCGGGTGATCGGCCAGCGTGATGTGTCGACCGGCCAGATCGATGTCGTCGAGGGTCAGCTCGCGGATCGCGGTCGCGCGGGCGGCGTGGACCGCGACCAGAGCGACGACCAGCCGCTGCGCCGGGGTGACCGCGGTGTGCGCGACGGCGGCTATTTGTGCGTCGGTCATCGGGAGCAGCGCCCGGGTCGGGGCGGCGTGGCCGGGAGCGGTCGCGCTGGCCCGGGCCCGGGCGCGGCCCGGCGATCGACCGCGGCGCCGCCCTCAACACCACAGCCCTCACCGCCGCGTTAGGCCCGGTGGGTGCCACTGTCGCGGCGGCCGGTGCGGCAGCGGCAGCCGGGCGCGGCGCCGTGAACCAGTTCACCGGCGCACCACGCCAGGGTGGTGGCCAGCCATGACCATCCCTCTGCGGTCGAATCCCGCCGACACGGGGCAGCCGCGGCTGTACGGGAATTGGCGAGCTGAACGCGGCTGGGGCATCGGCCGCCTGTCGACCACGGCCACCATCATCGTGTTCCTGGCCGTGCTGGCTCCGCTGCTGGCCGTTTCGATCGCACCGGCCGCGGTACTGCCGTTGACGGTGGCGGGTGTCCTCGTGGTGGCCGCGATCGTGATTCAGATCGGGGGCCACTCGGCCGCCGACGTGCTCGGCGTGCGGCTGCGATTCTTGCGGGCGCGACGACGCGGCTGGACCCGGCTGTCAGCCGGGGTGCTCGCCGACGACACCCGCGGGCGGCGACCTGCCCGGCGTGCTGGCCCCGCTGCACCCGGTGCGGTCGCCGTCACGTTCTGCTGCACAACCGGCGCACCGGCACGTTGACCGCGGTGTTGCGGTGCGCCCCGATCGGGCTTGATCTCGCCGACGCTGATCAGACCGATCAGTGGGTGGCCGCGTGGGGCGGGTTCCTCGCCGACCTCGGGTATCAACCCCTCGTCCGACACATCGCGGTCACCATCGACACCGCCCCCACCGGCGGCAGCGGTCTCACCGCCCACGTCGCCAGCCACCTCGACCCGCGGGCGCCGCGGCTGGCGCGGCAGGTCCTCACCGAACTGGTCGCCGACACCGCGGCCCGCACGGCGTCGGTGCAGGTGTAGCTGTCGGTGTGCCTCGACCCGGCCCGAGCCACCCGAAACCCGCGGATCTGTTCGCGGCCTGCGTCGAGGTCGGTCGCTGGCTGCCCGGGCTCGAGGCAGAGCTGGCCAGCTGCGGTGTTGCAGTCCAGGGGCGCGCCTCGTTGGCCTGGCTGACCGGAGCGTTGCGGGCCGCGTTCGACCCCGCCGCCTGGCCCGACCTCGCCGCCGCATCGCTGGACTGGGCGGACGCGGTCCCGGTCGCCGGCGCGGGAGGAATGAATGTCATGAAGCCGGGGGCCTCTCCCCGGGGGCACGCTTGCTGCTGCTGGGTCGGCAGAACGTGTCGGAAGGAGGCCGGTTGTCATGGTGCACGTCGGATTGGACTTGAGTCGAACACGCCTCGATGTTCATGTGATGGACGAGGCGGGGACGCCGTTGGCGGTGACCACGGCCGTCCCGGACAGCGGCGGGTTGGCCGCGCTGGCCAGCCGGATCTCAGGGTTCGGCCCCCGGTATATGCCGCGATCGAGTCGATGAACGGCGCCCGGTTCGTGCACGACCAGTTGGAGCTGGCGGGCTGGCAGGTCGAGATCGCCGACGCGCAGAAGGTCAAGGGCCTGGCCCCGTTGGCCTGCAAGACCGACAAGATCGACTCCTGGGTGTTGGCCGAGCTGTCGCGCCGGGACCTGGTGCCAGCGATCTGGCTGCCCACCCCTTCGGTGCGCGCCGAGCGGGAACGGGCCCGCTGGCGGCTGCACCTGGTCCGTCACCGCACCGCGTTGAAGAACCGCATCCACGCCACCCTGCTCGCGTTCGGGCACCCGTGCCCGGTGTCGGATCTGTTCGGCGTCGGCGGCCGGGAGCTGCTTCACCGGCTCGAGCTGCCCGAACCGTGGGCCGTCGACACCGTCGCCGCAGTGCATCTGATCGATCAGCTCGACGCGGAGATCGCCGGTTGCGAGCGTTCCCTGCGGAAGATGGGCGCCGATCATCGGTATGTCCCGCTGCTGATGACCACCCCGGGGATCGGCTGGGTGCTCGGCTACACCATCGCCGCCGAGATCGGCGACATCACCCGCTTCGCCAGCCCGACCAAGCTCGCCGGGTACACCGGGCTGTGCCCGCGGGTCTACCAGTCCGGCGGCAAGGACCACCGCGGGCCGCTGGCCAAGAACGGCCCCAAGTACCTGCGCTGGGCGCTGATCGAGGCCGCCGTCCATGCCGCCCGGCACCCGGTCTACGCCGAACGCTACCGGCGCACCAAGACCCGGCTGGGTCGCCAACGCGGCCCCAAAGTCGCCCAGGTCGACCTGGCCCGCCGCCTGTCCGAGGCGATCTGGCACATGCTGTCCACCAACCAGCCCTTCGCCCCGGCAGGCGCCGCGTAGTCTCTGGCCCCGCAGAGGGCCCCCGAATGAGATGCGCCACCGGAGCGAAGCCCCTCCCATCCCACCTGGTCCGCGCCCCCTGAGGCGGCGATAGAGAGATGAGCGTGGCTCCCTTCCCTGCGGCCCGGCCACCCCCACGGCCACCTGTCACCCTCCCGATTTCCCGGCGCTCTCATCGTGCCGCCGGTTCCTCGCGCGTCCAGGTCGTCGTCCTCGCCGCTGCGCGGCTGCGGGCGCTCCACCTGGACCCGCTCGTCACCGGCAGCAGGGTGCAGGCCGCCGACCAACCGCCAAGAACGAAGAACGGGTTTGCCCTCTTGTCCCGGCCCCCGTCTTCATAGAGGGACCACTACCGCCACGACAGCGGGGTCTCGGTCAGCTGGGCGTTGCGCGAGGCGCCCCGCCAGCCGGTCGACGCCACGGTCCTCGCCCCGCTCGTGGCACCCGGCCCCTACGCGCGGCGAGTGTGCTGGCTGTATCAGCCCTACGGCCGAGCAAGCCGCGGCGAAGGTCGAAGCCCAGGTCACCGCCGGGCAGATCGCCGGGCCTGGGCTGCTCGAACCCGCCGCGATGAAACCCAACGTGACCGCGATGACCGCGACCGCGCCCTACAAGCCGCCCGCGAAGAAGCCGCAGACGCCGGGCTCGGCCGGTTCACCGTCTACGCCACCACGACCGTCACCGACGACATCGAGCTCGGCGCCGCGGTCCGTCGAACAACGCGCCGGGCAAGCCCGACTGCGCCTGCGCCGCCTGCGCGGAGCGCAAGCGGCCGGGTTCGCCGCCGCACTCGGTGTGGGCGTCGATCCCGACGACCTACTCGCCGTCGGAACCCGCCGATGAACCCTCCGACGATGGGCTGGGCCATCCCCGGTGGTGGGCGCGCGGCGAATGTGGCCGCGGGCACCCGGTATGCGGGCACCACCAGCCAACTATGTGGCCTGTTCCCGTTCAGCGTCGCCTCGGGCGCGATCGGCGATCAGCGTCAACCAGTGGCCAGGAATGATCGCGAAACGTGTCCCGACAGCCCGTTGTCAGCAGCAGCGGGCCGTCGGGTTCGCCTCCCGATCTTGCATCCTGCGCCGTTCGAAGTCGCGGCGGGACAGAACTGGGGTGTCTCGATGGTGTCGCTGTATGTGCGCGACGTACCGGTCGTAGTCACCCTCGCCGGACACTTCGCGGAGATACCAGCGGATGCCCTCGATCGCTCGTCTCACTTTCAATGCGTCCGCCTCCCGGTCCCGGCGAGCTCCCGTCGATCCTCTCCGCCCCCGCCGAGCAGGCCACTCGGGGCGGTGATCAGCGACTCGGTGTGGGGCGCCTCCGTGGTCGGCAGCGGCACCGGGGAGCGCAGGGCTTGAATCCACACCCGTACCGCGTCGGCGATGACGATCACGACCAGGAGGGCGAAGAAGGCGGCCAGGACGCCGTCGACGATCGAGTTTGTCACCACGGTCTGCATCGCCTGCAGACTCTTCGCCGGAGCCAGCACGTTGCCCGCGTCGAGAGCCTCCTGGTAGCGGGCGCGCTGGGCGAAGAAGCCCAGGGTCGGCGAGTCGGAGAACACCTTCTGCCAGCTCGCGTCAACGTGACCGTCGCATCCCAGGCGAGCGGGATACCGGTCACCCAAGCCCACTTCACCTTGCCGGTCTTGATCAGCAGCGTTGTGCACACGGTCAAGGCGATGGCCGCGAGCAACGGGTTGGCGATCCCGAACAGCGGGAACAGTTGGTTGATCCCACCGAGCGGGTTGGTGACCCCGGTGTAGAGGAAGTAACCCCACGCTGCGACGACCGCGGCGCTGGTGGCCCACACCCCCGGCTTCCAGCTCACGTCGCGCATCGGCCGGTAGACGTTGCCGATGGTGTCCTGCAGCATGAACCGCCCATGGACACCCACCACCCGGTGGACCTGCTACCCGACCGCGAGGCCGACACGCTCGCCGCCTGGCTCCGCGCGCATCCCGGCGTGCGGGTGGTGTGCCGGGACCGGGCCGGCGCGTACGCCGAGGGCGCGGCCACCGGCGCCCCGGAGGCGGTGCAGGTGGCCGACCGCTGGCATCTGTGGCACAACCTCGCCGAACACGCGGAGAAAACGGTGGCCCGACACCGCGGTTGCTGGGCCCAGCCGGCCGCCCGCCCACCGGCCGAGCCGGATGCCGCAGCGGACCTCGGGCAACTCGCCGAACAGGCCGCGTTCGCTCGCCGGGAGTCCTCCGCCCTGGTCACCCGCACCCGGCAGCGGTATGCGGCCGTGCAGGCCCTGCGCGAGCAGGGCAAGGGGATCAAAGCCATCATGCGTGAGCTGGGCCTGGCCAAGGAAACGGTGCGCCGCTTCGCCCGCGCCGCCTCGGTGGAGGACCTGCTGGCCACCGCACGCGATGGGCGGGCCAGCGTGCTGGATGAGTTCAAGCCCTACCTGCACCACCGGTTCAACCTCGGGCACACCAACGGCAGCGCGTTGTTCGCCGAGATTGTTGGACGGCACTGGGCGTACACATGTCCCGTCACTCGCCGTGCATATGATCTGTGGATAACTCCGTCGGCAGGGAGCCCTCGTGGGCGACGACAACGTGCACATCAGTCCTGCTGAAATCGACCCCGGTGGTCGGCGGCAAGCCGACCCGCACCGCAGGCGCGCTAGCGCCGAGGAGCGGAAGCGGCGCGGCAGCAGCTCTTGGCCCTGGGGCTGGCGGCCCCGGGATGCCGCTTCCGGCGCGACGCCGTGACGATCAGGGCGTCAACGTGACGATGTCGCTGGTCGCGGACCGCCGGTTCGTGGTCATCATCGTGGCGTCGTTCGTGTGCAAAGCGAGCGTCGGGCAACACGAGATCCGCGCCCAGGGCTACCGGGGCAGCCTGGGCACCGTGCTGGGCTACCTGCGCCCGTTCCGGGCGATGGGCGCCGCGCCGCCCGCCGTGCCTCCACCACCCACCGTGCGGGCGGTGACCAGCGCGATGCTGCGCCACCCCGACCGTCGCGATGCCGATGACCAGCTCAGACTGAAAGAAGTGCGGGCAGCGTGCCCGCACCTAGATGCCCTCGCCGAGCACGTCAGCGGGTTCGCCGAGATGATGGTCGGCCGCCACGGCGAACGCCTCAACACCTGGATCGCCGCCGTCGAAGCCGATGACCAGCCCGACCTGCACCGCTTCGTCAACGGCCTACGCCGCGATGAGACCGCCGTCCGCAACGGCCTGACCCTGCCCCACAGCTCCGGCGCGGTGGAAGGCAGCGTCAACCGGATCATTCTGTGGAATCTGACTGTCAAGGGCCCGTCCGGCTGCCGGGCTGGCGGACCTCGACGATCGGCAGGAGTCGGACGGGCTGCGGTAGGTGCAGTTGTCGTGGAGTCGGTCCGGCGGGGGTGGGGATGTCAGCGAGCCGGTCCAGGAGTCGGTCCAGGGCGGCCTGACCGTCGTCGACGGCGGCGCGTTCGTCGTCGGTCAACGGGATGGCGGTGACCATCTTCTGCAGGTTGCCTCGGGCTTCCAGCAGCTGGGCCTTGGTGGAGTCCTTGGGGGTGTAGAAGTCGCAGCGGGCGCAGGCCATCCGGTGCGGGCACTGCTCGAAGAAGGTGTAACTGCAGTAGCCATGTCCCAGGTCGTAGTGCTGGCAGGGCTGCCCCGACCCGGCGGTCCCGGCCTCCACGACGTCACGGTCGATGAGGACCTCGACGGTGCGCACGTTGCGGGAGAAGTACCCGGCATCGGTGTAGGCCCGGGTCAGGGTCTTGGGGCTGATCTTCGCGTAGAACTGAGTCGACTGCGGCGACCGGTGACCGAGCCAGGCCTGCAGCTCGAACAGCGTCATCGGCTCCTTGGCGTTGTAGAGCTGGCTGGCGATCGTGGACCGCGCCCGGTGGCTGGTGATGTTCCCGCGGACATCGGCGGCCGGGACACCGGCCTTGCGGGGCGAGCATCGGGATGACGGTGTTGTTGATGTAGGCCGGAGAGATCCGCCGTCCACGGACCGCGAACAGCAGGTCGACCAGCTCGCCGGTCCGGCGGTCTCGCAGCGCAGGCTGGGTCGGGCGGACCGCCGCCCAGGTGTCGAGGGCCTGACCAAGGATCGGATCGACGGGTTTGGTGAACGCGGTCCCGGTCTTGTGCGTCGGCACGTCCAGCAGACACACCGCGTCCTGCGCCAAGCCGTCCTCCGTGGCCGCACTGGTGCGGACGCCGTCAATGCCGGCCGCGTCGGTCTGCCAGCGGATGCACCCGACACGCAGGCGGGCGATCTCGTCGCTGCGCTGGCCGCTGAACAGCCAAGGTGAGGGTGACCGCGCGGACCAGTTCGAGTGGGTAGAACGGTCCGGCCTGGGTCTGCGGGAGGTCGGTGGCGGCCAGGTTCAGGCCGGCCCACAGCAGCTTCGCCCAGATGTCGTCGGCGATCATCCGAGGGTTCGGGCCGACCAACGCGGCGATGCTGCGCGGGGTGGCCAGGGCGCGTTGGGGGTCGAAGCGACGGTGCAACCACTCCCACTCCTGGCAGTCGCGGAAGAAGGTGCGCAGCGCGGCGATCTGGGCGGCCTTACTGCCGGCGGCCAGCGGTTGACCGATCCGGTCACGCAGGCCGGCGGGCGTTGGACATGGTCACCGACGAGCGGCAAGCACGGCTCGTGTCTCGGACTCGGTGAGGTACTCGATCGGGTTCCTCGCACTGGCCGGCGCCCGAAGGGCGCCGGTCACGCTGCGCTACGCGATGAACGGCATGACCGACAAAGAAACCGCCGGCTACATCAACCACCACCTGAAACTCGCCGGCAGATCGGACACGCTGTTCAGCGATCTACGTGGCCGAGTTTATTCGGCGACACAATGAAAGAGCCCGCGCTGGTATGGACATGATCAACCCAGATCGTCGCGGGGGAAGTCGGTACCGCTCACGCTGTCTGCCGAAGTCCAGACGTGTCCCGTCTAAGCCCCACTCCCTGCGGGGTGCCAGAAGTCGGGCCTGGGCCGCTGGCCAGCGGTGATCGTCGGTCGGACATGATCCCGGCGTGTCGCTGCGCTTGCTCTACTTGATCTTCCAGCAGGTGCTCGGGCTGCTCCTGCTGATGGCCCGAACGCCCTCCACCAAGGATGTCGAACTCCTCGTGTTGCGCCACGAGGTCGCTGTGCTGCGGCGCACCAACCCACGACCGCACATGGACTGGGCGGACCGCGCCGTGTTCGCCGCGCTCGTGCAGCGGCTGCCCCGAGCACTGCGTGATCATCGTCTGGTCACCCCTGACACGATCTTGGGCCGGCATCGTCGCCTTGTCCGCCGACGATGGACCTACCCGAACAGGACTGGACGGCCACCGATCGACGACGTCCTCGCCGCCTTGGTGGTGCGGATGGCGCGGGAGAACCCGCGCTGGGGCTACGCACGGCTCCAGGGCGAACTGCTTAAGCTCGGCCACCGCATCGGAGCCTCGACGATCCGGCGGATCCTGAAGCGCCACCGCATCCCACCGGCACCGGTCCGGCACACCGACACCAGCTGGCGACAGTTCCTACGCACCCAAGCCGCCAGCATGCTCGCAGTCGACTTCTTCCACATCGACTGCGCACTGACCCTGCGACGCATCTACGTACTGTTCGCACTCGAAGTCGGCGACCGCTACTTCCACGTGCTGGGCGTGACCGGACATCCCGACGGACCGTGGACCACCCAGCAGGCCCGCAACCTCGTCATCGACCTCGGCGACCACGCCGCCCGATTCCGGTTCCTCGTCCGCGATCGGGCCGGGCAGTTCACGGCCTCGTTCGACGCGGTCCTGGCCGACGCAGGCATCGAGGTGGTCAAGATCCCGCCGCGGTGTCCGCGCGCGAACTGCTTCGCCGAATGCTTCGTATTAACCGTACGCACCGAGGTCACCGACCGGATGCTGATCTTCGGCGAACAGCACCTGCGCAGCGTCCTTGCCCAGTACTCGCAGCACTACAACCAGCAAAGGCCGCATCGAGCGCTGCAACTGCGTCCGCCACGCCCACAAGCCCCCGTCCCCGAGCCGATCCACGGCAGGATCCAACGCCGACCGATCCTCGGCGGCCTGATCAACTACTACGAAGCCGCGGCCTGAAACCGCAGATCAGACGCCATGGCCGAGTTCTGGCACCCGACAGGATGCGTAGCTGTCCGACCACCCAGGCCTACGTCGCCCGCCGCACCGCTCAAGGCAAGAACCCGAAGGAGATCCGGCGCTGCCTCAAGCGGTACATCGCCCGCCAGCTCTACCGCACCCTGACCACCGCCATGACCCCCGCAACCGAGGTCAGCTGACCGACCACGACCGCGGAAATGCTCCCCGGAACCTCTTGACATCCATAGAAGCGTCACGGACCTGGCCATCCCCGGCGCGTCGCCACGACCCGCGGACCGGGCAGCACCCCTCAAAACTGCGAAACACGAGGGTTCGACGACAGGTGCGCAACACCCCGCTCCTCGAGGTCGACGGCGCATCACCCGCCCTGCCGGAGGGCGCACCCTCAGCGTGCCTGTCGCGTCTCCCGCGCGGGGCCCGCAACCGGCGTTCTCGGGTCGAGAAGGATCAGCGAGATCCGTCCCTCACCACGCCGGGTCGATCGTGTACGGCGCTGGGGGAAGCGGCGCCGCCACACTCCCCTTCCGTACGGGCCCGGTCGATTCGACCGATTCGACCGCGACGACGTAGTCGGAGCTCGCTCGCTCCGGCGGCCAGAACTGGTCGAGACTGACGGCGATCCACTCACCGACGTCCCCCGTGAGAGGTAGCTCGTGTTGGCAGAAATAATTGACGCCGGCCACTTTCAATTCGACACCGTCGGCCCTCGGCTGCGGATAGGAAGCGGAAACGAAGTGGTTGGTACCAGTTCGGTCGTCCGGGCCGATCAGGGTGAAAGCCGTCGTGAGCGCCGCGGTGGGCGGCACAGCGGGGACAGCCAGCCACCGGTCGAGGACGATCTTCTCCGGCTGCGGTAGACCGAAGGGCGAGATGCCTTCGAGGGGAAACACGGCAAACTTCTTCCAGCTCGTGTCCTTCGGGTGGAATGCGCGATCGCCGCCGGTCGCCTCGTACACCCGAAGACCTTCGTACCAGAGCGAACCATCGATGCGATCGGGTGGGGGTGAACACACCTGGATTCGAACGTACCGAGCGGTGAGGCGCGACTCCAGTGAGGGTGGCGTCCGATCAAGTGACCGAAACTCGACTCCGAGTCGGAACTGGAGACTCGTGCGGGACGCGCGGACCGGATCGATTACGGCGTCTCTGGCGCCATGTCCCACGATCATCGCCCCCCGCCCGGATGAACAACGTTCGAATAATCGTGTTGACGTATCGCATACCTTAGAGGCGCAAGGGTTCCCACACAAGGGAAGGTCCTATGGGGATACACCTGCACGACGGACTTCGCGATGAGCGAACGCTCGCGCACTCGGCGTGGGCGTCCCATGTCCCCGAGTACGTGATCCACCTGCTGCAGAGCCACCCCGACGGACCGCCGCTCGCCCACACCGACCCCGCCGAGGCCGTGGTGCTCGTCGCCGACGTCGCGGGTTTCACGCCGATGAGCGAGGCGATGGCCCGGTCCGGGCACTTCGGCACCGAAGAGCTCACCGGGATCTTGAACGACTGGTTCGCGTCGATGAGCGAGAGGATCAGCCACTACGGCGGCAGCGTGGCGGAGTTCGCGGGTGACGCGCTGATCGGCGTGTTCGACTGCACTACCCGGACGCGGCGTCGGACGGTACGCCGGGCTGTGCAATGTGCACTCGACATGCAAACCGACATGGTCCGGTTCCAGCCGGTGATCACGCGGGCGGGAACCTTCAGGCTGGCGATGAAGGTCGGCCTCGCAGGCGGTTCGCTGCTGCGGACCCTCATGGGAGATCCGACCGTCCGGCTCGGACACGTGCTCCTCGGCCCTGCGCTCGAGCGGGCCGCCGCCGCCGAGCGCCACGCGCGCGGTGGCGACGTCGTCCTGGACGACGGGCTGCGCGGCCACTGCACGGATGCCGAAGTCACAGCGCGTGACGCCCGCTGGTGGGTGGTGCGCCGCCTGCGCCGACGGCCCTCGCCGGTCCGCACGGCCCGGCGCTCGACCCTCGACGAGGAGGCGGCGGGACGCCTGTCCCCCTTCATCCATCCCGCCATCGCCGAGCGGCTCCGGGCGGGACGTCGGGAGCTGGTGAACGAGCACCGGCAGGTCACGGCCGTCTTCGTTGGCCTGCCGTCGGTGCAGCTCGACGACCACGGTGCGGTCGCGGCTCTTCAGCGCCACCTGGCCGCCGCGGTCCGTCTGATCGCCCGCTACGACGGACATCTTCGCCACCTGGCCGTCGACGAGAAGGGGACTGTCCTGGTCGCCTTCTTCGGCGCGCCAGTGAGCCACGAGGACGACGAGGAACGCGCGGTCCGCTGCAGCCTTGAGCTGCTCCGATTACCCGGCGGCCCTTACCGGGTCGGTCTCGGCACCGGAGCCGTCTACTGCGGCGAGGTGGGAACCGACGCTCGGCGCGAGTACGCAGTGATCGGCGACTCCGTCAACCTCGCGGCCCGCCTCATGGCGGCTGCGGGCGACGGCCAGCTCCTGATCGACCGGGCGACCCACGACCAGGTCGGCGAGCACACCGTCCAGGACCGGCTCGCGCCGATCTCCGTCAAGGGCAAGACGGACCCGGTGGACGTCTGGGCGGTCCGCGCACTGCGGGAGGGACCCCCTTCTCCCCTGCCCGAGTCTGCGGCCGCCGTCCCGCTGGTGGGCCGCGACGCCGACGTCGCCGCCACCCAGGCTCTCGTCGAGCGGGTGCTCGCCGGGGACGGTCAGGTCGTCTCCGTCACCGGGGACGCCGGGATCGGGAAGACGCGGCTCGGTGCGGAGGTCGTGCGGAGGGCGCGGCGACGCGGGTTTGCGGTCTTCGGCGGCGCGTCCCGATCTCACGGAACGACCACGAGCTACCTGGCCTGGCGCTCGATCTGGCGCGATGTCCTCGAGCTCGACGTCTCGCTCCCGATCGCCGACCAGCAGGCCCGGCTCGTCGACCGGCTCGCCCGGCATGCCGCCGACGCCGGCCGGCGCGCGCCTCTGCTCGCGCCGGTCCTCAACGTCCCGATCCCCGACAGCGACCTCATCTCCTCACTCGACGCGCAGACCCGCGACGGGCTTCTCCGGTCCCTCCTGCTCGAGTGCCTGCGCCACCGCTCGTCGTCGACGCCGATCCTTCTCGTGCTGGAAGACTGCCACTGGATCGATGCTGCCTCCGCAGCCCTGCTGGAGTTCCTCGCCCACAACGTCGGCGACCAGCGGGTGCTCATCCTCCTGACCTCCCGCAGCGCTATTGCTGCCGCGCCGACTTTGGCGTCGTTGTCGCGGCTCGCCCACTTCAGCGAGCTCCGGCTCGCGGAGCTCCGCAGCGCCGACGCCGGGCGGCTCGTCGATCTCCGGTTGCGGGAGCGCTTTCCCGCGGCGGCGCCGGTCGACCGGGCCGTCATCGACCGCATCGTCGAGCAGGGCGAGGGCAATCCCTTCTACCTCGAAGAGCTTGTCAACTACCTCTACGCCAAGGACCCGGAGTCGCGTGACCCGCGGGCACTGGCGACGCTGGAGCTGCCCGACGGGTTGCAGCGGTTGCTGATGGCCCGGCTGGATCAGCTCAGCGAGGGCGAAAAGGCGACGATCAAGGTGGCGAGTGTCATCGGCCGGCGGTTCCACGCCAGCTGGATCGCTGACGCCTACCCTGCCGCAGGAGGACCGCAGGAGGTTGCGCGCCATCTGGAGCGGCTGCACGAGTTCGACCTCACACCGAGGCGCACCGCCGCGGCCGATCCTGAGTACCAGTTCAAGCACGCGATGACGCAGGAGGCGGCCTACCAGAGCCTGACCTTCCAGTTGCGTGAGTCGCTCCACGAGCGCGTCGGGCTGCGCATCGAGTCGACCGCCCCCGAGCGCGTCGCCCAGTACGTCGACGTGCTCGCTCACCATTACGGTCACACGCAGCGGGTCGACAAGCAGCGCGTGTGGTTCCGCGCCGCCGGCGACGCGGCGAAGGCCGCCTTCTCCAACGAGGCCGCCGTGGACTACTACCACCGCCTGCTGCCGCTCCTGCCCGAGGGCGAGACCGGCGAGGTGCTCGTCGGACTGGGCGGTATCTGGCACCTGACCGGCAGGTGGGTCGAGGCTGAGCAGGCCTACCGGAGGGCGATGGAGGTCGCCCGCGACGCCGACCGTCCGGAGGTTCTCGCCGCCGGTCAGCGGGACCTCGGCGAGCTGTACATGTACAACCGGTCGTACGCCGAAGCGGTCACCTGGCTCCGGCGGGCGGCCGACGAGTTCGAACGTCTCGACGACCGCGCGGGCCTGTCCAGCACATTGGACCGGATGACGTTCGCGCTCTACCAGCAGGGCGCATACGGGGAGGCACTCGCCGCCGTCGACCGCCACCGCACGCTCGCGGTCGCAGAGGGCGACCTCGCCGGGGTGAGCTTCGCACACACCCACGCCGGGCTGGTCTACTTGGAGACCGGCCGCTCCGACGAGGCGCGTGCGCACCTGCAGCAGGCACTCGACGTGGCGACCAGATCGGGCGACCGACTCGCCTTGCTGTTCGCCGACATCAACCTGGCGCTCGCCTACTCGCGACATCGCGAGCACCGCCCCGCCCTCGAGTACGGCCGTCGGGCGTTCGAGGTCGCGAAGGAGATCGGGTCGCGGCAGTCGGCCGGCCTGGCCGTCGGCAACATGGGGGAGGTCTACCGGGACGAGGGCGACTACGTCCGGGCGACGCAGTGCATCGCGTACGCCCTGCGGATCGCCATCGAACTGCGGGATTGGACCAGCATCGCCGACCAGGTAGCGAACGCGGCCGCCGTGGCCGCCGCCCAGGGGTACCACCGGGACGCGGAGCGACTCTTCGACCAGGCCGTCGCGCTCGCCCGCGTCCTCGACGCCCCGTACCTGCTCTGCGTCTGGCTGCACCAGATCGCGACGCTCCACGCCGACCAGGGCCGGTTCGACGAGGCCGAGCGGCTGAACCAGGAGGCGCTCGACATCGCCGACGCCCATCAGGAGCGGGACATCCAAATCCGCGCCGCCGTCCTCGCGGAGTACCTGCAGGCGACGCTCGGCCGGGTCAGCCCGGAGGCGGCGCTCGAGACCACGCGAGGGCTGACCGGCATCTGCACCGAGCCGCACGAGCGGGCCCTGGTGCTCGCCGCGCAGTGGCGCCTCGACCCGACCCCGGACGAGGTACGGATCGCCGCCGCCGACCTGTACGCGGACCTCTACGAGCGGACCCCGAGCGTCGAGTACCGGGACGCCCATGCGTTCCTGACGGGCACGTGCCTTCCGCCCGGGCCGCCGCTGCCGCCGTTGCCGGATCCGGTCGGTGACGAGACTGCGAACATCGACGAGCTGTTGACGCAGGTCGACCAGAGCGTCCGACAGCTCGGCGGAACCGAGGCCGCATCGGCGGAGATGGGCGGCCGGGTCGGGTCGAGCGCCGGGTCGGACTCGTCCGACCCGCTACGACTCGAGGCCTGCGAGCCGGCGTAGCTCCGGGAGGGACGGCGCGAAGGCGTACACCGCCCCGGTGGTCCGCACGAACCGTCCGAAGTTGATCTCCACCGGCTCCTTTCCCTCCCGGCGCAGAACATTCGGAGCGTTGCTCGCACCGACCACCGGATCAGGCCCGTCGCCGACGCCGAGCGGGGCGGGCGACCCGGGGCTCGCCTGGTCCCGCTGGATGTACTCGAACTGGTCCTCGATGCTCGCCATGAAGGCGTTGAACAGCAGGCCACGCTCGACCCCGTCGTCCTCCGCGTCCTCGAACAGGGGCGGCCCGAACGGGATCCCCCGCCGGAGCATCCAATGGGTACGCCCGTCGGGTGCTCCCTTGTCCCGCGGGTTCATCGTGCGGATGTGCGAGAACCTCGGCGTCGTCAGGCCCTGCGGATCGTCGTCGTAGGTGAAGTCGTTGAGGTCGCCGTTCTTGTCGAATGCGAGGGGGCGCCCCTTCCTCGTTCGACCGATCACCTTCTCGTCCACGTCGACGCGGTCCTTCGACGCGCCACGAAGCCGACCCATCTGCGACCGCCAGCCGGGCACGTCCTGGGTCAGGCGAAGGAAGACCTGGAACGATCCGTCGCGCATCCGGGCGGGCGGGTCCGGCCGGGCCGCGACCGGATAGGACCCCCGTTCCCGTTCGTACCCGAGCACGAACTCGCCTGCGGCGATGATCGGCGTGCCGGCCTCGGTCACGGACTCCCGGCGGCGCCCGGGCTCCGTCCTCGCGGTGGAGAAGCCGCGGACGCCGGGCTGGGAGATGCCGTCCCTGAAGCCGAAGTGCTCCGTTCCGCCTTCGAGACGTTCGCCGTACTCCCCGGCGGTCGTCCCGTTCTCATCCTGATGCGCCCCGATCACGACGAGGTGGTGCCTGTTCGCCCGATCCAGCTCGACCTGCAGCTCCCGTTCGACGTCTGCCTTCTCGTCGGCCGCGATGGTCAGCAGCACGTCGACCGGCGGTTGGCCCGGCCCGCCGACCACCCAGCCGCCCGGGTCGCTGATGCGCGGGTCGCCGACCTGAGCAGCGGAAGCGATCCGGCCCCCCGCGCGATAGGCGCGGTCGGCGAGCGCGCCCCGCCAGAAAGCGTCGAACGTCACCAGGTCGGTCGCGAGCTCGCGCTCCACGTCCAGCGTCACGAGGGCCGAGGACGTGAAGCTCACCGCGCGCCAGACTGGCGTGGGCAGGCTGCCCGATCCGGCATCCTTGCGGGCGGCTCGATGGTTCTCCACCTGCTCCGTAGAGGCGACGAAGCCTTTCCCCACGAGTTCGGAGAGCCAATCCCGCGCGTTGGTGGCGTTGTTGTCGAAATTGAGGAACAGGAAATGCTGACAGGGCTTGTTGAAGGGTGCGATGATATTGCCTTGAATGTTCCCCAGGGACTGCGATAAGGCGTCGGTCATGTCACTGCACCTCCCGCGAGTGTGCGCGATCATGGGCTTTCGATCGTAGCCGAGGCCGAAGGTCCGTCAATCGGCTGAAAGGACGCCCTGGTCAGCGCCTGGTGGTGCCCAGCGCCACGTAGTCGTACATCTGGAAACCGTTGGTGATGAACGCGTTCGTCAGCGTCGGCGGGCGGTACAGGAGCACCTTCGCCCACACCCCGGGGAGGACGAAGGCGTCCTGCATCACCTTGCGGTCGATGTCGACCCACATCGCCTCTCGCGCGGCCGTGTCCGTGGTCTGCAGCGCCCGGTCCAGCATCGCGTCGACCGCCGGGTCGGCGATCCCGAGGTTGGTGTTGCCCGCTTCCCGGATCACCCGGCTGTCCACGATCTGGGAGAGGAAGCCGAAGCCGTCGGGCCAGTCGGCCCCCCACCCCGTAATGATCAGGCCGAGCCCGTTCGCCTTCACGAAGGCCGGATTCCCGCCGTAGAGGCGGTAGTAGTCCCCCGTCGGGTAGGGCTTCAGCGCAACCGTGATGCCGACCCGGGCGAGCGACTGCTGGAGCGCCTCGGCCGTCGCCTTCTCCTCCGGTTGCTCGGCGCGGTAGGAGATGGCGGTGGAGAAGCCGCCGGGACGTCCGCACCGGGCCAGCGCCTCGCGTGCCTGTGCCAGGTCGCCCGCGCTGTTCGGAGACGGGTAGAGGTCGAACTTCTGCGCACCCGAGATCACCGGCGGCAACAAGTTCGTCGCGATGTCGCCGCCGGCCTCGCCGCCGTGGGCGCGCTGGTAGCCGGTGCGGTCCGCCGCGTAGAGCACGGCCTTGCGACAGTCGATGTTGTCCAGCGGCGGCACGCTCGTGCTCAGCGCCGTGTACCAGAGCAGGGCGGCAGGCGCCGAGACGACGTTGGCCCGCAGTGCCGGGTCGGCCAGGACCCGGCCCTGGGCCGCACCGCGGATCCCCGCACCCTCGACGCCGACGTCGAGGTCACCGGAGATCAACCGGTTGTCGATGTCGTGGGCGTTGGCGTTCAGGGCCACCTCGATCCGGTCGGGCAGCGCCTTCCGGACGGGGTCGGTGGCCGGATCCCAGTTCGGGTTGCGGACGAGCGTCAGTCGCGCACCGGGCTGCACGGACTCGAACATGTACGGGCCGGTGGAGACCACGTGCTCCTTGTAGGCGGTTCCGGTGTCCTTCGCCATCGGTACCGGCATCGTCGCGGGGAGCTGGGCGAAGTAGTCGAACCCGCTGAACGGGGTCCTGAGCCTGAAGACGATCGTCCGGTCGTCCGGGGTGTCGATCGCGGCGAGGCCCAGCTTGTTCGGATCGGGATCGGAGTACGGGCTCGTGTAGCCCTTGGTGTCGAGGAAGTTGTCGAGGTAGGTGGGGCCGTTGGGAAAAGTGCTCTTGTCGAGCGATCGCTCGACCGCGTACTTCACGTCGCGGCTGGTGACGAGTGAGCCGTCCTCGAACTTGACGCCTTGGCGCAGTGTGTAGGTCCACTGTGTGGCGTCGGCGTTGGGCTTGCCGAGGCTCTCGGCGAGGTCCGGGACGAGCGTGGCGCCCTCGGCGCCGGGCGCGGACCGGAACGTCACCAGCGACCGGCCGTAGAGCCGCGCGAAGTTCCAGGCGTAGGTGTAGTAGGTGTCGGCCGGGTCGAGCGAGTCCCAGTCAGCCGAGTTGGCGAACCGGAGCGTGCCGCCCCTGACGTCCGACGAGGTGTCGGTCGCGGCGGACGCCGACGGCACGGAGGTGCCGCCGGTCCCTGCCGGGCGTGGCCCGCCGCCGCAGGCGACGAGCATCGTCGCCGCCACCGCCGCGACACCGGCCGTCCTGAGTCGTCCTCTGGTCATACTGATCGGCCCCCTGCCACGACGACGTGCCTGCCCCTGCGGCGCCGACGCGACGAAAGGCGTCGTCAACGCACGGTAGTACCGAAGCGCGGCGAATCTGCGATGAGGACGAAGCCGGTCGGACGCGGCGCTCGGCCGAAAGGACGTGTCCGGCCGGCGATAACGTCCGTGTCGAGGAGACTTCTTGCTCTGCGTCACCGCCGCGATCGCCCTCGCGCACGGCGATCGGGCGAACGCCGCGCGGGTGGCCTGCCGCCTGGCTGCTGGCGGCACGGCCCCGATCGCCGCCGTCACCCGACCGGGCGGATGCAGTCCGCGAGACGGGCCGGTGACACTCCGGGCGGCATGCTTCGTGCCATGAGCGAACAATCGGGGACCGCCGTCTGCGTGATCCGGGCCGAGCGCCAGAGTGAAGAGCTGCTGATCACCCTACTCGTCACCCCGGACGTCGCCGCCCGTACGACAAGACCGCCGCTCGCCTTCTCCGACGACCGGGACCCGCTCGCCGCCGTCGCGGATTTCCTTGCGGCGGCGCGACAGGGCGTCGCATGACGTATCACCCGGGGCCGTAGACACCTCTTATGTGGACCGAGCCGACGATCCACCACCTCGACACCAGGGGGCCGGCATGCAGATCGGACATCGGGGTGACGGCCCCCGTCCGGCGGTCGTCCTGCGACTGCTCCACGGCATCAGGCTGTCGGTCGACGGGAAAGGCAGGACCGTCCCGGAGGGGGCGCGGAAACTCTTGGCCTTCGTCGCCCTCCACCGCAGACTGATCGAGCGCCGCGTCGTCGCCGAAACGCTGTGGCCCGACGTCCACGAACCGCGCGCCGCGGGCAACCTGCGCTCCACCCTGTGGCGACTGCGCTCGTGCGCGCCAGACGTGCTGGCCGTCGAGCCCTCGACGCTGCGGCTGCGCCCTGGCGTCACGGTCGACGTCGCCGTCCTCGGCGAGCGGGTAGCCAGGCTCGCGGCCGGGACGGCAACCGGGGCCGACCTCTCCGTCGAGCTCGACTGGCTCGACGGGCTGGACCTGCTCCCCGGCTGGTACGACGACTGGGCGCTCGTCGAGCGGGAACGGGTGCGTCAAGCAGACCCTCGCCGGGTTGGAGGCGCTCAGCGCGCGGCCGTGCGAGCGGCGGCGGTTCGGGGAGGCCGTGGACGCGGCCCTGCTGGCCGTGGCCGCCGACCCGTTGCGCGAGAGCGACCAGCGTGCGCTGATCGCGGCGCACCTGGCAGCGGGCAACGTCATCGAGGCCCGACGTACGTTCTCCCGCTACGAGCTCCTGCTCCGCACCGAGCTCGGGGTGGAACCTTTGTCCGGGATGCAGGCCTTCGGCCTTGGCGACGGCCGCCGGGTCGGCATTGAGACTGGCAGAGGAGCTCGGAGGTGGCAATGGACAGCCGGGTACGCAACGACCCACGGCCATCGATGAGCGGGAGCACCCTCGTGGTGGCCACGCTGCTCGGTGGTGTGCACACGGTGCTGCTCATCGGTCTCGGCGCCTTCTTCACCCGCTACTGGTACGACTGGACCCTCCTCGGCGCCGCCGACCGGGGCGCCGTGCCGTTCCTACGGGCTGAGCGTGCCGTTCACCCCCGGATCGAGCTTCATGATCATAGCGCTAGCGGGGGGCGCCCTCGGCGGAACGTTGCACGCGCTGGTCTCGCTGACCGCGCACCTCGCATCCCGGGACTTCGACACGAGCTGGACCCTCCGGTACCTGACCAACCCCCTCATCGGAGCGGCGTTGGCGACGACGTTGCTGCTGGCGCTCCAGGCGGGGCTGACGGGCAGCGTGAACACCGCGAGCAGCGCGAACGACAAGAACGTCTTCGGCATCGCCGCTGCCGCCACGCTCAGCGGCCTCTTCACCCGCCACGCCATGGCCAAGCTCAAGCAGCTTTTCGACGTGGCCTTCAACATCGCGGCGGCCCCCGCGGGATCGGCGCCGGCCCCGACGATCACGAAGGTCGACCCGCCGCAGCTCGTCGCCAGCCAGGCCACCGACCTCGCCCTGACCGGTACGGGGTTCGACGACCGGTGCCTCGTCGAGGTCGATGGCCGGCTGCTGACGCCCAGGGATGCGACCGCGACGCACGTGGTCGTTGCCATTCCCCCGACGAGCGCAGCGTCCTCGCCGCTGCGGGCCCGCGTGCGGTCCTCCGCGGGCGTCTACTCGCCCGACGTGCTCGTCGAGGTAATCTGAACAGGACGTGATCGCATGAAGGAGCAGCTGCGGCCCGAGGCCCAGGCGGTGCAATACCGGGAGCTCGACAGCTTCCAGATGAAGGCGTTCGACCGGGTGACCGGCCTCCTGTCGGCGGCGGTGGAGGGTGTTCCCCCCGACGTCTCGGGCGCGGCGGCCGCCCCGTCCGGCCGCCGCCCGGCCACCCGGCGCACCAGCCGCAACATCCTGCTCCAGGGCGGCCGGGGGACGGGCAAGACGACCCTGCTCCTTTCACTGATGCGGGCGCTCGACGGTGGGCCGCCGGATCCGGACGACCCTGCCGAGGCGGCCGGCCTGTCCCGGTCCCGTCGCCTGATTTGGCTCGAGACGCTCGACATGGAGCCCCTGGCGCCATCGACGAACCTGCTGGGTGCGCTCCTGGCCCGCATCGAATCGGCTGTGACGCCACTCATCTTCGGACCGGACGCTGCCCCGTCCCCGGTCAGGCTGATCGGCACGGAACCGCATTCACGCGACGTGTTCCGCGAGATCATCGACCTGCAGACGCGCGTCGTGTCGTCGTTCGGTAGCAACCTCGACGCCCGGGCGGGCGGCCTGGACCCGGACAACTTCGCCATGGAATCCCGCCGAGCCGAGCGGTCGCGCCTGGGTCTGCCCCAGGCGTTCGCCGATGTCCTCGGCAGGCTCGCCGTGGAGGTGGAGCGGACGGCGCGCATGCCGGCGCCGCCGTTGTTCGTGCTGCCGGTGGACGATCTCGACCTCAACCCGACCGGCAGCTTCCCACTGATGGAGCTCGTCCGCGCCGTCCACTCGCCGCACCTGATCGTGATCATGCTCGCGGACCTCGGCGTCGTCCGGACGGTGATCGAGCTCAGGTACCAGAAGTCGTTCCTGGAGGCGGGCGGCGCCAAGACGCTCGAGTCGAAGGAGCGGGCGGTCGTGCAGGACCTCGCGTTGAACGCGCTGCGCAAGCACCTGCCGCCGGACCAGCGGATCGACCTGGACAAGGTCGAGCCGCAGGCGGCGCTCACCAGGTTCCGGCCCCTGGAGATCATCGAGGGCGAGACGGCCGAGAATCGTCTGTTCCTGCGGGACGTCTTCTGCGGCTGTCCGTTCGCGGCCGATGTCGTCACCGTCGACGACGTGGTGGTCGGGACCCGGCAGCGGACGTTGATGCAGGCGATGACCACGGATGGCGCCACGCCCCCGCCACGGCGGTCCTGGGCGGAGATGTTCCACCTGCCCGCGCGCGAGCTGGTCGATCTGTACCTGCGCGGCCGCCACGACGACGCGGCCACCGATGTCCTCGCCCGCGCGGCCCGCGACCGAGTCGCGGCGCTGACCCGCTCCGGCCACGAGCGCAGCCCCGAACCGTGGAGTGTCTGGCCCGACCTGCGCTGGTCCGCCGACCCCGGCTCCGAGGCGGGCATCGAGTCCGCGCGGATCGTGCGGTGGAACCTGGACTCGCCGGTCCATCTCGACAGCGGCGAGGTGAAGGCTCTGGTGGGAGCGCTCGATTTCGTGACCGACCGCGACGAACTAGACGTCGCGGTCGTGATCCAGCACGGCTCGCTGCGGCGCACCGGGAGCAGTTCCACGCCGCACGAGTGGCCCATGCCGCGGCACTCGACGTCCTGGGGGCTGGAGGAGACGAGCGATCGGCTGGCCGTCGAGTACGTCCGTTGGGACGACCGGGATGGCCTCTTCGGGGCATGGATCGCGACGATGACGCGGGTGGTGCGCGAGGCGCTCCGCTCACAGCCGACGGCGGAGCCGCCCGCGACATGGGAGGCGGTGCGGCAGAGCCTCCACGATCTAGCGGACAGCCCCACAGGCCGTGTGTGGGTTGCGGACGCGCTGGCGCTCAGCACGCCCGCGATGGGGATGACGGCCGAGCGGGCGACCGACCTGTGGGCGCTCGTGTCGAGCGGGCGGAGGGGTCGGTGGACCGAGGTTCGCCGCCTCGCCGTGGAACGTATCCGGGGACAGTCCCAGCCTAACCACTGGACCCCGGACAAGGTGCACGACACCGAGCCGCCGTCGTGACGACGCTGGCGCGCACCGCCGTCCTGCCCTTCGACCACCTGGCGGCGGAGCTGATCGCGTTCCCGCTGCGGGCGGAGACCACCCTCACCGACCCGGTAACCCATCTCGACCCGACCCTGCGCGGGAGCACCGGCCGGCTGTGGCGGGCGGCCGAGCGCGAGCTGCTGGCCGCGGCCCCGGGCATCTCGCTCGACGAGCTCACAGCCATGCGCGACGACTACTGGTTCGGCGGGCCGGACGGGCTTCCCCTCCGCGGGCCCCGTCCGCTGCACCGCCACCTCCGCGCGGCCACCCGGCGTTACCTCACTCCGATGGGCGCCGGTTTCGGCGCCGGCAGGCCTGCTGCCCTGCTCGGTCCGCAGCGACCGGCACCAGCGGCAGCCGAGGCCCGGCGGGCCTGGATGTGGTTGACGTTCGCTCTGCCGTCGGACCTGCTGTTGTCGGGCTGCGGCGAGCACGGCTGGATCCCGGAACCCGACCTGCTCAGTCCCCCGCTGCGCGACCTCCTCCGCCGGGGCTTCGCGGAGACCCACCTGCACGTGGGCGCCTCGTTCGACTTCCCGACGGTGTGGGCGACGCTCACGGCCCGGCTCGCCCAGCCCGGGGTCCACGCCGACGCGTTCCGCGCTCCCGGCGCCGACCTCGGCGAGGGCGCCGACCTGGTCCACTGGCTGGTCCGCTCGGTCATCGCCCGCTGGGCGCTCGCCCGGTTCGTCGCAGCGGGCGCGCCCGGCACGTTCGAGGCCTTCTTCGGTGGCCCGCTGCGCGCCGAGGCCTGCGCTCCCGGTGGGGCCGGCCCCGGCAACCTCGCCGTCGCGGAGGCTGCCCTGCGCGACCTCGCGAACGGTCGGCTGTCCGACCTTCACCTCGGCCAGCTCGCCGCGGCCTACCGGGACCTCGCTGGCATCGTCGCGCCGGACGAGCCGCACGGCCTCGCCGATCTGAGGGCCCGCGACCCGCTCTCCACCGTGCTGCCCGGCACCACCGGGTCGCCCGAGCAGCGCTACGTGCACCGGACCACCACCTACCTCGACCGCTGCGAGGAGCGGCGGCGAGCCGACGAAGCGGCCGCGGTGCTGTTCTGGCAGACCGTCCGGGTTCGAGTGCTGCTTTACCGCTACCTGACCCAGCGGCCTCTCACTCCCGGGCTGCCCTGGTTCATCCGCTTTTACGCCCGGATGTCCGCGGCGCGCGGCACGTCGCCGCCCCACACCACGATCGCGGCCGCCGACCGGACCAGCGGCGGCAACGTCGGACTGCACTCGCTCGAGATGCGGACGGCGCCGGTGGCGGCCATCGCCGAACTCACCACCTGGGCGGTCGCCGTCGATCGAGCAGGTGCCGGCGTCGCCGAGCGCGGCCTCGTCTTCCATTTCCTCAAGCAGCGCGGCGGCGACATCGCGCGCGGCATCCTCCCCGTCGGCGGTGCCGGCACGCATGCCGACCCGGCTGCTCCGCAGAACGCTGGCCGCTGCCGCTACTCCGGCTACTTCACCGAGCAGACCCGTTCGGCGACGGCGCTGGCCCGCATGTTGCTGCGCTGGCCCCACACGCAGTTCTCGGTCCGCGCCCTCGACGCCTGCAACGACGAACTGGCCGTGCCCGCCTGGGTGCTGCGACCGCTGCTCGCCCTCGTCAGGAACGCGGCCTACGAGGGTGCGAGGGCCGCGACCCAGGTCGGCCTGCCGCCGCCGCCGCCGCTGCGGACGACGATCCATGCGGGTGAGGACTACGCCCACCTCCTCACCGGGCTGCGGCAGATCCACGAGGCCATCGAGGTGCTCGGGCTCCAGGAGGGCGATCGGATCGGCCACGGCCTCGCGCTGGGCATGGACCCCGCGCTCTGGGCGGCGCGGACCGGGCGGGCCGCGCTGCCCAGCTCGGACCGCGTGCTCGACCTGGCATGGGAGTGGTCGTGGTGGACCCGGCGCGGCGGCGGCGCCGACGCCGCGCGGCTGGCCTACATCGAGCGCGAGGTGTCCGACGTCGGCTCGGCGTGGTTCGGCACGGTCGTCGACATCGCCGACATCCAGCGGCTCCGCAGCGATCTCGCTGACCCGGACACGCTGGCCGCCGCGGGCTTCCCTGACCGACCCCCTCGACGACCGCCGCACGACCACCGGGCTCGCCTGCTGCAGTCCTACCTGCGCAGCCACAGCGCGTTCCGAGCGGGGCGGGTGACGGTGCTGGTCGATCCGACGAACGAGGTGGACGCGCTGAACCGGCTGTCCGTCTCGCTGCGGGAGGAGATCGCTCGCGGGGGGCTGGCCATCGAGATCAACCCAACCTCCAACCTCCTCATCGGCGACCTCGCGGACGTGCGCAACCATCCCTTGTGGCGCCTCGCCCCGCCTCGCCCGCGCGACGACCTGCCGCCACTGGCCGTGACGATCGGATCGGATGACCCGCTCGTGTTCAACTGCACGCTGCCGGGCGAGTACCAGCTGCTGTTCGACTCGCTCGTGCTCGCCGGGCTGACCGACGCCGAGGCGATGCGGTGGCTGGACGGCGTGCGCCGCACCGGACTCGAGCGCAGCTTCACCGTCGGCCCGTCCGGCTGGAATGGTGCGATCGTCGTCTGCGACCGAGAGTTGCCGCCCCTCTCCTGACGGCCCAGGTCGCCGACAGAACAGGTTTCACGGCCCTGAGCCCTCGACGGATGACGATCAGGCCTGGATCGGCATCACGCTCGGTGGCCTCGCGCGCCCGCCCTGTGAGTGCCGGGAACCCTGTCACCGTCTCTGAGCAGCAGCTCCACCGGGGCTGACCTCAACATCACCGTCCCGACGAGAGCCAGCATGATCGCCTGCTGTGGCTCTCGGACTCGTCTACCTGATGCTCGTTCGCGTGCTGAACTGGCTGGCGCTGCTCGCCCGCTCCGACGCCTGTGGGTGCCGAGCGCCGTGTCGTGGCCACTGATCAGGGTCCTTGTGATAGATCGACCTCGCCGTCACGATCCCGACGCAGCCCAGCATGATCGCTGAAGTGGCCTTCCGACTCGTCTACCTGATGATCGTTCGTATGCTGAGCTGGCTGGTGCTGCTCGCCCGCTCCGACACCGCCAAGGACGTCGAGATTCTGACGCTGCGGCATGAGGTCGCCGTGCTGCGCCGCACCAACGCCCGACCCACGCTGACCTGGCTCGACCGCGCCGTACTCAGCGCGCTGAGCAGGCTGCTGCCGGCCCCATTGCGTCACCTGCGGCTAGTGTCGCCTCGAACCCTGCTTCGCTGGCACGCCCAGCTCGTTGCCCGCCGCTGGACCTATCCCCACCGATCGCCAGGCCGACCACCCACCGCACCGCCGATCCAGGCCCTCGTGCTGCGGATGGCCCGCGAGAATCCTCGCTGGGGCTACCGACGCATCCAGGGCGAGCTGGTCGGACTCGGCCATCGCGTCGCCGCCTCGACCGTCTGGAAGATGCTCAAAGACGCCGGACTTGATCCCGCGCCTCGACGGTCGGGTCCGACTTGGCGCCAGTTCCTGTCCGCCCAGGCCCACGCGATCCTCGCAGTCGATTTCGCGCACGTCGATACCGTGTTCCTGCGTCGCCTCTATATCCTGGTCGTGATCGAGCACGACCGTCGCCTCGTGCGCATCGCCGGGATCACCGCCCACCCCAACGGGGACTGGGTCACTCAACAGGCCCGGAACCTGCTGATGGATCTCGGCGACCGCGCCGATCGGCTCCGGTTCCTGATCCGCGACCGGGACAGCAAGTTCACCTCCGCGTTCGACGCCGTGTTCGCCGGCGCCGACGTCCGCATCATCCGCACCCCGGTCCGGGCACCTCGGGCGAACGCGATCGCCGAGCGCTTCATCGGCACCCTGCGCCGGGAATGCCTCGACCACATCCTGATCACCGGACGACGCCACCTCGACATCGTCCTGCGCGAGTATGTCCAGCACTTCAACACGCACCGACCGCACAGATCCCTGGACCAGCACCCGCCCGCAGGCCACACCCCGCCACGTTCTGGGGCGGCCATCCGCGTGCTCCGACGAGACCGGCTCGGCGGCCTCGTCCACGAGTACCTGCAGGTCGCATGAGGTGACCCAATTCTCGGCACCGACACGCGTGGTAGCCGCACTCGGCGGTGTCTGCGACCGTCTCATGAGCCTTGACCACGATCTCCTCCAACCAGCTAGACAGCAAAAAGCCCCAGACCCTTTAGGCCTGGGGCTCGCGTTGACTGCGGGCGCCTAGTAGATCAAGTCAGTCGACCTTCTCTACCGCCCCGCCCGGACCGCGAGTCCAGGCGGGTAGTAAAATCGCGACGGAAGCGTCAGCATGAAGTCGAGAGGCTAGCGCACCGCAGCCGAAACTGCCAATCACCAGCAGTGCTCACTGACCACTCGTGCCAATGCCGCAGATGCCAACTCTCCGGGCGAGCCCAACCTGACCATCGCGCGTGCAGCTGCTGCTGTCTGGTGCCGTTAAGTGCGGCATGAGGTGCGCATCCGTACCCGTGCGTCTCGGGGAGTGGCGGGCGCTGCTGTCTGGTGTACTCCGGATTGCTCCGGAGCCGACCACACTCGGCCCTTCCTCGACAGAGGCTGGCTTGGGCGTGGTGTGGGCGGTGTCCAGGTACGCCGTAGGCGCTCGCGGAGCGACGGCTCTGTGTGGGGGCGGTTCGGGGTCCCCGCACGGGTTCGCCCTGGCCACCGCCCGACCCGCGTACGACGATCTGCCGACACCTCGGGGAGGTCAATACAAGCCGAGCCAGCGCTGCTCCAGTCAACGAGTGCGCGATCAGACGATGCGGTCCGAAGCCGCGTTCGTCCACTTGTGCGGCGCCGCCACCATCCCCGCCTGCACCCGGCAAGACCCACCGCCACAGGTTCAACCGCGGCGGTCACCGGGACGTGAACGACGCCCTCTGCACCGTCGTGCTCACCCGCCTACGGCTCGATCCGCGTACACGGGCCTCCTTCACTCGCCGCCGGGCCGAGGGTCTGTCCAAACGGGAAGTCACCCGCTGCCTGCAACGCTACGTCGCCCGCGAGCTCTACCAGCTCCTTGGTCAGATTCCCCGCGTCCGCGTCCGCGTCCTCGTCGTCCTGGCCCCCCGAGAGTGGGCGCGGTTGGGTCAACCCTGAACCCCACAGGGGCCGCGCAGCCGGGGGTGACGCAGCCACAGCGCTCTGGACCGTTACTGCCAGACGAGTATGAGCAGCCAGAAGGACTTGACAGCGATATGGGAGCGACCTGGCCCTGTGCGGCCGTGCGCTGCAGACAATCGAGCCGGATCAAGTCACATCGCCACGCGACACGACGACTATTCAATCGCGTCGTGGATGAGTCCATACGGCGGCACGTTCCGGTCTCGCGTGAAGCGAATGATGACGTCGTCGTCGACGATCGATGGCGGGCTGTTATCCAAACCACGAGTTGCGCCCCCACCCCGGCCCCAGCTAGCCACGCCTTTACGTGCCGATAGAAATTCTCAACTAACCTAGAATCAGCGAAGTCCTGATCGTCGGGGTGTGCTCGGTGACCTAGGTTCTTCTGCGGACTGTCAATCATAAGCAGCCCCGGACCTTTGGCTGATTCTTCGTACGCAACTTCCCAAATCGCAAGTGACCACGCGATTGAGATTAGCGTTAATCCTCCACTACTTGCCGCCCTGTACGGAAGGCCACGCACGGAAGGAATGAGACGCTCATCAATTAGCGGTTCACTAAGCTTCGGATATCCAATCTCCGATAGAATCGCGCCAAATCGCGCAGAGAGCTTGCTTATGACAGCTCTTCTGTCGGGACGCTCCGCAGCCTCGCGGCGCTCCTTTCTCAGTCTTGAAGCCTGGCCTTCCAGCTGATCAGCTTGCAAATTCGCAGCGTCCACCCGATCCCACAAACGAACGCCCGTTTGTAGATGCTGCACGCGAAGGCGAGCGTCGGCCAATTGCCGCGACAACTCGTCTCGCTCCGCCAGATAGGGCGCGGGCAGATCCGCGACTCGGTTTACAGCTTCGGCTGCCGCCTCCGCCTCAGCATCTGCATTCAGTTGAATATTTCTCAGCACATTTAGGTCGTCGTCTAGACGTACCCAATACTGGTTCAAATCGTCCAGTCGGCGAGTAGTCGCCTTCAACTCCCGCTCAATCAGCTCAACCGACTCATTCAAGCCGTGCGCATTGACTAGCTCATCGATCGTCTCGGCGATCTCAATTATCGAGTCTTCACCTTCACTTGCCGCATCAGACTGGCCAACCGTATCGTTATCAGCATCAGACTTGCTAGCTTCAATTGCACGAGCGGCCATCCCGAGAGACAAATGGACGTCCTCGGAATCAATTGACTCACCACACATACTCCATTTTTCGTCCACTACACTGGGTGGCACATCTAGCGCAGACAAGCAGGCTGGGCACGTCACCACCCGCAGCGGATCGAAGATTCTTTCTGCCTCCCGAAGGAACATTAATTTCTTTTTGTCGTCGGCGTACTGGCCACGGAGAACAGCCAAACGGTCTAGTAGGCTTTCACGATTACCAACACGGAGCCGGGCATCCCGAGCCACAATTTGGGCAGCCCGCAGCTCCTCTCGTAGCCAGCGGGTAGCGCCCTGGCGAGAACTCCTTTCGGCATCAATTCGAGCGAGCGCGCCAGCAATCGATGCTGCTGAACGCTCGGCCGCCTCCAAATCTGCAGTCAGAGACAACGGACCTAGCGGATACTCATCATGCACGACTGTCCGCACAGACTGCGCACTTGCTCGGGCTTGCCTGGCCGCTTCGGCAATCTTGCGAATCCTTCCTTGGAGCTGCGCATCGCCAGGGTCGTGAACATCGAACATGGCGTCAACGGTCTGACGAAGCTTCTGCGCAACCATGTAGTTGGCCTCGCCGAGCAAGTTCTTGCTGTCGAGCCGCTCATTAGGCATCCACATAACGCGAAAGAGATCACGGATACTCAGCAGCACCGTGCGCGAATCCGCTTGAGTTGGTGCCTCAGGAAGCTCAATGCCGTCCAGCCCGCAAGCAGCCAGAACGTATTGCGAAAGACCAGCCGGATCGGACGTCGGCTCAGTAGGCTTCCGCAATTCGGGTACGGACTTGCGATCGTCCAGCGATGCTTGCCAGACCGATGCGAAGCTGGACGGACTACCGGTCGCCGAACGCTCAATACTGACAATAGAGCCAGCAAGTTCTGCTTCAAGCGCCGCGTAGCGTACAGCGGCGGTGACCTCAGGGTGCTCGGGGTGCTCATTGTCCCCAAGGCAGTACCTAACGAAGTCAATGATACTCGTTTTTCCGGTCTGACTGGGCCGGCGATGATCGATAGCGGCCGCCATTTCTCGTCGCCACGAGCAAATCTCACGCCATAGGACGATGGTCGGGCGGATGATCCCGTCAGGGAGAGCTGCAATAGACGGATGCCGTAGGCATTCTCTGCGGGCTGAGCCATCAGGTATTCCTAACGAGCTCTCGTCGATGGCGATGACTCGGTGACGTCGTCTAATAGGTCAATGAGCAGCCACGAGTGCCCGAGCCATCTATGAGCTGACTCGATCAGGCGCTTGTCCGACAATCGACTGAGTCTCCGCACGACAATATCAACCGATTCACGATACGACGTTGCATATACAGAACTCAGCTGTGCCGAAACCTGCCGTCCTCGATCAGTAAGTTCGTATCCGGACACTCCGATGCGAACTAGACCGTATGACACCAATATTGCGAGGTCGTTTGCAGCTTTGGCGCCGCGTGTAAAAGCGCTGCCCTGTCGAAGCGTAGGACAACTGCTGATTAATGAAGCCAGCCAGTCTGAGTCGAGTTCGGTCAAAAGCGTCCCGTGCAGCGTCAGTTGACACAACGACGAAGGGATTTGCAGCGAAGAATTCATAGTGCGCGAGCCGGTCGACGGAGGGAATCGTGATGCCTGCAGCCTCAACGCCCTCAAGGAGCAGGAGGAGTTGCGCCAATCTAAAAACAACTCGCTCCTCCGGTACGAACGGAACAGGAGAAGTAAGATCACGTCCTGACAGCGGAGAGGCCACGGTCATGACCCACTTCTAACAGTGCGGCTCGCCATGAGAGCGTGGATCGTATCCTGCGTGGGCTGCCCATCATATGATTCCGCTACGCTCCGCCAGTGGCGCACCCAGCCTGCGCGTCGATCCTCAACGAGCCGGTGTACAACGCCGCGCTTGTGTGCCGGACGCAACCTTATCCCCTCAGGATCCGCAGTGCGCGCAGCCTCTGACAAAACTTGTCCAACAATTCCAGCGATGATGCCATCGGCATCTGCAGAACGAAGAGCATCGTTGAACGTGAGCTCCCAGAGTGCATGGAGTTCCAAGTGCAACTCCTCTACTCCGGATATGCCTGCGCTACTGCCGCGCGCTGCGATATCCCTAACAAGTGCCTCCGCAACAAAGAAGTGAGCTTTCGCGGCATCCGTCTCGACCTGGCCCGCTTCGTTAAGTTGCCGAATGAAGAGCGAGGTCGTTAGATTTGACAGGTCGGGGACCGATGCCACCGCTTCGGATGGCTCACTTGCAGTGCTTGAATCGTCGGTGAAGTAGTGCTTTCGGATCTGCTCGGCATCGGGCTGAAGCAAACGTCGCCGCAATTCGACGCCATTCCAGAGGGCAATTGCACAGCCGTGCTCACGCTGCATGCGCTTCGCCCACTTGTCAAACCATTGCTGCTCCTCTGGCGGTAGCACGCATGGAACGCAAAGGATCCAAGAACGCACAGAGAAACCGGTCTCTTTGGCCTTGCGCTGGACCTCGTTGAAAGAGCCGCGAACTTGGCCTCGTTGCGTTTCACCCGTCCACTGCAAAAAGTACTTGGACTGCCACACAAATGTTTCTACATCGAGTTCGCCGACGTAGGTATCGATCCCCCAGTCGCTTCCACTCGGAGCGGCAACCTCGTTCGCCGTAGGGTGCGAGACTCCGACAAGATCGGTTACCATCGTTTGGAACAGTGTCCGAGCGCCCTCTTGACTGCCGGCAAGCCACACGAGCCGCAGGAAGAGGTCTGGCGCCTTCGCTAGCATGCACCTTCCTCGTTCCTATCGTGCTTGCGTCGCGCATACTAGCGCGCTTCGACCCGGGGCGCTAGTCCCGATGACTACGTTTCTGAGTCAGCGACCTGCGCGATGAAGCTAGGCAGAGTCTCCTGCGCCATCGATCGCTTCAACAGGCGACTAATGTCGTATCCCCACCTTGTGCCAGAGCTTAGTGGCGTTGAATTCGAGAAAGTCCGTTAAAGATCGATATAGATCGGATTCCGCTGGCATGGGCTCTTGCCGAAAGGTTTACCTGGCTCGTAGTCATAGTTCCCCGGATCCCGATCGGCGGCGATCGGCAGGCCGCGCGCCGCGCGCCGCGCGGGGACCGGCCGGAGGCCGCACGCCCCGCGCGAGCGCTTGCGGCTGCATCTGGAACAGCGCCGTGCGGCGCCCGCAGGGCGCCGCCTTGACCAGGTAGGGAGGTATTTACCGCGCGGCCTTCTGTGGCTGCGGCCTTCTGCGGCTGTCTCGATCGACCTGGCTGGCCGAGTTCGGAGGCTGAGGTCATCGACATCCGTCGAGGCGCACGGTCACCTGGCGGTCCGATCTGCCCGCCCGTGAGATGCCTACATCCCTCTCGGCTTCCTCGTAGATGCCGCTGTTCCTCGTCGGGTCGGGTGGGTCAAGGGTGCCGCAGGCATCGCGCAGCGACGGCGCAGCCGCCCTTGACGCATGCGGCGTGGCGTGGACGATCTCCGGCAGAGGGAGCCGAGCACCCGACCGCTCACGCAGCCGCCCGGAGGCGACACCGTGCGCTAGTCAGGCCACATTGGGCGCGCTGCGCGAGGAGTTCGGGGAAGTTGACCTGGAGCACGCAGAACTTGTTCGCCCATGGGTCGCGGAGGACCCAGAAGTCGTAGCCGCGTTCTTGTTGGTGGTCCCAGCGTGTGGCGCCGAGGGCTTCGAGTCGCTGGACCTCGGCCTTGACGTCGTCGGTTTCTAGTGAGGCTCCGCCTCGGACCGCCGAGGTCGTGGTCGGGTTGGGCCCGTTGCGACTGATCAACTCGATTTTGGCCAAGCTCCCGCAGGGACCTGCGGCCATGATCAAAAGGCCGCCGCCGCCGTTGCGCCGATGTCCGATCGCGGTGAACGGCCGTGCCACTCGAAGTGGCTGGTCAGATCCATGTCTGCATAGTTTGGAGCGGGCCTTGATCACGGTAGTCGTCCGCGAAACTTGGCTCAAGTGTCAAAGTCCTAGCGACCAAGGCCGCCAGTTCCGTCCCGGGACGCTGCCCGGAACGGATGGCCCTTCCGGGCCGCACAAACTCGCGGTCCGTAGGAATCATCAGACCGCTTGACCCGCGCCTGTCGGTGATCGCCCTGTGGTCTCTCTCCGAGACGAGGTGTCTGCGTCACCCACCGCCAACCACGGGTTGTCCTGCGTTCGTGCTGGTCACGTGCCTTCTCAGGGCGCCCTATAGTCCGTCGGGACGAGGCTCTGCGCCCCGATCCGGCACGCGTTCAAGGATGCCGCGCTGCGGCGGCACCGACAACATTTTGTCGATCGAAGTTTCGTAAGCGCCTAGGTCCAGGTGCATGCGTTCTTTGCCGGTCTCGGGGTCCTGGGTGTGTTGCAGCAGGATCCGCACGTTTGAGTCCGGGAGACGCAAGCGGCGGTAGACATGGCGGCTGGCTTCGCCGAGAGTTCTTCTTCGGCGTCGAGCGCGGCGGTCCAGAAGGTCACGCCCTGGTTGAGGTCTCGGCCGTCGCGGGGCCTGCCCTGGCTTCACGTCGTGACGTCCAGCGAGAAGGCGAAGAGCTGGGACTTGCCGGACCTCACTCGGATGATGTTGGCGACCAGGTGCCGGATCGGAGAGTGTCTGGCGATCGGCTGGTCGGAGGTCGATCTCGACGTGGCGACGGTCGATGTGTGCTGGCGCCTGGTGCGACGGACGGGTGTTGGTCTGCTTCGGCTTTCCTCCACGAAGTCAGGCCGCAAGGGCGAGCGCATGATCCCGCTGCCGAGCCGGGCGGTCACGATGTTGACGTCGTCGGCTCGCGATCGGTCCGAGTGTGGAACCGGTCTTTCCGGACTCGCTGGGCGGTTGGCGGGATCCGTCCAACGTGCGCAAGGTGTGGCGGCAGGTCCAAGCCGAGGTCGAGATCGACGGCTTCGTGAGCCATACGCTGCGCAAGACCGTCGCGAGCTTCGTCGACGACGCCGGGGTGTCCACCCGGCGGATCAGCGACCAACTCGGGCACTCCGAGGTCAGCATGACGCAGGACCGCTATCTCGGCCGCAAGTTGACGACCGGCGGACGGCGGACGCGCTGGAAAACCTCCTCGGGTCGGACGGCCTCGACGACGAAAAGGGTTCCAAAGATGTCCCTGGATCTTGAGGCGCCGATTCGCGCACCTCAGCGACCTGCGGGGATGGTGGACCCGACGTTGCAGCATAAGAACCGCGGCGAGATCCTCGTCGATGGTCCGGAGATCGTTGTTAGACCGGTGGGTACGCGTCAGAGTGATCGGCGGCGTCCCGGAGTCTTCGGTAGGCGACAGCCGCGCGTACCCGATCCGCACGCACACGATCGTCGCGGAACCCCTTGATAGTGTGCGGCCGCTTGCCGGTTCCGGACATCGGTTTCGGACAACGCATCCCCGGCGCGTCTCCCGCAGCATCGCCACGAGCGCCATCGGAAAGCCTGTGCTCACCCACAGCTTCCGGCGGTCCGCTGCAGGCATATACTGCGACGTCCGTGCACCCCTGGTATTGCTAAACGGCGTTGAGCAGACGAAGGTGGCACATAGCCAGTCGTTGCCAAACCTGCTGCCGGATCTTCCGCGCGGTTCGGGCCCGGGCCTTTCCGGGGCCGCGGTCCGTGCTACGACGCACCGAGTCAACGGGTCAAACGGGTCGGGGGCGGTGTGTCTTCTGTTAGAGAGCACAGACAGAGTGAGCCAGCGTCCGGACATTTGCTGTGGGCGGTGTCGCGCTTCCTGAGCGCGCTGGCCGACCAGTACATCCTCTACTGCGTCCCCCTGCTCGTTTATCAATCGAGCCGGAGCATCGCCGCCGCGGGGCTCGCCTACGCCATTGAATGGCTGCCCCGCGTGCTGTCGCTTTTCTTCAGTGGCTCCGTCGTCGACCGCGTGGGCCCGCGCCGAGTCTGCCTCACAAGCGACTGGGCCCGCGCCGCGCTCGCGGCAGGGGCGCTGCTCCTGCCGCAGGTCACGGTTGAGC
>CAVTOL010000030.1:0-144990 GCA_963736375.1 uncultured Actinomycetota bacterium
CGGGTGCCGCCGCCTGCGGTCGGCGCGATGTGGTGGGGCACCCGCGTGGCCACGCCTGCCGCACACGACCTGGTCGACGGATGCCGCTCGACGATGATCCGCCTCGCCGCGCGCCCTCGGCCCGGCGCGGGTGATAGCGGCCTTACATACCCCCACTTGGTATGGACGAGGTGTCGGATGGACGCGATCGGGCGGGCGTGGGGCCTGGCAGGGTCGATGACCTGGGAGATTCCCTGGGCGCTGATCCTTGGGTTTGCGCTCTCCGCGGTGGTGCAGGCGGTGGTGCGGCGGGCGACGATCGTGCGGCTGCTCGGCGACAACAGCCCGCGCTCCCTGGTCATGGCTGCCGGATTGGAGGCGGCCTCGTCGTCGTGTTCCTACGCGGCGGTCGCGGTGGCCCGATCGTTGTTTCGCAAGGGTGCCGACTTCACCGCAGCGATGGCCCGCCTCCACCAACCTGGTCGTCGAGCTCGGCGTGATTCTGGCGTTGCTGATGGGCTGGCAGTTCACCGTGGCGGAGTTCGTCGGCGGCCCCATCATGATCGTCGCGCTGGCGGTCCTGTTCCGCGTGTTTTTGCGCCGACGACTGCTCGACGCCGCCCGGGCCCAGGCCGAACGCGGGTTGGTCGGGTCGATGGAAGGCCACGCCGCGATGGACATGTCGGTACAGCGCGTCGGATCGCTATGGCGGCGGCTGTTGTGCTGCGCGGCAAGGAGCCCGTCCCGAACGACGACGGCGGGGTGGTGACGGCCGTGTCCGGGCCTGGTGATCTCCTTGTGGCCGAGCTTGCGGCGGCCCACCACCGATCCGTTGGGCCATCGGCGGCGCCGAAGTCCCCCAGTGGGACTCTCACCACCACGAGCGGCTGCCATAACCGATCCTCGCGTCCATGGCGGTCGAGTTTCATGGCAGTGGCGCCAACTTCCAGCCCGCGCCGGTGGGGACACGCTGTCTGCTCTGGGCGGTGGCGGGCCTCGACGTGATGGCCGTGGTCTGGATGCTGCGCACGGGCGAGTGGTTGGACACAGCCAACCCGGTGCTGTCGATCTTGACTCTCGGCGGCGACCACTGGGTCGTTTTCGGTCTGGCGCTCGCCGGGTTCCTGCTGCTCGCCGCGCTGGCCCCTATCACCCACGGATTCGTGCGGACGAACAAGCTGCAGCGCATCTGCGCGGCGGAGGCGCCGTTAGCACCGCACCGCAACGTCGTGTCTGCCGCGACGGCGTAATGGTGGCCGCGCTGTTCGAGCGCGTCGCCGACGTTGTGCCATGCCGGGTGCGCGCTGGTGGGGCAGCGCCTGCACGCCGACCAACAGGCGTTGGAGATCGACCTGACCCCGCCGCAGCCTGCCGATCCCGGTACGCCGGTCGTGGACGCGACCGGCTCGTTGACTCCTGTGGCAGGCGTTGTGCGGGGTGTATGACGCGCTCGGGTTGGGGCTGCTCACCGACGCGGGCGGGTTCCCTCTGTGCGATGCGCCCGACGGCCGTAATCGAATCGTGGAGCGACCTCGACCTCGAACCGCATGCGCCCGCGCACACACCGCATCATCCGCACCAGCCGGTGATTCGCGGTGACCTCACGACCCAGCACCGGCATGAAGTCCACGACCTCGCCCACGCCGTCCGCGGTGAAAAAGCGCGTGATCAGGGCGGCGGAGTCGGGGAAGTACATTTGCTTCGACTCGTACGCTCCGCCCGCCGGACGCACCCGAAAATGGCCCCCACGGGCCTCGTTCAGCAGCGCCCCGAACACACTCGGGAGTCGAAACGAGGGCAGCAGAATTAATCGACCGACCCCTCGGGACTGATCAGCGCGGCCGTGTGCAGATCTCCGACAAGCCCATGATCGGCGGTCGCCGTCTCGGTCACGATAAGCACCTCCACGAGGGATGCGGACGCGTCGTGCGACACCGAGCTGAGCATCACGATCCAGCAGACCGCCCCGCCCGTCCTCATCCCCCGCGGGTGAAGCGACCAGTCGCGCCCCGCGGACGGGAGTCGCATCCCGGCCACCTGCACGCCGAGACCGCACCCCAGGCCAACCGAGGCCGTCCGATGACCGCGGGATGACTGCCGATGAAGGCAGCAACCAGCGCACCGACGACCCTGCCCCGCACGCCTGACCACACCCAGCCAGGCCTCCTCCGACGAGGTCGTGCGCTTACCGTGCCCTCCCGCCCGGGGATCGCTAACTGATGCGCGGCTCGCGAGAGGCCGCGGCTGGGTTGGGCACCGGCAGCGGCCCGAGCCCGAGGACGCCGGTCCCGTAGGTGGACGCCCCGGGAGGCCATCGGCGCGACGCTTCCCGTCCGACAACGCTCCCATCCGACCCCATCGCAGAGCTCGCGTATGCGATCTGGCCACAATCCCGAAATGCGCCGTTTCACTGCGGTTCATATCCATTTCGTCTGCAGGAACCCGGCATCATAGTGCGGGCCCTTATATGTGACCGCATCTCGTCAAGGTCATTTTTCGCGGATCTCGGTCATACTGCCGATGTCTGCGCCTCCGTCGAGTCCACTGCTCGCATCGCGCCGCGGCGGCGGTCGCCGACACGCCGACTCCTCATCCCAACCGCTACCTTCGTGCCTGGGAGGCTGGGAACGCGGCGCTGATCGAACGGCGCCGGGCCGATCTCGAGAAGGAGTGACCATGGACGCGATCACGACCGACTTCGGGGAAGTTCTCTTGTGGAGCTTCTGGTTCTTCATCTGGATCGCCGCCCTGATGGTGTGGTTCCGCTGCCTGTTCGATCTGTTCAGCGACAGCTCACTCAGCGGTTGGGCGAAGGCCGGTTGGGCGCTCCTGCTCATCTTCGTACCGTGGCTGGGCGCCCTGATATACCTCATCGCTCGGGGCCGAAGCATGACCGAACGGCAGAGGGCGGCGGTCGAGCAGCGGCAGGCCGAGCAGGAGAGGTACATCCAGCAGGTTGCAGGCGCTTCCCAGGGCCCGGCCGAGCAGATCGCCAGCGCCAAGGCGTTGCTCGATTCCGGAGCCGTCACGCAGGCCGAGTACGAGTCCCTCAAAGCCAAGGCGCTCACCTGAACCTCTCCGTACTTACAGCGCCAATGGGGCCCGGCCCGATTCTCCGGACACGGGGCGGCGTCAGACCCGAAATCGGCATCTGTTGTCGGGTGCCGATCGGCGGCCCGCGGCCGCCGAGACCTTCGGCCCCTGCGACACGGCCGTTCCAAGATCGTTGATCATGGTGTGAGGCCGAGGATTTGGAAGGGTCTGAACATGTTGCGGCTGGCCCAGCGGGTGGCTTCGGCGATGTCGCGGCGGCCGGCCAGGTGCAGTGCGCCGATGGAGAGGTTGCGCAGGCCGGCCATGACGCGGGGGCCCGAGCGGGTGCGGGCACGGGAGTCGTCTTCGCGGTAGACGGTATCGCGCAGCCAGTGCAGGGACTCCACGCCCCAGTGGTCGCGGACCAGCCTGGCGATGTCGGCCGGGGCGGCCTGGTTGGAGCGCAGGTTGGTGATTCCGAGTGCGGCGATCGCGGAGGTCGGGTGGCCGGCCAGGTCGGTGACGTAGCGTTCGATCAGCCATACCTGGCCGACGTGGGGGAACGGGAGGTCGGGCGGGGCGGGCAGGGTCTGGATGGTGCGGGTGGTGATCCGGCCGTGCCCGCGGTCGGTCTGCCGGTGGGCGATCGGGGTGTCGGTCCAGGGCAGCGCGTCGAGGGCGGCGAACAGGCTGGGCTGGTTGTGCTTGACGGTGAACACGAACCCTGCGCCGCGTTGGTGCAGATAGGTGGCGTGGTCACGTTGGCAGTGCAGCGCGTCGGCGGTGACGACCAGCTGGCTTGGATCGATGCCGGTGGCGGTCAGCTGGTCGATCAACGGGGCGAACTTGGGGATCTCGTTCGTCTTCGCGCCGACTTCGACCTGGCCGAGTACGAGCTGGTCACCATGAGTGGCCGCGGCCATCAGGTGCACCTGGGCGCCGTCGGCGGCGACCGCGCCGCGCACCGTCTTACCGTCGACCGCGATCGCGAGCAATTCCCCCCCCCCCCCCCCCCCCCCGTCGGCCCCGTCGGCGGGGTCGGTGTCGGGCGCCCGTGCGGCGGTGGATGCCACAGCAGCTGCTGTGGCGTGTTGTGCCCGCTCGGCCAACCAGGAGCCGATCGCCGCATCGACCGCAGCTGCGTCGACACCGGTCAGGACCCGCCACAGCGTCGTCTTCGACGGCCCCCCGGGCGTGGGTGTGGTGTACAGCCAGGCCAGCAGCTCGGCGGGTACGTCAGCGACCCAGCCGGCGATCGCGGTGAACGAGCGCATCCCGGTCAACACCGCCGCCGCGCACAACGTCAACACCACCGCAACCGGGTGATCCCGCCCCTGCTCAGTGCGCCCGTCGGAGATCCCGGCGAACCGTCGCAGCAGCTCAGGACCTTCCACCGCGGCCGCCGCCAAGCGCCCTCGAACGTCGGGATCGGACACGACACCATCGATCGCTGACGCGCACGACTCAGCGATGGCAGGATGCACCAGCAACGAAGCTCCGGTTGGACGCGGTCGGTGAGAGGACGCGCCGTCCTACCGGAGCTTCGTTCGCCGTCCATGCCGACACGCCGAAGATCATCGATCTTCGACGAGATCGCTCCAACGATCGCCTAAGACGATCTTGGAACGGCCGTGGCCCCTGCGACGGGCCGACACCGCGACGATGACGGCTACGCCACGCCGACCCACCGCGAGGATCAAAACATGGGGAGTCCGGTTCCCCAACAACCACCGACTCGACCGGAATCCGCGGGCCTGCGCCCTCGGGAAGGAGTTGGACCAAGCCTGCGGGGAATTGGCCACCCTGTCATGTCACCGGCGCTCGGGACCGCTCGCCCGCCCGGGGTGATGTCGGCGGCCGGTACGGCCCGCAGGCTTGTCGGATGTCGGCGCGGGTGCGCTGTGCGGGATCGGGGAGGCGGCATGCGGGCTGTGACGGTGGTGCCGGGGACGGCCGGGTCGTTGCGGGTCGAGGAGGTTGCCGAGCCCGATGTGCGGTTGGGGTCGGTGCTGGTCGAGGCGCTGGCGGTGGGCATCTGCGGCACGGATGTGGAGATCGCCGAAGGCCGATACGGATGGCCACCGCCGGAGCGTGACCGGTTGATCCTGGGACATGAGTCGCTGGGCCGCGTGGTGGATCCGGGTTCGAGTGGTTTGCGGGTGGGCGAGCATGTGGTGGGGATCGTGCGCAGGCCGGACCCGGTTCCGTGCCCGAACTGCGCGGTGGGCGAGTGGGACATGTGCTCCAACGGCGGCTACACCGAGCGCGGTATCAAGCAGGTCGACGGGTTTATGGCCGAGCGTTGGCGGATCGAACCGGATTATGCGGTGCGGGTGGATCCGGGGCTGGGTGTGCTCGGGGTGTTGCTGGAGCCGACTACCGTGGTGGCGAAGGCGTGGGAGCACATCGTCAGCATCGGAGGGCGCACGTTCTGGGATCCGCAGACCGTGTTGGTGGTTGGGGCCGGGCCGATTGGCTTGCTCGGCGCGTTGATCGCGGTGCAGCGCGGCGTGGAGGTGCACGTGCTCGATCGTGTCGAGGGCGGTCCGAAACCGGCCCTGGTGAAGGAGCTCGGCGCGACCTACCACACCGGCTCGGTCGCCGATGTCGGGTTGCGGCCGGACATCGTGCTGGAGTGCACCGGCGTGGTCGGCCTTGTCCAGCAGTCGATCGCCGCTGTGTCCCCTGGCGGGATCGTCTGCCTGACCGGGGTGGGGTCGGCCGCGGCCGTGGCGGCGGGGTCGGCGGCGGCGCTGGCGACCGATGCGGTGCTGAAGAACCTGGTGGTGGTCGGCTCGGTGAACGCCAACCGGCGACACTACTACCGGGCCGCGAAGGCTCTCGCTGCCGCCGATCGTGGCTGGCTGGCGCAACTGGTCACCCGCCGGGTCGGCCTGGCGCAGGTGCAGGCCGGGCTGCAGCGCTCGGGGGAGGACATCAAGGTGATCGTGGAGATGACCCGGTCATGACCGCGGGCACCGGCGGGGGCGGAGATGCGCGGTCGGCGCCGGTCGCTCGGCGCGCCTCGGGCCGCCGCGGGCAGCTCACCGAGGGGCCGCGGTGGGACGCCGAGCGGGCCGAGCTGCTGTGGGTCGACATCTTGGCCGGTGAGGTGCACACCGCCACGGTCGGCGACGACGGTCAACTCGAACCGGTCCGCACCGTGCAGGTGGGCAGGCATGTGGGCGCGGCCGCGCCCGCCGCGGACGGCGGCTACGTGGTCGCCGCTGCGGGCGGGTTCTGGCACGCCGACGATGACGGCGGGCTGCGTGAGCTGGCCCAACCCGAGGGTGGGCGTACCGACGTGCGGATGAACGATGGCATCTGTGACCCCCAGGGCCGGTTTTGGGCAGGAACCATGGCCTACGCCGAAACCCCGGGCGCAGGCCGGTTGTACCGACTGGAGCTGGACGGCCGCTGCACCCTGGTGCTCGACGGGCTGACCATCTCCAACGGCATAGGGTGGAGCCCGGATGGCACCACCATGTACCTGGCCGACAGCGGGGTCGGCGACGTCTTCGCGTTCGACTTCGACCCGTCCGGCGGCACCCTCGACAAGCGCAGAACCTTCGCACATGTCGGCACCCCCGGCGCCGCCCCGGACGGGTTGACCGTCGACAGCGATGGCGACGTCTGGGTCGCGTTGTGGAACGGCGCTGCGTTGGCCCGTTACGCCCCCGACGGGTCGCTGCGCGAGACGCTGCCGGTCCCGGTCGACCGCCCCACCTCCTGCGCGTTCGGCGGCCGAGACGGGGCGACGCTGTTCGTCACCACCTCCCGCGAAGGCCTCGACACCACCGCCCTCGCCCGCCAGCCGCACGCGGGACACGTGCTGTGCATCGACGGCATGGGCGTCACCGGTCCGCCCTGCACCTCCTACCGAGGCCCCGTGATCCCATCATGAAGCCGCTGGTCATCCGAGGTGGACCGGCCGGGCTGCGCGTGACGTGGCGGACTTGCCGCGGCCTGCTGCCCCGGGTGTAGACCCACAGCAAGCAGCGTCGAGTCCGGGGGCGGGTTCTCCGGGAGCGGTCAGCTGCGGGCGTCCCAAAAGTCGGTCAGGTCGAGTTGGCGGGCGGCGTTCGCCACGGCCCGACCGAGCACGTTGGTGTAGGTGGGGAAGGACAACGGGATCCGGACGAACTGGTCCACCGGCATCGCGGCGGCGATAGCGACGGCGCCCACCTGGGCGATCTCGACCGCTCGCTCGCCGACCACGTGGCAGCCGAGGATCTGGTGAGTGCCGCGGTCGACGATGACTTTGCAGAATCCGTCGGGGCGCCCGTCGATGATCGGCCGGGCGGCCACCGCGAACGGCACCGTGGCAACCACCACGTCGTGGTCGCGGCGGGCCTGGGCCTCGGTGGGGCCGACCTGGGCGTATTCGGGGTCGGTGAAGCTGCCGATCGGGGACGCAGGCGGGCTGAGGGTGGCGCCGCGGTCCTGCACCGCGTTGGTCGCGGCGAGGTAGCCGTCCTGCACCGCGTGCGGGACGAGCATGAGCTTGCCCGTGATGTCCCCGGCGGCGAACACGTGCGGCGCGGTGGTGCGCAGATGTTCATCGACCCGCACGTAACCGCGGTCGGTGGTGGCCACGCCTGCAGCAGTCAGGTTCAGTCCGGCGGTGTCGGCCAGCCAGCCGATCGCCACGACCGCCAGGGTCGCCTCGACGCTGTCAACCACGTCGTTGTTCTCGAAGACCATCCGCACGCCTGCGGCTGCCTTCTCGAATCCGCGGATGCGGCCGAAGTCCTCCCGCACGTCGATGCCCGAGGCCCGGAACGACGCCGCCATGGTCCGCGAGACATCCTCGTCCTCGGTGGCGAGAATCCGCGGGCCCGCCTCAAACAGCGCCACCCGGGAGCCGAGCTCGGCGAACACGGACGCGACCTGGGCGCCGGTCGCCCCGGCGCCGATCACCAGCAACGACTCCGGCACGGTGGTCAGCGCCCAGGCGTCCCGGTGGGAGCCCGCCAGCTCGGCACCCGGTACCGGCAGCGGTCGGTGCGTGCCTCCGGCACAGAGAATGATCTTGTCCGCGACAAGGCGGATGCCGTGTTCGGCTTCGATGGTGTGCGGGTCGACGAACCGGGCGGTCCCCGCGTGCTCGGACATGACCACGCCTGCGTCCTGCAGCTCGGAACGCGGGACTGAGTGCTCGCCGACGTCGGCGACCACCTGACGTACGCGCTCGAGCAGCCGCCCGTAGTCCAGCGTGGTGTCGCTCATCTCGATGCCGTACCGGTGCAGGTTCCGCGCCTCTCGGCGCAGCCGGGCGGCCTGCGCCAGCGTCCGTACCGGAACGGGACCGTCCGCGGCGGCCATCCCTCCCACCGCATCCCGGGTCACGAGCGTGGTCCGTGCGCCCAGCCGGGCCGCCCGCAACGCCGCGGAGACCCCGGCAGGCCCACCGCCGATGACCGCGACGTCCGCACGTGCCGGGGCCATCATGACCTCGCCTCCTGATGCGGCCGGTGGAGCGGCCGCACGATATGGGGATCGGCGCCCAGTGCGCCGTGCACCAGCATCGGATCCTCGCCCTCGTACTACCAATTCAAACGATTGTCGCCAGTCTGCGCAGACCCAAGGACCGCACACCTCACCCCACGAAGATGAAGTGGCCAGTCCCGGCGACCCCGGTGGCCGCCGGGGCGCCCTCCCGGCGGCGACGCTCCGCAGAAGGGCCGCTGGTGCGGCAGTGCGCGCTCACCGGCGCCGGGCCCGTTCCACCGCGGGGCCTTACAGCAACAGCCTGATCGCCAGCCGCAGCGCCTGACCGAACCGGCCCGCGATCGCTCTCGGTCCGCCCCACCTCTGGACGTCGAGCCGGAGCGGCGTCCTGCACGCGGGATCGACCACCGGCGAGGCCCAGGCCCGCCGCATCCTCCGCCGCCTGACAGGGCGGGTCGACGAGCAGCGCGACGCCAAGACGAGGCCGCCGACCGCTCCGCTTGGCCTGGGAGCCGAACAAACTGATCCCGCTCTCGGATACGCGACGTTCATTGATGACGATGAGGGGGTGCGGAACGGGACGTCGTGACGGCTTCGGCAGCCCGCTGAAGCCCGGGAAAGCGGCGCCCACCAGGCGTGCGCGCCGACCCGTCAAGTTGTCGGGGTTACTGCTTGGTCAGCGCGGCAACGCTTGGCACTTGATCGACGGTCGAGCGAGCAGTGGTGGTCCAGAACGACGTCATCGACGCCTGTCGGTTCCACCACCGTGGTCACCCGGTTCGGGCGATGCGAGGCCGAGGGGTTCGCACTCACGATGTGCCGAGAAGATGGACCGCTGCCACGCGGAGGAGCTTCGATGAGTCACCAGGCATCGACGGGACAGGTTGTGTCACCGTGGGCCAGCGGCCTCATTGTGTTCGCGGGCGGGATGCTGGTGATCACGGGGATCCTACAGATCTTCATCGGGGTAACCGCCCTGGTGCACGATAAGGTTTACGACGGCACGCCCCAGTACTTGTTCGCCTTCGACCTGACGGCGTGGGGCTGGATCCAACTGATAGTGGGCATCGCGGCCATCTGCGCCGGGTACGGAGCCCTCAGGGGTCTGACGTGGGCACGGATCGTCGGCATAGCGGCGGCCGGTATCAGCATGGTCATCCAGTTCGCGTACATCCCGCACTATCCAATCTGGTCGGTGCTGGTCATCGCAGTCGACAGTGTGATCATTTGGGGTTTGGCGACGTACCGCCCCGACGCTGCATAGCCGGGACCAGGCAGCGCAGGGGAAGCCCTGGCGAAACGACGCGGGCCTGTGCTCTCGCCGCGGACTTGAACCGGGCGTTGCGCCAGCGGCCCTGACGGGAGGTGTCGTTGATCCCGCGAACCTGGGCCAAGGCGTGCGCGCCCTCGTGCAGCAAGGTCGCGAGCACATCGGCCGGGCCGCTGGCCAAACCCTCACCGCCGACGAACATCTCCGCCCAGCGGTAGCGTTCTCACTGGTCAAACTGGAGCCGGAGGTCGGGATCGAACCGACGACCTACCGCTTACAAGGCGGTTGCTCTACCACTGAGCTACACCGGCGTCGGCGTCATCGTACGGGGGATGGTCTTCGTGAATCCGGTGCCGGGGCGCTTCTGCCCGTAGGGTCTCAGGTGATGGCCGACTTCGTGGTGGTGGCCAACCGGCTGCCGGTTGACATGGAAACCCTTCCCGACGGTACGACCGAGTGGCGGGCCAGCCCAGGTGGGCTGGTCACCGCACTGGCGCCGATGCTGCGCGGGCGCGGCGGCGCGTGGGTGGGCTGGCCGGGCGTCGCGGACGCGGGGCCCGAGCCGTTCGAGGACGACGGGCTCCACCTACATCCCGTCGCCCTGTCCGCACAAGACATCGAGGACTACTACGAAGGCTTCTCCAACGGCACGCTGTGGCCGCTCTACCACGACGTCGTGGCGCCGCCGGAGTTCCACCGGCATTGGTGGCAGGCCTACGTGAAGGTCAACGACCGGTTCGCGGACGCCGTCGCCGAGGTGGCCGACGATGGCGCCACGGTCTGGGTGCAGGACTACCAGCTCCAGCTGGTCCCGGCCGCGCTGCGCGAGCGGCGCCCCGACCTGCGCATCGGCTTCTTCCTGCACATCCCGTTCCCGCCGACCGAGCTCTTCATGCAGCTCCCATGGCGCAAACGGATCATCGAAGGCCTGCTGGGCGCCGACCTCGTCGGCTTCCACACCACCGGCGGCGCACGCAACTTCCGCGCGCTCGCGACCCGTTTCACCGACGCGACCGCGGAGCGGGGCAGCGAGCTGCGCTACGGCCGCCGCAGCGTGCGGGTCGGCGCGTTCCCGATCTCCATCGACGCCCGCGCGCTCGACGGGCTCGCCCGCACCCCCGAGGTCCAGGACCGCGCCAAGGCGATCCGCGCCGAGCTCGGCGATCCGGAACACCTCGTGCTCGGCGTCGACCGGCTCGACTACACCAAGGGCATCAACGTCCGCCTGCGCGCCTTCGAGGAGCTGTTGAACGAGGGCCGCGCCGACGACACCGTAATGATCCAGATCGCAACGCCGAGCCGCGAGCGCGTCGAGGCCTACCAGCGGTTGAAGGCCGATGTCGAGCAGGCCGTCGGGCGCATCAACGGCGAGCACTCCAGCGTGGCGCATCCAGTGCTGCACTACCTGCACCAGTCGCTGCCCCGCGACCAGCTCGTCGCGTTCTTCGCTGCCGCCGACGTCATGCTCGTCACGCCGCTGCGGGACGGCATGAACCTCGTCGCGAAGGAGTACGTCGCGAGCCGTCCCGACCTCGGTGGCGTGCTCGTGCTCTCCGAGTTCACCGGCGCCGCAACGGAGCTGAAGGACGCGCTGCTGGTCAACCCGCACGACATCGACGGGCTGAAGGCGGCCATCGCCACCGCGCTCGACATGCCACGCGCCGAGAGCAGCAAACGGATGCGGACGCTGCGACGTCAGGTGCTCACCCACGACGTCGACCGGTGGGCCCACAACTTCCTCGACGCGCTCGGCCTCCCGTCATGATCGACATCTCAGGGCTTGCGGCCGCACCGGAGCTGCTGGTGGCCCTGGATTTCGACGGCACGCTCGCGCCGATCGTCCCCGTGCCGTCCGACGCCCGCGCCCTGCCTGAGGCGCTCACCGTGATCCACGGGTTGGCCGCGCTGCCGTCCACGACCGTGATCCTGATGTCCGGGCGCGCGCTCGCCGACCTCGCGGCGGTCTCCGGGCTCGGACCGCCCGTGCGGCTCGTCGGCAGCCACGGCCTCGAGCCCGACGACGGCCCGGTCCCCCTCGACGACGGGCAGCGCGAACGTCTCGATCGCCTCACCGAAGAGGTCGACGCGCTGGTCGACGGCGCTCCCGGCGTCCGGATCGAGCGCAAGCCCGCCGGAGTTGCGGTGCACGTGCGCGGGACCGCGCCCGATGTCGGCACTCGGGTGCTGGACGCGTTGCGCGAAGGCCCTGCGGCCGCACCGGGGATCGTCAGCACCCCCGGCAAGGCGGTGCTGGACCTTGCCGTCACCGAGATGACCAAGGGTTTGGCGCTCGACCGGATGCGGGGCTCCGCGGCGGTGTTCTTCGCGGGCGACGATGTCACCGACGAGACGGTGTTCGCCCGCCTCCGGCCCGGCGACCTGGGCGTGAAGGTCGGCGACGGCGACACGGCCGCGGCCCACCGGGTGCCCGACCCGGCGGCGCTGGTCGCGGTGCTGGAGGATCTGCTGGCCGCTCGCCGGTAGCGGCCGCCGGGACTGCAGCAGGGTGACACTGCTGCGATTGAGTGGCAGCAGGGTGACATTCCTGCAATACCGGCGGCCTCACCAGCCCGAGAAGAACTTCTGGTCCTCGCGGGGCGCCGCACTGGTGGTGCCGACGATCAGCTCGGTCGGCAGGCTCACGCGCCGCGGCCGGTTGCGGTCGCCGCGCTGCAGCAGCAGCTGGCCCGCGACCCGCCCCTTCTCCAGCACGGGCTGCCGCACGGTCGTGAGCCCCGCCCGCTCGGCCTCAGGCACGCCGTCGAACCCGGTGACCGTGAGGTCGTCGGGCACCCTGAGCCCCTGCTCGGCGGCGTGCCGCAGTGCGCCGAGGGCGAGCACGTCGGACGTGCACACCACCGCCGTGATCTCCGGATGCGCCGCGAGCAGCGCGGCCGCGCCCAGCTGGCCCGCCTCGACGCTGTGGTCGAAGCGCTCCATCACGGGCACGCCTGCCCAGTCGACCCCGACCTCGCCGAGCCCGTCGCGCAGGCCCGCGAGCCGGTCGCGCTGCACGGGGTAGGTGGCGCCCTCCTGTCGCTTCAAGCCTGCGAGCCCGTCGTGGCACCCGATGCCCAGCCGCATGCACAGCACGCCGATCCGCCGGTGGCCCAGGCCGGTGAGGTGCCGGGCCAGCGCGAGCATTCCCGCGCGGTCGTCGACCCCCACCCGGTCGACGCCCTCCGGGCCGTGCGGCTGATCGCAGACGACGACGGGCAGCGGCCGTTCCAGCACGGCGAGGAAGTGCGGGTCGTCCTCGCGCACCGAGTAGACGACGAAGCCGTCGACCCCCGCCTGGTGAACGGCGGTGACGTCCTCCTGCTCGGGGCTCACGGGCACGAGCAACAGCCCCTGACCTGCCTCTTCGCACGCCAGCGCGAGCCCCTCCAGGAATCCGGTGGCCGCGGGGTCGCGGAACGCGTAGGACAACGCCTCGGTCAGCAGCAGCCCAACCGCCCCGGCCTTGCGGGTGCGCAGCGAGCGCGCGACGGGATCCGGCCCGGGGTAGCCCAACCGCCGGGCGGCCTCGAGCACCCGGGCGCGCAGCGGAGCCGACAGCTGGTCGGGGCGGTTGTAGGCGTTCGACACCGTGGTGCGCGAGACGCCCAGCTCGGCGGCCAGCGAGGCGAGGGTCGCGGGCCGACGGCTGCTCGGGATCCCGGACATCTGCGAACCGTAACGGTTCAGACACCACCCGCGGAAGCGCGTCGCCTCTCCGGTGCGGCGTGCGGCACCCGACATCGACCCGCTAGAGTGAACCCGACAACCGTTTTCGTTATCGTCCGGAGTTGTGATGGCACTTCTGCGCGCAGGCGTCGCGTTCGTCGCGGTCGTCCTGCTGGCTGCCTGCAGCTCAGCGCCTGCCGCCCCGTCGGGCCCGTCGGTGGTCGCCTCCACCGACGTCTACGGCGCGATCGCGAGCGCCATCGGCGGCAGCACCGTGCAGGTCACGTCGATCATCAAGTCGCCCGACGCCGACCCGCACGAGTACGAGCCGACCCCGAGCGATTCGCTCGCCGTCTCCCGGGCCAACGTCCTCATCTACAACGGCGGTGGCTACGACGACTTCGCCGCCAAGCTCCTCGACGCGACGGACGCCAAGCCCGTCGGCATCGTCGTCACGGCGTTGTCCGGCTTCGACACCGCCGCCCCCGACTTCAACGAGCACGCCTGGTACGACCTTCCGGCGATGAAGAAGCTCGCCGACCACCTCGCGACCGCCCTTGGCTCCGTCGACCAGCAGGGCGCCAACCGGTACCTGGACAACGCGAAGAAGTTCGACGCCCAGATCGACGGCCTGATCGCGAAGGTCCAGGCGATCAAGGCCGAGCACGCGGGGGCGCGGGTGGCGATCACCGAGCCGGTGCCCGGCTACCTCCTGCAGGCGGCCGGGCTCGTGGTCGCGACGCCGACCGCCTTCTCGAAGGCCGTCGAGGAGGGCACGGATCCGCCCGCCGCCGTCGTGACGGCTAACCTGGCCACTTTCACCGGCCCCGGCAAGGTCGCGGCGCTCGTCGAGAACGCCCAGACCGAGGGGCCGACCACCACCCAGGCCGAACAGGCCGCGGCGGCGAACGGCGTGCCCGTCGTCAAGGTCACCGAGACCTTGCCCGTTGGCGTCACCGACTACGTCACCTGGATGAATCGCCAGGTGGACGCGCTGGCCGCGGCGTTGGATGCACGATGACGAACGTGGCCACCCGCGTGAGCACCGCACCCGTGGTGTCGCTGCGCGGCGCCGCCCTGCGCTTCGGCGAGCGCACGCTGTGGGACGGGCTCAACCTCGACATCGCGCCGGGTGAGTTCCTCGCCGTGCTCGGCCCCAACGGGTCGGGCAAGACCACGCTGCTGCGGGTGCTCCTCGGGCTGCAGCCGCTGTACGCGGGTCGGGTGCTGGTCGGGGGCCAGCCGCCCGCGCGCGGCAGCCGGGCCATCGGCTACGTGCCGCAGCAGAAGGCGCTCGCGGAGGACCTGCCGTTGCGGGCGCGCGACCTCGTCGGGCTCGGCCTCGACGGGCACCGCCTCGGCGTCGGGCTCCGCGGCCGTTCTCTTCGTCGCGAGCGCGTGCGGGCCGCGCTGGAGTCGGTGGGCGCTGGGCACTACGCGAACGCCCCGGTCGGGCGGCTGTCCGGCGGCGAGCAGCAGCGGCTGCGGGTGGCGCAGGCGCTGGTCGGCGACCCTTCGGTGCTGCTGTGCGACGAGCCGCTGCTCTCGCTCGACCTCGCCCACCAGCAGGTCGTCTCCACCCTCATCGACCGACGGCGGCGCGCGGCGAACACGGCCGTCGTGTTCGTGACGCACGAGATCAACCCGGTGCTGCCGCTCGTCGACCGGGTGCTCTACCTCGTGGACGGGCAGTTCCGGGTCGGCACCACCGACGAGGTGATGACCTCGGCCACGCTCTCGGCGCTCTACCGCACCGACGTCGACGTGCTGCGGGTGCGGGGACGGCTGGTGGTGGTCGGGGCCGACGCGCACTGCCACCCGGAGGACGCGCCGTGATCGAGCGCCTCTTCGATTTCACCGGCACGGCCGCTCTGCTCGGCCAGGGCTTCGTGCAGAGCGCATTGCTGGCCGCCGCGCTGCTCGGGCTGGTCGCGGGCGTGCTGGCGCCGCTGATCGTGGCGCGCGGCATGGCGTTCGCCGTGCACGGCACCGCCGAGCTCGCGTTCACCGGCGGGGCCGCCGCGCTGCTCGCGGGGGTCAGCGTGAGCCTTGGGGCGGTGGCGGGCGCTGTCGGGGCCGGGATCGTGTTCGGCCTCCTGGGGCTGCGGCAGCGCGAGCGCGACTCGGTGATCGGCGTCGTGCTGGCGTTCGGCCTCGGCCTCGGCGTGCTCATGATCGCGCTCTACCCCGGGCGGGCTGCGAACAAGTTCGGGTTGCTCACGGGCTCGATCGTGTCGGTGGACTCGACGAACCTCGGGGTGCTCGGCACCGTCACGGTCGTCGTGCTTGCGGTGCTCGCCGTCGTCTACCGGCCGTTGCTGTTCGCGAGCACCGACCCGGACGTCGCCGTGGCACGCGGGGTGCCGGTGCGGCTGCTGTCGCCGCTGTTCGCTGTGCTGATCGCGCTGACCACGGCGTTGGCGGTGCCGATCGTCGGTGCGGTGATCGTGCTCGCGGTCACCGTGATCCCGGGCGCGGCGGCGGCGCGGGTGACGGCGAGCCCGCTCGTGGCCACGCTGTTGGCGGTGGTGTTCGCCGAGCTCGCGCTCGTCGGCGGCACGGTGGCGTCGCTCGCGCCGGGCCTGCCCGTGAGCGGGTACGTCGCGACGATCGCGTTCCTCTGCTACGTCGCCTGCCGCTTCGCGGGTCGTGCGCGGAAACGAGTGCTGTAGCCCTCGTTTCCGCTCACGAGTGCCGTCGGCGGCGGGCCACCTCGGCCAGCACCACGCCTGCGGCCACGGAGGCGTTGAGCGACTCGACCGGACCGGCCATCGGGATCGACACGGTGACGTCGCAGGTCTCCTTGACCAGCCGCGACAGCCCCTTGCCCTCCGAGCCGACGACGATCACGAGCGGATCGCTCGCCAGGTCGAACTCGTCGAGCGTGACGGCGGCGTCGGCGTCCAGTCCGGCGATCATGTAGCCTGCGGTGGCGAACTCGCGCAGCGTGCGCGTGAGGTTCGTCGCGCGGGCCACGGGCAGCCGGGCCGCGACGCCCGCCGACGTACGCCAGGCCACTGCCGTCATGCCCGCCGAACGCCGCTGCGGCAGCACCACGCCGTGCCCGCCGAACGCGCCGACCGATCGGACGACCGCGCCGAGGTTGCGCGGGTCGGTGACGCCGTCCAGCGCGACGATCAGGCCCGGCGCATGCGCTTCCGCTGCGATCTCCAGCAGCTCATCGGGGTGGGCGTATTCGTACGGCGGCACGGTGAGCGCGACGCCCTGGTGCAGCGCGCCGCCGGAGATCCGGTCGAGGTCGCCGCGGGGCACCTCCAGGATCGGGACGCCCACCTCGGCGGCCAGGTGGACGGCCTCGGCCACGCGCTCGTCGGACGTGCTGCCCACGGTGATCGTGAGCGACAGCGCGGGGACGCCCGCCCGCAGGCACTCGACGACCGGGTTGCGGCCGAGCACGGTCTCGGTGGTCTCGCCGTCGCCAGGACGGCGGCGGTTGCCCGCGGTCTTCGCCTTGGACGGCGTCGCGGCCCGCTTGGCGCTCCGCGCCGCGGCCATGGCCTTGGGGTGCCCCGGTCGGCGCTCGGCGGGCGGCGTGGGGCCCTTGCCCTCCAGCCCACGCCGACGCTGGCCGCCGGACCCGACGACCATCCCCTTCTTCGTGCCGTCCTTGCGCACCGCACCGCGGCGTTTGGAGTTGCCTGCCACTACACGTCCTTCAACGACCAGGTCGGACCATCAGGGCTGTCTTCGACCGCGATCCCGGCGGCGGCGAGCCTGCCGCGCACCTCGTCCGCCGCCGCGAAGTCGCGACGGGCGCGGGCTTCCTGGCGCTGGGCGAGGAGGTCATCCACCAATGTGGACAGTGCTGTGGACGCCGTGCCGTTCTCGTCGCCGCGCGCCCACTGCGGATCGAGCGGGTCGAGCCCCAGTACCGCCGTCATGGCCCGCACCGAGGACGCCGCCCCGAGCGCGGCCCTGTGGTTGCCCGCGTCCAACGCCGTGTTGCCCTCGCGCACGGTGTTGTGCACCGCCGCGAGCGCGCCGGGGGTGCCGAGGTCGTCGTCCATCGCCGCCTCGAACTCCGCGCACAGCATGCCCGGCTCCGCCACCCCGATGCGCTCGCGCACGCGGTGCACGAACGACTCGATCCGCCGGTACGCCGCGACCGCCTCCTGCAAGGCGGCGTCGGAGAACTCGATCGACGACCGGTAATGCGGAGCCACCAGGTAGTAGCGCAGCTCGACCCCGCGCACCCGGCGCAGCAGCGCGTCGATCGACAGCGTGTTGCCAAGCGACTTGGACATCTTCTCGCCCGCCATCGTGACCCACGCGTTGTGCAGCCAGAAGCGGGCGAACGGGTCGCCCGCCGCGCGCGACTGGGCCTGCTCGTTCTCGTGGTGCGGGAAGATGAGGTCGATGCCGCCGCCGTGGACGTCGAACTCGTCGCCGAGGTACGTGGTGGCCATGGCCGAGCACTCCAGGTGCCAGCCCGGCCGCCCCCGTCCCCACGGGGTGGCCCACGACGGTTCGCCGGGCTTGGCCGCCTTCCACAGCGCGAAGTCGCGCTGGTCGCGTTTGGCGTCGGAATCCGGTTCGCCCTGGACGACGTCGTCGATCTTCTGGCCGGACAGCGCGCCGTAGGCGGGGAAGGAGCGGACCGCGAAGTAGACGTCGCCGCCCGCGACGTAGGCGTGCTCCGAGTCGATCAGCCGCTCCATGAGCTCGATCATCTGCGGCACGTGCCCGCTGGCCCGGGGCTCGATGCTCGGGGGAAGGCAGCCGAGCGCGGCGTACGCGGCCTGGAAGGCGCGCTCGTAGGTGGCCGCCCACTCCCACCACGGCCGGTGTGCGGCCGCCGACTTGGCGAGCACCTTGTCCTCGATGTCGGTGACGTTGCGCACCAACAGCACGTCCATGCCGCCGTGGGTGAGCCAGCGGCGAAGGACGTCGTAGTTGAGCCCGGACCGGACGTGGCCGATGTGCGGAGCCCCCTGCACCGTGGCGCCACACACGTAGATCGACGCCGTGCCCGGTCGCACCGGGATGAATTCCCGCTGCTCTCTCGTGGCGGTGTCGTGCAGGCGCAGGCTCACACATCCAGGGTACGGAGTTCCAAATTGTCCATGACCAACGGGCCACGGCCCGAGAGCCGTGGCGCGCCCCCATCGGGACCTGCGGTGCGCCCCCCCATTGGAGGAAGGGGCCCCTGCCGCGACTCAGTCGGAGGAAGGGGCCCCTGCTGCGGCGGGCGGGTCGGGCGGGACGGGTGGCGCGGGAGCGGCGGGCGGCGCGGGCGCGGGTGGGGCGGGCGCGGGTGGCGCGGGCGGGGCGGGGAGCAGGAGGGCCGTCGCGATCGCCGCGACGCCTTCGCCGCGGCCCGTCAGGCCGAGGCCGTCGGTCGTCGTGCCGGACACCGCGACCGGCGCGCCCACGGCGTCGGACAACACCCGCTGGGCCTCGGCCCGGCGCGGGCCGACCCGGGGCGCGTTGCCGATCACCTGCACGGCCGCGTTCGCCACCCGCCAGCCCGCGGCGGCGACGAGCTCGCGCACATGGGCGAGCAACGTCACACCGCCCGCCCCGGCCCATTCCGGCCGCCCGGTGCCGAAGACTTCGCCGATGTCGCCCATGCCCGCCGCGGAGAGCAGGGCGTCGCAGAGGGCGTGTGCGGCGACGTCGCCGTCGGAGTGGCCCGCGCACCCGTCCACGCCCGGCCACAGCAGCCCGGCGATCCAACATGGACGGCCGCGCTCGACCGGGTGCACATCGGACCCGATGCCGACCCTCACAGCAGGTGCTCCGCCAGCTCCAGATCCCACTCGGTGCGCACGGCGAACGCGAGCGGGTCGCCCGGCACGAGATGCGCGACGGTCGCGCCGGGCCGCCCGACCCACGGCGACTGCACGACGCGCAGCCCCTCCCGGTCGGGGGAGCCGCGGACGAAGCCGTCGGCGTCGACGCGCTTGACGGTGTCGGTGAGCGGCAACGCGGGCACGGCCGCATCCTGACCGTCGCCGACGGCGGCGACGACGGCGGCAACCAGCGCGGGCGGCGTCAGCGGCCGCCGCGCGTCGTGGATGAGCAGGAGCGAACCATTCCCGTCCGCCGCTCGTTGATCGGTGTGTGCCCGACGCAGCTCAACCGGCAGCCCTGCGCACGCGGCGAGCACATCGACCGCGGGCGCGGGCACGTCGAGGATGACGCACGTCGCGACACCGGAGTCGAGCACACACCGCACCGCGCGTACGACCATCGGCACGCCGCCGACGGGGCGCAGCACGGACACACCGCGAGCAGTGGCCGCGACCGTGGCCGCGACGCGCACGGGGCCTCAGGCGTTGGCGGTGGCCAGGACCTCGTCGAGCAGAAGCTCGGCCCGGCCCTCATCGGTGCCCTCGGCCAGCGCGAGCTCGCTCACGAGGATCTGGCGGGCCTTGGCGAGCATCCGTTTCTCGCCCGCCGAGAGGCCACGGTCCTTCTCGCGGCGCCAGAGATCGCGCACGACCTCGGCGACCTTGTTGACATCGCCGGAGGCCAGCTTCTCGAGGTTGGCCTTGTACCGGCGTGACCAGTTGGTGGGCTCCTCGGTGTGCGGGGCGCGAAGCACCTCGAACACCCGATCAAGGCCCTCTTGCCCGACGACATCGCGAACCCCGACGACTTCGGCGTTCTCAGCGGGCACCTTGACGGTGAGATCACCCTGCGCGACCTTCAGGACCAGGTACTCGCGCGCCCGTCCCTTGATCGTTCGGGTTTCGATCGCCTCGATGAGAGCGGCACCGTGGTGCGGGTAGACAACGGTCTCTCCGACCTTGAAAACCATGTGTCCCTAGCCCCTTTCGCTGATACCAGGTTAACACGCCTCGCCGATGGCTACGTCGCCGGGACGTGGTGTCGTTGCAGGTCAGGGGCTTGACAACAGGCGCGAAACATGCCTGCGACCGGTCGCGTCGCCAGAACCGGATCTCTCGGACTAGTCTCTGGCACCGTGAGCCGCAGCGTCTCCTCGCCCCGAGTCGTCCTCGCCGTTGGCGCCGTGGCCGGGGCGCTCGCGCTCGCGGGCTGTGGCGCGGGCCAGATCACCCAGACCAGCAGCCAGGTGTCGGGTGTGGGCGGTGCGAGCGCCAACATCGGTCAGATCGCGATCCGCGAGGCGGCGTTCCCCTTCACCGGCAACGGGAAGAGCGCCGTGATCTACCCCCAAGGCGGCACCGCACCACTCACCATGACCGTGGTCAACTTCGGTGGTCAGGACGACAAGCTGACGGGGGCGTCGAGCCCGGCCGCGACCTCGGTGACGATCAGTGGGGACGCCACGATCGCCAGCGGGCGGCTGCTGCTGGTCAACGGCGAGCCCGCGGGTGCACCCTCGGCCCCGGGTAGCGCACAGGCCACAGCTGCCCCCGGTAGCGCACAGGCCACCCCCGCGCCCGGCACCGCCAGGGCCACCCCGGCGCCCAGCGCCACGCAGGCCGCTGGTGCGGCCACGGCCACCGTTGCCCCTGGTGCGGCCACGGCCACCGCTGCCCCTGGTGGGGCTACGGCCACCGCTGCCCCTGGTGCGGCTACGGCCACCCCGGCGCCGGGCGCGACGGCGGCCGCTGCTGCCCCCACCTCCGGCGCAGGTGTGGCGCCAACCACCGGCCCGCTCGCGGCGGGCACCACCACCGCTCAGGTCGTCCTCACCGGTTTGAAGCAGAACTTGGCGGTGGGCCCGACCTACCCCGTTGTGCTGACCTTCCAGCGTGCCGGTGAGGTCACCGTGCAGGTGCCGGTGGCCAACCCGAGCGAGAACCAGGGGCCAACCGGCGAGTGACCACCCGCACCCGCACGGCCTACCGCTGCACGGCTTGCGAGCACCGGACGGCCCAGTGGGTGGGGCGCTGCCCTTCGTGCCAGACGTGGGGCTCGCTCGTCGAGACCGCCCCCGCGAGCCCGCCGCGCAACCGGGTGGCCGCGGGCGCGCCCGCCACACCCGCGCGCCGCATCGCCGACGTCGCGCTGGACACCGCGCGCGCCCGCCCGACCGGGGTGTCCGAACTGGACCGCGTGCTGGGGGGCGGCCTCGTCCCCGGCGCGGTGGTCCTGCTCGCGGGCGAGCCGGGTGTGGGGAAGTCCACTTTGTTGCTCGAGGTGGCGGCGAAGGCGGCCACGCGGGTGTTGTACGTCACGGGTGAGGAGTCGGCAGGGCAGGTGCGGCTGCGGGCCGAGCGCACCGCCGCGTTGCGCGACGAGCTGTACCTGGCGGCCGAGTCCGACCTCGGCGCGATCGTCGGGCACCTCGACGAGCTGCGGCCGGACCTGCTGATCGTCGACTCCGTCCAGACGATGTCCACTGCGGACGCCGACGGCGCGCCGGGCGGCGTGACGCAGACGCGGGCCGTGACGGTCGCGCTCACCGGGCTGGCCAAGGACCGCGGCCTTCCGGTGCTGCTCGTCGGGCACGTCACGAAGGACGGCGGAATTGCAGGGCCGCGGGTGCTTGAGCACCTCGTGGACGTCGTGCTGTCCTTCGAAGGCGACCGAAATTCGACCCTGCGCATGGTGCGCGGCGTGAAGAACCGCTTCGGGCCCGCCGACGAGGTCGGCTGTTTCGAGCTGCGGGATGCGGGAATCGTCGGGATGCCCGACCCGTCCGGGTTGTTCTTGGCCCGGTTCGGGGGACCCCCGGTGCCGGGGACGGCGGTCACGGTCGTCATGGACGGGCGACGGCCGCTGCCCGCCGAAGTGCAGGCCCTGGTGCACGGCAAGGACATCCCCAGCCCGCGGCGGGCGGTGAGCGGGCTCGACAACGCGCGCGTGGCGATGCTGCTCGCGGTGCTGGAGAAGCGCGCGGGGATCCGGCTGCACGACGCCGAGGTGTACGCGGCGACCGTCGGCGGCATGCGGGTGGTCGAGCCCGCGGCGGATCTCGCGCTGGCGATGGCGATCACCTCGGCGAAACGCGACGTGGCGCTGCCGAGCGACGTCGTCGTACTCGGCGAGATCGGGCTGGCGGGCGAGGTGCGGCGGGTGACGGGGCTGGGGCGGCGGCTCGCCGAGGCCGCCCGGCTGGGCTTCACGCACGCGCTCGTGCCCGCGGAGAGCGAGCCTGCTCCGGCCGGTATCACGGTCACGCAGGTCCGCGACGTCGCGGCGGTTCTCCGCGCGTTCGGCTGAGTTACGCGGTCAGCTGAAACAGGGTGGGGGCGCTGATGTCGTCGTCGAGGCGGGACATGACGCGGTAGTTGCCCGCGGGCACAACCGTGCGGGGCTGGGCGCAGCCGGGGGTCGATGTGCGGCCCGCCCAGGTCACGGCGAACGCGACGGGCTGGCCCGGGATCAGCGTGCGCAGGTCGAGGTGGCCCGCGTTGCCGCAGTCGTTGCTCGACCAGAGCCGGGTCTTGCCGTCGCCGCTCCACACGACGATCTCCTGGCGGGACGGGTCGAGGTCGCGCACGCACGGCTGGGCGCTCGTGTTCGTGAGGACAAGGCGCAGCACGGGCCGCTCCCCGACCGTGTGGAGGGCGCGGTCGACCTCGGCGGTGACGCCGGTCATCGCGTTCGTGCAGGGGACGGGGCCGGTCGGCGGCACAGGCACCGGTGTCGCGACCGGAGCAGGCCGGGGGGTCAGGTCGGGCTGGAGTTGTTCGGACGTCGCGGCCATGGCCGGTGCCGCGCCTGCCCCGGGCGCCCCGGCCGCCTGCGTCCCCGGCGGTGCCTCGCCCAGTGCGCCTGCCCCGGGCGCACCGGGCGCGCTACCAGCCGCCACACCCGTGCCGCCCGCAGGCGCGGCACCGCCGCCCGCACCTGCCGCGCCCGCGCCCGCGGGCGTCGCACTTGTCGCGCTGGGTGCAGGCGCCGCATCTGCCGCGCTGGCCAGCGAGCCAGCGCTGGCTGCAGGCGCCGCCGCATCTGCCGCGCTGGCCAGCGAGCCCACGCCCGCCGGTTCTATGCCGCTGCCCGCAGGCGCCGCACCTGCTGCCCCGCCTGCGGGTGCCGCGCCCCCGCCTGCGGGTGCCGCGCCCCCGCCTGCGGGTGCCGCGCCCCCGCCTGCGGGTGCTGCGCCGCCGCCTGCGATGCCACCGGCCGCCGCACCCGCCGCAGGGCTGCCGCCCGCCGGTGCCGCGCCACTGACCGGCGCGACCGCAGGGCCCGCCACCGCTGCGCCCGCCGTGCCGTCGATCGCCACGTCTGCTGCACCGCCACCCGCCGCGGTCGCCGCACTTGCTGCGCCGCCACCCGCAGCACGGGTGGTGGATTCCCCCGTCGGAGCCGCGGTCGCGCGGGCCAGGTTCCTGCCTGGTGCGCCATCGGCCGCGTCCGCATGCGCTTGGTCGAGAACCGCGCCGTCGCTTCCGATGACCCCGCGGCCGTCAGCACTGGCCCCGGCGGACCCGCCTGCGAGCGTGTCCGGGGCGCCGTCCGGCGTCGCTGCGCCGGGCTGCGGGTTCGACAACGCGGCCCGGGTGGTGCGCGCCGACTCCTCCGGCGTGCGTGTAGCGGCGCTCACCGCCCATGTCAGCGCCAGCGCCACCCCGAGGGCGACGGCGGCCGCAACCACGCGCCGTCGCCAATAGACGGCAGCGGGCAGCGGTCCAACCGGCTCCCACACATCACGCAGAGTACGTCATCTATTACCCCACGTCACCGAAGGGCACTTGCCCCGATCGGTCCAACCCGCCACACTCTGGCCTGTGCTGCGCGTGATGCTCGAGGCGTTCTGGCCGAGCAGGCGCATCGTCGCATTCGACGAGTTCTGTCGCCCGGCCGCGTAGCACCGTCGCCCGGTCGTTCCGCGGCCCCTCCTCGCCCGCACACCCCTTCCTCGGGAGTACAGCCATGTCCGTCACCGACGAACTGCTCGCCAACAACGCCCGCTACGCCGAGTCCTTCTCCGGCCCGCTGCCGCTGCCGCCCGCCCGCGGCGTGGCCGTCGTGGCCTGCATGGACGCGCGCCTCAACGTCTTCGCGGTCCTCGGCTTGAACGAGGGCGACGCGCACGTCATCCGCAACGCGGGCGGCGTGATCACCGAGGACGAGATCCGCTCGCTGGCCATCAGCCAGCGGCTGCTCGGCACGTCGGAGATCATCCTCATCCACCACACCGACTGCGGCATGCTCACCTTCACCGACGACGGCTTCAAGGCCACGGTCCAGGAGGAGACCGGCATCAAGCCCCCGTGGGCCACAGAGGCGTTCGGGGATCCCGAGACCGACGTCCGCCAGTCGATCGCCCGCATCAAGGCCAGCCCGTTCGTCCCGAAGAGGGACTCGATCCGTGGCTTCGTGTTCGACGTGGCCACCGGGAAGCTGAACGAGGTCGTCTGACACGATCCACGATCGTGTCGCTGTCCGACGTCGTCCACGACTGGTTCCTCGTGGAGGCTCGCGACCTCCCGTGGCGCCGCACGGGCACCACGCCGTGGGGCGTCATGGTCAGCGAGTTCATGCTCCAGCAGACGCCGGTGGCGCGCGTCGAACCCGTCTGGACGGCGTGGATGGCGACCTGGCCGACGCCCGCTGCGCTGGCCGCCGCGGGCCGGGCCGAGGTCTTGCGGGCGTGGGGCAAGCTCGGCTACCCGCGGCGGGCGCTGCGCCTGCACGCCGCGGCCGAGGCGATCCGCGACGCGCACGGCGGCGTCGTGCCGTCCGATGTGGACGCACTTGAGGCGCTGCCGGGCGTCGGCGCCTACACGGCGCGGGCGGTCGCGGCGTTCGGGTACGGGCGGCGGTGCCCTGTGGTCGACACGAACGTGCGGAGGGTGGTCGCGCGGGCCGTCCACGGGGCGGGCGACGCCGGGCCCGCGCGGGTGGCGGCCGACCTCGCCGACGTCGACGCGCTCCTGCCCGCCGTCGACGCCCGTGCGGCGGTGATCTCCGCGGGTCTGATGGAGCTGGGCGCCGTCATCTGCGTGGCGCGGACACCCCGGTGCGGCGCGTGCCCCGTCCGCGACCTCTGCGCCTGGCGGGCCGCGGGCCACCCCGAGTACACCGGCCCGCGCAAGGCCGTACAGACGTACGCGGGCACCGACCGCCAGGTCCGTGGCCGCCTCCTGGACGTCCTGCGCGCCGCCGAGGCCCCCGTCGAGCGGGCCGCCCTCGACGCCGTGTGGGCCGACGCCGCCCAACGCGACCGCTGCCTCTTCTCGCTGCTGCAGGACGGCCTCACCGAGCAACTGCCCGACGGCCGGTTCGCCCTCCCCGCCTGAGCCCGCGAGACCGACGTTTGCGGTGCTCGAAGCCCGCGAACGTCGCGCCCGGACTCACCCCTACGGTGCCGCTGTGGCGCAGACGGTCCGGTTCCTCCTCGACGACGACGCACGGCAGGCGCTGGCGGGGCTCCGGGCGCGGCTCGCGGCCGTCGGGGTGCCGGTGCCGGGCGACGAGCCCGCCGTCACGGTCGCGGCCGCCGCCGTCGTGCCGCCCGTCGCCCAGGACGCGCTCGCCGCCGAGCTCCGCCTGCTCGCGATCCCCTCGGTCTGGCTCGCCACGCTGGGCACCGTCGCAGGCAGGCCGGACGAGCTGGTGCTCGCCGCCGTGGTGGACGCCGAGCTGCTCGCCGTCCACGCCGCCGTGCACGACGCGCTGGCCGGGCGCGTCCGCGGCCCGGTCGCCGCCTACCTGCCGGGCGCGTGGCTGCCGCACTGCGTGCTGGCCACCGCCCGCCCCGCGGAGGCGTTCGCCGCGCTCCACCCGGTGACGCCCATCCGAGCCCGCGTCACCGGGGTGGCCGTCTGAGCCACTCCTCGACGGCCCGCGCGATAGGCCTCCGGCGCGTACCGGTGCACCAGATGACCGGTGCCGGGGACGATCACGGGCCGGGCATCGGGGAGGCGCCGCGCCATCTCCGCCATCTGCCCAGCGGGTACCACGCCCGCCCCGGCATCGAGGAGCAACGTCGGGCAGGCCACCTCGGGCAGCACCGTCCACCAGTCCCGCTCCCGCAGGTGCACCCCAACGGAGGCTTGCACCCCACTAGGTTAGGAGCGTGGCTGTCGTGAAGATCAATGCGATCGAGGTCCCCGAGGGCGCAGGCCCCGAGCTGGAGAAGCGGTTCGCCCACCGGCTGCACGCCGTGGACGGCCAGCCGGGCTTCCTGTCGTTCGAGCTGCTGCGTCCGGTGGCGGGCGAGAACCGCTACTTCGTCGTGACGCACTGGGAGGACGAGGAGTCGTTCCAGGCGTGGCTCAAGGGCCCTGCGATGACGGCGCACTCGGGCGAGCGGGCGCGGCCGGTGGCGTCGGGATCGTCGCTGCTGGAGTTCGAGGTCGTCCAGCACTCGGAGGCAGGATCCTGAACGACGACTACGACCTGGACCGGTTCGTCACCGCCCAGGCCTCGGTGATCGACACCGCGATGGCCGAGCTGCGCGCGGGCGCCAAGCGCAGCCATTGGATCTGGTACGTGTTCCCGCAGCTCAAAGGCCTTGGGCAGAGCCCGACGTCGATGTACTACGGCATCGGGTCGCTGGCCGAGGCGAAGGCGTACCTGGCCCATCCGCAGCTCGGTCCGCGCCTGAAGGAGTGCGTGCGCCTGCTGCTCGACGCCCCGGGCTCGGCCGCGGACATCCTGGGCGGCGACGACGTCAAGCTGCGGTCGTCGCTCACGCTCTTCATCGCCGCCGATCCCGACGAGCCGCTGTTCGCCGCGGCGCTGGAACGCTTCTTCGACGGCATGCTCGACGACCACACGCTCGCAATGCTGAGCGGTTAGGGCACGTCGCCGACGGTCGGCACGACGACCGCGAACAGGTCGGCCAGCCCGGCCAGGCTGGCCGCCTGCAGGGCCTCCGCGGACACGTCGCCACCGATCCCGGGGAGGGAGCGGGTGGCCGTGGCGGACGCGACGACCGCTGGCGCGTAGCCGAGGTTGAATGCGCCGCGCGCGGTGGAGTTGACGCACATGTGCGTCATGAACCCCGCCAGCAGCAGGTTCTGCGGCCCACCGGTGAGGCGGTCGTGCAGGTCGGTGCCCACGAACGCGTTCGGATAGTTCTTGACGACGACCGCCTCGCCCTCCCGCGGCGCCACCCGTTCAACGATGGCTCCGTTCTCGCCGCGCACGTCGTACAGGCCGCCCTCGCCGTCGTCGTGCTGGATGTGGACGATCGGGATGCCCGCGCTGCGCGCGCGGTCGAGCAGCTCCGCCGCCTGGTCGAGGGCGGCCTGCACGCCGACGAGCTCCATCGGCCCGCGGGTGTAGGTGTTCTGGCAGTCGATCAGGACGAGCGCGGACTCGGCGAGCGCGACGGGCTCGGCTGGCAAGCCCGCGAGCGCCCGCAGCGTTGCGGACATGGCCAAACCTCCAGGTAGTGGGCGCAGCCGCGGCAGGCGCGGGCGTCCCGGCGTGCCCAGCATCCGCCATGATCTGCGCCCGGGGATAGCTGACCGTTGCGCTAGTGCGGGCTTGTGGCGGTCCCGAGACCGCGAAGATGCTGGTCCGGTGAGGCACCTCGAGCGGCAGGCCCACCCGCTCTCAGCGGTGCTGCCGCAGCTGTGCGACACCCTCGGCGAAATCGCCGACGAGTCGACGCACAGCATGATCGTGACCGACGCGCAGGGGCAGGTCCTCTGGGGTACCGGCCCTTCGCAGACGCGCCACAGCTGGACGAGCGCGGCCGCGCCGATCCACGACGTGGAGACGGGCGCGGTGGTGGGCGCCGTCGACGTCACCGGGCAGGCGCGCCCCTTCCACCCGACGACGTTGGCACTGGTCGTGGCCGCGGCCCGGCTCGCGGAGGGGCTGCTGGGTGCCCATGTCGCCATGCGCGACGAGCGGTTGCTCGCGCGCAACCTGCCCCACCTGGACGAGCTGCGCGACGAGCCGTTCGCGCTGCTGTCGCCGACCGGGCGCGTGCTCGCCGCCCAGCCACCGGGCTGGCTGCCACCGCGGATCGACCTGCCCTCAGCGGGCGACCGGGTCGCGCTCGCCGAAGGTCGGGAGGGCCTGCTGGAGCCGCTGGCCGACGGGTGGCTGCTGCGCCTGCGGAAGCCTGCGCACCAGATCGTCGTGGGCAGCGTCGACACCCGGCCGATCACCCCTCGCTGAGAAGCGGTTGGGCACATCAGGCCACGACGGCGTCTTGGGGCTGCGCGAACGGGGTGCCGGATGGCTCGAATCGCCCTGCGTGGTGTCAGCGGGCGGGCGATCCGGGCTGCTCGTCGACCTCGTCGGGGATGCCGTCGTCGTCGCCGTCGGGCAGCAACGGGTCCGGCCGACCGCCGCGCACGGCCTCTAGCTGCGCGGCCAGCGCCAGCCCGGCCACGGGCCGCACGGCGCTCACGTCGTGATTGAACCAGCACGTGCCCCGCGGGAATTGGTAGTGCGCGGAAACGAGTGCTCAGGCACCCGTTTCCGCGCACGGCTCGGTTAGCCGCTCTGCAGCGCCGTCCACTCGTCGTCGGTGAACAGCCGGGAGCGGATGAGGAAGCGCACGCCTTCCGGTGCCTCGACCGAGAACCCGCTGCCCCGGCCCTTCACCACGTCGACGGTCAGGTGCGTGTGCTTCCAGTACTCGTACTGCGATTCGGACATGTGGAACCCGATCGGCGTGTCCAGGCCGGGCACGGTGAGGTCGCCAAGGTGGACGTCCGATCCGCCGAGCTTGAAGTCGCCGTCCGGGTAGCACATCGGCGCGCTGCCGTCGCAGCAGCCGCCGGACTGGTGGAACATCAGCGGCCCGTGAAGGGCCGTCAGCTTGACCAACAGTTCGGCGGCCGCCTGCGTCAGCGTGACCAGGGCGGTGCCGGAGCCCGGCACCTCCGCGGGCTCCATCAGAAGAAGCCGAGGGCGTTCGGCGAGTAGCTGACCAGCATGTTCTTGGTCTGCTGGTAGTGGTCGAGCATCATCTTGTGGTTCTCGCGGCCGATGCCGGACTGCTTGTAGCCGCCGAACGCCGCGTGCGCCGGGTAGGCGTGGTAGTTGTTCACCCACACCCGGCCCGCCTGGATGTCGCGACCGGCCCGGTAGGCGGTGTTGGTGTCGCGGCTCCATACGCCTGCGCCGAGGCCGTACAGCGTGTCGTTGGCGATCTTGATGGCGTCGTCGTAGTCGGAGAACCTGGCCACCGAAACGACCGGGCCGAAGATCTCCTCCTGGAAGATCCGCATCGCGTTGTCGCCCTCGAAGATCGTCGGCTGGACGTAGTAGCCGCCCGACAGGTTGCCGCCGAGGTCGGCGCGCTCGCCGCCTGTGAGGATCTTCGCGCCCTCCTGCCTGCCGATGTCGATGTAGGAGAGGATCTTCTCGAGCTGGTCGTTCGAGGCCTGCGCGCCGACCTGCGTGTCGGTGTCGAGCGGGTCGCCCTGCTTGATCTGCTCCACCCGCTTGACGCCGTCGGCCAGGAAGTCGGAGTAGATCCCGCCCTGGATCAGCGCGCGCGACGGGCACGTGCAGACCTCGCCCTGGTTGAGGGCGAACATCGCGAAGCCCTCAAGCGACTTGTCGTAGAAGTCGTCCTGCTTGGCGGCCACGTCGTCGAAGAAGACGTTCGGGCTCTTGCCGCCGAGCTCCAGCGTCACCGGGATGAGGTTCTCGCTGGCGTACTGCATGATCAGGCGCCCGGTCGTCGTCTCGCCGGTGAACGCGATCTTGCGGATGCGCTTGTTGGACGCCAGCGGCTTGCCCGCCTCGACGCCGAACCCGTTGACGATGTTCAGGACACCCGGCGGCAGCAGGTCGGCGACCAGCTCGTTGAGCACGTGGATCGAGGCGGGCGTCTGCTCGGCGGGCTTGAGGACGATCGCGTTGCCTGCGGCGAGCGCAGGGGCGAGCTTCCAGATCGCCATGAGGATCGGGAAGTTCCACGGGATGATCTGCCCGACGACGCCGAGCGGCTCGTGGAAGTGGTAGGCGATCGTGTTCTCGTCGATCTCCGAGAGCGAGCCCTCCTGCGCACGAATGGCGCCCGCGAAGTAGCGGAGGTGGTCGATGGCCAGCGGGATGTCGGCGGCGAGGGTCTCGCGGCACGCCTTGCCGTTCTCCCAGCTCTCGGCGATGGCGATGGCCTCGAGGTTGTCCTCGACGCGGTCGGCCATCCTGTTGAGGATGTTCGCGCGCTCGGCGGCCGAGGTCTTGCCCCAGGCGGGCGCAGCGGCGTGCGCGGCGTCGAGCGCCTTCTCGACGTCCTCGGCGGTACTGCGGGCGACCTCGGTGAACGTCTGGCCGGTGATCGGCGTCGGGTTCTCGAAGTACTGGCCCTTGGCAGGCGGCACGTACTCGCCGCCGATGAAGTTCTCGTAGCGGGGCTTGAAGGTGACGACACTGCCGTCGGTGCCCGGCGCCGCGTACTTGGTCATGGGCGAGGTCCTTCCACGTCATCGAGGGCTGATGTGGCGGACGCTAGGCGGCAAGGGGTTGCACGGACGTTGCAGGCAGCGGGCCTACCTGTCCTTTCGACCGGGGCTGAGCCGAGACGCGCGAACGCCCGCCCGGACGAGGTCCGGGCGGGCGTTCGGCGTGTTGTCGGGCTTACTCGCCCTTGGCCATGTCGACCGGCGGGGCGTCGGGCACCAGGCTCGGCTTCGGCTCACCGCGGAAGGTGAACTTCGCCTTGTCGTCGGCGGCCCGGGAGCCTTCGGGGGCGTTGGGGTCGAGACCCTCGACGTCCACGATGACGATCTGGCCGGGCTGCACCTCGCCGAAGAGGATCTTCTCCGACAGCTGGTCCTCGATCTCGCGCTGGATCGTGCGGCGCAGCGGCCGCGCGCCCAGCACCGGGTCCCACCCGCGGCGGGCCAGCAGGCCCTTCGCGGCCGGGGTGAGCTCGATGGCCATGTCCTTGTTGGCCAGCGCCGCCTCGACCCGGGTGATCATGAGGTCGACCATCGTGATGATCTGCTCCTGGGTGAGCTGGTGGAACACCACGATGTCGTCGATGCGGTTGAGGAACTCGGGGCGGAAGTGCTTCTTCAGCTCGTCGTTGACCTTGTTCTTCATCCGCTCGTAGTTCGAGCCCTCGTCGTTGCTCTGGGCGAACCCGAGCCCGACGGCCTTGGAGATGTCCTGGGTGCCCAGGTTCGACGTGAAGATGATCACGGTGTTCTTGAAGTCGACCGTGCGGCCCTGGCCGTCGGTGAGGCGGCCGTCCTCCAGCACCTGCAGAAGGGTGTTGTAGACCTCCTGGTGCGCCTTCTCGATCTCGTCGAACAGCACCACCGAGAACGGCTTGCGCCGCACCTTCTCGGTGAGCTGGCCACCCTCCTCGTAGCCGACGTACCCGGGAGGGGCACCGAAGAGCCGCGAGGCGGTGTAGCGGTCGTGGAACTCGCCCATGTCGATCTGGATGAGCGCGTCGTCCTCGCCGAACAGGAAGTTCGCCAGCGCCTTCGACAGCTCCGTCTTACCCACGCCGGACGGCCCGGCGAAGATGAACGAACCCGACGGACGCTTGGGGTCCTTCAGCCCGGCGCGCGTGCGGCGGATCGCCTGCGAGACCGCCTTGACGGCGTCCTCCTGGCCGATGATCCGCTTGTGCAGCTCGTCTTCCATGCGGAGCAGACGCGTGGTCTCCTCCTCGGTGAGCTTGAAGACGGGGATGCCGGTCCAGTTGGCGAGCACCTCGGCGATCTGCTCGTCGTCGACCTCGGCGACGACGTCCAGGTCACCGGACTTCCACTGCTTCTCCCGCTCCGACTTCTGCGCGAGCAGCTGCTTCTCCGAATCGCGAAGGTGCGCGGCCCGCTCGAAGTCCTGGGCGTCGATCGCCGACTCCTTGTCGCGCCGGACGCCCGCGATCTTCTCGTCGAACTCGCGCAGATCCGGCGGCGCGGTCATCCGGCGGATGCGCATGCGCGCGCCCGCCTCGTCGATGAGGTCGATCGCCTTGTCGGGCAGGAACCGGTCGGAGATGTAGCGGTCGGCCAGGGTGGCCGCCGCGACCAGCGCCGGGTCGGTGATCGTGACCCGGTGGTGCGCCTCGTACCGGTCGCGCAGGCCCTTGAGGATCTCGATGGTGTGCGTGACCGACGGCTCGCCCACCTGGATCGGCTGGAAGCGCCGCTCCAGGGCCGGGTCCTTCTCGACGTACTTGCGGTACTCGTCGAGCGTGGTGGCGCCGATCGTCTGCAGCTCGCCGCGGGCCAGCATCGGCTTGAGGATCGACGCGGCGTCGATCGCGCCCTCCGCGGCACCCGCGCCGACCAGCGTGTGGAGCTCGTCGATGAACAGGATGATGTCGCCGCGGGTGCGGATCTCCTTGAGCACCTTCTTCAGGCGCTCCTCGAAGTCACCGCGGTAGCGGGAGCCCGCGACCAGTGAGCCCAGGTCGAGCGTGTAGAGCTGCTTGTCCTTCAGCGTCTCGGGCACCTCGCCCTTGACGATGCCCTGGGCCAGCCCCTCGACGACGGCGGTCTTGCCGACGCCCGGCTCGCCGATCAGGACGGGGTTGTTCTTGGTCCTGCCGGGAGAGGACCTGCATGACCCGCTCGATCTCCTTCTCGCGCCCGATCACCGGGTCGAGCTTGCCTTCGCGGGCGGACTGGGTGAGGTTGCGGCCGAACTGGTCGAGCACCAGCGACGACGACGGGGTGCCCTCGCCGCGTCCGCCCGTGCTCCCCTCGGCGGGCTCCTTGCCCTGGTAGCCGCTCAGCAGCTGCAGCACCTGCTGGCGGACCCGGTTGAGATCGGCTCCCAGCTTGACCAGGACCTGCGCCGCGACGCCCTCACCCTCGCGGATCAGGCCGAGCAGGATGTGCTCGGTGCCGATGTAGTTGTGGCCGAGCTGCAGCGCCTCGCGCAGTGACAGCTCCAGCACCTTCTTGGCCCGAGGCGTGAACGGGATGTGCCCGCTCGGTGCCTGCTGGCCCTGGCCGATGATCTCCTCGACCTGCTGCCGGACGCCCTCCAAGGCGATCCCGAGGGATTCCAGGGCCTTCGCGGCCACACCCTCGCCCTCGTGGATGAGGCCAAGGAGGATGTGCTCGGTGCCGATGTAGTTGTGGTTGAGCATCCGGGCTTCTTCTTGCGCCAGGACGACAACCCGCCTCGCTCGGTCGGTGAACCTCTCGAACATTCGATCTCCTCGCCTACTGCGCATGAACGCGCGGCAACACCCGACGACGCTGCGCCGCGTACGCCTCCCCCCACTGTATCGGCTGAAGGGGGGTCGTCGCCTCTGGCGCAGGCACAGCGAAGGGGCCCGCGCGCACGCGGGCCCCTTCGCGGTAGCCGGATTAGTTCGCCTGGTGATAGGCCTCCAGCACCTCGCTGGGGATACGTCCGCGGTCGGACACCTTCATCTTGTGCGCCCGCGCCCATTCCCGGATCGCCTGGTTCTGCTCCCGGTCGACCGCGGCCCGGCGCGTGGGAGCCGAGGCCACCGCGCGCTTCGCCCGCCCACCCGCCCGGCGGGCGGAACCGACGAACTCGGCAAGCACATCGCGCAGCTTGCCTGCATTCGCCGTGGACAGGTCGATCTCGTAACTCTTGCCGTCGATACCGAACTCAACGGTCTCGTCGGCCTCCTGGCCGTCGAGATCGTCGATCAGCCGGATCTCTTGGATCTGCGCCACCGCCGCAGTCCTTTCTACGCATAACTGAGGGGACGCTGCCGACGATATCTTAATTCCGGAGCCGTTGTCGAGTCGGTTCTACTCGGATCGCACGAGCGGGTAAAGAATGGTTTCCCGGATTCCCAGACCGGTGAGCGCCATCAGCAGTCGGTCGATGCCCATTCCCATGCCTCCTGTCGGCGGCATCCCGTACTCCATGGCGCGCAAGAAGTCCTCGTCGAGCTGCATCGCCTCGGGATCCCCGGCTGCAGCGCGCAACGACTGCGTGGTCAGTCGATCACGCTGGATCACCGGATCGACCAGCTCAGAGTACCCGGTCGCGAGCTCTGTTCCGAACACGATCAGGTCCCACGCCTCGGCCAGTCGCGGATCGGTGCGATGCTGTCGGGTGAGCGGTCGTACTTCGACCGGGTAGTCCCGCACGAACGTCGGCGCCGTCAGCGTGTGCTCGACAAGCTTCTCGAATAGCTCGAGCACCACTTCGCCCGCGCTGAGAGAATCCTTGAGCTCGACGTCGTTGGCGACCGCGAGCTTGCGTAGTTCGGTGGCGTCGGTGTCCGGGGTCAGTTCGGTATCCAACGCTTCCGATACGGCCTCGTGCAACGTAACCGACCGCCACTCACCGCTCAGATCGTGTGACGTTCCGTCGGCATGAACGACCGTCGTGGAACCGAAGACGGCGCGGGCGCTCTCCTGAACGAGGGTACGCGTCAGCTCCGCTATGTCATCGTAGGTGGCGTAGGCCTGATAGGCCTCCAGCATCGCGAACTCCGGCGAGTGCGAGGAGTCGATGCCTTCGTTGCGGAAGTTGCGGTTGATCTCGAAGACCCGATCCAGGCCGCCGACCACGGTGCGCTTGAGGAAAAGCTCGGGGGCGATCCGCAGGTACAGATCCTGGTCCAACGCATTGGCGTGGGTGACGAACGGGCGCGCGGTCGCGCCGCCGTGCAGGAGCTGCAGCATCGGCGTCTCGACCTCGAGGAAGTCGCGCGCGTGCAGCACGTCACGCAGGGTGCGCACGACCGCGGCCCGGCGCCGCACCATCTCCCGTGCCTGCGGCCGGACGACGAGATCGACGTAGCGCTGCCGGACGCGCGTTTCCTCCGAGAGCTCGCTGTGCACGTTGGGGAGCGGGCGCAGCGCCTTGGCCGCCATCGCCCAGCGGTCGGCCATCACCGACAGCTCGCCCCGGCGGGAGGTGATCACTTCGCCGTGGACGAAGACGTGATCGCCGAGGTCGACGGTCGCCTTCCAGCGCGCCAGCTCCGCCTCGCCGACCGACGCGAGGGACAGCATCGCCTGCAGCTCGGTGCCGTCGCCTTCGCGGAGGGTGGCGAAGCACAGCTTGCCGGTGTTGCGCAGGAAGATCACCCGGCCCGTGACCCCGACGACGTCGCCGGTGGCGGTGTCCGGGGCCAGGTCGGGATGGGCGGCGCGCACTTCGGCCAGGGATCGGGTGCGGTCGACGGCGACGGGATAGGCCTCGTGCCCGGTCGCGAGCAGCTCCGCGCGCTTGTCCCGGCGTACCCGCATCTGCTCGGGGAGGTCGGGGGCGGTGGGTTGGTTGCTCACAACACAGAGGGTAGTGAGCGGTGCGCACGGTCATCCCGGCGGGCGCCCGCCCCCAACGGTGAGTCGGGCGTCTCGACGCGGTGAGTTCGCCTTTCCGGCGCGGGTGGTGAGCGTCGAGCCGGGCGCGGGCGCGGAGGTGGGGCTCGTGGGGCGCGGGCGCGGAGGTGGGGCGCGGGCGCGGAGGTGGGGCGAGTGGGGCGCGGGCGATCGGCGGTGAGGCGGGGCGGACGGTGGAAGCGGAGGGCGCGGGCGGCCGGACCAATTCGGGGGCGGGCGATACCGGGGCGATCTAGGCTCGTGGCATGCCCGAGCGCGCGCTGTCCTTCGGCGCAGTGGCGGCCGCGTACGCCCGCCACCGGCCCGGCTACCCCGCCGCGGCGCTTGACTGGGCGCTGGCCCCGGCGCGCGGGAGCCTGGGCAGGCAAGAGGTGCTCGACCTCGGCGCGGGCACCGGCAAGGTCACCGAGGCGCTGCTGCGGCGGCCCGGCGTGCGCGTCACGGCGGTGGACCCCGACCCCGCGATGCTCGACCAATTCCGTGCCGACTTCCCCACCGTCGACGCTTACGAGGGCACCGCGGAGCAGATCCCGCTCCCGGTCGCGGCGGTGGACGCCGTCGTCGTCGGCACCGCGTGGCACTGGTTCGACCGGCCGATCGCCGAGCCGGAGATCGCGCGGGTGCTGCGGCCGGGCGGCGTGCTCGTCGTGCTCTGGAACGGCGACGACGACACGGTCGAATGGGTCCGCGGCTACCAACGCGCGCTGCACCCCGACGAGACGGCACGGGTCGGCACCACCCTCACCGACGGCCGCCCCCACGATCCCGCGTTCGGCCGCACCGAGACGCGCCGGTTCGCCAACCCGGTGCCCACCACGATCGACGGGTTCGTCGAGACCATCGCCACGCACTCCTGGGCGCTGATCGCCGATCCCCGCGACCGCGACGCGTCGCTGACCCGGATGCGCGCCTACTTGGCCGCGCGGCCAGAGACGTCGCCGGGCGCGTTCACGTTGCCCATGGTCACCGACGTCGTGCGCACGTTGCGCAGGTAGGCCAGCCGCAGTCCGAGCAAGGTCAGGTCGGGCACGTGCTCGGTGATCGTCGCCGCCTCGCCGATCATCAGCGGCGCGAGCCCGCCCGTGCCGATGACCGTGACCGGGCCGGGGCCCAGCTCGTCGCGGATGCGCCGGACCAGCCCGTCGACCTGCTCCGCGAACCCGTAGAGCACGCCTGCCTGCAGGCACTCCACGGTGTTCTTGCCGATCACCGAGCGCGGCGCCACCAGCTCCACCGTGCGCAGTGCCGCCGCCCGCGTGGCGAGCGCCTCCATGGAGATCTCGACGCCGGGGGCGAGCACGCCGCCGAGGAACTCGCCCTTCGCCGAGACGACATCGATGTTCGTGGACGTGCCGAAGTCGACGACCACGCACGCCGTGTCGTACAGCCGGTGCGCCGCCAGGGTGTTCACGACGCGGTCGGCGCCGACCTCGCGCGGGTTGTCCACCAACAGCGGCACCCCCGTGCGCACGCCAGGCCCCACGACCACCGAGGGCTCGTCCCGTCGCTCCACGAGCAGCTTGAGCTCGCGCAACAGGCTCGGCACCGTCGACAGCGCGGACACGCCGCTGATCTCCCCGACGTACCGACGGCCGAGTAGCCCGCCGATCGCGACCTCCAGCTCGTCGGCGGTCATCCGGGTCTCGGTGTGCATGCGCCAGTCGCGTACCAGCGGCGGACGGACCTCGTTCTCGTTGCCGTCGGCGTAGAGGCCGAACGCGATCTCGGTGTTGCCGACGTCCACACAGAGCAGCACTACAACACCACCGCGAGGTTGTCGATCAGCCGCGTGGCACCGACGCGCGCGGCCACGAGCAGCCGGGCCGGTCCCGTCGCCGGGGCCGGGCCGAGGTCGGGGGCGCGCAGGTCGAGGTAGTCGACGGCCACCTCCGGTTCCTCGGCGAGCACGGCGCGGGCGGTCGCCAGCACGGCCTCGGCGCCGCGCGCGGCCACGTCCGCCCCCGCACGCACCGCGCGGGACAGCACGAGGGCCCGTGCGCGCTCCTCGGGGGAGAGGTAGACGTTGCGTGACGACAGGGCGAGCCCGTCGGCCTCACGGACGATGGGCACGCCGACGATCGAGAGGAAGAAGTCCAGGTCGCGCACCATCTTCTGGACGAGAACGAGCTGCTGGTAGTCCTTCTCGCCGAAGAACGCGGCGTCCGGGGCGACGATGTGGAAGAGCTTCGCGACGACCGTCAGCACGCCGGGAAAATGACCCGGCCGCACCGCGCCCTCCAGCTCGGTTCCCAGCACGCCCGGGGTGACGACGGTGTCGGCGCCCGCCGGGTACATGTCGGCCACCCCCGGCGTGAACACCAGCTCGACGCCCTCCTCGCGGCAGGCGGCGAGATCCGCTTCCAGGGGACGGGGGTAGCGCGCCAGGTCCTCGTTCGGGCCGAACTGCAGCGGGTTCACGAAGATCGAGACGACGGTCACCGTGGATCCCGGCATCCGACGGGCGTGCCGCATCAGCTCGCGGTGGCCCGCGTGCAGCGCGCCCATCGTCGGCACGAGCGCCACACGGCGGCCCGCTCCGCGCAGCGCCCGTGTGACCGCGGCGATGCCCGCGGAGTTTGCGTGCACGGTGAGCTCGCCTGCGGCGTACCCACCGGCGGTACGCGTCATGACGAGTGCTCCTCGGCCGGGGCCGCGGCTCGGACCGGGGCCGTGGTGTTGGTCGGCGAGGTCATGAGGTGTGCTCCTCGGCCGGGGCCGGGGCTCGGACCGGGGCCGTGGTGTTGGTCGGCGAGGTCATGAGGTGTGCTCCTGGGCCGGGGCCGGGGCCGGGGCCGCGGCTCGGACCGGGGCCGTGGTGTTGGTCGGCGCGGTCATGAATTGTCCTCCAAGGTGGTCAGCACGTCCTTGGCCGCGTGCTCGGACAGCAGCCCCGCGGCCGCGGCCCGGTGCGCGGTGCGCACGGCCAAGGCCCGGTAGACGGCGGCCAGGTCGGGATCGGCGGCGGTGAGCACCTCGAGGTGGGTGCGCACCGTGCCCGCGTCACCCCGCGACACCGGGCCGGTGAGGGCGCGGTCGCCGTGCCGCAGCGCGTTGTCCAACGCGGCCGACAGGAGCGGCGCGACCAGCCGGTCGGCCGGGTGCACGCCCGCCGCCTCAAGGGTGTCGACGCAGTCGCGCACGAGCGTGACCAGGTGGTTCGCCCCGTGCGCCAGCGCGGCGTGGTAGAGCGGGCGCACCTCCTCCGGGATGCGGACGGGATCGGCGCCCATCTCGACGACCAGCGCCTCGCCAACCGGCCACCCCGCCTCGTCGGCGCCCGCCGTGACGCCGACGCTCGCCCCCCGCAGCCGGGCCACGTCCTCGGCGCGGCCCGTGAACGTCATCACCGGGTGCAGGGCGAGCGGCAGCACCCCGTGCTCGACAGCGGGTGCGAGCACCGCGACGCCGTGCGCGCCCGACGTGTGCACGACGATCTGGCCCGCCCGGAAGCTCCCCGCCGCCGCGAGCCCGCGGACGAGGCCCGGGAGCACGTCGTCGGGCACGGCGAGCAAAACGAGGTCGGCCTGCGCCGCGACCTCGTCGGGCGGCAACAGCGGCACGTCGGGCAGCAGCGCGGCGGCGCGGCGCACCGACTCGCGGGACACCCCGGACGTGGCGACGACGTGGTGCCCGGCCGCCGACCACGCCGCGCCGACGACAGCGCCGACGCGCCCGGCCGACACCACCCCGATGGCCAGCCGCGCGGGTCGGGTCGCTCCCATGGCCAGCCAGGCTAATCCTCGTGAGTGGGAACGAGTGCTCTGGCACGCGTTTCCACTCACGGCTACCGGTGCGGCCAGCTCTGCGGCGGCAGGTTGGGCGGGAACGGCTGGCGTGGGCTCGCCGGCACCTGCGGCGGCGGGGTCCAGCCGCCTGCACCGCCGTGGTGGCGCAGCGCCACCGTCAGCGCCTCCGGATGCCCGACGGCCCGCCGCCGCGCCCTGATGACCTCGGCGACGGCCTCGTCGTGCCACTGGCGTGACATCGGTCCGATCGCGCCGCGGGCGATGCGGTTGCGCAGGAACGCCAGGTCGGTGACGGCCTCCTGGTAACGGATGACGGCCTTCTCGACCGCGCGCCCCGACCGTTGCCGCACGGCCGCCCGCCAGCCGCGACGCCCTGCGAGGCTGGACAGCAGTTGGATCTCGCTGGGCGCGATCCAGCCCGCCTGCGCGAAGCCGGGGAGCTGCTCGGCGATCACGGCCTGCTCGCGGCGGCGCTGCCAGATCACGATCGTCACCATCGCGGCGAACAGAGGCACCATGATGAAGGCGTAGACGATCAGGAACGCGCCGCCGTCGGACAGCGAGGCCGAGCTGTTCCACAGCGCGTGCAGGATCACCGCGAGCGCGTAGCCGCCGAGCACGTAGAACGGGCGGGCGGCGGCGTTGCGGCTGTTGGCGGCGAGGCCCGCGCCGATGCCCGTCATCGACGTGAAGAGCGGATGCGCGAACGGCGACAGCACCCCGCGCAGGATCAGCGTGAACAGCACGCTTCCGCCCATGTCCGCCTCTTCGCCGAACGCGCGTCCGAAGTAGAGGATGTTCTCGGTGAACGCGAAGCCCGTCGCCACGATCCCTGCGTAGACGATGCCGTCGATGATCCCGTCGAACTCGCGGCGACGGAAGATCAGCAGGCCGACGAGGAACGCGCCTTTCAGCCCTTCCTCGACGAGCGGGGCGATGACCGTGGAGCCGATGACGTCGCCGCTGCCCTTGCCGAGCAGCACGTCGACGGCCAGTGCTGCGCTGGAGTTGATGATCAGCGCGCCGAGCGCGGCGAAGCACGCTCCCCACAGGAACGCGATGAGCAGGAGCCGCGGCGGCTCGGGCTCCCAGCGGTCGATCCAGAGGAACGCGGCGACCACAGGGCCGACGGGCAGCAGCGCGCACAGCGCTCCGACCACGACCCCGCCCAGGCCCACGCTTCGGCCGACCAGCCCCAACACGATCAGGCCGCAGATGCCGAGGGCGACCAGCGCGATGACGGGCGCCAGCACCCCCCGGCGCTGGCGTTGCTGCGTGGGCAGCGCCGCGGTTGGGCCCCCGGTCAGGAAGATCCCCGTGGCCTGCGTCATGGCGCCAGAGCCTACGGGGCGGGGGGCGGGTCTGGTTCGTTCGTGTCGTCGGGCGTGCGGCAGCAGTGTTCCAGCCAGAGCGCCCCGCCGACGAGCACGAGCGCGCAGCCGAGCCCGACGGCCGCGGCCGCCGTGTCCGACCCGGCGGCCGGGATCGTTCCGGCCTGCGGCGCGGTGAAGACCAGCAGCCCGAGCCACGCGCCCCCGACGACCGCGCCCGCCACCGACGACGCCTTCGCCAGCAGCACCGCGCGGGCGGCGACCAGCGGCTGGACGGGCCGGGTGCCCGGCTCGTGGCGGATGCGGGCCCGGAGCGCCCGGCCGCCGATGGCCTCAGCGGCGCCGAGCACGGCCAGCGTGATGCCGCCGAGCAGCGGGAACCCGGGGAGCGAGGCGTAGGTCAGCCGGACGGCGAGGTTGGCCAGCACCGCGACGACGAGGCCGACGGCGAGCAGGTCGCGCGGGCGCGTGGGGGTCACGGGTTGCCCCCGCAGCGGTGTCGGGCGGGCACGGCCGTCCCGCCCGCGCGCCATGCCGGGCGGCGTGTGCAGGCGGGGGTGGGTGGGCGCCGGGGCTGGCCGCCGGGTGGGCGGCCAGGCGCGTGGGACGGCCGCACCGGCGTTGGGGTGCTCGCACCGGTGTCCGGGCGCCGGTGTCGGCGCGGCAACGCCGGTGCCGCCCCGCGTGGGCCGGGCCGCTGCGGCCGACGGCGGGCTGCGGCGGTGGTCACGGGGCGAGCACCAGGTCGTCGCGGCGGCGCATGCCCCGCTCGGCGTCGGGCCCCAGCGCGGCCAGCAGGGCGGCGACAGGGCCGTGGCCCGGCAGCACCGCATCGGGGTCGACGTCCAGCCACGGCCGCAGCACGGTGGCGCGCTCCGGGGTGCCGGGGTGGGGCAACAGCAGCTCGGGGTCTGTGCTGTGGACCTGGTCGACGCTGACAACGTCGACGTCCAGCGTCCGCGGGCCCCACCGCACGCCGCGGACCCGTCCGGCCGCGTCCTCCAACGCCTGCCCACGCCGCAGCCAGCCCCACGCGTCGACGGCCGGGTCGGCGACGAGCAGCACCGCGTTGAGGAAGTCGTCCTGCGCCACCCCGCCCCACGGCGCGGTCTCGTAGACGGGCGACGCGGCGACCAGTACGTCGGCGAACCCGGCGACCACGGCCCGCAGGTGGGCGAACCGGTCGCCGAGGTTGGACCCGAGCGAGAGCACGGCGGCGGTCACGGCGCCCCCCGACCGCACCGACCTTCGCGCGCACCGCGACGGGGGTGTGGGGTCATGGCAGCTCTCCCCGCACACCCTGCCGGGAGCGATGGACGACCACCGCGACATCGCCGAACTCCAGTGCGATCGGGGCCTGCGGCTTGTGCAGCGTGACCTCGACCGCAAGCGCCCGTTCGTCGGTCATCACCATCTCGGCGACGCGCGCGGCCACCGTCTCGATGAGGTTGCACGGCTCGCCCGCGACGATCGCGGCCGTGTGCTCGGCGAGCTCGCCGTAGTGCAGGGTGTCGGCGAGATCGTCGGACCCGGCGGCGGGGGCGAGGTCCATCCACACCGTGACGTCGACGACGAACTCCTGCCCGTCGCGCCGCTCGTGGTCGTACACCCCGTGGTGGCCGCGCACCCGGAGGCCGCGCAGCTCGATACGGTCGGTCACGCGCGCCTCCAAAATCGCCGTGAAACGCACACCAGCGCGCTCGCGGCAGGCGTGGTGTGCCGCTCGCGCCGATCACCGGGGTCGTTCGGGTGGCGCGCGCGACGGCGGGTGGGGGCGGGGGCGCTCAGGACGGGCCGTCCCCGGAGGTGCGGGCGCGGGAGGCGCCGAGGTTCCACGCCGTCGCGACGGCCACGGCGTCCATCGACGACGCCACGTCGTGCACCCGCACGCCCCACGCCCCGCGGTCTGCGGCCATCCCGGTGATCACGGCGGTGGCCAGGTCGCGGCCTGCTGGCGGGCGGACCGTGCCGTCGGCGTCGGCGAGCAGCTGCCCGAGGAACCGCTTCCGCGACGCCCCGACCAGCACCGGGAACCCCAGCGCGAGCAGCACGTCCAGGCGGCGCAGGAGGGTCCAGTTGTGCGCGGCGTTCTTCGCGAAGCCCAGGCCGGGGTCCAGCAGCAGCAGCGCGGGGTCGACGCCCGCCAGCACCGCGGCGTCCACCCGCGCCACCAGCTCGGCCCGCACCTCGCCGAGCACGTCCTCATAGCCCGCGTGCGCGCCTGCCGCGCCCCGGGAGTGCATGAGCACCCACGGCACGCGCGCGGTGGCGACGACGCCCGCCATGTCCGGGTCCGCCGAGCCGCCCGACACGTCGTTGACCAGCACCGCGCCCGCCTCGATCGCGGCCGCCGCCACCGCCGCGCGGGTGGTGTCGATGCTCACCGGGACACCGTGGCCCACCAGGTCGGTGACCACGGGCAGCACCCGCGCGGTCTCCGTGGCCGCGTCGATCCGCACCGCGCCGGGCCGGGTCGACTCGCCGCCGACGTCGACGAGGTCGGCCCCCGCCGCCCGCAGCGCGAGGCCGTGCCGGACGGCGTCGTCGTGATCGAGGAACCGGCCGCCGTCGGAGAACGAGTCGGGCGTGACGTTGAGCACGCCCAGCACCGCGCACCGGCCGAGCCGCGGCAGCATCATGTGCCCCGGATCAGCGACAGCGCCTCCGCGCGCGAGCTCGGCGAGGTCTGGAAGATCCCGCGGACGGCGGAGGTGGTGGTGCGCGCCCCGGGCTTGCGGATGCCGCGCATCCCCATGCACAGGTGCTCGGCCTCCATCACGACGATCGCGCCCCGCGGTTCGAGCTTGCGCACCAACGCGTCGGCGACCTGGCCGGTGAGGCGTTCCTGGACCTGGGGGCGGCGGGCGTAGAGGTCGACGACGCGAGCGAGCTTCGAAAGGCCCGTCACCCGTCCGCACTCGCCAGGGATGTAGCCGACGTGCGCCACGCCGTGGAACGGCACGAGGTGGTGCTCGCAGCTGGAGAAGATCGGGATGTCCTTGACGAGGATCAGCTCCTGGTGGTTCTCGTCGAACGTCTTGTCCAGCACGGAGTCGGGGTCGGTGTAAAGACCCGCGAAGATCTCGGCGTAGGCGCGGGCGACCCTGGCGGGCGTCTCGCGCAGGCCCTCGCGCTCGGGGTCCTCGCCGACGGCGATGAGGAGCTCGCGGATGGCGGCTTCGGCGCGGGCCTGGTCAACCCCGGTAGGCCGGATCCCGTTCACGCTCAGCGGGAGCCGTCCTCGGCGTCGTGGGTTTCCTTCGGCGCGGCGCCGTTGGTGCCCTCCGGCGGCACCGGCATGCCCCACGGCTGCTCGTGCTCCGGCGGCGGCCACGTCTGCCCGGCGGGCGTGGTGGCCGGGCGCCATCCGGGCGGCGCGCCGTAGTTGTGCGGGACGGAGTTGGGGGTGGCCGGGCTCTTCGGCGCCGCAGGCTTCTGGGTGGGGTACGTCGGCCCCCACGACTGCTGCGGGCCGGACGGGTAGCCGCCGGGGATCGGCTGCGACGCGCCGTTGCCGCCGGGGTAGGAGCCGACCGGGGTGGGCTCGCGGCCGGTGGCAGGCGGCCACGGCTCGCCGCGCTCCTTGGCCAGCTCGGCGGGCGTGCTGATGGGTGGCTTGTCCGAAGGGGTGCGGCCGCCGAAATCGTTGAACGCGGTGATCCGCGGCCGCTTCTCGACCTGGTCGAAGATGCGCTCGAGGTCCTTGCGGGTGAGCGTCTCCTTCTCCAAGAGCTCGAGGACGAGGTCGTCGAGGACGTCGCGGTAGGTGTTGAGGATCTCCCACGCCTCGGTGTGCGCGGCCTCGATGAGCTTGCGCACCTCCTCGTCGATCTCGTGGGCGACCTCCAGCGAGTAGTCCGGCTGGTTGCCCATCGTGCGGCCGAGGAAGGGGTCGCCCTGGTCGTGGCCGTAGCGGACGGCGCCGAGCCGGGCGCTCATGCCGTACTCGGTGACCATCGCGCGCGCGATCTTGGTGGCCTGGTCGATGTCGGAGGACGCGCCCGTCGTCGGCTCGTGGAACACCAGCTCCTCGGCGCTGCGTCCGCCCATCGCGAACACCAGGCGGCCGATCATCTCCGAGCGGGTCATGAGGCCCTTGTCGTCCTCGGGGACGACGAGCGCGTGGCCGCCGGTGCGCCCACGCGGCAGGATCGTGAGCTTGTAGACCGGCTCCAGGTCGGGCATGGCCCACGCGGCCAGCGCGTGGCCGCCCTCGTGGTAGGCGGTGATCTTCTTCTCCTGCTCGGAGATGATCTTGCCCTTGCGTCGCGGCCCGCCGACGACGCGGTCGACCGACTCCTCCAGCGCCGCCTCGGTGATCAGCGTGCCGTTCTCGCGCGCGGTGAGCAGCGCGGCCTCGTTGATGACGTTGGCCAGGTCGGCGCCGGACATGCCGACCGTGCGCTTGGCCAGCCCGTCGAAGTTGACGTTCGGTGCGAACGGCTTGCCCTTTGCGTGCACGGCGAGCACCGCGCGGCGGCCCGCGAGATCGGGCGCGCCGACCGGGATCTGGCGGTCGAAACGGCCGGGGCGCAGCAGGGCGGGGTCGAGGATGTCGGGCCGGTTGGTGGCCGCGATGAGGATGACGTTGGTGCGCGCGTCGAAGCCGTCCATCTCGACGAGGAGCTGGTTGAGGGTCTGCTCGCGCTCGTCGTGCCCGCCGCCGAGGCCCGCGCCGCGCTGGCGGCCGACCGCGTCGATCTCGTCCACGAAGATGATGCACGGCGAGTTCTGCTTGGCCTGCTCGAAGAGGTCGCGCACCCGGGAGGCGCCGACGCCGACGAACATCTCGACGAAGTCCGAGCCGGAGATCGTGTAGAACGGCACGCCCGCCTCGCCCGCGACCGCGCGCGCCAGCAGCGTCTTGCCGGTGCCTGGCGGCCCGTAGAGCAGCACGCCCTTGGGGATCTTCGCGCCGAGCGCCTGGTAGCGGCCGGGGTTCTGGAGGAAGTCCTTGATCTCGTAGAGCTCCTCGACGGCCTCATCGGCGCCCGCGACGTCGGCGAAGGTCGTCTTGGGCATGTCCTTGTTGAGCTGCTTGGCCTTGGACTTGCCGAAGCTCATCACGCGGTTTCCGCCGCCCTGGGCGTTGTTCATCATCCAGAACAGGATGAGCAGGACGATGCCGAGCGGCACGATGAAGATCAACATCTGGGTGAGGAACGAGTCCTGGTGCACCAAGGTGTTGAAGGTGGGCTTGTTGCCCGCGCTCTCCAGCGCGTTGACGATCGTGGAGCTGGTGTCGGCCGGGTACTGCGTGATGATCTGGGTGCTGCCCTCGACCTCGTTCGTGAGGGTGAGCCGCAGCCGCTGTTCGCGGTCTTCGATCAGCGCGTTCTTGACGTTGCCGTTCTGGATCTGGGCGATCGCGACGGACGTGTCGACCTGGGTGAAGCCCCGCGTGTCGTCGAACAGCACGCTGAAGGCGAAGAAGACCAGGACCGCAGTGAGGATCCAGATCAGAGGGTTGCGGAGCAGGCGCTTGCGGTCCATGCAGCTTCGGCCTGGTGGCCTTCACCTTCCCTGACGAGATCCTCTGGCACGCGGCACGGCCTGACCGGCCCCGAGTCCCCCAGGATAGCGGACCCCCGTGACGCGTTGTCGGGGCAACGACCGGTCACGTGGTGGTGTTCCCTGTAGCGCTCAGGCGTAGACCTTCGGGTCGAGCGTGCCGATGAACGGCAGGTCACGGTAGCGCTCGGCGTAGTCGAGCCCGTAGCCGACGACGAACTCGTTGGGGATGTCGAACCCGACGTACCGGACGGGCACATCGACCTTCACCGCATCCGGCTTGCGCAGGAGCGTGCACACCGCCAGCGACGCCGGGTGCCGCGAGCGGAGGTTGCCGAGCAGCCAGGACAGGGTGAGGCCGGAGTCGATGATGTCCTCGACGATGAGCACGTCGCGGCCCGCGATGTCGCGATCGAGGTCCATGAGGATGCGCACCACGCCCGACGACGACGTGGCCGAGCCGTAGGAGCTCACGGCCATGAACTCCAGCTGCACCGGGACGGGCAGGGCGCGGGCGAGGTCGGTCATGAACATGACCGCGCCCTTCAGCACCCCGACGAGCATCAGGTCGCTGCCGCCCTCCGGGTAGTCCTTCCCGATCGTCTCGGCGAGCTCGGTGGTCTTGGCTCGGATCGCGTCCTCGGTGACCAGCGTGGCGGCGATGTCCCCGTCGTACACGGCGGGCGTGCTCCCTCTGTCGGATCAACACTGGCCTCGCCGGGCCGATGGCCACCGGACCGGGCGGATGCCGAGCCTGCCATGGGCGCGGAACAGCTCCAACCCGCCCGGCACGGCGACGCCCCCACGATCGGGCCCGCGAGCTGCGAGAACGGCGGCGGCGCGGAGATGGGCTTCCGTGAGGCCGGTCACACCTGCTGCGGTGAGCCAGGCGCGCAACACCCGGCGGCGGAGGGCGGGCGGGGCGGCTTCGAGCGCAGCCAGGTCGATCTCGTCGCCGGTGGGGAGCAGCCCGGCGGCGACGGCGTCGAGCGCATCGGCGTCTTCGCGGAGCTGCTCGGCGGTACGGGCGAGGGCCTCGGCCACGCCGCCAGCGAGCACGTCCTCCAGGAGCGGCAGGACCTCGTGCCGCAGCCGGACGCGGGTGAAACGAGGGTCGACGTTGTGCGGGTCGTCCCACACCGGCATCCCGAGGCCCACGCACGCGGCCCGCGTCGTCGCGCGCCTGGTCTCCAGAAGCGGGCGCAGCCACGGTGGATCCCAGCGGCGCATGCCCGCGAGCGAGCGCCCGCCGGACCCGCGGCCGAGGCCGAGCAGCACGGTTTCGGCCTGGTCGTCGAGGGTGTGGCCGAGCAGGATCGGGCTGTCGGGATGCGGGCGGGCGGCGCGGAGCGCGGCCTGGCGGGCGTGTCGCGCGGCGGCCTCGATCCCGCCGGGGCCGGTGACGTCGACGGCGTTGACGCGCGCCGCGATCCCCCGCTCCGCAAGCAGCGCGACGGTGGCTGCTGCGCGTTCGGCCGACCCGTCCTGAAGCCGGTGGTCGACGACCACGGCCAGCACGCCGTCCAACCCGCGCACGGCCGCGGCGGCGAGGGTGAGGGCAAGCGAGTCGGCGCCGCCGGAGCAGCCGACGACCAGCGGCGCCCGCCGGGCGGCCTCGGGCAAGGCGCCCAGCGCGGCCCGCACCGCCCGCCGCACCTCCGTGATCGCCGTCTGAGGGCGCACGTCCCCGGAACGGCGATCACGTCTGGTGGTCACGGGCACACGGTCGCACGCGCGACTCGTCCTGGCGGTGGGGGCTAGGCCGTGGTCCCGCGGATCAGCGACCGCGGTCTTCGCGCCCAGATGGCCCCCGGCTGCGTTGTCGGGCGACTCGAGTACGCCCGGTACGAGAGCCGCCCTCCGCCTTGCCGGGAACCATCTGGATCACGAAGCCCCATCGCCCGTGATCCGCGGGACACGGCCTAGCGCAGGTTGTGGACCCTGCGGAGCCAGTCGCCGGGGGTAGCGAGCTCGGCACGGGTGGGGATCGTCTCAGGGCTCTCCCACACCTTGTTGAACCCGTCCATGCCCACGGCCAGCACGACGTGCTTGGTGAACGCCGAGCCGACGGCGTATTGGCGCACCTTCGCCTCCACCCCGAGGAGCGCGCGCAGGATCCGGTCGACCAGCCCCCCGCCGCGGCGGCGGATGGTGAACCGCGCGCGGATCGTCTCCACCGTCGGCACCACCTCCGGCCCCACGGCGTCCATGACGTGGTCGGCGTGCCCCTCGAGCAGCGTGGTGAGCGCCAGCAGCCGGTCGAGTACGGCCCGTTGCTCGGGCCCCTGCAGCAGCTCGACGACGGCCAGCGAATCGCCTTTGGACTCCCGCAGGGTGCGGAACAGCTCCGGCAGCCGGTCGAGGCTGGGACGGCTGTCGACGGTGAGCGACAGCAGCCGCGACACCTCCTCGGCGAAGTACGACCGCAGCCACGGCACCGCGGTGAACTGCAGTCGGTGGGTGGCCTCGTGCAGGCACACCCACATCCCGAAGTCCGCCGAGGGCACGTCCAGTGCCTGCTGGGCGGCGTGCACGTTGGGCGCCACCAGCAGCAGCCGCCCCTCGCCGTCCGGGCCGCCGAACGGGTCGTACTGGCCAAGCACGCGGCCACCCAGGTAGGCGACGACGCCGCCGAGCTGCAGTCCGGTCGTGCGGGACGTGACCGCCCGTGCGGTCTTCCCGACGTCGGGGAGCTGCGCCCCTGCCGTGAGCGCGGCCATGCCGGAGAGCGCGGCCGCGGCCCATGCGGGGCGGTCCACGACGTCGGCGGGCAGCAGCGGCAGCCCGTGGCCGAGCCCGGTGACCGCGCGCACGTGCCCCTCGGCCGTGGTCGCGTCGGCGCGCAGCCGCGCGACGAGCGCCTGGGCCTCCTCGAGGGCGACCGTCGGTCCGGCGGGCATCAGCCGCGCGGCGGTGCGCTGGGCCAGCTCCCAGTCGACCGGGAGCCCCATGACGGCGGCGGGCGGGCGGTCCTGGGTAGGGCGAGACACGCACCCCACGCTACGCAGCCGCTCGACCGACTCGTGAGCGGAAAAGAGGGCCAGAGCACTCTTTTCCGCGCACGAGCGTCAGCGCCGATGTTCGCTCCGCAAGCTCCGCTCAGCGGCACCCGCAGCGCGACAGGTCTGCCGCCAGGTCGTCGAGCTTGGGCCTGGCCTTGGCGGGAAGCGCGCCGTTGGACATGAACGCGAACACGAGCAACCGCTGGTCCGCGTCGACGACGACGCCCGCCAGGCTGCTCGCCGTCGTCAGCGTGCCGGTCTTCGCGCGGACGACCCCGCGCCCGGCCACCGAGCCTTCCCCCGGCGCGAACCGGTCTTCGAGCGTGCCGTCGCCACCCGCCACCGGCAGCCCGGTGAGCACCGGCCGCAGGAACTCCGTGTCGTCGGGACCCTGCGCAGGCGCGGCCGCGGCGGCGAGCAGCGCCGCCAGCAGCCGGGCGGGCACCCTGTCCTGCGTCGAGAGCCCGCTGCCGTCCACCATCGCCGCGCCGGTCGTGGGGATGCCCGCCTGCATCAGCGCCGCCATCGCGGCCTCCACCGCCCCGTCGAACGACGGCTCGCCGCCGCGGGCGATCGCGGTCTCCCTGGCGAGGACCTCGGCCAGCACGTTGTCCGACGTCTGCAGCAGGGTCTCGACGAGCTCGGACACCGGCGCGGAGATCACCGAGCCCAGCACCTGGGCGTTGGGTGGGGCGATTCCGGTGGTCACCGCGGACTTGCCGAGCCCAAGCAGCTTCGCGAACGCCAGCCCGGCCTGCTGCGCCGGGTCGGGCACCCGCGCGCCGTCCTGCTGGGTGGGGTCGATGCGCCCGCCGTCGAGCATGAGCGGGGTGATGGGCGTGACGTCGCCGCCCGCGATGTCGCTCTCGTCCCAGCCGGGCGCGAGGCCAGGGCCGCGGTAACGGCTGGTGTCGATCATCACCTTGGTGATCGCGCCGCCGGTCGCCTTCTTGACCTGAGCGGCGAGATCGGTGAGGCGCGCGGGGTCGGGGTAGACGCCGACCTTGCCTGCCGGGAGCGCGGTGAGCGAAGGGTCGCCGCCGCCGACGAGCACGACCGCGCCCGGCGTTCCGCCTGCCACCACCCGGGTGACCAGGCTGGACGTCGGGTTGAGCGTGAGCAAGGCTGCCGACGTCGTGATCAGCTTCGCGGTCGAGCCGGGGACGAGCGGGGTGCCGGGTGTGCGCTGCCACAGCACCTTGCCCGACGCCGGGTCGAGCACCAGGCCGGTGAACGTGCCCGGCACCGCATCGGCGGGCTTGCCCAGCGCCGCCCCCAGCCCGGACTCGGTCGGCAGCGGCGCGGAGGCGGCCAGTGGGCCGAGCGCGAGGCGCGGCAGCGGTGGCTGTACGTCGGCGGTGGGCGTCGGGTGCAGGGCGGCGATCAGCGACGGGCTGCTCAGCGCGACCGCGCTCCCGACGGCCGCCGCCGTCACCGCGACGACCAACACGGTGACCCAGCGGCGCAGCCCACGCCCCGGCACACGCAGCGTGTGCCCGATTCGGCGACCGAATCCCACCCGTGGCCTCCTCTGCGCCGACGCGGTGTAAGAGACTAGAGGCCCGCGAGAGAAGGGACGGACGTGGACTTCGACGTCACCATCGAGATCCCGAAGGGCGGCCGGAACAAGTACGAGGTCGACCACATCACCGGACGCATCCGGTTGGACCGCACACTGTTCACGGCCACGCAGTACCCCGCCGACTACGGATTCATCGAGGACAGCCTCGGCGAGGACGGCGATCCGCTCGACGCGCTCGTGCTCGTGCAGGAGCCCACGTTCCCCGGCTGCCTCATCCGGTCGCGTGCCATCGGCATGTTCCGCATGAAGGACGAGAAGGGCGGCGACGACAAGGTCCTCTGCGTGCCCAGCGACGACCCCCGGCAGGAGCACCTGCGCGACATCCACCACCTGCCCGAGTTCGACCGCATGGAGATCCAGCACTTCTTCGAGATCTACAAGGCGCTGGAGCCCGGCAAGAGCGTGGAGGGTGCCACCTGGGTGGGCCGGGCCGACGCCGAGCGGGAGATCAGGGCGTCGTGGCGGCGGGCGAAGGAGGCCGAGGAGCACGAGGAGCACGCCGAGTGATCGCCGGTTCGGTGCGGATGCGGCGGTACCTGGCCGGTCCGCGCGCCGAACCGACGATCATGGCCGGGTGGGTTCGTCGGGAGTGCCCAGGAACCCTTCGATGTCGGTGGCGAGGCGGCCGAGCATCCGGGCGAGCGCGGCCCGGTCCGCGTCCGGCCAGCCTGCCAGGATCTGGCTGAACCGCTCGTTGCGCAGCCGCCGGTTCTCCTCGAACACGCGGCGGCCCTCGGCGGTGGCGGCGAGCAGCGTGGCGCGCCCGTCAACGGGGTCGGCCGTGCGCTCCACGTGGCCGAGCTTCACGAGGTGCCCGATCTGCCTGCTGATCGTCGACGGGTCGGAGTGCACCGCTTCGGCGAGCGCTCCGGCCCGCTGCGGTCCGTCCTTCACCAGGTGCACGAGCAGCAGGTACGTGGCGCGCTCGACTGTGTCCGGATGCTCCGCCTGGTACTGCGCGCGGCTGCGCTCCAGCAGCCGGACGAGCCGGATCAACGCGGTGGACACCGCGTCGGCCATGGCGAGGTCGTCCGGGGTAGGCACTACGCCGTCCGCTCGAAGACAGCGGCGAGGCCCTGCCCACCGCCGATACACATCGTCTCAAGGCCGTACCGAACGCCGCGGCGGTCCATCTCGCGGGTGAGGGTGGCGAGGATCCGGCCGCCGGTCGCGCCGACGGGGTGACCGAGCGAGATACCCGAGCCGTTGACGTTGACCCGCTCCAGGTCGGCGTCGGTGAGCTTCCACTCCCGCACGCATGCCAGCACCTGCGCGGCGAAGGCCTCGTTCAGCTCGATGAGGTCGATGTCGGCCAGCGTGAGGCCTGCGGCGGCGAGCGCCTTGGCGGTGGCGGGCACCGGGCCGATGCCCATCGTGGCGGGTGGCACGCCGCCAACGCCCCACGAGACGAGCCGCGCCAACGGCCGCAGCCCGAGGTCCGCCGCCCGTTCCGGATGCGTGACGACGCAGATCGCGGCCCCGTCATTCTGGCCCGACGCGTTGCCCGCCGTGACCGTCGCCTCCGGGTCGGTGCGGCCCATGATCGGCCGCAGCCCGGCGAGCACCTCGACGCTCGTGTCGGGGCGGATGTGCTCGTCCGTGTCGACCTCGCCCACCGGGACGATCTCGTCGGCGAACCTGTCCCGCGCCGCCGCCGCGCGACGGTGGCTGCGCACGGCCCATTCGTCCTGCTCGGCCCGTGGGATGCCGTACTCGCGGCGCAGGTTCTCCGCGGTCTCGATCATGCCGCCGGGCACGGGGTAGTGCGCGCCGCCCGCAGTGACGCGGCCGCGGGCGAGCGCGTCGTGCAGCATGACGCCAGGCCCGCCGCGGATGCCCCAGCGCATCGCCGTCGAGTAGAACGGCGCGTTCGACATCGACTCGGCCCCGCCCGCGAGCACGACATCGGCCACCCCGCTCTGCACCTGCATCGCCGCGTACAAGACGGCCTGCAGGCCAGAGCCGCAGCGGCGGTCGATCTGCAGCCCGGTCGCGGTGACCGGAAGGCCCGCGTCGAGCGCGACGACCCGGCCGATCGCAGGCGCCTCCATCGTGGGGTAGCAGTGGCCGAGCAGCACGTCGTCGACGACGGCAGGGTCCAGCCCGGTGCGTTCGATCAGCGCCCGCACGACCGTAGCGGCCAGCTCGTGCGCGGGCACGCCACGCAGCGCGCCGCCGAAGCCGCCGACCGGGGTACGCAGCGGCTCGCAGACGACCGCGTCACGCATACTGGCGGGTGATCCACTCCGCGACCAGTGCGGGTCGCTCCGAACCCTCGATCTCGACGGTCACCCGCGTCGTCACCTGCACGCCGCCCTTGACATCGGCCACGTCGGCGATGTCGACCACCCCGCGGATCTTGCTCCCGACCGGGACGGGCGCGGTGAACCGCACCTTGTTGAGGCCGTAGTTGATCCCCATCTTGACGCCGTCGATGCGGTAGACCTCCGCGAGCAGCTCCGGGAGCAGCGAGAGCGTGAGGAACCCGTGCGCGATCGTCGTGCCGAAGGGGCCCGCCTTGGCCTTCTCCTCGTCGACGTGGATCCACTGGTGGTCGTCGGTGGCGTCGGCGAACGTGTTCACCCGCGCCTGCTCGATCGTCATCCAGTCGCTGGTGCCGACCTGGGTGCCCGCCGCGGCGTGCAGCTCGTCCAGCCCGTTGAAAACCCTCATGTTCCCTCCACCAGTCGGATTCCCCAGCTGCCCGACCAGGACGCATCCGCGGCGACGGTGATGAGCCCATCGCCGGAGTTCAGCGCGTCGGGTGGGCACGTCATCGGCTCGACGGCCACGGCGCGGCCACGGCCAACGAGGTCGGGCGGGGTGAAGACCTGCACGTACCCGAACGCGGGATCGGCCCACAGCTCGGTGGTGCCGTCGGGCGCGGCGAGGCGGTGGCGCACGTGGGTGTCGCCGTCGGCGGGCGCTGCGCCACCGAACGCGTGGTCGAGGTCGAGCTCCTTCACCGGACGGCCGGAGCGGAGGTCGAGCGCGGGCGGCACAGCCGTGGCCGGGCCGGTGGGCAGGCCGCCCTCGAGCGGGATGGACAGCGCGGCGTGGACGGTGAGCACGCAGTCGTCGGTCGGTGTGTCGCCCGCGCGCAGGTAGGGGTGCGCGCCGACGCCGAACGGCACCGGCTCGGTGCCGACGTTGCGCACGGTGTGGGTGACCGTGAGGCCGTACCGGTCGACGGCGTAGCGGATCCCCGTGGCGAGCGCGACCGGCCACCCCGGCTGCGGCGGGATCACGGCGACCAGCGTGACGGCGTCGTCCGTGCGCTCGTACACCCGGTAGAGCACGTGGCGCAGCAGACCGTGGATCGCGTTGCCCGCGTCCGGCTCGGTGAGCGCGAGCTGCTGGTCGGCGCCGTTCCAGCGCCATCGCCCGCGCGCGGTGCGGTTGGGCCACGGCACGAGCACCGCGCCCACGCCGAGGGTGGGGCGGGCGTCCTCCGCGTAGGTCTCGACGAGGTGGCGCTCGCCGTGGACGAGCGCTCGCAACCCGGCGCCCACCTCCGTGACGACGGCGCGGACGTCCCCCGAAACGATCTCGAACTGCTCACCGGTGGGAAGCACGGAAGCACCCTACGGCGCGCCTGCTGCGCGGGGCGAGATCCCGTGTGACGGTCCTCCCGCCGACCCTCGTCGGCCATCTGCAGCGCTTACCGTGGTGCTGTGGCCTCTTCCCGACGTCTCCGTGCCCTGATCACCAACGACGACGGCCTCGACTCGCCGGGGCTGCACACGCTCGCCGCGCTCGCCCGCGACGCCGGGTTCGAGGTGGTCGTGGCCGCGCCGCACGAGGACGCGAGCGGGGTCAGCGCTTCGGTGAAGGCCGTGCGCGCGGGCGACGGCGCCGTGCGGCTGCAACGGCAGCCCATCCCGTCCCTGCCGGATGTCGAGGCATACGCCGTTGAGGCGCACCCGGCGTTCATCGTGCACGCGGCCGGGCGCGGCTGGCTGGACCCGCACCCGGACATCGTGCTCTCGGGCGTGAACTTCGGGGCCAACGTCGGACGGGCGGTGCTGCACTCCGGCACCGTGGGCGCCGCGCTCGCCGCGAGCCTGCACGGGTGGCGGGCGCTCGCGGTGTCGCTCGACTCCGGGTGGGAGATACCGGAGCGTCCGCACTGGGACGCCGTCGCGCATGTGCTGCCGCAGATCCTCGACGTGCTGCTGGCCGCGGACGAAGGCACCGTGCTGTCGGTCAACGTGCCCGACCGGCCCGCGGCGGAGCTGGGCGCGCTCCGCGAGGCAAGGCTGTCGGCGTTCGGCATGGCGACGATCACCGTGCGGCACCACGACGAGGTCGACGCCTCCGTGCTGCGTGCCACCGCGGAAGCGCTGGTCGGCGAGCCCGAACCCGAGTCCGACGTCGCGCTGCTCGCCGCCGGGCACCCCACGGTGACGCGGTTGACGTCGGTGGCCGCCCACCCCGGTGTCCTTCAGGTTGCGGGTGTGTGACCCGCCTTCCCCACGAACGTGAACACGGGGCAAACTCCCGTCATGCGTGATCAGGAGCCCCGTGCGGAGTGGTTGACCCGGTTCGCCCGCACGGTCGCCGCGGAACTGCTCAGCGGCGTCGAGATCGGTGCGCTGACCATCGGGGAGGCCGAGCAGCTGCACTCGCGGCTGCGGGTGCTCGTCGACCAGGCGCTTGAGCCCGCCTACTAGTCGTGCGCGCACGAGCACGCTAGTGCACGTCGGCCCCGCTGAGCTGCTCCTCCATGCGGTCGGCGGTCTCCACGACCAGCCGGAACGGGCGCTCGAAGCCGTCGAGCGCGGTGTCGCCGAGCGGGATGGCGTGCCGGAACAGCACGAGCCCGTCCTCGGCCACCACGCCGCCCGTGACGGCCTTCCCCGCGAGCACGAGGCAGCGGGCCAGGTCGATCTTCTCGACGTGGCCGACCGCGGACCTGATCTGCGCCCACGGGTGGCCGTCCTCGCCGGTGACCAGCCGGACCGCCACCCGCTGGTGGCGCTCTCCCGTCGTCGGGAGGTCGAACCAGAGCTCCTCCTCCTCCTGCCGCATGATCTCGTAGCGCACGCGGACGTAGGAGACGAGCTCGTCCCAGGTAGCCACGCGCCGGACCCTACCGCGACCTCACAGCCCCAGTTGTCGCGCGATCAGCATGCGCTGCACCTCGCTGGTGCCCTCCCCGATCTCCAGGACCTTCGCGTCGCGGTAGAAGCGGCCGACGGCGTACTCGTTCATGAAGCCGTAGCCGCCGAAGACCTGGGTGGCCGCGCGGGCGTTGTCCATGGCCGCGTTGGACGCGACGAGCTTCGCGATCGCCGCCTCCTTCTTGAACGGCTTCCCTTCCAGCATCTTCGCCGCCGCCGCGTAGTAGGCGAGCCGCGCGGTGTGCGCGCGGACCTCCATGTCGGCGATCATGAACTGGATGGCTTGGTAGGAGCCGATGGTTCGGCCGAACGCCTGGCGGTCGTGGGCGTAGCGCACCGACTCGTCGACGCAGCCCTGCGCGAGCCCGGTGGACAGGGCCGCGATCGCGACGCGGCCCTCGTCGAGGATCGAGAGGAACTGGGCGTAGCCGCGGCCGCGTTCGCCGACGAGGTTGGCCGCGGGCACGCGCACGTCGTCGAAGAACAGCTCACGGGTGTCGGACGCGTTCCAGCCGACCTTGGAGTACTTCTGCGACACCCGGAAGCCCGGCGTGCCCGCGGGCACCATGATCGCGGAGATCTCACGGTGGCCGTCGGCGCCGCGGTCGCCGGTGAGGGCGGTGATCGTGACGACCGAGGTGATGTCGGTGCCTGCGTTCGTGATGAACGCCTTCGACCCGTTGATCACCCACTCGTCGCCGTCGAGACGGGCGGTGGTGCGGGTGGCGCCCGCGTCGGAGCCGCCGCCGGGCTCGGTGAGGCCGAACGCGCCCAGCCGTTCGCCCGTGGCCAGCGCGGGCAACCACTCCCGCTTCTGCTCCTCGGTGCCGAACCGGTAGATCGGCATCGCGCCGAGCGAGACGCCCGCTTCGAGGGTGATCGCGACCGAGGAGTCGACGCGCGCCAGCTCTTCGAGGGCGAGGCAGAGGGCGAAGTAGTCGCCGCCCATGCCGCCGTACTCCTCGGCGATGGGCAGGCCGAACAGGCCCATCGAGCCCATCTTCCCGACGATCTCGTAGGGGAACTCCGCACGCTCGTAAAGCTCCCCGATGACCGGGGCGACCTCCTTGTGCGCGAACTCCTCCACGATCGCCCGCAGCGCCTCGTGCTCCTCGGAAAGGGTCAGGTCCATCTACTGCTCCTCAGCGACGGCGGTTTCGACGGTCAGGAGCACCGCGTCCTTGGCGACGGTCGCGCCCGCCTTGGCGCGTAGGTCGCGCACCACGCCGTCGACGGGTGCGGTGAGGACGTGCTCCATCTTCATGGCCTCGACGACGACGAGCCGGTCGCCCGCCGTCACGGACTGGCCTTCGGCGACCTCCACGACGGTCACCGTGCCGGGCATGGGCGAGCGCACCGGGCCACCCGCCCCTGTGGTCTCGGCGGCCACGGCGTCGACAGGGCCCTGTTCGCGGACGGCCCACGCGTGGCCGTCGCGGCCGAGCCACAGGGTGTCGCCGTCCTGCACGGCGCAGTACGTGCGGGTGACGCCGTCGAGGGTGACGACGAGCCGGTCCCCGTCGAGCCTGCCGCTCGCGCGCACCTGCCCCGGGGTTGCGGCAATGTCACCCTGCTGCAGCCCAGCCCGCGGTGCCCCGGCTGCAGGAGGGTGCCCCTGCTGCGGTCCGGTTGCAGGAGGGTGCCCCTGCTGCGGTCCGGCGCCGGGCCCGGCGAGCACGCGCACCTCCACCACGGCGTCGGCCGCGCGGCCCATGGCGCGCACCTCGACCGGGTCGTGCCCGGCCACCGCCATCCGCCACGTCGTCGCGGCGGGGGCGCCGACCCGCCAGCCGCCCGGCACGTCGAACGGGTCCACCACCGGGCCTTTCGGCTCCAGCTCGGCCAGCGCGTGCACGGCGGCGGCCGGGAGGACGTCGGGCGGCGTATCGGCTGCGGCGAGCTCGTCGATCCGGCGGCCGACGAGACCGGTGTCGAGCCGCCCGGCGCGCACGTCGGGATCGGCGAGCAGCGCGCGCAGGAAGCCGATGTTGGTGCCCACGCCGAGCAGCACGGTGTCGCCGAGCGCGACGTCCAGCAGGCGCAGTGCCTCGGCGCGGTCGCGGCCCCAGACGATCACCTTCGCGAGCATCGGGTCGTAGTCGCTGCCCACGACGCCGCCCTCGACGACGCCCGCGTCCACCCGCGCCTCCCGCGGCCATCGCAGGCGCAGGATCCGGCCGCCGGTCGGCAGGAAGGCCGCCGCCCCATCAATTATTGACGCGGTCTCGGCGTAGACCCGCGCTTCGATGGCGTGCCCGCGCGGCGGGATGAAGCGCCACGGCGCCTGCTCGCCCGCCGCGACGCGCAGCTGCGCCTCGACGAGGTCGGTGCGGTAGATCTCCTCGGTGACCGGGTGCTCCACCTGGAGCCGGGTGTTCATCTCCATGAAGAACCACTGGTCGGGGGCGTTGCCGTCGACGATGAACTCGACCGTCCCCGCCCCGGCGTACCCGACCGCGCGCGCCGCCTCGACGGCCGCGGTGCCCATCGCCTCCCGCTGGGCCTCGGTGAGCAGCGGGGACGGCGCCTCCTCGATGATCTTCTGGTGCCGCCGCTGCAGCGAGCACTCGCGCTCGCCGAGGTGGATGGTGTTGCCGTGCGCGTCGGCCAGCACCTGGATCTCGATGTGCCGCGGGTTCGTGACCAGGCGTTCGACGAGCAGGGTGTCGTCGCCGAAGCTGCCGCGGGCCTCGCGCCGGGCGGAGGCGATGGCGTCGGCGAGGTCGGCGGCCCGGTGCACTTCGCGCATGCCCTTGCCGCCGCCGCCCGCCGACGGCTTGAGCAGCACCGGGTAGCCGACCTGCTCCACGGCCAGCGTGAGGGCGGCGTCGTCGAGGCCCGCCCCGTCCGAGCCGGGGACGACGGGCACGCCCGCCTTCGCCACCGTCTGCTTCGCGCGGATCTTGTCGCCCATCGCCTCGATCGCCGACGACGGCGGCCCCACGAACACGATGCCCGCCTCCTCGCATGCGGCGGCGAACGCGGTGTTCTCGGAAAGGAAGCCGTAGCCGGGGTGGATGGCTTCCGCGCCGGTGGCCCTGGCCGCCGCGATGACGGCGGGGATCGCGAGGTAGCCCTCGATGCGGACGGCGAGATCGGCCGCGTGGACGTGCGGCGCATCGGCGTCGGCGAGGGAGAACACGGCAACGGAACGGATCCCCATGCGCCGCAACGTCTGGATCACGCGGCAGGCGATCTCGCCGCGGTTGGCGACGAGCACGGTGTCAAACACGGGCACCTCCTCGCGGGTCGACGCGGGCGGCCGCGGGCGCACTTCGCACCCTTTCGGTGCTCTTCGCACCCCGCCGGCGGGGTGCGAAGAAGCAGGAGGGGTGCGAAGTCGGGGTGGGGAGTGGCGTGGGCATCGGGCTCACATCCGGAAGACGCCGAAGGCCGGGTCGCCCAGTGGGGCGTTCGCGGCGGCGGACAGGGCAAGGCCGAGGACGGTACGGGTGTCCTTGGGGTCGATCACGCCGTCGTCCCATAGGCGGGCGGTGGAGTAGTACGGGTGGCCCTGGCGCTCGTACTGGGCGCGTATCGCCTCCGGATCCGCCCCGGACCCGACAGTGCCCAGCACGGTGGCGGCCTGCTCGCCGCCCATCACCGAGATCCGCGCGTTGGGCCACATGAACAAGAATCGCGGCGAGTACGCCCGCCCGCACATCGAGTAGTTCCCGGCGCCGAACGAGCCGCCGATGATCACGGTGAACTTGGGGACGCGGGTGGAGGCCACGGCTGTCACCATCTTGGCGCCGTTCTTCGCGATGCCGCCCGCCTCGTACTCACGGCCGACCATGAACCCGGAGATGTTCTGCAGGAACACCAGGGGGATGCCGCGCTGGTCGCACAGCTCGATGAAGTGCGTGCCCTTGAGGGCGGATTCGGAGAACAGGATCCCGTTGTTGGCGACGATCCCGACCGGGTGGCCGTGGATGTGCGCGAACGCGGTGACGAGGGTGGTGCCGTACTCGGCCTTGAACTCGTGGGTGCGGGAGCCGTCGACGATCCGGGTGATCACCTCGCGGACGTCGTAGGGCGTGCGGGAGTCGACGGGCACGACGTCGTAGAGCTCGTCGGGGTCGGCATGCGGGGGTTCCGTCGGCCGGACGGCCCAGGGGCGGGGGGCGCGGGGACCGAGGGTGGCGACGATGTCGCGGACGATGTGCAGGGCGTGGGCGTCGTCGTCGGCGAGGTGGTCGGTGACGCCCGAGACGCGCGAGTGCAGGTCGCCTCCGCCCAGCTCCTCCGCGGTGACGACCTCGCCGGTCGCCGCCTTCACCAGCGGCGGGCCGCCGAGGAAGATCGTGCCCTGGTTGCGGACGATCACCGCCTCGTCGCTCATGGCGGGCACGTAGGCGCCGCCCGCGGTGCACGAGCCGAGCACGGCGGCGATCTGCGGGATGCCCAGCCCGGACATGGTGGCCTGGTTGTAGAAGATGCGGCCGAAGTGCTCGCGGTCGGGGAAGACCTCGTCCTGGGCGGGGAGGTAGGCGCCGCCGGAGTCGACGAGGTAGATGCACGGCAGCCGGTTCTGCAGGGCCACCTCCTGCGCGCGGAGGTGCTTCTTGACCGTCATGGGGTAGTAGGTGCCGCCCTTGACGGTGGCGTCGTTGGCGACGATCACGCACTCGCGGCCGGAGACCCGCCCGACACCGGTGATCATCCCGGCGCCGGGGGCGTCGCCGCCGTAGAGGCCGTGCGCGGCGAGCGGGGACAGTTCGAGGAACGGGCTCGACGGGTCGACGAGGCGGTCGACGCGTTCGCGGGGCAGCAGCTTCCCGCGCTCGACGTGGCGGGCGCGGGCACGCTCCGAGCCGCCGAGCGCAGCGGCAGCGAGCTTCTCGCGCAGGTCGGCGACCATGGCGCGGTGGACGTCGGCGCCGGTCGCGGGCGGTGCGGCGGTGACCATGTTGTCGATGTTAATGGTTGTTAACATCGGCCGCAACGTTCGGTTGTGGCTTCTTCGCACCCCAGAGGTGTGACCGCGCACGGGATCGATGCGGGGCGACGGGTGCGGGGTCGCAAGGGCGGATAGCGTGTGGTCGTGCGGGTGCTGCTGGTCGAGGACGAGGTGCCGCTGGCCGAGATGGTGCGGCGCGGGTTGGTTGCCGATGGGCACTCGGTCGAGGTCGTGCACAACGGGATCCGCGGCCTGGAGGCCGCCTGCGCCGGCGACCATGACGTCGTGGTGCTCGACATCATGCTCCCCGGCCTGTCCGGCTACCGGATCCTGGAGCGGCTGCGGGCGGCCCAGGTGTGGACGCCGGTGCTCATGCTCACGGCCAAGGACGGTGAGTACGACGAGGCCGACGCGTTCGACCTCGGCGCCGACGACTACCTGGTCAAGCCGTTCTCCTTCGTGGTCCTGCTCGCCAGGCTGCGGGCGCTGCTGCGGCGGGCGGGGGAGTCGCGGCCCGCCGTGCTGTCGGTCGGCGACCTCACGCTCGATCCCGCGCGGCACCGCGTGCACCGGGCGGACACGGAGGTCACGCTGACCCCGCGCGAGTTCGGGGTGCTCGAGTACCTCATGCGGCATGCGGGCGAGGTGGTGACGAAGACCGACATCCTGCGGGCGGTGTGGGACGCGCACTACGAGGGCGAGGTGAACGTCGTGGAGGTCTACGTCGGCTACCTGCGCCGCAAGATCGACGTCCCGTTCGGGGTGCGGAGCATCGAGACCCTGCGAGGGGTCGGATACCGGATGGCCGAGCCCGGCTGACCCGCCGCACCCTCCCCTGATCATCAGTTTGGTGCAGATCCGGCCGAATGCGGCGCTCTGTGCACCGAACCGGTGATCTTCGTCGGGGCGGGGCGGGGGAGGTCAGCGCCGCGGAGTGGTGCCTGCGTGGCGGTCGCTCGGCGCTGGGGTGGGCAGTTGTGGTTGGGGCGGCACCCAGTCGGCGTACGGGTCGTCCGTCTCGGGCGGCGGGAGAGGCGGACGGCGCAGGACCGGCCTCCGGCGGGCGCGTCGGGGTCGAAGCGGTGGCGGGGCGGGGCCACTGCTCGGTGCGGCCCCGGTCGGATCGGCGCCGTTGGCCGGGGGCATGGGAGTGATGGCCCCGTTCGGAGCGGCGGGAGGCGGGGCACCGTTCCCGGCGGATGCGGGCGATGCGGCGCGGTTGGGCTGGGGTGAGCCCAGCGCCGTGCCGTTGGCGGCGGGCGCAGGCGTTGTGGTGCCGTTGGGCGCGGCCGCGGGCGATGCGGTGCCGTTGGGCTCGGCCGCGGGCGATGCGGTGCCGTTGGGCACGGCCGCGGGCGATGCGGTGCCGTTGGGCTCGGCCGCGGGCGACGCGGCGCCGTTGGGCACGCCGGCGGGCGACGCGGTGCCGTTGGGCGTGGCCGCGGGCGGCCTGGCGCCGTTGGGCAAGGCAGGTGCCGCGATGCCGTTCCGTGCAGGTGTAGCCGACGGCCGCCGACTCGGTGCAGACGTCGGCGACGGTGTTCCGTTCGTGCCGAGCGCGCGGGCGGGGTGGCCGTTCGCGGCGCCTGCTGCGGGTGTGGTGCCGTTCGGCGCCGCGGCAGGCAATTGGGGCTCGGCGAGGTCGTCGCCCGGGAGGTCGGCGGGCTCGAGGTCGTCGTCGACCGGAAGCTCGGCCGCGGGCAGCCGCACGCGGAACAGCGCGCCGCCGCCCGGCGCGTCCTCGACCCACACCTGCCCGTCGTGCGCCGCCACCACCTCGGCGACGATCGCCAGCCCCAGGCCGGAGCCGCCGTCGGCCCGGGCGCGGGCGTCGTCGAGGCGCACGAAGCGCTCGAAGATCCGGATCCGGTCGGCGGCAGGCACGCCGGGACCGTCGTCGGCGACGTCGAGCACCGCCCGATCACCGTCGCGCCCTAGCGTGACGAGCACCCGGGACCGGGCGTGCCGGTGCGCGTTGTCGACCAGGTTGCGCAGCACCCGCACGAGCTGGCCGCGGTCGCCGACCACCCGGACGTGCTCCGCTCGCACCTCGGTGCGCATCCCGTCCTCGTACGGCCTGCCGCGCTCGGCCTCCACGAATCTCGTCGAGGTCCACCTCGTCGTGCCGCGGCTGCAGGCCGCGCTCATCGGCGCGGGCGAGCAGCAGGAGATCGTCGACCAGCCGCCCGAGGCGGCGGGTCTCGCCGCGCAGCGCCCCCACGGTGCTCGGGTCGCTGTCCTGCAGCAGCTCCAGGCCCGCGCCGATGGTGGCGAGCGGGCTGCGCAGCTCGTGGCTGGCGTCGGCGACGAAGCGCCGCTGCACGTTCTGCGCCTGCTCCAGCCGCGCGATCATCCCGTTCATGGTCTCCGCGAGGCGGCCCACCTCGTCGCGCGCCGCGGGCACCGGTACCCGCTCGGCGAGGTCCTTCTCGCTCATCGACGCCACCCGTGCGCGGATCGCCTCGACGGGTCGCAGCGCCCGTCCGGCGAAGACGTAGGTGGCGGCCCCCGCGACGACGATGAGGATCGGCACGCCGATCATCAGGAAGAACATGACCGTGTCCTGCGCGGCGTCGACGGCCGCCAGCGGCGCCGCGTACAGCACGACGAAGTGCATCGGGTCGGACGTCGTCGTGGTGCCGCCCACCGCGACCAGCACGGCGTGCATCGTGCCGCCCTTGTCCGGTACGAACGCCGAGGACACCACGGTGGTCTGGCGCGAGTTGGGCGTGAGGTCGCTCATCGGTCCGAGGGAGGCGTTGTCGGAGCCGTCCTGCACGGCCCAGCCGCTGCCGTCCTGGTCGTCGGAGTAGTCGACGAGGATCTGCGCCAGCGCGGGATCGCCCCGGCCCATCAGCGTGTCGAGCGCCTCGACGGCGTTCTCCTTCGCCGTATAGGTGCCGTTGACGCGCTTGCCGTAATTGCCGTGCATCCGCGTGGCGATCGCCTGCGCGCTCTGTACCGCGTCGGTCTCGACCGATTTGGACAGTGACTTCCCCACCAGCAGGATCAGCGCGACACCGGCCACCACCAGCGCCAGCGCGACCACGGCCGCTGCCGACAGCGCGGACGCGACCCGCACCCCGGCGCGGGCACGCAGCCACCGCGGAGCCAGTGTCATGCGGCCAGCGTATCGGCGGACGACTGTGGCGGCGCTGAGCGAACCGGAGCACTCTGTGCAGATGGCCACGCCCACGGTCCGACACGCCACGGGCAGGCGTGCGCAGATCCTCGCGGTCGCCGCGGAGCTCTTCGCCAAGCACGGCTTCCACGGGGTGAGCATCGCCGACCTCGGCGCGGCCGTCGGGGTGAGCGGGCCCGCGCTGTACCGGCACTTCGAGGGCAAGGAGGCGCTGCTCGCCGAGATGCTGATCGGCATCAGCGAGCACCTCCTCGCGGGCGGCCGTCAGCGCGCGGATGCGGGCGGTGACCCGCGGGAGGTGCTCGTCGCGCTCGTCGAGTTCCAGGCCGACTTCGCGCTGCGCGAGCCGGAGCTGATCGTCGTGCAGGACCGCGACTTCGCCAACCTCCCCGAAGGCGCCCGCCACCAGGTGCGCCAGCTGCAGCGCCGCTACGTCGAGATCTGGGTCGACATGCTGCGCAGGCTGCACCCCGGGCTGTCGGAGGAGGCGGCGCGGGTCGCGGCGCACGGCGCGTTCGGGCTGCTCAACTCGACGCCGCACACCGGCCGCGGGCCCGAGGCCGTCACGCTGCTGCGGCGGATGGCGCTGACCGCGCTCCTGGAACTCGCGCCGTGAGACGATGAGGCCCAGCCGTCGTTCCCACCGACGCGAACGGCCTTCCCGCACGGAGGCCTGACTTGACCGTCCCCGATTCCCTTTCCGAAAACGGCCACGGTGCCCTGCGCGCTGACATCCGTCGCTTGTCCACGCTGCTCGGTCAGACGATCGCCCACCACGGCGGCCCGGACCTGTTGGAGTTGGTGGAGCGGGTGCGCAAGGAATCCCGCGCGGCCATCGCGACGGGCGATGACACCGCCATCTCGGCGCTCCTCTCCGGCCTCGACGCGGGCACCGCCGTCTGGCTGGCCAGGGCGTTCTCGCAGTTCTTCCAGCTGGCCAACCTCGCAGAGCAGCGCCACCGCGCCGCCGAGCTGGCCGGGCGCGCACCGCTGCACCGGATCATGCAACGGCTGGCCGCGGCGGATCCCGACGAGGTCAACGCCGTCCTCGCCCGCCTGGAGCTGCGGCCGGTGTTCACCGCGCATCCGACGGAGGCGTCGCGGCAGTCGGTGCTGGCGATCCTGCGGCGGCTGGCCGTCGCGCTCGACGCCGGAGCGGGCGAGGACCGGCTCGGCGCGTTTGTGGACCAGCTCTGGCAGACCGACGAGCTGCGCCCCGACAAGCCCACCGTGGCCGACGAGGCCAGGTCGATGGGTTGGTACATGGAGCAGCTCGGGCGCGGCGCGGTGCCCGACCTGCTAGCCGAGCTTTCCCGCGAGGTGCGCGACGCCGGGTTCGTCCTCCCCGAGGACGCGCGGCCGCTCGTGCTCGGTTGTTGGGTGGGCGGCGACCGCGACGGCAACCCCAACGTCACGCCCGCCGTCACCCGCGAGGTGCTGGAGCTCTACGCCGACCGCGCGCTGCGGATCCACGAGAGCCTGCTGGAGCAGCTGCTGTCGGAGCTGTCGATCTCGACGCGGGTGGTGGGCGTCTCGGAGGAGCTGCGCGCGTCGCTCCAGCACGACCGGCGGCTGCTGCCCGAGGTCTACGGCCGTCGCAACCGGCTCAACGCCCACGAGCCCTACCGGCTCAAGCTCTCCTACATCCAGGCGCGGCTGGCGGGCACCCGCGCGCGCATTGCCACGGGTGCGCCGCACCGCCCAGGCCACGACTACCTCGGCCCACACGGCTACGTCGACGACCTGGCCGTCATGGACCGCTCCCTGCGCAGCCACCTCGGCGAACGCATCGCCGACGGCACCCTCGCCCGCGCGCTGCGCACCGCAAGGGCGTTGGGGCTGCACCTGGCGGAGCTGGACATCCGCGAGCACTCGGCGCGTCATCACGCCGCGTTGGCCGCCGTCTACGACGCGCTGGGCGAGCTCGACAGGCCGTACCTTCAGTTGAGCCGGGCCGAGCGCACGGCGCTGCTCGCGCGCGAGCTGGCCGGTGGACGGCCGCTCATCCGGCGGCACTACGGCCTGCCCGAGGGCGCCCGCGACGTCCTCGCCACCTTCGACCTCCTCCACGACGTGCAGCACGAGTTCGGCCGCGAGGTGGCGCAGACCTACATCGTGTCGATGTGCCAGGGCGTGGACGACATGCTCGCCGTCGCCGTGCTCGCCCGCGAGGCGTTCATGGTGGAGCTGCAGCACGACCCGCGATCATCGGTCGACCTGGTGCCGCTGTTCGAGACCGTCGAGGAGCTGTCCCAGGCGGGCGCGCTGCTGGACGAGCTGCTGTCCGTCCCGGGGTACCGGCAGCAGGTGCGCAACCGCGGCGACCTGCAGGAGGTCATGCTCGGCTACTCCGACTCCAACAAGGGCGCCGGGATCACGACGTCGCAGTGGGAGATCCACCGCGCCCAGCGGCAGCTGCGTGACATCGGGGTGAAGCACGGCGTGCGACTGCGGTTGTTCCACGGTCGCGGCGGCTCGGTCGGGCGGGGCGGGGGGCCTGCGGCGGCGGCGGTGCTGTCGGCGCCGTTCGGCACGGTGGACGCGACGATGAAGCTGACCGAGCAGGGCGAGGTCGTCTCCGACAAGTACTCGCTGCCCGCGCTCGCCCACGACAACCTCGAGATCCTCCTCGCGGCGGTGCTGGAGGCGACGCTCGAGCACCAGTCGTCGCGCATCGACGCGGCCACGTTGGAGCGCTGGGACGCGGCGATGGACGTCGTCAGCGGTGCGGCGCGCACGGCCTACCAGGGCCTCGTCGGGCATCCGGGGCTGCCGCGGTTCTTCTCCACGGCCACGCCGGTCGACGAGCTCGGCGAGCTGAACGTCGGGTCGCGGCCGTCGCGGCGGCCGGGACGGGAGGCGCCGACGTTGGACGACCTCCGCGCGATCCCCTGGGTGTTCGGCTGGACGCAGACGCGGATGGTCGTGCCGGGCTGGTTCGGGCTGGGCAGCGGGCTGCGTGCGGCGCGGGAGGCGGGGCTGTCGGCGCAGTTGGACGAGATGCGCGAGTGGGCGTTCTTCCAAAACCTGCTCGGCAACGTCGAGATGACGTTGGCCAAGACCGATCTGCGGATCGCGGGGCACTACGTGTCGGAGCTGGTGGACCCTGAGCTGCACCCGCTGTTCGACGTGATCGTGGCCGAGCACGCCGTCACGACGGCTGAGGTGCTGCGGCTCACAGGGTCGGAGCGCCTGCTCGACCACCATCCCGTGCTGCGCACCACGCTCGCGGTGCGCGGGGCGTACCTGGAGCCGCTGCACCACCTGCAGGTGGAGCTGCTCGCCCAGCGGCGTAAGGGCGTCGGCGACCCCGACCTGCACCGCGCCCTCCTGCTGACGATCAACGGCATCGCAGGCGGGCTGCGCAACACGGGCTGACCGGCCGGGCCCGCGACGGGTGATCGCCGTTTCGGTGCGTGGGGCGGCCATTTCCGGCCGCCTTTGCACCCAACTGGCGATCACGGTCTACAGGTGGGCGTAGGCGTCAAGGATCTGGGATTCGGCGTCCGCCAGGTAGCTACGGACCTCGTCGGCCGCTGCGGCGCGGTCGTCCGTCTCCAGCAGCACGCAGATGGCGTCGTTCCGGTCGAGATAGGGCTCGTGGAACGCCCGCACCTCGCTCATCCGGTGGAACACCAGCCGCATTTCGGCCAGCAGGAGCTTCATCTGCTGGTCCAGCCGCGAGCTGCCGCCGAGCCCGACGAGCGCCCGGTGGAAGTGCTGGTTGGCGCTGGCCACGCCGTCCCAGTCGGCCGTGCGCGCCGCGGCCCGGCCCTCGTTGACCGTCGCACGCACGCGCGCCACCGCCTCCGGCCCCCACGCCTCGCCGTCCCGTACCGCAGCCGGTTCGACGAGCCGACGCACGCGGTAGACGTCGCGCACGGCGTCGGCGTCGGGACACGCGACGAACACGCCCCGGTTCGGCTCCCGCGCCAGCACCCGCTCGGTGACCAGCTGCGACAGCGCCTCCCGCACGGTGTTCCTCGAGACGCCCAAGACGTCGCACAGCGCCTGCTCCGGCAGCCTCGCCCCGGGCAGGAGGCGCCCTTCGACGACTTCCTCGCGCACCGCGTCGGCCACCCGTTCGGCGGTGCTCGTGCGCAGGACGCTCGCCCGGGCGCGGGCCAACGACGAGAGTGGGTCGACGAGCGTCATACGGAGAGCCTATCCGATCGCCCTCTTGAAGGATTGTTGAACAATCCCTACGATGCCTGTGTGCTCGATCTCAACTCCGACCTCGGTGAGTCCTTCGGCCCCTGGGTCGTCGGCGACGACGAGGCCATGCTCGGGCTCGTGACCTCGGCCAATGTCGCCTGCGGCTTCCACGCCGGTGACGCGACGACGCTGCGCCGCACCTGCGCGAAGGCCGTGGAGCGGGGGGTCGTCGTGGGAGCGCAGGTCGGGTACCGCGATCTTGCGGGGTTCGGGCGCCGGTTCGTCGACATGGAGTCGGGCGAGCTTGCCGACGACGTGCTCTACCAGATCGGTGCGCTCGAAGGCCTGTGTCGCGTGGCCGGGGCACGCGTGCGGTACGTCAAGCCGCACGGGGCGCTGTACAACGCGACGGTGCACCACGAGGCACAGGCGCGGGCGGTGGTCGAGGCCGTGCGGGCGTACGACGCCGCGCTGGCGGTGCTCGGCCTTCCCGGCTCGTGTTTGCTCGCGGCGGCCGAGAAGGCGGGGTTGCGCGCGGTGCCGGAGTTCTTCGTCGACCGCGGGTACACGCCCGAGGGCACGCTCGTCCCGCGGTCGCAGGGCGGTGCGCTGCTGCGCGATCCGGCGGAGGTGACGGCGCGGGTGATGCGGATGGTCGACGAAGGCGTCGTCACCGCGGTGGACGGCACCGATGTCGCGGTCCGGGCGGAGTCGGCGTGTGTGCACGGGGATTCGCCGGACGCGGTCGAGATGGCCACCGCCGTCTGCGACGGGCTGGCCGCCGCGGGGGTGGACGTGCATGCCTTCGTCTGAGCAGGCGCTGGACGAAGTGCGCGTCGCCACCGCGAACGGATCGGGTGACCTCGTGGGCTCGGCCGGGTCACCCGGGCGGCCCGAGGCGGCATGCCTCGCGGACGATGGCGAGGGTCGCGCCGCGACGGCACGGCAGGAGGTGGGCCCGACGGCGGATGGCTCGGTGGGTCAGCAGCGGCCGGGCGCAGCGGACGGGGCAGGCGCGGCGGACGGCGGGCCGCGGGTGCGGGCGATGGGGGACGCGGCGCTCCTCGTCGAGCTGGCCGACCTCGACGCCGTGCTCGCCCACGCCGCAGCGATCGTAGCGGCGGACTGGCCCGGTGTGGTCGACGTCGTGCCGGGTGCGCGGACCGTGGCCGTGACCGTCCACCCGGGGGCCGATCTCGGCGCGCTGCGTCGCGCCATCTTGGCTTTGGACGCCGCGCCGGTCACCGGGGAGGAGGGCACGACCGTCGAGATCCCGGTCGTCTACGACGGGCCGGACCTGGCCGAGGTCGCCGAGTTGACCGGGCTGGTCGTCGACGAGGTGGTGGCCGCGCACACCGGCACGCCCTGGCGGGTCGGGTTCGGCGGCTTCGCGCCCGGATTCGCCTACCTGACGGGTGGCGATCGCCGCCTAGAGGTCGAGCGTCGGGCCGAGCCGCGCACGAGCGTCCCGGCCGGAGCGGTCGGGCTCGCGGGCGAGTTCAGCGGGATCTACCCCCGCAGCTCGCCGGGCGGCTGGCAGCTGATAGGTCGGACGGACGCCGTGTTGTGGGACGCCGTACGCACGCCGCCCGCGCTCTTGACGCCGGGGGCGCAGGTCCGCTTCGTCGACAGGACGACGCCGGACGGAGGCGCGGCCCAGTCGCAGGAAGGGGCCCCTGCTGCTACCCAGTCGCAGGAAGGGGCCCCTGCTGCAGCCGGGCCGCCGCCAGCCGCGATGGCGGAGCGGGCGGCCGCGGCGGCGGGTTTGGCCGTGGCCCCAACCCGGGCGCTGGAGGTCGTGCGCGGCGGCCCGCTCGCCTTGGTGCAAGACCTCGGCCGCCCCGGCCACGCGGCGGTCGGCGTGCCCCGCTCCGGCGCGGCCGACCGCGCGGCGCTGCGCCTGGCCAACCGCCTCGTCGCCAACGACGACGAGGACGCCGCCGCCATCGAGGTCCTCCTCGGCGGTCTGGCGGTGCGCGCGCACGGGCTGCGCACCGTGGCGCTCACGGGCGCGCCCGCCCCGGCCGACGTCGACGGCACCCCGGTCGGCCACCACAGCGTCCTCACTCTGCGCCCCGGCCAGACCCTTACCCTCGGCCCACCCCCCACCGGCCTGCGCACCTACCTCGCCGTCCGCGGCGGCCTTGACGTCGAGGACGTCCTCGGCTCGGTCGCCACCGACACCCTCTCCGGCCTCGGACCCGCCTCGCTCCGGACCGGCGACGTGCTGACCGTCGGCTTCGAGCCCGAATCCCCGTGGCTGCTGGACCTCGCCCCCGTCGCCCCGCCCACCGGCACGACGGTCACGCTGCGCGCTGTCCTCGGCCCCCGCGCCGACTGGGTCGCCGACGCCGCCGCGCTCGCCCACACCACGTGGACCGTCTCCAGCCGCAGCGACCGCGTCGGCATGCGCCTCGAGGGCGAGGCCCTCCGCCGCACCGACCGCCGCGAGCTGCCCAGCGAGGGCATGGTCCGCGGCGCGATCCAGGTGCCGCCGGGCGGCGAGCCCGTGGTGTTCCTCGCCGACCACCCGGTCACGGGCGGCTATCCGGTGGTGGCCGTCGTCGTCGACGCCGACGTCGATCGCGCCGCACAGGCCCGCCCGGGCCAGTCCGTCCGCTTCCGCCTCGTCCCGCCGGAGTTCCCGTGATCCCCCGCGACGCCCGCGCCCGGTTCCGCGACGGCCTCGTCACCCCGACCGCGGGCTGGTGCGACGGCTACACGCAGGCCAACCTGATCGCCGTCCCGCACGACCTGGCCTGGGACTTCCTCCTCTTCGCCCAGCGCAACCCGCGGCCGTGCCCTGTGCTCGACGTGCTCGACGCGGGCGAGGTCGCCGGGCCGCTCGCCGACGGCGACATCCGCACCGACGTCCCCCGCTACCGCGTCTGGGTGGACGGCGAGCTCGCGGCCGAGCCGACCGACGTCCGCGACGTCTGGCGCCCCGACCTCGTCAGCTTCCTGATCGGCTGCAGCTTTACCTTCGAGCGCGCGCTCGCGGCGGCGGGGGTGCCGGTGCGGCACGTCGAGCAGGGCGTGAACGTGCCGATGTACCGCACGTCGTGGCGCTGTCGGGAGGCGGGCGCGGTGTCCGGCCCGATGGTGGTGTCGATGCGGCCGGTGCCCGCCGACCTGGTGGCCACCGCCGCCGAGGTCACCGCGCGCTTCCCGGCCGTGCACGGCGCGCCCGTGCACGTCGGCGACCCAGCCGGGCTGGGCATCGCCGACCTCGACGCCCCCGACCACGGCGATCCCGTCCGCTTCGCGCCCGGCGATGTGCCCGTGTACTGGGCGTGCGGGGTGACGCCGCAGGAGGCGGTGATGGAGTCCCGGCCGCCGTTCGCGATCACGCACGCGCCCGGCCACATGCTGATCACCGACGTCCGCGACGCGACCTACCAGGTCTGACCCGCCCCCGTTGCAGGAATGTCACCCTGCTGAGACTGGGTTGCAGGAATGTCACCCTGCTGCAGGTCCTGGGGCACGGCGATCCGCGTCGGGCACGTCCGCGCACGAGCCGTTAGGCCAAACCCGCGTGCTTGTCCCGCAGCTCCCGCTTCAGGATCTTCCCGCTCGGGTTCTTCGGCAGCGCGTCGGTGAGCACCACGTACTTCGGGCGCTTGTAGCTTGCCAGCTTCTTCTTGGCGTGCGCGTGCACGGCGTCCTCGGTGAGCTGCGAATCCGACTTCGGCACGACGACCGCCGTCACCGCCTCGATCCACGTCGGATGGCTGATCCCGAACACCGCGACCTCGGCGACCCCGTCCATCTCGTAGATCGCCTCCTCCACCTCGCGGGAGGCGACGTTCTCGCCGCCGGTTTTGATCATGTCCTTCTTGCGGTCGACCACCGACAGGTAGCCGTCCGCGGTCATGACGCCAAGGTCACCGGAGTGGAACCAGCCGCCGCTGAAGGCCTCTGCGGTCTTCTCCTCGTTCTCGTAGTAGCCGAGGGTGGCGTGCGGGGAACGGTGGACGATCTCGCCCACCTCGCCGACGGGCACCGGTTGCCCGGCGTCGTCGACCAGCATCGTCTCGACGTTGATCGACGCCCGGCCCGCCGACCCGGCGTGCGTCACTTGCTCGTCGGGCCGCAGGATCGTGGCGAGCGGGGACATCTCGGTCTGGCCGTAGAAGTTCCAAAACCGCACGTCGGGCAGCCGCCGTCCCAGCTCCTTGAGCACTTCGACGGGCATCGGCGACGCCCCGTAGTAGCCCTTGCGCAGCGACGACAGGTCGCGGGTGTCGAAGTCGGGGTGGCGCAGCAGCGAGATCCACACCGTCGGCGGGCAGAACAGCTTCGTCACCTGCTCCCGCTCGATCGTCGCGAGCAGGGCAGCAGGCTCGGGCGCGGGCAGGATGATGCTGGTGGCGCCGAGGTAGACGTCCACGGAGAAGAAGCAGTCCAGCTGGGCGCAGTGGTACATCGGCAGCGAGTGCGCCTCGACGTCGTCGGCTGCCATTTCGCCGTCGATGATGCACGAGACGTACTGGCTGATCAGCGACCGCGACGGCAGCAGCACGCCTTTGGGCCGCGACTCCGTGCCGCTCGTGTACATGAGCCGCAGCGGGTCGTCGTCGGCCACCGCGACCTCGGGGTCGTCGGCCGGGCCCGCGCTCCACCAGTCGTGCACGTCCTCCCACCCCGGTGCTTCGCCGCCGATGCGACCGCGCACGTCGATCGGCGTGTCCCCGATAGCCTGCTCGGCCGTGGCGGCGAGGGCGTCGTCGACGACCATCGCGGACGCGCCCGAGTGGCCCAGGATGAAGGCGATCTCGTCGGCGTTCAGCATGAAGTTGATCGGCACGAGCACCACGCCGAGCTTCGCCGTGGCGAACACGAGCACGGCGAACGACCAGGAGTTGCGGGCGAGCAGCGCGAGCCGGTCGCCCTTGGCCACGCCTCGGGCGGCCAGCGCGCCCGCGGCCCGGTTCACCGCGGTGTCGAACTCGGCGAACGTGTAGCGCTCGTCGCCGTAGACGACGGCGAGCTTGTCGGGCGAACGCCGGGCGGTGCGGCGTAGGAGGTCGCCCACCGAGTGCTGGCGGGCCCGCGCGACGGCGGCGGCGGTGTCGACGCTGAACGGCATGCGCTCACGGTAGATGCCCGCGCAAGCAGCCGGGCTCATCCGGTGACGGCAGGTGTCGCCTGCCGGTCCACCGTGGCGGCGTGCGGTCGGTGTGCGCCTCCCTTGGCCGTGCGGCGCTGGACTGCTGCGGCCGGTCACCGTGCGTCGGCGCTGGCCTGCGCGGTGATGGGGCCGAAGTGTGATCGCGCCGAGTCGCACCTCACGCGTGCGGTGGCCTGCGTGGTGTGCGTCTCGACGCGATCACGCGGCGTGCGCGGTGAGCACCCTCGCCCCGTCGGGCACGACGGCGATCGTGTGCTCCGCGTGGGCCGCGCGGGAGCCGTCGGCGGTGCGGATGGTCCAGCCGTCGCGGTCGTGGCGGTAGCCGTCGGTGCCGCCCGCGATGAGCATGGGCTCGATAGCGATCACCAGCCCGGGCTGCAGCTTGAGGCCGCGGCGCGGCTTGCCCTCGTTGGGCACGTGCGGCTCCTCGTGCATCGACCGGCCGACGCCGTGGCCGCCGTGGTCGGCCAGCATCCCGAACCCGGCGCTGCGGGCGACGGTGCCGACGGCGTGCGCGACGTCGCCCAACTTCACCCCGGGTGCCATCGCGGCGATCCCGGCGGCGAGGGCGCGTTCGGTGGTGTCGATGAGGGCGAGGTCGCGCGGGTCGGGCCGGTCGCCGACCACGACGCTGAACGCCGCGTCCGCGCACCACCCGTCGAGGTGGACGGCGAAGTCCACCGATAGCAAGTCGCCCTGCTTGAGGGGCCGCTTGCTCGGCACGCCGTGCACGACGGCGTCGTTGACGCTGATGCACGTGACCGCCGGATACGGCCCCGGCGCCCAGCGGGGGTGGTAGCCGCGGAAGCTCGACACGGCGCCCGCGTCGGCGATCATGTCGGACGCGATGTCGTCGAGCTGGAGCGGCGTGACCCCCGGCGCGGCCTTCGCCCTCAGCACCGCCAGCACGTCCGCCACCACCCGGCCCGCCGCGGCGATCGCGTCGATCTCGCCCGGCGTCTTCAGCTCGATCACGCCTTCCACGATAAGCGTCGTGAGCGGAAACGAGTGCTCTGGCGCTCGTTTCCGCTCACAGCCGCAGCGCCACCTTGCCCAGCGCGTGCCCGTCCTCCACCGCCCGCATCGCGGCCGGGGCGTCGTCGAACGGGAAGACCTCGCTGACGTGCGGGTCCAGCTGGCCCGCGGCCACCAGCCTGGCCAGCTCGGTGAGCACCGCGGTGCTCCGGTCGCGCGGCACCTCGTCCCCGCCCAGCTCGCGGACCAGCGGCTTGTCCGCCACCGAGCGCAGCCGCTTCGGGTCGACCAGGCCCGCGACGGCGCGCAGTGCGTCGCCGCCGACCAGGTCGAACACCGCGTCGACGCCGTCGGGGGCGGCCGCGCGCACCCGGTCGGCCACGCCGTCGCCGTACGCCACGGGCACCGCGCCGAGCCCGGCAAGCAGCGCGTGTTTCGCCGGGCTGGCCGTGCCGACCACCCGCACCCCGCGAGCCCGAGCGAGCTGCACGATCGGCACGCCCACGCCGCCGCCCGCGCCGTTGACCAGCAGCGTGGCTCCCGACGGAAGGTCGAACGCGGTGAGCGCGTCGAAGGCCGTGCCCGCGGCCACCGGCAGCACGGCGACGTCCGAAGGCGCCACCGAGGACGGGCGGTGCGCCGCGAACCCCGCCGTCACGCGGGCCAGCGGCGCGAATCCGCCCTGCATGTCGGGGCAGCCGCCGAACACCTCGTCGCCGACGGCGAAGCCGGACACTCCTGGCCCCAGCGCCGCGACCGTGCCCGCCACCTCCCGGCCCAGCACCGCGGGCGCCACCGGACCGTAGAAGCCTTCGCGCATCCGCCAGTCGCCGGGGTTCACCCCCGCGGCCCGCACCCGCACCAGCAGCTCGCCCTCCTCCGCCACCGGCTCGGGTACGTCGAAGAACCCTTCGCACGAGGGTCCGCCGAGCTCCGTGAACCCGTACGCCCTCATACGGCGGCCTTGAGCCCGGCCAACCGAGACACCGCCTCGGTCAGCACCTCGTCGCGCTTGCAGAACGCGAACCGCACCAGCGTGCGCCCGAGGTCGGGATCGACGCAGAACACCGACACCGGCACCGCCGCCACCCCGATCAGCTCCGGCAGCCGCCAGCAGAACTCGGCCCCGTCGGTGACGCCGAGCGGCGCCGCGTCGGTGACGACGAAGTACGTGCCCGCGGTCGGGAACACCGCGAACCCGGCGGCGCGCAGCCCCACAGAGAGCAGGTCCCGCTTGCGTTGCAGGTTCGCGGCCAGGTCGGCGTAGAACGCGTCGGGCAGGCCGAGCGCGGTGGCGATCGCGGGCTGGAACGGCGCCCCCGAGACGTACGTCAAGAACTGCTTCGCCGCCTTCACCCCCGCCACCAGCTCGCGCGGGCCGTGGACCCAGCCCACCTTCCAACCGGTGACCGAGAACGTCTTGCCCGCCGACGAGATCGTCACCGTGCGTTCGGCCATCCCCGGCAGGCCCGCCATCGGCACGTGCGCGCGGCCGTCGTAGAGCATGTGCTCGTACACCTCGTCGGTGACGACCACCGCCCCGAACTCGGTCGCGAGCGCCCCGATCGTGGTGAGCTGGTCGGCGGTGAACACGGCGCCGGTCGGGTTGTGCGGGGTGTTGACCAGCACGAGCTTGGTGCGCGCCGAGAACGCGGCGCGGAGCTCGTCGGGGTCGAAGCCGAAGGTCGGCGGCCGCAGCGGCACGGGCCGCAGCACCGCGCCCGCGAGCGCGATGGTGGCGGCGTAGGAGTCGTAGAACGGCTCGAACGCGACGACCTCGTCGCCCGGCTCGCAGAGCCCCAGCACGGCCGACGCGATGGCCTCGGTGGCGCCGGTCGTGATCAGCACGTCGTCGGGGTCGACGTCGAGGCCGTGGAACCGGCGCTGGTGCTCGGCCACCGCGGTGCGCAGCGCGGGCACCCCCAGGCCGGGCGGGTACTGGTTGACGCCGCCGGTGATGTTCGCGGCAGCGTCGGCGAGGAGCGACGGCGGCCCATCGGTGTCGGGGAATCCCTGTCCGAGGTTGATCGCGCCGGTGCGGAGGGCCAGCGCCGACATCTCCGCGAAAATCGTCGACGTGTACGGGCGCATCCGCTCGACCACCATGGCCGAGACGTTAGCTCAGGTGCGGCCGAGGAACCCGAAGCCGAGGGGCCGGTGGTAGGCGGCCGCGAGCGCCACGACGGCGATGCCGAGACCGAGCACGGCGACAGCCGCCGACACGATGGCCGACCCGAGTACGACCATGACCAGCCCGACGGCCAGCAGGATCGCCGGGCCGCTGAGTCGTCGCTTGCCCAGCCTGGCGAACCGACGCACGAACTCGGGATCCGACCGTCGGAGCTCTTGTTCGATGCTCTCCAGGACTCGGCGTTCGCGGTCACTCATCACGGACCACCTCCATCCGTTGAGGAGGGTATTGCCCGTTCGAGCGGACATTAATCCGGGGTCGTTATCCAGTTGTAACCGCAGCGTGCCCCGAAATCAGCCGAGTTGCTTGTTCCGCGCTCTCGATCGTGGCGAGGTGCGCGCCGGGGAGCACCTCCAGACGGGCGCCCGGGATGCCCTCGACGAGCGTGCGTGCGTGCGGCTCGACCGGGGTGGACGGGTCATCGGCGCCGCCGATGACGAGCGTGGGCACGGCCACCGCGCCGAGCCGCTCGCGGTGGTCCCATGCGGCGATGGCCCGGCAGCAGCCGAGGTAGCCCTGGTCCGGCGTGTCGGCGATCTGGTTGCGCAGCGCGGCGACGACGTCCGGATGCGCGGCCCCCCACGCCGGGGTGAACCAGCGGCTGACGACGGCGTCGGCGACCGAGGCCGTCCCTCCCGCCTCGACCGCGGCGATCCGGTCGAGCCACGGGCCCCGGTCGGCGAAGTGGGCCGAGGTGCAGCAGAGGGTGAGGCTGCTGAGCCGCCCGGGGTGCTCCGAGCCGAGGTACATGCCGACCATCCCGCCCAGCGACAGCCCGCAGAACGCCACCCGCCCCAGCCCCAGCTCGTCGAGCAGGGAGAGGACGTCGCCGGCCAGGTCGGGCATCGCGTACGGGCCGGGCGGCACCGGGGAGCCGCCGTGCCCGCGGTGGTCGATGCGGATCACGCGGAACGGGCCCGCGAGCGTGAGCTGCGGCTCCCACATCGCCAGGGTGGCACCGAGCGAGCCCGCGAACATGAGCGCAGGCGCGTCGCGCGGGCCGTCGTCGGCGTAGTGGAGCGTCATGCGCCGACCGTCGTCATCGACCGCAGCATGGCGAGCTCGGCGTCGCTCGGCGGCATCGTGCTACGCAGGTCCACCGAAACCTGCAGCTCCCATCCCGTCTCCGCCCGTACCTGCTCGACCGAGACGCCCGGGTGCAGCGCGGTGAGCACGAGCTCCCTGGTCTCCGGGTCGGGCTCCAGCACGCCGAGATCGGTGATCACGCGGGTGGGGCCGCGGCCGCGGAGGCCGAGCACCGTGCGGTCGTCGGGGCCGGTGCCGTAGCCGACGGAGGTGACGAAGTCGACCTGCTCGACGAACGCCCGCGCCCGCTGCCGCATCACGACGATCACCTCGCGGCAGGACGATGCGATCTCCGGCGCGCCGCCGGACCCCGGCAGCCGCACGAGGGGCTCGTCGTACTCGCCGATGACGGTGGTGTTGATGTTGCCCATGCGGTCGATCTGGGCGCCGGAGAGGAAGCCGACGTCGATTCGGCCGGGCTGCAGCCAGTAGTTGAACACCTCGGGCACGCTGATGACCGTGAGCGCGGATGTGGCCAGCACGCCGTCGCCGATGGACAGCGGCAGCTGCTCGGGGCGGCTGTCGAGGGTGCCGGACTCGTAGATCAGCACGAGGTTCGGCGCGTGCAGCCGTCGGGCGAGGTTGGCCGCGGTGGACGGGAGGCCGATGCCGACGAAGCACACCTGGCCGTCGCGCAGGGCGCGGGACGCCGCGACGCTCATCATCTCGTCAGGGCTGATCATGCCGCCGCCTCCCGTAGGTCGCCGAGCCAGCGGCCGAAGGTGGTGCGGTCGCGGCTGATCGCGTCCCAGGCGCGGTAGGCGGTGTTGTCGCGGTCGTAGTAGCCCTGCGCGTACGACGGGGCGGCGCCGCCGGGCACCTCGGCGATCATGTCGAGCACCCAGTGTGGCAACACCACCGCGCCCGGCACCGGCGTGAGCTCGTCCACGATCTCCTCGACGGTGACCAGCGCCCGCCGGGAGGCCAGCACGACCTCCTTCTGCACCCCGACGATCCCCCACAGCTGGACGTTGCCCCGCCGGTCGGCGCGCTGGGCGTGCACGATGCCGACGTCCGGGTTGATCGCCTGCACGGCGGCAAGCTCCTCGCCGGTGAACGGGCAGGTGACGGTCGCGACCGTGGGCGTGTGCTGGGGCAGGTCGGTGCCCGCGTAGCCGCGTAGGACGGCGAACGGCAGCCCCGACGCCCCGGCGACATAGCGGTTGGCCATGCCCGCGTGGCTGTGCTCCTCGATCTCCAACGGGACCGGCCACGCGTTGGTCAGCGCGTCGCGCATGCGGTGCAGCGAGCCGACGCCGGGGTTGCCGCCCCATGAGAAGACGAGCTTGGCCGCGCAGCCCGCGCCGATGAGCTGGTCGTAGATCACGTCGGGGGTCATCCGGACGAGCGTGAGGTCGCGCACACCTTGCCGGATGATCTCGTGGCCCGCGGCGAAGGGGATGAGGTGGGTGAAGCCTTCGAGCGCGACGGTGTCGCCATCGCGGACAAGCCCAGCCACCGCCTCCGCCAACGGCACGATCTTCGGCACAGGGGAAAGCTAGTGGCCGCGAGCGCACTGCGCACCCCCCAAGCTCGCCCGGTACCTGGCGCATCGCGTTCCGCCGACGCGGTGCGACGTGGGCGTAGACCGGGCGGAGTGCAAGAGGTCACCTTCGCGCGCGCTCCGCGCGCTCCGGTGCAAGGCTTGGCCACGTGGCTTCTGGAGAACTCACCACCAGGTTCACCATCGGCGATCGCACCGTGCACCGACTCGGCTACGGCACCATGCAGCTCACCGGCCCCGGCGTGTGGGGGCCGCCCGCGGACCCCCCTGGCGCGGTGGCGGTGCTGCGCCGCGCCGCGGAGCTGGGCGTCGACCTCTTCGACACCGCCGATTCCTACGGCCCGTACGTCGCCGAGGAGCTCCTGCGTGAGGCGCTGCACCCCTACGACGGCCTGACGATCGCGACCAAGGCGGGGTTCCTGCGCACCGGCCCCGCGAAGTGGGTCCCGTGTGGACGGCCGGAGTACCTGCGGCAGGAGTGTGAGATGTCGCTGCGCCGCCTCGGTGTCGAGCGCATCGACCTCTTCCAGCTGCACCGCGTCGACCCGACGGTGCCCGCCGACGATCAGTTCGGCCTCCTCGCGGCCCTGCAGGCGGAGGGCAAGATCGGCGCGGTCGGCCTGTCCGAGGTGGACGTCGACCAGATAGAGCGAGCGCGCGCCGTTGTCGACGTCGCGACCGTCCAGAACCGCTACAACCTCCTCGACCGCAGTAGCGACGGCGTGCTGCGCTACTGCACCGAGCAGGGCATCGGGTTCCTGCCCTGGTTCCCGATCGCGTCCGGGCGGCTCGCGGAGCCGGGCGGGCCGGTGGCGGAGGCGGCCGAGCGGTTCGGCGTGACGGCCCCGGCGGTGGCGTTGGCGTGGCTGCTGCAGCGGTCGTCGGTGATGCTGCCGATCCCTGGCACGTCGAGCGTCGCGCACCTCGAGGAGAACATGCTCGGGGCGACGGTGGCCCTGGACCTGGAGACGGTGGAGAAGCTCGACGTCGGCTGAGCTCGTGAGTGGATAACGCTGTTCCCGCGATGTTTTCCGCTCACGACACTATGTGCGCGTGGACGACCTCGCCGACGCGCTTGCCTCCGGCCGCGAGTGCGACCTCGCGGGCGCCGACCTGCCCGCCGCGCACCTCGTCGAGCTGCTCACCGCGCCCACGCCGGCGGGTGCCCCTGCGCTGCGGCTGCGGCGCGCGACGGTCACCGGCGCGCTGCGGCTGCACGGCGTGCGGGTCGGCGTGCCCGTCGAGCTGCGCGAATGCACGTTCGCGCACGCCCCCGACCTGCGGATGGCCGATCTCGCCGGGCTCGCGCTGACCGGGTCGCGGCTGCCGGGGCTGCTGGCGGGCAACCTGCGCGTCGCCGCCGACCTCCTCCTCGACGACGGCTTCGACGCGGCGGGCTCCGTCGACCTCACCGACGCCCAGATCGGCGGCTCGCTGCGGCTGTCGGGCGGGCGGCTGCGCGGGAGCGGGGAGCACGCGCTGGTCGCCGACCGCGTCGTCGTCGAAGGCACGTGGTACGCGCGGCGGCTGCGCGCGGACGCCGAGGTGCGGCTGCCCGGCGCCCGCGTCACCGGCAACGTCGACCTGGCGGGCGCGGCGCTCACCTCGCCGACCGGCGACGCGCTGGACGGCACCGGCATCACCGTCGGCGGCAGCCTGCTCGCCGGGCGGCACGCGACCGGGCCCGCGTTCACCGCGTCAGGACGGGTCCGGCTCGCGGGCGCCCGCATCGGCGGCGACCTGGTCTTCTCCGGCGCCGAGATCGTGTCGACGACCATCCCCGACCCCGGCGAGGACGCACCGGAGGGCAGCCGCGCGCCCGTGCTGCCCGCGGGGATCGTCGATCCGGCGGCGTGCGTGGTGGCCGACCGCCTGCACGTCGACGGCAACCTGGAGCTCGACGACGGCCTGCGCACCACCGGCACGCTCCGGCTGCCCAACGCGGTGGTCGGCGGGTACCTGCGGCTCTCGGGCGCGCAGCTCACCGCGGGCAGCCCGCGCGGGATCGCGCTGCTGGCCGACGGGATGGAGATCGGCGGCGACATCGAGGGCCGCGACACCGGCCGTGGCCCGATCTCCTGCGCGGGCCAGCTGCGGCTGGTCGACGCGACCGTCCGGGGAACGGCGAGCCTGTCCGGGGCGCGCCTGTCCGCGCCGGACGGCTACGCGCTGCTCGGCGACCGGCTGCACGTCGGCGGCGAGCTCTACCTGCGCCGGGCCCGCTGCGAGGGCACGCTGCAGATGCAGAACGTGGACATCGGCGCGACGCTGGACTGCACCGGCGCCGCGCTGACCCGCCCCCGGCTGCGGCTCGACGGCAGCACGCGGCCCTCGCTCGACCTGCGCGCCGCCACGATCGGCAAGGACCTCGTGTGCGCCGAGGGGTTCACCGCGGCAGGCGGCGTGCGGGCGCGCGTGGCCGACGTGCGCAAGTCCGTCCAGTTCGTCGACGCCACGCTCGGCACGCCGGGCCGCACCCGCTGGGCGCTCAACCTCTACGGCCTGACGACGACCGACCTCGTCCTCCTCCCGGCCACGCCGCCCGGCGGGGCGGTGCGGCTGGCGGCGGCGCGGGTCGGGACGTTCACCGACGCGGAGGAACTCTGGGCGGCCGAAGGCGGGGTCGTGGTCGACGGGTTCGACTACCAGATCGTCGACGACACCCGGATCACTGACACCCGGCGGCGGCTGCGCCTGCTCGAACAGGCGACGGGCGACTACGCCCCGGGGCCCTACGAGCAGCTCGCCGCCGCCTACCGCCGCGCGGGCCACGAGGAACGGGCCGAGCGCGTGCTCATGACCCGCCAGATCCGCCGTTACGGCGAGGCCGGGCTCGCCGGTCGGATCTGGGGCGGGCTGCAGCGCTGGACGGTCGGGTTCGGGTATCAGCCCTGGTTGGCGGTGTGCTGGCTGGTGCTGGCATGGCTGCTCGGCGGGCTCTGGTTCACCCGGCACGTGCCGACGCCCGTCGACGACGGCCAGCATCCCGTCTTCGACGCCTGGATCTTCGCCGCGGACACGCTCCTCCCGATCGTGAACCTCGGGCAGGACGGTTACTGGCGATTGGAGGGCGCGTCGCAGTGGATCGCGACCGCGCTCGACGTGGTCGGGTGGATTTTGGCGACGACGGCTGCGGCGGGTGCCGCCCGGATCCTCAAACGGGTGTAGCGCGGCCACCCTGACGAGTTGATTCACCCGAGAGGGCTGTAACGGCAGCGCTGAACCCGTTTCCCCTGGCTAGGTGACCCCGTTATGGGTGGCAGCGACCCCTGAAGGAGGAGACGTGGTGATCGAGGAGTTGCTCGGAGGGCAGGCCGGTGGCAGGCACGCGCTCGACGAGGACGCTGTCCAAACGCCGATCTTCGCCGCCCTGACGCGGGGTGGGTGGCGGAACCGGCGGCCTGAGCCCCCGGCGACGTCGTTGGAGGAGTTCCGGCGCGACCCCCTGACCGCGCCGCTCCCCGTCCAGCTCGTCGGTGCGGTGGCGCCCGCCGGTGAAGACGCGGGAGCGGATCTGGCGCGGCGACGGGCGGCCCGGGATCGGTTGGGCTCGTCGGCAGGCCCAAGGGGCGTGACCGGTGCGCTGATCGCCGACATGACGCTGTGCACCGCGCCGGAGGTGTCGCGTCGCCGGGGCTCGGCCGCGCAGCGGACCCGGACGGGACGGGAGCGGCGCGAGTGGGCGGGGCTTGACGCGCTCGCCGAGACCGGGCGCCACCACCTCCGGCCGGTCGCGAACTGGTAGGTGCTCGTGCGAGACCGACGTTTCCGGTGATCGAACCCCGCGAACGTGGGTCTCGCTGCGATCAGGTGTGCAGGCGGGCGGCCACCGCCCGCAGCCCGGCCGTCGTGGTCGCGCGGTCGACCCGCGTCGGCTCGCCCCCGGCCACGACGGGCTCGCCCGCCACCCACACGTCGGTCACCAACCGCGCCCCGCCCGCCCAGACGAGGTTGGACACCAGCTGCGCGTCGTCGGCCGGGTCGGTGAACACGGCGTCGTCGAGGTCGACGTGCACGAGGTCGGCCCACCGCCCCGCCTCCAGGACGCCGAGGTCGGAGCGGCCGATCGCGGCCGCGCCGTCGCGGGTGGCCATCAGCAGCAGCTCGGCGGCGGTCAGCGCCGCCGCGTCCCCCGCGCTCACGCGGGCGAGCAGGCCCGCGAGCCGGGCCTGCGCCCACAGGTCGAGGTCGTCGCCCGACGCCGGGCCGTCGGTGCCCAGCCCGACCCGCACGCCCGCCCGCCGCAGCGCGGTCACCCGCGCCACCCCGGCGGCGAGCTTCGCGTTCGAGCCGGGGCAGTGCGCCACGGCCGCGCCCCGTGCGGCCAACAGGTCGACGTCGTCGTCCGACAGCTGCACCCCGTGCGCCGCCAACACCCGCCCCCCGAGCAGCCCGACGGCGTCCAGCAGGGCGGGCACCGACCCGTACGCGGCCCGCTGGGAACGGTCCTCGTCGGCGGCCTCGGCCACGTGGATGTGCACCAGCGCCCCCCGCGCCCGTGCGTGCTCGCCGACTGAGGCCAGCGCCTCCGTCGGCAGCGTGTACGCCGCGTGCGGCCCGTACCCGAGCTCGATCCGTCCCGACCGCAGGCCCCCGGCGTCGATCCGCGCCGAGACGTCGTCGCGCATCGCCTCCCACGGCCCGAGCCGGTCCCACCCGGGCGCCGCGATGATCCCCGGCGTCAGCAGCACCCGCGAGCCGACGGCGGTCACCGCGTCGAGCACCGCGTCGGTGAAGAAGTACATCTCGACGCTCGTGGTGCACCCCGTGCGGAGCAGCTCGACGCAGCCCGCCGTCATCGCGGTGCGGACGTCGTCGGCGCGCAGCCTGCTCTCCGCGGGCCAGATCACCTCCGAGAGCCAGCGCATCAGCGGCAGGTCGCCGCCCAGCCCGCGCAGCGCCACCATCGGCGTGTGGGCGTGCGCGTTGATCAGGCCGGGGAGCAGGAGGCCCTGCAGGGCGCGCACGGGTGCCGCGGACGGCGGCGCGGACGAGCGGGGCCCCACGAACGCGATCCGGCCGTCGTCGTCGATGTCGACGACGGCGTCGCGCACCACCGAACACGATGCGTCGCAGGGCAGGACGACAGGCGCCGTGAGGCGCTGAGTCAACGGGGTGTCACCGTTTCTCCAGCAGCGACCGCAGCGACCGGAACGGCGGCAGCCACGCGCCGCCGTCGGGCAGCGAGTCGAGGGAGATCCGCGGCAGCGGCTCGCGGAAGACGCCTTCGATCTCCTCGAGGTCGACGAACTCGATCACGTCCGAGGTGAGCGCGAAGCTCGCGTGCTCGCGGAACCCGATCACCGTGACGTAGGTGCCGCGGGTGCGCAGCTCCTCCAGCGGCTCGCGGAAGGCACGCCCGTCGCCCGACGCGACCACGACGTGCTCGAGCTGGCCCTCGTCCGCGCGGAGCTTGATGTGGCCGAGCATGTCGTCGTCGATGTCGGAATCTTCGGTCGTCTTCGGTTTGGCGAAGACCGCGAAGCCGACGTTGCGCAGCGCCTCCACCCACGGCCGGACGACCTCGGTGCTGCCCGCGACGACGTTGGTGAACACGCAGGCCTCGGCGACGGCGTGCTCGCCCGCGAGGTCGAGCAGCCAGCGGCCGACGGCGTCGAACCGCGGCCGGAACGCCGCCGTGGGGCGGGCGCCGAGCAGCGAGCCGAGGCTCATGTCCATGTTCGGGGCGTCCCACACCAGCAGCACGCGCGGCTCGGGGCCGGTGGGGGAGGTCATGCACCCGACCCTATCCCGCCTGCTGCGCGTGGCATTCGGAGGATCGCGGCTAGTGTTCTGCGCTGATGGACGAGGCCAGGGACGTGGGCGGGGAGACCGCACGGCGCGCCGCGGCGGCCATGGAACGGGTAGACGAGGCGGGCCGGAGCGCGGGCGTGCGGCTGCTCGACGTGGGGCCGGGATGGGCGCGCACGGCGCTCACCGTCGAGGCCAGGCACGTCAACGGGCACGGCATGTGCCACGGCGGGTACCTGTTCCTCCTGGCCGACGCGGCGTTCGCGTACGCATGCAACAGCTACGGGGTCTCGGCCGTCGCCGCGGGCGCCGACATCGACTTCCTGCGGCCGGTGCCGCTGGGCGCTGAGCTCGTGGCGGAGGCGGTCGAGCGGGCGCGGGCGGGCCGGTCGGGGCTGTACGACGTCACCGTGCGGGCGGCAGGCGAGGTGGTGGCGGAGTTCCGGGGCCGGGCCCGCCAGGTGCCAGGGCTGCCGGGGCCCGCCTGACGGTCGTGAGCGGAAAGGAGGGCCAGAGCACGCTTTTTCGCTCACGAGCTCCTTTCGCTCACGGGCTACATCGCGGCGGGCTGCAGCTCGTCGCGCTCGGCGAGCAGGTCGGCCGTCTCCTGGTGGTCGGCGCCGTACGCGGTGACGCTCGCGGCGATGGCCTCGTCGAGTTGGGTGACGGCCGCCAGCATGTGGCCGTCCGCGACGTGGGTGCGCGCCAGCGCGACCCGTAGCTCGATCACGTGCGGGTGCGCGGCGCCGTGGACGTCCTCCGCGTCCATCAGCGCGGCCTCCAGCCGCGCACGGGCCTCGGGTACGGCGCCCGTGGCGAGGTAGGCGAGGGCGAGGCCCATGCGGGAGGTCAGCGTGTCGACGTGCGCGCGGCCCAACGCCCTGCTGCGGGCGGCCACGACCCGCTTGCCCAACGCCACGGCCTCCGCGTTGCGGCCGAGCATCCGGTGGGCGGTGGCCAGGCAGTCGCCCGCGGTGAGCGTGGCCGGGTCGGCGGGGCCGAGGGCGCGCTGACGGGTCTTGTGCACCTCCATCAGCAGCGCGTGCCCCTCGTCGAGGCGCTCGGCGCAGAGGTAGGCGACCGCGAGGTTGCCCTCCACGGTCAACGTGGGCCCACGCCGGACTCCGAACACCGCGCGAGCGTCGCTCACGAGCTGTTCGAGCAGCGGGACGGCGAGCTCTGGATGCCCGGCCACGAGGTGCGCGACGGCTTCCGCGTGGCGCGTCGCCAGCTCCGTCGCCGCCTGCTCGTTGACGCCGCGGCGCAGCCAATCCGGCATTCTCGCCATGGGAGCTACCTGCTCGACGGCGGGAGCGGATCGACCAGGCCGATCGCCGCGCTCTGGCGGACGCCCGGCCGTTGCTCCGTCACCTCGTCACCTCCCGAATTGGCACCGGAACGTATCAGGCGGCTGGAGATAGGCAGGCCGGGTCGTCGGATCGGGCTGGTCGTAGTAGCGGTGGAACACCGGGGTGAGCGCGCCGGACACCGGCGGCACGATCCAGCTCCAGTCCGCGGGGCACTTCCGCCCCGACCGCTCCTCCCTGGCGAGGTGCTTGAGGAAGCGCCGGGACTCCTCGTGGTGGTCGGACATCGTCACGCCCGCCACGTCGAACGAGTGCTGCACCGCCCGTATGAGCTCGATGGCGGTCTGATCGCGCCACAGCGTGCGCTCAGGGCCGCAGCTGAGGCCCATGCGTTCGGCGACGGCAGGCAACAGGTCGTAGCGGTCGGCGTCGGCGAGGTTGCGCGCACCGATCTCCGTGCCGACGTACCAACCGTTGAACGGCGCCGCCGGGTAGGTGATGCCGCCGATCGACAGCGGCATGTTGCTGATCGCGGGCACCGCGTGCCAGCGCAGCCGCAGGTCGGCGAACCACTCGAACTCGGGGTGGACGAGCGGCACCTCCAACACCACGTCGCGCGGCAGCTCGTGCGCCTCCGGCCCCGCGCCGTCGGACGTGATCAGGAGCGGCAGGATGTCGAAGCGCCCCGGCGGGTCGGGCGGGCGCCAGCCGAGCTCGATCGCGTGCTCGGTGAACGCCACCTGCGCACGGTCGCCGCGGACCCCGCCGGTCGACGTGCGGTGCCCTGCGTAGCGGACCAGCTGGTCGTTGAGGATGCGGGGGCCCGGGCGGTCGGGCCGGTCGGGCGCGAACACGGTGATCGTGGACCGGATCCGGCCGCCGCGGGTGCACGAGCGCAGGTGGGCGGCGCATTCGTCGGCGACGGCCGAGGGGGTGTGCACCGCGCGCCGGTCACGCACGTGCAGCCCGTGCCAGTAGAGCCGTCCGATGCAGCGCGCCGCGTTCCGCCACGCCACCCTCGCGCCGAACGTGACCTCGGCTTCGGTGTGCACGTACGTGCCCGTTCGCTCGATCTCCGCCCGTACCCGTCGCAGCCTGCGCCGTAGCGGGTATCCCGGGCTCGTCTCGGCGTGGAACTGCTCGAGGAACGCCTCGGCGTCGTCGAGGTCGACATGGTCTCGCCGGGGCAGCAGGGCGAGCGTCACGGTCCGAGGACCTCCATCGTCGGGGCGGCCCACCGATCGGGGCCGACGACTTTCTACTCGGCTACTCGGCGTAATCGCACGGTGGCCTGCGGTAAATGAAATCGTGGACGTCACGGCCCTCGGCGCGGGCCCGCGCCTCGAACTTGGTCACGGGCCGCCACCGTGGACGGGCCGTCTCTCCGCCCACGAGCAGCGGCTCGGCGTCGGCGACGGCACGCATCTGCTCGGCGTAGTCGGCCCAGTCGGTGGCCATGTGCAGGGTGCCGCCGGGCCGCAGACGGGCGGCCGCGAGCGCCATGAACGCGGGCTGCATGAGCCTGCGCTTGTGGTGGCGACGTTTGGGCCACGGGTCCGGGAAGAAGATCCGGATCCCGGCCAACGACGCGTGCGGCACCCGCTCGGCCAGCAGCGCGGCGGCGTCCCCGCGCAGGACGACCAGGTTGGTCAGCTGCGCCGCCTCGGCGCGCATGAGCAGCGCGGCGATGCCGGGCTCGAAGACCTCGACGGCGAGGTGGTCGATCTCCGGCTCGGCCGCCGCCAGCGCCGCCGTTGACTCCCCCATGCCCGAGCCGATCTCCAGGATGAGCGGGGCGTCCCGGCCGAACCATGCGGGCGGGTCGTACCGGAGGTTGGCGACCTCGTGGCCGCGGACGGGCCACCAGCGGTCCCAGGCCGCCTGTTGGCCGTCGGTCAGCCGGGCGCGGTGGTGGACGAAGCTCGTGACCGACCGGCGCGGCGGCTCAGCCACCGGCCGCGGGCAGCCGCACACCGGACGTCGCGCCGGGCAGCCTGCCGCGAAGGTAGCCAGCGGTGGTGCACGCCAGCACCGTGACGACGGCCGCGGCCGATGCCATGTGCCGCTGCCGCAGCTCGCGCCGCACGGCGGCGGGGAGCACCTTGGCGACGTAGTCGCGCTCGGTGGACAGTGCGTCGCCTCTGCCAACGAGCTTCGACACCGCCGCCTTGGAGAGGCCCTCGGCCCAGCTGCGCCGCCGCAGGTAGGCCCATTCCACGCGGTCGTGGCTGACGCGGTGGTCGACCTGGGCCCGCGGCTCGAACACGATCCGGATCTTCTCGCCCGCGCGGGCGAAGGCCTGCCGCGCCCGGATGCAGAGCTCCGTCTCCTCGCAGCCCAGCGGGTTCTTCCCGATGCGTCCGATCTCCTCGGCGAACCCGCCGACCCGCTCGAACACGGCGCGCCGGAACGACATGTTGCAGCCCATGAGGTTGCGCACCTCGGCCTGCGCGGTGGGCTGGCCCGTGTAGGTGCAGCCGACGATCCAGTCCAGCTCGCCGGTGGCGTCGCCGTTCTCCGGAACGGCGCCGGGGAGTATGCGCGGTCGACGGCCGCCGTTGGGCCACGTCGGCCAGTGCGGGTGGGCCACCCCGCCGACGGCCTGCACGGTGGCGTCCTCGTAGGGCGAAAGGAGCGCGGCGAGCCAGCCGGGCCGGGCGGCGGCGTCGTCGTCGAGGAACGCCACTACGTCGCCATGCGCCTCGGCGATCGCCGTGTTGCGGGCGCCGGACAGGCCTTGGACGTGGGCGTTGGCCAACACGCGCACGCCGTCGAGCTCGGCCTGCGCGCGGGCGAGCAGCGCGGGGTTGTGGTCGACGACCACGAGCGTCTCGAGCGGGACAACGTCCTGCGCCGCGACGGACCGCACCGCCGCCACGATGTCGTCCCAGCGCTTCTCGGTGTAGACGCAAATGACGACGGTGGCGGTGGTCACATGATCTCCGGGGTCAGCGCGGGCGGGCCAGCATGCGGCGATGCTCCGCGATCAGGGTACGGAGCACCCTGGCGCCGTCGGCGAAGGTCCGGAGGTTGGTCTCGCCGAACATGCGCTGCCGCTCGACGGACGGCACCTCCGCGATCCGCAGACCCGCGGCGGCCATCCGGCAGTTGAGCACCGTCTCGATCTCGAAGCCGTCGCCCCACAGCATCCCCTCCTGCGGCGCGGGCGCGTCGATGGGGGGCAGGTCGAGCAGCGGGAGGAGGTCGACCCAGAAGGCGTTGTAGCCGTAGCACAGGTCCGAGTAGGCCGTGCCGAACAGCGTGTTCGCGACGCCGTTGAGGCCCGCGTTGCCGGTGCGGCGCAGGAGGGTGATGTCGTCGCTGCCGCCGCCGGGGGCGAACCGGCTGCCCTTGGCGAAGTCGGCGCCCGCCACGAGCGCGGACACGAAGGCGGGGATCTCGGCGGGGTCGGCGGAGCCGTCGGCGTCGAACATGACGACGACGTCACCGGTGGCGGCGGCGAACCCGCAGGCCATCGCGTTGCCCTTGCCCTTGCGGGTCTGGGTGATCGCCTTGACCGACGGCAGGACGCGGCGCGCGACGTCGATCGAGCCGTCGGTGGAGTTGCCGTCGACCACGATGATCTCGTGGACCGCCGGGCGCACCGCCGCGATGGCGGGCAGCACGATCTCCAGGTTCCTCGCCTCGTTCCGCGTCGGGACGACGACGCTGACCAGCGGGTACGGGGCGCGGTTTCGCCGGATCCGGGATGTGGGCGCGACGGACACCGGGACCGGACGGGCGGGTGACACGGCGCTCACACATCCTCCAAGGGGATCCGCACTACCGGTCAACGACGGCGTCGTCTGCGGGTTACGGACGTTCGGCTCGTGACGGCGGGCGCCACATTGAGCTAGACGTACGTGAGGACGACGGGTTGCCCCGGCCGGGCAATACGTCGGTCAAGTCTCGTGACCAACCCGTGATCAAAGGTAGGTACTGATACGCATGGCCTGGGCCTCTGGCCTGGGCAAAATCCGGCACATGACCACCGCTTCGACGCCCGACCCGCTCACCGTCCTCGCTGCCGAGCTGGGGCGCATCGGGCGCAGGCTCGACGGCATGGGCGGCGAGCTGCTGGCGCTGCGAGCGGCGGCCTCACCGCTTCCCACCTCGGCCGCCGGGGCCGTCGCTCCCGTGCCGCCGTTCGGTGGGTACGCGCCGCCAGCGGGCGGCTATCCGGCCGGGCTGGGGCCTGCTGGGGCTGCCGTTCCGGGCTGGCCGGGCTGGCAGGTTCCGGGGTCAGAGGTCCCGGGCTGGCAAGCTCCGGGCTCACGGGTTCCGGGCTGGGCGCCTGCCGGCCCACCGCCCGCCGTTCCGCCGACGGCGGCGTGGGGATCCCCCGCGCCCGCCGCGCCCGCAGCGCCCCCGGCGCCCGCCGCGCCCCCGGCGCCCGCAGCGCCCGCCGCGCAGAAGCGTTCGCCGCTGACCGAGCGTTCGCCGCTCACCGGTGCCCGGCTGCTCGCCTGGACCGGCGGCGCGGTCACGCTGCTCGGGGTCGTCCTGCTGCTCGCGCTCGCGGCCTCGCGCGGCTGGTTCACCCCGGTGGCACGGGTCGGGTTCGGCGCGGTGCTCGGCGCCGGGCTGGTCGGCCTCGGCGGGTGGCGGCACCGTCGCGAGGCCGTCAGGGCAGGCGCCCTCGCGCTGGTGGCCACGGGCTTCGCCACCCTGTATCTCGTCGACGCCGCCGCCACCGCCGTCTACGGATTCCTGCCCGCCCTTCCGGCCCTGCTCCTCGCGCTGGTCGTCGCGGGCGCCGGGCTGGGGCTCGCCGACCGGTGGCGCACGGAGCTGCTCGCGGGCGGGGTCGTCGTCGGCGCCGCCGTGCTCGCCCCGGCCCTGACCGACGGTTGGCTCCTCGCCGCGCTGGTCCTCGTGCTCCAGCTCGCCGCCCTGCTCGTCGTACTGCGCAGGCGGTGGGCGGTGCTGATGCTGCTGGCTGCGGCCGGACCCGTGCTGTACGGGATCCGCGCGGTCGTCGTGGAGCAGGACGTCCTCGCCGTCGTGGGGGTGGCCGCGGCCGTGCTCGTGGTCGCGCTCGTCACCGCGACGCTCGCGGTTCGGCGGACGCCGGACCGCTCGACGGCCGCGCCCGCCACGAGGGGTGCGGGCGCGTCGTCGGTCCCGCCCGCCACCGGAGGTGTGGGCGCCCTGTCCGGCGGCGAGCCGCATCCGTCTGTGGGGACGAGCCCGCGGATGTGGGTCGGTTCGATCGCGGCGGTCGTCGCGGCGGCGGTCCTCCCCGCGCTGGCGGGCGCCCCGATCCTCGACGGCTGGCGCGGCGCGCTCCTCGCGGGCGGCGCGGCGGTGGCGCTCGGGCTCCTCGCCGTTCTCCGGTCGACCCCGCGCCCCGTTCGGGTGGCCGCGGGTGTCGCGGCGGTCACCGCGCTGCTCACGGCGACCGTGGCAGGCCTCGACGGCACCGGGGCCGTCCTCGCGATCCTCGGCGAGGCCCTCGTCGCCGCGCTGCTCGCGCTCGGGCTGCGCAGCCGGTTCGCCATGGTCACGGCGCTGGTGCTCGGCGGCCTTGGCTGGCTCGCCGCGATCCAGGACGATGCACCGATCGCCACGCTGGTGCAGTTTGCCGTCGCCCCTGCGCTGCCCGAGCTCGTCACCGCCGTCGCGGCCAACGCGCTCATCCTCGCCCTCGCCGCCGCTCTCCTCGTGGCGGGCGGTCGGCTGGGCTGGATCCGCCCGGACGCCGCGCGCGCCGCCGTGTGGGCGCCGATCGGGCTCGTCGGCCTCTACGGGGCGGCGGGGGTGGTCGTCAACGCGGCCCTCCTGGTCTCGCCCACGTCGCTGGGTTTCACCGCAGGCCACGCCGTCGTCACCGTCTCGTGGACGGTCGCCGCGCTGATCCTGCTGGCCCGCGGGCTGCGCAGGCCCGCGCTGCGGGTGGCCGGGCTGGTGCTCGTCGCCGCGGCCGTCGCGAAGCTGGTGCTGTTCGACCTCGTCGCGCTCGACGGCCTGGCTCGCGTCGCCGCGTTCCTCGGTGCCGGGCTCGTCCTCCTTGCGGCGGGCACGCGTTACGCACGGTTGGTGGCCGAGGCGGAGCAGACGCCGCCGTCCGGGTGATCGGCGTTCACACCTGCAAAGCGTTCTCCCGTGCTCGCCCCGGATGACGTCCGGGGCGGGCACAGTCGCGGGCGGAGGTGCCGACCATGCCCGATCGCTACGCCGAGGCAGTCCGTGCCCGTCGGGCCGAGCTGCGTGCCGAGCAAGGCCCGTTGGGGGGCACGCATCGCGCGGAGCTTCGGGCCGAGTTGGGGCTGGCGCGCATCGTCGCCACCGACGCGGCCGCGGTGGCGTTCGCCGATCTCGCAGGCGAAGTCGGGGCGCACGCGAGCCATCCCGAGCGCGCGGTCGGCCGCGCGCTGCCCGCCCGTCTTCCGGCCGCGCTGGATGCGCTCGCCATCCGGGTCCACACCGCCACCCTGGCTCAGCTGGCGCCCGCGCTGCGCCGGATCGCCGCCGCCCGGCGGCTCGACCTCGGTCAGGGTTGGCCCACCCTCCCGGGGCCGCGGCTTCCCGTGCTCGACGGCGTGCCTGCGGCCCCGGTGCGGGCGCCGCGGCTGGCGGGCGCGGCCGAGGGGCTCGCGGTCTGGCGGGTGGCGCTGGTCCTGCTGGCGGCGATGCCGCTGGTCGGGCTGCCGGTGTGGGGCGGTCCCGCGCTCGCACCGGTCGCCGTCGGCGTCGGTGCGGCCGCCGTTGCCGTCGCCGTGCTCACCCGCCGGGGCGGCGCCGAGCGCGCTGTTCTGCGCCGCCAGGTGGAGGGAATGCTCGCGCAGGCGCGCGCCACCTTGCGCGTGGACGTCGAGCGCATGCTGCTCGAGCTCGAGCGCTCGGCTGCGGCCGAGCTCGACGCCGCGGTCGAACGCCGCCGCGCCGCCGTCGAGGCCGAGCTGCTCGCGCTCGCCGGGCCGCGGGCGGTGGCCCGTGCTTGACCCCCGCGACGTGCCAGATCTCGCCACCGCTCCGCTCGTCCTCGACACCGACGGCGACGGCCGCCTCGACACCAACCTCGTCGACGACGGCGTGGATCTGGTCTTCGGCACCGACCTCAACGCCGACGGCGTCGTCGACCAGCTCCTCCAGCTCGGGCCCGATGGCGTGATCCGGGTGGAGGTGCTCGATGACCTGACGTGAGCAGCGCTCGCCGCTGCTGGATGCGGCCTGCTGGCCGCGGGGGCCCGCGCTCTAGGTTGGAGCCCATGCTCGACCGCGTCGACCCGCAGTTCCGCGCCCTGCCGCTCGCCGCCCTCGCCGACGCCGCGCTCGATCGCGCCCGCCACCGCGGCGCCCAACACGCCGACGTCCGCATCGAGCGGATCCTCACCCAGACGATCTCGCTGCGCGACGGGTCGGTCACCGGCGTCGTCGACGAGACGGTGGTCGGGCTGGCCGTGCGGGTGCTCGTCGACGGGGTCTGGGGCTTCGCCTCCCACGGCGACCTCACCCCCGAGCGCGCCGCAGCCACCGCCGAGCAGGCCGTCGAGGTCGCGCGCACCCTCGCCCCGGTCGCGCGGGAGCGGGTCGAGCGGGCCGCCGAGCCCGTCCACGCCGACGCCGTGTGGGTCTCCGCGTACACGCTCGACCCGTTCGACGTGCCGACCCGCGACAAGGTCGCCCTGCTCACCGAGTGGTCACGCCGCCTGCTCGCGGCCGACGGTGTCGACCACGTCCAGGCGGGCGTCGCCCAGGTCCGCGAGTGCAAGTTCTACGCCGACCTCGCGGGCACCTCGGCACTTCAGCAGCGGGTGCGCATCGCACCCACCGTCACCGCGACCGCCGTCGACCGGGCCTCCGGCGGCTTCGAGACCATGGATTCGCTCGCCGCACCCGCGGGCCGCGGCTGGGAGTACCTCACCGGCGAAGGCTGGGACTTCGAGGCCGAGCTCGCGACGATTCCCGAGCTGCTCGCCGAGAAGGTCAAGGCGCCGAGCGTGGTCGCGGGCCCGTACGACCTGGTCATCGACCCGACCAACCTCTGGCTCACCATCCACGAGTCCGTCGGGCACGCCACCGAGTACGACCGCGCCATCGGCTACGAGGCCGCCTACGCGGGCACCAGCTTCGCCACGCCCGACAAGCTCGGCACGCTGCGCTACGGCTCGGACCTGATGCACATCACCGGCGACCGCACGATCGCCAACGGCCTGGCCACCGTCGGCTTCGACGACGACGGCGTGCAGACCACCGCCTGGGACCTCGTGCGCGAGGGCGTGCTCGTCGGCTACCAGCTCGACCGCACCTTCGCCCCCCGCCTCGGCCTCACCCGCTCCAACGGCTGCGCCTTCGCCGACTCCCCGCACCACGTGCCGATCCAGCGGATGGCCAACGTCTCGCTGCAGCCCGAGCCCACCCGCGACACCACCACCGACGAGCTGATCGCGGGCGTCGAGCGCGGCATCTACGTGGTCGGCGACAAGTCATGGTCCATCGACATGCAGCGCTACAACTTCCAGTTCACCGGCCAGCGGTTCTTCCGCATCGAGAACGGCAGGCTCGCGGGCCAGCTTCGCGACGTCGCCTACCAGGCCACCACGACGGACTTCTGGGGCTCGCTCGACGGTCTCGGCGGCGCGTCGACCTGGGTGCTCGGCGGCGCGATGAACTGCGGAAAGGCGCAGCCGGGACAGGTCGCCGCTGTGAGCCACGGGTGCCCGTCGGCGCGCTTCCGCGGTGTCAACGTGCTCAACACCCGGGAGGAGGGCCGGTGAACGGTCGTGCGCGAATAACACTGTGCCCACCATGTTTTTCGCTCACGAGGGGCAGCCGGTGACCCCGCAGGAGATCGTCGAGCGCGCGCTCGCGGCCGCCGCGCACCTGCACGGCTGCGCGGTGCTCGTCCGCGAGACCAGCGAGGCCGTCCTGCGCTGGGCCAACTCGACCATGACGACGAACGGCCACAGCACCGCCATGCGCGTCACGGTGATGGCCTTCGTGGCGGTGGAGGGCGGGGTGGCCGCGGGCGTCGTCGGCACGGCCGCCGCGACCGACCCTGCCGAGCTCGTCGCCGCCGCCGAAGCCGCCGCCCGCGCCGCCGGACCCGCCGACGACGCCGCGCCGCTGCCGGAACCCACCGCCGACGACGCCGCGTGGGCCGAGCCCGCCGACGGCACCACCATCGGCGTCTTCGAGAGGCTCGCGGGTGACCTCGGCGCGGTCTTCGACGGCCCACAGCGGCACTACGGCTTCGCCAGCCACGAGATCACGACGACCTGGCTCGGCACCTCCACCGGCATCCGCCGCCGCTGGGTGCAGCCCACCGGCTCGGTCGAGCTGAACGTCAAGACGCCCGACCTGGCCTCGTCGGCGTGGGCGGGCGTGTCGACGGCCGACTTCACCGACATCGACGTCGCCGCCCTCGCCGCCACCGCCGCGCACCGGCTGGAGTGGGGCGCCAGGCGGGTCACCCTGCCCGCGGGCCGCTACGACACGCTGCTGCCGCCGTCCGCCGTCGCCGATCTCATGATCTACCTGGCCTGGTCGATGGACGGGCGGGCCGCGCAGGAGGGGCGCAGTGCGCTCTCCGGGCCGGACGGGCTGCGCGTCGGCGAGCGGCTCACCGACCTGCCGCTCACGCTGGCCTGCGATCCGGAGGCGCCAGGGCTGGAGTACGAGCCGTTCCTCACCACCACCCGCTCGGGCGAGGGCATCAGCGTCTTCGACAACGGCGCGCCCACCCGCCGCGTCGACTGGGTGGGTGAGGGCGTCATCACAGAGCTCGCCTACTCCCGTGCCGAGGCTGCCGAGTTCGGCACCTCGTTCGCGCCTCCTGGCGACAACCTGCTGCTCACGGGCGGTGCGGACGGCTCGCTCGACGATCTCGTCGCCGCCACCGATCGCGGCCTCCTGCTCACCTGCCTCTGGTATATTCGCCCTGTCGACCCCACCACGCTGTTGCTCACCGGGCTCACCCGAGATGGCGTTTACCTGGTCGAACACGGTGAGGTCGTCGCCGAAGTCGACCACAACTTCCGGTTTAACTACTCCCCGCTCGACGTGCTCCGCCGTGCAACGCAGGTCGGCGCGACCGAGCGAACGCTCCCGCGGGAGTGGAAAGACTGGTTCACGAGGGCGGCGATGCCTCCGGTGCGGGTGCCCGAGTTCTTCATGTCGTCGGTGTCACAGGGCCGCTAGAAAACGCTGAGGGCCCACCGCTCGGCGAAATCTCCCCATCCGTCCGCCTCGAACGCCTGACGTTCGGCGGTCGCCAGGCCACCGTCCGTCGCACGACGGCGTGGCGATCCGTACCTCGACCGTGCACATGCCGTTGACTGGACGTGCGCAACGACGCGCGGTTCTCATGAGAAGAAGGAGCCCAACCGTGTCGTTCGACGTGGTGAGTGCTTACACATTGCTCGTCGGTGACGGCGAGGGACCGCCAAGCGTCAGCGTCCACAACACCGCTGACGAGGCCTGGCGGGCATTGGACAAGGAGGTTCGCAGCCGCTGTTGGATGCGCCCGCGCCCGCGGCGCAAGATGGACGCCGAGGCGGCCACCCGGCTGGCCAACGCCTGGCGCTCGGCCGACCCGGAGAACCGCTACTGGAACGTGACGGTCCACCGGCTCCCGGTCCCGCTCCCCGTGATCGCCCGCCCCGCCACGGCAGGCGCCTCCGCCCGCTAGGCAGGTAGCCCCCGGTACAACCTGCCCGCGGCGGCCCCCGATGCGGGTCAGCGGAACGCCGCTATGACGGGCGCCATCCGGGCCAGCGGCTCGGCATCGACCAGGTCCACCAGCCGCACCGCCACCTCCCCCACCCCGGCCTCGGCCAGCTCCCTGAACCGGCCGATCTGATCATCGGTCGTGCCTGCGTGCATCGCCGCCGCCCATCGCGCCGGGTCCCCGCCACGCGGGCGATGCCGAGCGATCAGCGCGTCGAGTTCGGCGGGATCACACGCGACCAACGCGGTCGTCAGATGCGACAACGCCACCTCACGCCCCGTCTCCGCGCAGTGTGCACGGAGCACGCCCGCCTTCCGGGCAACGGTCGGCAGGTCGCCCAGCACGTTGGCCGCGTCGGCGTAGCGCGCGGCGAGGGCCAACGTGCGCCGCTCGCCCCCGCCGCCCAGCACGATCGGCACCCGTTCCTGCAACGGTCGGGGGTAGGCCGCGGTGTCGGGTAGGTCCAGCACCCGGCCCCGGAAGGGCTTGCCACCCGGACCCCACAGCACGGGCAGCGCCGCGAGCGCGTCCTCGAGCAGCGCGTAGCGCTCCCCGACCGACGGGAACGCCCACCCGTACGCCCGGTGCTCCGCGGCGAACCAGCCCAGCCCGAGGCCGCACACCGCCCGCCCGCCGGACAGCACATCCACGGTTGCGATGATCTTCGCGAGGTGCCCGACGTTGCGGTAGGTCACACCGGCGACGAGCGCGCCCAGCCGCACCCGCGACGTGCAGGCCGCCAACCACGCGAGCGTGGTGAAGCTCTCCAGGAAGTCGTCCCACGCGCGTCCGACCTGGGGGATCTGGCGGAAGTGGTCCATGGTGTATATCGCGTCGAAACCCGCCTCCTCCGCGGCGATGGCGATCTCGCGGAGCCGCGGCGCCAGGGTCGGCGCGCCGCCGGGAAACGCCGAGAGGTGCAGCGCGAACCGCAGCCCGATCGGCTCGTCCCGCTGTCGTTCGGCGGCCTCGTCCGAGCGGGCGAACGCCTCGGGCACCACGCGCACGGGTTCCGGCCGTAGCACCTGGTCGAAGCCCTCACCGTCGAGCGCGTCGCGGACCGCGGGCCAGGCGCGTAGCTGGGCCGTCAGCGCGGTGGCGGGCACGGGGTGGGGTCGGGCGCGGTTGCGGGCCCGGCAGACGGAGGCGGCGGTGTCGACGGCGACCGCGACGCACGCCATCCCCCGCGCTCGTGCGAGCATGCGCCATCGGGCGCGACGGTCGGCGTCCATCCCGGTCGTGTCGACGACGGTGGTCAGCCCGCGAGCCACCCGTCGGGCGACGATCTCGTCGAGCAGCGCGAAGGCGTCCGCGCTCGCTGCGATGTCGTCCTCGCCCGCGCCGACGACGCCGCGCAGCGCGTCTGACGAGATGACGGCCGACGGCGGGAAGTGGGTCGCTGCCCACGTCGACTTGCCCGACGCGACGGGGCCTGCCAGCACCACCAAGCACGGCGAGGGGAGCAGCAACGTCACGGCCGGCAGCCTGTCACCGTGCCGCTATGCCCGAGTCACCGTGTCGAGAGCGCAGACCTCACCGGGTCGGGGCTACTACTCCTGCGGGGTCACCGGGCGAGGGTCGATGCCGCGCTCGGCCAGCTTCTCGGAGACGTGCTCGCTGATCGTGTCGGCCTTCCGCCGCTCCCGCACGCGGATGAGCACCAGCATGGAGACGCCGTACGCGATGCCGAGGACCAGCAGCACGATGCCCAACCGCAGGACGAAGCTCTGCAGCGGCTGGTCCTGCAGCTCGCCGATGTCGACGATCGAGATGATCGCCAGCACGCCGAGGGTGATGAGGTAGAACAGCACCGACAGGAGCAGGTTCACCGACCGGGTGACCGCCTTGTCGCGGAACACCTCGGACAGGAACGGCTCACCCGCCCTGACGAGCAGCTGCCCGACGACGAACGTCAAGATGACCGACACGATGAGCAGCACGATGAGCTGGGCAGTTCCCGTCATGGTGGTGGCCTCCCGAGACTCCTGATGCTGACCGTGACGCTACGCGCAAACGGGCGAACCCGACAGCCACAACGGCTGCAGGCGGTGACAGGTACCCGGTGCGGCCACCGCCTACCCGCGCGGCCTCCCGTCCCTGGTAACGCCCCCGTGACATGCCCGTTTGAGGTATCAACCTCCGAAAACGCTTCCGGCCCACTGAATCGATTACCTGATCGGTTTTGTGAGTGGAACGACAGCTCGGGGCCTGTTTAACCCCGGTACCCTGGGGAAATACCAAAACCCCACCACACACCCGCACCGGAGCCGGGCGGGTGTGTTGTGTTATTCCCGGAAGAGAAGGGCGCCATGACGACAGCGACCGTACCAGGGCTCGATGCGACGCCGACCGAGAACGATCGACTGCTCGCCTGGGTGCGTGAGGTCGCGGACCTGACCCAGCCCGACCGGGTCGTGTGGTGCGATGGCTCGGCCGCCGAGTGGGACCGCATCACGGCGCAACTCGTCGCCGCGGGCACGCTCGTCAAGCTGAACGAGGACAAGAGGCCCAACTCGTTCTGGGCCGTCTCCGACCCCGATGACGTCGCCCGTGTCGAGGAGCGCACGTTCATCTGCAGCGCCAGCGCGGACACCGCAGGACCCACCAACAACTGGGTCGCCCCCGCCGAGATGAAGTCGACGATGACCGATCTGTACCGCGGGTGCATGCGCGGCCGCACGATGTACGTCATCCCGTTCTGCATGGGTCCGTCCGAGGCCGATGTCCCGATGCTCGGCGTTGAGATCACCGACTCCGAGTACGTCGTCGTCTCCATGAAGATCATGACGCGCATGGGCGCCGATATCCTGCCGCTCTTCGACGACCGCGGCGACGAGTTCGTGAAATGTGTCCACTCGGTCGGCGCCCCGCTCGAGGACGGACAGGCCGACGTCGCGTGGCCCTGCAGCGAGACCAAGTACATCTCGCACTTCCCGGAGACCCGCGAGGTCTGGAGCTACGGCTCCGGCTACGGCGGCAACGCGCTGCTGGGCAAGAAGTGCTACGCGCTGCGCATCGCGTCGGCCATCGCGCACGAGGAGGGCTGGCTCGCCGAGCACATGCTGATCCTCAAGCTGATCTCGCCGGAGGACAAGGCGTACTACGTCGCAGCCGCGTTCCCTTCCGCGTGCGGCAAGACCAACCTCGCCATGCTGCAACCCACGATCCCCGGTTGGCGCGCCGAGGCCATCGGCGACGACATCGCCTGGATGCGCTTCGGTGAGGACGGCCGCCTGTACGCCGTCAACCCGGAGTTCGGCTTCTTCGGCGTCGCGCCGGGCACCAACTGGAAGACCAACCCCAACGCCATGCGCACCATGGCGCCCGGAAACACGATCTTCACGAACACCGCGCTCACCGACGACGGCGACGTCTGGTGGGAAGGCATGGAGGGCGAGCCGCAGCACCTGACGTCGTGGACAGGGAAGGACTGGACCCCCGAATCGGACCAGCCCGCCGCCCACCCCAACTCGCGCTACACGATGCCGATCGGCCAGTGCCCCGTCATCGCGCCCGAGTGGGAGGACCCGAAGGGCGTGCCGATCTCGGCGATCCTGTTCGGCGGCAGGCGCAAGACCACCGTGCCGCTGGTGACGCAGGCTCTCGACTGGCAGCACGGCACGTTCATGGGCGCCACCATGTCGAGCGAGAAGACCGCGGCGGCCGCGGGCGGGCTCGGCCAGGTGCGCCGCGACCCGATGGCGATGCTGCCGTTCCTCGGCATCCACGTGGGCGACTACTTCCGGCACTGGGTGGAGCTCGGCAAGTCCGCCGACGCAGACATGCTGCCGAAGATCTTCTACGTCAACTGGTTCCGCCGCGGCGATGACGGCCGGTTCCTCTGGCCCGGGTTCGGCGAGAACAGCCGCGTCCTCAAGTGGTGCATCGAGCGCATCGAGGGCAAGGCCGCGGCCGTCGAGACCGCCGTCGGGCACGTGCCGACCCCTGAGCAGATCGACACCGCCGGTCTCGGCGTCGACGCCGACGACGTGGCCGCGGCTCTGGCCGTCGACCCCGAGGAGTGGCGCGAGGAGATCCCGCTCATCGAGGAGTGGTTCGACCGCGTCGGCGACAAGCTGCCGAGCTCCATGCGCGACGAGCTGGAGGCGTTGAAACTCCGTCTCGGTATGTAGTCGAGACCCGGCGGAGCGTCCGGCACGGACTTAAGATCCCGCGTGTCCACACCGCGCTGGGAGGGTCCGCCATGTCGTCGTCGACGCCGCAGGAGCGGCAGGGGCTGCGGTTCTCACCGTGGAACCTGCTGCTCCTCCTGCCGTTCCTCATGCTGGTCACGCCGTGGTTCAACATGTTGGAGCCGCGTCTTTTCGGGATGCCCTACTTCTACTGGGTGCAGTTCGTGTGGGTCGTGGTCGGCGTCGTCTCGGTGGGCGTCGTCTACGTCAAGACCCGTGACGAGGTGAACCCGGACGCACCGGGCGAGAGCCCCGACGTCGACGAGCTCGACGAGGGGACGCGGCGATGAACTGGGTGGAGCTCGTCGTCTTCGCGGTGCTCTTCATCGTGGTGACGGTCATGGGTTTCCTGGCCGCCCGCTGGCAACGCGGCAGCACCCTCGACCACCTCGACGAGTGGGGGCTCGGCGGGCGCAAGTTCGGATCGTGGATCACGTGGTTCCTCGTCGGCGGTGACCTCTACACCGCCTACACGTTCGTCGCCGTGCCCGCGCTGCTGTTCGGGGCGGGCGCGGTGGGCTTCTACGCCCTGCCCTACACCGTCGTGCTGTACCCGCTGGTGTTCCTGCCGGTCTTAAGGATGTGGTCGGTGTCGCGGGTGCACGGCTACGTCACGCCCGCCGACTTCGTACGCGGCCGCTACGGCAGCTCGCTGCTGGCGTTCCTCGTCGCGATCACCGGCCTGGTCGCGACGATGCCCTACATCGCGCTGCAGCTCGTCGGCCTCGAGGCGGTGCTGCGCACGATGGGGCTCAACGCGAGCGGCTTCCTCGGCCACCTGCCGCTGCTCATCGCGTTCGTCATCCTGGCGGTCTACACCTACCAGTCCGGCCTGCGGGCGCCCGCGCTCATCGCGTTCGTCAAGGACATCCTCATCTACCTGGTGATCATGGTCGCGGTGCTCTACCTGCCCGCGAAGCTCGGTGGCTGGGACGTGATCTTCTCGGCGGCCCAGAAGAAGATGGCCACGCCCAACCCGGCCACCGGCCAGCCGACCGGCTCGATCCTGCTCACGCCGAACAACCAGCTCCAATACGTCACGCTGGCGCTCGGCTCGGCGCTCGCGCTGTTCCTCTACCCGCACTCGATCACGGGCGTGCTGGCGAGCCGCGGCCGCAACGTGCTCAAGCGCAACATGGTGGCGCTTCCGGCGTACTCGTTCCTGCTGGGGCTGCTGGCGCTGCTCGGCTACGTGGCGATCGCCGCGGGCGTCAAGCCGATCACCAACAACGCCACCGGCCGACCCGACACCAACACGATCGTCCCGGCGCTGTTCGACACCCAGTTCAACTCGCTGTTCGCAGGCATCGCGTTCGCGGCGATCGGGATCGGCGCGCTGGTGCCCGCCGCGATCATGTCGATTGCCGCGGCCAACCTCTGGACGCGCAACATCTACAAGGAGTACCTCAAGCGCGACGCCACGCCGGCGCAAGAGGCGCGCCAGTCCAAGCTCGCATCGCTGGTGGTCAAGTTCGGGGCGGTGCTATTCGTGCTGGCGATCGATCCGCAGTTCTCCATCGACCTGCAGCTGATCGGCGGCGTGATCATCCTGCAGACGCTGCCCGCTGTGGCCATCGCCCTCTACACGCGCTGGCTGCACCGGCGGGCGCTGGTGGCGGGCTGGGTGGCGGGCATGGGCTACGGGCTCTACCTCCTCTGGCTCATTCCGAACCCGGCCACCGGCCGGGCGCACTTCGGTGGCTCGGCGCTCACGTTCGACAAGCTCACGCTGCTGGGCTGGCACCCGTTCGCAGGGTCGCCTATGCAGGTCTACGTCGGCTTCGTCGCGCTGGTGGTCAACCTGGTCGTCGCGGTGCTGGTCACCGTGGCCGTGCGGGCGGGCCACGTGGCCGAGGGTGCGGACGCCACCCATCCGGCCGACTACCACGCCGACGAGGGTTCGGAGCGGTTGCGCCCGGTAGCCGCCGCCGTGGCCGGAACCGCCGACTGAACCGTTTCGAGCAGCGCGGACGACCACTGGACGGCGCCTGCATACCGCTGGCCCGTCCAGTGTGTCCGCTGCTGCGTTCGCCCGTGCGTCACCGAGTCCTCACTCGACGGAGTGGCCGGACGGCGCGGTGGGTGACCATTTCGGCGTCCGGACGTTGCCGGGTAGCCCGGTCGGCGTGCAACATTCTGTCGACTAGCACGATACAAAGGGTGACCGTTGCCATGACGGGGTGACGGCAGCGGAGGTGACCAGGTGGTGCAGGGCCCGGACGAGACCGCCGACGATCTCGCCGTATTCGTCGAACGCCTCGCCGCGGCGGGCTCGGACGACGCCACCGCCAAGGCCCGTGAGCAGATCAGGCGCACGATCGCCGCGGCCGGGTCCCCGCCCGGCCTCCGCCACCTCGCCGAGGCGCTCGCCGCCACCCTTACCGGCGCCCCCGCGCCGCGCAAACCCGCCGAGGACGCCGCGACCGTCGTCGAAGCCATGCGCGTCTCGGCGCTCGCGATCCTGCAGGATTTCGACGCGTCCGCGGTCGCCGGTGCGGTGACCGCGCTGGTCGGCGATGGCCGCCGCGTGCTCGTCACCGCCGCCACCGCCGCCGAACTCGCCGACGTACGGGCGGCGCTGCGCCCCGATGTCGTCGACAGGGGGCTCGACGTCCTCCCCGACCTCTCGCCGAGCGAGCTGCGGGAGCTGCGCAGGCTGCTCGTCACGGGCTCTGCCGACCGCGCCGCGCGCGCCCGCCAGCAGCTGCCCCCAACCGACCGGGTACCGCATCCCGGGGAGGTCGCAGAGCTGTGCGCCCGAGCCGAGACCACCGCACCACCGGGGCCCGCCGCCGCCATGGTGCCCGAGCTGCTCGCCGGGATCGATCGCGTGCGCCGCGAGGCCGTCACGTCCGTCGCGCGCTACGTGCATCGGTCGATGCGTGCGATGTATCCGCGCGCCGACCGGCAGTGGGCGTGGGACCTGCTCGGCGAGCTCATCTACTCCCGGCACCGGCCCGCGTTCGATCAGCTGCTCGAGGACACCGCCCAGGCCGTCGGCGCTCTGGAACGGGCTCGGCACCTGCCGTCCGTCACCGTGGTGGCACCGCTGCCGCCGGGTGCGCTGTCGATCCTGCGCCGCTACGGCGAGTTCCTCTTCGGTGGTGGCCGCGCACGTGCCTACCTGCGCGCGCCCGCCGAACGCCGCGACGCCATGCCGGTCCTGCGGCTGCTGCGCGTCGACGGAAGGACACCGCAGACCGCCGAGGACGTGCGCCGCGGCGTCGAACACCTCGAGCTCGGCGAGCGGCTCGCGCGCATCGACCTTGGCTGCATCGCCATCGGCATCCCCGCCCCCCGCGACGAGCGGGAGCTCGCCGGGCTGGCCGACGGGCTGGTCCGGGTGGCCGCCGCGGCCCGTTCGGTCGGGGCACTGCGCCACGACGTGCTCTTCCTCGCCGAGGACTCCCCGCTCGCCGTGCCCGACGTCGACACCGCCGAGCAGGTGGCCGCCGCGATCCTCCACTACGCGGAGCACGGCACGCACATCGATGCCTGCCGTCGGCTCGACCGCATGGCCGAGGAGCTCGCCGCCGCCTGCCCCACGCTCGTGCCGACGTCCGAGCACGAGGCCGCCGTCCGGGCCCTGCGTGCGCACGACGCCACGGCCTACGCCGCCGCCGTCGATGCCGTCGGTGCCGCCCGTAGGCAGGCCCACGACGCGCGGCGGCAGATCGCGCTGCTCGACCGGCTGCAGGCGAACGCCCCGCGGCTCGCGGCCGCCTGGGTTGCGCTCGCCCAGCGCGACCCGGCTGCGCTCGGATTCGTCTGTCTGCGGCCGATCGAGCCGCTGCTCGCCGCGATGCCGGAGGCCGACAGCGTCGACGTCGTGATCGTGCTCGGTGCGCACCGGCTCGGCCTTGAGCGGCTCCTGGTGGCCGCCGCGGCGCCCCGGCTCATCGTCGTCGTGCCGCCCGGTGCCGAACGCAGACAGGGGCCGAGCGCGCTCAGCGTGCTGGAGCGCGCCGCCGCCCCGGTGATCCGTGGCCGGACCGCGGCCGGGACGAACGTTCTGCCGATGGCGCCCCGTCCGAAGCCGCGCCCGGACATCACGGTGGCCTGACCCTCCGTCACCGGACGACTACCGATACTCACCCGATCGGACGACAACCTATTCGGGTCTCATTGTCGTGTCGGCGTGTCTTCTCGGCAATTCCGTTCACGGTGACATCAACGGGAGATTACTGAGCCGTTTCGGTGAAAGCCGCATTCGAGCGAAACGGCGGCCGAGCGGCCTGCGATGTATCAGATGTGCGTCGCCCCGATGGCGCGCCATCGGAAAGAAAGGACATATCATGAGCCACCACCACGTGATTTTCCATCCTGGGCCGAAGCCGAAGCCTGCTCCGCACCACGGCTGCGCCCCGAAGCACGACGACCCCTGCAAGCGCCACCTGAAGAAGCACCACTGCAACCCCCCGCACCACCACCACAAGAAGAAGCACCACTGCTGAGGTAGGACAAAGGCGGTAAAGGCTTCGCTCCCGCCATCGCGGGAGCGAAGCCGTCGGGGGACGGAGTCTGATGACCGAAACCGCCGAGAGTGACAATTCGGCGCTGACCGAGCACGCACCGCAGGTCCGGATCCGCACGATGTTCTCGCGGTTCTGGCCCGACACGCGCCCGTTCCGCGGCCGGATGCTGCTGAGCCTGCTGCTCGTCCCCCTCTCGCCCGCACTCACCACTGCGAGCGTCTACCTGTTCAAAGTGCTGGTAGACGACGTGCTCACCCCGCACGACTACCACCTGTTCGTACCGGTCGCGCTGGCCTACATTGGGCTCACCGTGGTCGGTGGGCTGGTGGGCTTCGTCGACGAGTACCTCACGGCCTGGGTGGGCGAGCGATTCGTCATGTCCCTGCGGATACGGCTTTTTGCGCACCTCCAGCGGCTGTCCGTCGGATGGTTCGAACGTCGCCAGCTCGGCGACATCCTGTCCCGCCTCACCGGCGACATCGCCGCCATCGAACAACTGGTGCTCACCGGCGTCAACATGACGCTGACCTATGCGTTCCAGCTCGTGTTCTTCGCGGGCACGATGTTCTTGCTGAACTGGCAGCTAACGCTGACGTCGTTTATCGCCGCGCCCGCATTTTTGCTGCTGTCCCGCACATTCTCGCGCCGGATTCAGAACGCGTCCCGCGAGCGCCGAAGACGATCCGGGTCCATCACCTCGGTGGCCGAGGAGAACCTCGGAAACATCCCGCTCGTTCAGGCGTACGACCGGGCCGACCACGAGGTGGAGCGGTTCGCCGAAGAAAACCGGGCCGCCTTCTCGGCGCAAATGCTCGCCATCCGACTCGAGGCGTTGTTCGAGCCGTTCAGCAGCATCGTCGAGTGCATCGGCGTGCTCGCCGTCACGGCCGTCGCCGTCTACGAGCTCGCCCGAGGCGCGATCACCCTCGGGGGTCTACTGGCCTTCCTGGCCTACCTGAGCCAGCTCTACGGGCCCGTCCAGGGCTTCGCCGGTCTCTCGAACATGGTGTTCGCGGCGTCGGCGAGTGCCGAGCGGATCATCGAGCTACTCGACGAGCAGCCCGCCGTCGCCGAGCTCGAGCAGCCGCGCAGGATCGCCCGCGCCTCGGGCGCGATCCACTTCGACAAGGTCTGGTTCACCTACGAGGGGGCGGACCAACCCGCACTGCGCGCGGTGGACCTGCGGCTCGCGCCCGGCCGCAAGATCGCGATCGTCGGCGCAAGCGGCGCCGGGAAGTCCACGTTGACGAAGCTCCTGCTGCGCAGCTATGACCCCGACCGCGGCCGGATCACCCTCGACGGGTGCGACCTGCGTTCGCTGTCCCTCGCCGACCTGCGCAGCAACATCGGCGCGGTGCTGCAGGAGACGCTCGTCTTCGACGGCACCGTCGCGGAGAACATCCGATGGGGCAAGCCGGACGCGACCGACGCCGAGGTGCGCGCCGCCGCCGAAGCCGCCGACGCGCACGGGTTCATCACGCGGCTCGACCACGGTTACGACACGCGGGTCGGCCAACGGGGCAGGCTGCTCTCCGGCGGCCAGCGCCAGCGGCTGGCCATCGCCCGCGCCATGATCCGCGACGCGCCCGTGCTGCTCCTCGACGAGCCGACCACCGGGCTGGACGCCGCGTCGGGGCAGCGGGTGCTCGCCCCGCTCCGCAGGCTGATGGCCGGGCGCACCACGATCATCATTTCGCACGACCTGCTCACGGTGACCGACGCCGACGAGATCGTCGTGCTCGAGGCGGGTGCCGTCAGCGCCGTCGGTACCCACGAGCAGCTGCTGGCCACCTCACCGACCTACGCCCAGCTCTACGCGCTCCACCACCCGTCGGCTCGGGCCGGGGCAACCGCCTTCCCCGCCCCCGCCCGGTCGGCCCGGCGGCCCGCCCCGCAGGCTCCTGCGATGAGGGCCGTGCCCGCCCCGGTTCGCCCCGCCAGGACGGGGGTGCTCGCGGCGATGGTGGATGTCGCGACCACCCCGATCCGGATGGTCCGGCCCGCCGCCCCGCCGCGGCCCAGCCAGCATGGCGTCCCGTCGCCCCCGCCCTGCCCGCTGCCACCCGCGCAGGGCCTGCGGTCAGCGCCGCAGCGTTCAGCGTCGCCCACGCGCATGCCCCCGGAGCGGTCACGCCCTCAGGCCGCAGCACCGCCGCCGTCCGCGCGGGCGCGGCGGTCCGCGTCGCCGTTCGCGCCGCCCGCGCCGCCGGGATGGTCCCGTGAAGAGGTGGCACCGCCGCTCCCGTCCAGGCCGCCACCGATGCCGTCCCCACCCGCGAGGCTCGCCACAACGCCCCTGCCGGTGGTCACGCGCGGCCGCCATGTGCGGTCTCCATCCGCGGCCGTCGAGCCGACGACCTGGTCAAACGGTTCCGCGGCGAACGGCGGCCCCCGCCCCGCCGTGGAGGCGGTCCCCCCATCGCCACCCACCACGCCGTTTCCCGCGGCCGGTTCCGCGCCGGTGACGGCCCCTGGCATCGCCTATCCCCTGCCGGGCCTGCCTGCGCGGCCCGGAGCCTCCGCGGGCGCGCCCGATACGGCCTAGTGTCGGGGCATGGGCACGCACGAGGTCAGCAGGTTCGGGCACGTCGAGCTCGCCGACATGCCCGACGAGCTGCGGGAGCGGATCGGGGCCATCGCGGAGAGGTCTGGCTTCGTGCCGAACGTGTTCCGCGCGCTCGCCCGCCGCCCGCGCGAGCTGCGGGCGTTCCTGGACTACCACGACGCACTGATGGACTCCGACGACGGCCTGTCAAAGGCCGAGCGGGAGCTTGTCGTCGTCGCGACGTCCGGCGCCAACCACTGCACGTACTGCGTGGTCGCGCACGGGGCGATCCTGCGCGTGCGCACCAAGGACCCGGAGATCGCCGACCGCGTCGCCACCAACCCCTACGGCGTCGAGCTGTCGCAGCGCGAGCGCGCGATCGTCGATCTCGCGCTGCTCATCGCCGCGGAGTCGGCGTCGCTCACCGACGCCGAGCTCGACGACGCACGGGCCGCGGGCCTCACCGACGAGGAGATCTGGGACGTCGGCGCGATCACCGCGTTGTTCGCCATGTCCAACCGGCTGGCGCACCTCACGGCGCTGCGGCCCAACCCGGAGTTCTTCCTCATGGGCCGCACACCACGCTGAGCCCCGTCGATCGGGCGTCATCGGCGCTCGAGGTCGGCACCAGCGTGCTTCGATCTTGCTCAAAACCCCCGTCACGACGATCTCGCCCGCGAGCGGGGCCTGATCAGATCGACGGGCTGGGCGCAGAAGGCTCGGACGTCGGCGCAGGGCGGGGCGCTTGCGTGGTCGGGGTCAGCGTCGTCGCGGGCCGCGTTGACGGCGGCTCTTCGGTCGGCCGCGGCCTGGGTCGCGACGTGGGCGGTGCCGCAGGCCCCTCCGGTACGGGTGCGGACGCCGCCGCGCCCGCCTCGCAGCCGATGCCGTTGTGGTCGGCGTCGAGGCCGTAGACGTCCTTGCCGATGACCCACACCGGCCCGGTCACGTAGGACGGGCCGTTGCCCGCGCCGCCCGCGCAGTCGACGTCGACGGGATCGTCGGGCACACACGGCGTGTAGTTGCGGTTGCAGCCCTCCGACGCCGCGGTCGCAGGCCGCGGGGCCCGCGCGGCAACCGAGCGGGGTGCCCGCTTGCCCACCGCTGCGGGCCGCACCTCGTCGGCACCGGGCGTCGGGCTCACGGCAACTTCCGTCGCCACGGCCGCTTCCGTCCGGCTGGGAACCTCGGCGTAGGGGCGCTGAGCTGCGGGTACGCCGCAAGCGACCAGCAGCGCGGCGGGCGCAACGGCGAGCAATCCGCGGATCACAATCCGTGCATCGCCGACATCACCCGCCGTGTTGCACACCTTCGAGTGAGGGGTGGGCCTTCGTTGCAACACGCCGACAATCTGCGGGTAACGCCACGCCGCGACGATCAGCACATGTCGAACCTGGTCGGACGGCGGGCGGCGATCGTCTCCTACCGGCTCGGCGGAGCCGATGGGGTGTCGGTCACCGCAGGCCAGTGGGTGTGCGCGCTGCGCAAGCTCGGCATGCAGGTGCGCACGGTCGCGGGCGGCGGGCGGCCCGACGTGCTCGTCCGCGGCCTGGCGCTGGAATCCCGGCGCCCGCCGTCGCGCCACGAGCTGGCCAGGGCCCTCGGCGACGCCGACCTCGTCGTCGCCGACAACATCTGCTCGCTGCCGATGAACCGCGCGGTCGGCGAGGCGCTCGCGGACTACCTGCGCGGCCGCCCCGCCGTGCTGCGCCACCACGACCTGCCGTGGGAGCGCGCGCAATATGCCCACCTCACGAGCTGGCCGCCCGACGACCCGGCCTGGTGGCACGTCACGATCAACGAGTTCGCCCGCCGCGCGCTCGCCGCCCGCCGCGGGATCATCGCCACCACGATCTACCACGGCTTCGCCGAACGCCCCCGCCCCGAGGAACGCGCGGCTGTTCGGCGACGGATCAAGGTGGCCGACGAGCCGCTCGTGCTGCAGCCGACACGTGCCATCGCGCGTAAGGGCATCGACGTCGGGCTCGCCCTCACCGCCGCCCTCGGCGGCACCTACTGGCTCACCGGCCCGGCCGAGGACGGCTTCCAGGCCGAGCTCGACACCCTGCTCACGGGCGGCGGCGTGCCCTACCGGCGACGGCTGCCCTTCGGCGTGCGGATGCCCGCCGCCTACGCCGCGTGCGACGTTGTGGCGATGCCGTCGTCGTGGGAGGGGTTCGGGTTGCCGCTGATCGAGGCCGCGTTGCACCGCCGCCCGGTCGCGGTCGGGACGTTCCCGGTGGCGGCGGAGCTCGCCCGGTTCGGCTTCCGCTGGTTCGACGCCCACGACCCCGAGCCGCTGCGGGCCCACCTCACGGACCCCGATCCCGCCCTCGCCGACCACAACGAGGCGGTCGCGCACGCCCACTTCGGCATCGACGCGCTCGCCCGCCGTCTGGAGCTGCTGCTCTCCGGCGCGCCGATGTGTGCCCACTCCGGGGGGAACGCCGCCGAGGTGTGCGCCTGCCTCACCGCCTGACCTGTGAGCGGAAACGAGTGCTCCAGCACTCGTTTCCACTCACGAGCGCGGCGGCGCACGATGGCGGCGTGCCGCTGCCGAACCGCGTCGACCCGTTCGGCGCGCTGCACGCCGTGCCGGAGCGGGGGCGGTTCACCGGCAACCGCGGCTGCCTCGTCGACGACGCTGGCCGGTTCGTCCGCCACCACCGCGGCATCCTGTGGATCATCTGTCGGACGGCGTTCCGTGGGCGGCGCGTCGGACTCACCCGGCCGCGTCGCTGGACGCCGCTCTTCTTCCTCGACGACGCCGTGGCGCTCGCGGCCGGGCACCGGCCGTGCGGGGAGTGCAGGCACGCGGACTACCTCGCCTACCGGGAGGCCGTCTCGGCCGCGCTTGGCAGGCCCCAACGCGCCGGTGACCTGAACCGGCGGCTGGCGGCGGAACGCGCGCACGACCGGCGCACGTGGGACGGCATCGACCTCCCCGACGGCACGGTCGTGGTCACCGAAGGGCCCCGCCTCCTCCTCGGCGATTGGCTGTACGCGTTCTCCTTCGCGGGCTGGCACGACCCCGTCGCGCGCCCGGCAGGCCCGCTGACCGTGCTCACCCCGCCGACGTCGGTCGCGGCGTTGCGCTACGGCTTTGTCCCGGACCTCGCCGTGCCCTCGTGAGCGGAAACGAGTGCTCAGGCGCTCTTTTCCGCTCACAGCACCTTGGAGAGAAACGCCTGCGTGCGGACCTCGCGGGGGTTGGCCAACACCTCACGCGGGTGGCCGGACTCGACGATCCGGCCGCTGTCCATGAAGACCAACGTGTCGCCCACCTCGCGGGCGAACCCCATCTCGTGCGTCACGACGAGCATCGTCATGCCCTCGCGCGCGAGCTGCCGCATGACGTCGAGCACCTCGCCCACCAGCTCGGGGTCCAGCGCCGAGGTCGGCTCGTCGAACAGCATGAGCCGCGGCTCCATCGCCAACGCCCGCGCGATCGCCACCCGCTGCTGCTGGCCGCCGGAGAGCTGGTTGGGGTAGGCGTCCCGCTTGTCGGCCAACCCCACCCGCTCCAACAGCGCCGTGGCCTGATCGCGGCACGCGCCGCGGGACTTCCGCGCCACGGTCCGCGGCCCCTCCATGACGTTCTCCGCCGCCGTCATGTGCGGGAACAGGTGGAAGCGCTGGAACACCATGCCGATGTGCCTGCGCTGGCGGGCGATCTCGGACTCGCGCAGCTCGTAGAGCTTGCCGTTCGCCTCGCGGTAGCCGATCAGCTCGCCGTCGACCCGCATCGTTCCCGCGTTGATCCGCTCCAGGTGGTTGACGCACCGCAGGAACGTCGACTTGCCCGACCCGGACGGCCCGATCACGCACGCGACCTCGCCGGGCTGCACGACCATGTCGACTCCGCACAGCACCTCCGTCGACCCGAAGCTCTTGTGCACGTCCTCCGCCTGCACCATCGGCGTCAGCTGAGCCGTCATCAGGGGCCTCCCACGGCGAACCCGCGCCCGAACCGGCGCTCGATGAACATCTGCCCTACCGAGAGCACCGACGTCAAGGCCAGATACCACAGTGCCGCGACGATGAGCAGCGGGATCGTCTGGAACGTGCGCGAGTAGATGGTCTGCACGGCCACCGTCAGCTCGAAATACGCGATGACGACCACGAGCGAGGTCGTCTTGAGCATCGAGATGGTCTCGTTGCCGGTCGGCGGCACGATCACGCGCATCGCCTGCGGGAGCACGATCCGCCGCAGCGTCTGCGTGCGCGACAACCCCAGCGCCCCCGCCGCCTCGCTCTGGCCGGGGTCGACCGACTGGATGCCGCCGCGCACGATCTCCGCCATGTACGCGGCCTCGTTGAGCCCCAGGCCGAGCAGCGACGCGGTGAACACCGAGATCAGCGCGTTGGTGTCGACCGAGACGAACGTCGGGCCGAACGGGATGCCCAGGCCAAGGCGTGGGTAGAGCGATGCGAGGAAGTTCCAGAAGATCAGCTGGGTGATCAGGGGGGTGCCGCGGAACAGCCAGATGTAGACCGCCGCCGTGCCCGCGAGCACCGGGTTGGGCGACAGCCGCATCACCGCGAGCAACACGCCGCCGAAGATCCCGATGGCCATCGAAAGCACGGTGAGGATCAGCGTGTTGCGCAGGCCGCGCAGCACGGGGTCGGAGAACAGGTACTGGCCGACGACGTCCCACTCGAAGTTCGGGTTCGTCAGGAACGAGTGCACCAGCATCGCGACGAGCACCGCGATGACGGCGACCGCGACCCAACGGCCCGGGTGCCGGACCGGCACGGCCTGGAGCGGACGAGCAGGCCCGGCTTCGGTTTGGTCGGCGACCATCACGCGTCAGCCCGCTGCGCCGTTGATCTTCGACGTCGTGATCGCCCCGCCGGAGACGCTCCACTTGTCGAGGATCGCCTTGTACGTGCCGTCGGTCATCAGTGCCTGCACCGCGCCCTGGATCGCCTTGGCGTAGTTGCCGTCGCCCTTGGGCACCGCGATGCCGTACGGCGCGGTGTCGTAGGCGTCACCGACGGCCTCCAGCTGGCCGTTCGTCTTGGAGATGGCGTAGTCGACGACCGGCGAGTCGGCGAGCATCGCCTGCGCCCGCTTGGCGGTCAGCGCCAGCGTGACGTCGGTCTGGGCCTGGAACTGCGCGATGTTGATGGCGGGCTTGCCCGCCTTGGTGCAGGTGTCGCTGCGCGCCGTGAGGTCGTCGACCTGCACGGTGCCGCGCTGCGCTGCGACGGTCTTGCCGCACAGGTCGTCGATCTTGATCCCGTCCGGGTTGCCCTTCGGCACGGCCATCTTCGTGCCAGCCGAGAAGTAGGTGACCATGTCGACCTGCTTCTCCCGCTCGGCGTTGTCGGTGAACGACGACATGCCGAGCTCGTACTTCTTGGCCGCGATGCCCGGCAGGATGCCGTCGAACGCGCTGTTCTGGAACTCCACCTCCAGCCCGAGCTTCTGGCCGATGGCCTTGCCGAGGTCGACGTCCATACCGATGATCGTCGTGCCGTCGGCGTCGACGAACTCGTTGGGCGCGTACGACGCGTCCGACCCGACGATGATCTTGCCGTCGGACGCGACGTCGGACGGCACCAGCGCGGCCAACGTGGCGTCCTTCTGCACGGTGGGGACGGCGGCGGCGCTCGTCGCACCGGCCTGGCCTGCGCTGCTACCACTGCCACCGCTGCCGTTGCCGCCTGCCCCGCAGCCCGCGACCGCGACGGCGAGTAGGGCGACGGCGAGCGTTCGGGTGCGGACCAACACGTCTGGTATCTCCTCCGATGACGGGATAGGTATGCGCATGCTGCCACTCGTGTCGCCGATGGGAGATCACCGTTGCGTGACGTCACGGTGGGTGAGACCGCGGGATACGGTGGGTCCGACGCATTCTCGCGACCCTGGAGGTACACCGATGTCGATGGTCAAGAAGCTCGCCGTGCTCGCGGCCGCCGCGGGAGCGGCGCGCGCCTATGCGCAGAAGAACCCCGAACAGGCGACCAAGTACGTCGACCAGGCCGCCGCCTTCGTCGACAAGCAGACGAAGGGCAAGTACTCCGGCCAGATCACCGGCGCTGCTCAGAAGGCGAAGTCGGCGGCGGGCATCGACCGGCCTGGCCCGACGACGCCCGGCCCGGTCACGCCAGGTCCGGTCACGCCGGACCCCACCACGCCCTGATCCATCTGCGACCGCCTGAGGTCGTGCCAGGATGGCGCGTAGGGCCGTGTGCTTCGCTCCGATCGGGCACCGCGCACGGCCGGGAACCGGGCCCGCGCGGCCACGAGCCGGGGCGCGCCCGCCGAGCATAGGAGGTCCCCCGTGTCCGTACCCCAACCCTGGACCCCGGAGTCCGTGCCCACCCCCGAGCAGGTCGTGGCCGGGCTCAAGGCCACCGACGAGGGTGGCGTCCAGCTGCTGACGCCCGAGGGCGAGCGGGTGCCGGACGAGCGGTTCGACCGGTACGCCGCGGACATCGGCGTGGCCGAGCTGCGTGGCCTCTACCGCGACATGGTGCTGGTGCGCCGCTTCGACCGCGAGGCCAACGCCCTGCAGCGCCAGGGCCAGCTCGGCATCTGGGTGCCGCTCCTCGGTCAGGAGGCCGCACAGATCGGGGCGGGGCGCGCGCTCGCGCCGCAGGACATGGCGTTCCCCTCCTACCGTGAGCACGGCGTGGCCTGGTGCCGCGGGATCGACCCCACCGAGCTGCTGGGGATCTTCCGCGGCACCGACCAGGGCGGCTGGGACTCCCGCGCCACCCGCTTTCACCTGTACACGATCGTGATCGGCAACCAGTGCCTGAACGCCACCGGCTACGCGATGGGGCAGAGGTTCGAGTCCAAGGTGGGTGAAGGGCCCGACGCAGAAGCCACCATCTGCTTCTTCGGCGACGGCGCCACCAGCCAGGGCGACGTCCACGAAGGATTCGTCTGGGCCGCGGTCTACGACGCGCCCGTCGTCTTCTACTGCCAGAACAACCAGTGGGCCATCTCCGAGCCCACCGAACGGCAGACCCGGGTGCCGCTCTACCAGCGCGCGCAGGGCTACGGCTTCCCCGGCATCCGGGTCGACGGCAACGACGTGCTCGCGTGCCTCGCCGTCACCCGTTGGGCGCTGGAGGAGTGCCGCAGCGGCAACGGGCCGGTGCTCGTCGAGGCGTTCACCTACCGGATGGACGCGCACACCACCTCCGACGACCCCACCCGCTACCGCCTCGCCGACGAGTTGGAGCTGTGGAAGCTCAAGGACCCGATCGAACGGGTGCGCGTGCATCTCGTCCGGTCGCTCGAGGTGGGCCAGGAGTTCTTCGACGAGGTGGCGGCCGAGGCCGACGAGCTCGCCGCACGGTTCCGGCAGTTCTGCATGGACATGCCCGCGCCCGCACCCGACCGGATCTTCTCGGAGGTCTACGCGGAGGAGTCGCCGCTGGTGGCGGCCCAGCGGGAGGCGTATCTGACCTACCACGCCTCGTTTGAGGGGGCGTGAGCGAGATGGCCGCGCTGACGTTGGCGAAAGCGTTGAACGCGGGTCTGCGCGCCGCGATGGAGCGCGACCCGAAGGTGCTCGTCATGGGCGAGGACGTCGGCAAGCTCGGCGGCGTCTTCCGGGTCACCGACGGGCTGCAGAAAGACTTCGGCGAGCTGCGCGTGCTCGACACGCCGCTGGCCGAGTCGGGCATCATCGGCACGGCCGTCGGGCTCGCGATCCGCGGCTTCCGGCCGGTGTGCGAGATCCAGTTCGACGGGTTCGTGTTCCCCGGCTACGACCAGATCGTGTCGCAGCTCGCGAAGCTGCATTTCCGTTCGCAGGGCCGGGTGCCGGTGCCGGTCGTGGTGCGGATCCCGTTCGGGGGCGGGATCGGCGCGGTCGAGCACCACAGCGAGTCGCCGGAGGCGCTGTTCGCGCACGTCCCCGGGCTGAAGGTGGTGGCGTGCTCGAACCCCGTCGACGCCTACTGGATGATCCAGCAGGCCATCGCCTCCGACGACCCGGTGATCTTCTTCGAGCCCAAGCGGCGGTACTGGGAGAAGGCCGAGGTCGACCTCGACGCCACCCCGCTGCCGCTGCACAGCGCGCAGGTCGTGCGGCCGGGATCCACTCTCACGCTGGTCGGCTACGGGCCTGTGCTCAAGACGTGCCTGGAGGCGGCGACCGCGGCGGCAGAGGACGGCCACGACCTGGAGGTGGTGGACCTGCGCACGCTGTCGCCGCTCGACCTCGGCCCGGTCGTCGCGTCCGTGCGGCGGACCGGGCGGCTGGTGGTGGTCGCGGAGGCGCCCTCGGAGGCGTCGGTGGCGTCCGAGGTGGCGGCGCGGGTGCAGGAGGAGTGCTTCCACTCGCTGGAGGCGCCGGTGCTGCGCGTCACCGGGTTCGACACGCCCTACCCGCCGTCCAAGTGCGAGGACGACTACCTCCCCGACCTCGACCGGGTGCTCGACGCCGTCGACCGCTCGCTGGCGTGGTGAGGACGATGCGAAACCCGCGAACTACGCAACGTGGGAGGGCGCAATGAGGCGCGAGTTCGCCATGCCGGACGTGGGCGAGGGGCTGACCGAGGCCGAGATCGTCACGTGGAACGTCGCGGTGGGCGACACCGTCATGGTCAACCAGATCCTGTGCGAGATCGAGACGGCGAAGGCGGCCGTCGAGCTGCCTTCGCCGTTCGCGGGGACGGTCGGCGCGCTGCTGGCGCAGCCGGGTGACACGGTCGCGGTCGGCCGCCCGATCGTGGCGATCGAGACCGCCGAGCCGGGGGGTGGGGGCTCGTCTCCCGCTGCGGCCCCGGCCCGCACCGCGCCCGCCGGGGCGGGGTCAGAGGAAGGCGGGGCGAAGATCGGTGAGGCCGGGGTAGACGGGCGGATCGCCACGCTGGTCGGCTACGGGCCGCGCCCCGGCTCGGTCACCCGCCGCCCCCGCCGCACCGGTACCGCGGCCCCCGCTCCCATGTCACAGCAGGGACCCCTTCCTCCGGCCCAGCCGCAGGAGGGGTCCCTTGCTCCGGCCCAGCCGCAGGAGGGGCCCCTTCCTCCAACCCAGCCGCAGCAGGGGCCCCTTCCTTCGACGCGGGCGGGGGCCGGGGCCACCTCGGCCGCGCCACCCGCCGCGCCGCCGCGGCCATCAGGGACGGTCCCGCTGGCCAAGCCGCCGGTCCGCAAGCTCGCCAAAGACCTGGGTGTGGATCTTCGCGAGGTCATCCCGTCGCGCGCCGACGGCGTCATCACGCGCGAGGACGTGCAGGCGCACGTGAACGGCACGGCCACCAGGCACGGCCCAGCCGCCGAGCATGCCCCGGTCGCGGCGTCCGTCGCGGGGGAGCGGCGCGAGCCGATCCGCGGCGTCCGCAGGGCGACCGCGGCGGCGATGGTCGCGAGCGCGTTCACAGCGCCGCACGTCACGGAGTTCCTCGCCGTCGACGTCAGCGAGACGATGGCCCTGCGCGACCGCCTCCGTGCCACCCGCGAGTACGCCGAGGTCCGGCTCACCCCGCTGGCGGTCGTCGCCAAGGCCGTGTGCCTGGCCGCGCGGCGCACACCCGAGGTCAACGCGCATTGGGACGAGGCAGCCGGCGAGATCGTCTACTACGACCACGTCCAGCTCGGCATCGCCGCAGCCACCCCGCGCGGCCTGATCGTCCCCAAGATCCGCAACGCCGACACGCTGTCGCTGGCCCAACTCGCCGCCGCGCTCGGCGAGCTGACCGCGACGGCACGGGAGGGAAAGACGCCACCCGCAGACCTCGTCGGCGGCACCTTCACGATCACCAACGTCGGCGTCTTCGGCGTCGACACCGGCACCCCGATCCTCAACCCCGGCGAGGCGGCGATCCTGGCCGTGGGGTCGATCAAGCAGGCGCCGTGGGTGGTCGAGGGCGCGCTGGCCGTGCGCACGGTGTGTCAGCTCGCGCTGTCGTTCGACCATCGCCTGGTCGACGGCGAGCAGGGCAGTCGCTTCCTCGCCGACGTTGGACGCCTGCTGGAGGACCCGGGTCTTGCCCTGACGTTCTAGCCGAGCGGTCGCCGAGATGGACTTGAGCGGGGTTTGCTCAAGATCGAACCCCAATGGTGTCCATCTCGGCGCGCCGATGGCCACACGGGAAACTCTTGGCGGTCCTGCGGCGTTGTAGGGGTATGCCGTTCGTCCTCCTGTACCTCGTGGTCGAGATCGTTGCGCTGGTCGCACTCGGGTCCGCGATCGGGCTCGGGTGGACGCTGCTCGTGTTGCTGGCCAGTGCGCTGGTCGGCATGTGGCTCGCCCGCCGCGAGGGGGTGCGCGCGGCGCAGGCCATCACCGAGGCGGCCACCCAGCGCCGGTTGCCGCACGCGGAGCTCACCGACGGCATGCTGGTCGCCGCGGGCGGTGTGCTGCTGTTCGTGCCCGGCCTGGTCACCGACGCGGCGGGCCTGCTGCTCCTGCTGCCGCCTGTCCGCAGGGTGGTCCGCAACCGCCTCGTTCGCGCCGCCGAAGAGCGCGTCCCCGAGCTGCGCACGGCCCGTATCCGCGCGGGAGCCACGATCGTCGACGGCGACGTCGCCCGTCCCCGACCCGACGTCCGGGTGATCGAGGGCTAGGTCGGCAGAGGGGCCTGAACGGCCTGGGCCCGTTGCCCGACGCCGGGGCACGCCCGCTCCCGTCGCCGCATTGGTCTGGCCGCGGCCGCACGGGGCCGGCGCCGCGCGAGCACCGCGACGCCGATGCGGACGCTCTTCGTCCTACCGACGTTGCTCGGCGCCTGCCGTGCGGTGGCCATGCCGTAGCCGCGCCGACGTCGCGCCGCTGTCGTGCCGTGGCCGCGCCGCTGTCGCGCCGCTGTGGCGCCGCTGTCGTGCCGTGGCCGCGCCGCTGTCGCGCCGCTGTCGTGCCGTGGCCGCGCCGCTGTCGCGCCGCGGGTGCGGGCACCACGACGCCGGTGCGAGTTGCTCTCGCCCCGCACGCGCCAGCCGTAGATCGCGCTTTCTCAAACTCTCTAGCCCACACCCGAGAATCGCCGATAATCGGCGATCGACGACACGCCATCGCGTTCGCTAGCCGGTTCTACGGTTCGCCCAAGATTCCCCGATACGGTCCGATCGTGGATCCGGTACGCAATCCCTTCGCCCCCGGCGCCGGGCAGCGGCCGCCCGAGCTGGCGGGCCGTGACCGCGAGCTGGACGCGTTCGAGATCGTGCTCGAGCGGGTCGCCCGCGGCCGCCCCGAGCGCAGCCTCGTGCTCACCGGCCTGCGCGGCGTCGGCAAGACGGTGCTGCTCGGTGAGCTGCGGTCGATGGCCGTCCGCGCGGGATGGGGAGCGGGCAAGATCGAGGCGCGGCCGGAGGCCGACCTGCGCCGCCCGCTCTCGGCCGCGCTGCACCGCGCGATCCGCGATCTCGCCGTCCACCATTCCGACCTCGACCGCGTCGACGAAGTGCTGGGCGTCCTCAAGGCGTTTGCCCTCCGCTCCTCGCCCGAAGGCGCGAAGCTGCGCGAGCGTTGGCAGCCCGGCATCGACGTCGCCGTCCGCTCCGGTCGGGCCGATTCCGGCGACATCGAAATCGACCTCGTGGAGCTTTTCACCGAGGTCGCCGCGCTGGCGTCGGATGTGCGGAGCGGCGTCGCGATCCTCATCGACGAGATGCAGGACCTCCGCCCCGACGACGTGTCGGCGCTGTGCGCGGCGTGCCATGAGCTGTCGCAGTCGCGCGCGCCGCTCGTCGTGGTCGGCGCGGGCCTCCCGCACCTGCCCGCTGTGCTCTCGGCCTCGAAGTCGTACTCGGAACGCCTCTTCACCTACGTCCGCATCGGGCAGCTCGACCGTGCCGACGCCGACTTCGCCCTCCTCGCCCCGGCCGAACGCGAGGACGCCACCTTCGACGCCGACGCCCTCGACGCCCTTTACGCCGCGTCCGGCGGCTACCCCTACTTCGTCCAGGCTTACGGCAAGGCCAGCTGGGACGCCGCGGTCCGGTCGCCGATCACCGCGGCCGACGTCAAGATGGCCGCACCGGAGGCGGAGGCGGAGCTCGCCGTCGGCTTCTTCGGCTCCCGCTTCGAGCGGGCCACCCCGGCCGAGCGCGAGTACCTGCGCGCGATGGCCGAGCTCACCGACGGCCGCGACGAGCCGATCGGCACCGCGGGCATCGCCGATCACCTGCAGCGGCGGGCCTCCTCGCTCTCGCCCGCCCGCGACAGCCTCATGAAGAAGGGCCTCGTGTTCTCCGCTCAACGCGGCCAGATCGCCTTCACCGTGCCGCATTTCGGCCGCTACCTGCTCGCACAGGTATGCTGACTAGACCGTTCGAGTGAATTGGACGATGGCGGTGTAGGGCGGTAACGCTGGGCCCGTTCCGACCGAATCCTTGTACAGCCCCGCGGTGCTGTCGGACCCCCGACCTGCCAGCACCGCGGGGCCTTCTCGTGGCCCCGGGTCCGCGATGACGCGGGCAACGCCGATACCATCGGACCGGTGCAAGAAGCCAAGCTCCAGATCCAGATGCTGCACGACAGGGTGATGGTCAAGGCCGACGCATCCGGCGAGCGGCGCAGCGGCGCGGGGATCGTCATCCCGGCCACGGCCGAGGTGGCCAAGCGGCTGGTCTGGGGCGAGGTGTTCGGCGTGGGGCAGCACGTCCGCATCGTGAAGACCGGCGATCGGGTGCTCTTCGCGCGCGACGACCAGTACGAATTCGAGGTGCACGGCCAGACCTATCTGGTTCTGCGCGAGCGCGAGCTGCACGCCGTCGCCTCGGAGCGCGCCGAGCACGGCACCGGCCTGTACCTGTGACGGCTCGCGCTCTCAATATCGGTTAGAGGAGCCCACGCATGCCCGAGCGGCAGTCGACGCCCGGCGGAGCGACCACGGGGCGGGACGCCGAGGCCGAGCCACGCGGCCCGGCGGCCGACTCCGCGCCGGGACCCCCCACAGGCTCGGACGAGGAGCCCACCCGACCCGTCGACCGCGGAGACGCACCGACCGTCGGCCTGCCGCGCGCCATCACACCGACCCCGGCCGCCGACAACCGCCGCACCCCGCCCGACGACGACCGCCACGCCTACAGATGGTCCGCCGACGCTCAGCCCGCCTCAGGGTGGCCCGCCGACCCCGCCCCCAACGGCCAGGAGGCCGCCTCGGCGTCGAGCCCGAACGGCCAACCGGACCGTGCTACGCCAGGCGGGCCATCCGAGGCCGACCTCGCCGACGATGCCACCCATCCGGCGGACGCACCGATCGTCGTCGTCCGAACCGCCTCCCCCGAGGCCGAGACGACCCAGGCCCCGGAGGCCCCGACCGTCCAACTCGCCGCCCGGCCCACGACGCCGCCTCCCGACGATCCGACCGTCGCCCAGCCCGCCGCGTCCCCCATCAGGCCGTGGCGGCGCCGAGCCTTGCTGGTCGGGGGCGGCGTCATCCCCGCCCTGGCCCTGCTCTACCTCGGCGATTTGGCCCTGTCGTCCGGCTCGGTCCCGCGGGGCGTCACGGTCGAAGGCGTCCCGGTGGGCGGGCTCGCGTTCGCCGACGCCGAGCAGACCCTCCGCGCGCAGATCGAGCCGCGTACCACGCGCCCGGTGCCCGTCACCGTCGGCGATGCCACCAGCACCATCAACGCCAAGACGGCGGGTCTCGCCGTCGACTGGCCCGCCACGATCGCTCGGGCCGAGCACCAGCCGCTCGACCCGGTGACGCGCATTGCGTCGTTCTTCACCACCCGCGAGACGGGCGTCGTCACGAAGTCGGACCCTGCCGCTCTGGAGGCCGCGCTCAGCGAGCTGAAGCCCGCGTTCGACAAGCCTGCCGTCGAGGGCAACGTCCGCTTCGAGGGCACCACCCCCCAGCCCGTCCAGCCCGTTGCCGGACAGGAGCTCGACGTGCCCGCGGCGGCGTCGGCGTTGACCCGCGACTGGGCGTCCGGCCGACCGGTCGCGCTGCCGCTCCGCCGGATCGAGCCCACCACGACGTCGAACGACGTCACCGACGTCCTGGCGAAGGTCGCCAGGCCCGCTGTGGCCGCGCCGATCACGATCACCGGGGAGAACGACACCAGCGCCACGCTCGCTCCGCAGGACATCGCCGCCGCGCTCACCTTTCGCCCCGATCCCGCGGCAGGCCTCGTGCCCGAGCTCAACCAGGACGCCATCGCCAAGGTGCTCCGGCCGCAGCTCGCCGCCTCGGAGACCCCAGGCCGGGACGCCACGCTCGACTTCACCGGCACCATCCCGGTCGTCGTACCCTCGCAGGACGGCCGCGGTGTCGACTACCCCGCCACCGTGAAGGCGCTCCTCCCAGTGCTCACCGCGCCCGCGCCGCGCCAGCTGGCCGCGGTCTACGGCGAACAACCCGCGAAGCTCACCACCGAGGGCCTGTCCAAGCTGGGCATTTCCGCGATCATCGGCGAATTCACCACCCGCGGGTTCGCCGCGGACTCCGGCATGAACATCAAGCGCGCGGCCGATCAGATCAACGGGACGATCGTCCAACCGGGTGCCACCTTCAGCCTCAACGCCGCCACCAACCCCCGCGACGGCGCGCATGGCTACATCGAGGCAGGGATCATCGAGGACGGCCATCCGGCCCGCGGCATCGGCGGCGGCGTCTCGCAGGTCGCCACCACGCTCTACAACGCGGCGTACTTCGCGGGCATGACCAACGTCGAGCACAAGGAGCACAGCTTCTACATCAGCCGCTACCCCGCAGGCCGCGAGGCGACCGTGTTCGACGACCTCATCGACCTCAAGTTCCGCAACGACAACCCCACCGCGGTCATGATCCAGACAGTGTGGGCGCCCGGCTCGATCACGGTGCGGATCTACGGGACGAAGCGCTACGACGTCACGTCGACGACCGGGCCGCGCAGCGACCCGACCGACCCGAAGACCGTGACGATCCCGGACGGCGAGCAGTGCACGCCCAGCAAGGGCGCGCCGGGATTCACGGTCACCGACACCCGAACGCTGAAGGACATCGGCACCGGCCAAGCGCGCACCGAGACCCGCACAGTGCGGTACAACCCGTCGCCGATCATCGAATGCGGTGACGATCAGTAGTTCGGGCCTTTCGCGACGCTGGTCGCAGTTCGTACCCTCGCCTGGAGTCAACGGCGATGAGAGCGGGGGCGAGGACATGCGGATCGCGGACGTCTTGCGTGGCAAGGGTTCGGCGGTGGCCACGGTGGATCCCACGGCCACGGTGGCGGACCTGGTCGCCGCGCTCGCGGAGCACAACGTCGGCGCGCTCCCGGTGCTCGACGCCGGAAGCCTCGTCGGCATCGTGTCCGAACGCGACGTCGTGCGGCGCCTCCACCTCGGCGGCGCCGGGCTCATGCAGCTGCACGTCGCCGACATCATGTCCACCAGCGTCACCACGTGCGGACCCACCGACAAGATCGAGGATCTCGCGCGCATCATGACCGAGCGCCGGTTCCGGCACATGCCGGTCGTCGAGAAGGACACGCTCGTGGGCATCGTCAGCATCGGCGACCTGGTGAAGGCGCGCATCGACCTGCTGGAGACCGAGCGCGAGCAGCTCCAGAGCTACATCGCGGGCTGAGCGCTGCGCGCTCGTGCGCGGATAACGTCGCCTGGGCAACGTTATCCGCGCACGACCTCCCGGGTCAGAACGCCGCCTCCGACACGTCCATCAGGCTGTTGTCGGCGTGCTCGACGATCGCGCGCTGGGCCGTGAGCAACGGGAGCTGGGTGGCGGCGAAGAACCGGGCCACCGCGACCTTGCCCTCGTAAAACGCCTGGTCGCGGCCGGTTTTGCCGCCAAGGGCCGCGAGCGCGACCTCGGCCTGGCGCAGCAGCAGCCAACCGACGAGCAAGTCGCCCACCGCCATCAGCAGCCGCACGGTGTGCTGGCCGACGACGTAGAGCTCCCGCGGGTCGGCGGCCGACGCGAAGAGGTGCCCGGTGAGCGCGGCGAGCATGCCCTGGACGTCGGCGAGCGCCGTGGCCAGCAGCCCGCGCTCCTCCTTCAGCAGCCCGTTGCCCGCCTCGGCCGCCAGGAACTCCCCGATTTCGCCCACCACGACGCCCAGCGCGGCGCCGTTGTCCCGGACGATCTTGCGGAAGAGGAAGTCCATCGACTGGATCGCCGTGGTGCCCTCGTACAACGAGTCGATCTTGGAGTCGCGCAGGTACTGCTCGATCGGGTAGTCCTGTAGGTAGCCCGATCCGCCGAGCGTCTGCAACGACTGGACGAGCTGCTCGCTGGCCCGCTCGGACCCCACGCCCTTGACGATCGGTAGCAGGAGGTCGTTCACCCGCTCGGCCGTGGCGGTGTTGATGTTCGCGTCGTCGCCGAGCCGGATCCGGTCCTGCCACGTGGCCGTGTACAGGTACACCGCACGCAGGCCCTCGGCGTAGGCCTTCTGCAGCATCAGGCTGCGGCGGACGTCGGGATGGTGGGTGATCGTGACGCGCGGGGCGGACTTGTCGAGCATCTGCGTGAGGTCGGCGCCCTGCACGCGCTCCTTGGCGTACTCCAGCGCGGCGAGGTAGCCCGCGGAGGCGGTGCCGATCGCCTTCGTGCCGACCATCATCCGGGCGTACTCGATCACCTGGAACATCTGGGCGATGCCGTTGTGCACCTCGCCGAGCAGGAAGCCGACGGCAGGGACGCCGTGCTGACCGAACGTGAGCTCGCAGGTGGCGGACGCCTTGAGGCCCATCTTGTGCTCGAGGTTCGTGACGAACACGCCGTTGCGCGCGCCCGGCTCACCCGACGCGGGGTCGAAGTGGAACTTGGGGACGAGGAAGAGCGAGAGGCCTTTCGTGCCGGGCTTCGCGCCTTCGGGGCGGGCGAGCACGAGGTGGACGATGTTCTCGGTGAGGTCGTGGTCGGCGGAGGTGATGAACCGCTTCACGCCGTCCAGGTGCCACGAGCCATCCGCCTGGCGGACGGCCTTGGTGCGGCCCGCGCCGACGTCGGAGCCCGCGTCGGGCTCGGTGAGCACCATCGTGGCGCCCCAGCCCCGCTCGATCATCAGCTCGGCGCAGCGCTGCTGCTCGGGGGTGCCGTTGCGGTGGACGATGGCGGCGAAGCCGGGGCCCGACATGTACATGAACGCGGCCGGGTTGGCGCCGAGGATCAGCTCGGCGGCCGCCCATTGCACGCTCGGCGGAATGCCGCAGCCGCCCAGCTCGACGGGCAGGCCCAGGCGCCACCATTCGCCCTCCCAGAGCACGCGGAAGGCGTCCTTCAGCGACTGCGGCAGCGTGACAGCGTGGGTGGCGGGGTCGAAGACCGGCGGGTTGCGGTCTGCGTCGGTGAACGACGCGGCGAGCGGGCCGGTGGCCACCGTGTTGAGCTCGCGAAGGGTGTCGCGCGCGACGTCGCGGTCGACGCCCTCGAACGGACCCCTGTCCAGGTGTTCCTGGATGCGGAAGACCTCGAAGAGGTTGAACTCGATGTCGCGCAGGTTGCTTCTGAAGTGCCCCACGACCACTCCCTACCCGTCGGTAACATCAGCATATTACCGATCGGTAACCTGGGCAACCGTCCACAGAGTGCGCCGGGATGGGCGACACCTCTTCGGGTTGCTGCATTTGTGCTGGCCATGATCCAAACCGCATCGTGCCTCGGTGGGCGTGACGCGGCGGGGTTTCATGGCGGGCGGGCTGACCCTCGCCGCGGGAGCGGCGATGGAGCTCGGCCCGTTGGCAGGGCAGGCAGTTGCGGGCACGGCGGCGCCGCCGATCGTCGACTGCGCCGGCTGGGGGGCCAGGGCCAACAGCGAGATCGTGCCGGTCTGGAACCGGAAGCCCGTCAAGATCCTCGTGCACCACACGGCCACGCCCAACCAGGCCGACGTCAGCCAGGGCGCCGCGTTCGTGCTGGCCCGCTCGATCCAGGACTTCCACATGGACCGCAGGGGCTGGCTGGACACCGGCCAGCACTTCACGGTGAGCCGGGGCGGGTTCGCGATGGAAGGCCGCCATCGGAGCCTTGAAATCGTGCGCGCGGGCCGTCAGCAGGTCGAGGGTGCGCACTGCACGGGCCAGAACATCGTCGCCGTCGGGATCGAGAACGAGGGCACCTACACCGCGATCGACCCCCCGCCTGCGCTGTGGAACCGGCTGCGTGACCTGTGTGCGTGGATCTGCAGCCGGTACGGCATCCTGCCGACCGAGCTGTACGGCCACCGCGACTTCAAGAACACCGCGTGCCCCGGTGACCGCCTCTACGCCCTGCTGCCCAAGCTGCGTACGGAGGTGGCCGCCATGCTCGGACAACGGGTCACCGCGGTCGTGAAGGCGTCGTGGCCGCTCTTGCAGCCCGGCGACCGCGGTCCGGCGGTGACGGCGGCTCAGTACCTCCTGCGCGACGCGCATGCGACCACCGCCGCCCCGACCGGCGTGTTCGACGCTGCGACCGACGCTGCTGTCCGGCGGTTCCAGGCCGCGACCGGCGCGGAGGAGGTGAACGGGATCCTAGGTGGGGAGTCGTGGCCGGTGTTGGCGCGCACCACGCAGCGCGGCACCGGCGGCGACGCCGACCGTGCGGTCGACGCCTTGGTCGCGGTCCGCGGCGCCGAGGGAGTCCCGGACGTGGTGACGGCGCCCGCGTGGCAGCAACTCCTCGGCACCGGGGGCGCCCCCGCGAACCTGACGGCCGACCCCCGCTGACCCCACACGACCCTCCGAGCCGCCCAACGCCCGCCACCTGACCGTTTCGATGCGTCCGTTCGGCCGAATCTGGGGGTGAGTAGTCTCGGCGGCCACTGACGTCCCAGGAGGGTTGTGACCAGAGTCCAGGCTCCGCCCGCCGCCGACTCCGCCCTTGCCGGATCGTCGGCGGCGCGCCGATTGCTGTGGGAGCCGCCCGAGCGGTTGGGGCGTCTCGACATCGTCGGGCCTGCAGGCACGGGCAAGAGCGTCTTGCTCGACGCGCTCGCCGACGTCATGGAACGGGCCGGGCGCACAGTGCTGCGCGACCTGCCCGCCGACGCGACGGTCGACCCTCAGGTCGCCCTCCTCGTCGACGACGCCCACCTCCTCACCCCGGAGGACCTGGCCCGCCTCGCCGCGCTGGCCGAAGGCGACGTCGGCGTGCTCGTCGTCGCCCACCGCCCCTGGCCCCGGCCCGACGGCATGTCCGCCCTCGGCGCGGCGCTGGCGATCCGGCGGGCGCCGGTCGTCCTCGGCGCGCTCGACCGCCCCGGCGTGCAGGCCCGTGCGGCACATGTACTCGGCGAGCGGGTAGCGCCGCCACCGGACGCCGTCGTCGACCTCGTTCTCGCTCAGACCGGCGGCCACCCCGCGCTCGTCGACCGGATGCTCGCCACCCTGGTCGAGCAGGGCGGCCCGGACCCGACGTGCTGGCGCTGGGACCCGGCCCGTCCGCCCGGCGGCCTGTTGGCCCAACTCGGCTACGCCGTCCACCGTCTGCCCGACGGCGTGCGCGACCTCCTCCGCGCCCGCGCCCTCGGCGCGCCGCTGGAGTCGGACCTGCTCATCCCCGTGCTGGGCCCGGACGTCGCCGCCGACCCCGCCGCGCTCGACGAGCTGGTCGAAGCGGCTCGTGCCGAGGGTCTGCTCACCGCCGAGGGCACGCCGATCCCCCTCGTGTCGGCCGCCGTGTTGGAGCGCACCCCACCCGCGACCCGCCTCGAGATCCGCCGCGCGCTGGCCGAACGCGAGCTCGAACGCGGCGGCAACGTCCTTGCCGCCGCCCGCCGTCTTCTCGGCACCGGCGTGTCCGGCGGCCGGGTGGCAGGCGTCTTCACCGCGGCGGGCGACGAGTCGCTGCGCACCGGCCTTCCCGGGGCGGACGAGCTGTTCGCGGCCGCCGTCGGTGCGGGAGCACCCGCCGTCGAGCTGGCGTCGCGACGGGCGGAGGCCGCGCTCCGAGCGGGCGATCTCGACGTTGCCCTCGCCCAGGCCGACCAGGTGCTCTCCGCCGCCGATCAGGTGGCGACCGCCGATCTGGCGCAGGCGGGGACGGTCGCGGCCGCCGTCCTCGCCCATCGCGGCATGCTCGCCCGCAGTGCCGCCCTCTACCGCTTCCTCGGAGCCAGGATGGGGCGCGACGCGGCGCTCGCCGTCCCGGCGTTGATCGGCACGGGTGCGCTGGACGAGGCGCAGGCGGTGCTGGCCCGCCCCGGACTCCCCGACCAGCCGCCCACGCTGCTCGCGGGCGCCGAGGAGCTGATGGCGTACGGGCTCGTGCATTCGGTCATCGGGTCGCCGACGGCCGCGCTGTCGGAGCTGACCCGCGCCGCGGCCCTGCTGGAGTCCAGCCACCGGGCGGCGCTGCTGCCGGACACCCCCGCCGCCCTCGCCGCGCTCGCCGCCGTGCAGTGCGGGGAGCTGGACGTTGCGCAGTCGGTGCTGGAGCGCGCGGCTCGGGTGCGGCTCGGCGGCCGGGTCATGGCCGTACGGCACCGGCTGCTCCTGGGCTGGATCGCGCTGCTCAGAGGCGCGACGGGCGCGGCCCGCACCGCCCTCAGCGACCTGCCGGAGCTCGAACCGCGCGACGAGTTCGTCGCTGCCGCACTCGACGTGGCGATCGCCCGCCGCACCGGCGACCTCGCCGCCCTCATGCCCGCCTGGGCTCGGGCCAGGGAGGCGATCGTGCGCCACCCCGTCGACCTGTTCGTGCTGCAGCAGCTCGGCGAGCTCGCGATCGCCGCCGCTCGGCTCCGGGAGACGAGCTGGATCCGCCCGCATCTCGACGAGGCCGCCGCCCTGCTCGACCGCCTCGGCAACCCCGCGGCGTGGGCCGCGCCGTTGCATTGGGCGGGGTTGCAGGCGGCGATCGTCACCGAGTCCCGTGAGGAGGCAGCGCGGCGCGCCGCGGCCGTCATCGCGGCGGGGGAGGGCAGCCGGTACGCCGCAGCGCTGGCCGCGGCCGCCCCGCACTGGGTGGCGATGCTCGATGCCGAAGTGGACGCCGAGGCGGTGGAGCAGGCGGCGCGCGGGCTGCACGTGGTCGGCCTCACCTGGGAGGGCGGCAGGCTCGCGGGCCAGGCGGCGATCCGCACCCGCGACCGCAAAGCCATGTCGGCGCTCCTCGGTTGCGCGCGGGCGTTGCAGGCGAGCGGTCACCTTCCCGACGATCCGCCTGCCGTCGACGAGCCGGACGAGACCGACGACGGCCCGCTCTCCGACCGCGAGCGCGAAGTCGCCGCGCTGGTCTTGAACGGGCTCACCTACAGGCAGGTCGGTGAACGGCTGTTCATCTCGGCGAAGACGGTGGAGCACCACGTCGCGCGGATGCGGCAGCGGCTCGGGTCGGGGAGCCGCGGTGAGCTGTTCGCGCACCTGCGACAGATCGTCGGGGTCTCGGACACGGCCTAGCGTCGGGCCCGGAACGTGTGCTCGCAGGCGGCGATCGCCACGCTCGGTGCGCGCCGCGAGGGCGTCGCTGCGCCGCCACATGCGGCGACTCACCGCGTCGAGATGGCGGACTCACCTTGGCGGGGGGTCAGCTCGGCCAGTATGCCTTCGCAACTGCGGACGACCAGGCGCGCGACGTCGGACACCGCGCGGCTGGACAGCGGGCTCTCCGCCCGCCGCTGCCACCGCCGGGCGGCGCCCAGCGCGGCGGCCTGCAGCTCGGCGGGGCCCGCGTCGGGGTCGAGCCCCAGCCGGGCCGCGGGTGCGCCGCCCTCGCCGCCGAGCAGCCGTTCGGCCTCGGTCAGCGCCTCGGGGGCCAGCTTCACCGCGCCTGCCCTGATGGTCATGAGCAGCCGCAGCTCGGCGAACTCGTGCGCGCCCGCGAGGATGCGCTCCATCTCGGCGGCCAGCGGCGCGGCAGCGGGCCGTGGCTCGCGGTTCAGCACCAGCTCGACGGCCAGCAGCGCCGACCGCGCCTTGAGCAGCTCCCGCCGCTCGGCGAACTGGGTGGTGAGCAGCGAGCGCAGGTCGTCGAGGCCGCTGCGGCGCACGAGCTCGGCCGCCAGTGCGGTCGGGTCGGTGACGCCCTGCCGGATCAGCGTGGCTCCCAGCCGCACCCCGAACAGCCCGAACCGCTCGATGAGCCGGGCCCTGGCGTCGGTGTCCAGCCCGGAAAGCGAGGTCGACTCGACCCGGGCGAACCGGTCCACCGACAGCAGCATCCCGTCCAGCTCGGCCCGCGACAGCCCGGCCAGCGTGGTGAGCGCCGCGAACTCGTGCTGGCGCATCGTGCGCCCGGTCTGCGCCAAGAGCCCGGCCACCGCCACCACGGTCTGGCACAGCCCGCGGATCTTGTCGTCGGACCGGTACCGACGGGCGATGCGCCGCGCCGAGTTGAGCGCGTCCAGCCGCCCGACGCCGATCTCGTCCGCCCGCGACAGCACGCCGATCGTGTTGATCGGCGTGGCCCGCGCCACCCCCTGGTCGTAGAACGACTCGAGGAACCGCACGTCCGTGGCGTGCAGGTGGCGCATGAGGTAGACGACGGCGTCGGCATGGCTCGGGGCGTCCTCGGGCGCGAGGAACGCGCCCGCGCGGGCGGAGGTGTCGCTCGACAGCGATGCGATGCCCGGCGTGTCGATCAACGTTTGGGTGCGGAGGCTCTGCGACGGCCACTGCACCTCCAGCCTGTCGACCTGATCGACGGGGGTGCCGGACAGGTCGAAGCGCAGCGCGCCGTGGTTGCGGTGGATGGGCAGTGGTCGCGCGGCGCCGCCGCGCGGGAACATCGTCACCTTCGGCGCGGGCGCGTCCAGGTACCAGGTGACGACGCGCGTGCACTCGCCCGCGTCGGTCGGCGCGATCTCCTCGCCGACGAGCGCGTTGAGCAGCGTCGACTTGCCCGCCTTGACCTTCCCCGCGATCGCGACGCGCAGCGGCTCGTCGAAGCGGGCCAAGTGGTGCTGCAGCCAGCCGACGGCCTGCGGGCTGTCGCGGTACGTGTCGATCGTGCGGCGCAACAGCACCCGGACGACGGACCCCAGCGACGGGCTCACGACCCGACGGCCAACGGTGTCGACAGGTGAGCGACAAGTGCTTTCGCGCGGTCGGTGAGCGCATCGATGCGGGCCAGCTCGGCCTTGAGGTCGCGGATCCGGCTCTGCCGCTCCGACGTCGTGGTGGTTGACGGCGTTCTGCGCGGCCAGCACCGAGCTCGCGATCGACGTGCTCACCTCCTCGGCGAGCTTGCTGTAGTGGTCGCGCAGCTGACGTTGGGTGTGGCGCAGCATGTCGCGGGAGTCCTTGCCGACCTGGAACGTCACCTCGTCGATGTGGCGGCGCACCGCCTGCTTCGCCTCGGCCTGCCGCCGCTGCAGCATCCGCTTGCGCTCGTCGCGCACGGTCTTCGTGCCGAACAGCAGCCCTGCGCTGATCGAGATCGGGTTGAGCAGGGCGAACCCGGCGAGCGTCGTCGCCATGCCGATCATCAGCATGCCGCCGTAGCCGCCGCGCATGCCCGTGATGACCCGCTGCCCGATCCCCATGTGCTCGCCCTCGGGCTGGGCCAGCGGATCGACCTTCGCCGCGAGGCTCTTCGACTGGTCGAACCGCAGGTCCGGCAGCGCGATCTCGGCGGCCTCCGCGAAGTGCTCGGCCACCTGCTGCGACAGGTAACGCGCGCGCTCGGCGGCCCACACGAAGTTGGCCGACGCCGCCGAGGACACCTGCTGGTGGAACCAGGTGGCGAACTGGTCCCAGATCTCGGCCGGGTCGGCGTCGTCGATCAGCTGCTCGGCCTCCCGGCCGATCGTGCGCAGCCGGTCGCGCAGGTCGTAGTCGATGTCGGACTGTAGGTCGCCGACCCCGTCGTTCAACGTGATCTGCCACCGCGCCGTGCGCTGCTTGAGGTCGTCCGCCCGCGTCTTCGCCCTGGTCAGCTCCGCGACCAGCGGCTCGAGCTGCTCGGGGTTCTCCTGGACGGCCAGCTCGGCCCGCATCCCTGTGGCGAGCTGCTCGCAGACGGCCAGCACGTCCTGGCTGGTTGAGCGGCGGTCCAGCTCGTCGGCGGCACCCACCACCCGACGCAGCAGGAACTCCACCAACGGGCGGAAGCCGGACTCGTCCATCAGGTCGGCGTCCTGCGTCTTCGCAGCGTGCAGCCGCAGCGTGGACGAGACGGGGAACGTGTCGGCCCGGATCCCGGCGGCCTCGAGGTGACCGCGGTCCAGCTCCATGATCTGCCGCCAGTGCGGGTACAGATCGGTCTTGGTGACGACGCACGCGACGTTCGGGCACAGCTTCATCGCCGCGCCGAGGAACTCCAGCTCCGGGCCCGTGTACTCCTGCGCGGCGTCGGAGACCAGCAGCACGGCGTCCGCACTGGGCAGCGCCGACATGGTGGCCGCCCCGTGCGCCGAGCCGAGCCCGCCGACGCCCGGGGTGTCGACGAGCACCAGCCCGCCTTCCAGCAGCTTGCGCGGCAGCCCGACCTCGGCGTAGGAGAGCATCGCCTTGTTGCCGGGGTTGCCAGCCTCGCTGACGTATCGGGCGAGCTCGTCCACCGACACCTCGGTGCGCTCGGGCGGCGCGCCCGGCGTCTCGCGGACCAGCGTCACCTCGACGGTCTCCGCGTGCCGCACGACGGTGGGCACGGCCGTCGCGACGTCGTCGTCGACCGGGCAGACGGGCGCGTTGACCAGCGCGTTCACCAACTGACTCTTGCCTTGCTTGAACTCGCCGACCACCAGCACGCGCACGTTCGGGTCGGCAAGGCGCTTGCGCGTCTGGGTCAGTCGGGCGCCGAGATCCGGACGCTCGTAGGCCGTGGTGGCCTTCAGCGCCAGGTCGACGAGGTCGAGCGCAGCCGGTACCGCCACGTCGGATGCCTGCCTCTCTCCGGTTGCCCCTCATCACGACGCGGCCCCGCCACCCTGGGGATGGCGGGGCCGCGTCGTCGCATCGCGGCGAGGCTACTCCCGCGGTGACGGAGGGTCAGCCGGGGTGTACGTCCTGCAACGAGTTGTTGCTGAGCACGTTGTTGTCGACGGCGTCGTGCGCGTCGTCCGTGAAGTGACCCTCGGCGCTGTTGTGCGAGCCGAGTGTCGTGTCCGCGTGGTCGTTGAACGAGTGGTCCACGTCGACCTTGTTCGTGTCGCTCGTGTCGTTCACCTGGTGGTACTCGCTGTTGTGCTGGTCGGCGGTTGCGGGTCCGCTCACCGAGAGCGCGCCGCCGCCCTCGACCGACGCGTGGTCGACCGTGGCGCTGTTCGCCGCGCCGGACCCGAACGCGGTGGTGTTGTGGTCGCCGTTCACGACGTGGTCGCCCTCGCCCTGCACGTTGCCGTCGCCTCGGATGTTGTTCTCCCCGATCTGGTTGTCGTCGCCGGTGGTGACCGCGGAGTCGTCGATGTTGCCCGCCGCGGACACCGCGCCGTCGCCGGAGGCGGTGCTGCTCGTCGTGCGGATGATCTGGTCGACGTCGCCGCCGTCGGTGTGGATCTGCTGGTTCACCGAGTTGTCGATGTTGGTGTCGCGGTCGTCGACGTAGTTGTTGGTGACGTACTCCTTGATGTAGCGGACCGCGGCGTCGTGCTCGCTCTCGCCGGGGTGGGGGTGCGGGGGCGGCGGAACGTGGTGGTGGTGATGCCCGCCGTTGCCGCCGCCGTTGCCGCCGCCGTTGCCGCCGTCGCCGTTGTCGTCGTCGCCGTTGTCATCCTTGTCGTCGGCGAGGACGAGGGCGTCGTGCACGTCCTCAGGGCTGACCGTCGTCGCGCCGCAGGCGGCGAGCACGGCGTCGGGATTCTGCTGGAACTCGGCCAGCGCGGCCGGGTCCTTCAGCAGCCTGAGGATGAGGTCGATGAGGTTGCTGGCCTGGGCCATCCGGGGTCACTCCTGAGGTTCGGGGAGGGCGAAGATAGGGGGAGACCGACCCCGTCCGTGAGCCCGGACGGGGTCGGATCACCCGATCAGGCGGGCAGATCCACGTGGTCGACCTCGTTGCCACTCTGGAAGTTCGTGGTCGTGTGGTCGTGCGAGTCCGCGTCCGCCCGCAGGTGCGTCTCGTTGTTCGAGTCCTGGGTGTAGTCGGTGTCCAGGTTGCCGGAGTGCTCGATGTGCGTTTCGTTGTCGGTGCTCTGGGACGTGTGGACGTTCGTGTCGGTGTTGGCCTGGTAGCCGTGGGCCTCGCCGGTCACCGACAGCGCGCCGCCGCCGTCCACGTCCACGTTGTGCAGGTTGGCGTGCGTCGCCGCGCCCTGCCCGAACGCCGTGGTGTTGCCGTCGCCGTGTACGACGTGGTTGTCGTTGCCCTGCACGTTGTTGTCGCCGCGGACGTTGCCTGCGCCGATCTGGTTGCCGTTGCCGCTGGTCACCAGCGAGTCGCGGATGTCGCCGCCCGCGGCCACCGCGCCGTCGCCGGACGCCGTGGTGGAGTGCGTCTCGATGGCCTGTGCGACGTCGCCGCCGTCGGTGTGGATCTGCTGGTTCACCGAGTCGTCGACGTTGGTGTCGCGGTCGTCGACGAAGTTGTTCGTGACGTAGCGGGAGAGGTGCTCGATCGCCTCGCGGTGGCCCTCGGTGTGCCCGTCGGTGTGCCCGTCGCTGTGCCCGTCGCGGTGGCCGTTGTCGTGGCCGCCGTCGCGTCCGCCGTGGTGGGCGGCGGCCGCGCCGACCGTCCCGTGGAAGCCCTGGTCGACGTTGCGGCTGAAGTCGGCGGTCTGGCTGTCGTCGGCCAGGACGATGGCGTCGCGCACGTCCTCCGGCGAGACGTCCCTGAGCCCGTGGTAGCCCAGCGCGCCCTGCGGGTCGCGGGCGAACCAGTCGCGAAGGCCCACGTCGTCGATCATCCTCTGCAGGAATTCGAGGATCGAGAGGTTCTCGGCCACGGTGATCAGCTCCCATGCGTTTCGGGGTGCAACCGGCCCGGCGGGCTCGGTGTTGGCGCCAACGCTAGGAACGGGCAGGCCGCGGGCCATCGGGGATCGGGCCGGGTTCCACAGGGGGCCACCCCGGGCTACGGAGCGTCGCTTAGGGGATCAGTGCTCGAAGTGCAGGTCAGCGACGTCGGAGAGCACTTCGTGAACGTGGGAGGTGTCGAGGCGCAAGGGCACGTCCTCGTGCTCGGCCACCGGATCGGGTTGCTCGGCGGGCCACCGATCGGACGGACTCGGCGCGGCCGCAGGCTCGGGCGGGGGCGTGTGCGCCGCGCCTGCCCCGGCCCCGTAGGCCCGCGCCCAGTCGACGGTGAGCGTGTCCTGCACGAGGACCACGGCGTCGTGCACGTCGGCCGCGGTGAGCTCGCCGAGGCCGTGGTGGGCGAGGGTGCCGTCCGGGTCGGCGGCGAAGTGGGCGCGCTCGCCGTCGTCGCGCAGGAGGAGCTTCACGAACTCCATCAGCGACACGGGCCCGCCCACCCGAACAGCGTAAGCCCGCGCCCGCGCTCACAGCGTGTCGTCGGGGGCGCCCGTTGGAGTGGAGGGCCTCGTTCGTGCTAACGGGGGTACGGAATACTCCGATGTGTCGCACGGGGGCGCGAACTTCAGGAGTAGCGGCTCGCGGCAGGGGGTAAGGAGACGCTCGTGAGCTACCAGCTCGGTATCGACGTCGGTACGACCTACACGGCGGCCGCGGTGTGCCGCTCGGCCGGGCGGCGCTGGGTCGAACCAGAGGTCGTCACGCTCGGGACGCGAGGCGCCACCGTCCCGTCCGTCTTGTTCATCGCCCCCGACGAGACCGTCGTCGTCGGCGAGGCAGCCGAACGTCGGGCGCTGACCGACCCCGATCGCGTGGTCCGCGAGTTCAAGCGGCGCATCGGCGACCCCACCCCGATCGTCGTCGGGGGTCGGGCGTGGGCGCCGGAGGAGCTGTCGGCGCGGCTGGTCCGGTGGGTCGTCGATCGGGTGGCCGAACGCGAAGGCGGGCAGGCGTCGCAGATCGCGCTCACGCACCCGGCGTCGTGGGGCAGCCACAAGAAGGACCTGCTCACCGCCGCGCTCGCCGCGCAGGGCCTGCGGGTTTCCCTGCTCGCCGAGCCGCAGGCCGCGGCACTGCACTACGCCACGCAGGAGCGGGTCACGCCCGGTTCCACCATCGCCGTGTACGACCTGGGCGGCGGCACGTTCGACGCGGCCGTCGTGCGCAAGGCCGACCGATCCGAGGTCGCGTTCGGGGCAGCAGGGTTCGGGCTGCTCGGGCGGCCGGAGGGGCTCGACCGGCTCGGCGGCGTCGACTTCGACGAGGTCGTGTTCGAGCACGTCCGGGCGGGGCTGCCGGTCGCGTTCACCGACCTCGACGACACCGACACCGCTGTGCTGTCCGCCGTCGCGCGGGTGCGCAGGGAGTGCACCGAGGCCAAGGAAGCGCTCTCGGCCGACACGGACGTGTCGATCCCGGTGCTCCTGCCCGCGGGCGGCGGGTCGGTGCGGCTGCACCGCAGCGAGTTCGAGTCGATGATCCGCCCGCAGGTGGAGGAGACGGTGGACGCGCTGCGCACCGCCGTCCGCTCGGCGGGGTGTCGGCCGGGTGAGCTCTCCGCGGTGCTGCTGGTCGGCGGGTCGTCGCGGATCCCGCTGGTGGCGCAGCTGGTGTCGGAGGGGCTGGCCCGGCCGGTCGCGGTGGACACCGATCCGAAGAACGCGATCGCGAAGGGCGCCGCGCTGTCGGTCTCGCCCGTGCCGACGGCGTCGTGGCCGGAGGTGGCGATCCCGCCCGTGCCCGCGGGGGTCGGGCGGGGTGGCGACGGCCCGGTCGCAGGCCTTGGCGGGGCCGGTGCCGGGATGGCGGCCGGGGGACGGGGCGCCGGGGCCGCGGGTGGTGTCGGAACTGCGGGCGCCATCGCGGCGGGGGCCGGGATGGCCGCGTCCGTCGGGGCCGGGCGGGTTGCCGTCGACGGCGGATCCCGGGGCGCAGGCCGCCACGCCGCCCCCGAGGCCGATGCGCGACCCATGGCTCAGGTAGGCCTCGCGGACGAGCCCACTCGCGGCCTGCTGAACCGCGAGCCCGCGCGGCCTGCTGTGCACCCCGCTCCCACGCCCATCGACTGGGACCCTGCGCCCGAGCCTGCTCGCCCCCGATCGGTCGGATTGATCGTCGGGGTGGGGCTGCTGGCCGTGGTCGTGATCGTGCTCGTCGCGCTGCTGGTGCCGCGGATGACGTCGTCGGAGTCGCCCGCGATCGTCACGGAGTCCGGTGCGAGCCGCCCCGCCACCACGTCGTCACCGTCCGCCGCTCCGGTGGCCCCGGCCCAGGGCGGCACGGCATCCGGCGGGTCGGGCTCGGCGGGGGGATCGGGCGCGCGCCAGGGTCAGGCCAACCGGCAACGCTCCTCGGGCGGCGGCGCGGTCGCGCCCAGCAACAACCCGCCTCCGCCTGCGGCCGTCCAGCAACCTTCGGCGCAGGCAGCCGCCCCGGCGACAACGGCGCCCGCCGTGCCGCCGAGCGCCCCCGCCCCCGCCCCCGCCCCCGCAACGGAGGCGCCGGCGCCGACCAGCAACACCAGCAACGGCGCCCTCGGCGGCTCGACCCCGGCCGCGGGCGACACCGCCACCCCGGTCGGCGGCGTGGGCTCGACCGGCAGCAACACCCCGGTCGGCACCGGCGGCCATCACGGCGGGGAACACCCGAGGCCGGGCAACAGCCCCTCGGCGGAGGCCCCCACGGGCGTCTCGGCCACGGGCAGCGCGCCCGCGACCGCGGAGACCTCGGCGGCGTAGCGACGTCCTGCGCGCCGGTGGTCCGGAGATCACCAGCCGCGCAGGCAACCCGCCGTCGGTCGGCTGTCGCTGCCTGTGCGCCGCGCCTGCCCCAGACCGATCGATCGGCCTCATGCCGGGCATGCTGGACACGTGCTGATCGGGCTGCTCATCGCGCTGGTCGCGATGCTGCTCAACAGCGTCGGGGCCTTGTTGCAGGCCTCGGGGGCGCAGCGGGCCACCCGCAGCCGCCCGGCCGCCGTGCAGCCTCGCTACATCGGGGGCATAGTCGTCGACCTGCTGGCGTGGCTCTGCGCGGTCGCCGCGTTGCGGGTGCTGCCGGTCTTCGCGGTGCAGGCGGTCATCGGCGGCTCGATCGCCGTCACGGCCGTGGTGGGCGCCCGGATCAACAATACGGTGCTCGACCGAACCACCCGCGTCGCCGTCGTGGTGTGCCTCGTCGGTCTTGTGCTCGTGGCGGGGAGCGCGGGCGAAGGCCATCGGCCGGTCACGTCGGTGCTGGTCAACTACGTGCTGATCGGGGCGCTGCTCGTGCTCGGCGTGCTCGTGCTCGTACTGCGCCAGTACCGGCGGGCCTGGCCGCTCGCGATCGTGGCGGGCATGGGGTTCGGTGGCACGTCGCTCGCGGTGCGCGCGGCGCACGTCGAGGTCGGCCAGGGTTTCTCGTTCATGGCGCTGCTCGCGCAGCCCGCGATCTACCTCATCGCGGGCTACTGCGTCGTCGGCCTGATCGGTTATTCGGCTGCGCTGGCCAGGGGCGAGGTGGGGGTGGTGACGGCGGTGTTCGTCGTGACCGAGGTCGTGCTGCCCGGACTCACCGGCATCCTGCTGCTCGGCGACCCGGTCCGCGAAGGGTGGGGCTGGATCTTCGTGATCGGGCTCGCCGTGTCGATGACCGGCGTGGTGGTGCTCGCCCGACGCCCTCCGCCGCGCCGACGACGGGTGCGCTGACCGGCGTCGGTCGACCATCGCCGCGACCCGTGCGCCGGTACTCCCTCCGCAGCAGCCACCCACGTGGCGGCTATCGGCAGAGCGCCGATGACCTGCAGTGGATGCCGCCGACGACGAGCGCGGTGAGTACGAGCATGAACCGCGACTGACCGGGACCGGTTCGAACGGGCGCGTACCTCCGGCGCGTTGTCGACCGTTTCCTAGGCATGGAGACCTTCCAGCACGTTGCTCGTGCTGTGGAACGAGTTCCGGCCGCCGTAACGAAGCGACGCGTCGAGCAGGCGCTTGATGACGAGAGAGGCCAAGTCGGAGGGCGCCCGACAATGGCCCGGGCGGCACGGCGGAAAAGACCATCGGTCGGGATCACCGCTATTTGATCTCTCCCGGGGCCGTGTCGAATCGAACCCTTGAGCTGCTTTATGCGAACCCGTGGATGGAAGGTTGGTGGAGGCATCGCGCGAGGTCCAGAAGGCGCCGGTGTGGTCGTCGTAGTACGGCAACGGTTGCTGATGTTGCTGCACGTCCTGGCTTTGCGGCTGGACCGCAAGCCCGACAAGGCGTGCCCCGGCGCGGATGTCGACTTCGCTTCGGAGGTTGCCGCGATGGGTGACCGAGATCCGCGGGAAAATCGCGATGTTGTCCCGGACAAGCAGGAGCACCCGGCCCAAATTCGCATCCACGCGCACGCGGGCGCGGTGGTGTTGTCGATCCGCGGAGCGGTCGACGTTGCCGATACCGTCGGGCTCCGGTACGCGGTAGATATGGCGCTCCAGGCCCCGTCCGGCACACCGGTCGTCGTCGATCTCACCGCGGTGAGCCATTTCTGCGCCGCAGGCCTCCAGACCTTGGTGGATGCTCATCGCGACGCCGGAGGGGAGCGGCATCCGTTGCGCATCGTCCTTGATCGCGCCCGGCCTGCCGTCAGACCGATCCAGGTGACCAGCCTCTCCCCGGTGTTGGCGCTCTATTACGACCTCGACGACGCGATCAACGCGCGACCTGATGGGCCGGGCGGCGCATGACCACATGCGTGTGTCGCCGGATGCGAGACCGGACCTGATGGCCCGGATGGGCCACGACGACATGGGTGCGGCGCTGGTCTATCAGTGGGCCGGTGACGCCGATCGGGTTATCGCCCGATCACCTTCCGCTCTTGTGGGTGAGCACCGTAGGAAGCAGACGGGTGACGATCATCTGAGCGACGACGGGGCGGCAGGGGCGCTCCCGGCAGGTCAGCTGGTTGCTGCGCTGTTGCCCGGGAGCGGGCCGCAAGCGCTGCAAGGGATCATGAGAATTTAGATGATCATGGCCCTGAGCTGCGGTGATGAGAGTGGAGCGGATGACGGGAATCGAACCCGCGTATTCAGCTTGGGAACCAGCGTGTTAAAGCGCCGCCTGGTCGCTGACCTGGCGGTGTGGCCCGCCGCGGTGTGCCGTCGTTGACCGCCATGCACCGGGGTGAATGGCCCGTGAATGGCCCGCCGGTTGCGTCGATGCCCTCCGCATTGCGCTTGTCAGGGTCGCACTCGGCGCCAGTCCGGTCCAACCGTGGGCGACTGCTTGCAGCGGGGGCCTCCCTAGCCACTCGCCCTGAAGAAGTCGTAGGGGTTCGGGCGGCTGACCTGCGGGAATCGGTTGGCGTGTTGTTGCTCGGTGAGGGTCGGTTCGACCGGGAGAATGTCCCGGTGAGGTGGCTGAGCAGGGGAAACGGGTGCTGATGTTGCGGACCCGGCGCCCGGGGTGACCTTATGGAAAGCGGCGCTTCCGGAGGAGGTGTTGCGGCTTCCGGTCGAGCTGGCCCGGGTGGATGCGCTGCTGGACGATCCGGCGTTCTTCGTCCCGTTCGCGCCGTTTTCGATCCGCGGTTGGGGCGTCCGTCCACGCCGATGGAGGTCTATCTGCGGTTGATGTTCCTCAAGTTCCGCTACCGCTGGGTTACGAGTCCCTGTGTCGGGAGGTGGGCCGATTCGATCCCCTGGCGGCGGTTCTGTCGGATCGGGCTCGATGGGCGGGTGCCACGCCCGACCACCCTGATGAAGCGCACCACCCGCAGCGGCCCCGCCGCCGCAGTGGACGCCTGCAACGAAGCACTGTTGGCCAAGGCGAACGCGCGGAAACTGCTGCGTACCAGCCGGTTGCGCGCCGACACCACCGTCGTGGCCGCCGAGGTGAGTTCTCCGACCGATTGCGGATGCTGGCCGAGGCGATCACTCGGATCGGGGCGACCGGGCGGCACATCCAGGCTGCGGGAGGTGGCGTGCGGACTCGGGGGCGGGACCGGGCTCGGGCGGCCGGGACACGCGCCCGACCGATCGGGGCGAAGCTGCGGCTGCGCACCGCGGCCGGACACAACGAGGCCCAGGCCGCGGTGTGGCGGATCACCGGCGAACTGGTCGGGTTGGCCGAACGCGCCGCCGCCGAGGCCGAACACCTGCTGGCCAACGCCCGCCGAGCCCTGCGCCGCGCCGCTGCTGACGCCGTCGAGCGGCCGCTGCGGAGATCGCCGATCCGGTCGCGGGTCGCTGGCGCGGGCGGCTACGCCCGAGCGGTCAACGACCTGACCGAACTGCTCACCGTGACCCGCCGCATCGCCGCCCAGACCCGTCCACGACTGTCTGGAGTAACCCCGGATGGGGCGACCCGGCATGTCAGCTTGCACGACCCGGACGCGCGTCCGATCGCCAAGGGCTGGCTGGGGCGGCCGGTCGAGTTCGGTTACAGATGGGCGTCTCCAGCTCGCCGAAGCTCCTCAGATCAGATTGCATGTATCGGGACGCCGAGCAAACTGCTATGCTAAATGGCCCAAGCTGTCTGATTTGACCAGCCTACGATTGGTCCGGACGAAAGGGGCCCGCGATGAATCTAGAGTCGTGCCTGGGGCCGGATGGCTCTGCGATTCGTCTGTATTGGGAAACGGCTCGCTTCCGGTCGATTTGGTCACAGAGGCCTGAGGGCGACGTTGGAAGCGCTGACGTGACTTGACGTGGGGCCCGTGATGGATGGCAAACGGATCTTGGCCGGATTGGCGATAACATTTGTTGCTATGATGGGCACGCTATTTGCTGTCGGCGGGTCTTCTCTCATTGCGGGAACCCCGAGCGGGACAGGACAAACAGACGTTGTTGCGTCGCCTGGCCCACTCTCCTCCTCGAATTCGGCGCCTAATGGGAAACCCCTCGTGATGCCCGCTCACAAGCATGTACCTCTCGTTCTGCCCGCTCGCAATCACAATAAGCCTCGTTGACGCCAAAGCAACAGCGTATTGATTGCGTAACCGACCCTGTGGCTATGCTGATACCCGGCAAAAATTGTGCTTAAAGGGATGAAGTGACCTTAAGAAGGTTTGGGATGTTTCCCGAAACGGATTCGCGATTGGATACAATATCGGTTCGAATCAGTGGGAAGAGCTGTATTGGACTGCCTGGGGTCTACTTCCCTTTCGGCTCATGTGACCGCGTAATTTTTGATCAGATCCCACCTCCAACGGACTTCCCGCCTATACCGCCGTCGGAATTGAAGAGATTCTGAAATGCTCGATCCGGCTCGGCTAGGGCCGGTCACTATTCCGCCCGTAAAGGGGCTTCCGGGCGCGGACGGCACCCTGAGAAATCCAACGGTAGACATCCCGGCAACGAAACTGGGCCGTGTCCCAATGGGATGTGCCCCCTCCCCTGGTGGGACCGGGGCCGAGCCCGGATGGAAGCACGAGTGGGTGCTATGTGCCCGGGACAGCCGGGGCCGGGAGCAAGGAAAATCCACTAATCGGGACTCCGGGGCGGAGGGGATGGCGGGCCGTGTCCCAATGGGATGGTGGGACCGGGGCCGAGCCCGGATGGAAGCACGACTGGGTGCTATGTGCCCGGGACAGCCGGGGCCAGGAGCAAGGAAAATCCGCTAATCGGGACTCCCGGCGGGGATGGCGGGCCGTGTCCCAATGGGATGGTGGGACCGGGGCCGAGCCCGGATGGAGGCGCGGTGGGTGCTCTGTGCCCGGGACAGCCGGGGCCGGGACCGTAATCGTCTCGCAGTCTAACGAGCGACGCCGCAGCCGACCGTGCCGCCCCCAGCGAAGCAGTCCGCTCCGCCGATGCCGACGCAGCCGCAGGCCGCAGCGCGCCTGCCGCCCCCATCGAAGCAGCCTGCCCCACCAGTGACCACGCTGCCAGCGCCGAATCAGGCCGCGGCGCCGGTGACGACGCAGCCGCGGGCCGCGCCGCAGGTGACCGTGAAGCAGCGGCCGCCGAGGGTCACTACGGCAGCGCCAGGGAATCAGGCCGCGGCGCCGGTGACGACGCAGCCGCGGGCCGCGCCGCAGGAGACCGTGAAGCAGCGACGGCCGAGGGTAACTACGGCAGCGCCAGGGAATCAGGCCGCGGCGCCGGTGACGACGCAGCCGCAGGCCGCGGCGCAGCCGACCGTGCCGCCCCATCGAAGCAGCCTGCCCCACCAGTGACCACGCTGCCAGGCGCCGAATCAGGCCGCGGCGCCGGTGACGACGCAGCCGCGGGCCGCGCCGCAGGTGACCGTCGAAGCAGCGACCGCCGAGGGTGGCTGCCGGCAGCGCCGAGGGAATCAGGCCGCGGCGCCGGTGACGACGCGGGCCCGCGGGCCGCGCCGGAGGTGACCGTGAAGCAGCGACCGCCGAGGGTCACTACGGCAGCGCCAGGGGATCAGGCCGCGGCGCCGGTGACGACGCAGCCGCGGGCCGCGCCGCAGGTGACCGTGAAGCAGCGACCGCCGAGGGTCACTCCGGCGGCGCCAGGGAATCAGGCCGCGGCGCCAGTGTCGACGCAGCCGCGGGCCGCACCGGAGGTGACCGTGAAGCAGCGACCGCCGAGGGTCACTACGGCAGCGCCAGGGAATCAGGCCGCGGCGCCGGTGACGACGCAGCCGCGGGCCGCGCCGCAGGTGATCGTGAAGCAGCGACCGCCGAGGGTCGCTGCGGCGGCGCCAGGGAATCAGGCGGCGGCGCCGGTGACGACGCAGCCGCGGGCCGCGCCGCAGGTGACCGTGAAGCAGCGACCGCCGAGGGTCACTACGGCAGCGCCAGGGAATCAGGCCGCGGCGCCGGTGACGACGCAGCCGCGGGCCGCGCCGCAGTTCGTGGTCAGCCCTGGGAGTCGGAGGACGCCCAGCCGACTTTGACAGTTCTGATTGAACCAGTACTCGGGAGCCGGGCGGCGGGGGATGCGTAGCCGGGGCCGGGGATGAAGGATGTCGTTCTAAGGGGGAATAGCGATCTATTGACGATGAGCATGTAGCTGAACGAGAGAGGGCTGTCGGATATGCACATTCCTATGCTGTGTGGGGATTTCTGTTGGACAAGAAATGGGCGGCGCGGGGGCGCATCGCCTGATCCAATGAGCATGAGCAGTCGGAGAGCTCCAATACAACGGCTCGACGGGCATCCGCTCGAGGGAGCTGCGACCGCTGCAGTGCTAATCGGAATGCTAGCGCTTATCGCGGCGTCCGTGGCATTCGCTTTTGCGGTATGTATCACTCACGCCGGTGGGCGCAGCGATCCCGATTCTGAGCATTGCAGATTATGGGTGCCGGTTATCGCCACCGCGATAGCGGCAGCTTTACGTCAGAATGCCAGGACTTGTCACTGGCATCTTCGCAGCATTCGCGGGTTTTTGGCTGAGCTACGCGGTCTTGATACTGGGTCTAGCGTACGATTGGTTCGGCGTCACGCCAGGCAATACGATTGGAGCGCTCGCCCTATTCTTGATCAGCTGGTTAGCTGTAATGCTTGTTATGGTAGTGGTAAATCTTTGAGATGCCGTGGACGTATATCTTGTTGCTGGCCCTGTACGGCACCACATTAGCTCTACTACTGGTCGGCACGCTCACAAAGAACACACGGGGATGGTTCACAGGGGCGGGCGCATTGATGTTTTCCCTTGCTGCCGTAGCTATCTACATCACGCTCGCGACACATGGGCCGTCCCGGCTTCAGACGGTAAAGCGATGCCAATCGGTTCTGTGATGCCTGGCCCGGGGTTCGGATGCCAAGGTTTGCAGGACAGAGCAGTCAAGACTCGGTCCAGCGGAACTATTGAACGCAGCGTGGTCGACCAGTCCGAGAGCCATTCGCAACTCGAGGACATCAGCATGAGACGCCCGATAGCAATAACACCAGAGGTCGGTACGAAGTCGCAAATCCGACCTGAGTTTCCTGATGCGAGGATCCGAGCGTTCAGACAGGTAGCGATGGTATTTCCGAATGCGACAAAAGGAAGTGCATCGTACGGCATTGTCCCGTAAGCGGCGGTTGAGCATATTCCGCGCCTCGAAGTCGTCACGAATGACCTTTGCTCCATTGCGCGTCGGCGAGCTGCGCAATCCCGGCTGCCAGATGGCACACGGTTGGGTTGTGGCTTCTCGCGACCGACCGTGCTCGCTTCCGATTCATAGCGCCGCCGTAAGGCTGGAAACTTGTTACTCCTAGCGGGGGCAGGTTCATCCATGCCGGGCGGTGCATGCGGTCCGGGGGCGAGTCACTGTGCCCGGCTTGCGGGCCGGGCAGCCGGTTTGGCTGTGCCCCTTGGCGCGGCGGGAGACGGTCGCACCGCCCCGCCCCGCCACCTGATCGCCAGGCGGCGCTCTTGACCCTTATACAGGCTTACTCGGCGATGACCTCTTCGTCCCGAACGCGGACATCGGGGTTATCGGCTGCCGCGATGGCCTGGTACCGCCGCCGTGTGCTGCCCCGTTTGAATCTACTCCCGACTCTTATCAATTAGTG
>CAVTOL010000031.1:0-134233 GCA_963736375.1 uncultured Actinomycetota bacterium
AGCTGGTCACGTTGCATGGCCCCATGGTCCCTCGCGGCGACGGGCCGATCCAGGGAGCGGCTCTCCCACGATGAACGCTCCGCTGCCGCCGTCGCGGCGCGGGCGCAGGGTGGGTGGCAGACATCGACGACGAAGGAGAACGCGATGCAGACACGAACCCTGGGCAGCACCGGACCGGCCGTTTCCGCGCTGGGCCTGGGCGCGATGGGCATGTCGGGCGTGTACGGCGCGGCCGACCGCGCGGAGAGCATCGCCACCGTCCACGCCGCGCTGGACGCCGGCGTCACGCTGATCGACACCGGCGACTTCTACGGCATGGGCCACAACGAGCTGCTGATCGCCGAGGCGCTGCGCGGCCGGCGACCGCGACAGCTACGTGCTGAGCGTCAAGTTCGGCGCGCTGCGCGGGCCCGGCCGGCGTTTGGCGGGCTCGACGGCCGGCCCGCGGCGGTGAAGAACTTCCTCGCCTACTCGCTGACCCGGCTCGGCACCGACCACATCGACATCTACCGCCCGGCCCGGCTGGACCCGGACGTGCCGATCGAGGAAACGGTGGGCGCGATCGACGAGATGATCGACGCCGGGTACGTCCGGCACATCGGCCTCTCGGAGGTCGGCGCCGCGACGATCCGCCGGGCGCACGCCGTGCACCCGGTCGCCGACCTGCAGATCGAGTACTCGCTGATCTCGCGCGCAGTGGAGGCGGAGATCCTGCCGACGCTGCGGGAGCTGGGCATCGGCCTGACCGCGTACGGCGTGCTCGGCCGCGGCCTCATCTCCGGGCACTGGTCCGCCGGCCGCGCCGCGCGCCCCGGCGACCTCCGCGGCGCCAGCCCGCGGTTCTCGGGCGGGAACGTCGAGCACAACCTCGCGCTGGTCGAGGCGCTGCGCCGGGTCGCCGAGGCGAAGGGGTGCACCGTCGCCCAGCTGGCCATCGCCTGGGTGGCCGCACAGGGCGACGGACATCGTGCCGCTGGTCGGCGCCCGCACCCGCGAGCGGCTGGCCGAGGCGCTGCCCGCGCTGGACGTGACCTCACCGCGGACGACCTCGCCGCGATCGAGAAGGCGGTGCCGCCGGGCGCGGCCCGCGGCGACCGGTACCCGTCCGCGTTCATGTCCAGCCTCGGCGTGGGGAATTAGACCATGATCTCCAGCAGCAGGGCGCGATGGTCGGACACCTCCGGCTCGGCGAGGACGTCGAACCGTCCAACAGCGCCGGCGTCGGACACCAGGACATCCCGCGTGCCGTACCGGTTTCGGGTACCGCGACGTACGGGTGTCGGCTGTTCCGACCAGGTCGACGAGGCCGATCGCGCTCAGGATGGCGAAGGTCTGGCTGTCGGGCAGCAGGTTGAGGTCGCCGCAGACGACGACCAGGTCGTCGGGCTCGCGGACGGCTTCCACGAGGTTGGCGATCCGCTCGGCCTGCGCACGCCGGTCGGAGGTGTCGGCTTTGCCGCGTCGGTCGCGCAGGCCGTGCACGTGGACGACCGTGACCGGACGTCGGGCTCCCGGCTCGACGAGCCGCAGCGCCAGCGCAATGCGTGGACGATTGTCGCGGGGCCACTCGTCGTGCGCGGTGAAGGCCCCGTGCACGTGCGCCGCCTGAGCTCCGATGATCATTAGGCGGTCGGCGACGAACGTGCCCAGCCCGAACGCCTGCTGGTGGCGGCGACCGTCGTCGCCGGTGACCGGCCCGGAGTCGCTGGTGACGAACAGCGGCTGGTGGTGGGGCGCCCAGGCGGCGCCCTCGCGGCGTTGGACGCCGCCACCGATACAACCCGGCATCGGCGGCGGCGTCCGCGTTGCGATGACACCACCTGGCCACCGCTCGCTACGGGCGGAGTTCTTCAGCACCCTCCCAGCAACGCTCGCGACGTCAGCCGGACGTGAAGTCGTCGGGGTCGACGTCGTCGAGCTCGGCGCGGAACCGGGCGATCTCGGCTTCGTCCGGGTCGGCTTCGGCTCGGTCGAGCGTGAATGCCGTCGTCCCGACGAGATCGAGCAGCTCGTCGGTGGCGCGGATCGGTCGATCGGCCTGCAACGCGAGCGCGACCGCGTCGCTGGGTCGCGCGGACACCCGCACGTCGTCGGCGAGCACGAGGTCGGCGTGGAAGATGTTGTCACGGAGCGCCGTGAGCTCGACGTGGTCGAGCTCGGTGCCCAAGGCCGTGATGACCTCGGCGATGAGCTGATGGGTGGGTGGGCGCGGAGGCTTGATCCCGCGCAGCGCGACTTGGATCGCGACGGCCTCGGCGACCCCGATCGACAGCGGCAGGGCTCGATGTTGACCGCCCTGCTCGGCCACGAGCAGCAGCGGCGTCCCTCGCTGGGTGTCGAGACCGATGGCCAGCACCTGCATCTCCTGCATGAGCGCCTCCCTACCTCGCGACCGGGTTCGTCCCGATGTCGCCCAGCTTCCTCCGATGTCGGGCCGCGGGCGAGGACGCCGCGGCGCCTGCGGGGTGTCGGAGGCGGAGCTAGGGTCGGCGGAGGGGGCCACGACGGAGGAAAGAATTCAATGAAGATCGGGTTGCACCTCTCGGACTTCACGTTCTCGAACGGGCCGAGGGGGCTCGCGGAAGACCTGACGCGCATCGTCGGTGCGGCCGAGGACGCCGGGTTCGCCCGTGTCAGCGTCATGGATCACGTCTGGCAGATCTCCGTACACGGGCCGCCCGAGCACGAGATGCTCGAGGCCTACACGACGTTGGGGTACCTCGCGGCCCGTACCTCGCGGGTAGACCTGCTGGCCTGGGTCACCGCGGTCACCTACCGCGAACCGGGGCTGCTCGCCAAGATCATCAGCACCCTCGACGTCCTGTCCGCAGGCCGGGCGTGGCTGGGGATCGGCGCGGGCTGGAACGAGGCGGAGGCGCGCGGACTCGGGTTGGGCTTCCCGCCGCTCGGCGAGCGATTCGAGCGGCTGGAGGAGGCCCTGCAGATCTGTCGGCAGATGTGGGACCGCGACGACGACGGCCCGTACCGCGGCGAGCACTACCAGCTCGACCGGACGCTGAACGTGCCTGCGCCGCTGCACCGGCCGCGGATCCTGATCGGGGGCGGTGGGGAGCGCAAGACGCTGCGGCTGGTCGCGCAGTACGCCGACGCGTGCAACCTGTTCGTCGGGCCGGAGCTGCCGCGCAAGCTGGACGTTCTGCGTGGGCATTGCGAGACCGTCGGCAGGCCCTACGACGAGATCGAGAAGACCGGCCAAATGGTGCTGGACCTCGGTGAACGCGGAGAGAAGATCGACGGGTTCCTCGCCACCCTCGCCGAGATCGGGAAGCTGGGCGTCCAGGCCGTGCAGGGCAAGGTGCCGCAGGTCTGGGAGCCCGAACGGATCGCGCTCTTCAAGCGCGAGGTCATCCCGGCGGCCGCCGACCTGTAGCCGGGAAGCGCTTGGACCGCGGCGCGGGCGGGTACCCGGACGGTTGACGAGCCGCACTTGCCGGGAGACGACATCGTGAGCGAATCGGCCGCGCACCTGCAGACCTCCGCGACCCAAAGCCGGGCCCACACGCTCTTCGGAATCGGGTCGGGCAACGCCATGGAGTGGTTTGACTGGGGTGTCTACACCACGTTCACACCGTTCTTCGCCTCCCAGTTCTTCCACAGCGGCGACGCCGTCTCCGACGTGCTGAACACGCTGGTCGTCTTCGCCGTCGGGTTCCTCGCGCGGCCCTTCGGCGGTTGGCTCTTCGGCTGGATCGCCGACAAGAGGGGTCGGAAGCTGTCGATGACGCTGACGGTCGCGACGGCCGCGGTCGGCAGCCTCGCGATCGGGCTCAGCCCGAACTACGCGACGATCGGAATAGGGGCATCGGTCGTCCTCGTGCTGGCACGACTCGCGCAAGGCCTGGCGCACGGCGGCGAGCTGCCCTCCGCGCAGACGTACATCGCCGAGGCCGCGCCGAAGGAGCGGCGCGGCCTCTGGTCGAGCCTCATCTACTTCTCGGGCACGATCGGGCAGCTCGCGGGCACGCTGCTGGCGGCAATCCTCTCCACCGCGTTGCCGCCGACGGCGATGACCTCCTTCGGCTGGCGCATCCCGTTCGTGGTCGGCGGTGTCTTCGGCCTGTATGCGCTGTACATGCGGCTGCGGATGCACGAGACCGAGGTGTTCGTCGACGAGGTCGTCCACGACGACCCGGACCAGCAGAAGGGGGCCATCTGGCACGCGATCAAGGCGCACCCGAAGCTGTTGTTCCAGGTCATCGGTCTGACGATGGGTGCGACGGTGCTCTACTACGCGTGGGCCATCTCGGCGCCCGCGTACGTGATCAACGTGTTGCACGTGCCCGCGGCGGGCGCGCTGTGGGCGGGCGTTGCCGCCCAGGTGGTCTTCCTGATCGTGCTGCCGATCTGGGGAGTCGTGTCCGATCGGATCGGGCGCAAACCGGTGCTGCTCACCGCCCTCGTCGGCATGGCCGTGTTGAACCTTCCGCTGAACGCGATGCTCAACACCTCGCCGTGGTCGCTCTTTATCGCGATGTCGATCGCGCTCGTGTTCCTTGGCGCCTTCTCGTCCGTCGGGCCCGCCGTGTACGCCGAGATCTTCCCGACGCGCATCCGGGCGACCGGGCTCGCGGTGCCGTACTCGATCGCCGTAGCGCTCTTCGGGGGCACCGCGCCGTACCTACAGACGTACTTCGCCAGCCTGCACATGACCAGCACCTTCGTCTGGTACGGCATCGTTCTCGGCCTGCTGTCCGGCCTGGTCGTCCTCACCTTGCCGGAAACGAAGGGGATCGATCTCAAGGACAGGTCGGTCGGCGCGCACGGGCGCCGCAAGTCACTGCAACCCGAGGACGCCTGAGGTCGGGTCTGCGGCCGGAGCGATCTTCACCCGAGGTTGGTGGACGCGGGCCCTCTGGGAGACGAGTCTCGTCATCGGGACTCGACCACACCAGAGAGGATCGTCATGCCCTTTGTGACCGTCGGAGAAGAGAACGGCGCCGACATCCAGATCCACTTCAACGACCACGGGTCCGGCAGGCCGATCGTGCTGATCCACGGCTACCCGCTGAACGGCAACTCGTGGGAGCGGCAGGAGCGGGTGCTGCTGGAGGCGGGCTACCGCTGCATCAGCTACGACCGACGCGGGTTCGGCTCGTCCAGCCAGCCGACCACCGGCTTCGACTACGACACGTTCGCCGCCGACCTCAAAGCGCTGCTTGACCACCTCGCCCTTGACGAGGTCGTCCTCGCCGGGTTCTCGATGGGGACCGGTGAGGTGACCCGCTACCTGGGCACCTACGGATCGGCGGGGGTGAGCAAGGCTGCGCTGTTCGGCGTGATCCCGCCGTTCCTGTTGCAGACCGACGACAACCCGAAAGGAGTGCCTGGCGAGGTCTTCGAGGGCATCAAGGCGGCCATCGTCGCCGACCGGTACGCCTACTTCGACGACTTCTTCGCCAACTTCTACAACACGGATGTGCTTGCGCCTGAGCGGATCGGGGACGCGGCGCTGCGGGCGAGCTTCCAGGTGGCGGCGGGCGCGGGGCCCCATGCCACGTACGCCTGCGTGGACACGTGGTTGACCGACTTCCGCGGCGATCTGCCCAAGATCGACGTGCCGACGCTCGTCGTGCACGGCACCGCGGACCGCATCCTGCCGTTCGAGGCCACTGCGGCCCGCCTGAGGGACGAGAAGCTCATCGCCGATCTCACCGTCGTCGAGGTGCCCGACGGGCCGCACAACATCGGTTGGACGCACCCCGACGAGGTCAACGCCGCGCTGCTGGAGTTCCTGCGGCGCTGACATCGGTCGACGGCACGGGCGGGCGCCCGCCCGTGCCGTCCGAGTCACCGGTCGAGGGTGCGGGGCAGGCCAAGATGGTGGGCGAGTGCCCCTTCGAAGTGGGTGAGCTCGCCGATCCGGCCGCCCGCGAGCCCGACCACGAGCACGCCGATGCCGTGCAGACGGCCGGTGACCGGGTCGCGGACGTACTCGCCCCACGCGGGCTGGCGGTTCGCCCGCACCGGCACCATGCGGGTGATCTGCCGCCGGTGGGAGCCGATCGCGGTGAAGAAGCGGTGCGCCGCCGCCGTCCCGTGGTATTCGAACGGCAGCGGCGGCATCCGCACCCAGACGTCGTCGGTCATCAGCGCGACGAGCGCGTCGACGTCGCCCTCGGTGAACGCCGCGACGAATCGGTCGAGCAGGGCGCGCTCGTCCGGCCCACCCGGCGCGGGCGGCGGCGGGCCTGACGGTCGGGCGGCGTCGAGCGTGGCGCGGGCGCGCTTGAGCGCGCTGGTAATCGCGTCCTCGGTGAGCCCGAGCAGGTCGGCGGCCTCCCGCGCGCGGTAGCCGAGCACGTCGCGCAACAGCAGCACGGCGCGCTGGTTGGGCGGCAGCAGTTGGAGAGCGGTGACGAAGGCCAGCGAGATCGCTTCGCGGGACTCGTAGCGGGCCTCGGGCCCCGGCGCCTGGTCGGACAGGCCATCGAGGAGCACGTCGGGATAGGGCGAAAGCCACGGCACCTCGCCGAGACGGGTCGGCTCCGGGGCCGGGACCGGCAGCGATGGGACGGCCGCGGGGCGGCGGGCCGCGGACCGCAGCAGGTTGAGGCAGCGGTTGGTGGCGATCCGGTAGAGCCAGGTGCGCACCGACGCGCGCCCCTCGAACCCGTCAAGGCCCAGCCACGCGGCCAGCAGCGTCTCCTGCAGCGCGTCCTCCGCGTCCTGCAGCGAGCCGAGCATCCGGTAGCAGTGCGCCTGCAACTCCGCGCGGTGCGGCTCCACCAACGCGGTGAACGCGGCCCGGTCACCGGCGCGTGCTAGCGCCAGCAGCTCTGCCGACATCACATCACCTCACTGTTGATGGCCGTTCGTCCTGACCGGTACCGACACCGGCGCGTGGCGGAACTGGTCGCTGCCGAGGCGCCCAGTTCTCGGGCCCGTGCGGTGTCTGTCCCGATGAACGCCATCGACTACGGAGGATCCGACATGCCATCCACAATCACCAACAGCACGGTCCTGGTGACCGGCGCCAACCGGGGCATCGGGCGCGCCCTCGTCGAGGAGGCCCTGCGGCGCGGCGCGCGGCGGGTGTACGCGGGCACGCGCAGGCCCTGGGTGCCTGCCGACCCACGCGTGACACCGCTGACGCTCGACGTGACCGACCCGGCCCAGATCCGCGCGGCCGTGGCGCGGATCGACGCCCTCGACATCCTGATCAACAACGCCGGGCTCGGGCGCTACGACGACCTGGGCGACCGGGCCGCGCTGGAGCGCCACCTGGCCGTCAACCTGTTCGGCCCCTACGAGATGGTGAAGGCCGTCCAACCACTGCTGATCAGGTCCGGCGGCGCCGTCGTCAACGTGCTGTCGATCGCGGCGGTCGCCGCGTTGCCCGTCATGCCTGCGTACTCGATCTCCAAGGCCGCCGCGCTCTCGCTGTCCCAGTCACAGCGCGCACTGCTGGCCCGCCGTGGCGTGCGGGTGCACGCGGTCCTGGCCGGGCCGGTGGACACCGACATGACCCGCGACCTCGACATCCCGAAGGCCGCTGCCGCCTCCGTCGCCGTCGCCGTGCTCGACGGCGTGCAGAACCAGCAGGAGGAGATCTTCCCGGACCCGATGTCGGCGGCGCTTTCGCCCAGCTGGTGGGCGGGCCCTGTCAAGCCGCTCGAACGCGCCAACGCGGGCCTGCTCGACACCGTGGCGATCGCGTCATGACCGATCCGTCGCAGGAAACCACGATCGTCGTCGGGGCCAGCCGAGGACTGGGCCGGGGGATCGCTAGCGCTCTCGCCGACATCGGCCGACCGGTGGTCGCGGTCAGCCGGAGCGGCCCGGCGCCCGACCCCGGCGGCGCGGCCATCCGGTCCGAGCTCGCCGATGCCACTGACGCCACCACCGCGGGTCGGCTCCTCGACCGCTACGACCCGCAGATCGTCATCCTGGTCGCCGGAGCAGAACCGCTCATGCGCCCGCTGCACCACCACACCTGGGAGACGTTCTCGGTCAACTGGCACGCCGACGTCAAGATCGCTTTCCACTGGTTGCGCGAGGCGTTGCTCCGGCCGCTGCGCCCTGGCAGCCGGGTCGTGGTGATCAGCAGCGGGGCGGCGCTGGCCGGGTCGCCGCTCAGCGGGGGATACGCGGGCGCGAAAGCCACCCAGCGCTTCCTCACCGGCTACGCCCAGGACGAGGCCAACCGCGCCGGTTTGGGCATCGCGTTCACCGCCGTACTCCCGCGGATCACGCCGCTGACCGACCTCGGCCGTCCGGCGGTGCAGGCCTACGCGGCCCGCAGCGGCCAAACCGAGGACGAATACGTCCAGCAGCTCGGCCCGCCGCTCACTCCGGAGATCGCGGGTGGCGCCGTCGTCGAACTCCTGCAGACCGACGCCGCCGCCCTCGCATCCGCGTACCTGCTCACCGGCAGCGGGCTGCAGCAACTCGCCTGATCCGGATACTCGGGGGCATGACCACCGGCAATGCCGACCGCGAGCGGGCCGCCATGGTGGACCGGCTGCGTGCCCACGGGATCGCTGATCCGCGGGTGTTGGCCGCGATGGGTGAGATCCCGCGCGAACGGTTCGTCCCCGGCGTGGCCGCCGCCGAGGCCTACGCCGATCGTCCGCTGGACATCGGGCTGGGTCAGACCATCTCCGCGCCATGGATCGTCGCCTTCTGCACCGCCGCGCTGAACGTCGCGCCGGACGCCCGGGTGCTGGAGGTCGGCACGGGCTCCGGCTACGGCGCCGCCGTGCTCGCCCGCTGCTGCCGCCAGGTGCTGACGATCGAGCGGCACCCACCGCTGGCCGAGCGGGCCCTGGCGACGCTCGTGGCCCTGGGAATCGACAACGTCGAGGTGCGGATCGGCGACGGCGCCGCCGGCGCACCCGACCAGGCCCCGTTCGACGGCATCGTGGTGACCGCGATGGCCACCGGGCATCCGCCTGCCGCCCTCCTGCGGCAGCTGGCTCCGGACGCGGCCCTGCTCTGCCCGGTCGGGTACGCCGGGCGGGGCGTCCTCGTCCGCTGTCGCGCGGGCAGGGTCGAGAGCCTGGCCGATGTCGCGTTCGTCCCGCTGATCACGGCCGAACGACCGCTCGGGAGGCCGTAACCGTCGGGTCGGTCTACGGCTGCCGCTGCCGGGGCACCATGACCGACTCGGCGGAATCGTCCTCGGTCGCAGCCGCTTCGGCCCGGCTCGGCAGGCGCTCGACGGCGTCGTCGATCACGGCATTCAGCCGACGCGGGAGCTCCGCGAGCAGGTGCTCCCGCAATCGATCAATGTCCGCGGCCGCGGCGCGGTGGGCCTCGTCGACGACCGCGTTCGCGGACGTCCTGGCCTCGTCGAGAATGCGCTCGGCCTCGGCGTGCGCCTCGGCGCGCCGGTCGTTCGCGGCCTCAAGCGCCTCGTCAAGCAGGTGATCGGCATCGGCCCGCGCTGCGGCCAGAACCCGCTTGTGTTCGGCGTCGTGCTCGGCCCGACGACGATCGAGTTCCGCTTGCGACGTCGTGGCCTGCTCGAGCAGTTTCCGGGCCGCCGTCGTCATGGCGTCCGCCTCCGCGGAGGCAAGACCGAGGATCACCCGTATCCGTTCGCTCAATCCGTCGGCGCTCTCGGCGGAGGCGGAAAGGTGCTTCACCCGCATGTCCAACTCGTTGGTCCGGCGGACCGCGGCGAGCAGACGGGACGCTAGCTCGTTCTTCTGCTCGGACAATCGGTCGCGGTCGGCCGCGAGGCTGTCCACCCGATCTCGGAGCTCGGCCAGTGCTTGATCCACCTCCGCTGGCCGGTAGCCGCGGAGTGCGACGGTGAAGCCAGGCAGGCCTGCAACGCGCCGCTCTGGTTCGGCAGGCATGCAACCACGGTACGACCGACCCGGGCCACGCGCCGGCGGCCAACTTGGTCGCGTCCGGTAACCCGATCCGACGGTTCAGACGCCGGGATCGGCCAGCCGGGTAACTCCTCAGCCGCCGAGTTGTTCGGTCGTGTTCTCGGTGTCAGCAAGGATCTGCCGGGCCGCGGCTTCGTCCGAGCGTGCCACGAGCACCCGCACCCCTTGCAGTTGCAGCTGCGGCTCCTGGCCGCCCGCGTCATCGGCCGAGACGGCCGCGTCCAGGCCGTTGCTTTGCAGCAAGCCCACGATCAGCTCCGCCTCGATCCGGCTGGTGACGACAGCCACGGTCACCGGCGCGCCTTCTGCCATCTCACCCTCGCGATTCCGGTCGGCCCCGCGGCCGCCACCGCACCACTGTCGCACGACCGTGTTGAGATCCACCGCCGGGCGCCCGTCGTCGGCGAGGAGTCTCGTGCCCGAAGATGGAGGTCTGATGACGGAACAGACGATCGCGGTCACCGGTGCCACCGGCCGCCTCGGTGGCCGGGTCGCCGCCCGGTTGGCGGCGGTGGGTGTGCCGCAGACCCTCGTCGTCCGCGACCCGACCAGGGCACCACGACTGCCACATGCGAGCGTCCTGCCCGGGGCGTTCGGCGACCCCGACGCCGTGCGCCGCGCCCTTCGCGGCGTCGACACGGTGCTCATGGTGTCGGCGTCGGAAACCCCCGACCGCGTGGACCAACACCGCTCGTTCGTCGACGCCGCCGCCGCGGCAGGCGTCGGGCACCTGACGTACATCTCCTTCTACGGCGCCCGGCCGGACGCCACGTTCACGCTGGCTCGCGACCACGCCGCCACCGAGGCGCACATCCGCGCCAGCGGCATGGCGTGGACCTTCCTGCGCGACAACCTCTACGCCGACTTCTTCACCGCGCTGGTGGGCGACGACGGGGTGATCCGCGGCCCCGCCGGGGACGGACGGGTCGCCGCGGTGGCCCAGGACGACGTCGCCGACGCCGCCACCGCCGTGCTCATGGCCGCCTCGGACCACGCGGGCGCGACCTACGAGGTGACCGGGCCGGATGGGCTGACCATGGTTGAGGTCGCGGCGATCTTGACCCGCCACCTCGGACGCCCCGTGAGCTACCGGCCCGAGACGATCGACGAGGCCTATGCCTCGCGTGCGTCGTCCGGCGCGCCGGAGTGGCAGCTCGACGCGTGGGTATCGACGTACACGGCCATCGCCGTCGGCGAGCTCGCCGCCGTCACCGACGCCGTCCCGCGCCTGACGGGGCACCTGGCGACGTCGCTGGACGACCTGCTGCGCAGGCGCGGCTCCGCCTACTGATGGCCCCCGCGGTTGCGGATCGACCGTCCCGGGTAGCCGCCGGTATGGCCGAGATACCAGAGGGTCGGGTGGCTGGACGTGCCGTGCCGCTGCCCGAGGAGCAGGCCGTGCAGCGCGGCGGCGCCGACCGCCGTGGCGCGGCCGAGGAGATCCTGCGCGACTCCGAACAGCGGGTGGCCGAGGTCGCCCAGGCGGATGCTCCGCGCGATGCCGCCGATGAGCACCGACGCAGCGAGGACACCGTCGGCCCCTGATCCTCCCGGCGGAGGCCGCGTGACCGCGTCTTCGTCACGTACGCGAGACGGCGATCGGCGCGGCCGGAGTCCGCAGCTCAGCAGATCAGTGGAAGCTCATTCCCGGCGAGAGGGACTGAGCAGCACGAGCGTCGAGCGCGGGGGCAGGCGCAGTTTGCTGCCGGGCAGGGGATACCGGCGGCGGGTGTGCGCGAGAAGCGGGTCGTTCGTGTCGACGACGGTCTGCCAGGCCCGGCCGTAGGTCTGGTCGGGGAGCGTAAACGTGGTCTGTCGGTGCCCGGCATTGAACAGCAGCAGGAACGAGTCGTCCACGACGCGTTCGCCGAGCTCGTTTCGGTCGGGGATGCCGTCGCCGTTGAGGTAGACCATGAGGTTGAGGCGGTCGGCGTGCCAGTCCTCGTCGGACATCTCGCGGCCGTCCGGGTGCAGCCAGGCGATGTCCTCCTTGTTCGAACCCTGGATGGGGCGCCCCTGGAAGAACCGCTGCCGACGGAAGATCGGGTGGGCGGCGCGGAGAGCGGTGAGCCGAGCGGTGAAGACCGTGAGGACGTCGTTGTCGCGCGCGCGGTCCCAGTCCACCCAGGCCAGCTCGTTGTCCTGGCAGTAGACGTTGTTGTTGCCACGCTGGGTGCGGCCGAGCTCGTCGCCGTGCGCGATCATCGGCACCCCTTGGGACAGCAGCAGCGTGGTGAGGATGTTGCGCTTCTGCCGTTCCCGCAGGGCTTCGATGTCGGGATCGTCGCTCGGGCCTTCCACGCCGTGGTTCCAGGACCGGTTGTGGCTCTCGCCGTCGTTGTTGTCCTCGCCGTTGGCCTCGTTGTGCTTGTCGTTGTAGGACACCAGGTCTTCGAGGGTGAACCCGTCGTGCGCGGTGACGAAGTTGATCGAGGCGATGGGACGGCGGTTGTCGGCCTCATACAGGTCGGACGAACCGGTGAACCGGGCGGCGAACTCGCCGAGGCTGCCCGGTTCGCCCCGCCAGAAATCCCGCACCGTGTCGCGGTACTTGCCGTTCCACTCCGTCCACAGCGGCGGGAACCCGCCGACCTGGTAGCCGCCCTCGCCCACGTCCCAGGGTTCGGCGATGAGCTTGACCTGGCTGACCACCGGGTCCTGGTTGACCAGGTCGAAGAACGCCGCCAGCCGGTCCACCTCGTGGAACTCGCGGGCCAGGCTCGAGGCCAGGTCGAACCGGAACCCGTCGACGTGCATCTCGGTGACCCAGTACCGCAGCGAGTCCATGATCAGCCGCAGCGATTCGTGATGGCGGACGTTGAGGCTGTTGCCGGTGCCGGTGGTGTCGTAGTAGTAGCGCTCGTCGCCTTCGACGAGCCGGTAGTAGGCGAGGTTGTCCACGCCGCGAAACGACAGGGTCGGGCCGAGGTGGTTGCCCTCGGCGGTGTGGTTGTAGACCACGTCGAGGATGACCTCGATCCCCGCACGGTGCAGGGTGCGGACCATCGTCTTGAACTCCAGCACCTGCTCGCCGCGGGTGCCGAAGGAGGCGTAGTCGTTGTGCGGGGCGAAGAACCCGATGGTGTTGTAGCCCCAGTAGTTCGACAGGCCCTTGTCGTTCAACGTCGAGTCGTGCACGAACTGGTGCACCGGCATCAGCTCGACGGCGGTGATGCCCAACCGGTGGAAGTGTTCGATCATCCTCGGATGCGCCAACCCCGCGTACGTGCCGCGGACGTCCGCCGGGATGCCGGGATGCTGCGCCGTGAGGCCCTTGACGTGCGCCTCGTAGATGATCGACTCGTTGTAGGGGACCAGTAGCGGTCGGTCGCCCTTCCAGTCGAAGTACGTGTTGATCACCACGGACTTCATCCCGAACGGCGCCGAGTCGACGTCGTTGAACGAGTCCGGGTTGTCGAACTGGTAGGAGAACAGCGCCTCGTCCCACCGGATGTGCCCGTCGATCGCCTTGGCGTACGGGTCGAGCAGCAGCTTCGCCGGGTTGCACCGCAGCCCCGCCGATGGTTCGTACGGACCGTGTACCCGGTAGCCGTACCGCTGGCCGGGTCCGACCCGAGGCACGAAGCCGTGCCAGACCAGCCCGTTGCGTTCGGGCAGGTCGAGGTGGGTTTCTTTGCCGTCGTCGTCGAAGAGGCAGAGTTCGATCCGGTCAGCGATCTCGGAGAAGATCGCGAAGTTGGTCCCACCGCCGTCGAACTGCGACCCCAGGGGATAGGGCGAACCAGGCCAGATGTGCAAGCGATCTCCTCGATGTCGGGGCTGCGGACCCAGTCTTACCCTGCGGCACGAACCGATGTGGTGCAGGCGCGCTCAGTGGGTAGTCCTGGGTCATGAGCAAGGTTCCGAATATCACGCTCAACAACGGCGTGCAGATCCCGCAGCTCGGATTCGGCGTGTTCCAGGTGCCGTCGGAGCAGACCGCGCAGACCGTGCGCGCTGCGTTCGACGCCGGGTATCGCCACATCGACACCGCACAGGCGTACGGCAACGAGGAGGGCGTCGGCAAGGCGCTCGGCGAGTCGGGCCTCTCGCGCGAGGAGGTGTTCGTCACCACCAAACTGGCCAACGACCGCCACGGTGAAACCGACGCCGCCCGGGCGCTGGAGGAAAGCCTGCGGCGGCTGGGCACCGACTACGTCGATCTGTACCTGATCCACTGGCCGCAGCCCGCCGAGAACCGCTACGTGGAGACCTGGCGCGGCTTGGAAAAGGTGCTCGCCGAAGGCCGTGCCCGCGCCATCGGGGTTTCGAACTTCACGGTCGCGCACCTTCGTCGGCTGGCCGACGAGACGGGCACGGTGCCCGCCGTCGACCAGGTGGAGCTGCACCCGCGGCTGCCGCAGGCCGAGCTGCGCGAGTACCTGCGGGAGAACGGCATCGCGACCGAGGCCTGGGCCCCGATCGCGCAGGGCGGCGAGCTCCTGCAGGACCCGACGATCACCGACCTGGCGCACCGGCACGGCCGCACCCCGGCGCAGGTGGTGCTGCGCTGGCACGTCCAGCTCGGCAACATCGTGTTCCCGAAGTCGATGCGGCCCGAGCGGATGCGGGAGAACATCGATGTGTTCGACTTCGAGCTCTCCCCCGAGGACATGACCGCCATCGACGCGTTGGGCATCGGCGAACGGATCGGGCCAGACCCGGATCACATGGGCTGAGGGCCGCACGGCCTAGCTCGGACCTGCCGAGGCGCGGGCTCGGGCGGACTCCTCGACGGCGATTCGGTCCACCAGGTCGTTCATCTCGTCGCCGGAGTGGCCCTTCACCCAGCGAAATGCGACGTCGCCACGCTCGTTCACCAGCGTGACCAGCGGCTCCCACAGGTCGCGGTTGGCGACCGGCTTGCGGGCGCTGGTGGTCCAGCCACGCTCCAGCCAGCCGCGCCACCATCCGTCGCGGAAGCAGTTGACGACGTAGGTCGAGTCGCTCATGACCGTGAGCGGGCCGGGGAGGGCACGCACCGCCGCCAGCGCGGCCTGGATCTCCATGCGCTGGTTGGTGGTGACGGCGGCGCCGCCGCTGTCGCGGCGCCCGTCGCGGGTGGCCCACGCCCAGCCGCCGGGGCCCGGATTGCCCGAGCACGCGCCGTCGGTCCACACCTGAAGGGCGTCGTCGGCAGTGGGCATCTCCCGCGTGGCCGCCCCCGTCGCGGGCAGGCCCTTCCGGGTCACCTTCCGCGGTTCCCGCTTCGGTGCGGCCGCCGCGGCATCGTCTGCAGGGCCGTCGGAGACGCACTGGCTGTGCGCCCAGCCGTCGGCGCCCTTGACGATCTCATCACCGGGCCGGACCGGACCCGTGCAGGTCTGGCATGTCGTGGCGTAACGGGCGGTCATCGGCACAGCGGGAAATCTACCGACCGGACGTCGTGACCACGACAGCGGACGAGCGGGCCCCGCTTCTCATCGACAGTGGTGTAGCTAGATCTTGTGCTGAAGAAAATCAATAGTTGCGATCGTAGATATCGGAGCCTAGGGCTTCGATGGCATCGCCGCCCGTCGTCGACTTGGGAAGGAGTGGCTTTGCGATGCTGATGCGCACCGACCCGTTCCGTGAGCTGGACCGCCTGACTCAGCAGATGCTCGGCAGCTCGACCGGCACATGGTCCCGCCCCACCGCCATGCCGATGGACGCCTGGCGCGCTGGCGACACGTTCGTGGTGGCGTTCGACCTTCCCGGGGTCGATCCGACGGCCATCGAGCTGGACGTCGAGCGCAACGTGCTCACCGTGAAGGCCGAGCGTCGACCGGCCGTCTCCGGTGAGGACGTGGAGATGCAGGTGGCCGAGCGTCCGCTGGGGGTGTTCTCCCGGCAGCTGTTCCTCGGCGACACCCTCGACGCCGACCGCATCGAGGCAGGCTATGAGGCCGGAGTGCTGACCCTGCGCATCCCGATCGCGGAGAAGGCCAAGCCGCGCCGCATCGCCATCGGCGCGAGCGAGGGAGACCACAAGACGATCGACGCGTGATCGGCGCTCTGCGACTGAACGGCCCGGGCTTCCGCCACCGCGGAGCCCGGGCCCGCGCGTCACCGCCCCACCACGGCCGCCCCCACCACGGCCGGCTCCACCCCAGCCGCCCACCCCAGCCGGCTCCACCCCACCCGGCTCCACCCCACCCGGCTCCACCCCAGCCGGCTCCACCCCAGCCGGCTCCACCCCAGCCGCCCCCCAGCCGCCCACCCCAGCCGCCCACCCCAGCCGCCCACCCCAGCCGCCCACCACGGCTGGCTCCACCACAGCCGGCTCCACCACACGCTCACCGCAGGGCCCAACGTCACGGCCCCATCGCCCCACCGCAGGGCCCCAACGCCACCGCCCCGACTGCTCGCCCCACGCCACGGCCCTGTCGCCCACCGCGCCGCCCCGGCCGGCACATGATCGCCGGGTTCGGTGCGGGAGGTGCGCTGGCACACCCCACGCACCGAACACGGCGATCATGTTCCGCCTGTTGCCCCGCCAGCCCGCCGCTGGGCGCGCCGCCCCGCCACCCGGCCGCCGGGCGGGTCACCCCGCCGCCGGGCGCGTCGCCCTTCGCCCGCCGCCGCCGCGCCGCCCGCCGCCGCCGCGCCGCCGGTCGCCGCGTCACCCGGTCGCCGCCGCGTCACCCGCTCGCCGCCGCGTCACCCGGTCGCCGCGCCAGCCCGGTCGCCGCCGCGCCACCCGGTCGCCGCCGCGCCACCCGGTCGCCGCCGCGCCACCCGGTCGCCGCGTCACCCGGTCGCCAGCGCGCCACCCCGTCGCCGGGCGCGCCGCCCCGCCAGCCGCGGCCCCCGACCAGCGCGCCACCCGGACCCCGGGCTGCCGCCCCAACAGATCATCTTGCGGCAGCGAGCGCCGCGGCGATCTGTGCGACGACCGAGCGCGGCGTGCCGGTCAGGTCGTGCCAGGTGAACCGCAGCACGACCCAGCCCGCGCTGACCAGCGCGTTGCCCTTGCGGCGGTCGTTGGCGAACCGATCCTGGTCGACGTGCCATGCCCAGCCGTCGACCTCGATCGCGACCCTGGCCTCGGGGAACGCCAGGTCGATCAGGTAGGGCCCACACGGGTGGCCGAGCACCCACCCGCCGATCCCACCTGCTCGCAGCAGCCCGACGAGCACCCGCTCGGCTGCGGAATCGGCGCGGTCGGCCGCCGCGATCAGCAGCGGGCGAACGGCGGCCGAGTCCCGCCGTCCGATCGCGCGACAGTAGGCGCCGTACACCTCGTCGAACGGAACGTGTCGCTGCAGCGCTCGGTCAAGGAACGCCGAGCCGTCGGGCAGTACGACGGCGGCTTCCAGCGCAGTAAGACCCCGGCCCGTGACCCGCAGGCCGCGTACGGTGGTGACGTCCTCGCCGGGCAGATCACGGCGGCGAAACCGCACACCCGGGCGCGCGAGCCGGTTCAGCGCCGCAGGAACGGTCACGTCGACGACGGCCGCGCTGCGGGCGGGCATCCCGTGCCAGCGCGCGGCCGCGGGCCCGGCGATGATCGCGCGCTCGCCCGACCACAGCCACGCTGCCCGCACCCGCGCCTCCTCGCTCAGCCGGTGGCCGCCGACGAGCACGACGCCAGGGTGTAGCCGTCGCCACCGGCCCTCCCGGACACGCCGCTGCACCCGATCAGCGGAGTAGCCGTGCGCAGCGGCCTGGGCCAGCGACACCACGCCGTCCTGGCGGGCGACCAACTCCTCGAACACGCCCCGAGCATGCGCGTGCCCGCCCCCATCGCGTGGCCGTTCGAGGAAGCTCGACGCGATGATCGCCGCATTCGGTGTGGGAGGTGCACAGGCACACCTCAGACGCCGAACCCGGTGATCATGGGCCGGTCACTGACGCCGGGCCTCGAGCTCCTCCACCCTGGCGCGTGCGGCGTCGAGCTGCTCGCGGGCCACGCCGAGCTGCTGTGTGCGGCTGACCGCCAGCTCGTCGCGTGCGGCGGCCAGCTCCTCCTTGGTCTCGACCAGCTCGTCCTGCAGCATCACGATCCGCGCGGCCGCATCCAGGGTCATGCCCTCGTCGAACAACTCACGCATCCGCGCCGCCAGGGCCAGCTGACGCCGCGAGTACCGGCGATGCCCGCCGGGGGAGCGCTGTGGGGTCAGGAACCCCGCGGCGTCCAGGCTGCGCAGGAACGCAGGCTGAACGCCCAGCAGTTGCGCGGCCTGGCCCATCGTCGCGACCGGGTAGTCCTGGTCGTCGAGCTTCTCGACGCCGTCCGCCGTCATCGCCGCGCCGTGCCCGAGCCGCCCAGGCCGCAATGCGCGCAGACGGCCGGGGCCCGGCCATCTGCGGCCGGGCCCCGGTGCTCGTTGGTGATGGTTGGCATCGCCAGGCCATTGTGGAGCCGTGGGTGCAGATTATGTCAAGGACGGACACGTGTTCGACGGGCAGGTCACGATCCCATGAGCAGCTCGGCCGGGTCGGTGTAGGCCAGCTCGTGCGCCTCGGCGACGGGTTGGCTGACCAGCTTCCCGGCGAGCGTGCTCAGGCCGAGGCACACGGCGGGGTCGGCCTGCGCTGCGCCGACGACGCCGAGCTCCGCGACGCGCACGACGTACGGCAGGGTGGCCGAGGTCAGCGCCAGCGTCGAGGTGCGCGCGACGGCCCCCGGGATGTTGGCCACGCAGTAGTGGATGACCCCTTCCTCGACGTAGGTGGGGTCGGAGTGGGTGGTCGGCCTGCTGGTTTCGAAGCAGCCGCCCTGGTCGATGGCGATGTCGACGACCACGCTGCCCGGGCGCATCGCGGCCAGCATCTCCCGGGTGACCAGCTTGGGCGCCTTGGCGCCTGGCACGAGGACCGCGCCGATCACGACGTCGGCGTCGGCGACGTAGGCCGCGGTGCGGGCCCTGTTGGGCACGACGAGATCGAGCCTGCCGCCGAAGATGTCGGACAGGTAAGCGAGCCTGCTGGGGTTGGTGTCGAGCACCCTGACGATGGCCCGCATGCCCAGGGCGATCTTCGCCGCCTCGGTGCCCGCCACGCCGCCGCCGATGATGAGCACATTCGCCGCGGGGGTGCCGGGGACGCCGCCGAGCAGGATGCCCGCCCCACCCGCCGGGCTCTCCAGGTGGTGCGCGGCGGCCTGCACGGCCATGCGCCCCGCGACTTCGCTCATGGGGGTGAGCAGCGGAAGCCGCCGGTCGACGGTCTGGACGGTCTCGTAGGCGATGGCGTCGACGCGCCGCTCGAGCAGGAACTCGGTGAGACGGCGGTCCGCGGCAAGGTGCAGGTAGGTGAACAGCTGCTGGCCGGGGCGGAAGCGCTCGTACTCCGACGGCACCGGCTCCTTGACCTTCACGATCAGGTCCGCGGCGGCGAAGACCTCGTCGGCGTTCGGAAGGATCTTCGCCCCGCCCGCGGCGTACTCGTCGTCGGGGAACCGGGATCCGACGCCCGCTCCGGCCTGGACCACCACCTGGTGGCCGTGGTGCACCAGCTCGACGACGCCATCCGGGGTGAGCGCCACCCGCTTCTCGTTGTCCTTGATCTCGGTCGGTACTCCGACGACGAGCGTGCCCATGGCTGGTCCTCCTCAGGTTCGTGCGGATCAGGGTATGGCGGGTCAGGTCCACGGACGCTGCGACCGTCCTGCCCAGTAGTCCGCGGGGGGTTCGGCGAGCGCGGCGAGCTCACCGCGGAGATCGGCGGTGAGCCGCACGTCGGCCGCGTCGACGTTGCTCTCCAACTGCTCGACCGTCACCGCTCCGGACAGCACGCGGTCGGCCCAGGGCTGCGCCAGTGCCGCCGCAATGGCCAGCTGGTCGAGGCCCACGCCCAGATCGGCCGCGAGCGCGGCCGCCCGCTTGACGGTGTCGTCGGTGTCGTCGGTGTCGTCGGTGTCCTCGACCTCGGCGCGCGGCGGGGTCAGACGACCGTTGGCCACCGCCTCCTTGAGGATCACCTGGGCGCCTGCCGCGTGCGCCTCGGCCAGTGCGTCGGCGGCCGAGGTCTCGAGGAGGTTCCAGGTGGACTGGATCGAGGTGAACAGCGGCTGTCCACCGATGCGCACGGCCAGCGCTCGGCGTACCGCGCCCGCCTGGTCGGGCCCGGACGTCGACACGCCGATGCGGACACCGGTCTCGCGCAGCTCGGCGAGCGCCCGGTGGAGCTCGACGTCCTCCAGAACGCCGGTGTCGAGGGTGGCGGAGTGCACGTGGTAGACGGCCAGCCGGTCGCCGAGCCGCCTTCGGGTCGCGGTGAGCTGGCTCCGGAAGGCAGCCGCTGAGTGGTCCTTCACCTCGTGCACCTCGGCGTCGGTGCGCCACTCCCCGACGTAGCGGTATCCCCACTTGGAACCGACGACGACGTCGTCGCGGTCGGGGTGCGCGTCCAGCCAACCGGCGGCGAACTCCTCGGCCCTGCCGTAGGAGCGGGCGAGGTCGAGGTAGCGAATCCCGAGCGCATAGGCGCGGTCGAGCACCCGCCAGGTCTGTTGCCGCAACGTCTCGACGGTGCGGTCGGCGCCGAGGTCATCGGCCCGACTCGTCGTGATGTAGGCCGGACGGGCGAGCGCGGCCAGCCCCAGCCCGAGACGCGAGATCGACACGCGACCACCTTCTCCTAGCCGGACAGCATGCGGCGAACGGTCGCGGTGTCGGGCGCGGCGAGCGCTTTCCCGGCCAGGTCCCTGGCGAGCGAGAGGTCGACGCGCCGCACCGCTTCCTTGATCCTGGCCACCGCCGCGGGCGTGACGCTGAGCTCACGCACGCCCAGGCCGAGAAGCAGGGGCACGGCAGGCTCGTCGCTCGCGAGCTCGCCGCAGACGGCGACAAGGACGGCGTCGCCTGCCATCGCGCCCGTGGCGCCGATGAGCGCGAGGACCCCGGGATCGAGCGGATCGGCCAGCGCCACCAGCTCGTCGTTGCCCCGCTCTGCCGCCAGCGCGTACTGGGTGAGGTCGTTGGTCCCGATGGACAGGAAGTCGACGTGCGGGGCGAAGGCCGCCGACTTCAGCGCGGTCGCGGGCACCTCGACCATGATTCCCACGCGCAGACCGGCCGGTACACCGCGCCCGACGGTCCGCACGGCGTCGTCGAGCAGAGCACGGGCAGCCAGCAGCTCGTCGACGGTCGTGATCATCGGGAACATGACGTCGACGGGATGGTCGTTGGCGACGCGGACGATGGCTTCGAGCTGGTCGGTGAGCAGGTCCTTGCGCGCCAGCGCGAGCCGGATCCCGCGAACCCCGAGGAACGGGTTGGCCTCCCTTGGCATCGGCACGTAGTCCAGCGGCTTGTCGCCGCCGACGTCCAAGGTGCGCAGGGTGATGCGGCGCCCCGACATCGCCTCGGCGATCCCGCGGTAGGCCGCCTCCTGCTCGTCGACCGTGGGTGCCGCGGACCGCCCGAGGAAGCAGAACTCGGTGCGCACCAGGCCCGCGAGGTCGGCCCCGACGGCCGCGAGGGCGTCGGCGACCGATCCGAGGTTCGCCCCGACGAGGATGGTCGTCCCGTCCGTCGTGACGGCGGGCTCGTCGGCACGGGCGAGGGCTTCTGCCGTTCGCTGCCGCAGCTCTGTCGCTCGACTCCGGAAGTCGGCCAGGACGTGGTCGTCGGGGTCGAGGACGACCTCGCCGGTCGAGCCGTCGACGGCGATCACGGTGCCCGGCTCAGCCTCGGTGACCCGGGGCCCGACCCCGACGACCGCAGGGATCCCTCGGGCCCGTAAGAGGATCGTGCTGTGTGCGGTGGGGCTGCCGTGCGCCAAGACCACGGCCACCGTGCGCGTGGGATCGAGCGCGGCCGCCTCGGCCGGGGTCAGGTCGGGGGCGACCAGCACCCCGTCGATGGCGCCTCCTGCGCTCGGTGCGCCACCGAGCAGGCGCACCACCCGGTTCCGCACATCGCGCACGTCGGCCGCGCGCGCCTGCATGTACTCGTCGGGCGCGGCGGCCAACTCGGCCTCGACGGGGGCCAGGCTGTCCGCCCACGCCCGCGCCGCCCCCGCCCCGGCGTCGATCAGCCGCCGCGCGGTGGCGATCAGATCCGGGTCGTCGAGCAGCAGCAGGTGGGCGTCGAAGATCGCGGCTTGGGTCTCGCCGATCTCGGACGCCGTTCGATCCCGCATCGCCTGGACGTCCCGACGGGCCTCGCGGAGCGCCTGCTGCAGTCGTTGCCGGTGGACGCCCGGGGTGGCGGCGTCCTCGTCCGGCGGGTTGACCGTCGCGTCGCGCAACGGCCGAGCCGGACCGATCCCTATCCCGGGAGACGCAGGCACCGACCCCGTGGACGCCGGGGGAGACGCTGCGGGCGCGGCCGCCTCGGCCTCGCCGAACCCGTCGCGGGCCAGGTCGAGGAGGATCTTCACGGCCTCGTCGGCCTGCGCCCCGCCCGCCCGGATCTCGATCTCGTGGCCCTGCAGCGCGCCGAGCGTCGCGACCTTGGACAGGCTTCCCGCGGGGACGAAGCCGGTGCCGACCGTGCGGTTGCGCAGCTCCACCTCGGCGTCGAGACGACGCACCGCCTGCACGATGAGCGCCGACGGTCGCGCGTGCAGGCCGTGCGGCACCGTCACGGTGAAGGCCGCGGTCGCCTCGTCGCCCCGCGCCACGGGCGCTTCGGTCGGGACGTCTTCGGCCGGAGACAGGTGCGACCGTTTCGCCGTGAGCGCCGCCATCGCCTCGTCGGCGACCTCGGCGGCGGTGGCGCCCGCGTCGGCGCTCACCGCGGCCACGATCAGCCCCTCCACCAGCGGTGCCGGGCAGAGGACGACCCGGCTCCTGGCGTCGTCGTCCAGGAAGTCCAGGGCGAGCTCGGCGGACAGGACCGCGCTCCCCAGGTCCATCAGCACGACGACACCGTCGCCGTGATCGGCGCGGAGGACGGCGTCGTGGATGGCGACGGCATCGGTGCCGAAGGCGCCGTCGTCCAGCCCGGCGGCGACCTCGATGGGCGCATCGCGGCCGTGCAGCATCTCAGCGGCCAGCGCGACGGCGGCGTCCGCGAGCGCTCGGCTGTGCGAGACCACCACGATGCCGACGGTCATGGATCCAAACCGGACAGTGCCTCGGCAGCGGCGGCGACCAGCAGGGCGGCCGAGGTCGCCCCGGGATCCTGGTGTCCCACACTGCGCTCGCCCAGGTAGCTGGCCCGACCCTTGCGGGCCAGCAGCGGGATCGTGGCGTCTCGGCCTGCGTCGGCCGCTGCGGAGGCCGCGCGCAGGGCGTCGCCGATCGGCGCCCCCGAGGCCACGCTCGTGTCCAGTGCGTCCACGGCGGGGGCGAGCGCGTCGTACATCGTCTTGTCGCCTGCTTCGGCCTTGCCTCGGGCGACGACGCCTTCCATGCCTGCCCGCAACGCCTTCGCGAAGGCCGCCGCATCCAGGACGGTGGACGACCCGGCGGCGGTGGCCATGCGCAGGAACAGTGTTCCGTACAGCGGTCCGCTGGCCCCGCCAACGGACCGCACCAGCGTCATGCCCACCTGCTTGAGCAGCGCGGCCGGGTCCGCGTACTCGGACGCCTCGATCTCGGTGCGGACGGCCTGCATTCCCCGGTGCATGTTCGCGCCGTGGTCGGCGTCGCCGATCTCGGCGTCCAGACCGGTGAGGACGTCCTTCTGCTCGGCGATCGACCGCGCGAACACCTCGAGCCATCGCCGCAGCGCGACCGTGTCGATGCCGGGGCCGACGTCGGCCATCAGGCGCCCCACCGCAGGCCCGGGGTCACCACCGGCGCATCCCAGAGGCGGAGGAACTCGTCGTCCATCCGCACGATCGTCAACGAGCAGCCCGCCATGTCGAGGCTGGTGACGTACGAGCCGACCAGCGACCTGACCACCGTGACATCGGCCTTCTCCAGGATCGCGGCGATCTCGCCGTACATCAGGTAGAGCTCAAGGAGCGGTGTCGCGCCCATTCCGTTGACGAAAGCCAGCACGCCATCGTCGTGCGTGAAATCCAAGTCCGCCAGCACGGGTTCGGTCAGCATCTCGGCCGTTTCCCGAGCCGAAGCGATGGGGACCCGCCGTCGACCGGGCTCGCCGTGAATGCCGATTCCGATCTCGATTTCGGTCTCGGGAAGGTCGAATGTCGGGCTGCCCTTTGCCGGTACCGTGCACGAGGTCAGCGCCATTCCCATGCTGCGGGCGTTGTCATTCACCCGCTGGGCAATGGCGGTCACCTCGGCGAGGCTGCGCAGCTCCTCAGCTGCCGCGCCCGCGATCTTCTCGACCACGAGCGTGGCGCCGACCCCGCGGCGTCCCGCGGTGTACAGGCTGTCCTGCACGGCGACGTCGTCATTGACCACCATCGACGCGACGTCCACGCCCGTCTCGGCGGCCGCCAGTTCCGCGGCCATCTCGAAGTTCATGATGTCGCCCGTGTAGTTCTTCACGATGTGCAGGACGCCTGCCCCGCCGTCGATGTTCTTGGTCGCTTCGACCATCTGGTCCGGCACCGGCGAGGTGAACACCTCACCCGCGCAGGCGGCGTCGAGCATGCCGCGTCCCACGAATCCGCCGTGCAGGGGTTCGTGCCCGGAGCCGCCGCCGGACAACAGCCCGACCTTTCCCTGAATCGGCGCGTCAGCCCGATAGACGATGCGATTCTGGTGGTCAACGCGAAGCAACTGCGGGTGCGCCTTGGCCACGCCCCGCAACGACTCGGCAACCACGTCAGCCGGATCATTGATGAGCTTTTTCATCGGGCTGCTCCTTTGGTCTGAAATTGTGAGAATCGCCGGTCGCGGCGGGTCGTGCGCCGTGGCCGACCGATGTCCGATCATCGTCTCGATCCCCGGTGGCGGCAAGGCACCCGCAGCGGCCGACCAGGCGCCCGTCACCCGTCGACGGATGCTGCGCATCCTCTCGCGATCTGAGGGGTTGAACCCGGAGAAGGATCGAGTCCGGGCAGGAGCGGTAGCAGTGGGTGGACGACACGGCAGGTCGAACGGCGGTCGCAGGATCGCTGTGCTCGCGACGACGGGGATGCTCGTCACCGCCAGCGTGGTGCTGGTGGGACAGGCGTTCGCCGATCCGCCCGTCGCGTCGCCCGCGGCGCAGGCCGCCCGGGCGGAGCCGCTCGTCGTGGGCACCCCGTGCTCGACCTCGGCGAAGGCCTGCGTCGACCTCGACTCACAGCGGGCCTGGCTGATCAAGGACGGCAAGATCTTCCGCGGCCCTGTGAAGATCGCCTCCGGCGGCAACGGCCAGGAGACGCCGGTCGGGCACTCCCTGCGCGTCTACCGCAAGGACAAGAGCCACGTCAGCGAGGAGTCGCGGCTGCCGAACGGCCAGCCCGCCCCCATGCCGTGGTCGGTGTTCTTCGAGGACGGCGGGATCGCGTTCCACAGCGGCAGCCCGAGCCGGTCCTCGGCGGGCTGCATCCACCTCGAGCCCGCCGACGCCGAGGCCTGGTTCAACTACCTGCAGATCGGCGATCAGGTACAGGTCGTCAGGGCGTCGGAGGAGGTCGCCGCACGCAAGAACGCCGCTTCGCCGACCCCGACGCCCGCCGCCACGACCACGGCCACGCCGAACACCACCACCGACGATGAGAGCAGCGCGGACAACCGCGGCCAGGACGGGGAAACGACCTACTGACCGATGCCCCGTTACGGGATGCGCACCAGCTCCCCGGGAAGCGGCATCCAGACGGTGGTGTCCGGGGCGAGCCGGGCCGCGGCGTCCGCGAAGTGCCGCGGGTCGTTGTCCCCCCGGGTGATGATGCGGTCGCCAGCCGGTGGTCGCGGGTGTGGCGCTGGCGCTCAACGCCCTGGCCTGCGGGCTGGAGCGGCGGCGCCTCACACGCCGAACTTCGCCCTTGCCTCGGCGGTAACGGGCGCGAACAGGTTGACCAGGTTGCCATCGGGGTCGCGGAACAGGAGCGAGCGGTTGCCCCACGGCATGTCCTTCGGCTCCGACACGACGTCGTCGAGCACGCCCTTCAGTCGGGCGAACTCCGCATCGACGTCGTCGACGAGGAATTCGACTACGGCGCTGCGGTTGGCCGCGGGCTCGGCGCTGCCCTCGCCGAACAGCGGCACGGTCTTGTCGCTGCCGATGGCGAGTGTGCCGACCGACGTCGAGACCTCGGCGAACAGGTCGTTGCCCCACACCGCGGTCGCTTCGGTGACCTGCTCGTAGAAGGCGACGAGGCGCCGAACGTCCGCGGTGATGATCCGGATGGAGATGAGCTGCACGGTGTCCTCCTCGGTGGTTTGCAGTACGTGAGAACGCTAGAGGCAATACCGGGCAGAACCAGTCCGGTATTCGTGAGACCCTTTCGCCATGCCGCGACCGACCGCCCGCGTGCTCGCGCTGCTGGAGATCTTGCAGGCAGGCGGTACGCACACCGCCGCTTCGCTTGCCGGACGGCTCGGCGTCGACGAGCGCACGGTGCGCCGGTACGTGGAGCACCTGGTCGACCTGGACGTCCCGGTGTGGGTCGAACGTGGCCGCTACGGCGGATTCCGGCTGGCACCCGGCTACCGCATGCCGCCTCTGATGCTCACCGACGACGAGGCGCTCGCGGTGCTGCTGGGCCTCGTGGCGGCGGGCCGATCGGGGCTCGTCCCGTCGGGGGAGACGGCGACCGAGAGCGCCATCGCCAAGGTGCGTCGGGTGTTGCCGCAGCGACTCGGTGCGCGGCTGGACGCGCTGCTGGCCACCGTGGGCTTCACCGCGCCGGGCCGTCCCGTGATCCCGGCGGAGACGGACGTCTTCCTCACCGTCGCCGAGGCGGCCCGCGACCGGCGCGCCGTGGCCATCACCTACCGATCGGCGGACGGGCGTCGGAGCGAGCGCGTGCTGGCGCCGTACGGGGTGGTCGCCCATTCCGGCCGCTGGTACGTCACCGCAGCGGACTCCGCCAGCGGTGAAGAGCGCACATTCAGGTTGGACCGCATCGGCAAGGTCCGTCTGCTGCCGGACACCTTCGAGATCCCCGACGCCCGCTCGCAAGAGGAACGGCTGCTCACCGCGCTCGCCGAGGCGCCTCGTCGGCAGGCCGTCTCGGTGCTCATGCGGGCCACCGCGCAACACGTCGACCGCCGCCTGCCGCGCGGTCTGGCCACGGTGGAGGCGCTTGGCGACGATGACCCGTGGGTCCGGCTCCGTCTCCAGGTCGAGCGGCTGGACTGGGTCCCTTCGCTGCTCGCCTGGATCGACCGGCCGTTCGTGATCGAGGAGCCTGTCACCCTCCGTGAGCACGTGCGTGCGCTCGCCGAGCGGCTCGTCCGCTCCGCGGAGCGTGTCGCCACTTGACATCCACCATCCTGTGGGATGGTATGTAGATGGCTGACGGAGGGGCGGATGGCTGAGATCGAGAAGAGTGAAAAGATCACCATCAACCTCGGCTTGGTCGATCTTGGCCAGATCGACCTCCTCGTCGACGAGGGCTTCTACGCCAACCGCACCGATTTCATCCGCACAGCGATCCGCCGCCAGCTCGAGCACAGGGCCGGGGCGGTCACCGACACGATCTCCCGTCGGACACTGGTTCTCGGCACCCAACACTTCGGCCGACGTGAGCTGGAGGCACTGCGCGCCGCAGGCCAGACCGTGGAGATCCGGGTTCTCGGCCTGGCGACCATCGCCGAGGACGTCAGCACTGAGCTCGCGCTGGCCACGATCGCCAGGGTCGAGGTGCTGGGCGCCTTCCGCGCCCCGCGCGCGGTGAAGGCCGCGCTCGCGGCACGCATCGTCTGACCACGTTCCTTCTCGAAAGGCATCCCATGAACGACGAACGCGCCCTTGGCATGTCCGAAGCATTGCGCCTGACCCGCGCAGGGCGGCTCACCGATGCCGTCGGCGTCATACAGCGCACGCTGGGCGCCGCGCCCATGTCGCACACCGGACCGAAGGCCAGGGGATGTCGCGGCAGGCTGCGGCCGCTCGGTCTGCGCGTCCCCACCGCCGATCCCGTGCGCGGCGCCGACGCGGCGATGCAACACCTGACCTATGCAGGCCCGGCGGGCAGCCGTCGCTACGACCTCTACGTGCCCACCCTTCCGGCGAGCGGACCCCGACCGTTGCTGGTGATGCTGCACGGCGGGCGCCAGAACGCCGCCGACTTCGCCGCAGGCAGCCAGATGAACAGGCTCGCCGACCAGCACGGCTTCCTCGTCGCCTATCCCGAGCAGGACCGCCAGGCCAACCCGGGCTGCTACTGGAACTGGTTCGCGCCCGAGCACCAGCAGCCGGACAGCGGGGAGCCCGCGATCATCGCGGGCATCACCCGTCGGGTGCTGGCCGATCACGACGTCGATCCCGCACGCGTGTACGTCGCAGGACTGTCGGCCGGGGGCGCGATGGCGGCGGTCCTGGCCGCTACCCACCCCGATCTCTACGCGGGCGTTGGCGTGCACTCCGGGATCGCGTACCGCGCCGCGCGCGACCTCCCGACGGCGCTGGCGGCCATGCGTGGCGGTGGCTCGTCCGCCGCCGCCGGGCGCATTCCGTTGATCGTCTTCCACGGTGACAAGGACTCGATCGTCGCCCCGGCCAACGCGGAACAGCTTGTCGCCGCGCGGCTCGCCGCCGCCCCGACGTCCGTGTCGCACACCACCCGCGTGCACCACGGTGGTCGGGCCTGCACCACGACCGTGCACACCGACGTCGACGGGGCGCCGCTCGTCGAAAGCTGGACCGTCCACGGTGCTGGACACGCCTGGTCGGGGGGCAATCCGGCAGGCTCCTACACCGACCCCGCAGGCCCCGACGCCTCCGCGGAGATGGCCCGGTTCTTCCTCGCACTGCCGCCACGCTGAGGATTCCGCTCCGCGGGAGACCGGCCGCGGGCGATGATCGTGGCCCGATCATCGGTTCGGGGACCCACAGCGCGTCGTCGACTGCCACGTCCACGTCTTCGATCCGCAGCGGTTCCCGTACCGACCCGACACGTTCTCCGCCCCGGCCGGTCAGGAGCTCGGCACGCCCGCTCGACTGCGTTCGGTCCTGGATGCGCACGGCGTCGAGCACGCTCTGCTGGTCGGCCCGAACTCCGGCTACGGCGAGGACAACGGCTGCCTGCTCGACACGCTCGCCGCGGGCGCAGGCCGCTACCGCGGGATGGCCGTCGTCCACAACGACACCACGCGGGCCGAGCTCCGTGCCGCGGGGGTTGTCGGAGTCACCTTCAACGCGGCCCTCTTGGGTGTCGGGTACTACGCCGACGCCGCCCGGCTGCCGGCCGACCTCGCGGCATTGGACATGATCGCCGATGACCTCACCACGGCAGGGGTCGGCCGTCGCGGAAGAAGCCGCCGGTCGGCCCGTCGTCGTCGAGCAACGCCGCCCACACGACGCTCGCGGCGCCCTCGGCCACCGGCCTGCCGCCTTGACCCATGTCGGTGTCGGTCCAGCCGGGGCAGACCGCGTTGACCAGCACCCCGTCACGGCGGAGCTCCCCGGCGAGCAGCCGGGTCAACGCGTTGAGCGCCGCCTTCGACACCGAGTACGCGGGTGTGCCGCCGGTCATCTCGCTGATCGCGCCTGACTCGCTGCTGACGTTGACGATGCGCGCCCGCCCGGAGGCGCGCAGCAGCGGCAGGAACGCCTGGGTCACGCGCCAGGCGCCGAGCAGGTTCGTCTCCAGTGCGTGCGCGACCCGGCCGAGGTCCGCGGACACGGCACGTTCGTCGGTGTCGTAGTCGATCGCGGCGTTGTTGACCAGGACGTCAACGCGGCCGAGGTCCCGGCGTACCTGCTCGGCCGCGGATCGCACGCTCGCCGGGTCGGTCACGTCGAGGCGGCACACGACCACGGCTCGGTGTTCGGGGTCGATCGCGGTGGCGGCGCCGTCACCCGCGGCTTGGTCCCGCACACCCGCCACGACCGTGAAGCCGTGCGTGACGAGCTGACGCGCCACTTCGCGGCCGATCCCGCGGCTCGCGCCGGTGACGACCGCAACGGGCCGGGTCACCGGTCCGCCGGGAAGCGCGGCCACCGCATCCGCACGGTCGTCCCACCCGGGCCGGGCTCGATCTTGGCCTGCGACATCGATCGGATCATCGCCAGGCCGCGTCCGCGGAAGCCCGGGTCGGCAGGAGGCGGCCAGCCGCCGCGGTCGCGCACGACCACCTCGACATCGTTGTCCGTGCACGTCGCCAGCAGATCAATCGTGCCCGGCCGGTCCGGGTAGGCGTGCTCGGCCGCGTTGGCCAAGGCCTCGTACATCAGCCCAACCATCCCTCCCGGACGAACAGCGTGGATGAGGCGATGCGCCGGACGATCGTGGCTACTCGCCGGTGCCCTGCTCGACGTGCCCGCCGAAGGCCATCCGCATGGCCGACAGCAGCTTGTCCGCGTAGACCGCTTCGCCGCGGGAGCTGAACCGGGCGAACAGCGACGCGGACAGCACCGGCACCGGCACGCCCTCGTCGATCGCCGCCTTGATGGTCCACCGGCCCTCGCCGGAGTCCGAGACACGTCCGGCGATGCCCTCCAGGCCGGGGTTGCCGTTCAACGCGCCCGCGGTGAGGTCCAGCAGCCAGGACGAGATCACCGAGCCGCGCCGCCACACCTCGGCGACCTTGCCGATGTCCAGGTCGTACTGGTAGTACTCCGGCTGCTCCAACGGCGTGACCTCGGCCGAGTGGGTCTGCTCCATGGCGCCCGCGTTGGCGTGGGCCAGCACGTTGAGGCCCTCGGCGTAGGCGGCCATGATCCCGTACTCGATGCCGTTGTGGACCATTTTCACGAAGTGGCCTGCGCCCGCCGAGCCGCAGTGCAGGTAGCCCTGCTCTTCGGGGGCCGGGTCGCCTGACCGGCCGTGGGTGCGGTCGATGGAACCCAGCCCGGGAGCGATCGAGGCGAACAACGGCTCACAGTGCGCGAACGCCGTGTCGGTGCCGCCGATCATCAGGCAGAAGCCGCGCTCCAGGCCCCACACCCCACCGCTGGTGCCGACGTCCATGTACTCGACGCCGCGTCCGGCCAGCGCCATCGCACGGTCGTAGTCTTCGCGGTAGTTGGAGTTCCCGCCGTTGATGATGATGTCGCCGGGATCCATCAGCCCGCCCAGCTGCTCCACGACCTTGTCGGTGATCCCCGCCGGGATCATCACCCAGGCGATCCGGGGCGAGCTGAGCTTCTGGACGAACTCTTCCAGCGAGTTCGCGCCCACGGCGCCATCGTCGACCAACTGGGCCACGGTGTCCGGGTTGGTGTCGAAGGCGACGGCCGTGTGCCCGTCGCGCATGACCCGGCGCAGGATGTTGGCGCCCATGCGCCCCAGGCCGATCATTCCGAGCTGCATGTGTCCAGCCTTCCGTAGAACGAGATGAGCTCGGCGGCATTCTCCGGTCTGCGCATCGTCCGCGGCTAGTTGACACGATCGACACCGCCACGAGTTCTGACATTTTTCGCGCGCCGGAAAGCAGGCTATGCGGAGCTGCTGCAGCTCAACGTCGTTCGGGAGGATTCAGAGCCTGCCGTGGACCCCGTCGTTGACGGTGACGATGCCTGCCAACACGAACAGGCCGATGATGCCCACGAGCACGAATGTGATCACTGAGATCGACTCCTTCCTTCGTGAGGGGGTTGCCCGCTCAGCCGCGCGGCCAAACCGAGGGTGCGTGGCCGGAACGACAGGAGAGCGCCGTGACGATCGCGGTCACCACCCCGACCGGGCACGTCGGATCGCACGTCGTGCGGATGCTGTGCCAGGCCGGGGTGCGTCCCCGTCTGCTGCTGCGCGTTCCGACTCGGCTCGATGCCGAACTGCGTGACCATGTCGAGTCGGTCGTCGGTGACCAGCGCGACGCCGACTACGTGGCCGAGGCGACCCGTGGCGCGGAGGCGATCTTCCGGGCACACCCTGACGACTGGTCGATGCCGCCGCGGCGCTGGCCACCGCGACCGGGGTGTCGATCACAGCGCAGCAGATCACCGACGACGAGCAGCGCGCCGCCCTGCGCGACGCGGGCATGGGCGAGGTGGCCGTCGAGGGGATCGTCGGCATGAGCGTGGGCAAGCGGGAGGGCTTCACCCCGGAACAGCCGCGTTCGGCGCTGACGACCACCCCGAGCGGCCTGGCAGGCTGGGCGATCACAAACCTGCGGCCAGCGCACTAGCATCCGCGCCCATGGCGACGAGGCTGACCCCGTACCTGACCTTCCGCGACGGCACCCGCGCGGCAATGGAGTTCTACCGTTCGGTGTTCGGCGGCGAGCTGAGCGTCTCGACGTTCGGCGAGGTACCGCGGATGGGGCTCGCGGAATCGGAGCAGGACAAGGTCCTGCACTCGATGTTGGAGGTCGGGCCGGACATGACGCTGATGGCCGCCGACGTGCCGTCCGGGATGGAGCTCAGCCCGAACGGCACCCTCACCCTGTCCGGCGACGACGAGGCCAGGCTGCGCGGCTGGTGGGACGCGTTGTCGGCGGAGGGCACCGTCGGCGTGCCGCTGGAGCAGGCGCCATGGGGCGACTGGTTCGGCGCGTGCACGGACCGGTTCGGCGTCCCCTGGATGGTCAACATCTCGGGTCGGTAGCGCGGCTAAGACCCTGAGCGTTCGGCCGATGGCCGCCTGCAGGTCGGTTCGCCACCACCGTCGGTGAGTCCGGGTGGGCCATCGTGCCGCCATGATCGGAGAACGACGTCAGGACAAGCCGCCGATACGCCGCCGGACGGCGTAGCGGTGCGCATCGTCCAGATCGCGAACTTCTACGGGCCCCGTTCGGGAGGCCTGCGCACCGCCATGGATCAGTGGGGCGCAGGCTACGCGGCGCGCGGCCACGAGGTTGTGCGCATCGTCCCCGGGCCCGTCCGCGGCGCGCGGCTGCGCGACGGCGTGCGGCACCTCACGGTGCCCGCTCCCCGGATCCCGGGCACCGGCGGCTACCGGGCGGTCGACCCGTGGCGGGTCGAACGGCTCCTCGACCGGCTCGCCCCCGACGTGCTGGAGGTCTCGGACCGCCTCACGTTGCGGGGGCTCGGCCGCTGGGCGGCGCGGCGGAATGTGCGCAGCGTCGCGATCTCCCACGAGCGGCTGGACCGGCTGCTCGGCCTCGCGGGCCTGCCCACGGCGGTCGCGCGCAGGCTGGCCGACCACGCCAACGCGCGCACCGCCGCGGCCTACGACACCGTCGTCTGCACGACGCTCTTCGCCGAAGAGGAGTTCTCCCGGATCGGCGTCGCCAACGTGCTGCGCGTCCCGCTCGGCGTCGACCTCCGCACGTTCACGCCGACCCGGCGCGACGAGGACTTGCGCGCCCGGTTCGCCCGCGCAGGCCAGCCGTTGATCGTGCACTGCGGACGGCTGTCCCCCGAGAAGCGGGCCATCCGCAGCATCGAGGCCGTCGCCGGGCTCAACCGGGCAGGCATCGGAGCGCGCCTCGTGATCGCCGGGGACGGGCCGTCGCGGCCATGGCTGCAACGCCGCGCGGCCGGGCTGCCGGTCACGTTCCTCGGCTTCGTGAACGACAGGGCCCGGGTCGCGCGGCTGCTCGCCAGCGCGGACATGTGCATCGCCCCCGGCCCGCACGAGACGTTCGGGCTCGCCGCGCTCGAAGCCCTGGCCTCCGGCACCCCGGTCGTGGCGTCGGCACGCTCGGCGATCGCGGAGATCGTGGCGCCGGACTGCGGCGCCCTGGCCGTCGACACGGCCGGTGCCTTCACCGACGCCGCACGCCGCGTTTTGGCGGGCGACCCGGCCACCACACGCCTCGCCGCCCGTGCTCGGGCTGAACGTTTTCCCTGGTCGGCATCGGTGACGGGGATGCTCGCGGTCTTTGGCGCCGCACGACCGGCTACTCGCCGTAGTTGAACGGACGGTGAACGTCACCGCACGAAGGTGGAAGGACCCACCGGCCGGGCTAGCGTTTCTTTCATGCGGCTGGGCGTGCTCGATGTCGGCTCCAACACCGTGCACCTGCTCGTGGTCGACGCGCACCGGGGCGCCCACCCTGAGCCGATGCGGTCGGACAAGGCCCAGCTGCGGCTGGCCGAGCACGTCGTTGCGGGCCGCCTGACCAGCGCGGGGGCGGATGCCCTTGTCCGGGCCGTGAGCCGGGCGAAGACGGCCGCCGCGGCGGCAGGGTGCGCCGAGCTGCTCGCGTTCGCGACGTCGGCGCTGCGCGACGCGGAGAACTCGACGGCGGTGCTGGCGCGCGTCGCGGCGGAGACCGGCGTCGCGCTGCAGGTGTTGCCAGGCGAGTACGAGGCCCGCTACACCTTCCTCGCGGTGCGGCGGTGGTACGGCTGGTCGGCCGGTCGCCTGCTGGTGCTCGACATCGGCGGCGGATCGCTGGAGCTGGCCGCAGGCCAGGACGAGGACCCCGAGGTGGCGTTGTCGTTGCCGTTAGGCGCCGGTCGGTTGACCCGCGCCCGCTTCCGCAACGATCCACCCTCCCGACGGGAGGTCGACGCGCTCGCCGAGGAGCTGGACGCGGCGCTCACGCCCGCGGCGCGTTCGATCCGCGAGCTGGGGCAACCCGATCTGGCCGTCGGCACGTCGAAGACCTTCCGCTCGCTCTCCCGGTTGGCAGGCGCCGCCCCGTCGAGCGCGGGGCTGCGGGTCCGCCGCAACCTGACCGAGGTCGGGTTGAGCCAGGTCTTCGGGTTCATCAGCCGCATCTCGGCGGCCGACCTCGCCGAGCTGGACGGCGTGAGCCCCAGCCGGGCACACCAGCTGGTGGCGGGCGCGATGGTGGCGGCCGCGGCCATGCGCGCGCTGCAGGTGGACACGCTGCAGATCTGTCCGTGGGCGTTGCGCGAGGGCGTGATCCTGCGTCGGCTGGACGCCCTCGGCGCGCCTGCCGTGCCGCAACGCCCGTGGCCGCTGACCGATCGCCACCTGCCGCGCATCGGCAAGCTGGCGCGACGCCGGGTCGCGGGCCACGATCGGTGACAAGGCCGTGTCCTAACCCGGCACGAGCAGGCCGCGCAGGAGGCCGCGGTACCGGTCGAACGACGGCGTCTCGACATCGGCCTGCTTGGCCAGGTCGTCCCATCGGCGCAGCGCCACGGCGTCGGCGTGGTAAGCGTGGTCGCGGAACCGGGCGAGCTCGTCCGAGGCCATCGGGCCCCCTTGGACCTCGAGCGTGCGTCGCGATGCGGGGGAGAGGCGCGCGAAGTACTCGGGTTCGACGGCGCACAGGTAGCGCTTGGCGTCGACGTGCAGGCGGACGGGCTCGGTGACGGCGGGCCCGAACCAGCGGGCGAGCTCGACGGCGCCGGTGTCGCCGTGCCGGTTGTCGGTGCCGTCCAGGAGGTCCTGGCCGGTGTGCTCGCCGTGGAAGTGGCCGATGTCGTGCAGCAGTGCGGCGGCCACGAGCGCGTCGGAGGCGCCCGCCGCTCGGGCGAGCGCCGCGGTCTGCAGCATGTGTTCGGCCTGGCTCACCGGTTCGCCGAAGTAGTCCTGCGTGCCCGGGCCCGCGAACAGGTCGGCGAGCACGTCGACCGGGTCGGCGCCGCTCACGATGCCGTCTCGAGGGCGGTCAGGGTGCGGATGAGCGCGTCCAGGTCGGCGTAGCAGCCCTGCAGATGGCGTGGCGACCGGCCCGCGTCGGTGAACGCGCTGCGGGCGTGCAGCACCCGGGTGTTGTCGAGGATCAGGCAGTCGCCGGGGTGGAGCGGGAACCAGACCTGGTTCGCCTGCCTGCCGATGATCCCGGCCAGCCTGCGGTAGGCGGCGTGGAACGCCTTGGTCGATCCCGCCGACAGCAGCGGCATCGCCATCGCACGGTGGTTGAAGCGCACCTCCCGGATGTGGCCGCTCACGTCCACGTCGATGATCGGCCGGTCGGCCCGGAGCGCACCGGCCGCGTCCGAGCGGCGGAACGTGACGGCCGTGCTCGCCAGGATGTCGAAGTCGTCCGGGTCGTGACGGCGCAGGTCGGCCGCGGCGTGGAACCCGTCGACCAGGCCGGTGTCACCGCCCGCTCCGGCGTCGGCGAGGCAGTGCAGCAGCTGGAGGGTGGGCACCGGGTCCCGGTAGGGGTTGTCGGTGTGCGGGGCGAGGGCCCGGCCGGTGTCGGCGGGATGGTCCGGGCTCGGCTGTACGCGCACGTCGAAGACGCGGCCGTACTCGGTCTCGCGCACGAAGCCGAACGTCGCAGCGATCTCCGCGACGGTTCCGTCGACGGTGGGGGTGCCGGTGAGGATCGCGAACCCGACCTGCTCGACCTGGCGGAGAACCTCGGCCCTTCGGTGGGGGTCGTCGCGGTAGTCCGTCCAGGCGGTGCGGGGCAGGGGACTGGGCAGGTCGGCGGCCGCCCACTGGCGTTTGCCGCGCTCGGTGCGCCCGTCGCCTGCCGTCAGCCAGGCGCGCTGTTCGGTGAGCCAGGCGTGCGGGAAGGTGCTGTGGTGGCCGTCCGGGGCGAAGGTGACCGTCACGTCCTCGTCGGTCTCCTGTACGTCGCGGAACGCCGTGTCGACGGGCAGGTCGGCGAGGTCGAGCAGCCGCTGGCCGCTGTCGGCGTCCCGGCAGTCGGCGCAGCGGCAGTGCGCCCGCAGCCAGGTCGCGGTGAAGGGTGTGAGGCGCGCCGAGCCGGGCCGCGGGGGCGAAAGGGTGCTCACGGGGAGGCCGATCGCGCGGGCTGTCCGCCGAGCTCGGTGAGCGTCTCGTCGGTGAGCACCCGGTAGCCCAGCTCGGGCCGATATCCGTGAACCTCGGGTGTGTCCAGGCTTCCCATGTAATCGAGGATCTCGTGGCTGAAGCACTGGCCGGGAACGAGCACGGGAAACCCCGGTGGATACGGCGTGACGAAGGTTGCCGACACGACCTCGCAGCCACGGCCGAGCCGTTCGGTGATCTCGGCGGGCTGGAGGTAGGCGCAGTGCTGCGGCTTGTAGGCGGCGAAGTAGGCCCTGCGCATGTCGCCTTCGGAGGTCGGGCTCTCGCCGGGCTCGCGGAACGCCGTGTGGAAAGCGCTGAAGTTCGGCAGCGGCGCGGTGGCGTTGGTGAGCCGGGTGATGGCGGCGTCGTGCGCGTTGCGGTCGTGGGTACCGAGATCGGCCAGGTGGGCCTCGATGTCGCGGACGAGCTCAACGAGCACCTCGATGAGGTAGGCGACCGAGCTGCGGGTGGTGCCGATGTGGGTCATGAACAGCACGGTGTTGCGGCTGGTCTTGTTGACCTGCACGCCGAAGCGGTCCATGAGGTGCGCCTGCTTGAACGTGGCGCCGTCGATGCCGGTCGCGCCGATGGACAGCGTGATCCGGCACGGGTCGAGGACGAACTCGTCCTCGTGCCACGCGGTCATCATCGCGGTGAGCCCCGAACGCAGCGGCTGGTCGATGCCCGTGGGGCGGTGCTCGCGCGGGATGAGGTCGGCGGTGGTCAGGCACCGGACGTAGCGCGAAAGGAGCGGGTTGGTGTCGATGGCGTCGCGCAGGCTCATCGCGCACTCCACCTGCTTCTGCACGAGCTCCAGCCCTTCCAGTGCGGCCTGCCGACGGCCGAGGTCGAGCGAGGCCAGGATCTGGTAGTTCGGCGACGTCGAGGTGTGGGCCATGTAGGCCTCGTGGAAGGTCTCCTGCGCCTTGTGCGCCCAGTCCTGGTCGAACACGTGGATCATCGAGCCCTGGCGAAGCGACGTGAGCGTCTTGTGGGTGGACTGGGTGGCGTAGACCCGTACCCGCGAGAGGTCGGGGTCGGGCAGGAGCCGGGTGCCCAGTAGCGCTTCGTCGTCGGTCGCCTCCACCGACAGCGCCTGCTCGGCGTAGGCCTTGCGGTAACCGTCGTCGTGCAGCTTCGCCAGCAGCGCGGCGGCGGCGGCCATGCCGGTGCGGGCGCGGTAGACGGGATGGAAGCGGGCGAAGGCGAACCACGCCTCGTCCCAGAGGAAGACGAGGTCGGGCTTGATCGCCAGGCACTCCTCCATGACGCGCAGCGGGTCGTAGACGACGCCGTCGAAGGTGCAGTTGGTCAGCATGACCATCTTGACCCGGTCGAGCTTGCCCGCCGCGCGCAAGGCGAGCAGCTGGCGCTTGATCTCCCGCAGCGGCACCGCCCCGTACATCGAGTACTCGTTGAGCCGGTAGGCGTCCAGGTACAGGACGTGCGCCCCGGCGAGCACCAGCCCGTAGTGGTGAGACTGGTGACAGTTGCGGTCGACCAGCACGATGTCGTCGGGCTCGACCAAGGCCTGCACAACGATCTTGTTCGCGGTCGAGGTGCCGTTGGTGCACCAGAACGTCTCGCGGGCGCCGAACGCCTCGGCGGCGAGACGCTGAGCCTCCCGCAGCGGACCCGTCGGCTCCAACAGGGAGTCCAGTCCGCCGCCGGTGGCCGACGTCTCGGCCAGGAAGATTTCCAGGCCGTAGAAGTTGACCATCTCCGGGATCCAGTGCGAGTCCACCACCGACTTGCCTTTGGAGACCGGCAGCGCGTGGAACACCCCGGTGGGCTGGTGGCTGTAGTCACGCAGCGCTGCGAAGAACGGGGCGCGGTAGCGGTGCGCGACCCCGCGCAGGATCGAAAGGTGCAGCTCCAACAGGCCCTCGCGGGAGTGGAAGACCCGCCGGAAGTCCTTTCCGATGCGGCCCGCGAGATCCTCGACGGCCACCTCGGCCATGAGGTAGTTGTCGATCTCCGGTCGGATCTCGTGCAGCCGTCGGCCCAACAACTGGGCGCGCTCGGCCGGGTTGAGGTCGCCGAACTCCTCGGCGGTCTGCTCCTCGACCACCACGCCCATCTGGGAGAGGTCCTGGGCCGAGCGCAGCCCGAAGCGGCGGCGGATGACACACGCCTGGACGTTGAAGTTGAACAGCACCGCCGCCACCGCATCGGCGACGCTCGCGACTACGACGATCTCGTAGACGAACGGGTCGTCGCGTCGCCGCAACGCCCGGAGCTGCTCGCGCAGCCTGCGCTCCTGCGCCGCCGTGATGTCGTCGACGACCAGGACCTCGAAGTACGGCCGGTGACCCTTCTGGTCGACCTCCTCCACCTCGGCGTCGAGCCCGACCGTCAGGATCGCGTTGGTGCTGCGCCGGAACGTCTCGTGCACCATCGAGCGGTTGATCACGCTGACCTCGCGGGCGAAGCGGTCCAGCTCGCCCAGTGCTTCCAGCCGCTGCACGTCCTCGAACTGGTGCCAGCCGGGGTAGCCCCAGTAGTGCTCGATCGGCGCCAGCGCGGAGAGAGGAGGAGACGCGCTGCGCCATCCCGCACCACCCGTCCCGCCTGCTCGGCACGCCTTCGGGAACCATCTAGTCCGAGCGGCGAAGGGAAGTCGATGCGCGCGACAAGGCTGCATGTGCCGGTCACGTCGGCGCTACCGCCCCGTCACCTGCCATGCGAGAAGCCGGGTCAGATGTCCGGATGCGGCAGACCCATGCGGGCGCGGTACCACGGGTAGTACCAGTCGCCGATGATCGTCGCCTCGAGCGGCACGAGCGCGCCGCCGTCGCGGTAGGCGCGCGAGCGCATGTTCGGCTGGCACCACTCGGACGCGGCGAAGTCCTGCTCGTTCACGCGGTGGAACAGCTCGACGGTGTCGGAAGGGTCGAAGCCAGGCGCGGCGACGGTGTCGGCGGAGAAGAGCCAGTCGCAGGTGACCGCCGTGCGCTCCGGGGCGAGCGGCACGAACCGGTGGACGATCACGTGGTCGGGCAGCAAGGACAGGAAGCAGTTGGGCCGCAACACCATGCCGAAGTAGAGCCGCTGGTCGTCGGGGGCGAGGTCGGGCAGGGTGGCGTGCGCGGAGCGGCCGGACAGTGAGAAGCCGTCGCGGTCGGCGTCGAACGCGTAGCCGCCTTGGAAGTAGTCGCCCGCGCCGAGCTCCTCGAACGAGCGGAAGCTGGGGATCTGACGGATCAGCTCGGGATGGATCGTCGAGCAGTGGTAGCACTCCTGGAAGTTCTCCTGGATGATCTTCCAGTTGGCGGCGACGGTGTACTCGCGGCGGAAGCCGGGCGTCAGCTCGCCGATGCGGTAGCGGTCCAGGCGGGACGCCGACGTGCCGAGCCGGTACTCCAGCTGCGGCACCAGCTGGTCGAGCAGTGGCTCGGCGTCCGGGTCGAGGTTGATCCAGACCAGGCCCTGCCAGACCGTCGTTGCCACCGGCACGAGGCCGTAGGCCGAACGGTCGAGACCCGCCATCGTGCGCATGTTCGGCGCCGACCGGAGCGAGCCGTCGAGGTGGTAGGTCCACGAGTGGTACGGGCAGCGCAGCGCCCGCCCCACGTTGGCCCGCTCGGTGAGGCACACCGCCGAGCCTCGATGGCGGCAGACGTTGAGGAACGCGCGCAGCTCACCGTCCTGCCCGCGCACGACGAGCACGCTCTCCGGCCCGACCTGGCGGCGCACGACGTCCCCGGCCCCGGCGAGCTCGCTGACGTGCGCGACGTACACCCACTCGCGCGCGAAGATCCGCTCCTGCTCGACGGCGAAGACGTCCTGGTCGGTGTAGTAACGCCCGGGCAGCGTGCGCGGCAGCCGTAGCGGCGTGCTGGTCATGCTCATGCCTTCCCCGTCAGCTGAGCACCGGTGGCGGCGACGAAGGTGAAGTCGGTGGGATATCGGGGATCGGTGATGGCCGGTCGGTCGTAGCGGAACGCGTCGATCGGGGTGGCGGTGCCGCCGTCACGGGCCAGGTCGGCCAGCACACCGCCGACGAGCGCGGCGAACTTCGCGGCGTGCCCCGCCCCGACGAACAGGGCGATGCGGGGGTGGCCGGGCACGGTGTCGAGCAGGAAGTTGCGGTCGGGCGTCAGGTCGTAGACGCAGGCCTTGGTCATCAGCTCGGGCCCGAGCGCGTCGGGGAGGTGTTCGGCCATGAACCGGGTGAGGCCCGCGCGGTTGTCCTCGTCGGGCTCCCACGAGCGGGTCTCCTGCGTGACGACCTTGCCGGAGAAGTCCCGGCCCGCCTTCGTCGCCGCCTCGCCGTACACGGGGAAGCCGTAGTACGTGGTTTCGCCCTCGTGGTAGATCCACACGCCGAACCGGTCGGGGGCGAACGCGCGCAGGTTCGGCGTGGCCCAGTAGGTGACCTGCTCGTGGGTGAGCGTGAGCGGAACGGCGAGGCCGAGGCCGTTCAGCGCGGTGGGTGTCCACGAGCCCGCGCAGACCGACAGCGTGTCGGCCGAGAAGCTGCCGCGGTCGGTGTGGACGACCACGTGGTCGGCCAGGCTGTCGATGCGCTCGACGCGGGTGCGTTCGAGGAACGTGGCGCCCTCCTGCCGGGCGAGGGCGATGTGGGCCGCGTTCGCCTTGCGGATGTCGAGGATCCCCGACTCCGCCTGGTAGACGGCGACCGCGTCGTCGGGAACGCGCCACTGGGGCTGCCTCTCCCGCAGTCCCGCGGCGTCGAGCACCGTGCAGGGGTGGCCCGCCGCGGCGAGCGCCCGCTCGTAGCTCGCCGCCAACGCCTCGCCCGCCGCGCCGATCCCGATGTCCACCCCGCCGGTGCGGGTCACGAGGGTGAGCCCGGTGCGCTCCTCGATCTCCCCCCATGCCGCGTAGGCCTGCGCGGTGAGCGCCGTGTAGTCGGTGGCGTGGTAGGCGTGCCGGATGATCCGGGAGTGGTCCTCGGAGGCGCCCATGCCGTGGCCGAGGTCGTACTGCTCGATGGCCAGGACGGCACCGCCGCGGCACGCGAGCCGATAGGCGGTCGCGGCGCCGATGGCTCCCACGCCGAGGACGATGTGGGCGAAGTCGCGCGTCATGTGCCAAGGGTGCGGGCGGGCCGGTGCGCGGTCATCCGGCACCGTGTCGCACGGTCTGGCAGGCGCGTCCGACACGTCATCGCGCGCGGCCGATGCGGTGCAGTTTGACGGCGAGGTGGGCGAGCAGCCGGTCGCCGCCGTCGGCGAGGTCAAGGCCGCTGAGCTCCTCGATGCGGTCCAGCCGGTGGTAGAGCGTGCTGCGGTGCACGGTGAGCACCTGCGCCGCGCGCTGCTTGTCGCCCGCGCAGTCCAGGAAGACCTCCAGGGTGTGCAGGAGCTCGTGGCCCGCGCCCAGGCGCAGCAGGGTGAACAGGCCGAGCGGCAGCAGGTCGTTGTCGACGAGGTCGGTGGGCAGCTGGCCCAGCAGCGCGTACGGGCCCAGCTCGGCGAACGCGACGACCCCCGGCTTGTCGCCCCGCCCCTCCGCCACGGTGAGCGCCACCTCCGCCTGGCGCCGCGCGGCGGCGGCCGCGCCCAGGCCCTGCGTCGGCGCGCCCAGCCCCACCCGCGCGCCGGGGAGCGCACTGACGACGGCCTCTGCGGTGGCGCGCAGCGGCCCGGTGATCGGCCGCCGCCCGGCCAGCAGCACCGTGGCCTGTCGGCGGGTCGCGGTCACCAGCCTGCCCGTGGGCGGCAGCGGCCTGCAGGCGTGGTGCACCGCGGCGCGCACGTCGTCCACGCCCTCGTCCGCGTGCGCGACGAGCACGCCGACGTGCGCGTCGTCGTCGATGAAGCCGTGCCGCAGCAGGTCGGCCGCGGCCGTCGCCCGCTCGGCGGGCCCCGCGTCGAGCAGGAGGTCCAGCAGGTGGGTGGCCAGCGCTCGGTCGCGGTCGCGCACGACCAGCCGCTGGTGCAGGAGCACGGCGAGCGCGTCGGCCGCGGCGACGGCGTCCTCCCGCTCGTCGGCGGTGATCGCGTCCTCGGCGTCGATCAGCCAGAGGAAGCCCAGCAGGGCGCCGTCGTAGCGGATCGGGATGGCCATGCGGGCGTGCAGGCCGAGGTCGGGCCGGGCGGGCACCCGGGTCGGCTCGGTGGTGCCGCGCAGCCGTGCGTAGTCGACGTCTTCGGGTCGGGTGCGCCGGTGCAGCACCGACCACACCCGTGCGGGATCGGAGTCGCCCTGGTCCGGGCTGACCGCGACGAGCTGCAGCGTGTGGTCGTCCACCGCCACGGAGCGCCGCAGCCGCGAGGCGAGCGCCTCGACGATCTCCTGCACCTGCTCCACCGTCACCCGTCCAGTGTCGCCCCCGGACGCAACGTCTCCGCCCGCAATGCGTGGGCCAGATCGGCGAGGAGATCGTCGGGGTCTTCGAGGCCGACCGAGAGGCGGACCAGGGTGTCGGGCACCGACACCTGGGTGCCGCCGGTGGTGCAGTGCGTCATCTGCGCCGGGTGCTGGATCAGCGACTCGACGCTGCCGAGCGAGACGGCGAGCGTGAACAGCCGGGTGCGGGCGCACACCGCCGCCGCCGTGTCGCGCGAGCCGCGCACCTCGAACGCCACGACGCCGCCGTAGTCGGTCATCTGCCGTTTGGCCAGGTCGTGATGGGGGTGGCCGGGCAGCCCCGGGTAGTGCACGGCACTGACTGCGGGGTGGTCGGACAGGAACTCGGCGATCCGCAGCGCGCTCGCGCTGACCTGGCGCATCCGCATCGGCAGCGTCTTGGTGCCGCGCAGCACGAGCCACGCGTCCATCGGTCCGGCGATCGTGCCGACCATGCCGCTGGTGCGGGCGATGAGGTCCGCGGTCGCGGCCGTGCGGGAGACGATGGCGCCGCCGGTGACGTCGGAGTGCCCGCCGAGGTACTTCGTCGTGGAGTGCACGACGATGTCGGCGCCCAGCGCCAGCGGCTGCTGGAGCGCGGGCGAGGCGAACGTGCTGTCGACGGCGAGCAGCGCGCCGCTGCGGTGCGCGATGTCCGCGACCGCCGCGATGTCGGTGATCCGCAGGCGCGGGTTGGACGGGGTCTCGGCCCAGACCAGCGCCGTGTCCGGGGTGACGGCGGCGGCGACCGTGTCGAGATCGGTCATGTCGACGACCGTCGTGCGCACGCCCCAGCGCGGCAGGACGGCGCTGAACAGGTCCCAGGTGCCGCCGTAGGTGCTGTCGGGGAGCACCACGTGCGCGCCCGCCCGGCAGGTGGACAGCACCGTGGTGGTGGTCGCGGCCATGCCCGACGCGGTGGCCACCGCTCCGGCCCCGCCTTCCAGGGCGGCCAGGCAGTGTTCCAGTGCCGAGCGGGTGGGGTTGGCGATGCGGCTGTAGTCCCAGCCGCCGTCCAGCACGACCGTGCGCTCGAACGTCGAGCTGAAGTGCACCGGCACCGCGAGCGCGCCGCCGTGGTGCTTCGGGGTACTGGCCCGCGTGCACGGCGCGGGTGGCGAGCGCGGCGCCGTCGTAGAGCGCGCGGCGCTCGGCGTTTCCGGTCACCGCACCAGCCTGCGCCCGCGCGGCGGCGCCACCGAGCGTCACCGTGTCGGGGATCACGCGGGTGCCTCCCGACATCCTGCCGGATGCCGAATGGGCACAAGACGAGGAAAGTGACGTCCATTCCGGCGAGGGGAGCGAGAGCGATGAGCGACACGGCTCTTCCGGCATCGTTGCAGGAGAACCGGGGATTCCTGCGGAGGATCACGCTCGCCACCGCGTGGGGCGAGGGCCTGGACGGCTACGACCTCGGCATCATCAGCGTGGTGCTGACACTGATCAGCAAGGACCTGCAGATCACGCCGGGGGTCCTCGGTCTGATCGGGGCGTCGTCACTGATCGGGATCTTCCTCGGCGCCCCGATCTTCGGCTGGCTCACCGACCGCTACGGGCGGCGACGGCTGTTCACGTTCGACATCGTGTTGTTCCTCGTCGCCGGGCTCGCGCAGGCGTTCGTGACCGAGGGGTGGCAGCTGTTCGTGATCCGGTTGGTGCTCGGCATCGCCATCGGTGCGGAGTACGCGATCGGCGCACCGATGCTGGCCGAGTTCGTGCCCGCCAAGGGCCGCGGCGCGCGCCTCGCGCTGCTGGAGGTCTGCTGGTACGTCGGCTTCCTCATCTCGGTGCTGATCGGCTACGGCCTGCTGGCGCTCGGCGTCGACTGGCGCTGGATCCTCGCCACCAGCGCGATCCCGGCCCTCGTGACGCTGGTCCTTCGCTACGGCCTGCCGGAGTCGCCGCGCTGGCTGCTCAGCCGCGGACGCACCGAGGAGGCGCGCCGGATCGTCGAGCGCTACCTCGGCAGCGAGTACTTCGCCTTGGAGCAGTTCGCGGGGGAGGCGCAGCAGGCGGCGGGATTCGGGAAGCTCTTCGCGCGCGGCGTGCGCGGGCGCACCACGTTCGTGTGCGTCTTCTGGGCGTGCCTGGTGGCGCCCTACTTCGCGATCTTCACGTTCGCGCCGCAGGTGCTGGGGTCCCTCAACCTGTCCGACGAGCGCGCGGGCACGATCGCCGTCAACGGTCTGGCCGCCGTCGGGGCCGTCGTGGGCCTGTTCCTGGTGGAGCGGCTGGGCCGTCGCCAGATGCTGATCGGGCCGTTCTGGATCCAGGCGGTCGCGCTGTTCGTCGTCGGGCTGTGGGTGGGCGCGCCCGCGTGGGTGATCGTGCTCGCGTTCGCCGTCTACGCGTTCTTCAACGCGATGTCGGGCAACCTGACGGCCGTCTACCCTGCGGAGGTGTTCCCCACCGATGTCCGCACGAGCGGTGTCGGGCTGGCCTCGGCGGCCAGCCGGGTCGGTGCCGCCATCGGCACGTGGCTCCTGCCGGTCGGGCTGGCTTCGCTCGGCGTCGGTCCGTGCATGGTGATCGGGGCGGTGATCTGCGTGGCCGGGGCGCTGGTGTCGCAGTTCATGGCACCCGAGACGACCGGCCGCACGCTCACCGAAACCGCCATGGCGGGCCCGGCCGACGGGACGGCGCGCACCGTCGCCGCGTGAGTGGGCCCCATAATCGCGGCATGCGGTACGCGTCGGTGCTCGGGCGCCGGATGGCGTACCGCAAGGTCGGAGCGGGTGACCCGATCGTGTTCCTGCACGGCAACCCGACCTCGTCGTACCTGTGGCGGCACGTCCTGGATGGGGTCGCCGATCTCGGGCGCTGTCTGGCGCCGGACCTGCTGGGCATGGGCGCCTCGGACAAGCTGCCGGACTCCGGCCCGGGCCGCTACCGCTACATCGAGCACCGCGAGCACCTCGACGCGCTGCTCGACCAGCTCGTGACCGGGCCCGTCGTGCTGGTCGGGCACGACTGGGGCGGCGTGCTGGCGATGGACTGGGCCCGCCGCCACCCGGAGGCGGTCCGCGGCCTCGCCTACCTGGAGACGCTCGTCGCGCCGGTCTCGTGGAGCGGCGAGAACGCTCCCGATCCCGACCTGTTCCGGCCGTTGCGCGGCCCGGACGGCGAGCGCCTCGTGCTGGACGAGAACGTCTTCGTGGAGAAGGTGCTCCCCGCGGGCACCGCCCGTGCGCTCACCGCCGCCGAGATGGACGCCTACCGCGCCCCGTACCGCACGCCCGGCGAGTCGCGCAGGCCGACGCTCACGTGGCCGCGCGAGATCCCCATCGACGGGCAGCCCGCCGATGTCGCGGAGATCGTCAGCGCGAACGCGACGTGGATGGCCACGTCGCCGGTGCCGAAGCTGTTCGTGAACGGCGAGCCGGGGGCGTTGCTCACCGGAGCGCTGCGCGAGCAGTGCAGGCGGTGGCCCAATCAGCGCGAGGTGACGGTGCCCGGCCTGCACTTCCTTCCGGAGGACTCCGGACCGGCGATCGCCGACGCGTTGCGCGGCTGGCTACCGGCGGCGGCTGTAGCCCCGCACGCGCACCGCGCTGCCGACACCGGCCAGGTGCAGCGCCACGCAGAGTAGACCCGCGGTGATGAGGACGTTGGCGGTGATGACCGACAGGCTGAGGTTCAGGAGCTGGAACAGCAGCGCCAGCCCGAACAGGACGGCGGCGATGATCGCGGTCATGGGAGATCCCTTTCGACGCGGACAGCGGGCGCCGACAGCATGCGGGTGGCGCCGGGTCTTCGCTGGGGCCGTCGCCGAACCGTGATCTGTCCGGATTGCGTCACATACCCGGCATGGTGCGGAACTCCAGGTCAACCGTCGCCTGCCGGTCACCGCGCCGCCACCGACGACCCCTCCGCCGGACGTACCGACGGCCTGGAATGGTGGCGTGAACGTGCTGTTCCTCGTGCTCGACGGGATGCCGGTGCGCCACGTGGGGCGCCGTCACACCCCGACGCTCGCCGGGCTGGCCGCGGGTGGCGGCTGGGCGCCGATGGGTGGCTGTGCCGTGGCGCCGAGCTCCACCTACCCCAACCACGCCACGTTCGTCACCGGCGTCGGTCCCGATCGGCACGGCGTGCACGGCAACCACGTGGTCGACGCCGAGGGCGGTGTGCACGACGCGAGCGCCGTCGGACCGACCGGCGCCACCCTCTTCGACGCCTGCCGCGCCGCGGGCCGCAGCAGCGCGGCCGTGCTGGGCGATCACCATCTCGTCGGGGTGATGCGGGCCGACCGCGCCGATCGGCACTGGCCGCCGGACGGCCTGCTGCCCGACGACGTCGCCCGCGACGCGCTGGGCTACGCCGCCGACACCGAGGTCGCCACCCGGCTGGGTCCCGTGCTGGCCGATCCGCCCGACCTGGTGGTCGCCCACCTCAACCAGCCCGACACCACCGAGCACCTGCACGGGCCGGAGAGCCCGGCGGCGTTCGCGCAGTACCGCGCGACCGACGCCGTGCTCGCCGAGATCCTGGACGCCCTCACCCCACGGTGGACGCGCTGGGCGGTGATCGTGGTGAGCGACCACGACCAGGAGCCGGTCACGGTGCCGGAACCGGTCGACCTCGCCGCCGCGGCGACGGCGGCGGGCGCCGACGTCACCGTCGTCCCGGAAGGCGGATCGGCGCTGGTCCACGGCGCGGACCCCGATCCGCGGTGGCTGGACGCCATCGACGGCGTCGCGGGGCGCCGCCGCGTCCACGATCGGCTGTGGCTGGTGTGGACGGCGCCGGGCCGCTGGTTCGGCGCCGAGCCGGTGTCGCTGCGCGGCGTCCACGGCGGCCCCCGGCAGGCCGCTCAGGTCGCGGTGTGCGGCGGCGGCCACCCCGCCGTTGCCGGGTTGGCCGCCCGCCTGCGCTCGCGACGTCCGCTGGCCACCGAGTGGCACGACATCGTGTTGGACCTGCTCGGGCAATGACTCCTGCACGGATTACGCGGCCACGTCCCGCTCGTCGGCCGCGTCGACCACGATCCACTCGCTGATCAATGTGCTCGCCCGGCCGCGGGCGTGCCGCAGGCTCCACCGCAACTCCAGACGGGTACGCGGCGTCGACGGCGTCGATTCGGTCGCGATCGTCCGAACGGCGTCGTTCGTGTCCATGACTGCTCCTTCAAGGCTGTTCCACGTTGGTAGCCAGAAGGGTTGCGGACAGGGACGTCGGCGCCGAGGTCGCGCGGCACGCTCCAACGCGTCCTTTTCCACAGACCGCCGCGGGACCGGACCTACCCGGTCAGCAGCATGAGGCCCGCCCCGACGATCAAAGCGCCCCCGGAGACCCCGTTCGCCACGGCACGACGCTGCATGCTCGGCAGCGCGCGCGGGAGCACCACGCCGACGAGGAGCCCGACGAGCGCGAGCACAGCACTGGACAGCGCCTGCACGCCCGCTTGCCCGAACAGCGACCCGGACACGTTGTCGTCGCCGATCAGACCGAAGGTGAGGTTGTCGATGCACAGCGCGAACGGCAGGACCCAGACCGGCCAGCGCGCCGCGACGCGTTGCGTGAAGATCGAGACGCCGAGCAGGTACAGCCCCAACGCGACCACGATCCCGGTCTTGAGGGTACTGGCCACGTCGTCCGTGATGTGCCAGGTCAGCGTCGCTCCGACGAGGAACGCGGCGGCGTCGGCGAGACCGAAGAGCACGGCGAGCGGCAGCCGCCACCGTCCGACGACGATGGGAGCGACGGCGACGCCTGCGATCAGGCTGTCGATGCCGAGGAGGAGAAAATTCACCTGAACCTCCGAGTTGTTTCTAGCGACTCACTTCTGGACGTCATGGACTCCCCACCCGGTGGGGACGGGGGACGAGGGGCAGCTCGACCGCAGGGCGCTCCTCGTTCGCGGCGCGCACCGCGTCCGCCACGAGGTCGTGGTCGGGCGACAGGTGGCAGACCGGATCGGTGCGCGCGGCGTCGCCGGTGAGCAGGAACGCCTGGCAGCGGCATCCGCCGAAGTCGATCTCACGCCGATCACAGCTCCGGCACGGCTCCCGCATCCAGTCCGTGCCGCGGAAGCCCTGGAAGAGCGGCGACTCGTTCCAGATCCAGGCCACCGAGTCGGTGCGGACGTTCGCGCGCGGGAACGGAAGCGCCTGCGCGGTCGGGCAAGGCAGGACATCGCCGTTCGGCGCCACGGTGAGCTGGCGTTTCGCCCACCCGCCCATGCAGGGCTTCGGATACCGGCCGTAGTAGTCGGGCAACACGTAGACGACGTCCATCCGGCCGGTCAGGCGTTTGCGCGCGGCGCTCACCACCCGCTCGGCCTGCTCGAGCTGGGCCCGGCTCGGCAGCAGGCCTGCCCGGTTGCGCCACGCCCACCCGTAGTACTGCGTGTTGGCCAGCTCGATCCGGTCGGCGTCGAGCTCCTCGGCCAGGCGCAGGACGGCGCCGACCCTGTCGATGTTCTGTCGGTGCAGGACGACGTTCAGCGTGAGCGGCCAGCCCAGTTCCTTCACCAGCCGACAGGCCTCGACCTTGCGCTCGAACGACGGGGTGCCCGCGATCCGGTCGGACATCGCCGGTTCGTCGGCCTGGACGCTGATCTGGACGTGGTCAAGGCCCGCGGCCCTGAGCTCCTCGGCCCGGCGGCGGGAGAGGCCGAGCGCGCTCGTCACCAGGTTGGTGTACATGCCAAGCTCCCGGGCGGTACGGGCGAGTTCCACCAGGTCGCGGCGCAGCAGCGGCTCGCCGCCGGACAGGTGCAGCTGCAGCACGCCCAGCTCCTGTGCCTCGATCAGCACCCGCTGCCACTCCGCTGTGGTCAGCTCGTCGCCGTACCCGGCGAGGTCCACCGGGTTCGAGCAGTACGCACACGACAGCGGGCACCGGTAGGTGAGCTCGGCCAGCAGCCCGAACGGCCTATCCATCGGAGATCACCACGTAGTGCCTGGCCGCCATCCGCTGAAGGAACGCGCGCACGTCGTCGTCGGCCACCCGCTCGTAGCGCCCTCGCAGCTCCCCGATGATCGCTGCGACGCTCCGCTGCCCGTCGCACAGCGCGAGGATGTCCGCGCTCGTCCCGTTGAGTACCGCCACCGTCTCGGGGCTGAGCAGCACGTGCTGGTTGCGCGCGGCGTCGAAGCTCAGTCGGACGTGCGGCGCCAGCTTCGGAAGGTCGGTGACGGTGCGCATCGCCGATCACTCCGGGTAGGCGCGGTCGATGCCGTCCAGAACGCTCCACAGCACGTCGCACTTGAACGACAGCGCGGCGACCGCGCGGGCCCGGTCGTCGGCCGTCAGGCAGTGCCGGGTGACGACCTCGAGGGCGTGTTCGGAGTCTCGGGGAGCCTGGCGGAGCCGGGCGCGGAAGTAGGCGAGGCCGTCCCGGTCGATCCAGGGGTAGAAGCGCTCGAACGCGGCGAGCCGCTCGGCCATCAGGTCAGGGGCGAACAGCTCCGTCAGCGACGAGGCCACCGCCTCCACCCAGGGCCGCGTGCGGGCGAACGTCACGTAGGCGTCGACCGCGAATCGCACGCCGGGCACGATGTGCCGCTCGGCCAGCATCTCCTCGCGGGTGAGGCCGACCGCCTCGCCAAGGCGCAGCCACGCCTCGATGCCGCCCTCGCCCGGTCCGGTGCCGTCGTGATCGACGATGCGGCGGATCCAGCGTCGACGCACCTCGACGTCCGGGCAGTTGGCCAGGATCGCGGCGTCCTTGCGCGGGATGGAGATCTGGTAGTAAAAGCGGTTGGCCACCCATCCCTGCAGCTGGCGGCGGCTGAGCCTGCCCGCGTTCATCCGGACGTGGAACGGGTGCTGGTCGTGGTAGGCCCGCGACTGCGCGCGCAACGCCTCGACGAACGCGTCGACGTCGGTCGTTCTTGGGGGTGCTGTCTGCAGTGAAGTCGGCATGGCTAGACCTTTGCCTCGAGACCGTCCACGGCCACTTCCATGCCGCGGTCGGTGACCATCCGCCGCTCCGGGGAGTCCTCCAGCAGGATGGGGTTGGTGTTGTTCATGTGGACGTAGATCGTGCGCTCGATGGGCAGCCCGCGGAGCTGCTCCAGGCTGCCGCCCGCACCGCTGATCGGCAGGTGACCCATCGCGGTGGACGTCTTGGCGGCGAGGCCGAGCCGAACCAGCTCGTCGTCGTCCCAGCAGGTGCCGTCGATCAGCAGGCATGCGCAGTCGTCCAGTTGCCCGCGGACCTCCGGCGTCAGCCGCTGCACACCCGGCAGGTAGATCGCCGACCGTCCGCTGTGCTCGTCGGTGAGCCGGTAGCCCACCACCCGGCCTGCCCCGCTTCCGGCGCCGAAGCGTGCCAGTTTGGTGGTCGGGACGTCGAAGGCCCGGTAGGACAAACCGTCACCGAGGGACACCTCCACCCCCGGCGTGACCGGATGCCAGACCACTCGGCAGTAGCGCTCCAGCGTCGACAGCACGCCCGTCCCGTCGCGCAGCGTCTCGTACACGGCGCGGGTGGCGTGCACGTCGAGAGCCTGCGCCTCCCGCAACAGCAGCAGGCCCATCGTGTGGTCGAGCTCGGCGTCGGTGAGCAGCACCGCTTGCAGTGGCGTGGCTCGACCCGCGCGCGGGTGCAGCGGGGGGAACGCCTCGATCTGGCCGCGGATGTCAGGCGAGGCGTTGAGCAGGAACCACCGCCGCTGGTCGGCGCTCACCGCGACCGACGACTGGGTGCGGCTGCGTGCGGGCCGGGAGCCCTCGCGCACCGCGCGACATCCGGGGCAGCCGCAGTTCCACTGCGGGAAACCGCCCCCCGCCGCTGATCCGAGCACCTGCAGCCACATCGTGGACCTCCGGACGGGCGAAGGGTGCCGAACGCGGGGTCCGGCACCCTTCGCAACCTGCTAGTCGTCCATCCGAGCGACGTACATCGTCACCTCGGGTGCACACCCGATCTCGTCGAACTCGGGCGTCTCCCACTCGGTACGAGCGGTCACCGACTCCACTGGTCACCTCCTGTCTGTCGACTCGGCTACTCCGGCAGGGCGAAGACGATCAAGGCGCTGCCGTGGCCTGCGCCGAGCATGCCGGGCAGGAACCCCTCGGCCCAGCCGCCCCACCCGACCGGCACGGCGACGTACTGCCTGCCGTCGACCATGTAAGTCGTCGGGCTGCTGTGGTGGCCGCTTCCGCACTGGAACTGCCAGAGCAGCTCCCCTGTGCGGGCGTCGAGCGCGTTGAACTCGCCGGACGGCTCACCCGCGAAGACCAGGTCACCGCCCGTGGCCAGCACCGATGCGCACATCGGAAGCTCGTTGCGCCAGCGCCACTTCTCCTCGCCGTTGGCGTCGAACGCGCTGACGGAGCCCGCCATGTCCTCGATATCCACCTGAACGCCCGCGCCCCAGTACGGGATGCTCTCCTTGAACTCCCGGCGCCGCCGGGTGGCGGTGGCCCCGACGTCCTGGACCGGCACGTAGAAGAGCTCGGTCTTCGGGCTGTAGGCCGCGTGGGTCCATTCCTTGGAGCCTGCGGGCCCGGGGTAGAAGTGGACCGGCTCGCCCTCCTTGTCCGGGTACACACTGGCCGTCACCTTGCCGTCCCTGGTGATATTCCCCCAGGTGATGCGGTCCACGAACGGGGTGATCTGGACCAGCGAGCCGTCCGTGCGGTCGAGGACGAAGAAGTAGCCGTTCTTGTCGAAGTGCCCGAGCAGCTTGCGCCCGTCCGACTCGAACAGGATGCACTCCGCGATGCTGTCGTAGTCCCACACGTCGTGCGGGGTGCACTGGTAGTGCCAACGGATCTGGCCCGCGTCGACGTCCACCGCGACGATGCTGTCGGTGTAGAGGTTGTCGCCCTCGCGGACGGCACCGTCGAAGTCCGGCGCCGGGTTGCCGGTGCCCACGTACAGCAGGTTCGTCTCCGCGTCGAACGTGCCGGTGAGCCAGCAGTTGCCGCCGCCCCGTGCCCACGCCTCGCCGTCGGTCGGCCAGGTCTCGGAGCCGGGCTCACCGGGCTTCGGCACCATGTAGCAGCGCCAGACGTGCTCGCCGGTGTCGATGTCGAACGCGTCCAGGTGGCCGCGCACCCCGAACTCGCCGCCGGAGCTCCCCACGATGACCAGGTTCTTCACGACCAGCGGCGCGACCGTGGCGCTCTCCCCGGCCCGCACGTCGCCGTACGTCCGGTCCCAGACGCGCTTGCCGGTGGTGGCGTCGAGCGCGAGCACGTGGGCGTTCGCGGTGACGAAGAAGACCTTCCCCTTGGCCACGGCGACTCCGCGGTTCACGTTCCCGCAGCACAGCGAGACGTCGAAGGGGACCGCGTGCTTGTACCGCCAGATCTCGGTGCCCGTCTTCGCGTCGAGGGCCCAGACCCAGCCGTCCCAGCCGGAGAGGAACATGATCCCACCGACGACGATCGGGGCGGCCTCGAACGAGTAGGTCGACGCGCCCGCGATGATGCCGCTCGTGCCCGCCTGGAAGATCCACGCGGGTCCGATGCGCTTGACGTTCTCCGTGTTGATCTGGTCCAGCGGGCTGTACCGCTTGCCGTCGTAGGCGCCGTAATAGGTGAGCCAGTTCTCGGGCTCGGAGCGGGCGTCGAGAATCCGCTCGTAGGTGAGGTCGGCCACCACCGGTGGCGCAACCTCGCCGCCCGCGACCTTGCCGCTCAGCAGGGCCTGGTCGATGGCCTCGCCCGCATCCACATATTCAACGGTCATTGCCTGCTCCCTTCTACGGCCGTGGCTGGTCGGGGCGGTCGAGTCGAGCCTCTGGTGGAACGTCGCCCAGTACGACGATGGCCCCGGTCAGCCCGCGGCCCTCGTCGTTGCCGGTGGGGGAGCTGAACCAGTAGTAGCCGGGCCCGTCGAGATTGAGGGTGGCCCTTCCTCGCGAATGGTTCACCAGCCAGATGAATTTCCGGTCGCCATTGCTCGGCAGGAGCGCACAGTGCGTGTTGAGGTCGTCGTTGATGAGCTCGAGGTCGATGTCACCCCCGTGCGGCAAGACCAGGATCTGGGGATCCCAGCACAGCTCATCCGGCCTGATGCGGATGGTGGCCGACATGCGGCCGTCGGATTTCTCCGTGGCCTGGCCGATGTTCCCGGTGCCGAGGACTCTCCCGAGTGACGCCTTGTTCTGTGCATCCAACCCGAGCTTGCTCAGCAGGTCAGATCGCTCCTGCGCGGTGCTCGTCATCGAGCATTACCTCCCCTGATTCCGAACCTTGGGTCGGACTAAAATGGCGTCCCGCCCGAAACGGATATGCGCCGCCTGCGCGCGAATAAGCTGAGGCGAGACCCAGTAGTCATCCCGCCACGCGGAAACCAGTTAAGATTGACCCTACGCCCGGCGATTTGCGCCAACAAGGGCTCGCCGCTGATTCGGGCGCGTATGCCGTTCGTTGGCCGGGAGCTACCGTTCGTATGGCGAGCGGCCGATCCGGAGATCGAAACGGTCGAGGTTCATGACCTTGTCCCACGCGGTCACGAAGTCGCGCACGAACTTCTCGCGTGCGTCGTCGGCCGCATACACCTCCGCGAGCGCACGCAGTTCGGAGTCGGAGCCGAAGACGAGGTCGACGCGACTCGCGGTCCACCTGCGCTCGCCCGTGTCGACGTCGCGGCCCTCGAAGACCTCCGCGTTCGAGCTTGCTGCGGAGGCAGGGCGCCAGCGCACGGCCATGTCGAGCAGGTTGACGAAGAAGTCGTTGGTCAGCGATCCGGGCCTCGAGGTGAGGACACCCAGCGGGCTGTGGCGGAAGTTCGCCCCCAACACCCGCAGGCCGCCCACCAGAACGGTCATCTCCGGCGCGCTGAGGGTCAGCTGGGCTGCGCGGTCGACCAACAGGTGTTCCGGCTGCAGGTGGCCAGCCGTGCCGCGGTAGTTGCGAAACCCGTCTGCGGCGGGCTCGAGCGCGGCGAACGACGCGACGTCGGTCTGTTCCTGCGCGGCATCGGCGCGCCCAGGGGAGAACGGGACCGCCACGTCGTGGCCCGCGTTCGCGGCGGCTCGCTCGACGGCCGCGCACCCGCCGAGCACGATCAGGTCGGCCAGTGAGACCTGTGTGCCGTCGCTCCGGGTGCGGTTGAACGACGCCCGGACCCCGTCCAGCACATCCAGCACGGGGGAGAGCCGATCGGGCTCGTTGACCACCCAGTTCCGCTGCGGGTCGAGGCGGATCCGCGCACCGTTCGCCCCGCCCCGCCGGTCGCTGCCGCGGAACGTCGACGCCGACGCCCACGCGGTGGCCACGAGATCGGCGACCGACAGCCCTGTGGCCGAGATCTGGGTCTTGAGGTGGGCGATGTCCGCGGCGTCGACGAGCGCGTGGTCCACGGCGGGGACCGGGTCCTGCCAGATCAGCGTCTCGGCCGGGACCAGTGGGCCCCGGTAGCAGGGCAGCGGACCAAGGTCGCGGTGGGTCAGCTTGAACCACGCCCTGGCGAACGCGTCCGCGAGCAGGTCGGGGTGTTCCAGGTATCGACGGGAGATCGGCGCGTACGCCGGGTCGAACCGCAGCGCCAAGTCGGTCGTCAACACCGTCGGTACGTGCGTCTTCGACGGGTCGTGCGCGTCGGGCACGGTGCCCGCCCCGCCGCCGTTCGACGGGATCCACTGCCACGCACCGGCTGGGCTCAAGACCGCGTCCCACTCGTAGCCGTACAGGGTCTCCAGGAAGCCGTTGTCCCACGTCGTCGGCGTGGGCGTCCAGGTGCCTTCGAGGCCGCTCGCGATCGCGTCCGCACCCTTGCCGGTGCCGAAGGTGCTCCGCCAGCCAAGGCCCTGCTCCTCGACCGGGGCACCTTCCGGTTCGGGGCCGAGATGGATCTCCAGGCTCGCGCCGTGGGTCTTGCCGAACGTGTGGCCACCCACGATCAACGCAACGGTCTCGTCGTCGTCGAAGCCCATGCGCCGGTGGGTTTCCCGGATGTCCCTGCCTGCCATGATCGGGTCTGGCACACCGTAGGGACCCTCCGGGTTGACGTAGATCAAACCCATCTGCGCGGCGGCCAGAGGACTCTCCAGCTCGCGGACCCGGGTGTGGCGCTCGTCGCCGAGCCAGGTGCGCTCGGGGCCCCAGTAGGTGTCCGTGTCGGGCTCGCAGACGTCGACCCGGCCGCCCGCGAAGCCGAAGGTCGTGAAGCCCATCGACTCAAGGGCCACGTTGCCCGCGAAGATCATCAGATCGGCCCAGGAGAGCTTGCGGCCGTACTTCTTCTTCACCGGCCACAGCAGCCTGCGCGCCTTGTCCAGGCCTCTGTTGTCGGGCCAGCTGTTCTGCGGGGCGAAGCGCAGCATGCCTGCGCGTGCGCCGCCCCGACCGTCCTGGACGCGGTACGCGCCTGCGGCGTGCCACGCCATTCTGATCATGAGCGGGCCGTAGTGGCCGAAGTCGGCGGGCCACCAGTCCTGTGAGGTGGTCAGGACGCGCTCGATGTCGCACCGCACGGCGGCGAGATCGAGCGTCTCGAACTCGGCGGCGTAGTCGAATCCGGCTCCCATGGGGTCAACGGCGCTCTTGGCGAGGATCCTGAGGTCGAGCCGGTCGGGCCACCAGGAGCGGTTGGACCCGCCCTGCGTCGGGTGTGGGATCCGGCCGCGCTTCTTGTTCCGCGCTTCGAGAACCGTGTCATAAGGGACGTACACGCGATGTTCCTTCAGATTCCCAGCGCGCGCCGCACCGCCGCGGCGTTGCGTCGGGAGACCGGCACCATGTTCTTCGCCTGACCGTCCATGACCAGCAGCATCTCGCCCTTGAACCCGCGCTCGACCTCCCGGATCCGGTCGACGTTGACGACGTACCGCCGGTGTACCCGCAGGAATCCCGCTTCGGCCAGCTCGGCGTCCACCTTGTCCATGCCCTGGGTGGCGGCCCGCAGCCTGCCTTGCTCGGTGGCCAGCCAGACGTCGTTGCCGTCCGACTCGGCGAAGTAGACCTCCGCGGACCGCAGCAGCACCATCCGGCTCCCCCGCACGGCGACGAGCCGCTGCGCAGGCGTCCAGGACCGCGTGGGCGCCTCCGACGGGGCGAGCCGATCACCGTCCGCGGCGCCGAACGTGATCAGGCTCCCGACCAACTGGCCGGACAGGAACACCGGTCGGATGCTGATCGACGTCGGCTCGTCGGCGAGGTGGGTGAAGACCTGCGTCGAACCGACCCAGCTGGGGTTGTGCGCGGCCAGCTTGCCCGCGTAGCGGGCCGCGCTGATCAGATCCGGAAGGCCGGGGTTCCAGCGGACCGTGGGATCGACGGCGGGCGTGGAGGCAGGCACACCCATCAGCACGCTGGCGGGTTCGTCGGCGATCACCACCTTGCCTGCCGTGTCCACCGCCGCGAGCGCCCCGCCGGAATGCCCCTTGGCCTGGGTGAACGCGGCGACCAGCCCGGCGCCGCTGTCGCGCGCGCGCCGTTTCAACGTGCAGTGCGTTCGGGTGACCGCATTCGCCAGCCAGCCGCCCGCCGACCCGGGGAGCTGGGTGCGCCAGCAGGACACGTTCAGTACGGCGATGGGCTCCCTCGTCACGACGTCCCGTACCGCGACGCCCGCGCAGACCCAGCCGTGGAAGGCTGCACACCAGTGCTCCGGCCCGCTGACCAGCACGGGGCCGTGCGCCTCAAGCGCGGTGCCCATGCCGTTCGTGCCCGCCGCGCATTCCGACCAGCAGTACCACGGCGCCAGGTGGGAATCGTGGGCCCTGGCCAGGGTGGCGGCGTCACCCCACGCGGCGAGGATGCGCCCGCCCGCGTCGGTGACCGTGACGACGCCGCTCAGGCTCTCCAGCTCGCGTGCCGCGCACATCGCGAGCCCACCCAGCTCGGCGAAGATCACGTCGTGTTCCAGGGTGTGGTCGACATCGGCGACGGCGACCGGGGCTTCGGTGAGATGTGGGTCGACCCGGTACTTCTCCCGGCAGCGATGCCAGGAGACCACCACCTCAGGGCGCACCCCTCGGACGTGGTCGTCGCCCTGTACGAACCGCTCCCACGCCTCCAGAACCGAGCTCCCGCCCGGAGGCGCACGCCGATGTACGTCCTTCATGGTGGAGAACCGCCTTTGGCCCACTCCATACACCGACCGGATACGTCCCGGTCCGTGTCTAGGCCGGGCGCCGCGGCCAAGCGGGAGCGGACATCTCCTCGTCGCCCGCCGTGCCACGTTCGATTCCGGTCCCGTGTCTACCGGGACGACCGGGGTTCGGCAACCGGGAGCACGAGCGATGCCGCAGCACCCCGCGCAGCTGCGGCATCGCTCAGAGACCCGAGCGGCGGATCGTGGCGGCCTGCGTTCAGCGCACGGCGGGGACGGTGCCGCGGCGGGACGCCTGCGCCGTCCCGGTCAGTGCCGCAACCGCGATGAGGACCCAGAGCACCTCCCAGACCAGGAGGGCGCCGAGCGCGGGAACGGCGGGTGGACCACCTGCGACGATGATCACCGGCGTCATCACGACGAAGACGTAGATGCCGAGCGCGAGCGTGACGTAGCGGCGCCATCCGGTCCACCGGTCGGTGCGGATGACGGCGATGCCCGTGAGTATCAGGCCGAGCCCGACCAGGTTGGGGGCGATGGCGAACAAGGTGTCGCTGGCGGCCTGCGCACCCTTGGTGATCACCTCGGCGACGGCGAGCATCAGCTCCCCGAGGCAGGCGAGCCCGAGCCCGAGCCGTCCGAGTCGTCCGTTGCCCGCCGCCCCGCTCATCGCCATGGCCACGAGGGCGGCGAGCTCACCGAGGTGGATGACGCCGCGCGGCAGGTAGGCCCAGTCCGGGTCGGGCACACCAAGCAGGATCGCGAGCGTGTAGACGGCGGCCAGGCCGGTGATCACCGTTGCGATCACGGCCACGGGGCGGGTCACGTCCGCACCCCCGCCGCGTCGGTTTCGAACGCGGTGATCTCGACGGCGGCGTCGGGTGTCACGCCTGCGCGCTCGAAGGCGGGGAAGAGGCGCTCCGCGGCGAACCGGTCGGCGTCCGCGCGGGAGTGCCAGACGTCGACGATGACGAGGGCGCCGTCGACAACGCCGACGTGATGGTCGACTTGACCGGCGATCGGGACGCGGCCGAGCTCGCGCCCGACCCTCGTGTACTCGTCCATTCCGACTCCGGGGCTGCGGCTGATCTGTACGTAGCTCATGCCGAAGGACGCTAGGGACGGCGACGGCTCCGGACGTCGAGCGAACTACTCATCCCGCTACTCATCTCGCCGCGGGCGACGACCCAGGCCGCGATCTGGCTCCGGTTGCCGAAGCCGAGCTTGGTGAGGATGTGCTGGACGTGGTTGCCCACCGTGCGGTCGGAGAGGACGAGCTGGGCGGCGATCTCGCGGTTGGACCGGCCCAGCGCCACCAGTTCGGCGACCTCGCGTTCGCGGGCGGTCAACGGCCCGGCCCCGCCGCCGAGGAGCGCGTCGATGCGGTGGACCCATGGCGTCATCCCCATCCGGTGGGCGGCGGGCCGGGCGCGGGACAGCAGAGTGCGGGCCACGTCCGGCTCCTGCCTGCGCAGCCGCACCGCGGCGAGCTCGCAGGCCGCCTCCACCCCGAACCCGGGGGCGCCGATGCGCTCGCAGGTCGCCAACGCCGCACCGAGATCGTCCGCGGCGGCGTCGAGGTCGTCCAGCGCCGCCGCGCACCGGCCGAGGACGAGGGCGACCGGGCCGAGGTAGTTCGCCGCGCCCCCGCCGCCCACGACGTGGCCGGGTCGGTGGCCTGCGAGCGCGGTGCGGAACCAGGCGATGTCGTCGCGGAGGTCGAGGAGGACCGCGATGGACGCGCCAACGGCCAGTGCCTGCACCGTGAAGTACGGCGGGATGTCCCAGCTTCGGGGTGGCCCGGTGAGCCGGTAGCGGTGCGCGGCCTCCTCGAGCCTGCCACTCTCGGCGAGCGCGTAGGCGGGACCCAGCCGCGCGAACAGGTTCGCCCTGACCTGCCCGACGTCCATCGCTCGCTCGTCGGGCGGCCCGAAGGAGTCGGTCGCATGCCCGACGTGGTGGCCGATCGCCCCGAGCAGCGACAGCCGTGCGCCCATCGCCGCGGGGTGACCCGTACCTGCCACCTGCGCGAAGGCTTCATCGCCCAGCTCGCGGGCCTGCGCGAGCTCGCCGCGCGCCTGGGCCAGTGCCGCCCGGCAGATCAGTAGGTGCCAGCCCGCCAGCGGGCTGCGCTGCTGTTCGACGCACCAGCGCAGCCGTTCGATCTCGGCCTCGACACCGCCGAGGTCACCGCGTTCCCACAGCACGTCGATGGTCCACAACCGGCCCCACATCTCCACGGCGGGCCTGCGCTGCCGCTCGCCGAGCGCCGTCATGCGGGAGGCCAGATCGGCGCGCTGGTCGCTGTGCTCGGGCCCGCTTCCGGTCAGCTGCCGCGCGCGGAGCGCGGCGACGAGCGCGTCGGGTTCGGCGCAGGCCTCGGCCAGCGTCAACGCCGACGCCGCGGGGGCGTCCGCACCCGCAACGTCACCGCTGTAGAAGCGGGTCTCCGCGAGCCGGGCCAGTAGCCGGGCACGCAGCGGTGCGTCGTTCTCGCCGAGCGCGTCGAGGGCGCGTAGGCACCATCCCTGCACGGTCCGGTCCCAGCTGCGGTCGCCGACGGCGTCGAGGGTCAGCGCCGCCGCGGCGACGAGGTCCGTGCGCCCGGCGTCCTCGGCCAGCTCCACCGCCTGACGGCACGCCGCGAAGGCCTCGGTGAACCGGCCCGCGGCCACGTTGACGCCTGCCTGCGCGAGCAGCAGCTCCGCGCGCTCGCCCGCCGTCAGTGCGGCACCGCCGTGGGTCAGTGCCGAGGCGTACAGCCGGGCCGCCTCCTCATAGGCCAACGCGCGGGCGGCGTCCTCGGCGGCGCGCCGCGCCCAGTCGACCGCCGGTCTGCGCTCGCCCGTGATCGCCACCGCCGCCCAGTGCCGCGCGATGTCGGCCGACACGTGCGCCAGCCCGTCGCGATGCAGGTCTTCAAGCGCCTGCGCGGCCCGGATGTGCAGGACGACGGCTTGCTGCAGCGGGGTGTCGGCCGCCAACACGGTGCGCACCAGCCCGTGGGTGAACCGGAACCGGCCGGTCCCGGTGTCGACCAGCAGGCCTGCCGACAGCGCCTGGCTCACGGCGGGCAGACACCCGACCGTCGACAGGTCCAGCAGCCGGGCCACGACGGTCAGCTCGAACTCCTCCGCCAGCAGCGACGCCGCTCGCAGAAGCCGTTGGGCGGGCGGCTCGAGCCTGCGCACCCTGGCCATGACGATCTCCGCAAGGCTCTCGTGCGCGGGTCCCGTGCCCGCGGCGATCAACCGGGCGAGCTCGCGGAGGAACAGGGGGTTGCCGCTGCTCGCCCGCGCGGCGTGCCGCACCTCGGCCCGATCCAGCTCCCGCCCCGCGACGGCCCGCAGCAGCTCGGCGACGGCCTCTTCGTCGAGCCCGCGAAGGACCCGGCGTTCGACGTCGGCACCGCTGAGCAGATCGGGGCCGACCTGCTCCCATCCCACGCCCGCCTCGCCTGCGCGCCGCGTCGCGCAACAGACCACCCCGCGGCACGTCGGGTCGCTCAGCAGCCGCCGCAACGCCAGCAACGACGGCTCGTCGGCCCATTGGACGTCATCGACGACGAGCAGGCAGCCCTGCTCCGCGACGAGGATGTCGCGGAGGGCGGCGAACAGCGCGAACCGGTCCTCGGTGTGGTCCGCTCGTACCTCGGGGATGAGCTGGCGGCACACCCAGAACGGCGGCGCTCCGTCCTCCGCGCCCTGCGCCCATCGGACCCGGGTGGGGCTCGCGTCGGCGAGCGCCCGCACCAAGGTCGACTTGCCGATGCCTGCCTCGCCCTCGACGACGACGAGCCGCGGGGGAGCGAGTGGCCCGGGGTCGGCCACGTGCCGCAACCACGTCAGATCGTCGTCACGGCCGAACAGCCTGCCCGACACCCGGCGGAGTCTATGCTTTGTGAGCTGTCATGACGGCTGGCAGGCCGTGTGGGGCGTCGGCCGCGTCCTGCACCGGAGAAATGTCGGTGTGCTCGGCGACAATGTGGGCGTGGTCACCGTCGCCGACGTGCGCGCAGTCGCCCTCACGCTGCCGCGCACCACCGAGCACCTCATCCGCGACCGTGTGAAGTTCCGGGTGAAGCAGATCGTCTACTGCGCCTTCAGCCGCGACGAGGCGCTGATGGAGTTCGCGTTCCCGAAGGAGGAGCGCGATGCGCTGGTCGCCGCCGAGCCCGCGCTCTACCTGCTGCCTCGGACCTCGGACCTGCGGTTCAACTGGGTCGTCGCGCGGCTCGACCGGCTCGACCCCGTGACCATGCAGGAACGGGTGTGCGACGCGTGGGCGATGTGCGTGCCGAGGTTCCTCGTCCGCGAGCGGCTCGGACACGGCTAGTGCGACACGACGCCCGCGGTCGCGCCGATGAGCTCGGCGAGCCGGTCGGGCTGGTCGATCATCGCGAACGTCCGGGCGCCCTCGATGACCTGCAGCTGCGCGTTCGGCAGGGTGGCGGCGAGCCTGCGGCCGTCCTCGACAGGGAAGAACGCGTCGTCGGCCGACCAGGCGACGAGCGCGGGCCGGGTGAACCCGCGGAGCCTGGCGGCGGCGTCCACTGACGTCTCCTGGCGCATCGAGGCGGTCAGCACGCGGAGGTCTTCGGCGATCGCCGGGTTCTCGAGCGCGGGCTTCACCCACTGGGCGGCGAGGCCGTCGACGTCGGAGGGGAGAGTGCGCCATAGGCGCGGCGGCGGGCCGCGGCGGAGCGCAGCGGCTGCATCGCGGCGCGGAACGTCAGGCGCGTCCGGGAGGCGAGGATGAGGGCTTGAGGACGGGGGCGGGAAGTGCTCGAAGGCGTCGCAGCTGGTGAGCACGAGCGCGCCGAGCCGGTCGGGGTGGCGACGGCCACAGCTGGGCGACAGGCCGCGGTGTCGTTGCCGACAGCACCACGTCGTCGAGGCAGGCCGCGAGGAAGGCGTCACGATCGCGGCGAGGCCCGGCAAGGTGCGGTCGCGCGGGGCGGAGCGGCTCCGGATGGCTGCCGATCGGCCAGGTCGGCGCGAAGCAGCGAGGCCGCGGCGAGCGGGCGAGCGGGCCCCAAGCGAGGAGGCCATCGCGTAGCCGTGGATGAAGACCACCGGTCGACCTTCGCGGGGCCGGTGACGTCGTAGTGGATGGTCCCGGCGTCCAGCGTGACGGTTGGCATTGATTCCCGATACAGTTACAGACAAGCTGTCTGTTTGTAAGTTACCGGCAGGGTGTATGGAAAAAGGGACGTACCAGGAGCAGCGGTCGGCGGCGACGCGGCAGCGTTGATCGCCGCCGCGCGGCGGCTGTGGGCGGGCGAGCTACGCGAGGTCGGCACGCGAGATCGTCGCGGCCGCGGGCGTGACCCGGGCGCGATGTACCACCAGTTCGCCGACAAGGCGCGCTGTTCCTCGCGGTTGGAGCGGTGAGCAGGAGTGGTGGCGGTGGCGAGGGTGTGGGGCACGCGGACCGCGCGGCGGTCGAGCCGTGGTTGGACATCTGTGTGGATCCCGAAGTACGCCAACTCCTGCTCCTCGACGCCCCCAGCGTGCTGGGCTGGGAGCGGTGCCGTGACATCACCCAGCGCTATAGCCTCGGCATGACGGAACGGTTGCTGGTCGAGGCGATGAACGCGGGACAGCTGGCTGTCCAGCCCGCCCGGGCGCTGGCGCACATCCTCATCGGTGCGCTGGACGAAGCGGCGATGGTCATCGCCACCGCCGAGGACCGCGAGCAGGCGCGGGCCGATGTCGGCGAGGTGCTGCGGCGCCTGTTCGACGGGCTGTTCACCGACACGTGAGTAGAGGTGCGCTCAGTCCGCGGGCACGGCCTCCGGAGCGTCGAGGAACGCCGGGATGATCGCGAGCAGCCACTCCGCCCTGTCGAGCATGGCGATGCCGGGTGGCATGAAGTGCGTCGTGCCGGGCAGGACGGCCAGGCGGGCCTTCCCAATGCCGTACATGTCGCCCATGCGGCCGCCGCCCAGCAGCCGGAACATCGCGACGGCGTGCTCGACCACGGAGGCGTCCGCGTCGCCGGTGACGATCAAGGTCGGCGCTGTGATGCCGCGGATGGCGTCCTCCGGCCAGGCGAACGGGGTCTCGTCGAGCTGCTTGAGCTTCGCGACGAGCTCGGGGAAGCGGTCAGGCTGCGGCGCGACGGCCTGGTACGTGGCCTCGAACGGCGATCCGGCGAACATCTCCGGGGTGATCGTCGGGATCATCGCGAGCAGCTCCGGCTGCATCGCGTCGCTGCGGAACCCGGCCGAGATCGGCACCAGCGTGCGGACCAGCTGCGGATGCCGGATAGCGACCTGGATCGCCGTGCCGCCGCCCATGCTGTAGCCGACGACGTCGGCCTGCGCGACGCCGAGGTGGTCGAGCAACGCGGCGGCGTCGTCGGCCATGCCCTCGTAGGTGAGCGGGCGATCGGTGTCGGCGGTGCGGCCGTGGGCCTGCGGGTCGCAGACGATGACGCGACGGCTCGCCGCGAGCCCTGGCAGCAACGGGCCGAAGTCCGCGGTGGTCATGTACGCGCCGTTCAGCAGCAGGACGGGCGTGCCGCCGTGCTCCGTGCCGTGGATCTCGTAGTACACCTGGAGGCCGTTGACGGGGGCATGGCCGGTTCGGGGCGCGGACATGCCCGACACACTAGGGCCGTGGTCGTCGGCCGGGCATGATCGCCGTGTGACGAGCGCAGCACGGGCCGCCCGCCTGCCTCGGGTCGGTGCGCTGCCGTGGCGGTCGATCCTCGGCGCGGAGCTTCCGCAGATCGCGCGCATCGTGGTCGTCGCGGGCGTTGGCGTGGCAGGTCGCCGTGCTGCTCGGGGCCGGGGAGCCGCGGATCTACGCGGCGCTCGTACCGATGGTGAGCCTGCGGGACAACCCGTTCAGCGCGCTCGACCTGTCGGTGGCCCGGCTGGTGGGGGTGGTCGCATGGCTGCTCATCGCGATCGGCGTGCTCGCCTTCTTCCAGCCGACGACGATGGCCGTCGCCGCGGTGCTGACGCTCGCGTTGCTGGTGGGGGTCGTCCTGCGGATCGGGAACGTCATGAACACCCAGGTCGCCGTGTCGGCGCTGCTGGTGTTCAACTCGACCGACATCGAGGGCTACGCGGTGACCAGGCTCTAGGAGACAGGAATCGGCACGGTGACGACCTTGAGGCGCGTCGCGGACGACTGTCGCGCGAAGAGTCGAGAGGACCTGCGGCTCATGGGCCCGCAGATCGCGTCGCGAAGCAAGTCGGCGCGCTGGGCCGTCGTGCGGCGAGTCGGCGATGCGCGCGACGGCGCGCTGAGCCCACGCGTCGGCTGGCTGTCCGGTTGGCGCGGAACCTGGAAGCCTTCGCGCGGAGCTGCTGACCTTCAGCGAGCGGCCGGACTTCGCGGGGACCAGATGCTGCGGCTGGACCTCCTCGACGTCTCGTCAACGCTGGAACATGCCGTGACGGCCGCCTCGCCGGTCGTCGGTTCACCGCGGATCTCGAACGGGTGCAGGCGGCGATCGTCGAATTCCGCGCGGCGGACCACGGGCCGATCGCCTCCGTCGTGCGCAGGCCGCTGCACCGCATGGTGGAGGAGCTCGCGGCGTTCGCCGAGCCGGCCGGTGACGGGCTTGACGCGGACTTGCGCGGTGCTGAGCCCACAATGGCAGACCGGTAGCCGCCCGCGTCATCGGAGGAGCGCAGATGATCCGCAAGACCGTCCTCGCAGCAGGGATCGGCGCCGTCGTCCTCCTCGGCGCCACGGGCGCGCCGTGGCCGCCGAGAGCGACACCACGCCCGCTACGCCGACGCCGACGGCAGGCCCCACATCGGCCACGCCACACCACGCCGAGCCCCACGGCACAGCCCCACCGCGAGGGCGGCACGCGAATGTCGCGTTCCCGGGGGAGTTCGCCCAGTGGACGACCTTCGACGCGAAGACCAACACCTCCACCGTGCACGACGGCATCCGCGGCCAGGTGAGCGCGGTGTCGGCGACGAGCATCACGGTCAAGGCGGCGAACGGCACGCCCAGACCTTCGCCGTCGACGCGAACACCGCGGTGCGCGCCCGTGGCGGCACGATCAGCCAGGTCAAGGTCGGCGACCAGGTCGTGGTCGTGGGCACAGGGCAAGGCAGCTTGACGGCGACGCAGGTGGACGATCACACGATGTCATCCGGGGGCCACAACCGCAAGCACCGGTAAGGAATTAACGAGCCAAAGGCGGCATAATACGTGATTGGTGTTGATCAGAACAAACATTTTCGCGTATCCGCATTCGTGATCCTCGGCTCTTTCGGGTGGCCGCACAGGGCTATTCCACATCGAGGAGTCCCATGACCACAACGCCCGAGAGCCCGCCGTCGATCTAGTTCCCACCAGGGCGGAGCTGGGCGCGAACAAAGTCGTCCTGGTCGGTGACCGCACGCACGATCACGTTCTTCCCGCAGACGCCCGGTCCGATCATCGCAGGTCACGAAGGTGGTGAACTGACCTACGAAGGGCCCGGAAGGCACGTTCACACTCTTAGGTGATGACATCGTTCGGAGGAAAGCCCGCTCGGTTATCTGTTGACGCTGGTGCTGGTGGGCAACCCCGACGTCGGCCGAATCTCCATGACGATCATGCTGCCGAGGGTTTTCGGCGTCGCTGCTGGGTACGCCGCTGATCTACGGCACGATGGCCGTCAAGACGACGGGACGGGGATTCATCGACGCACCCGGTCCGGCGCTGACGTACGACGTGCTGCCGCTCGTCGGCGACGGCCGAGGAGATCATCTGCCGCTCTGATCAAACGGTGCGACAAGGCGAGATGGCGACGTTCGTGGACGGTGGGACGAAGAGAATGTGCAGCGAGTCGTGGGTCTGGTCGAGAGGGAGTAGTGGGTAAAAATCTCGTGGAAAGGGTAAGGGTGGGGGTAGGGAGAGAGAAGAGGAGGGGAGGGAGAGTAGAGGGTGTGAGGGTGGTTGGTGAGGAGGATGAGGTGGATGTGATTGAGGGAGAAGTGAGGATGTAAGTGAAGGGTGATGTGGCGGGTGGCGGAGAAGTGGAGGATGTGGAGAATGATGAGGAGGGGAGTGAGAGTGTGGATGAGGGGGAGGAAGGAGGTGGGGGTGTGGGAGATGTGAGAGAAGAGGTGGGGGAGGCGGAAGAGGGTGAGAGGAAGGAAGGGAGAGAGGGGTGGGGAGGGGGTAGTGGAGGAGGGATGGAGGAAGTGTGAGGGGAGGAGAGGAGGGGAGGAGAGGAGGGGGGGCTCGGAGAGGTCGGTGGGGATGATATGGCCGGCGGAATAGTGGGGGACGAGGGGATGTGTAGCAGAGGGAGAGGGAGGGAGCGGATGACGACGACGGTGTCGGGGGACGAGGAACGAGTGGATGGCGTACGAGGGGAACTCGTTGAGATTGTGGAGGTGAGAGGTGAAAGAGATGAGTGAGGGGAGGAAGGGGAGGTGAGGGGGGGGAGAGAGTGGGGAAAGTAGTAGAAGAAAGTGTGGGGGAGGAAGGTAGATGTAAGAGGGGGGGGGGGGGAGGCAGGAGAGAAGGAGAGGAGAAGGAGAAAGAGAAGAAGTAGAAAAGGAGAGAAAGAGAGAAAGAAGAGAAGAGAAAGAAGAGGGAGAAAGAGAAGAGGGGAGAGGAAAAGAGGAAAAGGAAAAAAGAAAAAAGGTAAAAGAAGAAAAGAGAGGAGGAAAGTAGAAATCGAGCCTGCGCGGCTGCCGTAGGGGAGAAATAAGAAGAATACGTCGGTGTTCTCGTGGCATTGGAAGATCGGAACGCGGCTGGTCGGGGAGCACGCCGGTGTCCTCGGCGGACGGCGAACCCGCCGTCGACGGGCCCGTCCTGGTCCCGTCAGGACCGCGGCGCGCACCCTGTCGGCCATCGTCAACCTCCCAGACGGAACGTGGTGCCGCTGCTGCCTTGCACCCACGCGTCCGGCAGGGCGGCGGCGAGCGTGTGCTGGGCGCGCCAGCCGGAGCAGTGGCCGGGGACGACGAGCGCGGGTTCGAGCTCGGTGAGCGCGGCGACGGTCGGGCCGATGACCGGCTCGAACGCGGGTCCGCCCAGGTGCAGCCCGCCGAGCAGGCCGTGCAGACGATCGACGCCGGTGAGTCGCCGGGCATGCCGAACGATGTTCACCGCGCCCGCGTGCCCGCAGCCGGTGAGCACGACCAGGCCCAGGTCGCGGACGTGCACGACCAGCGCCTGGTCGTCGATCACGAGCGGGTCGTGCGCCCAGGCGTCGCCGGACCACGCCTCGTGGCTCGGCGGCATCCCCCGTTCGAACTCCGTGGTGCGGTCGACCTCGCCGGTAATCAGCACGCAGCCGTCCACGAGCAGCGACGGCTCGCGCCGCTCGACCAGCGTGAAACCCTCACCCTCCAGCGCGCGGGGGCTCAAGGTGGGCAACTCTTCCGGCCCCCGGCCGGGCAGCGTCAGCCGACGGCGAGTCCACGCCCGCGGGTGCAGGACCATCGGCATCCGCCGGGAGCCGAGCCTGCGACCCAGCCCGGCCAGGCCGCCCGCGTGGTCGAAATGACCGTGGCTGAGCACGACGCCTTGCACGGCGGACAGGTCAACGCCGAGCCGGTCGGCGTTGGTGACCATCGCGTCCGGCGAGAGGCCGGTGTCGAACAACAACGACGTCGTGGTGCCCCCGCGGCGCACGGTGACGAGCGCGGCGAACCCGTGCTCGGCGAGCAGGCCGACCGCTGTGCGTCCGCCCTCGAATTGGGGTGCGACGGCCGTCCCGGCGCTGAACGGGGCCCGCCGGGTGCGCTCGTCACCCGGTAGAAGTGCGTCGTAGACGTTGTCCACGAGGGTGGTGATGCGCAGCTCGTCGACCGGCTCCAGCGTGATCGGGTCGACCGCGGGACCGGGTGCCGGGCGCGGGGCGGCCGCGCCCGGCCCGTCGGCGGATCCGTTGCACATCTCAGCGGTAGCCGAGCGTGCCGTCGTCGAGATCGAGTTTGGGCAGCACTTCCCGCTCCTGCTCGTGCTCCATCATATGCGTCCACGGCTCGTGGTCGCCCTGCTTGTAGAGGATGTGCTGCGAGCGCATGACGTAGCCCGAGTTGAAGTTCTCGGGATCCGACCACGGCCGATGCGGCATGTCAGCCTCGGTGGGCCGGAGCGCGGGCGTCACCACCGTGGCGCCCTTCTCGCGCATGGTCTCGAACAGGCGGCCGACCACGTCGGCGACCAGGTCGACGCGCAGGGTCAGCTGTGCCGGAAATACCCGAACATGTAGGCCATGTTCGGCACGCCGCTGATCATCATGCCGCGCCAGGTGAAGCGTTCGGTGAAGTCGACCTCCTCGTCGTCGACGGTGAACGCGACGTCGCCGAAGACCGACAGGTTGAACTTGGTGGCGGTGACGACGACGTCCGCAGGGATCTCCTCACCGAGCCGACCTTGATCTAGTGCTCGGTGAACGTGTCGATGGTGTCGGTGACGATCGACGCTTTGCCTTCGCGCAGCGTGGCGAACAGGTCGCCGTCCGGTATGATGCGCGATGCCGCTGCTGCCACGGGCGGTAGCGCGGGTGAAGTGCTTCTCGATGTCGAAGCTCTCGGGCAGCAGCGGGCGCAGTGGACTCGATAGAGGAACGTGTGCAGCTGTCAGGTGCTTCGAGCGACGTGCGCGCCAGCCAGTGGTACTGCGACGTGTACTGACGTCGGAGGATCTCGTGCGTCCAGTCGTCGGGGATGTCGAGGGCGCGGAGCTGGACGGCGAGCTCGTGCGTGGTAGGCGGGGCGAACCAGTAGGACGGCGACCGCTGCAGCATCGTGACGTGCGCGGCCTCGTCCGCGATCGCGGGGACGACAGTGGCGCCGTGGCCCCGGAGCCGATCACGACGACGCGTTTGCTCGCGAGGTCGAGGTCCTCTGGCCAGTTCTGCGGGTGGATGAGACGTGCCCTGGAATTGGTCAAGGCCTGGCCACTAAAGGGTGGTAGGGCTTGGTGTGGTTGTAGTAGCTCTGGCACATGCACAGGAAGTCGGTGGTGAACCGCAAAGTGCTGCCCGGTGTCGCCGCGGGTGGCCTCGACGGTCTACCGGCGGTCCTCGGAAGACTAGCTCGCCGCGGTGACTCGGTGGTCTGTAGCGGATGTGCGGCTCCAAGTCGTTGTTCTCGATGATCTCGTCGAGGTAGTTGAGGATCTCTGCACTGGTCGCGATCGATGAACCGCGCCACGGCTTGAAGCGGTAGCTGTAGGTGAATAGGTTGCTGTCGGAGTGCACACCCGGGTAAAGATGGGTACACTAAGTGAAGTAGTTGTTGTATGGGAGTAAGGATGAGAAGGTGAGATAGGGGAATTGTGGTAGGTGGGGGGGGATGAGACGGACGCCGATGAGGACATCGACGTGACCACCGTCCTCCACCTGCTCGGTGTTCTGCGCGGGGGCTGTCGCGGGTGCGGTCGTGGTCATCGTTCGAGCTTAGATCGCTGTTGCGGGTATCAGGGAGCGTCGATGGCTGCTCAGATGGCGTGAAGCGTCGACGAGGAGAGTGGTCGGATGGTCAACACAACGCGGCGGGCGGCCTGGCGGAGCGGCCAGGCGAACGGCTGGCACGACGACTTGATCTGGTACGCGGCCGGGATTCACCAGATGCGTGCGTTGACCCCCGGGTACGACGACTTCCTGCAGGTCTATCAGGACTTCCAGACCGGCGGGCTCCCCGACCGGGAGGCGGTCCCCGAGATGGTGGCCATCGCGGGCCAGTGGGGCGATCCGCGCAGCCTCGGCTACCAGTCCCAGGTGCACGGCACGTTCGTGGGCAAGCCGGGCTGGCCCGCTCAGGCGCTCTGGCAGGAGTGCGCGCACAACCACTGGTTCTTCCTGCCGTGGCACCGGGCCTACCTGCTGGAGTTCGAGGCCGTCGTGCGCGATCACGTCGTCGCGCTCGGTGGCCCGCCGGACTGGGCGCTGCCGTACTGGAACTACACGGACTTTGCGGCCGACCCGCAGCGCCTCACCCTGCCCCTCCCGTTGCAGGGCGACACCTTGCCCGACGGCGTGACGGTGCCCGGTGTCGAGGCAGGCGCGGACGGCACCTTCCCCAACCCGCTGTTCAACCTGACCCGCCAGGGGCCGGACCCTGCGAGCGGCTCCGGGTGGGCCACCGCGTCGCGGGCTCTGCTGCGCCCCCACTTCGCCAACCAGCAGGACACCGGCCGGGTTTCCTTCGGCGGCGGCGTGCTGGAGAACCCGAACAACCCAGCGTTGTTCCACGACTCGTCCAACGAGATCGGCCAGCTCGATGTGCAGCCGCACGGCTCGACCCACGTCGAGGTCGGCGGCCTGATGTCGCGGTTCGAGACCGCTGCGCTCGATCCCGTCTTCTGGATGCACCACTGCAACGTCGACCGACTCTGGGAGAGCTACGCCCGCGACCTCGGGCACGGCTATCCGTTCGAGAACGGCGTGGGCACGGCAACGGCCGCGCACCAGTCCTGGACCAACCAGCAGTTCCGCTTCCGCCGCACCGATGGCACCACGAAGGTCTGGACGGCGCCCGACGTGCTCGACATCGGCGTCCTCGGCTACGCCTACGACACCACCGCGCCGCCGCCGCTCCCGCCGCCGGGCCCGCCGCCGCCGGGCTCCGAGGACGACCCGTTCGGTCTTGACGTCGGCGCGCCCGAGCCGGTGGCCGAGGCGGGGCCGGTGGCACCGCTCGCCGACCTTGAGTTCGCCCTCTCCGGCGGGGAAGGCGCCGACGCGGACCTCGGTGTCGACGCCTTCCCGTCCGGTGCGCAGTGGCTGCTGCGCTTCGATGGCATCCGGGCCACGGGTCCCACCGCGACGTCCTACGACGTGTTCCTCGGCCTGGCATCGGGTGCGTCCGCCGACCCCGCCGACACCGAACATCACGTGGGCCTCATGTCGTTGTTCGGCGTGCACGAGGCGAGCCGGGACGACGGCACGTCGGCCGCCGACGGGCAGCGCAGGCAGCTCGACGTGACCGCCCAGGTCGCCGCCCAGGCCGTGACGTTCCGGCCCCTCGCCGCGCGGGTCCGGCTCCGGGCCACGAACCCGGGGCGCGATCTCGCGAGCGCCGGGCTCACGATCGAACGGGTCACGCTGGAGTTCGCGTGAGCGAGCCCGCGGACACCGACCCGTCGTGCGTGGACTGCGAGCCCGCGAGCCAGCACGGCGACGCCGCGACCGTGTGCGCGCGGGCGGCTCGCGTGGTCCGGGAGGCGGCGTGAGCGCTCCCACGGCCGTGGCGCCCCCGCGGGCGTGGGAGCGGCAGCCGCAGTGGTGGCTGTGGGCCGTGGGATTCGCGGGCGCCTGCGCGCTCGGCGCCGTGTTCGTCGCGGGCGTCCCCACCGCAGGGCACGCCGGTCATGGGGCGTTCTCGGCAGCGCACGCCGCGGCCTGGGTCGCCATGGTCGCTGTGATGGCGCCGCTGATCGCCCCGAACGTGCGCTTCGCGGCCCGGCGGAGCCCGCGCCGGGCCCGCGGCCCGGTCGCCCGCGACGTCGCCGGGGGCTGGGCGCTCGTGTGGCTGGCCGCGGCCGTCGTGCTCGGCGTCGGCGGCACGGTGCTCGTCAGCACGCTCGGTGAGCTGGTGGCCATCGCTCTGCTGACCGTCGCCGCGGTCGGCTGGCAGTACTCGCCCCGCAAGCGGCAAAGCCTCGCCCGCTGCCACGCGGTGCTCGCGCCCCCGCTGGATCGGCAACGCTCCCGGCAGGCCTGCCGGGCGTACGGCGTCGCGCTGGGCCGCGACTGTGTGCGGAGCTGTTGGCCGCTCATGGCGCTGATGGTCGTGGCGGCGCACGACCCGCTCGTCGTCGCCGCGACGGTCGGGGTGGCCTGGTACGAGCGGCGTCGCCGTCCGCACCACGACCCGGCGACCCGCGCCACCGCGATCGTGATCGCCGCGACCGGGGTCGTCGCGATCGCGGTGGCCGATCTGCTCGGCCGTCACTGAGCTCTCGGCCGTCACTGACCTACTGACCGGGGCGCGCCGCGCCGGGCGAGCAGGTGAACGGCGCACGCCCGTGTGCGGGCGCCTCGACGTCCAGCCACCACACGCCCGGCGGCAGGGCCGCAGTGCTGCACACCGGCCCGCGCCGGGCGAGCTCGGCGAGCACCGTCGGGATCCGGCGAGCCCGCGTCGGCGCTGAGCACCGACACGAGGGGGTGCAACGGTCCCCGGCGGGCCCACAGCCTCCGCAGCCCGGCCGGGGTGGCGGCGGCGCTGCCGTGCCCGCCCACCTTGTAGACCTCGACGGCGGCGAGCAGGCGGGCGAGCGCAGAATCGGCGAGGACCGGTGCCCAGCTCGCGCCCTGCGCGTCGCCGGGGAGCAGCAGCGTGCGGCGGCCCACGGTCACGAGCAGCATGACGCTGGTGTTGTGGGCCAGGTCGGCGAACGCGTCGGCGATCTCCATCTGCTGCCCGACGCGGTGCGTGCGCAGCGCCCGCAGCAGCGACGCGGCCGCGCCGACGCCGCCGGGATCGGCCAGCACCCGTGCCGCGTCGGCCCAGGCGTCGGCGGCGGGCTCGGCCTGCGGCGGGAGCGCCCCCGCGGCGTCCAGCGCGAACCACGGCTCCCCTCGCGCGACGACCGCGGGCATGCGGTCGGCGCCCGGTGGGCCCAGCACCTGCACCGACACGCGGGGCAGCTCGGCGTCGAGCGTGACGGTGTCGCCCGCTCTGACGTAGAGCGTGCGCTCGCCGGGCGGCGCCGGGGTGGGTGGCAGTGGCGACGGGGCGTCGTCGGTCCACGGCCGGAGCACGACAGACGGCTTCAGGCCCCGCAGGATCTCGCCCGCCTCGGGGTCGGCGAAGCCGTTGACGTGTTCCGGGTGCGGGTGGGTCGCGACGACGACGTCCAGCCGCCCCGCGCAGTGCTCGGCGACCATGGCGGCAATGGCCGCGAGCGAAGGGCCCGCGGGGGCGACGCTGCCGCAGTCGACAAGCACGTGTCGCTCCCGGCGCCCGTCGGGGAGCTTCGAGCCGTATTCGACCGTCAGCAGGAGGCAGTCGCCGAGCCCGACGGCGTAGGCGCGCAGCCGGACGTGCGTGGGCCGCGCCGTCATGCGTCGGCCCCCCGGTGCAGCTGCGCGAATCGGCGCAGGTCGCCGAGCCCGTCGGAGACGCCGAACGAGCCGTCGGCGCCGCGCACGCCGTGGTCGTACAGGTATTGCAGCCGACGGTTCTGCCGGTCGAGGTCGAGCAGCGGCTGCCGCTGGTGCAGCCGGAACCGGCCGAACTGGTCGAACACCAGCACCCCGCCGCCCCACAGCTCGACCACCGTGTCCGGGGCCATCCCGGCGGGCGTGTGCATGCCGGGTGGGAGGTTGTCCGCCGTCGTGAGCAGCGTCTGGACGTAGTCGGCGAGGATCTCGTTGACGATCAGCCCGTCCGGACCGACCCGCGTGCTGGCCAGCACGCGCTCGACGCGAGTCGGGAACCGCACGTCGATCTCCAGTACGGCGGCGTTGTTCCAGATGAACTGGTAGACCTCCTCGGCCGAGCTGCGCAGCGCCACGAGGTTGAGGTGCTCGTAGCGCACACCCAGCCGGGCGTCGGTGTCCGGGTCCGGGGGATAGGCGGCTTCCGCGGGTGCCGTCGCCGAGCCCCGGGGCGCGAGCCGGTCTTGGTCGACGATGCGGTGCCGCGGCTGCGTGATGCCGAACGCCGCGAACGTGACGGTCAGCGCGTCGCGGTAGTGGTGGTCGTCGTCGGGCGCGAGGCGCTCGTCGGCGGTGATCACCGCGTCGAGGACGTCGGCGAACTCGAGGTCCACCGGCGGCAGGTAGTCCAGCGCGCGCAGCGCCATGCTGAGCAGGTGGCGGGCCGACTTGACGCCCTCCTCGGCCACCCGATCCGCGTCCATGCCGTCGGCGTCGACGCGCAGCGGCTCCAACCGGCTCGCCCAGATCGTCACGAACGTCTGCAGGAACGCCGCGACCAGCACCTCGGCACGCCGGTGCGGCTCCTCGAACGCCGGGTCGGTCTTCCACGTGTCGTCGGCGGGCAGCTGCACCGACCGGCGCAGCGCGGGGTACGGGTCGACCGCGCCGGGCGCGGCCGTGCGGGCGCCGAGCTGCTCCGCGAGCCGCAGCAGCGGCGACGTCTTCAGCGTGGCGGCGCGGGCGGCGAGCCGGCGCTCGGGGTCGGTCGCGGGCGGGTCGCCGTCGAGCCGCACCTTGCCCGTCTGGTCGGGATCGAGCAGGTGCTCGGCGAGGCCGTCGAGGTCGAACACCGACAGCAGTGCCACGAGGTCGGCGAGCGCTTCGTGGAACGCCAGCTGGTCGGGTGGGCCGGGCTCGGTGAAGCGGGGGCGCAGCCCGTCGAGGATCGCGTGGCTGAGCTCGTGCGCGATCACGTCGTAGGACAGCGCCGTGTACAGCGCGGGCTTGCCGAGGAGCGGGGGGAGCCAGCCGAACAGGACGGCGTTGTGCTCGCGCGAGTAGAACGCGTTGGCCTCCAGCCGGGCCTGGGGCACGAGGTACAGCTGCGGGTAGCCCGAGCGCCAGGGGACGGGGCGGCCGAGGAACTGCTCGAACAACGCCAAGGTGTGGGCGGCGACCGCGTACAGGTTCTGGGCGCGGAAATCCCGGTCGCCGACCAGCGTCGCGGCGTCGGGGTGGGCCTCGGCGGTGAAGCGGTCGCGGTAGGTCCAGGCGTCCTCGGCGTGCAGCACCACGGGGTCGGCGGCCTTGCCGTTGCCGACGTTGACGTCGACCACGTGGAACCGGTGCCCCCGCGGGCCCCGCTGGAGCCGCTCGGCGGGCACCGCGATCCCGGCCCGTACGGGTCCGCCGCGGTCCAGGACCGACGGGTCCTGGGCCAGCACGGTCATGAGCACCGTCTCCTTCTTGAGGAGGTCGTACCGTGCCGGGTCGCCGTTGATCGGCGGGAGCGGCTCCTCGACGTCGACGGTGAGGCCCTGGTTCCGGCTCATGCTTGCCCCTTCCGCGAGGGTCTTGCCGAGGATGCGTCGGAACGGTGCGGTGATACGCGGTCAGTTGTGCGGCCCGCACCTGCAGAGTTGCAGGAGGGGCCCCTTGCTGCGACTCAGTCGGAGCAAGGGGCCCCTGCTGCGACTGGGGCGCTGGGTGGGGCCCGGCCCACTATCGCGGCACCGCGAGGAAGGCGGCGATGACGGCGGCCAGCTCGTCGGTCATGGTCAGCAGGCCCAGGTGCCCGTCGGGGTAGACGTGTAGCTGCGCGTCATGGATCAGCCTGGCCATCACCCTGGCGTTGACCAGCGGGATGATCGGGTCGTCGGCACCGGCCAGTATCAGGGTGGGCTGTCGGAGCAGCGGGAGGAACGGCAGGCTGGTCCAGCCGATGCCCGCGGCCAGCTGGTAGAGATAGCCGCGCCCGGAAGGCGCCCGATCGCCCGTCAGCTCGCGCACGAGCTCGGGATGGGTGCGCAGCCGCCCGCCGTAGATCTCCCCGGCAACCGTGCGGGCATACCCGATGTCGTGATGCCGTCGCGCGTTGGCCATCCGCAGCAGCACCCGGGGCGAGCCAGGCACCATCACCGAGCCCGTCGCCGTCGCCACCAGCACCAGACGGCGGCACCGCCGCGGGTTCTGGAAGGCGAGCTGTTGGGCCAGCCCGCCACCCCACGAGACGCCGAGCAGGTCGAACCGGCGATACCCCAGCACGGTGAGCATTCGGCCGACCAACCGAGCGAGCACCGGGAACGGGTAGGGCACCGGCGGCACGGGCGAGCCGCCCATGCCCGGCGGGTCGAACCGGACCACCTCGATCGCCGGGTCGAGCGCGTCCACGAACCGCCGGAACGACGACAGTTTGGTCCCGACGCCGTTGCACAGCAGCAACGGCGGCCGATTGGGGTCGGTGCCGGGACGGACGGCGACCCGCAGCCGCTGTCCGTCCACCGCCACCGTGCGTTCCATCACGTCTCCAAGACGTAGCGGCCGGGCGCGGTGTCCAGCGCCGGTGCGCCGTCGGGCGGGGCGACCTGCTCGCCGCCGCGCTGCTTCAGCCAGCCAACATAGTCCGGCCACCACGAGCCGCGCTCGGTGCGAGCCGCTGCCGCCCACGCGTCCGGGTCGGCGGGGTGGGTGTCGGCGACCTGGTAGCCGGACTTGGCGTTGGTCGGCGGGTTGATCAACGCCGCGATGTGGCCGTTGGTCGACAGGACGAACTTGCTGTCCCCGCCGAACAGCTGCGTGCTCGCGTAGCAGTTGCGCCACGGGCAGATGTGGTCGGCGCTGCCCGCCACCACGTACGTGTCGACGGTGACTTTCCGCAGGTCGACCGGCGTGCCGAGCAGGGTGGCCGCGCCTGGACGGGTCAGGGTGTTGTCCAGTCCGGTGGTGACGAAGTCGCGGTGCAGCGCTGCGGCCATCCGCGTGGTGTCGGCGTTCCAGAACAGGATGTCGAACGCGGGCGGGGTGCGCCCGGCCAGGTAGTTGTTGACCCAGTAGTTCCAGATCAGGTCGCCGGGCCGCAGCCAGGCGAAGACCTCGGCGAGCGTCCTGCCGTCCAGGTAGCCCTTCGCGCGGGACGCGGCGATGGCCGCCTTCGCGACGGCCGGATCGGCGAACGCCCCTGCTGTGCCCGCCCGCTCCTGGTCGAGCATGGTCACGAGCAGGGTGAACGAGGCAAGGCGGTCGCGTCCGATCGCGGCCAGGTGCCCTGCGACCAGCGCCGAGACGATGCCGCCCGAGCAGGTGCCGAGCAGGTGAGCGCGCTCGGCGCCGGTGATCGCGCAGGTGGCGTCGAGGGCGTCGAGGATGGCTTGGCCGTAGGCGTCGAAGCCCCAGTCGGCGTGCCGCGCATCCGGGTTGCGCCACGACACCATGAACACCTGCACGCCCTCGCCGACCAGGTACTCGACCATGCTGCGGCCAGGGGCGAGGTCCATCGCGTAGAACTTGTTGATCATCGGCGGGACCATGAGCAGCGGCGTGGCGGACACGGTGTCGGTCTGCGGCGTGTACCGGATCAGCTCGAACACCGGGGTGCGCAGCACGACATCCCCTGGCGTGAGCGCGAGATCGACGCCCACCCGATACGCGTCCGGTGCCACCATCGTCGGCACCCGCGGGGCGGCGGCCAGGTCGTTGGCCAGGTTCCGCAGCCCCCTCAGCGCGCTCACGCCGCCCGAATCGATCGCCGCCTTCCACGCCACCGGCGACAGCAGCGGGTTGTTCGACGGGGCGGCCGCCTCGACCAGGTTGGACACCAGGAAGCTCGTCCGCTCGTGATCGCGCCAGCCCAGCTCGGCGTCGGCGACCAGGTCCTCGGCGGTGCGGCCGGTGGCCAGGTACGCCTGCACGATCCTGCGCAGCAACGGGTTCTCGGTCCAGGCCGGGTCGGCGAACCTCCGGTCCCGCTTGGCCGGGGTGACCGACGAAGATCCGCGCGCGATCCGGTTGAGCTCGCCCGCGAGGGCCTTCGCGCGGCCCAGCGTCGGGCCGGGTCTGCCCGCGAGCGCGCCCAGGAACCTGAGCGTGGACGAGTCGGGCCGCAGCAGGCGTCCGGCGCCGAGCGCGGCGTCGGCGAGCAGCATGTCGAGGGAGCCAGCAGAGTCGACGGGTGCATCCACAGCCTCGGCGGTCATGACCGCACCTCGGCAGGGATCACGATCTCGCGCTTGAGCACCTTGCCCGTCGGGCCCTTCGGCAGGGCGTCGATCAGCCACACGCGGCGCGGGTACTTGTAGGGGGCGACGCGGGCCTTCACGTACTCGCGCAGCTCCTCCGGGGTCACGTCGGCGTCGGGGCGCAGCGCCACCGCGGCGACGACCTCCTCGCCGTGCGTGGGGTGCGGCGTGCCGACGACGGCCGCCTCGAGTACCGCCGGGTGCTCGTAGAGCACTTCCTCGACCTCCCGCGGGTAGACGTTGAAGCCGCCGCGGATGATCAGGTCCTTCTTGCGGTCGACGATGTAGTAGAAGCCGTCGGCGTCGCGGCGGGCCATGTCGCCGGTGTGGAACCAGCCGTCGCGGATCGCGGCCATGCTCGCGTCCGGGCGCTGCCAGTAGCCCTTCATCACGTTGTGCCCGCGGATGGCGATCTCGCCGACCTCGCCCTCGACGTCCACCAGCTTGAGCTCCACCCCGGCGACCGGGACGCCGATCGAGCCGGGCTTCCGCTGGGTCGGGGTGTTGAAGGAGGCCACCGGTGAGGTCTCGGAAAGCCCGTAGCCCTCCAGGACGACGGTGTCGAAGGCCTGCTCGAACCCGCGCAGCACCTCCACCGGCAGCGCGGCACCGCCGGAGATGGCCAGCCGCAGCGTGCTCGTGTCCGCGATCTCGGCGCCCGCGTGCAGCATCGCCACGTACATCGTCGGCACGCCCTCGAACACCGTCACCCGGTCGCGCTCGATCACCTTCAGTGCCGTGACGGGATCGAAGCGGGGGATCAAGGTGAGGCAGGCGCCCGCGGCGACGGCGGCGTTGAGCCCGCAGGTCTGGCCGAAGCTGTGGAACAGCGGCAGGCAGCCCATGACGACGTCGTCGGGCCCGAGGTCGAGCAGGGTGGTCGTCGCGACGACGGCGTTGCGGTGCAGGTTGGCGTGGGTCAGCTCGGCGCCCTTCGGGCTGCCGGTGGTGCCCGACGTGTAGAGGATCACCGCGGTGTCGTCGTCGGCGCGGGCCGCGATCTCCGGCGACGACGGCCGCGCGGCGATCTCGGTGAGGGTGTCGGCGTCCACGGCGACGGCCTCGGCACCCACGGCGGCGGCGGCCGTCTGCTGCCTCGGCGGCCGCGCTCGCGGTGGCGAACACCAGCTTGGCGCCGGAGTCGCCGAGGTAGTGCTCGATCTCGCGGGCCTTGAGCAGCGGGTTCATCGGCACGACGGTGCCGCCCGCCCGCAGCACGCCGTAGTACAGCACGGGGAACTGGGCGACGTTGGGCAGCATGATGCCCACCCGGTCGCCGGGCGCGACCCCGCGCTCGCGCAACCAGTCGGCGGCGCGCGCGGACAGGTCGTCGAGCTGCGCGTAGGTGATCACCAGGTCGTCGAGGCGGACGGCGGGGCGCTCCGGATACTGCCGGGCGGCCTCGTCCAGCATGCGGGCCAGGTTCATCGACTCTCTCCTTTGAGTTGGGGGGTTCAGGCGAAGGCGGAGACGCCGGTGATGTCGCGGCCGACGATCAGCGTCTGCATCGACTCGGTGCCTTCGTAGGTGTGGATGGCCTCGATGTCGGACATGTGCCGGATGACGTGGAAGTCGAGCAGGATCCCGTTGCCGCCCAACAGGTCCCGCGCGTCCGCGAGCACCTCGCGGGCAGCGGAGGTGTTGTGCATCTTGGCCAGGCCCGCCAGCGTGGGGTCGAGCGTGCCTGCGGCCTGCAGGTCGGCGAGGCGGCGGCAGTACAGCTGCATCGCGGTCACCTTGGCGAGCATCTTGACGAGGCGGTTCTGGATCAGCTGGAAGCCGACGAGCGGCTTGCCGAACTGCGTGCGGCGCTTGGCGTAGGTGAGCGCGGCGTCGTAGCCCGCAACCGCATGCCCGAGCGCCGCCCACGCGCAGCTCGCCCTGGTGCTCGACAGAACGGCGGCGGTGTCGCGGAACGACCGTGCGCCGGGCAGCGCGTTGTCGGCGGGAACGCGCAGGTCGACCAGGTCGATCTCGGCCTGCCACACGGCCCGCAGCGAGCCCTTGCCTTCGATCACGCGGGCGGTGTAGCCGGGGGTGCCCTGCTCCACGAGGAAGCCCTTGACCTGGCCGTCGGCGACGTCGCGGGCCCAGACCACGACGACGTCGGCGATGCTGCCGTTGCCGATCCACTTCTTGTGGCCGTCGAGGACCCAGTGGTCGCCGTCGCGGCGGGCGGTGGTTTCCAGGCCGATCGAGTCCGAGCCGTGGTCGGGCTCGGTGAGCGCGAACGCGCCGAGCTTCTCCAGCCGCGCCATCGCGGGGAGCCAGCGCTGCTTCTGCTCGTCGGAGCCCAGCATGGCGATCGAGCGCATAGCGAGGCCCGCCTGCACGCCAACGAACGTGGCCAGGCTGCCGTCGCCGCGGGAGAGCTCCATGGTGATCAGGCCCGCGGACAGCGGGTCGATGTCCGGGCAGCCGTAGCCCACGATGCCGTCGCCAACGATGCCGACCTTGCCGAGCTTCTCGATCAGCGGCCGCGGGAACTCGGCGCGCTCCCAATAGCCGTTGATCTCGGGAAGCACCTCCTGCTCGACGAAGCTGCGGGTGCGGGTGAGGTAGTCCAGCTGGGCAGGCGTGAACTCGCTGCGGAGGAGGAAGTAGTCGGTGGAGAGGGATGCGCCGATGCGGTTGTCGAGGTCCATGGAGAAGAGGGTGGGCGAAGGGATGATCGACCTCCATGGACGCCGCGACAGTGTCGATTGTGCGCCCCGACAAGCACCCTGCCAGCTACCCTGCAGGGATGGCACGGGCCGCTCCGCACCCCGAGGTGGCACGCCTGGCCGCCGCCCTCAAGCTGCGGTTCGACGAGCTCGTCGACCGGCTCACCGAGCGCATCGCCGCCGAGATCGACGTCTACGGCGCGGGCGCGGTCGTCGCCCCCGCGGAGCTGCGCCGTTCGGTGGCGGACAACTTCACGTTCATGCTCGGCCAGATGTCCACATCGGACGATCCCGATCTCGGGCCGCCCCTGCGCACCGGCAGGCGGCGCGCGCAGGAGGGGGTGCCGCTGCCCGAGCTGCTACGCGCGTACCGGCTCGGCTTCATGTTCCTATGGGAGGAGTTGCTCGCCGAGGCCCGCGCCGCGGGCGACAGCGCGGTGCGCGCGCTGATCGATGCGGCCGCGGTGATCCTCTCGTGCTCCGACGAGTACGCCATCGCGCTCACCGAGGCGTACCGCGACGCCGTGTCGGATCGCATCGTCACCACCGACCGGCACCGCTCTGCGCTGGTCGAGGCGCTGGTCACCGGCGGGGTGAGCGACCACGGGCCCGCATGGGAGGTCGCCAAGCTGCTCGACCTGCCCTACGAGGGGGCGTTCGTGGCCGTGGTCGCGGAGAACACCGAGCTCGGCACCGAGCCGCTGGCCGGGGCGGAGGGCAGGCTCGCTCCCCATGACGTCGTCTCGGCCTGGCGGCTGCAGCCCGACCAGCAGGTAGGCGTGGTCTCCCTCGGTCACCGGCCCGTCGACCTGGTCATCGGCGTGCTCGGCGAGCTGGCCGCGGGTCGAGTCGGGGTCAGCCCGATCTACGCCACGGTGGACCACACGCCGCAGCGCGGTGCGGCTGGCCCGGATCGCCATGCAGAACCTGCCCGTGGGGGCGCCTGCCGTCGCGCAGTTCGACGACAGCCCGCTCGGCGCGCTCGTGGCCGCGTCTCCGGCCGTGGCCCGCGACGTCGTCCAGCGCGTGTTCGGCCGCCTGCTCGCGCTCGACGCCGAGGACCGCACGGTGCTGTTGGACACGGTCGAGGCGTGGCTGTCCGCGGGCGGCTCGGCCACGGCGGCGGGCCACGCCCTGTTCTGCCACCCGAACACGGTCCGCTACCGGCTGCGCCGCGTCGAGGAGCTCACCGGGCGGTCGGTGGACGCTCCCCGTGCGGCGGCCGAGCTGACCGTGGCGTTGCAGGCGCTGCGCGTGTTTCCCGCCCTCGCCGCTGGATCCTGACGTCGAGATGAACGTGGGCGGGGTTTCGCCGCGGTAAAACCCCCCTCAGGTGAATCTCCCGCACCGGTCGGCCGTGGGTCGCGTGGCCGCGGCGGCAAGGGCGGTCGGTGTCCGTTTCGTTCACGACGTGGGGTCGTGTCCTGCGCGACGCTGCAGGTCGTAGCCATGAAGGAGGACGTGATGCAGCCCCGGATCAACGTGATCACGCTGGCCGTCGCCGATCTCGACCGGGCGCTGGCCTTCTACCGCGACGGCCTCGGCTTCGCCTCGTCGGGCGTGATCGGCACCGAGTTCCGCGGCGACGACGCCGAGGCCGACGGCGCCGTCGCGATGTTCACCCTCGACGGCGGGCTGATCCTCGCCGTCTACCCGCGCTCCGAGCTCGCCAAGGACGCGGGACTGGCACCGGGTCCGCCAACGGCAGGGGAGTTCAGCATCGGGCACGTCGTGGACTCCCGGGCCGATGTCGACGCGGTACTCGCCGACGCCAAAGCGGCAGGCGCGACCCTGCTCGCCGAGCCGCGCGACCGCCCATGGGGCATCTACTCGGGCTACTTCCAGGACCCCGACGGCCATCTGTGGGAGGTCCTTCACAGCCCGGCGCTCGGCTGACGGCGAGCCTGTTACCCGGGCTCGGCGCCGTCGGCCCGTGCGTCCTCCAGCACGCGGCGGGCGTGGTCGGGATGGCCGAGCGCGCTCAGGTTGTCGGCCAGTGCGCGCGCCGCGGAACGGGTCTGAGCGTGGTCGCGGCCCAGCTTGCGTCGGTAGAGGTCGTGGGCGTCCTCAAGGAGGGCCCGCGCGGACTGTTGTTCGCCGCGGGCCTGCAGGAAGACCGCGGCCGCACGCAGCAGGCTGCCGACCTCCACCGCGACGTCGTCGAGCGGACGGCCGGGATCGGTTGCGGCGAGCACGTGCGGGATCAGGCGGCGCCAGGCGGGCCAGCTCGTGGGGTCGGTCGGATCCGGGGGGACCGCGGCGTGCAGGAGGCGCACTGCCCATGTCGCCCAGCGCGCGCCACCGGGGCGCTCGTCGCCGGTGCGGTGGACGAGATGAGCCGCGGGCACCCGGTGCAGCTGCACGCCCTGCTCATCGACCCGGATCAGGCCCCGGAGGGCGAGCGTGGCGGTGAGCTGCGACCGGTCGTGCCCGGCGAGTGTCGGGGGCAGCTGATCGGGGTGCTCGGCGAGCAGGCCCTGCGGCACCGGTTCGGGGCTCAGCCAGGCGAAAAGCGTGAGCAGGGCCAGCGCGGGCGGCTCGTCGGCCGCGAGCCGGTCGAACGCGACCGACACCGCGGCCGCGCCCGACTGGGCGCCCCCGGCAGGCGCCGTGCCCGGCTCGGCCGTGGCGTCTGGTCCCCCAAGGGCATCGGGCTCCAGTTTCGTGCGCGGTCCCGGCGTCGGGCCCGTCCCTGCTGCCGTGCTCGGGCGTGCCGGGGCATCCGGTTCTGCCGCCGCGGCCACCGCGTCCACGTAGGAGGTCACGCTCATCCCGGTTGCCGCGAGCGTCGCACCCGCCGTGTCGACGTCGAGAGGCACGTCCCGCAGCGCCTCCGCGACGTGGTCGGCCTCGGCCGCCGTCAAGCCCTTCCGCCGGACCTGTAGCAGCCCGACGGACTCCGCACGGGAGAACGGCGGCACGGGCACCTCCCGCGCGCCCCAGTCCGGGTCCGCGGTGCCGACGAGGACGATGGCCCGCGCCCTCGGGGAGGAACCGGGCGAGGTCACGGCGGCTGCCCGCGTCGTCGAAGACGACGAGCCACCGGCCACGTTCGCGCAGCGCGGCGAGCGCGGCCGCCGTCGCCTGTTCCGCGGTGTCGGTCGGCGCCGCCACCCCGAGCGCTACGGCCAGCTGCGCCATCTGGTCGGCGATCAGCTGTGGGTCCTGCGCGGCGATCCACCAGGCGACGTCGTACGCCTCACGGTAGCGGTGGGCGAACTGGACCATCGCGGTCGTGACGCCGAGGCCCGCCCGACCGTCGGCGGCCCTCACGACCACCGGTCCGCCCGCGGCGAGCGCGTTCTCGATCGCCACCAGCACCGGCCCGCGGTCCACCGACGGCGTGGCCGGGTCCGGGACGCTCCACACCGGCTGCGCACGCCGCCGCCGCCGGACGATCGCGACACCCCCGAGCGCCAACGCCACCGCGCCCACCGCGGCCGCCGCCAGGACAATCACGGGATCGACGCCGCCGTCCGACGCGGTCGGGATCTCGACGTCCGCACGGCGCGGGCCGACCTGCACGACAGCGGGAGCCGCCCGAGCCGGTGCAGGAAGGGTCACCAGGAAACGGGTCCGCAGTTCGGTCGTGACCTGGGCAAACGCGCCGACGACCGCCGTCGGCCGAGCGCTCACCGCCACACCGCAGGTCCCGGCCGCGACCGCCGCCCAATACGTGTCGTCCTCGGCCGTGGTGACGACGGCGAGCACGACACCCTCGGCCCGCAGCCGCGCGGCGAGCGCGTGCGGCGAATCGCCTGCGTTGGCTCCGGCGTTGTTCGCGGCCGTGTAGAGCACGACGAGCCGCGGGCTGTCGGCCTCGCGCGGCAGCTGCGCGATGGCCAGGTCCAGCGCCGTCGCCGTCTGCCGATCTCCCTGGGGCGTGAGGCCGCTCAACCCGGGGAGCACGCTCGCCGGGCCTGCCCGCAAGGGCGCGACGACGGCGGGTGGCGTGGTGTCGGCGACGAGCGTGGCGCGGGTGGCGGGTGGGGCCCCGAGCGCGAAGTCGACGAGGCCGGAGAGCCCGGGTGGCAACGCCGGTCCGCCCGCGGCCGAGGTGTCGACGACCAGCGCCATCGCCAAGCGGTCCGATAGGACAGGCGTGGTGATGGTCGGCTGCTGCTGCCCGTCCACGGTGACCGCGACCGGCCCGGCGCTGTCGACGATCAACCGCGCGCGCCCGTCCATCGTGTTCTCGGCGACGACCTCGGCAGGCTGTGCCCAGGCCGCTGAAGGCACCATGAGGGCGCACAGCAGCGCGAGCGCGGCGACGCATCGCACGCTGCGGCTACGGGCGCGGGTCGGCATAGACGATGACATTGTCCAAGTAGCTACCCTTCGCCCGGTCGAACACGCCACCGCACGTCACCAGGCGGAGCGACGGCTCCAACGTCGGCGCGTAGACGAGGTCGGTCGGGAACGCCGTTTTGGCGGCGTGCTGCGTGCTCGTCACCCGGAAGGCGATCGTGCTGCCGTCGGACCTGTCCACGAGGACGTCCGCGCCGACGGGCAGCTCGGCGAGCCGGTAGAACACCCCCGGCCCCGCCTTGGAGTCGACGTGCCCGAGGATTACCGCGGGCCCCGGCTGCCCCGGCCGGGGACCCCCGGAGAACCACCCTGCCGTGCCGTAGTCACCTGGCACCTCGATCGACCGGTCCGTGGCCAGCGCGAGGTGCAGGAGCGGTGAGTCGACCCCCAGGGCAGGCACACGCAGCCGCACGGGATCCGCGACGGTCACGTCGCCGTAACTGCGCACCGACCGGAACGACTGGGCAGGCGAAGCCGCCGGGGGTGCCGCCGGGGGCGGCGGGGTGGCCGCAGCGGTCGCCGAGCCCGCCACGGCGATCGCGACCAGCGCGACGCGTGCGGCCGACCACCACCTCATCACGACCCCGGTGCGCCCGCCATGCTGCCTGCGCCCGTCTCGGCGCCGCCGTGGGGGAGCTTGGCCGCCACCGTCTCCCCGAACGCCGCGGACAGCTGCTTGGAGAGCCCGAACATGTCCTGGTAAGCGGTGTAGGCCAGATCGTGGGACTTCGCGAAGTCCTTGTTCGCGACCGCGTCCACCTGCTGCGTCAGCATCTCGTCGTGGTGCAAGAACGCGCTCGCCAGGTCCGCGGTCGGCATCCGGTGGGCGGTGGCCGTGCCCAGGAACGCCGCCAGCTTGCTCTCGAAGGCGCGCAGCTTGTCCAGCGCGGCCTGCCGGGCCGCGTCGTCGTGCCCGGCCACCGCGGAGGTGTAGCCGACGAGCGCGTCGATGTGGTCGGCCCAGAGCGTCATGAACTGCTGCCCGGCGGCGGGCCCGAAGAGGGTGCCCATCGCGGCCGTGAGGTCATCGGTGTTCTTGTTGAGACCCGCCGCCTCCGCAGCGAACTCCGGGCTCTCGGTCGCCCCGGCGCGCAGCGTGGCGACCGCGAGCGCGATGTGCTCGCCGAGCAGTCGGTCCAGCTCCGACCGCAACCGCCACGGCGGCTGGCTGAGCGGCGCCGCCTGGTCGGGTGGCAGCAGCGTCATAGCCAAGGCCGTCCCGATGGCGAAGGCGTGCGAGTAGGCGGTGCGGTACAGGTCAGCGGCCCGGCTGTAGTCGTGGGCGGCGTAGGCGTCGGCCTGTTGGAGGAGGTGGTCGACGTGCGTGGTGAGCGTGCTCCGGGCCGCCTGCTGGGGCAGCCGCCCCTGCGAGGCCGCCGAGAAGAAGTCGCCGAGGCCGGTTTCGAACTTGACCAGCTGCGCGCGGGCGTCGTCCCGGGCCGCGGTGTCGCCGGTGGCGAGGCTGCGGGCGTAGTTGTAGAACGCTGTGGTGTGGTTGGTCCACGTGCCGTGGAACGCGGTGGCGGCCTGCTCGCCGAACATCGCCTTGACCACGGCCGTCAGATCGTCGGCGTTGCGGGTGACCGCCGCGCTCGCGGCCTGCGCGAAGTCGTCGTCGCCGCGGATCCGGCTGCGCATCATGTCCGCCACCAGCACGGAGTGCTGCCCCAGCAGCGCCTCCAGCTGCAGGGCCACGTCGGCAGGCGACTCGCCCGCCGTGTTGCTCAGCGCGCCGGGCGGCATGGCATGGGTTGACGGGGGCGCCGCGGCCGCAGCTTCGGGTGCGGACGGCGGGGCCGCCGAACACCCGGCCAGCAGGGCCGCCCCTACCAGAACTACCGCCGCGGGCCACACCCGCCTGCCGCCTGTCGCCGTCTTCGTCACGTCCCGAGGCTCCCACCTGCTCGAATGCCTTTCCACTCGGGCCTGCCGACCGGTTCGTTAGCAGCGACGACCGGAGGTGGTCTACGCAGGCGGCGCGGTGGACCCCCGCACGACCAGCTCGGTGGCCAGCTCGACGTGATGCGAGTCGATCTTCTCGCCCGCGGCCATGCGCAGCGCCGTCCGCAGCGCGACCGCCCCCATGTCGCGCAACGGCTGACGGACGGTGGTCAGCGGCGGCGAGCCGTAGCGGGCGAGCTGCGTGTCGTCGAACCCGACGACGCTGAGGTCCTCCGGCACCCGCAGCCCGTGCGCCCTGGCCGCCTCGACCACGCCCGCCGCGACCTCGTCGCAGGCGGCGAACACCGCGGTGGGCGGCGTCAGGCAGCGCGAACAGCGCCGTCGTCCCTTCGATGCCGTCCTGGTAGCGGAACAGCCCGTCCTGGACGTAGCCATCCGGGACGGGAAGGCCCGCCGCCTCCATCGCGGCGCGAAAGCCCGCCATGCGGGCCTGGCTGCAGGCCGCCGTGGGTGATCCGCCGACGTAGGCGACGCGACGGTGCCCGAGCTGGAGCAGGTGGCGGGCCGCGGCGACGCCGCCTGCGAAGTTGGTGGCGCCGACACTGGTGACGCGGGCCCGCGGCAGGTCGATCGGGTCGATGACCACCAGCGGAAGCCCGGCGCGGGCCAATGCGGTGACGTGTCCGGCCGTCAGCGAGTTCACCACGCCGATCACCGCCTCCCTGCCGGTGGCGACCAGCTGCCGTGCCCACGCGACCGGGGGGCCCGCCGCACGGCGACGGCCCCGCACGGCGACGGCCACGACGGCGCCTGCCCCGGTGGCCGCGTCCAGCATGCCCTGCACGATCTCGGTGGCGTACGCGTTGAGCTCGTCGTCGAACACCAGCTCGACGATCGGCTGCGCACTCGTGCGGGACCCGGTGCGGCGGCCGACGTAGTCGTGCTTGGCGAGCAGGTCCGCCACCCGGGCCCGGGTGCCGGGTGCGACGTCCGCGCGGCCGTTGAGCACCTTGGACACGGTCGCCACCGACACCCCGGCGGAGGCGGCGATCGTGGCCAGCGTGGCTCGCCGCGCACTTGACGTCGGCACGGATCTTCTCCTTTACGCGTCGGCGCGCATGCTCACATCCGCAGGGGTGACGAGCTGACGGTCGGCGCCCACCTCACGCAAAGGGCCGGTCAGCCGCACCTTACCGCGGCAGGGCAGGTCGTCCGCCGAGGTGCCGACGAGGACCTCGACGTCGCCCGGCTCCACGATCCGCCGCAGGTCCGGGCCGGTGAACGCGGTGCGGTCGGCGTGCAGGCGGAACCGGACGTCGGCGGCGGCGCCAGGGTCGAGCGGCACCCTGGCGAACCCGACCAGCTGCCGCGTGGGCCGCACGACCTGCGCGAGCACGTCACGCAGGTACAGCTGCACCACCTCCTCGCCCGCGCGGTCGCCGGTGTTGCGCACGCGGACCGTCACGGTGATCTCGCCGTCGGTCGGCAGCTCGTCGCCACCGAGCCGGAGGTCGTCCACCACGAACGTCGTGTAGGAGCGGCCGAAGCCGAAGGGGAACAGCGGCGTGGCGTCCAGGCTGCTGATGCCCGCGCTCTCGGCGCCCCCGAGCGGGGGCTGCAGGTAGGTGCTCGGCTGCCCGCCCGGCCCGCGCGGGATCTGCACCGGCAGCCGCCCGACGGGCTGGACCCGCCCGGACAGCACGCCTGCGATCGCGCCGCCGCCCTCCTCACCCGGCATGAACGCCTGTACGAGCCCGGCCGCCCCGCCATGAACACCGCCATGAACACCGCCGTGGACGTCGCCGAGGGCGTACGGCCTGCCGGACACGACCACCACGACCACCGGGGTGCCGGTGGCGAGCAGCTCGTCGAGCAGCTCCGCCTGCACTCCGGGCAGCCGCAGGTCGGCCGCGTCGCAGCCCTCGCCGGACGTGCCGTGGCCGAACAGGCCCGCGAGGTCGCCGACGAGCGCCACGCACACCTCGGCATCCCGGGCCGCGTCGACGGCGGCCGCGAACCCGGACCGGTCGGTGCCGCTCACCGCGCAGCCCGGTGCGTAGACCACTTCGGCGTCGGGCAGCTCGGCGCGCAGGGCGTCCACCGCGGTGGGCGCGTCGATGCCAAGGCCGTAGCCGGGAAAGCGGGGGAGCACGTGGGTGGCGAAGGCGTAGCAGCCCATGAACGTGCGCGCGTCGTCCGCGCACGGCCCCACGACCGCCACCCGCCGCAGGCCGTCGCGCAGGGGGAGGGCCGAGCCCCGGTCGAGCAGCACGATCGAGCGTTCGGCCAGCGCGCGGGCGAGCGCGCGGTTGGCGGGCGCGTCGAGGTCGACGGCCGCGGCGACCGCCACCGAGCCCTCCGGCGTCCAGTCCGGGTCGAGCAGCCCCAGCTCCACCTTCTGCGTGAGCAGCCGCCGCACCGCCCGGTCGATGAGCTCATCGGGCACCCGCCCGGCCAGCCCGGCGAACCCGATGGTGTCCGGCAGCTCGACGTCCACGCCCGCGGCCAGCGCCAGCGCGCCCGCGTCCGCCGCGTCGGCGGCCACCCGGTGCATGGTGGCGAGGAACGGCACCGCCCAGTAGTCGGACACGACGGTGCCCGTGAAGCCCCACCGGTCCCGCAACACCTCGGTGAGCAGCCATCGGTCGATCCCCGCAGGCACGCCGTCGACGTCGGCGTAGGAGTGCATCACCGAACCCACGCCCGCGTTTGTGACGGCCGCCTCGAACGGCGGCAGGACCACGTCCATCAGCTCCCGCCTGCCCATCGACACCGGGCCGTGGTTGCGGGCGGCCCGCGAGGCGGAGTAACCGGCGAAGTGCTTCAGGGTGGCGATCACGCCCGCGCCCTGCAGGCCGCGCACGTACGCGCAGGCGGTGGTCGCGACCAGGTAGGGATCCTCGCCGATGGTCTCCTCCACCCGGCCCCACCGGTAGTCGCGCACCACGTCGACGACGGGCGAAAGGCCCTGGTGCACGCCGACCGCGGCCATGTCGCGCCCGATCGCGGCGGCCATCCGCTCGACGAGGTCGGGATCGAACGCCGCGCCCCAGGCGATCGCCGCCGGGTACACGGTGGCGCCGTAGGCCGTGAAGCCGGTGAGGCATTCCTCGTGGACGATCGCCGGGATGCCGAGGCGCGAGCCGTCGATCACGGTCCGCTGCTGGCGCACCAGCTCGGCCGCGCCCTCCGCCGGGCTGAGCGGGCGGCTGCCGTACACGCGGGTGAGGTGCCCAAGGCCGTGGCGGCTCGACTCGGCCAGCGGCGTCGACCCGCCCGCAGCGAAGACGTCCTGCATCGGAGCCACGTTGAGGTCGGCCCGGTGGTCGTCTCCCGGGCTGCTGGGCTGCATGTCGTTCCCCACCCAGCGGCTCCCCAGCTGGGCCACCTTCTCCTCGAGCGTCATCTCCCGCAGCAGCAGCTCGACCCGCTCGGCGACCGGGCGGCTCGGGTCCCGCCACGGCGCCCGCACCAGGGTCGGATCCGATGTCGTCACGAGCCCTCCTTCGAAAAGTTTCGACGACGCACCTGGTACAAACTGTTGCCGAATCGAGATGATCAGGCAAGACCTTGACACAGTGTGACCGGGATCCTACTTTTGTCGAGCGGCTTTCTCGAAAATTATCGAAAGGTGTCGACGTGGACTCCTCGACGACGTCGCGGCGGAACTTCTTGCGTCTTGCCATGGCCGTGCCCCTCGCGGGCTCGGCGCTCGCCGCCTGCGGCACGTCCGGCCCGAGCCAGGCGGGCGCGGGCGGAGGCGGCGGCGCACCGGCCACCGGCGGGGCCACCTACTGGTACCTGTCCGGGCAGCCGTCAGAAGGTGTCCGCACCAACGCGCTCAACCGGTGGAACCAAGCCAACCCGAACGACCAGATCCAGGGCACGACGTTCCAGAACGACGCCTACAAGACGCGCATCCGCACGGCGGTCGGCGCCAACCAGGCGCCCACCATCATCTGGGGCTGGGGCGGCGGCACCCTGCGCAGCTACGTGCAGGGGGGCCAGGTGGAGGACCTGTCGTCCTGGTTCGACCAGAACGCGGGCGTCAAGAGCCGCCTGTTCTCCTCGTCGTTCGCGCCCGCCACGGTGAACGGGAAGATCTACGCGATGCCCGCCGAGACGGTGCAGCCGATCATCCTCTACTGGAACAAGCGGGTGTTCGAGAAGGTCGGCGCCCAGCCCCCGCAGTCGTGGGGCGACATCATGAACCTCGTTCCCAAGTTCAACGCGAGCGGGCGTCGCGCCGTTCTCGCTGGGCGGCCAGTCGCGGTGGACGAACATGATGTGGCTGGAGTTCCTCTTCGACCGCATCGGCGGCTCGGAGGTGTTCCAGGCGGTCGCCGACGGCCAGCAGGGCGCGTGGTCCAACCCCGCGGCGCTGGACGCGCTCACGAAGGTGCAGGACCTGGTCAAGGCCAACGGGTTCATCAAGGGCTTCTCGTCGATCACGGCCGACTCCAACGCCGACCTCGCCCTGCTCTACACCGACAGGGCCGCGATGATGCTCCACGGCTCGTGGACCTACGGCACCATGTCCACCGACGGGGGCGACTTCGTCTCCGGCGGCCACCTCGGCTACATGAACTTCCCGCCCGTCGAAGGCGGCAAGGGCGACCCGACCGCCACCACCGGCAACCCCGCCCAGTACCTGTCGATCTCGTCGAAGGCCACCGACGCGCAGAAGGAGACCGCGAAGAAGTTCTTCGCCACCGGGGTGCTCGCCGACGCCGAGGTCCAGGACTGGGTCGGCAACGGCGCCGTGCCGATCGTCAACGGCGCGGACGCGAAGCTCACCGGCTCGAAGGACGCCGATTTCCTCAAGTTCGTCTACGGCGTCGCCAGCAAGGCCAAGAGCTTCCCGCAGTCCTGGGACCAGGCGCTGAGCCCAACGGCCGCCGAGAAGCTGCTGGACAACATCTCGCAGCTGTTCCAGCTCTCGATCAGCCCGCAGCAGTTCGCCGACAGCATGAACGGGGTCATCGGGCAGTGACCGCGCTTGCTCCGCCCGGCGCCCGGACAACCGTCCCCTCCACGGTCTCGGGCGCCGGGCGGAGCTCCTCGGTCGCGTGGATGGCGCTGCCCGCGCTCATCGTCTTCGTCGCCTTCGGAGTCATACCGCTCGTCGGCGTGGTGGGCCTCTCCTTCACGACGTGGGACGGCATCGGCGTCATCACACCGTCCGGCCTCACGAGCTGGACCTCCGTGCTCACCGACCCCGGTCTGCCGCACGCGCTGTGGGTGACGTTCCTGATCATGGCGCTGTCGTGGCTGGTGCAGACCCCGGTGTCGCTGCTGCTGGGGGTGTTCCTCGCAGGCCGCCAGCGCTACCGCGGGCTGCTCGCCGTCCTCTTCTTCATCCCGCTGCTGCTGTCCTCGGCGGCCATCGCGATCACGTACAAGGCGCTGCTGGACCCCAACTTCGGCCTCGGTGCGGGGCTGGGCATCCCGCTGCTGCAGCAGGACTGGCTCGGCCGGGGCAGCCTCGCGGTCGGCGTGGTCGTCTTCGTCGTGTCCTGGCAGTTCATCCCGTTCCACACGCTGATCTACCAGGGCGGGGTGCGGCAGATCCCGCGCTCGATGTTCGAGGCCGCCGAGCTCGACGGCGCCGGGCGGCTGCGCCAGTTCTTCTCGATCACACTCCCGCAGCTCAAGTACACGATCATCGCCTCGTCCACGCTGATCCTCGTCGGCTCGCTGACGTACTTCGACCTGATCTTCGTGCTCACCGGGGGCGGCCCCGCCGACGCCACCCGCACGCTCGCGCTCGCCATGTACAAGCTCGGCTTCCAGGCCAACCTCATGGGCCCGGCGAGCGCGATCGCCGTGATCCTCGTGCTCGTCGGCCTGGCGCTCGCGCTGGTCATGCGCCGCCTCGGCGGCGGTGACGGCTCCGACAGCCAACTGGAAGGGGCGTGACGTGGTGGCCGCGGTGACGACCGGAGCCGTTGCGGCGCACCGGCCCGCGCGCCCGGGCACCCGCAAGCGGCCCAACTGGCTGGGCGGGCTGGCGGCCTGGCTCTGGCTCGCCGTCGTGCTTGTGCCGATCTACTGGATCTTCATCACGAGCGTCAAGCAGCAGAGCGACTACTTCAGGACGAACCCGTTCGCCCCGCCCGCGAGCCCGACGCTCGCCAACTACGCGCTCGTCATCGCGTCGGGCTTCCCGCGCTACTTCGCCAACAGCGTCGTCGTCACGGTCGGCGCGGTCGTGCCCGCGGTGCTCTTCTCGTTCATGGCGGCGTTCGCGGTAGTGCGGGGGGGCGGCCGATACCTCCGATCGGTCAACGCCGTGTTCCTCATGGGGCTGGCGATCCCGCTGCAGGCGGTCGTCATCCCCGTCTACCTGATCATCATCCGGATCAAGATGTACGACACGTTGGCGGCGATCATCCTGCCCTCGATCGCCTTCGCGATCCCGCTGTCGGTGCTCGTGCTCGCCAACTTCATCCGCGACATCCCGAACGAGCTGTTCGAGTCCATGCGACTGGATGGGGCAGGCGACTGGCTCATGCTCTGGCGCCTGGCGTTCCCGCTCACTCGGCCCGCGCTCGTCACCGTGACGATCTACAACGGCCTGACGATCTGGAACGGCTTCCTGCTGCCGCTGATCCTCACGCAGAGCCCCAACCAGCGCACGCTCCCGCTGGCGCTGTGGTCGTTCCAGGGCCAGTACAGCATCAACGTGCCCGCCATCGCGGCCTCGGTCGTGCTCACCACGCTGCCGATCCTGGTCCTGTACGCGGTGGGCCGCCGCCAACTGCTGAGCGGGCTCACGGCGGGGTTCGGCAAGTAGATTCCTGGCATGCGGATCGCGATCATCGGGGCGGGCAACATCGGCGGCACCCTGACACGGCGGCTCACGGCGCTTGACCACGACGTCACGGTGGCCAACTCGCGCGGGCCCGCCTCACTGGTGCCGCTGGTCCGCGAGACCGGGGCCAGGGCGGGCAGCGTCGAGGAGGCGGTGCGCTCCGCCGACCTGGTGGTGCTCGCCGTGCCGCTGAAGGCCGTGTCCGAGCTGCCCGCCGACACGTTCAGCGGCCACGTCGTCGTCGACGCCTGCAACTACTACCCCGCGCGCGACGGCGCCATCCCCGAGCTGGAGAAGCCGCACTCGGCTTCCTCGGAGTGGGTCGCCCACCAGTTCCGCGACGTCCACGTGGTCAAGGCGTTCAACACGATCAACTTCGCGCACATGGCGGCGCACGCCACCCCACCCGGATCGGTCGCCCGCCGCGCGCTGCCGGTGGCAGGCGACGACCCCGCGGCGAAGCGCCAGGTGATGGCGTTGGTCGACGAGCTGGGCTTCGACGGCGTCGACGCGGGCTCGCTCGCCCAATCGTGGCGCCAGCAGCCCGGCACCCCGGTGTACAACCGCGACCTCGACGCCGCCCAGGTGCGCGACGCCCTTCACCGCGCCTGAGCGGCGCACTCGAGGATCACCCGCGCCGCCTCGGCGGCCTCCTCGGGGCCGGTCTTCCACGACGACACGCTGACCCGCATCGCCGCCGCGCCATCCCACACGGCCGGGCCGCACCACACCCGACCGTCGGCCTGCACCGCCGCGACGAGCGCCTCCGTGGTCGGCCCGTCGACCAACCGGACGAGCACCTGGTTGAGCACGACGTCGTTCAGCACGGTCAGCCCGCCCGCGGCCAACGCGTCGGCGATCGTCCTGGCCGCCGCGCAGCTCCGCTCGACCAACTCGGCGACGCCGCGTCGCCCGAGCGTGCGCAGCACGGCCCATACCTCCACCTGCCGGGCCCGCTGCGACGACTGCGGCGTGTGGTGCATCGCCTCGAACCGGTCGCTCGCGGGCAGGTAGCCCGCGGTCGCGGCGAACGTGCGCCGCAGGTCGGCGAGGTCGCGCACGAAGGCCAGGCCGCAGTCGTAGCCCACGTTGAGCCACTTGTGCCCGTCGGTCGCCCACGAGTCGGCCCGTTCCAGGCCTGCGACGAGCGCGGCCCGCGCGGGGTCGGCGAGGGCCCACAGCCCGAACGCCCCGTCCACGTGCAGCCAACCGCCCCGTTCGGCCAGCCAGTCGGCGATCGCGTCGAACGGGTCGAACGCGCCGGTGTTGACCTCCCCGGCCTGCGCGCAGACCAGCACCGGCCCGGCGACGTCGGGCAGCCGGTCGGCGCGCAGCCTGCCCTGGTCATCGGCGGGCACCACGTGCACCCTGCCGCGGCCGAGCCCGACCAGCCCCAGCGACTTGGCCAACGTCGAGTGCGCCCGCTCGCCGATCACCACCGGGAACGGCGGTGCGCCGAACAGGCCGTCGGCCTGGGCGTCCCAGCCCAGCCGGGCCAGCAGCGCGTCGCGCGCGGCGGCCAGGCAGGCGGCGTTGGCCACGGTCGCGCCCGTGACGAACGCCAGCCCCGTCTCGGCGGGCAGCCGCAGCACGTCCACCAGCCATCCCCGCACGACGTCGTGCAGGCGGGCGGCCACCGGTGACATGACGGGCAGCGCGGCGTTCTGGTCCCACGCGCTCGCCAGCCAGCCGCTGCCCAGCGCCACCGGGTACGTGGCGCCGGTGACGAAGCCGAAGTAGCGCGCGCCCGTCGAGGCGACGGTCGCGGGTCCGCCCACGTCGGCGAGCAGCCGCAGCGTGTCGGCGGGGTCCCGGCCGCCGTCGGACAGCGGCTCGTCGAACGCCGTCAGCGCGTCCAGCGCCTTCGGCGACGGCGTGGTGAGCCGGTCGTCCACCGCCCCGGCGTAGGAGAGCGCCATCCCGGCGGCGGTCGCCAGGAGATCCCGGTCGTTCGCATCCATGGTGGTGAAACTAGCGTTCGCGGCATGGGCACCCACCGGCTCGACCTCGCCGATCCGACCTTGCGGGAGTGGGACGCCGTCGTCGTCGGCGTGGATCCCGAGCGCGGGATCGTGCTCGACCGCTCGGCGTTCTACCCCGGCGGCGGCGGACAGCCGCCGGACGAGGGCGTGCTGCTGTGGGGCGGGGTGCGCACCCGGATCGCGGGCGTCGCCAAGGGGGATGACGACTACCTCGTACCGGTCGAGGGCGACCCGGTGCCCGCCGTCGGCACGGCCGTGCGTGGCGCGCTCGACGACGAGCGGCGCACCCAGCTCATGCGCACGCACAGCGGCCTGCACGTGCTCACCGCCGTGGTGTTCCGGGACTTCGGTGCGCTCGTGACCGGCGGCAACATGGAGCCGCTCACCGCACGCATGGACTTCGACCTGCCCGAGGTGCCGCCCGGCTTCAAGGACCGGGTGGCCGAGGCGGTGAACGCCGAGATCGCCGCCGACCGCGCGATCCAGGTGCGGACGCTGCCGCGGGCCGACGCGTTCCGGATTCCCGACATCATCCGCACGGCCACCAACCTCCTGCCCGACGACCTGCAAGAGGTCCGCATCGTCGACATCACCGGCCTCGACGTGCAGGCCGACGGCGGCACCCACGTCGCCTCGACGGCGATGATCGGCCGCGTGGAGGTGGTCAAGATGGAGAACAAGGGCCGGGGCTTCCGGAGGCTGCGCGTGCGGGTGATCTAGTCCGGTGCACCGGTGATCGCCGGGTTCGGTGCCTGGGGTGCATCTGCACACCTGCCGCACCGAACTCGGCGATCATGCGGCTAGTCCGCCGGGCCTGCCGTCAGAGTCACGGTGGCCGTGTGTGACGTGCCGTCGGTGTCGGTCCAGGTGATCGGGACGCGGTCCTGCGGCTGGTGCCGGGCGAGCGCCTCCGAGAGCGCGCTTGCCTGGTCGACGGCGGTCCCGTCGACGGCGGTGATCGTGTCGCCTGCCCGCAGGCCCGCGGCCGCCGCGGGGGAGCCCGCGACCACGCCGGAGATCGTGGCGCCCTCGGATCCGGCGGGTAGCTGGACGCCGAGGAACGCCGGGCTGCCCTGGTGGACGGCGCTGCTCTGCTCGCCCGCGACGATCCGATCGGCGACCGCCGTGGCCGTGGCGATGGGGATCGCGAAGCCCGTCGAGCCGGAGCGTGCGGCGGTGGTGGCGACCCGGCCACGGCCGGACGTCGAGGCGGCCGTGTCGATCCCGATCACCGCGTCGCCCGAGTAGAGCGGGCCACCGGAGTCGCCCGCCTCCACTGCGGCGTTGACCTCGATGAGCCCGGTGAGCTGCTCGGGATCGGTGCCGTTCTCGTCGGACGCGGTGATGTCGCGGCCCAGCGCGACGACCGTGCCGGACGCGGCGGTCGGGGTGCCGCCGGTGCCGCCCGCGTTGCCGACGGCCGTCACCGCGTCGCCGACCGCGACCCCGGCGGCCTGCGCTGCCGACGCGAGCCGGGCCGTGGCCAGGCCGGAGGCGCCGGACAGGCGGAGGACAGCGACGTCGTCGGTCGGGTCGGTGCCCACGACCGACGCGGCGTAGGAGGCGCCGGTGCTGACGACCGTGACCTTGATCTTCGTGGCGCCGTCGATCACGTGGTTGTTGGTGAGGATCTCCCCGGACGGGCTGAGCACGACACCGGTGCCTGCGGCCGCCGCCGCGCCGTAGTCGAGAACGGTGGTGATGTCGACGACGCCGACCTCCTCCGCGCTCGTGGCGGGCCGGGTCGACCTGCCGTCCGTGCCGTCCGTGCCGGGCGTCTGGGTCGCGTTGTGCGTGGCGATCTGGCCTGCAAGGGGGCTTTCCGTCGCGGTGGCCGTGCCTGCGATGGTCTCGGTGAGGAGCCCGCTCTGGCCGAGCGTGGCCCCACCCACCACGACGGCCGCGCCGACGGCGACCACCCCGAGCGTCACCGCTCCGCTACGTCGTCGCGTTCGTCGATGCATGCCACGCTCCCGTGCAGGGGTACCCAACCGTCTCCCTAGAGACAACACCGCACGGTGAAGAGATTCCTGTGAAGCCGCCATGGGTCGGCTGTGATCCGTCGAGCCGCCCAGCTCTCGCTAGCTCGAGGGAATCGGTCCGGCCGACCATTGGTTGATCGCCACGAGAGCCGTGATAGGCGCGGCGCGGAAGGTGTGAGGTACGGCGATGGCCAACGAGTGGAACGACTGGAACAAGAAGATCATCGACGAGTTCCGGGCGAACGGGGGCAAGGTGGGTGGGCAGTTCGCGGGCGCGGACCTGCTGATCCTGCGCACCATCGGGGCGAAGTCGGGGCAGGTGCGGGAGTCGCCCGTCGCCTACTTCCGCGACGCCGACGGGTCGATGGTGGTCGTCGCGTCCAAGGCGGGCCTGCCGATGAACCCCGCCTGGTACCACAACCTCAAGGCCAACCCGCGGTTCGACGTCGAGGTGGGCCGCGAGACCGTGCCCGTGACCGCCGAGGAGATCACCGGGCCCGACTACGAGGCGAAGTGGTCCGAGATCGTCGCCAAGGCGCCGGGCTACGGCGAGTACCAGAAGAAGACGACCCGCGTCATCCCGCTCGTGCGCCTCACCCCGGCGGCCTGATCGACAGGCGGGCGCCCGCCCATCGCCCGCCTGACTTCGCACCCCACCGCATCACTTCGCACCCCGTCGACCGGGTGCGAAGTCGCGCCATGGGGTGCGAAGTCAGGCGGGACCGGGCCGCAGGGCTCGCCATGGGAGCGGCTCAGACGGACGCCTGGTACCCGGCGAACTTCTCCCGGAGTGTCTTCTTTGAGCATCTGGCGATCCGGGCAGATCATGTCCGGGACGTGCGACGAGAGTTCGGCAAGACGCTAACGACTCGGATGCCGTTCCGTCAGGGTTCCGTGGACCGTGCTACGTCCGGTTCCAATGCCGAACGTCAACATGACCTTGACGGTCTCAGCGCAGCACGAAGGTCCTTGCGCAGGATCCGCGGGCCAACCGGTAGGGAAGCTTCGTGACCAGGGCGGACGCGAATCCGGGCGCGTCGCCCGTGGGCGGCCATTCCGTACCGGTCCCGCCTCGCGGGAGGCGACAGCTTGACAGATCAGGCCTCAACGGGCCTGCAACCGCCCCCCTCCGTCATCCCGCGCGGGTGATGCTGCTGCGAGGGGGCCGCTGAACACTGCGCCGGACGCGCCCGGTGTGCGCTCGTGCTTCGAGTCGCCCGAGTCGTTGGTGTGCGATTGGCGGGATGGTGGAGGTCCGATGACCGATCAAGCGAGTACCGGTGATGCAGGGGAGCTGGCGGGCACTCAACGGAGGCTCGCCGTTCTGCTGGCGATGGCGATGTTCGTGCTGGTCGTCGACACGTCGATGATGAACGTCTCGATCTCGGCGGTGGTCCGGGATCTCGACACGACCGTCAGCGGCGTCCAGTCGGCGATCGCGCTCGAGGCGCTGGTCTCAGCGGCGTTCATCCTGATCGGCAGCAAGGTCGGCGACCTCATCGGCCGCAAGCGGGCCTACGTGCTGGGCCTGCTCGGCTACGCCGTCGGCGCCGCTGGCGATGGCACTCGCCCAGAGCCTGACCGCGGTCATCATCTTCTGGGCGATCGTCGGTGGGATCGGCGCGTCGCTCCTGCTGCCCGCCATGCAGTCCCTCATCCACGGCAACTTCGAAGGGCGCGGCGCAGAAGAGGGCCTACGCGCTGGTCGGCGCCGCGGCGGCGATCGCCGCCGCCGTCGGGCCGCTGCTCGGCGGCTTCATCACGACCTATCCTGTCGTGGCGGGTCGGCGTTCCTCGCTCGAGGTCGTCATCATCGCCGTCGTGCTGTCCGGCATCAAACTCGTCCGCGACGTGCCCTACACCGGGCCCCGGACGATCGACGTCGTCGGCGCGGTCCTCTCCGTCGTGGGCATGGGCGGCATCGTGCTGGGCATCCTGGTGTGGCAGGAGGGCGGCGAGGCGTCGGTGCGCTGCTGGCGCTCGGCGCGATCGCGCTGGCCTCGCTTGGCCTGGTGGCTCGTGCGGCGCAAGCGTGCAGGGCAAGCCGACGCTGCTCGACCCGGATCTGTTCACGTCCAAGCTCTTCCGGTTCGGGATCTCCGGGCAGATGCTCCAGCAGATCGCCCTGGGCGGCACGATGATCGTGCTGCCGATCTACCTGCAGATGGTGCTCGAGTACAACGCGATGCAGGCCGGCCTGTCGCTCGCCCCGCTCTCGCTCAGCATGTTCGTAGTGGCGCTGCTCGCCGGGAAGAAGGCGGCGAAGCGGCGGCCGAGCAGCATCATCCGCGCTGGGGTTCGCTGCTGCTCGCGTCGGCCTCGTGATGCTGCTCCCGATCGTGCCCCGGGCGAGTCCGGCTGGTACCTGCTGATCCCGCTGCTGATCGCCGGCTCCGGGCTGGGCCTGCTGGTGTCCCAGCTCAACAACTACACGCTGTCGCCCGATCTCGGAGGAGCGGGTCAGCGAGGCCGCCGGCGTGAACTCGGCGGCAGGCTCGTTCGGGCTGTCGTTCGGCTTGGCCTTCGCCGGCGCGATCATGCTGGCCACGCTCGTCGTTCAGCTTCACCGCACATGGCCGGAGCAACAGCACGGTGCTGCCCCGGCCGAGCAGCAGCAGGTCGCGCACGGCGCTGGAGGACGACGCCGAGGTGATGAGCAACACGCAACTCGAGGAGCTGCTCGCCGGCCAGCCGCCGGACGATCCAGGCCGAGATCATCCGCATCAACACCGAGGCGCGGCCCATCGCCCTTCAGGTGGCGCTGCTCATCCCGCTCCTCGCCGGCTCTCCTCGGGCTGTTCACCTCGTTCCGCATGATGCGCCTGCCCGATCCCGCGCCCTCGGGCTCCGGAGGGGTAGCCATGGGCTGACCCGTACCCGTGCCGGACGCGGTGTGATCGGGCGTCTCGGCGCGGGGACAGCGGGCGATGTGGGTGTCAGTGGTCAGTCAGCTCCGGGCGGGTGGCGGCCCGGGTCTGGTGGACCACCCGGTCCGCGGGGCGAGGCCTGGCGTCGGCGACGCATCAAAAGCATCATCGTTGCGATCGCCGCAAGGGCAAGGCCGACGACAAGAAGCAGCCCAACGACTGGCGCCCACCCGCGACCACCACAGTCATTGACGGGATCGTCATGAGTAAGCGCACAGACCATGCGCTCCGCTTTGTCCTTCCCATACCGCGCCGTCAGCTCCGACTGAAAGTCCTGCCACTGTCGGCGGGTCTCGGCGATGGCTCCTGATACCGCCTTCGCGAAGTTGTCCTCGACCATCCCGCGCGGCGTCGTCGGGTCGGTGGTCTTCCCGGTATTGGGGTCGATCAGCCCCCGGTCCTTGTTGAGCGCCGCATGTGTGACACGCTGCGCGCATTCACCGACGCCGGGAACCTCGTCCTTCACCACAAAGCACCCGGTCGTGAGGTCGGACGGCACGCTCGGGGTCGTCCCGCTGCGGAGGTCGAGCACCGGACTCGGCCCGGACAGGTTCAGACCCGGCGGGTTGTCGTCGCCGATCGGACGGGTCGGGTCTGGTTCATCGGCCCAGTTGCTGTGCGCGTAGAAGTCTTGTGCTCCATGCAGGACCCGCCCGAATCCCTCTAGGGACGCGCACTTGGCGCGATCTTCTGCGGCTTCGTGCGGCTTGCACTCCGGGACGAGGTTCACCTCGCCGGGGATCACCTGGCCCTGCTCGTCGAGCAGACCCTGGGCGCTTACCACTCCTTCTCCGAGCCGACTGCGCATCTGGTTCACGCAGTCCAACAGCGACGCGGTGGCCTGGTCGCGGGTCCGCGGATATCCGCCCGCGAGGAAGTCGGCGTTGTCGCAATGCGCTGACGGGTCCGACAGCTCGTCGTTATCGGGCGCCCCGACGGCCCCGAATTCGCGGTCGTGTCCCGCGAGATAGTCGATGGATCTCGGCTCGAAGCAATTCGGATCCAACCCCGCGTCCCCGGCACAGGCCAGGGCCGCCCGGGTGAGGCGTTCGTGTTCACGAAAAAAAGCCGGTGTCGATCGTGCCGAACGCGGCAGCCGAGCCCGGCGCCGACACGATGAACGCCATCACGACAAGGCATGCCAGCAGCCGCAACCGCCGTCTTCGCACCTCACAGCCTCCCTGAGGAAAGCAGCATCGAACAGGCCGCGCAGCCGATCGTGCCGCACCACAGGTGGAGGACGAGCTCATCCCGGCGGGGTGACCAAGGCGCCACCCACCCGGGGTGAGCACTGACTCGTGCACAGCGCGCCAGAACCTATTCCACCGCTATCGCCGGGTGAACGTGCCCGAACATAGGGGTTCGAGCATGGCAACCGAGTCTCCCGGGTGGCATGTCGCTGGTCGTCGGAGATGGCGACCGAGTCCAGCGCGGTCGGGCTGCTCGTCACGCTCGCGGTGATCGGACCTGCGCGCGTTGGGCGAGTACCAGCAGGCCCGCACCGTCGACGAGGACACCCTCACCCGCCGACGGCGGGTCCTGGGCGAGGACCACCCCGTCCACCCGGCAGTCGGAGCGGAATCTGGCGGCGGTGTTGCGGAAGCTGAGCGAAGCCCCGCCATCGTGACCGGGGGTGGAGATCACCACCCGTCCGCGCGTTTCCTGATCTTTGAAGCGGTGCGCGGGTCCGGGGCGGAGCCCAGGGTTCTTCTGGTGCGCAGGTCATGGTCGATGCACGTCGCTCCTGGCAGGATCCCGGCGATGCCTCGGTGGGAGCGGGGCCGGGTAGCCGGGCACGCCGACCGCGACCGGGCCGGAGGTAGAGGGAGCGAGGCGGCGGGACCGGCGTAGCCGGTCACGCGCGCCGCCGCCAGGCGGCGCCTTGATCCTGTAGAGAGCGATTCGGCAGCACCGCGGATGACACGCGCGATGAACGTGCCGCGACCAGGTCGTCCGAGGCCCGCCGCGACGATCGCGGGCAACATCGGTGATGGCGTGCGGCCACGTTGATCCTCTGCCAGCGCTGGCGGTTGGTGGCTGTTGGAGGCTGACTTTCCTTGGAGGGCCTGCCTGATGCTGTGTGCTTGTCGCGGTCGCGGGAGGGGGTCAAGGGTGGCGCACGCGCCATCGCGTCAGCGACGCCGCAGGCGCCCTTGATGCCCTGCCGTGGCCGTGTTGATCATCATAGCGGCAGGAAGGACCGGACCCGCACCTGCGATGGGTCGGCGTCGCACCAGGGGTTCACCAGAGGTTAGGGATGGCGACGAGGGTCTTGTCGTCGTGGCGCTTGGAGCGGGTCATCGCTCGCCCGTCAGGGTCGGTCGTGGTCTCCCACTCGTGCAGCTCGGCGAGCAGTCGAGCGAGGTGGTCGGCGTCGGCCTGGGCGACGTCGTGCCAGGGAGGGCCAATGTGGTCGATGAGGTCGGCGGCGCCGTCGGTGGCCAGGACCGCCCAGGTGATCGCGGATGGGAGCAACGTGCAGGTGATCCCATGGTGGGCTGCGTCGGGGTCAGCTTCGGCGATCCAGTAGCCGCCAGGGGTGTTGCGGGCGTGGCGCTGGGCATGCTGGAGCGCGACGAGAGCCGTCTGGTGCTCGTTGTTGTAGCCGTGCCCGGCCGGAGGCGTTCGACGTAGTGGCGACGCTGTCTCGGTGCGATGCGGGCGAGGCGGTCGTCGGTGAGCCAGGTCTCGGTGTCGTTGGTGCCGTAGTGGATCGGGCTGTCGCCGAGGACGTAGAGCTCGGCGTGGTCGTCGTGGGTGCGCAGGATGCTGACTGTGCTGGACGGGGAGCGGCCTGCGGTGAGATGCAGGCGCTGCACGGTGCGGGCGATGGCTGCGCGGACGAGCGGCGGGCAGGTCAGCGGCGCGGTCGTGTCGTCGAGCTGGTCGGCGATCGCCTCGCCGAGGGTCGTCGGCGTAAGTGGCGGGATCGACGTCGACCGGGAGGAACGCGGAGGCGCCGTCGAGCAGGATCGCGGCGTGGTCGGTGAGGAACGCGCGGTCGGCGTTGCGTGCTCCACCGGCGAGCTGGGCGACGTGCGCCTTCATACGGCGTCCAAGCCAACGGTTTGGTGAGCGGCCGTGCTGTCGGTGACGGTGAGACCGTCGAGTTCGCAGCGCACGAGATGCTGAACGAGGTGTCGCCGGTGTCGCGGTACAGCTCGCGGAGATGGTGGGCGAGGTAGTGCAGGACACCGCGGGATCCGGGGCTATGGATGCCGGCGATGTGCACCACGACCCGGTCGCCGTCGTGGCGACGCGAGAGGTAGCCGAGATCGGAGCCATCGGTCGGGTTGCCGGTCAGCGGTGATCCGTACCGCTCGCCCGTGGCCTTGTTGACGATCCACCAGCGGTCGTCGCGGACCATGCCCAGGCATGGGTCCTCGGCGAGCAGCTGCGCGCCGATCGGGGCGGACTTCGGGCCGCAGATCACGACGACGTCACTCTTCGGGAGGGTCGTGGTGTCGGGCTGGATCGTGTAGGGCTCGACGGCCAGCGCGAGCGTGGCGAGCAGCGTCGTGGTGTCTTCTTGGGTGGCGAGGTCGGCGGCGTCGATGTAGGAGCGCATCCGGTCGTCGGTGCCCACGCGTAGCGGGACGCCGACACGGACAGGGCCGACGCCGAAGAACGCGCGCTCGCGCGCCGGTGCGCCCCGCGGATCTGGGTCACGCGACCCTTGGTGATGCCAAACGTGGCGGCGATCTCGGTGTAGGTGAGGCCTTGTGTCTCGTGGGCTTCCTCGATGGCCTCGCGTCGAAGGCGGGCTAGCTCGGTGGCGCGTTGTTGGTAGATCGACATGAGCGCGGTCGCGCGTTGGCCGCGGCGGATCGGGTCGGGATCGCTGCGGACGGTGTCGAAGTCATCAGGGATCACTACAGGGGCTCAAAGCCACTCGAGACAACTCATGAGCACAGAGTTTAGGGGGACTTGACAACGTCAGGCAAACCCGCGTAGCTTCCGGTTTACACCCCCTCAACACCCGAGGACGTCCGGACCGTAGGGTTTAGGGGGACTACACGAAGGGATGTACTCGTGGCTCACACGGAACGATTCAAGATCGAACACGGCGACATGTTCCCACACGGCGCCTACCTGGTGTCCGAGGTGGAAGCGGTGCGGGACTTCGACAAGTCCAGACCGGGCGCGCCGGTGCAGGCGATCGACAAGGAGACCGGCCTGCGGATGTGGAGCGGCGGTGGTCCTCGATGCCGACCCGGACGCACGCAAGGAGGAGAAGACAGTGACGGTGAAGATCATCTCCGAGTACCAGCCGATGCCGCCGGAAGCCCGCCGGGGATGCCGTTCCGGCCGGTGGAGTTCGAGGGCCTGACGCGTCACCCCGTACGTGGAGGACAAGCGCGGCCGCGTCGCGTACAGCCTCCGCGCGACCGGGATGCACGCACAGACCGCGGCTCGGCCCGGCACGCCCCCCGGCCGGCTACCGGCGATGACCCGACAACCGCGGAACCGCCCTGACCAGCTCACGCGCGGAGGGGAGCCACGGCGGCAACCGGGCTCCCCTCCTGATCTCCCACACACACTCACGCCCAGCGACAGGCACCACTGCGATCTAGGAAGGACACCGACGTAATGAACACGCCCGACATACGACCGCACCACCCCCGACGCCGCGACAACCCCGCCTCCGGTCGCCAACCGCGTACTGGCCGCACTGGAGGCACTGACGACGCCGCGACGCGATGAGTCCACTCACCCGCACCCCGCACGGCTCGACCACCGCTCCGCCGTGCAGGCTCGATCGGCGCCCGCACCGCCGGCTGGTGGCGGGTCCTGCTGTACGACGACCGCCGCGCACGCACGACGCACCCGCTGTATCGGCGAGCCGTGTCCGCCGCGCACAGCAAGGCCCGGGCCGACGCCCGGTTCTGGCGGGAGACCGCCGCGGACTGGCAGGCCCGCGCCGATCACCGTCCCACCTCGGACGCGGCCGGGGCGCTGTCCAACTGCCACGAGCTGGAGATGACGTCATGACCCCGCCCACCCGAACCCCGCCCGCCGGGATGGCGGGACGCGGCCGCTTGCGTGCACGTCGACCCGGAGATCTTCTACCCGGTCGACGAGGGCCCGGGCTCGACGCCGTCGCCGCTGCGAAGCAGGTGTGCGCGGGCTGCCCGGTCCGCAAGATCTGCCTGACCGATGTCATGGCCTGGGAGGACCCGGCACGCCGATGCGGCATCACCGGCGGACTCACCGAGGACGAGCGCGCCGCACGCTGCGCCCGCGAACGCGCCACCACCGCCACCACCGCCCCCAGCGCCACCGCCGCCGCCGTGGCCAAGGCAGCCGGCTCGACCACACGCCACCGTTCCACCGTCAAGAGCAGTTGGACACGCGACCGGCGCGTCGGGTGGTGGAGAACGCCGAGTTCACCGCGTTCGGCCGCCGGGTCCTGCGCGCCGCCGGTCGGCGGGTCGCGGCCGGGGACGTCGACGCCCTGCCGGCCCTGGCCGCGCTCGCGGCCGAGCTGGACGCCGCGATCGCCGACGCCGTCGCCGGGCTCCGGCAGGCCGGCTACAGCTGGGGGGAGATCGCCGCCCGGCTCGGGGTCACCCGGCAGGCCGCCCACCAGCGCTGGGCCACCGCCCGCACCGCGCCGGTCGCGCCGGCTCGCGGAGGTGGCGTGATGACCGTCGGCGCACAGCTCGTCGTGGTCGCCCTGGTCGGCGGGTGGCGCGGTTGTGGGTGCTGCACACCCTCGGCCGGGCGGTGACCAAGCTGCTGGAGGCGGCGGCCGCGGTCGCGGTCGTGTTCGCTCGCGGTCTGGCTCGCTCGTCAAGGGCCGTGTGGAAGACCGGCCGGTGGCTGGTCCGGCACTGGCGCACCACCGGCACCGCGGCCGTGGTCACTGGCGTGGTGGCACTGGTCGGGCTCACCTCCCTCGCCGTCACCGTCGCCGTGGTCGCGGTCGGGTTGCTGGTGTGGTGGTGGCGGGGCCGGCGTGTCGTTCGAGCGGTGGGCCGGCCGCGGGTGCGGTCGTGGTGGCAGCGCTGGCTCGTCTACGCCCCGCGCATGCCCCGCTGGCTGCGCGCCTGCCGGCTGACCGTCGCCGACCCGGGCCAGCCGGTCACCGTGCAGGTCACCCCGTTCCGCCGCTCCGCGGTCGCACCCGAAGGTGCGGCCGCGCCGGGACCAGGTGCCCCGGGTGGTCGGGGTGCGGGCGGGGCCGTCGTGGGACGAGGTCCGGGTCCGGCTCGTGCCCGGGCAGACCCCGGAGGAGTTCGACCAAGCCGCCCGCGCCCTGGCCGTCGCCCGCGGGGTGGCCCGCTGCCAGGTCCGTGAGCTCGGCCCCCGGCTGGTGTCGATCGACTACCAGCGCTGCGACCGGCTCCGCCAGCGTCGTCTCCTGCCGCGACCTCGCCGACCCTCGCCGACGTGCGCCGGCGCGGACATCGACCTGCGCAAGGTGTGGTCGGGCCGCACCGAGTACGGCACCGACTGGCACCAGCCGCTGGCCGGCGGGCACACCCTGACCGCCGGGGCGACCGGGGCGGGGAAGAACTCGGTCGGCTGGTGCCCCGATCGTGTCCATCGCCCCGGCCATCCGGGACGGCCTGGTGCGGGTGTCGGGGATCGACCCGAAGGGCATGGAACTGGCCTACGGCCGGCGGATCTTCCACCGCTACGCCGTCACCTCCCGCGACGCGCTCGCGCTGCTCGACGACCTCGGTCGACGGGCATGGAGGCCCGCAAGGTCGATCTTCGCCGGCCGGGTGCGGATCGTGCCGGTGACCCGGGAGCATCCGGTGGAGCTGCTGGAGTTCGACGAGATCGGCGCCCTGGTCCGCTACGTCGGGGACCGCAAGACCCGCGAGGCCATCGTCGACCGCGTCGCCCTGCTCACCACCCAGGGCCGCGCGCTCGGCTACACCGTGCGCGGCTACGTGCAGGAGCCGACCAAGGACACCGTCCCGGTGCGGGAGCTGTTCCCCCGCCGCATCTGCCTGCGCGTCGCCTCCAAGTCGCACGTGGGGATGGTGCTCGGGGATCAGGCCTACGACCGCGGGGCGTGGGCCAACCGGATCGGCGAGTCCGAACCCGGGGTCGGCTACCTGTTCGGCGAGGGCGTCCGCGAACCCCTGCGGATCCGGGCCGGCTGGGTGCCCGACGAGACGATCAAGCAGCTCGAGGACTTCGTCACCGGCCCCGCTCCCGCCGCCATGCCGTCGCCGGGCAGGTGCTCACCCTGCCCGCCCCGGCGCCGCGCCGCGTCCGACGCCGGAGGTGTCGCGTGATGACACCCGACGACCCACCGGCCAGCTCCGCCGCCGACGCACGACCCGGCGGACGCCCGCCGGACGGAGTGGGTGGATCAGGACCAGCTCACCCGCGCCCAGAAGGCCCTGCTCGCGCTCAGTGGGGATGTGGCCGAGCGGCTCGCCGAGGACCACGGCGTGTGCGTCCGCCCGCTGGCGATGCGCCGGCTCGACCTCACCTCCGGCCGGGTCGACGTCGTCCCCGTGCCCTGCGGGTCGCGGTGGGAGGACCGCTGCCGCACCGTGCGCGGACAAGACACCGGCGGCTGCGCATGACCCAGTGCCGGGAGGGCTGGCACCTCGACCAGGAACCCATGCCCACGCCCGGCCGGAGCCGACCGAGCGACGCAGAAGGCAGCTGATGGCCGCCCGCGCCGACCTGCACGCCGCCTACCAGTGTCCGCCCGCGCACGACGACGACGCAGGACGAGTGCGAGGCAGATCCGGGAGATCGTCGCCGAACTCGACGAGGAACTCCGCGGGCATCGGCGTCGCGCGGCCGGCTCGCCCCGCTCGACCCCGACCAACGCCCGGTGCAGCAGCGGTCGACCCGGCGTCGGCAGGACGCACCGAACCTGCCCCGCCGCCCGGTCGAGCACCGCACGGTCGGGCCGCACCTACGCGGGCAGCTACCGGCCCTCCACCTTCCTCACGCTCACCTGCGACACCTACGGGCGGGTGGACGCCGACGGCGCCGCGCTGGACCCGGACGGCTACGACTACCGCCGCGCCGCCCGCGACGCGATCCACTTCCCGAAGCTGGTGGACCGGTTCTGCCAGAACACTGCGCCGCTGCGTCGGCTGGGAAGTCCAGTACTTCGGCACCATCGAACCGCAACGCCGCGGCGCACCGCACTTCCACGCCGCCGCTGCGCGGCACCATCCCCCGCGCCGAGCTGCGGGCGATCGCCGCCGCGACCTACCACCAGGTGTGGTGGCCCAACCACGACGACATCAGGTACACCGGGGATCGGCGTGCCGCGCTGGGACCGACGACGCGCAAGGGTTCGTCGACCCCGACGACCGGGAGCCGCTGCCCACGTGCGACGAGGCCACCGACCCGCGTCTCGACCGAGCCGGCGCACGTCGTCACGGTTCGGGCCCGCAGGTGCACGTCAAGGGCATCCTCGGCGGCACCGAGGAAGCCGGCCGGCACATCGGCTACCTGACCAAGTACCTCACCAAGGACGTCGCCAAGGCCGCCGGGCTCGACGACGGCGCCTACCGACCGGCAGCGCGAGCATCGCCGCCGGCTGGTCGCCGAGCTGGAACGTCACCCCGTGCTCGCCGCAGTGCCCGATGTGGCTGCTCTACGGCGTGCAGCCCGAAAGGCGCCCGGCACGCGATGGAGCCCGGGGTGTGCAAGGGCAAGGCGCACAGGCCCCAGCACCTGGGCATCGCCGGCCGCCGCGTACTCGTGTCGCGGAAGTGGTCGAACAAGACCCTCGACGACCACGCACGCGAACGCACCGCATTCGTTCGGCAACTGCTCGATCAAGCGCCGGCGTCCGGCCCGGCTACGCGGTCGACGACGGCCCCTATCGAGTGGGAGAAGACCAGCCCCGGCGACCCCGACGTGCCCTCCCGACCCGCGCTGCTGCTGCCCGCGATCGCCGAACGGCAGCGCTGGAAAGCCGACTACATGGCCGCCCAAGTCGCTGGCTGGCGCCCCGCCCGATGCGTTCGGCAACTCGGGAGGCGGCGTGACAAGCAAGGTCGATCGGGACGAGCTGCTGACGGTCCGCCAGGTGCTCGAACTGCTGGGCGGCGTCTCCCGGGACACGTTCTACGAGTGGCGTGAGAAGCGGACCGCGCCGCCGTGCTTGCGCCTCCCGAACGGTCATCTGCGAGTGCGTCGCGGTGATCTCATGGACTGGCTGGAAGGACTCCGTGACCGGCCGGATCGTCGGATCGCCTGATGGATGGCATCACGACGTACGACGTCAGCGTGTGGAAGATCGCGACAGCGAGGAACCGGCGGCGCAAGCACGGCGTCCGTTGGCGTACCGCAGGCCAGGAGCACTCGGAATGGTTCGCAACGAAGGCGCTCGCGGACTCCTTCCGTACGGACCTGATCCGGGCCCAACGTGCGGGGGAGCGGTTCGACGTGGAGAGCGGTCTGCCGACGTCGGTGCTGGCCAAGCGCTCGGAGCGGTCGTTGCTGGAGGTGGCAGAGAGCTACGTGGACCACCTGTGGTCCGTGGGTGCTCCACCGAACACCCGACGGGCCGCGGTGATGCACCTGTCGGCCGCGGTGCCGTTGTTCGTTCGGCAACTCGACCACCGGCCGCCCCGGGCCGAGCTCCAACGCCTGCTGTCGTCTCGCTTGCTGCCACCACCGACCCGAACCACGGCGCTCACGACGTCGGAGAACGCTGCGGCGTCCTGGCTCCGTCGCGCCTCCCGGCCGGTGGGCGAGCTGGTGGAGGCCGACGCGGTGGCTGACCTTCTGGCCGCGCTCGGCAACACAGCGGACGGCAGGCGGGTCGCGTCGTCGACATGGGACACGCGACGATCGATCGTTCATCGCGCGGTCGCGACGCCGTCGGGATGGCTCGCTGCCAATCCGATCACGGGCCGCAGGCTGCCGTTGGCTGGGGGAGCGGGTGCGGTCGATCCGCGTGTCGTGGTGAACCCGGTGCAGGCCAGGCAGCTCCTTGCCGCGGTGACGTACGTGACGGCGCCACGTCGGTCCGATCATCGCGACCGTGGCAGGCGGCTCCACGCCTTCTTCTCGTGCCTGTACTACGCCGGGTTGCGGCCGTCGGAGGCGCTGGGGCTTCGGCATGGCGATTGCGTGCTCCCGGCGAAGGGCTGGGGTGAGCTGCGGTTGGCCCGGGCCCGTCCGGACGTGAGCGGCGCCCACTTCCGCGACCGCGGAGATCGCGAGGAGCGGCCGTTGAAACACCGGCGGAGGGAGGCCGTGCGTGTGGTGCCGATCCCGCCCGTCCTTATTGCGACCCTTCTGGCGCATCTCGACGAGTACGGGACCACGGCGGACGGGCGGCTCTTCCGCGGGGTCAACGGGGGAGGAGGCGTGCCCTCGTCCGTCTACGCCGACGTCTGGGCGATGGCCCGCAAGATCGGCCTGACGCCGGAGCAGGAAGCCTCTCCACTCGCCCGCCGTCCCTATGATCTGCGGCACGCGGCGGTGTCGACGTGGCTGAACGCCGGGGTGCCACCCACTGAGGTCGCGGCGCGGGCCGGTCACTCGGTGGCGGTGCTGCTCAGCGTCTACGCGAAGTGCATCGACGGCGAGCGGGCCGCCTACAACGCGCGCATCGACGGAATGTTGGGCCAATGACTGTCCACATGAGACCAGACGGCGGGCCGCGCTGTTCCGTCGGTGTTCCGTGGAGCCGCCCAGACGGCGACGGCTGGCCCCGGACGCTCACAGAGCACAGCAGCAACGCCGTCACCATTCGGGCTGGTCAGCGACGGTGTCGAGGAGTTCAGCTCGACGCCTGGTACCCGGCGAACTTCTCCCGGAGTGTCTTCTTCGAGAACTTGCCCACGCTCGTCTTCGGCACCTCGTCGATGAACTCGACGGCGTCGGGCAGCCACCACTTCGCCACCCGCGGTAGCAGGTGCTCGATGACCTCGTCGGCCGTCAGCGCCTCGCCCGGCTTCACGACCACGCACGCGAGGGGGCGCTCCACCCACTTCTCACTCGGGATGGCGATGACGGCGGCCTCGGCGACCTTCGGGTGGGCCATGATCTCGTTTTCCAGCTCGACCGAGCCGATCCACTCGCCGCCCGACTTGATCAGGTCCTTGGTTCGGTCGACGAGCCGGAAGCTGCCGTACCGGTCGACCGCCGCGACGTCGCCGGTGCGCAGCCACCCGTCCTCCGTGAACTGCCTGCCGCCGCCTTCGCCGCGGTAGTACTCCTTCGCGATCCACGGTCCCGTGGCCTGCACTTCGCCGGTGGCGGTGTCGTCCCACGGCTGGGCCTCGCCGGTGGCCGGATCGGCGATCCGCAGGTCAACCAGCGGCACCGCCTGGCCCTGCCGGGCGCGGGTGTCGATGCGCCCGTTCTCGTCGAGATCGGCCCAATGGCTCCGGGGACTGGAGATGGTGGCGATCGGGCTGGTCTCGGTCATGCCCCATGCGTGCAGGATCGGGAAGCCCAGCGCGTCCTTGTAGGCCTCGGACAGCGACCGCGGCACCGCCGAGCCGCCGCACAGTATCTGTCGCAGCGCCGACAGGTCGTGGCCGCCGACCAACGGCAGCATGCCCATCCACATGGTGGGGACGCCGCCGGTGACCGTCACCCGGTGCCGTTCCAGCAGCTCGACGATCGCCTGCGGCGTCATGTTCGGGCCCGGGTACACCTGCGACGAGCCCGCGAGCAGACAGCCGTAGGGCAGCCCCCACGCGTTGGCGTGGAACATCGGGACCACCGGCAGCACGACGTCGCGCTCCGAGAGCGCAGCCCCATCCGCGATCAGCGAGATGAGCGAGTGCAGCACCGTCGAGCGGTGCGAGTAGACGACGCCCTTCGGGTTGCCCGTGGTGCCGGACGTGTAGCACATCGCGGCGGCCGTGTTCTCGTCCTCGACGGCGAACGTGCCGGTGAACGGCTCGGCCTCGGCCAGCAGGGTCTCGTAATCGAGCCACCCGTCGGGGACCGCGACGTCGGCGCCGTCGTCGATGACGACGAAGCGCCGCACCGACTCCAGCTTGTCGGCCAGCGGCTCGAGCAGGGGGATCAACGAGCGGTCGACGAACACGGCCTCGTCCTCGGCGTGGTTCGCGATGTAGACGAGCTGATCGGGGAACAGCCGGATGTTGAGGGTGTGCAGCACCCGGCCGGTGCACGGCGCGGCGCAGTACAGCTCGAGGTGGCGCGCGGTGTTCCAGCAGAACGTGCCGACCCGCCCGTCGGCGCTGATGCCCAGCGTGTCGAGCACCGTGGCGAGGCGGCGGACGCGGCGCGCCCACTCGGCGATGGTTGTCGAGATCTCGCCATCGGCCGTGGCCGTGACCAGGGTCTTGTGCCCGAAGAGCTGCTCGGCGCGGTGGAAGACGTGCGCCAATGACAGTGGGCGGTCCTGCATCAGTCCGAGCATGGCTACTCCCCGGAGACGGCGACGGCACCGTCAACCTACCTTCGGCGGCAGGCCACAGGCCACGATCGCCATTAGGCTCGACGCCCATGCCCACCGATCAGGCTGCTGTGTGCCTCGACGTGGGTTCGACGTGGACGAAGGCCGTACTGATCCGGTCCGACGGGGTGCTCGCCGGATTCGCCGAGCACCCCACGACCGCCGCCGACGTCCTGACCGGCATGGACGCCGCAGTCCGCGCGGTTTCCGCGGCCGGGTCCGGCGCCGAGCCGGAGCTTTACGCCTGCTCGTCGGCGGGCGGCGGGATGCGGCTGGCCGTCGTCGGCACGGAGATGCTCATGGCCACCGAGGCGGGGCACCGGGTCGCCTGCTCGGCGGGCGCGCACGTCGTCCACGTGCACGCGGGCCCGCTGCAGCACGCCGACCTGCGGATGCTGCGCACCACCCGGCCCACCGCGCTGCTGCTGCTCGGCGGCTACGAAGGGGACGACCCCGCCGAGCTGCTCCACAACGCGGGCCGCCTCGCGAGCGCGCGGGTGCGCTTCCCGATCGTGCTCGCCGCGTCCGACGCCGTCAGCGAGGACGCGCTCGCCGTGCTGCGCGCCACCGGCCGCACGGTCGTGACCTGCGAGAACGTTCTTCCGCGGCGGGGGCAGATCGTGGCGGAGCCCGCCAGGGCCGCGTTGGCCGCGCTCTACCGGCGCCACGCGGTGGGCGGTCGGGGCCCCGCGGTCGGGCCGCGGTTCCGCAGGCTCGTGCGGGTGGCGACCCCGGAAGCCGTGGGGCACGGCGCCGTGGAGCTGTCGCGCATCCGCGGCGGTCGGGTGCTCGTCGTCGACGTCGGATGCGCCACCACCGACGTCCACTCCGCGGCCGACGGGGCGGGCGTGCGCACCGTGGAAGGCGACCTCGGGGTGCGCGCGGCCGCGGCGGGTGTGCTGATCGGCGCGCAGGCCGAAGGCGTCGTCGACCCGGTGGAGGCCGACCTGCTCACGCCGACCGTCGCCCGGATGACCAGCGAGGTCGGCTACGTCCCCTGCGATCCCGGCAGCGCCGCGGAGGACCGGCGGGTGGCCGCGCTCGCCGCGGTCGTGGCCGTACGGCGGCACCTGCGGGCGCAGACCGACCCGGACCGGCCGCTTGACCTCGTCGTCCTCTCCGGCGGGGTGTTCCGACGGCGTGATCCGTGGGGCGGCCTCGCGGCGGTGTCGTCCACGCTGCGCACCGACCCCGAGCTCGCGCCCGCGCTGGCCGACGTGCCGGTCGTGATCGACACCGACTTCGCCGTCGCGCCCGCGGGCCTGCTCGCCGCGAACGGTCGGGCCGAGGCGGCCGAGTCCCTCCTGCGCGACCACCTCCTGGACTGAGCGCGCCCCGCCGCCCACCCCGGGCACCCGCATCGCCGCCCCCGCCCCGCATCGCAGGAAGGTGCCCCTGCCGCGACTGGGTCGCAGCAGGGGCACCTTGCTGCAACGGGGGCCGCCGCCGGGTTACCCTGAGGCCGAGCCCGGGTCGAGGGGCGCTGCGACGGACGAGGGTCCGCCACGCTCGGCCCGACAGGCCTGACCGAGAAGGGCGCCTCCGACCGTTTGAGGCGCATCCCTCGCGCCTCGCTCATCCGCTAGGAGAACCACCCATGACCGACCGCCTGCAGACCATCGGCGGGCTCGACTTCGCCGTCGCCGACATCGGCCTCCACGAGTTCGGCCGCAAGGAGATCCGGCTCGCCGAGAACGAGATGCCCGGCCTGATGGAGCTGCGCCGCGAGTACGCGGAGGCCCGCCCGCTGCACGGCGCGCGCGTCGCGGGCTCGCTGCACATGACCGTCCAGACGGCCGTGCTCATCGAGACGCTCGTGTCGCTCGGCGCCGAGGTGCGCTGGGTGTCGTGCAACATCTTCTCCACCCAGGACCACGCGGCCGCCGCGGTCGTCGTCGGGCGGCACGGCACGCCGGAGGCGCCGCAGGGCGTGTCGGTGTTCGCCTGGAAGGGCGAGACCCTCGACGAGTACTGGTGGGCCACCGAGCGGCTCTTCGACTTCACCGACGCCGAGGGCAACATCGTCGGCCCCAACATGGTCCTCGACGACGGCGGCGACGCCACGCTGCTCGTGCACAAGGGCGTCGAGTTCGAGAAGGCCGGTGTCGTGCCGACACCTGAGGCCGACGACCTGAGCGTCTCCGACGAGTACCGGATCACCCTCGACGTGCTGCGCGGCTCGCTCGCGGCCGACCCGAAGAAGTGGCAGCGGATCGCCGAGGGCATCCTCGGGGTGACCGAGGAGACCACCACCGGCGTGCACCGGCTCTACCAGCTCGCCGAGCAGGGTCAGCTGCTGTTCCCGGCGATCAACGTGAACGACTCGGTCACCAAGAGCAAGTTCGACAACATCTACGGCATCCGCCACTCGCTCATCGACGGCCTCAACCGGGCCACCGACGTGCTCATCGGCGGCAAGGTGGCGCTGGTCTGCGGCTTCGGCGACGTCGGCAAGGGCGCGGCGGCCGCGCTGGCCGGGCAGGGCGCACGGGTGATCGTGGCCGAGATCGACCCGATCTGCGCGCTGCAGGCGCTGCTGCAGGGCTACCAGGTGGCCCGGCTAGAGGACGTGATTTCCCGGGCCGACATCATCGTCACCACCACCGGCAACAAGGACATCGTCACGGTGCCCGCGATGCAGGGGATGAAGCACCAGGCGATCGTCGCGAACGTCGGCCACTTCGACAACGAGATCGACATGGCAGGCCTTGGCCGTGTGCCGGGCATCCTCAAGATCAACATTAAGCCGCAGGTCGACGAGTGGGTGTTCCCGGACGGCCACACGATCATCGTGCTGTCCGAGGGCCGCCTGATGAACCTGGGCAACGCCACCGGGCATCCCTCGTTCGTGATGAGCAACAGCTTCTCCAACCAGGTGATCGCCCAGGTGGAGCTGTTCACCAGGCACGAGGAGTACAACAACGACGTCTACCGGCTGCCGAAGATCCTCGACGAGAAGGTCGCGAAGATCCACGTGCTGGCGCTCGGCGGCGAGCTGACGAAGCTCTCGAAGGACCAGGCGGAGTACATCGGCGTGGACGTCGAGGGCCCGTTCAAGCCGGAGCACTACCGGTACTAGTGCGCTACCCGCACGGCGACGGCGACGGCTGGGCCCGCTGCGCACGGGGACACACCCACTGGGGTGTCTTCGGCGCGGCGGGCCTGCTGCTCTGGCACGGCGGCTCGGTGCTGATGCAGCACCGAGCGGAGTGGAGCCACCACGGTGGCACGTGGGGCATCCTCGGCGGCGCGCGCAACAGCGGCGAGACCGCCGTGGAGGCGGCCGCGCGGGAGGCGGCGGAGGAGGCCGGGCTGCCGCGGTCGACCTACCGAGTCGGGGGCGAGCACGTCGACGACCACGGCGGTTGGGCCTACACCACGGTGATCGGGCGCACCGACCGGGCGCTCACCCTCGCCGCGCTCACTCCGGAGACGATCACGGTGCGCTGGGTGCCCGCCGACGAGGTGGTGACGCTCCCGCTGCACCCTGGCTTCGCGGCGACCTGGGACGTGGTGCGCCTCCTGTCGTGAGCGGAAACGACGGCTATAGCGCGCTTTTCCGCTCACGACCCGGAGCCGCCCCTCCGCGACCGCCGCCGGCAGGATCGCGCCCCGTGGGACGGCTGGTGGTCATCGAGGGGCTCGACGGGGCGGGCAAGCGCACGCTCGCCGACCGGCTCGCAGCGGCCATCGACGGGCGCGTCGCCCGGTTCGCGTTCCCGCGCTACACCGAGGACGTGCACGCCGAGCTCGTCCGCGACGCGCTGTACGGCCGCATGGGCGACCTCGCGGCGTCGGTGCACGGGATGGCGGTGCTGTTCGCGCTGGACCGCAGGGCCGCCGCCCCCGCGCTGCTGGCCGCGCTCGCCGACCACGACGTTGTGCTCGTCGACCGCTACGTCGCCTCCAACGCCGCGTACGGCGCGGCCCGCCTCCACGAGGACGCGGCGGGCGCGTTCGTGGCGTGGGTCCGTGCGTTGGAGATCGAGCGCTTCGGCATCCCGGTGCCCGACCACCAGCTGCACCTTGCGGTGCCGCGGGAGGTGGCGGCCGCCCGAGCCGCCCACCGCGAGCGGACCGAGGCCGACCGGGTCCGCGACGCCTACGAGTCCGACGACGGCCTGCAGGAGCGCACGGGAGCCGTGTACGCGCAGCTCGCCGCGATGGACTGGCTCAGCCCCTGGACGGTGCTCGACGGCGTGCCGGACATGCAGGCGCTCGCTGCGCGGATCCTCCGGTAAACCGGGTCTCAGAAAGCCCTTGACCACTGGATGAGATGCTTCGATCCATGAAGTCGCGCGTACTCGTCGTCGACGACGACCCGGCACTGGCCGAAATGCTCACCATCGTGCTGCGCGGTGAGGGTTTCGACACCGCTGTGGTCGGCGACGGCACACGGGCGCTGCCTGCCGTGCGCGAGCTGCGGCCCGACGTGGTGCTGCTCGACCTCATGCTCCCCGGCATGAACGGCATCGACGTCTGCCGGGCGATCCGCTCCGAGTCGGGCGTTCCGATCGTCATGCTGACGGCGAAGAGCGACACGGTCGACATCGTGCTGGGCCTCGAGTCGGGCGCCGACGACTACGTCGTCAAGCCGTTCAAGCCCAAGGAGCTCGTCGCCCGCATCCGCGCGCGCGTGCGGCGTACCGACACCGAGCCCGCCGAGCAGCTGGCGATCGGTGACGTCGCGATCGACGTACCGGCCCACCAGGTCGCGCGGGCGGGCGAGCCGATCGCGCTCACGCCGCTGGAGTTCGACCTCCTCGTGGCACTGGCCCGCAAGCCGCGCCAGGTGTTCACTCGGGAGGTGCTGCTCGAGCAGGTGTGGGGATACCGCCACGCGGCCGACACGCGGCTGGTGAACGTGCACGTCCAGCGGCTGCGGTCGAAGGTCGAGCGCGACCCGGAGCACCCGGAGGTCGTGCTGACCGTGCGCGGGGTGGGGTACAAAGCCGGGCCGCCGTGATGTCACCGTGATCCGGCGCACCATCGACCAGGTGCGCCAGCTCGGGGCGGAGCTGGCGGTCGCGTGGGGCGCGGTGTGGCGCCGCTCGCTGCAGCTGCGCGTGGTGATCAGCACGCTGGCGCTGTCGACGGCGGTCGTACTGGTGCTCGGCTTCGTCATCCAGACCCAGATCGCGGGCAACATCCTGCAGGCCAAGCTGGACGACGCCCAGAACCAGATCGAGTCCGGTGCGGCGCTGCTGGAACGCGAGCTGGCGGGCGTCGACCCCAACCGCGAAGGCGCGCAGGGCGAGCTCAACAACGCCCTCGACCGGCTCACGAACTCCTCCGACGCGTCGGGCACCCCCGCCGCGGGCGCTTTCCGCGCGGTGCTCGCCACCACCGCGATCGGCGCCACCTCGAGCGTGTCCGCGGGCCCGCTGGAGGACGTGCCGTCCGACCTGCGGCAGAGCGTCGCCGACGGGGCCAGGGCCGTGCGCTACGGCACGATCGAGTCGCAGGGCGTCGACGTGCCCGCGCTGATGATCGGCCAGCCGGTGCGCACCGCGAACGGCGACCTGGAGTTCTACCTGCTGTTCCCGCTCGATTCGGAGCAGCGCACGCTCGGGCTCGTCCAGAGCACGCTGATCGTCGGCGGACTCGTGCTGCTGCTCCTGTTGGCGGGCATCGCGATGATCATCACGCGGCAGGTCGTGCGGCCGGTGCGGCGGGCCGCGGAGATCGCCGAGCGGTTCGCCGACGGCCACCTCGACGAGCGCCTCCCCGTGCAGGGCGAGGACGAGCTGGCCCGGCTCGGTGAGTCGTACAACGAGATGGCGGGCAGCATCCAGGAGCAGATCCGCCAGCTGGAGGAGTTCGGCGCGCTGCAGCGGCGGTTCACCTCCGACGTCAGCCACGAGCTGCGGACGCCACTCACCACCGTCCGAATGGCCGCCGACGTCCTCTACGCCTCCCGCGACGAGCTGCTGCCCGCGCTGCGGCGCAGCTCGGAGCTGCTCGTCACGGAGCTGGACCGGTTCGAGTCGCTGCTCGGCGACCTGCTGGAGATCTCCCGGCTCGACGCGGGCGTCGCCGAGCTGGGCGCCGAGCGCGTCGACATGCACGGGGTGGTCTCGCGGGCGGTCGAGGCCGTGCACGGGCTGGCCGACGAGCTGGGCACGCCGTTGGAGCTGGATCTGCCGACCGGAGTGTGGGCCGACGTCGACCCCCGACGCGTCGAGCGGATCGTGCGCAACCTGGTGGCCAACGCGATCGACCACAGCGAGGCCAAGCCGGTGCGGGTGACGCTCGGGGCCGACGAGCACGCCGTCGCGGTCGTCGTCCGCGACCACGGTGTCGGCCTGCGACCGGGGGAGGCGAGCCTGGTGTTCAACCGCTTCTGGCGGGCCGAGGAGTCGCGGGCGCGGCGCACGGGCGGCACCGGGCTGGGGCTGTCCATCGCCGTCGAGGACGCCCGCTTGCACGGCGGCTGGCTGCAGGCGTGGGGCGAGCCCGGCAAGGGTGCGGTGTTCCGGCTGACGCTGCCCCGCGACGGCGGCGACGTGCTGGAGTCCAGCCCCCTGCCGCTCGGGCCGGAGCGGGACACCCCGCGCCGGGTCGGCACGTCCGTCCCGACCCCGCCGCTGGGCTGGGCGCCCGTGGCGAGCGATGGTGTGCCTGCCGGAGGTGCGCGATGACCCCCCGTGCGCGGATAACAGTGTTCCAGCACTCGTTTCCGCTCACGAGGGTTGTTGTGCTGCTCGGCGTCGTACTGGCCCTGGCCGGGTGCGCGAGCGTGCCGGACAGCTCGCCCGTGCAGGTGCTGCGCCAGGTCGGCGGCGACGAGGCCGCGCCACCGGCAGGCCCCGTCGACGGCAGCAACCCGCTCGACCTCGTCCGCGACTTCGTCACCGCCTCCGGCAGCAGCACCGACAAGCACGCCGCCGCCCGCGCGTTCCTCGCCCCCGAGGCGGCGAAGTGGGACGACACCACGGGCGTCACCGTGCTCGACGGCCAGATCGACACCGTGCCCGCTCCGGGCGCGCCCGAGTCGTCGACGGGGGCGACCACCATCCGCATCCGCGGCACCCAGATCGGCCGCCTCACCCAGGCCGGGGCGTTCGAGCCCGCGCAGTCGCCGTTCCAGTGGGACGTCGACGTCGTCCGCCGCGACGGCCAGTGGCGGATCTCCCGGCTGCCCGACGGCGTCGTCGTGCCGCTGTCGATCTTCCGGGACGACTTCCGGACCGTGCGTGCCTGGTTCGTCGACCCCACCCGGCAGCTCGCCGTCGGCGACGTGCGGTACGTGCCGAGCGTGCCCGCCAAGGCGCAGGCCGCCCGGGTGATCGACGAGCTGCTCATCGGGCCGTCCAGTGGGCTGGCCGGGGCCGCGGTGTCGGAGCTGGTCCCGGGCGCCCGGCTGCGGTCGAACGTCGCGGCGAGCCCGGACGGGGCGGTCGTCGTCGATCTGACCCGCACCGGCGACCTCGACGCCACCGCCCGACGGCTGCTCGCCGCGCAGGTCGTGCTCTCACTGGCCGAGGTCAACGTCGGGAGGGTGCGGTTGCTCGTCGACGGCGAGCCGCTGGTGGCCGAGCGCCCCGAGTGGACTCGCGACGACGTCGCGGCCACGATCGCCGAGGTCCAGCCGAGCGCCGACGTGCCCGCGTTGGTCGTGGCGGGCGGACGGGTGGCCCAGCTGTCCGGGCCGGAGCCGTCGGCCCCACTGCCCGGCCCGGTCGGCAACGGGCAGGTCGACGCGGAGTCGGCGGCGTCGACGGTCGACGGGCAGCACCTCGCGGTCGTGGCGCGCACGCCGACCGGCCGCACCCTGCTGGTCGGCGGGAGCAGCGGCGGGGCCGGGGTGGCTCCGGTGGCGCTGAACGCGCGGACCATGACCCGCCCGTCCTGGATGCCGTCCGGCGCCGAGGTGTGGACGGTGCTCGGTGGCACCGCCGTCGCGCGCGTCACGGTCGACCCGAGCGGGCAGCAGCCTGCGCGCACCGGGCGCGTCAACGCCGAGGCGCTCACGGCCCTCGGGCCGATTTCCGACCTGCGGCTTTCGCGGGACGGGATGCGCGTGGTCGCCGTTGTCGACGGCGGCCTCTACACCGGCGCGGTGGCCCACAGCATCGACGGTGAGGTGGCGATCCGCGACGTCCGCAGGGTGCGGTCGTCGGACATCACGCAGGCCGTGGCGGCCGACTGGCGCTCCAGCGACACGATCGTCGCGATCACAGGCGGGCCGGACGCGACGGTCGCGCAGATCTCCGTCGACGGGCTCACGCTCTACCCGGTGTTGGGCAACAACCTCACGCCGCCGCTCACCGCTGTCGCCGCGGCCCCCAACCGGCCGCTGCTGGTCACCGACCAGGGCGGGGTGTGGAGCTTCGCGGGCGGCGGGCAGGACGCGTGGCGCCAGGTGCTCGGCGGCGCTTCGAACGCGGTCCCCGTCTACCCCGGCTGATCTTCTTCCGACGGTCAATCGCTCATTTCGCCGTTGCGATGGGGACGGGGCGGGCACAGTGGAGGCGTGGACCTCAGGGAGCTGGGCGCCGCGCTCGTCGATCTCGTCCTCCCCGCCGAGTGCGGCGGATGCCCGGCGCCCCCGACCGTCGGGGCGTGGTGCGCGCGGTGTGCGGAACGGCTCGGCGAGCCATCATGGGTCGCGCTGCCGGACGGTCCGGCCGTGCTCGCCGCCGGACGCTACGCGGGGCCGCTGCGCACGGCGCTCCTGCGGTACAAGGAGCGCGGCCGCCGCGATCTGGCCGTCCCGTTGGCCCGCCACCTCGGGCCCTTCTTGGATGCCGTGCTGGCGGAAGGGCTCATCCCCGGCGGTGGAGCAAGCGCCGAAGAATTGCCGGAGCGCCTCCGCGGCGGGGTCGATGCGACGAGGACGCCGCGCGCAGGCTCCGACCGAGCGCCACTGCCTCCCAACACCTGGCTCGTGCCCGCCCCGTCCCGCCCGGCCGCCGCGCGGGCCCGTGGCGGGGACCATGTCGCCCGCCTGGCCCGTGCGCTCGCCGCCGAGCGGCCCGACGTCCGCGTGGCGCAGGCCCTCGCGCTCGCCCGACGCACCCGCGACTCGGTCGGCCTCGACGCCGCGGAGCGCACCGCCAACCTCGCGGGCCGCCTCCGCGTCCGACACGCAGTGTTACCGCCTGCGGGCTCTTGGGTAGTGCTGATGGATGACATCGTCACGACCGGTGCCACGCTCCGTGCCTGCCGTGCAGCGCTCGCGGAAGTGGATATTCGCGTGGGCGCCGCCGTCGCGCTCTGTGATGCCACGTCAGGGCGAGAGGATCATGAACACCCGGCCGCATCCTAGTGACGTGCGAATGATCACGGAATGTCACTCGTCGCATTGCCCTGGTCGGAGTCACTCCGCGCTGAACTCTGTTGCCGAACCGTAATGCGCGTTACCGTCTTCGCCATCCACCGAGCCCGCGCCGAAAGCGGGAGCACATCAGGAGGACAGACCCACCGATCGTGTACCGGGGACGAGGCGCTCCCCGGCACAGCCTGCAACGCCAACCCGACGCCGAGAGCGAGGGAAGTCTGCGTGGAGATCGTTGTCACCGGCCGTAACGTCGAGATCCCCGATCATTTCCGGGAACACATCGCCGACAAGGTCGCCCGACTGGAACGCTACGACCACAAGATCGTCGCACTGGAGGTAGAGCTCTTCCACGAGCGCAACCGCCGTCAGCTCAAGAGCTGTCAACGGGTCGAGATCACCGGTCGCGGTGGGCTCGGCGTCGCCAGGGCCGAAGCGTGTGCCCAAGATTTCTACGCCGCGCTCGACGCGGCAGTCGCCAAGCTCGAAGCCAGAATGCGGCGCTCCCACGACCGTCGCCGCGTCACCGGTCGTCGCACTCGCGTAGCGGCCGCCGCTCGGGGCAACGGCGTCGCCGTGCTGGAGGAGACGTTCTTCGAGGAGACGGAGTCACCCGAGATCCCCGCGCCGCGCAACCACGCCGAGCACCTGCTGGACGATGACGAGCGCGTACCCGGCCGCGTGGCGGCCCTCAAGGCCCGCACGTCCGCCCCGATGAGCGTCGACGATGCGCTTTCCCACATGGAGCTGCGCGGGCACGACTTCTACCTGTTCGCCGACGCCGAAAGCGGCCAGCCGAGCGTGGTCTACCGCAAGAAGGGCTACGACTACGGCGTGATCCGGCTCAGCCACTAGACCCCACACCCGGAGGGGCGGTCCCGAATCCATGCGGAACGGGGACCGCCCCTCCGGCGTTGTCAAGGTGAGACCCGGGTGCTTCGCTACCCTGGGCCGGACAGCTTGCGCTGCGCCGACGAACCGCGATCGTGAATGAGGTCGACCCGTGCCGCTCTTTGACCGCCTGCTCCGCGCCGGTGAGACGAAGCTGGTGAAGCGGCTCGCACGCATCGCCCAGCACATCGAGGAGCTGGAGCCCGAGGTCCAGGAGCTCTCCGACGCCGCACTCCGCGCCAAGACCGCCGAGTTCCTGCTGCGGCACCGGGGGCGCTGGAGCACGGAGGTCGAGCAGCGGCTGTTGGCCGGCGAGCCGATCGTGCTGGACGAGCTGCCCGATGACGGCTCCTACGGCCCCGCCGAGTCGCTGGACGAGCTGCTTCCCGAGGTGTTCGCCGTAGTCCGCGAGGCCGCGCAGCGCACGATCGGCCAGCGCCCGTTCCTCGTGCAGCTGATGGGCGGCGCGGCGCTGCACCTCGGCAACATCGCCGAGATGAAGACCGGCGAGGGCAAGACGCTCACGTCGGTGCTCCCCGTCTACCTCAACGCGCTCGCGGGCAAGGGCGTGCACGTCGTCACCACGAACGACTACCTGGCCAAACGCGACTCGGAGAACATGGGCCGCATCCATCGCTTCCTCGGCCTGTCGGTCGGGGTGATCCTCGCGGAGATGCCGCCTCCGGTGCGGCGCGCGCAGTACGCCTGCGACATCACCTACGGCACCAACAACGAGTTCGGCTTCGACTACCTGCGCGACAACATGGCCTGGAACGCCGCCGACATGGTGCAGCGCGGCCACCACTACGCCATCGTCGACGAGGCCGACTCCATCCTCATCGACGAGGCCCGCACGCCGTTGATCATCTCCGGGCCTGCCGAGCAGAGCGCGCGCTGGTACCAGGAGTTCGCGCGGATGGCGCCGCTGCTCAAGAAGGACCGCCACTACGAGGTCGACGAGCGCAAGCGCACGGTCGGGGTCACCGAGGAGGGTGTCACGTTCGTCGAGGACCAACTCGGCATCGACAACCTCTACGAGGCCGCCAACACCCCGCTCGTCGGCTACCTCAACAACGCGCTCAAGGTCAAAGAGCTCTACCACCGCGACAAGGACTACATCGTCCGCGACGGGCAGGTGCTCATCGTCGACGAGTTCACCGGGCGCGTGCTCGTCGGCCGCCGCTACAACGAGGGCATGCACCAGGCCATCGAGGCCAAGGAGGGCGTGGAGGTCCAGGCCGAGAACCAGACCCTGGCCACCATCACGCTGCAGAACTACTTCCGCCTCTACAGCAAGCTCGCAGGCATGACCGGCACCGCGCAGACGGAGGCCGCCGAGCTGCACCAGATCTACAAGCTCGGCGTCGTGCCGATCCCCACGAACATGCCGATGATCCGCAACGACCAGCCGGACCTGATCTACAAGACGGAGACCGCGAAGTTCGAGGCGGTGGCCGACGACATCGCCGAGAAGTACGCGAAAGGCCAGCCGGTGCTGGTCGGCACCACGAGCGTCGAGAAGTCGGAGTACCTGTCGAAGCTGCTGGTGAGGCGCCAGATCCCGCACGAGGTGCTCAACGCCAAGCAGCACGAGCGCGAGGCCGCGATCGTCGCGCAGGCCGGGCACAAGGGCGCGGTCACGGTGGCCACCAACATGGCGGGCCGCGGCACCGACATCATGCTGGGCGGCAACCCCGAGCACCTGGCCGATCTCGACCTGCGCGACCGCGGGCTGGATCCCGTCGAGACGCTCGCCGAGTACGAGGCGGCGTGGGACGAGGTCGTCGCGTCGATGAAGGGCCAGGTCGCCGCCGAGGCCGAGGAGGTCAAGGAAGCGGGCGGCCTCTACGTGCTGGGCACCGAGCGGCACGAGTCGCGGCGCATCGACAACCAGCTCCGCGGGCGTTCCGGCCGCCAGGGCGACCCCGGCGAGTCGCGCTTCTACCTCTCGCTCGGCGACGAGCTGATGCGCCGCTTCAACGGCGCCGCCGTCGAGTCGATCATGACGCGGCTCAAGCTGCCCGAGGACGTTCCGATCGAGGCGGGCATGGTCACCAAGGCCATCCGCAGCGCGCAGACCCAGGTCGAGCAGCAGAACTTCGAGATCCGCAAGAACGTCCTGAAGTACGACGAGGTGCTCAACAAGCAGCGCACCGTCATCTACGACGAGCGCAGGCTCGTGCTCGCGGGCGAGAACATCAAAGAGCAGATCGAGAACATGCTCACCGACGTCATCACGGCCTACGTCGACGGCGAGACGGCCACCGGCTACGCCGAGGACTGGGATCTCGGCAAGCTGTGGAACGCCCTGCGCACCCTGTACCCGATCGGGATCAGCAAGCAGGAGGTCACCGGCGAGTCCGACGAGGCGCCCGTGGACCTCACGCGTGAGGAGCTGCTCGCCAAGGTGCTCGACGACGCCAGGGCGGCGTACGCCCGGCGCGAGGCGGAGATCGACGAACTGCTCTCCGTGCAGGGCGGGATGCGTGAGCTGGAGCGGCAGATGCTGCTGCAGGTGATGGACCGCAAGTGGCGCGAGCACCTCTACGAGATGGACTACCTCAAGGAGGGCATCGGGCTGCGCGCGATGGCCCAGCGCGACCCGTTGATCGAGTACCAGCGCGAAGGCTTCGACATGTTCACCGCGATGCTGGACGGCATCAAGGAGGAGACGGTCACGCTGCTGTTCCACGTGCAGGTGCAGGTGGTGCCCGCCGAGCCGGTCGCCACCGAGCCTGCCGCCGAGGTTGCGACCGCGCCCGCCACCGAGCCCGCCACCGCGCCCGCCACCGAGCCCGCCACCGCGCCGCAGCCCGTCGCGCCGCGGCACGCCCGCCCACCGGCGCCCGAGCCCGACCCCGAGGCCACGGCCGCGCTGCCTGCGGTGTTCCGGGGCGCGACCCCGACGGACCTGTCCTACAGCGGCCCGGCCGAGGACGGCTCCACCACGCGCAGTCGCCCCTCGGGCAACGGCCGCTCAAGCGGCCCTGGCAAGGGGGCGACGCCGTCGCGCAACCAGCCCTGCCCCTGCGGCTCGGGACGCAAGTACAAGCAGTGTCACGGCTCGCCCGCGGCCGCCAGGCCCTAGGTGGCTGGTGTTTTTCGCGTGGCGGTCCCCCGGGTCGGTGCGGGGCTCCGAGAGAATGATCAGGTGACGATGGGCCGGGTGGACCGTCAGGGTGATCTGTTCGACGATGTGGTCCGGTTCTGCGAGGGCTCGCTGCCGGGGAACTCGATCTACGGGTTCCTGGCTCGGGAGCGGGACCGGTTGTTCCCCGATGAGCTGTTCGATGATCTGTTCGAGGCTTCGGGTCGGCGTTCGGTGCCGCCGTCGGTGGTGGCCACGGTGATGGTGTTGCAGCGCCTCGGCGGGCTCTCGGACCGGGAGGCGGTCGAGCGGTATGCCTTCGATGTGCGGTGGCGTTACGCGGCCGGGGTCGGTGGCTACGGCACGGGGTGGGGCAGCTTCGCGCACACGGTGTTGGTGGACATGCGCGCGCGGCTGCGTCGTTCGACATGCCCGGACCGGATCTTCGAGGTGGGTCTGGAGGCGGCGCATGCGGCCGGTCTGGTGGGCCGGCGCCGGGTGCTGGACTCGACGCCGCTGTATGACGCGGTGGCCACGATGGACACGATCACGTTGATCCGGTCGGCGGTGCGCGGGTTGCTCGCCGCCGCCACCACCGCCGACGCCGACCTGGCCGCGGAGTTGCGGGTGGTGCTGAGCAGCGGGGACGACTACGTCGGCAACGGCAAGCCGCAGATCGACTGGGACGACCGGGCCGCCCGCGAACAGTTGATCGATTCTCGGGCCCGGGACGGGTTCGCGATGCTCGCGCTGCTGGATGGCCGCGAACTGGCCGAGGCGGTGGAGCAGGCGGCGACGTTGTTGGCCACGGTGCTGGGTCAGGACCTGGAGACCGGCCCCGATGGGGCGTTCCGGATCGCGCGTCGGGTTGCGAAGGACCGGGTGATCTCCACCGTGGACCCGGACACCCGGCACGGGCACAAGACCTCCGCGCGCGGGTTCGACGGTTACAAGGGCCACGCCGCGGTCGACCCGGATTCGGAGATCATCACCGCGACCACGGTCACCCCGGGCAACGCCGGCGACGCCAGCGTTGCCGACGACCTCGTCGCCGACCTTCTCGGTGACGACCTCGACGACCTCGACGACCTCGACGACGACCTCGACGACGACCTCGACGACGACCTCGACGACGACCTCGACGACGACCTCGACGACGACCTCGACGACAGGGCGGGCCGGGACGAGCCCGAGGCTGCCGAGCCGCAGCCGGCCACGTCGCCGGTCGAGCCGAGCACCGGTGCAGCCCGCGACGCCGAGCAGGCCTGCGTCTACGGCGACAACGCCTACGGCACCGGGTCGTTCCACGACCGGCTCGAGCAGGCCGGGATCGCCGACCGCTGCAAAACCCAGACACCCACCGCGGCGGGCGGGTTGTTCAGCAAGGACCGATTCGACATCAACCTCGGCGCAGATCTCGGTGCCGGCGCTGTGACCTGCCCGGGCGGGGTCACCGCGCCGATCCGCCCGGCCCGCGCCGGCGGCGGCACCGCCTACTTCGCCTCGGCCTGCTCCGCATGCCCACTGCGCGCGCAGTGCACCACCGCCGCCGGCGGGCGCACGGTGTCCGTGGGACCGTACGAGCAGACCCTCACCGACGCCCGCGCCCGCCAGACCGATCCCTCCTGGGTCACCGACTACCGCGCCACCCGACCCAAGGTCGAGCGCAAGCTCGGCCATCTCGTTCGCCGTCACCACGGCGGACGACGAGCCCGGGTCCGCGGCACCGCCCGCGTCGACGCCGACTTCCGGCTGCTGGCCGGCGCGGTGAACCTGGCCCGGCTGGCCGTGCTCGGGCTGCGCGGAACCGCCCAAGGATGGGCGGTGGCGGCGTGACCAGCAAGCGAGACACCCCTCACCGAGGGCTCGCCGCGGCGACAGGCCGGCCAGAACGCTTCCTCAAGCGGGTTCCGCGGAACCGCCACCCGTCCCGATCTCAGCGAACCCAGGAACCCCATGAACCGTCAGCCGAGCCGGCCACACTCCCGAAGCGGCCGTACGACACCAGCCACCTAGTACGGCAGCCGCACAGTCTGATCTTGTTCGGCGTGTCGTGATCGTGGAGGCGGCCACCGCGTGATCGACTTCAAGGTGTGTTGGATCTCGAAGAAGACGCGGTGGCCGCGCCTACCTCCTCCTCGACGCCTGCCCCGGATGCAGCACTACGGCGTCGCGGTCAAGGCGGAGCGCCGGGGTCGGCCCGGTGTGGGCGGCGGTGTTCGTCGCCGAGATCGGCGACGTTTTCGCGGATCCGGTAGCCACGTCATCGATGCCGACGGCCGTCGAAGGCCTGGAGCGTCAGCACCTGCGCCCGTCCACCCGGAAACCGCGCGGCCAATCCCTCGGCGGCGAACCGGGCACGTGCGGCGGCCAGGCGCATCTTCCGGTCGGCCGGGACGGGAACGTCGACCGGCAGCCCACCGTGCCACGCCCGGCCAGCGCTACCCGGCGAAAGGTCTTTACCCAGCCCGGCCGGCCGTTACGGACCTCGGGCACGCCTACCAGGGATGTGCGAGGCGTGATCACGGCTGAAGGCCGCCGCAAACGAGCGTCGCCGACGTGATCACTCCGGTCAGGCCGCATGGGGCTGCGTGGGTCGCGGGATTGAGCGAGGCAGGGTTGCCACTACTCCGCGATGCGTTACCTGACCGTGTGCTGGCGCGGCCGGTTGGTGCGCCACTACGGTCAGTTCCACCCATCTCGGTGAGGAGCGAACATGACTATCGGGATCTACTTCCGGCCGGCTTCGATGAGTGCCGATCAGTACGATGACATAATTAGACGGCTAGGGGCCGCCGGCTCCGGTACGCGCGCAGGTCGCCTCTACCACGTGTGTTTCGGCGCTGGCGACAGCCTTCAAGTTTTCGATGTCTGGGAATCCCAGCAAGCCTTTGACGATTTCGGTGCGGCCCTGATGCCGATCCTCCAGGAGGTCGGGGTCGATGCTGGTCAACCAATGATTGAACCGGTGCACAGCGTCATCCCAGGCTGAACCATCCAAGATGCTCGACCACACACGCACCGTGCGTACGTGAGAGAGGTCGAAAAAGACACCAGGATAATCCCTCGAGTTCACCCCCGACGCCGACCGCGCCGAGATCCGCGCCGTCAAGGTCTACTGCGGGGACGTCGACGAGCTCACGCTCGACCAGGAGATCAAGTTCGTCGGTCTCACGCGCTGCCCTACCTCGCGCAGAACACCAATTGGGTCAAGCCGTCCTTAGCCGCCGAGGGCTTCGAGATGCTGGCTGGCATGGCAGGCCCCAGGCGGCCTGACCCACCGCGCGGTAAATGAGGTCTGACCCCTATCGGAGCTATTTCGTGCGCGCGTTCCGTGTTTGTTTATGCGGGGGAGGCGCGGATGCGCGCGCATCTGCGGTGTTGGCTGGCCTGCGGGTGAGCGATCCCACCCACCGCGCCCCCTCGGGGCGCCAACCGAGCGGGACCGCTCACACGCCCGCGTACCCGCCTCGTCCAGCAATAATCCGCTTGGCCCGCGGTTTGCGCGGTATGGACGCCGCCGAATCATCGTGCGCACGCGGTCGAGCCGCTACCCCTTGGCGGCTCGGCCGCGCGCCGGCTGTCTTCACCAGACGCCGTGACTTCCCCGCTTGACCTTCCTCCCCCGCCTTGACCTTCCCCCCACCGCCGCGAGCGTTGGGGCGAACACGAACAATGGGGTGTTACCCGGTGCGAACGATCTGCTCGTACACCTCAGGTGGATCGAGGCGGGCACGCGTGCGACGAGGCGTTGGAAAACATCTCCAAAGGGCTTCCCGGAGTGCCGGGCACCCAGGAGCCGGTGAAGAGCCACAGGGAAGTGAGGGATTGTCCCCGAGCGGAGCGGCCGTCAGGCGGGGAGAATTCCGAGCGGCTGTTGCCCGCAGGCGGTCCGGGTGCAGCATGATCCGTCCCAGGCAGTGGGTGCGAGACGCCACACCCGAGAACGAGCGGCGACAACGCCAAGACCAGCACCGCCCAGCATCGTCGCCCACCCTGCAGACGGACCGCGGCCAATGACTCCTACCGACAGGCCTCATCAGGCGACGGTCCACCTGGCCCGTCGACACCTTCCGGCGGGAGGCGGAGCCGTTAACGGAGGAGCCGAACAGCGGGATACTTTCCACATCATCTCAATTAACTAACTTGGAAAGTTCGTGCCCATGGTGCTCGCAGTGGACGACGATCGGCTCAACGAGACCTTCGCCGCATTGGCCAACACAACACGACAAGCGATCCTGGCCCGCCTTGCGCTACGGCGAAGCCAGCGTCAACGAGCTCGCGGAGCCGTTCGAGCTGACGCTCCCCGCGATCTCCAAGCACATCAAGGTATTGGAGCAGGCCGGGCTGGTGGTGCGGAGCCGGCAAGCCCAGTACCGGCCCTGCGCCCTTGACCCCACCCGACTGGAAGAGGTCTCTAGCTGGGCCGAGCAGTACCGCCCGGTCTGGGAAGCCCGCTTCGACCGGATGGACCACTACCTCAAACAGCTGCGAGCGACGAGAGCAGGACGTTCAGGATGAGTAACAGCGTCGGATCAGACGAGACGCTCGTGATCGAGCGGGTCTTCGACGCGCCGGTCGAGGCCGTCTGGGCAACTGTGGACCGACCCGGAACAGTTCGCTGCCTGGTACGGCCCGAACGGGGCCAGCATTCCGGTGGTCGACATGGACGTCAGGGTCGGCGGTCTCCGGCGGGTCGGCATGGAGGTGCAGACCCCGAACGGGCCCATGAGCCTATGGTTTACCGGCGAGTTCCGGGAGATCGTGGAAAACCGACGCCTCGCCTACACCGAGTCCATGTCCAAGAGGATGGCCGAGGGCGCGCACCACCCGAACCAGGCATGCCGCACGACCATCCCGCCGTCACCGAGGTCATCGTCGAACTCGAAGACCTCGACGGCCGCACGGATGACCTGACCCATCGCGGCATTCCCGCGGGCTCTCCCGGCGCGATCGGATGGACCATGGCCCTGGACAAGCTCGCCACGCTCATCACAACACGAAACCCGGCCTGACTCACTGCCCAACACGGCGCGCGAATCGCCGATGAGTCCCCTGCCGGGGTGGCCTCATGATCGACCGATCGGTCGTCGGCGTGTGCGCCGTAGAACTCGGCCTGGCGACGCATGATCGTGCGCCTCGGGCCGTCGTCGGTTCGTGCGGCGTCGTGGAGCAGGTAGCCGGGGATGCCGCCTTTGCGGTCGGCTTCGGCCAGGCCGAGCGCGGTGAGCTCGCGGACGATGTCTGGGCGGCCCACCTTCACCCGGACGCACGGCGTCGGTGTCATCGCCCGCCGGCCAGTACCGCGGCCAGCTCCCGCAGGTCCTTCTGGTTGGCCCGCCGCATCGCCGCCGCGATCACCGGCGCGGCGATCGCGCAGAATCCCGCAGGTTCCCCCGGTTGCGCAACGTCATCCGGGTGCCTCCCTCCACCGGGGTCCAGCTATAGGTGGTCTCCATCGGGAACGGACCTTGCGCCGTGCGCATCACCAGCCGCTGCTGCGGCACGTACTCGACGACCTCGTAGATGTAGGCCATCCGCCGGCCCAGGAACCGCGCCACGAACGCCACCCGCGACCCGACCTGGACCGGCGGCGCGGTCTCCCATTCCACCGTCGGATGTTCGCGTACCACTGCGGCGCGTTCGTCGGGTCGGCCGCATACCCGGCTACCTCGGCCGCCGGCAGCGGGATCACTGCCTCGGTGCGCACGTCGACTTCGGCCATGCTCGGCATCCTGCCGCCCCCATCCGACCCGTCCACCTACCCCGACCGTCCGGCGCCGTTTCGCACCCGCGCGGTGACCCGAACCCAGTCGAAGGCGGCCGGCACTGTGCCGCCGGAGAGCGGGGCAGGGTGCGGGTGGACCAGCGCGGGTCCTTGCCGTGGGGCACGCCGCCGTCGTTGCCATCGAGGTCCACCTGCTGATCACTGCGGTCGTCGCCGCCGGTGTGGGTCCGCTGGTGACCGTGGCGCCGATGGCGCTGGCCGCGCTGACCTCCGCAGGTGCGGGGTGCTTGACCTGCCTCGGCGTGCGGACCTTGCGCGTCCGGGGCGCCTCCCGCAGGATCAGGGGCCGCGTCCGCCTTTGCGTTGCTGCGCTATCTGTTCGCGGGATAGCCGTGAGCGGGCTGAGGCCCCAAGAGATGCTGCTCCTCCTGTCGATCTTGGCTCAGCCCACGCGAGCTGGGCGGCATCAACTCGGTCACCGCTGTTCATTTGCTGCGCGTTCCACAACGCGTGATAGCAAGGACGCGCTGCTGTGGTGATCAGCGAGGACGAGCGTCCTGAGTCGGACGTCCGACTCAGGACACCAGCGGATCACCCCGGTCCGGGTGATCATGCCGACAGCATGTGTTCCAGCTTCGCCGGGTCCTGCAGGTAAACCGCGCCTGCCGCGGCCGAGGCGTCGTCGGGGAACGCCGTGGATTCCCCGGCGGCCAGGGCCGTGATCACCCGCTGGGCGACGAGCTCGGGTGACGCTTTGTCCGCCTCGACACCCGCGAGCATGTCCGTGTCAATACCCCCGGATAGACACCGACCACGGTGATGCCGCGACCCGCAGTTCGGCGCGCAAGGCCTGCGTGATCGAGTGAGCGGCCGCCTTGGAGGCGCTGTAGCCCGCCATCGGCGTGACGGGCGCCAGCGCGATGAGCGTCAACGCTTGACCACCGCGGCGGGCGCGTGCTGTTCCAGGACCGGAACGAAGGCGCGCGTGACCCGCAGCGTTCCGAGGTAGTTGGTGCGCAGGACACGCTCGAACACGTCCAGGCTTCCGTCCAATGCGGTGCCGAACCCGAGCACCCCGGCGTTGTTGACCAAGAGGGTCACATCCCCCGCCACCTCGGCGGCAGTCCGCACGCTGACCGGATCGGTGATGTCCAGGGTGAGCGTCGCTACCCTCCGATCGGCCATGACGTGCGCCGCGACCGTGCCGGGAGTGCGTGAGGCGGCGTAGACCTTGGCCGCTCCGGCGTCCAACAGCGCCTGCACCAGGCGAGCACCCAGCCCCCGGTTGGCGCCGGTGACCAGAGCCACGCTTCCGTTGATCTGCATGAAATGCCATCTCCCCCATCGTTGCGAAAACCGGCTCGACCAGCGGGTCCGGTAAATGCACCGTACCTAGCAATCAATGCGGGTTGCGATGCCTGATCAGTGCAGAATCTTGTCCGTAAGGCGCACATCATCGCCGTACAGACAAGCTTCGGTAGGGTAGTGGCGTGGACGCGCTGGCCTCGTGCTCGCGGTGGCGGGCGTACGGGGCACGGTGGCCGCGACCGTCAACGCCGCCGAACCCTGGGGCCTGTCACTGCACGCCGTCCCCGGCGCGGCCTTCCACGCCATCACCGACGGCACCGCCTGGTTGCGCATCTCCGAACGGCCTGACGCCGTCGGTCCGCCCGACATTCGGCTCATGCCCGGCGACGTCGTCCTGTTGCCCGCAGGCGCCGCTCACACCCTCGCCAGCGCTCCCGACGTCGCCACCGAGCCCTTCGACCATCTGGCCGCACGGCAAGCCCTCACAGCAGGCGATGAGCTCACCGTCGGCACCGGCACCGTCCAGACCCGCATCTTGTGCGCGTCCTACCGGCAAGACCCAGCCGTTACCTTACCGCTGCTCACGCTCTTACCCGACGTCGTGCACGTCCCCGCCCACGCGCAGAGGCAGGCCTGGAATCAACGCTCCGCCTGTTCGCGCACGAGCTCGGCCTGCCCCGACCGGGCGCCGCAGCGGTCCTGGACCGCCTCGTGGACATCCTCCTCGTCCAGATCCTGCGGATCTGGCTCACGACCACCGCGGAACGAACCGGCCCGGCGTCGTGGCTAA